>JBEIQE010000001.1:0-500846 GCA_040376705.1 Micavibrio sp.
CCGCAACCGCTACAGTTATTGCCTCAGGCCTTAAAGTGCTTGGGGTCGAGCCCGTCGAGGAGTTACGCTAATGTCTACAGTTCTGCCGCCTAATGTTGAATCACAACGCGACCCGCTGCGTCGTGGTGCGTCGACCAACAGCAAAATGGCGATGCCGCGTATCATCCGCCTGTCGGCCATGGCCCTTGCCCTGACCGGCGTTGCTGCCTTTGGCGTGATTGTTTACAGCGCCTATCAGGGCAACACCACAACGCCTGATCAGGTACCGCTCATCACCGCCGATAACGCGCCGCTGCGCGAACGCCCGGCCGAAGAGGGCGGCATGATCATCGCCAACCGCGATTCAACCGTTTACAGCCAGATGGATGGCACCACTGCTCAGCCCGGTCTTGAGCGCCTCGTGCCGCCGCCAGAAAGCCCGCTCGACCCCATCGCGCCTGACAGCCTCACCGAGCCCCGCCGCCCGGATGGCACACCTGCGCTCACCGCCGATGAAATTCGCCTCATGCATCAGCAGCGCCGTGCGCAGCAGCAGCGTGGCGATGCCGGTGAGCAGGCTATGCAGCAGCTCTCAGAGGCCGCAGGTAATCTGCCCGCTGGTGTAACCGAAGGTCATACCTCAACCGTGATTGCCCGCGCCGAGCAGCTCGAGCCGCCCGCCGCTGATGCACCGGTCGCCGCCGCGCCCGAGGTTATTGCCGCGCCTGAAGCGCCGGTTGAAGCACCGGTGGCCATAACAGGCATTCGTCCGCCCGATCAGCGTATCATCGGCAGCTATCCGCAGCCCGGCACGCCGTATGAGCCTGCAGCACCTGCAGCAGCCGCTGCGGCACCCGCTGCTAGCACTTCAACCGAAGAGCAGCCTTTGGCCTCGCTCTCGCAGGCACAAATTGTGGCGCAGGGCACCCGCCCGCGTACAGCTAACCCAGCTGCACTGCCCGCTGCTACACCGCAGGCTGCTCCGGCTGCGCCAACCGCACAGGAAGCCCGCCAGGCTGCTGCAATTGCCCCGGCTGCTGGTGTTGCTGGCCGCGTGATTCAGCTGGGTGCCGTGCGCACACAGGAATCAGCAAGCGCCGAGTGGACCCGCCTGCAGGCCAAGTATCGTGCCCAGTTGGGTGGCCTTTCACCGGAGATTCAGCAGGTCGACCTTGGCGCCCGCGGCATCTACTGGCGTATTCGTGGTGGTAGCGTGAGCGATGCACAGGGCAAGCAGATCTGCGAAGCTCTCAAGGCCGCTGGCCAGAGCTGCCTCGTGGTGAACCGCTAGACAAAAGTGAGTTTACCTGAATGAGCTTGCCCAAGTCGGTTATTGTTTCGTGTGCTGGTACAACGCTGACCACGGATGAGCGTCGTCTGTTCGGGCAGGCCAATCCGTTCGGGCTTATTCTCTTTGGTCGCAATATCGAAAGCCCCAATCAGGTACGTGCCCTGACGGATGAGTTCCGTGCCTGTGTCGGCCGTGTCGATGCGCCGGTGCTTATTGACCAAGAGGGCGGAGCCGTTGCCCGTCTGCGCGCCCCGCAGTGGGAAGAATTCCCCTCCGCCTCTGTGCTTGGTGATCTCTACCGTATCGACCCTGTGCGCGGTATTGCTGCCGCCAAGATACTGGGCCGCATGCTGGCCTCGCAGCTCGCGCCCCTGGGTATTACAGTTAACTGCGCGCCAGTGCTCGACCTGCCGGCCAAAGACGCCAGCCGCGTGATTGGCTCACGAGCCTTCTCTGCTGACCACCGCGCTGTAACCGCCCTTGGCCGCGCCCTGTGCGATGGTTTGCGTGTGGGTGGTGTGCTGCCCGTGATCAAGCATATTCCCGGCCATGGCCGCGCGCTGGCCGATAGCCATTTTGAGCTTCCCAGCGTAACGGCCTCGCTTGATACGCTCGAGGGCAGTGACTTCCTGCCGTTCCAGAACCTGTTCGACATGCCCATGGCCATGACCGCGCATGTGCTGTTCACCGAAATTGACCCCGAGCAATGCGCTACGCTGTCGCCCAAGGTTATCGAAGGGCTCATCCGCCAGCAACTGCACTTTGGTGGCCTGCTGATTACCGATGACATTTGCATGCAGGCGCTGAAGGGGCATTTGCCCACGCTGGCCCGTCAGGCGATTGAAGCTGGTTGCGATCTGGCCCTTGTATGCCAGAACAACAAGGAATACCCCTACGATACCAAGCTGCTGGCCGAGGTGATCGAGGCCGTGCCCGTATTGTCAGACGCGACGCAAAAGCGCTGGCAGAATGCGCAGGAGTGGCTCAGCCCCATCGGCCTGTTCGACCCCAAGCTGGCACGGGCCGAATTTAACCACCTGATCCCCGAAGCATCGCGTACCCCCGCTTAAGGCGCCTTATTTGCCCCGAATATTAAGAAAAAACTGCCTTTTACGGGTTGTTTGACGAATATTCTGGCGCGAATCGAACCGGTTGCGCTAATCACTGATTCCACCTGTTTAACCGAGGTCTTGCCGTGAGCGAAACTGCCGAGCCGATGCCTGAAACAACAACCGAAGAGTCGGTTGGTGATGCGCTGCTGGTACTGGCGCTCGATGGCTTCCAGGGCCCGATCGATCTGTTGCTGCATCTGGCTAAAGACCAGAAGGTTGATCTCGCCAAAATCTCGATGGTGCGTCTGGCCGACCAGTACCTTGCCTATCTCACCAGCGCCAAAGAACTGAAGCTTGAAATTGCAGCCGACTATCTGGTCATGGCGGCATGGCTGGCTTACCTCAAGAGCCGTTTGCTGCTGCCCAAGCAAGAGCGTAGCGCCGAGGATGAACCAACCGGTGAAGAACTGGCTGCCGCCCTTGCATGGCAGATGCGCCGCCTCGAGGCGATGCAGAAGGCTGCTAACGACCTCATCGCGTTGCCGCAGCTGGGCTATAACTCATTCGCGCGCGGTATGCCCGAGGGCCTTCGCACTGTAACGCGCGAAACAGCAACGGCTGAAATTTACGACCTTATGCAGGCTTATGCCGCCATCAAACGCCGCAGCGAGAAGCCCGCTTCCATGCAGATGGCGGTGATGGAGCTGTTCTCGATTGAAGAAGCGGTAGAGCGCATGCGCAACTCACTTGGCTTCATGCCGGAGTGGACTACGCTGCAAACCTTCATGCCCAGCTTTAACCGCGCCAACAAGCTCATGGGCCGTTCGGCGATTGCCGCCACGCTCATCGCCAGCCTTGAACTGGCCAAGCAGGGTCTGCTCGAAGTGCGTCAGGAAGCGAATTATGCCCCCATTTATCTGCGTCGTGCGCGCGGACATCTCACCTTGGTAGAAGAGGCTGTATAATATGACCGCTATGGAAACCGAAAACACCGTGACCGAAAACGAAGAGATCATCGCCGAAACGCTTGAAGCCGAAACTTCTGAGGAAGTGACCGAGACCGAGCAGGACCTGAACGAGATTCTCGAGGCTGTGCAGGCCGATGAAGCCACTCTTGCTGATGAAGAGGGCATAGCCGAAGGCGAGGGCGCGCCAGAAGCTGAAGCAGCTTATATGCCGCCCGTGGTGAACCCGCAGGATCCGGTTGAGCGCTTTGCGCTGCAGCTGCGTATTGTCGAGGCCATTTTGTTCGCAGCTTCATCTCCGCTCGATGAAAAGACAATTCGTCTGCACCTCAACCGCGGTCCGGTTGGTGAGGGCGCCGATGTGCCTCTGCTCATCAGCACGCTTAAAGAGCAGCTCACCACCCGTGGTGTCGAGCTGGTTGAAAGCTCGGGTCGCTTTGCCCTGCGCAGCGCTGCCGATCTGGCCGACTACCTCAAAACCGAGAACGTCAAGCCGGTCAAGCTCAGCCGCGCCATGGCCGAAACGCTTGCGATCATTGCCTACCATCAGCCGGTTACCCGTGCCGAGGTCGAGACCATTCGTGGCGTGGCCACCAGCAAGGGCACGCTCGACTATCTCATGGCGCTGGGCTGGGTACGCCCGGGCCGCCGCCGCGAAACACCGGGCCGTCCGCTCACCTGGGTTACCACCCAGTCGTTCCTTGAGCACTTTGGCCTTGGTTCAACCGGCGACCTGCCGGGCATGGAAGAGCTGCGCGCTGCAGGCTTATTAGATGCTCAGGCTGCACCAACTTATGGTGTGCTGGCACCCTCTGATGAAGCCGAGCTGCCGCCTGCGATTGAAGGTCTGGTCGAAAGCGAGCCCGAATTCCTGCCAAGCGAAGAAACAGTGGCCGAGCGCGTTACCGCTGCTGCTGAAGATGCTGACGAGGAAGAAGATACCGAAGCCGCAGAAGAAGCTGAAGACGAAGATGACGTCGCCTCAGACGACGATGATGAGGACGAGGATGAAGACGACCTCGAAGCATCAGACGACGATGACGATGATGAAGACGACGAGGATGATGACTCTTCACCCTCTGAGGAAGAATCTGACGAGATGTCGGAAGACGACGACTTCGATGATGACGACGAAGATGATGATTTCGACGACGATGATGACGATGAAGAGCCAACCGTTAACTCAGCTACAGAAACAGTAGCCGACGAGGTTGAACCCGCCGATATCGATGCCGAAGTCGATGAGCTTGAGGAAGAAAAGCAGTTTGCCTGAAACATCTGTTTCACCGCTGTTGCTGCCTGCTCTTTGCTACCTTTTGGGTGGTTTCATTCTCTTGCGTGCTGCGTATAAGCTGCGCAAAGCTGTGTTCACAAAGCAGCGTGCCGTAGTTCATTTTGTCTTTGGGGTTGTACTACTTTCATTGCCTTACACACTTGATGTACTGAAGCCGCATCTCGCTGCCTTCATCCCGCCGCCCGGCACAACCACTTCCGGAATGCCTTGTTCCACAACCGAGAATTTCTTTTATCCAGATCAATGCCGTAGTATCGCAAATACCAAACTGTAATCAGGAAACATCATGCGCTTAACCCAGCTTTATACCCGTACCGTTAAAGAAGCGAGCGATAGCGACCCCTCGCGTAACGCCCAACTTCTTCTGCGCGCGGGCTATGTCAGCAAGCTTATGGCGGGCGTTTACAGCTTCCAGCCGCTTGGCCTGAAGGTGCTCAAGAACATCGAGCAGATTGTACGCGAAGAGATGGATGCTGTTGGCGGGCAGGAAGTGCTCATGCCCGCGCTGCACCCCAAAGAGAGCTGGGAGACCACCAAGCGCTGGGATGCGGTAGATATTCTCTTCAAGCTCAAGGGCGCGGGTGATCGCGACCTGTGTCTTGGCCCCACGCATGAGGAAGTCGTCACGCCGCTGGTTACGCAGTATGTGCGCTCGTACCGCGACCTGCCGCAAGCGGCCTACCAGATCCAGACCAAGTTCCGTAACGAAGCGCGCGCAAAGTCAGGGTTATTGCGTGGCCGCGAATTCCGCATGAAGGATATGTATTCCTTCCACACCACCGAGGCTGACCTCGATGTGTTCTACGATAAAACTGCCGAAGCTTATGCGCGGGTATACGAGCGCATGGGCCTTGGCGATATTACGCTCAAGACCTTCGCCTCGGGCGGCATGTTCTGTAAATACTCGCACGAGTACCAGACCATCACCGAGTACGGCGAAGATGTAATTTACCGCGTGCCCGGTACCAAGCTGGCCATCAATAAGGAAATCATCGGCGATGTTGATGCGCTGGCTGGCATTGTGCCCGGTTACAAGAAGGGCGATGAAGAGGGCTACGAGCAGGTAAAAGCTATTGAAGTTGGTAACATCTTCAAGCTCTCAACCCGCTTCCCGGATGACTTTGGCGCGACCTACATGGATGCCGAGGGCAAGCCCCAGAAAATCTGGATGGGTTGCTACGGCATCGGCCCCAGCCGCGTGATGGGCACCATTGCCGAAGTGCTGGGCGACGATAAGGGCCTTGTGTGGCCCGAAGGTGTGGCCCCGTTCCGTGTGCACCTCGTGGCCTTAGGCAAGGAAGCTGCTGATTACGAGAAGGCGGATGCGCTGTATAACCAGCTCACTGCTGCTGGCATTACCGTGCTGTATGACGACCGTCAGGGTATTCAGGCTGGCGAAAAGTTCGCCGATGCCGACCTGCTGGGCATGCCGCACCGCGTGCTCATCAGCCCCAAAACGGCTGCGCAGAACAGCATCGAATACAAGCCCCGCAAGGCAGAAAAAGCTGAGCTCATGTCGGTTGATGCGTTGCTGAGCATACTCAAGGCCTAAGCATGTATACACCGCCCCCTGTGCCCGAAATCACTGATGATTTTTTGCGGCAGGGGGCGGAATACTTGATCTGTCATGCAGATCCCATTTTTAATTATAAGGAAGAGCCTGATGGCCCATGGGCTGATTGGGAGAGTTATCTTGCGCACGGTTCTGTGTGTCGTTCTGTATGGTTATGGATGACACGTAATCTCCCTGAGCTTGCAACTCAGTACAGCGATGATGAATGGGCAGGTTTCGTATGGCAAACCTGCGTGTCATCCATGGCGCATAGCTTAAGGTATGCCCTCTCGCCATATGACGATGATGCAGCTGAAATAGCTACCTTCATGCAGCGCTTCTACGAGTTGATTTTATTGCCGCGCTGCTCACGCGATAGTGCGCCCGCGCTATCAAGCGAAAAAACTGCAAGCAAGTTAGAAAGCGCTTGCTACATGATCGGTGACGATTTCAACTATCTGGATAATCTGCCTGACCCTGCACGTAAGCCACTGATGGGCGCAGTTGAATATGCATTAAATTCGCCCTCATTCACCTTGCAGCACTCGGCGCTACATGCGCTTGGTCATTTTCATTTCAGCAAGGATGAACAGGTTAAGGCATGGCGCACCAGCCTGATTACCGATTGGCTGGGTAAGTATGATTCTGGGGCAGGGCTTGAGGCTCTCTCTGCCGAGGAACAGCAAAAACTCAGGCGCTCGGCTTTTCTGGTCGAGCCCTCTGGTAAAAAGAGCAAGTCCCAGCTCTCTTACGGCAGGGTAGTGCCGCAGGAGCTGGTTTTTTATGCGCGGGCGGCCTTGCAGGGTACTATTCTTTAGTATTCTTGATGTTTTGCCGCGTTGCACAGTCTGGCCGCTTGGCCTAGATTAGCGCGTTAACGAATTTCGGAGTATGCCCCATGGGTTCCCTCAGTCTCTCGCACTGGATCGTCGTTCTGGTCATTGTGCTCATCTTTTTCGGCAAGGACCGGATTCCCGGCCTGATGAAGGATATGGGCAAGGGCATCCGCGGTTTCCGCGAAGGCCTGAAGGGCGAGGACGACGATAAGGACGGCGACGATAGCAAGCGCGTTCCGCCACCGGGCGCTTAAGCGAGCGGGGGAGTTTAACTCATGTTTGATGTCGGCTGGCAGGAGCTCGCGCTAACAGGCGTGGTCGCGCTGGTCGTGCTCGGCCCTAAGGAGCTGCCGGGCCTCATGCGCACTGCCGGCAAGCTTATGCGCAAGGCCCGTAACATCGCTAACGAGTTCCGCATGAGCCTCGATGAGCTGGCGGATGAAGCCGAGCTTGAAGAATTTCGTGCGCATGCCAAGAAGTTTGCCAATGAGAAAGAGCCAGTGCTCGAGAACCCCGAGGCTGTAGCCGATAAACCCATAGCCGCTTTGCCCAAAGAGCCTGAAAAAGGCGAGGGGGCAGCATGACCGGCGAAACCCCAACCATTATTCCTGAAGAGGCAAGCGAGCTTGAAAGCTCACGCATGCCGCTGATGGAGCATCTCATCGAGCTCCGTACGCGTCTGTTGTGGTGCATCGCTGCATTTCTGGTGGCGTTTATCGTCTGCTTCCAGTTCGCCGAACAGATTTACAGCATCCTTGTCCACCCGCTGGCCGTGCAGCTGGGCGAAAACCGCCGCATGATTTATACGGGCCTGACCGAAGCCTTCTTCACCTACATGAAGGTAGCGGCCTGGGCGGCATTCTTTATCTCGTTCCCCATCGTTGCCGGGCAGCTCTGGAAGTTTGTAGCCCCCGGCCTTTACAAGCAGGAGCAGCGCGCCTTTCTGCCGTTCCTCATCGCAACGCCGGTACTGTTTATTTTGGGTGCTTCGCTGCTCTACTTCCTTGTCATGCCGGTGCTCATCAAATTCATGCTGGGGTTTGAAATTCCGGCCGGTACCGGCGAGCTGCCCATACAGCTTGAAGCGCGCGTGTCTGAGTATCTTAGCCTCATCATGCAGCTCATTCTCGCTTTTGGTGTATGCTTCCAGATGCCGGTGCTGCTCACGCTGCTCACCAAAGCTGGTATGATTAAAGCCCAGATGCTGGCTGAGAAGCGCCGCTACGCGATTGTAGCCGTGTTCGTGGTAGCCGCAGTGGTGACGCCGCCCGATGTGGTCTCGCAACTGCTTCTCGCCCTTCCGCTGCTGCTGCTCTACGAAATCTCGATTCTGGCCTGTAAATGGGTGGAAAAGACCAAGAAAGCGGTTTAAAACCACTTCCGGAGACATATCATGCACGACATTAAATTCATTCGCGAAAATCCTGCCGATTTTGACGCTGCCTTGGCGCGCCGCAGCCGTCCGGCCTTGTCGGCCCAGATCCTTGAGCTCGATACCAAGCGCCGTGATTTGCAGACGCATGCGCAGGTCTGGCAGGCACGTCGCAACGAGGCGTCAAAAGAAATCGGCGCGGTCAAGAAGGTTGGCGGTGATGCCAGCGTGCTGATGAATGAAGTCGCAACCCTGAAGGACAAGATTGCCGCTGCCGAAGCCGAGGAAGCTGCAGTTGCAGCTCAGCTGCACCATCTGCTCTCCACCACCCCCAATATGCCTGCCGCCGATGTGCCGAATGGCAAGGATGAAAAGGACAACGTCCTGCACGACAAATTTGGCGAACCCAAGCAGGCTAATACCAGCAAAGAGCATTTTGAGCTGGGCGAAGCGCTGGGCCTGATGGACTTCGAGACTGCCGCCAAGCTCTCGGGCGCACGCTTCACGCTGCTCAAGGGCGCGCTGTGCAACCTCGAGCGCGCGCTGGGTCAGTTCATGCTCGATACGCATACCCGCGAGCATGGCTATACCGAAATGAGCCCGCCGCTCATGGTGCTCGAGAAAACCATGTTCGGCACCAGTAATATCGATAAGTTTGAGGATGACCTGTTCAAGGTCTCAACCGGCCACTTCCTCATTCCAACTGCCGAAGTGCCGCTTACAAATATTGTGGCCGACATGATCACGCCGATTGAAGAGCTGCCGCTGCGCATGACCGCCCTCACGCCGTGCTTCCGTGCCGAAGCGGGCGCTGCAGGCCGCGATACGCGCGGGATGATCCGCCAGCACCAGTTCTATAAGGTCGAGCTGGTGAGCGTGACAGCGCCCGATAAATCGGTTGAAGAACATGAGCGCATGCTGTGGGCGGCGCAGAACATTCTCAAGAAGCTTGAGCTGCCCTTCCGCATCATGACCCTGTGCACCGGCGATATGGGCTTTGCTTCGCAAAAAACCTACGACATGGAAGTGTGGCTGCCCGGCCAGAACCAGTATCGCGAAATTTCGAGCTGCTCGAACTGCGGCGACTTCCAGGCCCGCCGCATGAACGCCCGTACGCGTTTGGCTGGCAGCAAGGACACCAGCTTCGTGCACACGCTCAATGGCTCGGGCCTCGCCGTAGGCCGCGCACTGGTGGCGGTGATGGAAAATTACCAGCAGGCCGATGGCAGTATCGCCATTCCTGCGGTTCTGCAGCCCTACATGGGTGGGCAGAAGGTGATTGAAATCAGTAAGCTCAAGGCTGCCTGATTTTAACCCATTTCCCTTTGACTTATCCCGGCGTAAGGCCCTAGCTCGCCCTCTTACGCAGGAGAGAGCCATGAGCGAAACGACCAATAATAACGTAGATGTCTTGCCGTTTATCGAGCAGCTTGGTCCCGTACCCGCAGTGCTGCGCGATTATGAGGATAATACGGTTACGCGCGATGCTGCTGGGCTTTCAGTCCATCTTTCTTTCAACCGCGTGATCTCGCCAACTGAGGTTGACGAGGCCGGCAAGTACTGCGTAGCCGCCTTTAACCTGCTCGATTTTAAAAACGCGGTAGTCGCACCCGCAGGGCAGACACAGGGATATGGCGCAACTGCCATCAAGCTGTATGTCGCCCATGACGATATCCCCGGTACCATGCGCCCAGCCCACAAGAAGTACGAGTACGAGCTGGATGTGATGGAGAAGATCGACTCCATTGGCCACCGCTGGGTCGCCCTGCGTACGATTCGGCAGGCTGCTGTTCTGGCCTAGGACTTACGCTATCGTTTGACATCTGCGGCAACCTGTCCGATTCTGCTGGCTGATTCTTTTAGTCAGCAGGTGTCATGCTTAAAGCCCCTCTCGTTCTGTCCAAGGCGCGTGTCCTTATTACTAATGATGATGGCGTAGATGCGCCCGGTATCGCCCTGTTACATGAGCTGATCCGCCCACTGGTGGCCGAGGTTGTTATCTGTGCGCCTGAGCACGAGCAGTCGGGCTCCAGCCATGTCTCCACCATTTCGCGCCCGCTGCGTTTGCGCAAAGCCGGAGAAGATATGTATGCGGTAGACGGCACGCCGGCTGACTGCCTGATCATGGGCATCGCCGAAGTGATGAAAGACCGTCGGCCCGATATCGTGCTCTCCGGCATCAATAACGGCGCGAATTTGGGCGAAGATGTAAACTACTCAGGCACACTCGCTGCCTGTTTCGAGGCCACGCTCATGCGCGTGCCTGCCATCGGCTTTTCGCAGGATAAAGAATATGGCCAGCCCGCCAACTTCAGTAATGCGCGCCGCTGGCTCACCGAGGTGGTGACCCGCCTTGTCAGCCAGCCATGGCCTGAAGATGTGGTGATGAGCGTAAACTTCCCGCACAGCGAAACAGTGCACAACATTACCCCCACACGCTTGGGCCGCAAGGCCGAGGGCGTGTCGATGGTACGCGGCACCGACCCGCGCGGGCATGGCTACTACTGGAATTCATGGCGCTATGACGACCCCAAAACGGTCGACTGCGGGCCGGATACCGATATCGGCGTCGTAGCCGCAGGCGATATCTCGGTCACGCCGCTCACGGTTGACCCCACCCATGCCGAAGGCCTGAGTGTGCTGCGCCGGATGTTTGCCGCATGAACGCACCCCACGCCCGCACACCTGCCCGTAAAATCCGCCTCCTGATGAAGCTGCGTCAGGACGGAATTAGCGATGCGCGTGTGCTGGCCGCGATTGAGAAAATCTCGCGCGAAGCGTTTCTGCCCGAAACCTTCCACGACCGTGCGTATGAAGATATCGCGCTGCCTATCGGCCATGGCCAGACCATTAGCCAGCCGCAGGTGGTCGCCAACATGACTCAGGCGCTGGAAATCGGCCCGCGCATGAAGGTGCTCGAAATCGGCACCGGCTCGGGCTATCAGGCCGCTGTTCTGGCGCAGCTGTGCCGCCGCGTTTACACCATCGAGCGTCACCGCCCGCTGCTGGAAATGGCCAAGGAGCGGTTGGCCTCCATCAAGCTGCGTAATATCAGCACACGCGCAGGGGATGGCATGCTCGGCTGGCCCGAGGTTGCCCCGTTCGAGCGGATTATCGTGACCGCCGCAGCGGGTGCTACCATTCCGCAAAAGCTGCTCGACCAGCTTGATGTGGGCGGCATCATGATCATTCCGGTAGGTACCGATAAAGCCAGCCAGTTCATCATGAAAATCACCCGCGACGATAAGGGCTATACCGCCGAGCAGCTTTGGCCGGTACGCTTTGTGCCATTATTGCCCGGCGACCCCGGCAATTCACCGGAACCAGATGACCCGCTATCCAGTTTGTATAAGCATATCCCCAAGCAGGAGGAGTTACTGTGATGATCCGCCAGAACCTGAAGTCGCTCACCGCCCTTAGCCTTGTCCTGCTTGCGCTCGCTGCCTGTGGCCGCGGCGGCCCTCCGGCACCCATCGAGCACCGCGGTGTGGGGTCGGGCGAGACCAGCCCCAATATGGCGGCCACCAGCACTTACAATTCGCCAGCCCCCATACAGGGCGGCACTTATACGCCGCCACCGGGCTACGGCAGCCGCGCCCCGGTGCAGGCCCAAACACTGGGTGAGCCGAACGATGGTTACGCGCAGGCCGCTAATACATCCACCACACCTGCTGGCGTACGCATGAATCCGCCGCCTGCAACGCCATATAATCCGCATGCTGTTGTCGCCAGCCAGCCCGGCCAGCCACAGGTGCTTGGCACTATGCCAGCCAATACGCCGGTTACTTCGGGCGTGCCTGTAAATGCGCCTGTGCAGCCTGCGCGTGAGCCGTTGCTCAACAGCAGTGGCGCTACCACCACGACCACTACCACCACCACCAGCTCAACCATCGATCAGGGGACGGGCGATTACGGCTGGCCGCTGCGTGGCCGCCTTATTTCGGGGTTTGGTGCCAAGGCGGATGGTCAGTCGAATGATGGTCTGAACATCGCTGCACCACTCGGCACCTCGGTGTACGCCTCCAAGGATGGTACGGTTGCCTATGCGGGTAACGAGCTGCGCAGCTTTGGTAACATGGTGCTGGTACGCCATCCGGGCGGCATGTTCACCGTCTATGCGCACCTCGACCAGATTTACGTAACCAAGGAAGCGCCCATCACCAAGGGCCAGGTTGTTGGCACCGTCGGCCAGTCGGGCGGCGTCTCCGAGCCGCAGCTGCACTTTGAGGTCCGCCGCGGCTCTAACCCGCAAGACCCGATGAAGTATTTGAGCCGGTAGTATTTCTGCTTATGTACTCTTTAAAAAGTGAATTAATATGGGCGGCCCATAGTGAGCCGCCCAAGTTTACTTAGTGAGTTCAGCGCTTCTTACCGCGTGTTTCATCTTGACTAAGCGTAGAAGCGTAAATGCTTTTCTGCTGAGACGGAGTAAGTTTTCCGCCAGCCAGGCCTTTTGCGGCCCAGCTTGCTACCTTATCACCTGTAGTTTTTTTAGCCATTTTCAAGACTCTTTCTCCCCGCTATCCACGAGGTGTTACGTTGAAGGAGCGTTGACAATGTAAACGAACAGGCTAACCGTATCCTTGTCTAGAGGGGGCTAACTTATGTTTGCCTTCATAATCAACACTTGGCTCGAAAGCAGGCGTGACAATCACATCTGCTTTCGAGTCATTTTGATTTCATATTTGATTCGGGGTCAACGACAAGTACGACTCATGAACTCTTTATTAAATTTCCAGGGCGCTTTAAAATAGGTATATATATCCTCCTGATGAGCCGACATAAGGCGCACAGAACGGGACAGGCAAATGGGCTATACAGTACCAACAACACAGGCACCTCAATCAGGGCAGTTGCGCTACACACGCGTGGGTGGCGAACCCACAGCCAAGGCCGATCCTTTCGCGCCGCCGCCTGAGCTGCTGCGGTGGCTCTACAAAGGCCAGTCGCGCGTGCTGCCAGATGGCATCCGCCGCCCGCGCCGCCTGAGCAACAAGCCGCGCTCGGCATCGTCCACCTCGTTGCTCAGTCTGTTTAACGCGCAAGGCGGGTTGTGCTGTTACTGCGCACATGAAATGACCCTGCCGCCCAAGCTCAAGGGCAGCCGCAAGAAATGGCCAACCGATGCCGAGGTCACAGAGGTGGCCGAGCTGCACCCGCCTACCGAGGTCACGCGCGATCATCTGCACCCCAAGAGCGATGGCGGCCCGGGCCTGCTCGAGAATTTTGCTGCCGCTTGCCGGCTGTGCAATCAGGAGAAGGGCGATCTGCCGCTCATCATCTTCCTGCTGGCGCGCACTACGAATACCCTGCGCGAGGCGCACCGCCGCCAAAAGCACATAAAAGCAGCACTGCAGGAACTCAAAAAACCCTGATTGCCGCCTGATTCGGGTCTGATTTGCCTGATTTCCTTGCATAATCAGATGGTTGCATCCTCGGCCCAGCAGGGTATATTCCGCCCAGCTTTTACTAGAGGAAAACATGCTTATTTCATCCGCTTACGCCGCTTCCACCCCCGCCACCGCTGCCGCCGCTACAGGTCCGGCCTCGTTCTTCGTTTCGCTGGCGCCGCTGTTCCTGGTCATCATCATTTTCTACTTCTTCCTCGTGCGCCCGCAGCAGCGCCGCATGGCCGAGTACCAGAAGCTGGTGTCGGGCCTGCGCCGTGGCGACCGGATTGTAACCTCAGGTGGCATCATCGGCACCATTCACAAGGTTGAGACCAATAACCCGGATGTAACGGTTGAGATTGCCGAAGGCGTGCGCGTACGCGTTCAGCGCAATGCCATTGCCGAAGTACTGGCCAAGACCGGCGCAGTAGAAGACAAATACCCCGTAGACAAGAAGTCAGCCTAAGCCATGAGCAATCCCAGTAATTCGATGGTGTATCTGTCGCCATTCAAGAAATGGCTGACAATTGCCATCTGCGTGGTGAGCCTCCTTTATGCAGCGCCCAATGTGGTGTCGCGTGAGATTACCAAACCGCTGGCCGAAACTTATTCGCGCTGGTTGCCGGTGCATCCGGTTAACCTCGGCCTCGACCTGCAGGGCGGCTCATACCTGTTGCTGGGCGTGGATATTGAAGTCGCCCTGCGCGACCGCATGAACGCGTTGCTCGATAGCGCCCGTCAGGCTCTGCAGGGCGAGCGTATTGGTTACGTTGGCCTTGAGACGATTGAGCATGGGATTGCCTTCAAGCTGCGCGATGCGAATGATGCCAGCAAGATCACCGCACTCGCGCGCGATATTGATGCCGACCTGCGCGCAGAGGTAGGTGATGAAAACCGCGTGACCCTGATTGTAACCGATGTAGCGCTCGAGCGTTACCGCGCCCAGATCATCGAGCAGTCGATTGAAATCGTCCGCCGCCGTGTAGATGAATCGGGCACCCGTGAGCCGATTATCCAGCGCTCGGGTAGCGACCGCATTTTGCTGCAGTTGCCGGGTGTAAGCGACCCGCAGCAGATCAAGCGCCTCTTGGGCCAGACCGCCAAAATGACCTTCCATCTGGTAGATGAAGCGGCGACCATGACAGGCGGCATCTCTGTGCCTGCTGGTTATGTGGCACTGCCCGATCGCGATGACCCTTCCCAGCGCGTGGTTGTGCGCCGCCAGCCTTCGCTGTTTGGTGAATCGCTCACCGATGCGCAGCAGGGCCGTAGCCAGACCGGTCAGGCATCAGTCAACTTCCGTTTCGATAACATGGGTGGCCGCCGCTTTGCCGAGATTACGCGTGAAAACGTTGGCCAGCAGTTTGCCATCGTGCTCGACGGCAAGGTGCTGACAGCCCCGCGGATCAACGAGCCCATCACAGGTGGTTCGGGCGAAATTACCGGTAATTTCACGCCTGAAAGCGCGCTTGAGCTGGCCCTGCTGCTGCGTGCGGGCGCTCTGCCGGCACCGCTCAAGGTACTTGAAGAACGCACGGTTGGTCCCGGCTTGGGTCAGGATGCGGTGGATGCGGGTAGTATCTCCGGTATCATCGGCTTTGGTCTTGTCGTATTCTGGATGTTCATCAGCTATGGCCGTTTTGGCATGTATGCCAACGTGGCACTGGCAGTGAATATTGCCATGATCTTCGGGTTGTTCTCGGTGCTGGGCGTTACGCTCACGCTGCCGGGTATTGCCGCGATCATTCTTACCATCGGCATGGCGGTGGACGCCAATGTGCTTGTGTATGAGCGTATCCGCGAAGAAATCCGCAACGGTCGCACGCCACTGGCGGCGGTGGATGCGGGCTACAGCCGCGCGATGCCCTCGGTGATTGACTCAAACCTTACCACCATCATCGCCGGTGTGATCCTGTTTGCGCTTGGCTCGGGCCCCATCAAGGGCTTTGCTGTAGCGTTGACACTTGGTATTCTCACCACGTTGTTCTCGGCCATCATGATTACTCGTCTGATGATCCTTGGTTATCTGCGCCGCCAGAAGCCTGCCACGCTGAACATCTGATGGACGTTACCCCAACCCTTGCCGCTGGTGCCTTACCGGTTCATGGCTATGGGGAGGGGTTCTTCCGTGTGGGTGAAGCTGTAATACAGGGGCCCATCTTTCTGCGCCCCAGTGTTGTGCAGGCTGCGCCTGTGGCCACGCTGGATGAGCTGACGGCTGAGCATATTACAGCTATTTGCCAGAGCGATCCTGCGCCGCAGGTTTTGCTACTCGGTGTGGGAAAGCTCTTCGACAAACTGCCAGCCAAAGAGCTGCGTCTGGCGGCCAAGGCGGCAGGTGTAATTCTGGAGCCGATGGATACCGGCGCTGCCTGCCGTACCTGGAATGTGCTGCTCTCGGAAGGCCGCCGTGTTTCAGCCCTCATGTGGCCGGTTTAAGTTAAACCCGCGCCCGGTTTGCGCATCCGCGCCATAAGATTATTCATCTCGGCAGTTGCGGCAGCGCCGCTGCGCCATTCGTGGATCAGTTCCAGGGGGCGCGGGTCGACGCCACTGAACATTACGGCACAATCATACGCGCTAAAGCCGCCGGGGCCTTTCTGGTGTTCATCAGCCCCGCGCTCGAGCAATACACCGATGGTGCGTAGCGCTGCCTGCTGCGGAATGCTACTGATCTCGGCCTCGCTCATACCGGCGTCAAACGCTTTGCGCACCTGCTGCTCGTATACGCCCATGCAATCGTACAGGGCGGTGCATTGCTTATCGTCATTCCGGTAGCCATTTACATCAGCTGTGGCATTGAGCAGATGTTCGCATGACTCTGCATCCAGCAGCGCGGCTGAGATATTGAGTAGCGGCACGCTCTGGTAAGTCTTGTTGGCGTCTATCCCGGCATCACACAGCATTTTAATGGCCAGACTGTCACGCTCGGTGATGGCAAAAGGCAGTACCATTTCAGGCGAGGCACCTTCGCGCAGTAAAAAACCAAACAGCCTGTGGTTCTTTTGGCTTAGTGCATAGATGGTCGAAAGCTGATCGCCGCCCATAACATCAAGATTAGCCAGCCAGCGGCGGTTATCTGCATTCAGACTTGGGCTTTCGGCCACGTTTTTTTCGAGCCAGTCTACATCGCCCAGCTGCACGGCACTGCGATAACCCAGCACGAAGGGGGCAAAACCGGCAGTATTCATCAGGTTAAAGCTGGTTGTGGCAGGAATGATCTTCATGCTGGTACAATCTTGGCTAGCGGGCGCGGCAGGGTGGTGGCGGGTTTGGGCGCAGTATAGGTTTCTTCGCCAAATTCATGGCGCCAGATTTTAAGGCGGGCGTATTCGACCAGAAGATCGCCAATCCAGTCGCCGGGTTTGAAGACCTTGCCTTCTTCGCTCATCACCGTATGGCCGCCCTGATTAATGCGCATGCTGTCGCCACCCCCAAGCGGGAAGAACCCGAGCATCATGTTCGGCTGCTTGTGTGCCAGCCAGATCTGCAGGGTCTGCGGCGCAGCGCTTTCAATCTCCGGCCAGCTGCGCAGGCTATCGCAGTTGGGCAGGCGGTGCGGACCATCCTTATCGACTACGCCCCATTTGCGCGCAATCTCGGTGGCTATCTCATCCAGTCCGGCTGCGCTGGCGAGGGCGTAGAGCTTGTCTGTATCCTTGGCATTAGCGGGGTCGTTATACGACTTCATATGCCAGATGGAGATTTCGCGCATCAGCTGCATGAAGGGGCGGTGGCTATCGCCGCCCAATGTGTTGAACATCAGGCGCAGGTCGAATGGCGAGCGCGTGGGCCGCGCTTCAGGGGGAAGATCCATGAACGGGTTATTCATCCGCTCCAGATGTGCCGGGTTGCTCATCCCTAAACAGTGCCTCTCTGCTTGGCCCTTCTGTGGGGCCGTAGAACCAAGAGATTAGAGGCCAATAGCGGCGGCCACAAATGAAAAATGGCCTCGCCCGGTTAAGGGCAAGGCCATTAATGAATAAGCCTTTTTTAGGCTGCTTTGCTCTTAAGACCTTCGGTCATACGCTGCGCTGCAAACTCCCAGTTGGCCATATTCTCAAGGAAAGCCTTGAGGAAGTCGGCACGGCGATTCTGGTAGTCGAGGTAATAGGCGTGTTCCCACACATCGCAGGTGATCAGCGCGGTCTGGCCCTGGGTGAGCGGCAGGTCGGCATTACCGGTCTTGGTAATCTTCAGCTTGCCGTTGTCTAGCACCAGCCAGGCCCAGCCTGAACCGAACTGGGTGAGGCCAGCCTGTACGAAGGCTTCCTTAAAGGCGTCAACCGAGCCGAAGTCTTCAGCAATTTTCTTTTCAAGCTCGGAGGGCATGGCGCCGCCGCCCTTGGCCTTCAGCGACTGCCAGAAGAAGTCGTGGTTCCAGATCTGCGCTGAGTTGTTGAACAGGCCAACCTTGTCGGCCTTGCCGTGGCTTTCGCGAATGATCTGCTCCAGCGACTGGCCGGCTTCCGGCTTGTCCTTGGTCAGGTTGTTGAGGTTGGTCACATAGGTTTGGTGATGCTTGCCGTGATGGATCTCGAGATGCTGGACCGACATGTAAGGGACCAGTGCATCCTTGGCGAAGGGCAGGGGGGCGAGTTCGAACGGCATTGAGTATCTCCTGAATGTTCATTTAATGCAGGAGCTAAACTAAACCACTATCAGCGTTTGGCAAGCCACCATGCACGCGCGTGAATCAGGGCTTTTCGCCACATCGGTATGGCAATTTTATGCGCTAGCGGGTCGCGGCTGTGCAGCTGGCGGTACTGGTACTTGGCGCTGGCGAGCAGGCGCCAGGCTTCGGCCTTCAGGCGCGGGTTTTCAATTAACTGGGGCAAGGGTTGCGCCAGCGTGAGGAGGTGTGCCACACGCTCAAGCACGCGCTCCTTGGTGGCGGTGAGCGCAGGGCTGCTGTGTTTCTCAACCAGTTGCTCGGGCGAGCCACCAGCCTCGGCAATCCAGTCAGTCGGCAGGTAGCAGCGGCCATAAAGCTTCCAGTCGTCACCCATACGGGCGAGCAGGCGCAGCACCAGCAGCGCGGCAGTTATGGCATCTGTCGCGCGTTCAATCTCGGGGTCATGAATACCGTGCAACTGCAGTACGGCGCGGCCCAGTGGCTCGGCCTCATAGCGGCAGTAGAGCATCAAATCGCTCCAACTGGCGCAGGTGGGGCGCGAGATATCGCGGCGGGCAGCCTGAATCAGGCGCTGGCCCCATTGTGCATCCATACGGCCTTCGGCCTGCACGTTATATAGGCGCAGGGCGGCCACGGTAAATTCGGTTGGTTCCTGGCCTGAGTTGGGCACTTCACCGGTCAGGCCTGTTTCAATACAGTCGATTAGAAATTCGCGGGTCTCATCCACAAAATTAGCCGCATCCGCCACCGCGCGCAGGGCTGCCAGTGTGTCGTAAAGCGTTTGCAGATCAGCCCTGATCTGGGGCGCAAAAAACGGCGACGCGGTCAGGCCGTGCTGACCTGCCGGACGGAAAGGCTGCGCGGTTTGCACATAGCTGGCAACCGTGCTGCTGGTTTGGGCTTGTTTGTAGTCCATTACGACGTAATATGCCCCGCCATGACGGAAAAATCCACCTCTCTCAGTGCCTGCGGGGCGCTCGCGCGCCAGTATGACAGTGACCGTTTTTTCAGCGCGTTATTCGCTGCGGCTGAGGTGCGCGAAAAGCTGTTTACACTTATGGCATTCAATCAGGAAATTGCCAAAATCCGCTCTATCGTGTCCGAACCCATCTTGGGGCAAATGCGCCTGCAGTGGTGGCGCGAAACAATTGAAGGCATGCAGGCGGGCAAACCCGCACCGGCACACGAGGTGGGGGCGCCATTAGGCAAATTGCTTAAAGCCGAGCCGCAGCTGGCGGAGCATTTATTTGCGTTGCTCGACGCGCGTGAACGCGATCTCGACGATACCCCGTTTGCGGGTGTGGATGAACTGGCAGCCTATGCCCGCGCCACCAGTGCGCCGTTGCTGGCAGCCATGGGCGAGGTGAATGAGGATGTCGCCACCGGTTACGCCCTGGTGGGTATTCTGCGCGCCATTCCCGCCGAGCTGCAGGCAGGCCGTTGCCGCCTGGCGGACGCCAATGATATTCCCGCCATTCAGGCCAAGGTCGAAGAGGTGGCGGCGCTTGCAGGTAAATATCTGGCAGGTAAGGCGAAAGGGCAGGCACGGTTGTGGCAGGTTTTAGCCCGCAGTTACCTCAAACAGCTGCGACGTGTTGGCCATGATGTTACCGATTATCGTTTCCAGCAGCCCTATACATGGCGTGGTTTGGCCTTATTATGGGCGCACTTAACTGGTTGAGGTATTTTGATATGCGCTTTTTTGTAGCTCTGCTTTCACTGCTTGTTCTGGCGCCCACGCTGGCACAGGCCAACGCGCAGCAACAGCCGTATATGGCGCAGCCCCCCAGCATTCCGGTTTCGCCGGTCATGCGCGATCGTCTGGCAGCAGAAGCCGCCAAGCCGCGCGCCAGCAATGCCTGGAGCCGTACGGGGGCAGTGGGCGGCAATACCGCTATCTACCTTACATTTGTGGGCGGTACGGTGGATGACCGCCTGCTGCGCGTAAGCACAGCATGGGCCGCCAAGTCAGAGCTGCATGAAACAGTGGTCGATTCAGCTGGCGTTGTGCGCATGCTGCCAGCCTTAGCTGGTTTTGCATTGCCGGCCAAAGAGCGTGTGATGTTTGCCCCCGGCGGCAAGCATGTGATGGTAACCGGCCTGAAGCGTGAGTTGCGTGAGGGCCAGACTTTCCCCGTTAATCTCACCTTCGAGAAGGCGGGTATCGTGCGGGTGATGGTGCAGGTACGCGCTGCCCCAGCACGCGCGCCATCAGCTGCGGCACCGGCTACTCCGGCAAAGCCAGCGGCTGAAGATCATTCGCACCATCACTGATTAATCAGGCAGCTTTCTGCAGGCCGGTTTCATTCAGCCAGCCGCTCATCGCCTCGTAACCGCGGGTGGTGTAATACTTCTTGCGGTCGCGCCCGCCCAGCTTTTCGGCTGCGCCTTCAAGTGGCGTGAACAGACCAAAGTTTACATTCATCGGCTGGAAGCTGTCGGCATCCGCCCCCGTGGTAATGTGGTTGAGCAGGGCGCCGATAGATGTAGTAAGTGGCGGTAGCGCCAGCGTTTCGCCGCGCGCCTCGGCCACGGCAAAGCGGCCAGCGATCAGGCCTATGGCTGCTGATTCAACATAACCTTCGCAACCGGTAATCTGCCCGGCGAAGCGAATATCTGTACGGGCCTTGAGGCGCAGGGTGCTATCGAGCAGGCGCGGTGAGTTGAGGAAGGTATTACGGTGAATACCGCCCAAGCGGGCGAACTCGGCATTTTCAAGACCGGGGATCATTTTGAAAATACGCTGCTGTTCGGCGTATTTCAGCTTGGTCTGGAAGCCCACGATGTTCCATAGCGTGCCCAGTGCATTATCCTGCCGCAGCTGGATAACCGCATAAGGTCGGCCGGTAATATGCGGGCTGGTGAGGCCAACTGGCTTCATCGGGCCATAGCGCAATGTATCAACCCCGCGCTCGGCCATTACCTCGATGGGCAAGCAGCCCTCAAAGTAAGGTGTGCTCTTTTCCCATTCCTTGAACTCAGTCTTCTCGCCGCTCTTCAATGCTTCGATAAAGGCAATATACTGCTCTTTGTTCATGGCGCAGTTGATGTAGTCTTGCCCATCGCCCTTGTCGTAGCGCGACTGCATCCAGGCCTTGCTCATATCAATGCTCTCGCGATGCACGATGGGGGCAATCGCATCAAAGAATGCCAGGTGCGTTTCGCCGGTGAGTTTGCCTACAGCCTCGCTCAGCGCAGGCGATGTAAGGGGGCCGGTCGCGATAATCGTGCTGCCCCATTCCTCAGGCGGCAGGCCGGCAACTTCGCCCGCCTCAAAGCTGATGAGCGGGTGGCTGCGCAGCAGCTTGGTTACGCCCGCGCTAAAGCCATCGCGGTCAACCGCCAAGGCGCCGCCAGCTGGCACCTTGTGTTCATCGCCCATGCTCATGATGATCGAGCCCATACGGCGCATTTCCTGATGCAGCAGACCTACAGCGTTATACTCGGCATCATCCGAGCGGAACGAGTTGGAGCACACAAGCTCGGCGCAATCGCCGGTGTGGTGGGCCTCGGTCATCTTCACCGGGCGCATCTCATGAATGACAACCGGAATTCCCGCGCTGGCAATCTGCCAGGCCGCCTCAGAGCCAGCCATACCGGCGCCGATGATGTGAATGGGTTTGATTGTCATGAGCTTTTCCACTTGCTGTAAATAGGTACGCTGTGTTTTACTCGAAAACATGGAAGAAGTTCAACAAATAGCACGCCTCGTGTCTACCAGCCGCATCACCTGCGGCTGAACGTGTTTGTGCAGCCGTCCCTAACCGGAGGCTGCTGATATCTCAAGCAAAACAAGGGTTTCCAGCCTCCTTAACAGTCAAGGAGAAGTGTCATGGAACCCAAAGAGTATTACATCAACCTCGCACGCAAGGTCATGCATGAGCGCTGGCCGCAGGCGGTTGGCGGTTTTGCCGGTGGCAGCATTCTGCGCGGGCAGGGCAAGCCCAATTCGGATATCGACCTGATTGTGCTGCTGCCCAAAGTCGAGCGGGCCGAGAAATGGTGGCTGCGCAAGCAGGGTGTGCCGTTTGATGTGTTTTGCCACGATGAGCATACCCTCAAGCATTTTGTGGCGGCTGACTTTGCCGACCGCAGGCCTGTGCTGCTCAATATCATCGCCGAGGCTGTATTGCTGGGCGATGCGCTGGAGCTGCGCAAATGGCAGCGCTATGCCCGGCAGGCAAGGCAAAAACCATTACCAGCTCTGGATGGCGATGAACGGATGAAATGGCGTTACCGGCTGATGGATAAAATCGAGGATTATGAGGATGTAGCCTGTGAGCTGGAGCAGGCAGCGCTCGCTTGCGATCTGTATCAGGAGCTGTGCGATGCGCTGTGTTACAAAGCGGGCCTTCAGCGTGGACATGGCAAATGGCGCGGCAGGCAGGCCAAAAAGGCTGACCCAGTAGCGGCATGGGAGCTGTGGCAGGCTTTAGGGGCTGACCTGCGCCACCCTGCGGGCAAACGCCTGCTACCCTTAGCCAAAGAGGTCCTACTCAAGTTGGGCGGGCCGCTGGTAAAGCCTGAGGTGAACATCGCTCCTGTGCACATGCGGCAAGAAAAACTCAGGTTGTTCGAACCAGAATAGGCGGTAAGACACAGGCCGGAAAGGGGGTATATTTGGGCCTGTCAGTCTTGCTGACAGCCTGTTTATGTCTAATAGTGGAGCAAATAAGGGAGGTTTCATGGGTGCTGCAAAAACATTCAACCAGCTGGAGGCTTGCGTAATAGCCACGGCTGCGGAGCATACAGCGCGTGTATTCAGCCTGCACGAGCTGCAGAAAGACATGGCTTTACTGCTGCCGCAGTCCCTTCAGGGGGAAGTTAAATCGACAGCACTAAGCCTTACAAGCACAGGTGTGTTGCGCATGAACGAGCAGTGGCAGCTCATGGCGGGCCGAAAACCGCAAAGCGGCGAAATCAAAGGGCAGGCAGCGCATGCGCTTGTGCAGCATCTTCACGCACCTGAGGCTAAAGGCATCAGGCTTGAGAAATTGGTCAGTGCCGTGAGCAGCAGTCAGCCTGCTTATAGACAGGCCCGTGTGATGATGGTGATTGGCAGTCTGCTGGGCGAGGGCCATCTTTGTGTAGATGAAAAATTCTCGCGCATTACAGCAGTCGATCGGGCGTATGCGGTATAATTTTTTAAACTAACCAACACCCTCGCCAGATTCGGCAATGGTCTTGATTCCGGCAAGGCCTTTTTCAAAGTCATCGCCAATCATCTTGTCCATGTCCATGAACAACCAGGCGATACGTGAGAGCAGGTTTAACTCGCCGCTCATGCTCCAAGTCACATGGGTCTCGCTGCCATCTTCACGCAGGGTGAAATAGCCCTGATTGATGGCCACCATCGGGCGCAGGAAATGAATTTCGTAGTGGATATAGTCAGGCGCGCGGCTCTCTACAATCCGCATACTACCAGCACCAACCTGGTTATTCCCATCCCAATGGAAAATCGCACCGGTGCCTGCAGCTTCGCCCTCAAACCGGCCTTTGGCAGCAGGATCTTTTTTGGCCCAGGGCGACCAGTTGCCCCAGTTATAGAAATTGTTGATCTGCGCAAATACACGCGCAATCGGCGCGGTCATGGCTGCAGTGCGCGTGATGGTGAAGGTCTTGGGGCGGCGCATGGCCAGCCCCAGTACCACCAGTACCGCCACTGCAAGAGCTGCCAGCAGCAGAAGGAGAATATCTATGAACATGGCTATTCCTTGGCAGCTGTGGCGAGGGGCGGGCCCGAGAATTCAGCTTCCAGCGTTACGGTTACAGCATCGCTCACGCCCATGGTTGTGCCGGGGGCGGGGATGCCATAGCTCACGCCAAAGTCGCTGCGGTTAAACACGGTTTTGGCCGAAAAACCGATGCGTGCTTGCGGGTCCATCGGGTGGCCAGCATAGCCGCCATTATAAGTAGCCTCGAGCACCAGCGGCTTGGTAATGCCGTGCAGGGTAAAGTCGCCATGAATGCGCGCAGTATTCTCGCCCGTCATTTCAATGCGGGTAGAAGTGAAGGTAATTTGCGGGTACTTGGCCGCATCCAGCCACTCAGGGCCTTCAAGCTCGGCGTTGAAGTCAAGCTTCTCGGGTTCTGGATAGTCAGTCTCGAGTGAGGAGACATCAACCGTGCCGGTAAACTTTGCGGCCTCAGGCTTGGCGGGGTCGAACTCCAGCTGCGCATCAAAGTTTTTAAAGCGGGCTGTGTAGTTGGAGAAGCCAAGGTGATTGACACTGAAGATGAGGCTGGCGTGCGACTTGTCGAGCGTATACTGGCCAGCAGGCACGGCGGGTGTTTCTTCTGCGAATGCAGGCATTACAAGTGCAGCCGACATGAGAGTGGTGAGGATGAATTTTTTCATGATAGAGCTGCCTTCTGTCAGGTCGTGTGATGGGTGCAAGTCTAGCGGGCATAATTTTTTAGCCAACAAAAAAGGACAGAGAAAGTTCCCTGTCCCTTAATTGGTTAGACTCTCGGATCAGCCAGATTTTTTGCCGGTTGCGCTGAAGGCCGAGTTCACATCATCAAGCGACTGGAAGAACTTCTTCGATTCATCCTTGGCATTAATCAGACTATCGGCAATTGTCTTGCCCTCGGCCTTATCGGGAATCATCTTGCCACGTTCAATCACTTTATCGACATCGCGCATGATCTTGCCCCAGATGGCATTCACGATATTGGCATCGCCGCGCACAAAGCGCATAGCCTGGGCGCCTTCAATCAGCTTTACGCCAGCTGTCTGAATGGCAAAGGCAATCTTCTCGTAGTTCTGCATGACGTTGGGGTCTTGCTCAAGGGTACGGTCAAAGTCCCAGCGCAGGCCAACCTGCTCACCGTTCTGTTCCATACCGCGCACAATCTTGTCGTGCGGCACCTTCTGGCGGTTATGTGCAAACTCGATCTGGCTGCGCAGCAGGGCAAAGTCCTGCGAACCTTCCCACCAGTCGAGGGCAGGGGCAGCACTCTGTAGCGCAACCTGCAGTGCCTTGATCGGCTCGGCAGCTTCGCCCAACACGGTCTTTTCAACTTCAGCACCGCGGAAGATCGAGATTTCAGCGATAATCTCACCGCGTGCATCAAAGACGATTTTGGCCGGGCCTTCGTCCGGGGCGCGGCTGATCAGTCCGTCTTCATAGTAGTATTCAATCCAGCCGCCATCTTCCTGCGGCTCAATCACGGCAATACCGCCAGTGCGGTGCTTCTTGCCGTTGAAGTAATACTCCTGCCCACCGTTGGGGTAGATAACAGACGGGCGACGGATATTGCCCAGCTTGGGTTCCAGCTGTTCGCGGCTGTTGATATCCGGCGGGGCGGAGTGGATATTATTGACGTAGTAGTACACCGTACCGTCATGCGACATGCCGTAGTCGCCAATTTCCTGCATACCTTCGAACAGGGTTTTCATATCCTGTGGCTTGGCGTGGTTCACCAGCTCCCATGTACCGTACCAGCGGTGCAGGGCGGCTTCCATCTGGCGGGTCATGTGGAACACACGGTCGCGCACATCAAGCTCAAGGTTTTTGTAATTGGCGCGCATCGCCATTTTAGCGGCGATGATCTGGTTGGGGGTGGCCAGAAACACATGGCGATCCCAATAGTCGCGGTTTTCCTTACGCACCGCTTCCGACTGATAGCGGCTGGGGAACACCTGGCGCTTGGGGCCGGGGTGTACTGAGAAAATACGGTAGTCACCGGTTTTACGGCGATCAGGGCCGCAGAAGAATGTCACTTCGCGGGTTTTCTTCATATCGCTGGGGGCCTGAATGCAGGCGCCTACGATCGCTTCACGCGGCGTATCAAAATAGCGGTACACGGGCACAATGGCCACGTCATCAGGCAGCTCGGCCATCGACTTGAGCGAGTCAAACCCGATAAAGCCACCAGCATCAATCGTAATACATTCAACCTCGGCCGGCTTGCCGCTGGCGACCTTGTCGTCATACGCGGCTTTGGCAGCCTTATCACACATACGCAAGATGCGCTCGAACTGCTGGGGCGTAGAGAGCAGGAAAGCCGAGCCCACAACGAGGCCAGACAGCTCAGCCATCATCTCGGCGCGGACTTCGGGGTCATCAATGGCACTTACATAACGCATGGCCACTAGAATATAACGAAGTTATTAACAAAAAATAGCCCGTAAAAACATAAGCCTAGACTGGGTTAACTGCGCCTGTGGCTTATTTGCCCTACTTGCTGGCTCAGCTGGTCAGGTGGCTTCGGCCAGCGCAATCGAGACGCGCTTGTTCTGCTTGCCCTTGTTCTCGAGCTTCAGCACGGTAATGGGGCCAATCTCGCCAGTGCGCTTTACATGCGTGCCGCCACAGGGCTGCAGGTCAATACCGGGAATGTTTATCAGCCGCACTTTACCAAAACCCATAGGCGGAGAGACCGACATGGTCTTCACCAGCTCAGGCTTGGCCTGCAGCTCTGCATCCGTAATCCAGTAATGCTCAACCGGGTGATCAGCCGCAATCAATTCGTTCACGCGCGTGCTCACAACGTCTAAAGCAGGCGCTGCATCATCCAGTGCAAAATCGAGGCGGGCCTTATCCACATCAATCGCGCCACCGGTGACAGGGTAGGGCAATACCACCGAAAGCAGGTGCAGCGCTGTATGCAGCTTCATCAGCTTGTAGCGGCGGTCCCACTCAATACTTGCAGTCACTTCATCGCCCACGTTCAGGGCAGGTGCATCCGCGGCTACAACATGCACGATATCATCTGGCGTTACGCCTTTACGGGTATCGGTTACGTTTACCACGCGTCCATCCTTGGTGGTCAGCGTGCCCTTATCGCCTGCCTGCCCGCCGGAGAGGGCATAGAATACCGTGCGGTCGAGCCGCACACCTTCAGGCCCAATAGCAGTGACTGTTGCACTGCACGCCGTTTGGTAAGCATCATCACGGAAGGCCAGAATTGTGCTCATAAAACAGCTCCTTTTATTAAAATCCTGAAACTAGTCGAATCATACTGACTCTGCTATATTAAGATCATGTCGGTGACGCAAAGCTTACAGATGCGTCAGGGCCAGTCACTGGTCATGACGCCGCAGTTGCAGCAAGCCATCAAGCTTCTGCAGTTGTCGAACCTTGAGCTGGCCGAATACATCGACAAAGAGATTGAGCAGAACCCGCTACTCGAGCGCGCCGATGCGCCGCGCGAAGAAGCCCCAACGACTGCCGAGGCCGACAAGACCGAGAAGGCCGAAGAAAGCTGGGAGCAGACACAAGAGAGTTTTGGCGAACAGTTTGCCGAATGGGGCAAGAGCGGCGGCAGCTTTAATGATGACGCGTATAGCCTCGAGAACGTCCTCGCGAAGGAAACCTCGCTGCGTGAGCACCTCATTGAGCAGCTGAATATCGATACAGTGGATGAAACAGAGCGCCTCATCGGCCTCTTCCTCATCGATCAGCTGGATGAAGCGGGTTATCTGAAAGACGAGAGCGATAACATCTCGCAGCTGCTGGCCTGTACGGTGGAGCAGGTAGAAGCCGCCCGCCAGCGTATGACGCGGTTCGACCCCATCGGTATCGGTGCGCGTAATCTGGCCGAGTGCCTGGGCGCCCAGCTGGCCGAGAAAAACCGCCTCGACCCAGCCATGCAGAAACTGCTGCAACACCTCGATTTGCTGGGTGCGCGGGACTACAAGCAGCTGATGAAGCTATGCGAGGTCGATGCCGAAGACCTGAAGGAAATGATCGCCGAAATTCAGGCACTCAACCCGCGCCCGTCCACAGGCTATGCCACCGGGCCACTTATTACTGTATTGCCTGATGTGCTGATGCGACCCATGCAGGGCGGGGGCTTTGTCGTGGAGCTGAATCCCGCCACACTGCCACGCGTGCTGGTGAATGAGAGCTACTTTGCGCGCGTCAACGGCTCGGCCAAAATCAAAACCGAGAAAGATTATCTGACCGAGCGCTTTGCATCGGCTAACTGGCTGGTCAAGGCGCTGCACCAGCGCGCACAGACCATCCTGAAAGTCTCAACAGAAATCGTGCGCCGCCAGCATGAGTTCTTTGAAAAGGGCATCCATCATCTGCGTCCGCTTATCCTCAAGGATATCGCCGAGGCCATTGAGATGCATGAATCAACCGTTAGCCGCGTGACGGCCAATAAATTCATTGCCACACCGCGCGGGCTGTTCGAGCTCAAGTACTTCTTTACCGCTGCCATAGGCGGGGCGGATGGCGGTGCTTCGCATTCAGCCGAGGCGGTGCGCCACCGTATTAAGGAATTGATTGGCGCAGAGGATCCGAAGGCTATTTTGTCGGACGACACTTTAGTCGAGATTTTAAGCAAAGAAGGCATCGAAATTGCGCGCCGGACTATCGCCAAATACCGCGAAGCCCTTGGAATTCCATCGTCTGTACAGAGACGGCGCGAAAAAGCCGGTATTGGCTAACCTAGCGTTCGACATATATTATTAATATCAAGCGGTTACTTTAATTGACATTAACAGCAAACCGCTCGTATGTTGCCGCGCAATATATAGACCTAAGGAGTTCACCATGAACGTCACCGTAAAAGGCAAGCAGATCGATGTGGGCGATGCCCTGCGCGATTATGTCAGCGACAATCTGGGCAGTGCCGTCAAAAAGTATTTCCCCAATCCGGTAGATGGTCAGGTCATCTTCTCGAAGGATGCCCATAAGTTTGTGGCCGACATTCATATTCATGTTGGCCGCGGTATCGTGCTGCAGAGCCATGGCGAAGCCGGCGAAGCGCACCCTGCTTTTGATGCTGGCCTGGCCAAGCTCGCCCGCCAACTCACCCGCTACAAACAGCGTCTGGTCGATCACCACCACAAGGCCGAAGAGAACTTCGTTGAAGTGCCGTCCTATGTGCTTGAGAGCGACCACGAGAAAGAAACCGCCAACGACCAGCCCATGGTTATTGCCGAGATGACCAGCACCGTGGCGCTGCTCACCGTCAGCGAAGCGGTTATGCATATGGATCTGGCCGATCTACCCGCACTCATGTTCAAGAACAGTGCACATGGCGGCCCTAACATGGTTTATCGCCGTAAAGACGGTAATATCGGCTGGATCGATCCTGCCGGTAACAGCGGCGTTAAGGCTTAACAAAATGAGTTCAGAAGACAACAAGGACAAACTTATGACATTGGCTAATCCCGATCGTGTACTCGCAGCTTTGCGTACCGGGTCGAAGAAGCAGGTATTGGGTGATCTCGCAAAGGCAGCCGCCGAAGTAACCGGCCTGCATGAGCGTCAGATTTTTGACGTGCTGGTTGAGCGCGAGCGCCTCGGCAGCACCGGCATGGGTAATGGTATCGCCATTCCGCATGGCAAGATCCCGGGCCTCAGCCGCGTGTATGAAGTATTTGCCCGTATGGACAAGGCCGTTGATTTTGAATCGATGGATAACCAGCCGGTTGATCTGGTTTACCTGCTGCTGGCTCCGGCCGAAGCGGGTGCCGATCATCTCAAGGCATTGGCGCGTGTATCTCGTCTGCTGCGTGACCCTGCCACCTGCGCCAAGCTGCGCGGGTCGGATAGCGAAGCCGCGCTCACCTCGGTACTCACGGCGCAGTATCCCATGAGTAATGCGGCCTAATTAGGTACAATTATAGGCATTAGAAGTGGTCTCCGGCATTTGAGGGTGATAGAACATCACCTTCAAATCCGGAGATTGACATGACTTTCAAAATCACCCCACATCTTGCTGCCGCTGCACTGGCTATGGGCTTAGGCCCTGTAAATGCTCAGACTTCTGGCGCGGTAACCAATTTTTCAAGCGAACCTGTCATTCTGGCCCAAGCTTCAAATACAGCGAGGACAGCGCAAATGGCCAAGGATAAATTCAATCGGGTATCGCCTCTTGAGGTGAGCAACAGTATTCCCGGTACAAATAACCGCGATTATGCGACTGCTCTTGATGCCATCGATCCCCGTATGCGCGCAGCAATCGATCAGGTAACAGGTAAGATCAACCTTCAGATGCGTCAGGCCGGCCAAATCGGTCCTTACCTTATTCTCGGTAATCTGCCTCCGGGCGAGATTTCGACTGGCCTATTCAGTGGCAGTAAATCGTTTGAGCGCGATTTCATGCAATACTTCCATGACCTCAATGGTCCTTCCACCGGTCGTACCATTAACATCCAGCGCGCCAATGTAACATCTGAAGAAGACTTCAAGATGCTGCAGGACAAGCGCATGCTCAGCCAGAACGCCATGTGGACCGGTGGTGGCAAGTACATGCTCAATGGCTTTGCTGCCGATCGCAATGGTAGCAAGGTGTTCGTAAACCCCGTTGACCCTTACGCCTATCTTGAACATGCCAAGTTCAAGACCGAGAATGGTCAGCCAGACGGCAAGGTGGTGCGCGATCCCAAAACTGGCCTTGCCATTATCGAGAATATGGACGACCCGCAGCTGCAGAACGCGCTCATCCGTTGCGATCCGCGTTACTTCGGCTTGCCGCTTGACCCGTCGCGTCAGGGCAATGCCCCGCTCGCACAGCCCAATGGTAGATTTACAGTCGAACCTGGCGCCCTTGCTCCGGGCCAGCGCCCGCAGCCTGGTCAGAAGCCGCAGTCATCCGGCCAGAAGGTTGAATTCTAAGTATTTAGACGGCTTTTAATACCCCATACCCCTCTGCTATAACGGCAGGGGGGTATTTTCATGCGTAAGCTTTTTGGAACTGATGGTGTGCGCGGCGAGGCCAATACCGAGCCGATGTCTGCCGAGACCTGCCTCAAGCTGGCCATGGCCACCGCACTGCAGTTCAAGCGTGGCGAGCACCGTCACAGCGTTGTGATTGGCAAGGACACGCGCCTTTCCGGCTACCTCATCGAGCCCGCGCTTACCGCTGGTTTTATTGCCATGGGTATGGATGTGACGCTGCTGGGCCCGGTGCCCACACCGGCCGTGGCCATGCTCACCCGCAGCCTGCGTGCCGACCTTGGCGTCATGATCTCTGCCTCGCATAACCCGTATCAGGATAACGGCATCAAGCTGTTCGGGCCGGATGGTTTTAAACTGTCGGACGATGTCGAACAGGCGATTGAAGCCCGTATGGTGCAGCCTTTTGCGGCCGACCTTGCGCCTTCCGCCGACCTTGGCCGTGCCATGCGCCTTGACGATGCCGCTGGCCGCTATATCGAGCACGCCAAAGCCAGTTTCCCCAAGCATCTGCGCCTTGAGGGCCTGAAGATCGCGCTCGATTGCGCTAATGGTGCAGCCTATAAAGTTGCCCCCAAGGTATTGTGGGAGCTGGGTGCCGAGGTGATTGCCATCGGGAACGAGCCTAATGGCACCAACATCAACGCTAATTGCGGCGCGCTGCACCCGGACAATCTGCGCGCGGTCGTGCTGGAGAACCACTGTAATATTGGTATTGCGCTCGATGGCGATGCCGACCGTCTGTTGCTGGTCGATGAGCAGGGCAGCATCATCAGCGGCGATCAGGTGCTGGCGCTTATCGCCAGTGCCTGGCAGCAAAGCGGCAAGCTCAAGGGGCAGGGGATTGTGGGCACGGTCATGTCCAACCTCGGGCTCGAGCGCTTCATGACTTCGCTTGGCCTCACGCTTGAGCGTACGGCGGTGGGCGATCGTTATGTGGTTGAGCATATGCGCAGCTCGGGTTGGAACATCGGCGGTGAGTCATCCGGCCATGTCGTGCTCACCGACCATGCTACCACTGGCGATGGTCTTGTTGCCGCCCTGCAGGTCTTGGCGCAGGTTGTGGCTTCGGGCAAGCGTGCTAGCGATGTATGCAAGGTCTTCGTGCCGGTGCCGCAAGTGCTCAAGAATGTGAGCTACAGCAAGGGGCAGCAGCCGCTTGAGGCTCAAAGCGTGAAAGATGCGATTATCGCTGCCGAAGCCATGCTGGCAGGAGCGGGTAGGGTGCTGGTACGCAAATCAGGGACAGAGCCGCTGATCAGGGTAATGGTGGAGGCCGATAACCCTGAGCCCGCTGCCGACCTGATTGTTGCTGCCATAAAAAAACAGGCTGCCGGGGTGGCAGCCTGATTCAAGGTTACTATCACACGCTCTAAAACGGTTTCAAATCTATGTCTGTACCCGTGGGCCGCGCTGGCGCGGGAATTTCTGGCATGCTGGCGGTGGTTCGTGTTTCTCAAGGGCATCAATCGCCTTGCCCATAAGGGGCGAGCCGAGTGTCATGCTGTCATATCTCACCAAGTCGCCCACCAAATTATCGATAGACTGATGCAGCTTGTCGCAAGACAGGTACTGCTCAATATTTGGTTGGCGCGGTTTAACCGCCTCTGCATGGCTTTGCGTAACCGCACCTATACCGCGCTCGATGTTCGCCTCGGTTTCGGCAATTGTCGGCCGCCTGCCACTCATAGGTTAGACAGCACGGTTATTGCGGTTATCGGGTGAGCCCCCAGCCTTCTGGGCTGCCTTCTGGTTGGCGCGGTAGTCCTTCACGCGGGTTGCGCGCAGGGCACGCACACCATGGCGGTCGATCAGTTCCTGCCAGTTGAGGAATTCCTCAACCGAGAGAGTGTAGCGCTCGCAGGCATCTTCAAGGCTCAGCAGGCCGTTGCGTACAGCAGCTACAACTTCGGCCTTACGGCGCATAACCCAGCGGCGGGTGCCCGGAGGCGGTAAATCACGCAGTGTGAGGTGAGGCAGTAGTTCTGCGCCGGTGCCGCCAATACGGACAACTTCTGCAGTACGCTTGATCTCGCCGTTAGATGGCCCACCTAATGAATTGCGTTCCATGCCCACACTCCCAATGTTTGAATTTGAAATTGTTGTTACTAGAATTGAGAGTACAGCAGCCTGTTTAAGAACCCCTGAAAAGTTAGTTTACAAAAGGTAAGCAACATCGGGTAATTGTGCGGTTTTTAGATAATAACTGCATATAAAATGTATAAAACCAAACCCCTCCCTGCTAGGCAGGAAGGGGCTGGAAACGACTGCTTTTATTGGTTTTGATTAGCGGATACGGAACAGTTCCTCGAGCATATCATCGGCGGTCGAGATCACTTTGGTACCAGCTGAGTAGGCGCGCTGGGTTACAATCATTTTTGTGAACTCTTCTGACAAATCGATGTTTGACTGCTCAAGTGAGCTGCCCTGAATACGACCTGCACCACCGTTACCGGCTTCGCGCAAGTTGTACTGGCCAGAGTCGGTCGTCTGCGCATAAACGCTGCCCGAACGAGACTGCAGGCCGTTGGGGTTGGCGAAGGTGGCAATTGGCAGCTTGTACAGGCGGCGGAATTCGCCGTTGCTGAACGAGGCGATCAGGAAGCCGTCTTCATCAATGCTGATACCTGTACGCTGACCAAGCTCGGCACCGTTCTGGTTCACAAAACCGACGTTATAGTCAGACGCGAACTGGGTAACAGCACCATTGGTTGAGTTACCAGCCGGATCGATACCCAGATCGAAAGAGACCGTCTGGTTACCAGCACCCGTGAAGGCCGGATCCCACGGAATGGTCACCGGCGTTGCCAGCTGGCCGATAATACTGTTGATCGAACCATCGTTATTAAAGCTTACAGTACCTGATGTGATGTAGCCATCATCACCCAGCGGGTCGACCAGGCCGGTGGTGCGGTTAACCGGCTGTACGAGGGTGGTATCGGCAGCACGTACTTCAACTAGCCACTGGTTTACAGCCTGCTTCTTGAAGTTGACAACCATGTCGCGGGCGGCGCCGAGTGAGTCATAGATACGCACTGTACGCTGGAAATCGTAACCCAGCTGGGTGAGTGTGCTGGTGCCGAACAGGCTGGTCACGACCGTACCGTTGGTACCGTTCTCGATGGTCACACTGCGGTTTACGCTTTCAGAGGTAATAACCAGCTGGTTGTTGACGATTGCTGCGCGCACACCATCAAGACCGTCAATAGCGACTTGAATATCAGTTAGTGTGTTGGCATCTGTGACTGAAATATTTGCAACCTGTGCCACACCTGCGCTGTCTGTATAGCTGACATCAAAATCATAGCTAAACGGGGCAGTACCACCTAATGCTGTTGTAAGTTCTGCAAAGGAGTTAGGGTCAGTAAACGTAATCGACGAAGCACCAAGGGCTTGTTCAGAATCAAGGTTAAGGCCCAATTCAACGCGGGTTGTACCGGTCGCAATACCATTCAGGAACGCCACGTTGACTGGCAGGGTCGAGCTGATGTCGGCGTTGGCGGCAGGGATATTGCCATCCTGGTCGAGCGCCCAGCCATAAAGGTAGAAACCGGCAGCATTACGCAGGTAACCCTGGTTATCTTCCGAGAAGTTGCCGGCGCGGGTATACAGCGGGTCGCGCTGAGCGGTGCCATCACTGGTATCTTTCACCACGAAGAAGCCGTTACCCGAGATGGCAATATCGGTAGCCGAGCTTGAGCCCTGAACCAGACCCTGCTTGGTTACGGTTTGTAGTGCTGTTACACGTACACCGCCCGGGTTGTAGTTCACGCCGCGCTGGGCGACTGTCACAAGGCTGGAGAACGAGGCGTTATCGCCCTTATAGCCAATCGTGCTGATGTTGGCGATGTTGTTCGAGATCATGCTGAGAGCCTGGCTCTGGGCTGTAAGCGCTGATACACCGGTGAAGAGCGAACCGAACAAACTCATGTTATCCTCCTTGGGTCAAAGCTCATAAAACTTTTAAACTCGTCATTACCTTCGTTATTATCTATGCAACAACTGTTCCAGTTACGTACCTGTTCCTGTATCCGTGTCGTCGCCATCGTCAATAATCGTCGGCATGCGAATGGACTTCACATTTTCTGTTGCCAGTGTCATATCGCCGAGCTTGAGAATGGTGTTACCGTCCTTATCGATATCGATACCGGTAACAGTGCCACGTGAAAGCAGGGTGTTCTTGATGGTCGAGCCAGCGGCATTTGTTGCCGTAACGACGACCGTATAGGTACCGTCATCCAGCTGGTTGCCGTTATTGTCCTTACCGTCCCACACCACATCCTGCGCCAGCTTGCCATCATGGGCAAATTCAGCGCCAGTCAGGGTAATGCCGCGCACAATCTTGCCGGCTGAGTCCATGATACCGATGCTTACGTTGGCAGGCTTTTCGGCCAGCGTGACGTTAAACAGGCCAGTGCCATTCTGCAGGGGTACGTTCTTGGTTTCGGCAGATACTTCCCAGCCAAGGTAGCCAAGGGCAGATTGTACGCCGCCAGCCTTCTGGATATTCAGCAGGTCATCAAGTTTGTCGTTGGTGCTAAGCTGCTGCTCAACCTGGCTATACATAACCAGCTGCTGCGTGAACTCGTTGGTGTCCATCGGTGCCATCGGATCCTGATTTTGCAGCTGCGTGGTCAGCAGCTTCAGGAAGGTCTCGAAGTTGTTGCTCAGCGAGGTACGGCTCAGAGCCGTGCTGCTGGTGGAGCTGGTTACGCCGCTTACATCACTCATGGTCAAACTCCCTTAAATACTGATGTTGAGGCGGTCTGGCCCCACATACCATGTCGCTTCAATAATACCGGCTGCCGGCAGTTCTTCTGACAGGGCATTGCCGTTCAGATCAAACCCGGGCTGGCCTTTATTGCCGTTATCGTTCTGGGCGTGCTGGCCGCCATTCTGCTGGCCGCCATCGCGCAGATTAAAGTTAAGTGAGCCGCCATCGGTCTTAAGGCCAGCATCGCTCAGCATGCGCTCGAGCCCGCGCTGGTCGCGCTGCAGAAGATCGAGCGTAGCGGGCTGGTCTACCTTGAAGCTGGCCATAACCTGACCTTCGGCTGACATTTCGATGCGGATTTCGATACGGCCAAGCTCGCCGGGGGAGAGCTTGACGGTAAAGCGGTCCTTACCTTCGCCCAGTGCGCGATTCAGCTGCACCGAGATCTGGTCAGCTACCGGCATATGGGCACCGGTACGGTTCAGCTTCACCTGCTGCAGGTGGTCGGCAAAAGGAACGGGGGCGGTTTTATCCTGGGCACCAACAGCCTGCTGCGGCTGCGGGTTGGCGGTATCAGTGCCAGCATCTTTCAGGTTGGTCTCAGCTGTGCTGTCGGGCGTAGCGCTGGCAACTGGCTTGATGCTGTCAGTGGTGCCAGCAGCAGGGGTGCGGTTTACATTCTCTTTGGCTTCAGCTGTCTGGCTGGTGACCATGGCCGCACCGGCGTTACTATTTGCCTGTGCAGTGGCGCTGGCCCTGTCAGCACTCGCGTTGTTCTTGCTTACCGTAGCATCGCCCAGAGCTTTATCGGCCAGGGCTTTATCAGCCTGCGCCTTGAGATCGGCCATCTGTTCAGATGCTATGGGGGCCTCAACCGGTGTAGCCGGGCCGGTAATGCGGATACCGGCTGACTTGCGGGGTTTGCTGTTTGTTGTAGCAACCTGCGCTTCAGGTTCAGCTGGTTTATCGGCTGCGGTTGGTTGCGGCTTGGCAGCTACTGGCGCTACAGGCGCAGCAGGTGCTGCTGTTTGTGGTGCAGGTGCTTGCGCCAGCGGGGCCTCAGGCAGGGCGGGCTGCGCAGGCAGGGCAGGTTGCTTTGCGCTGTCAGCCGTAGCGTCAGCACCATTAGTACCATCTGGTAAAGCGGCAATCGGAGCCATGGGCTTTTCGAAAATCGGCTGCATGAGCGCAGCTATCTCGCTCATCACTTCATCGCGTGATGCTTCATCAAGGCCGGTGAGGCGCTGCTGGAAGGTCGCAAGATCAAGCGGGGCACCCTCAGCTGTAGGGGCCAGCAGGCTCTTGAGCTGGGCGGAAATGGCGGGATTATTGGCGGCAAGGTTCTGCAGCCAGCTCAGCAGGCCTGCAGCATCCGTCGGCATGCCTTCGGTGCCGCTAGCGGCGTCGAGGATGTTGGTGATCGGCAGATTTGGCGCGGTCTGCGGCAGGCCGGTCATGCCGGTAGGCACTAATTGTCCATCAGCTGTAGGCATACCGGTTTGGCCGCCCATCTGGCCGAACAGGCTCATCAGCAGGCCAAACAGCCCGCCAGTTCCTTGATTTTGTTGGCCAAACAAACCTGCAGCGATACCGCTGGTGCTGGTGGCGTTGGTATTTGTGACCTGCATGGATGGGTCTCCGGTCGTACTTGTCTGCAGGGATATGAGCAATGAACGTGCCAAGTCTGTGGCAGGGGCCAAGAATCATGGAGTTGGCACGCGCTTCGCATAGAAAAAGTCAGGTTATATATAAGGAGAGCGTCCATGGTTGGAGTTACGCGCGCAGGCACATCACAGACCCAGAGCTTTATTCTTGAGCAGATCACCAAGAATAACGCCAAGTATGTTGATATTACCGAGCAGATTACCACTGGCCAGAAGACCCAGCGCTATTCAGGCATTGCCGATCAGGCCGCGCTCACGGTCAACCTTGCCAATAGCGAGGAAATGCTCAACCAGTACATCAAGTCGGCAGAAACCACCAACTCGCGTATCTCGGCGCAAGCCAACTCACTCTCGACCATCCTCGATATCGTAACCGACTTCCGCGCCCAGCTGCTGCAGGCCATGACTTCGGAGCAGTCGACCGCCGGCCGGATTGACCTGGTGGCCGAAGGCAATATCGAGCAGATGGAAGCCGCGCTGAATGCCGACCTTGGCGGCGTATACCTGTTTGGTGGCGTCAAGAACGACACCCCGCCAGTTGACCTCTCGGATACAATCCGTAATAACGCAGGCACCTACTACAGCGGCGCGGCCGAGCTCATGCAAAGCCGGGTCGATAGCAATACCGTAGTAGAATATGGCGTGACAGCTGATTTTGAAGGGTTCAAGGATCTTATCCGCGGCATGCAGCGCGTGGCCTCGGCTCCCAACAGCCTGACCGAGCTTGAAACCGCACTGGATGAAATCAACTCATCGCTTGATATGCTTACCCAGCTCGAAGCTGAAATGGGCCACCAGATGAAGGTGGTTGAACGCTCTATCACACGTAACTCCGGCACTAAAGCCACCGTGGTGAACCAGCTTTCGGGCCTGCGCGATGTGGATATAAGCGCGGCGATGGTGGAGCTCACCCAGCGCCAGACGATTTTGCAGGCCTCATACTCGGTTATTGCCAAGCAGACCGAGCTGACACTGCTGAACTTCATAAGATAAGAGGGTAGGGCTTAAGCCGAGATATTGCCACTACCAGCGCTATCGTCGCTGGTTTTGGCTTGCTCGGTCGGGGTCGAGCGGGCTTCAACATCCGCACGGGCCTGAATGTCGCGCCAGGTGGATGACATGGTGCGCAGCGATTCAATCATCGCTTCGCATAGCGGCAAATCGTTCTTGATGTTGATCTGCAGCAGGAAGCTGAGCATGCGGCTGTAATAGGCATCCAGTGTATTGGCCATTTTCGCAGCTTCGGGCGTCTCGCGATTCAGGCAGCCGCGCAGGCCGCTGATGATGACCGCGCATTTCTCGGTCGCCAGAAAACGGTTCTCAATCTCACCCGCTTTAATGGCATCACGCGCGGCTTCCATATGGCGGCTGGCAAGGGCCAAAAGCATGGCCACCTGCACACCGGCGCTGGCGTAACGGGCGGTATTGCTGGAATAGCTGCTATAGCCGTGCTGTGCGCTCATGGGTTTGTCCCCGTTCATTGAAAAAGGTTAGCCGCCGCTGTTAAGGCTGTCTACATACGATTGGATTGAGTTTTTCTGGCTTTCCAGTGCCTGAATTGCCTGCTGCGCCGCCTGGAAGGTGAGGAGCAGACGGTCGCGGTACAGATCAAGCTGGTTCTGGAATTCGGCAATCTGGGTCGACAGACGGGTATTGGTGCTGGTCAGCGATTCCTTGGCCTGCGCCAGCGAACCAGTGGTGGCCTTAAGTACAGGCTCAAGCGAACCGGCAATCTGGTCGGCAATACCCTGCGTCAGCTTGATGGTGCCTACAAAAGGCGTACCGCTGATGACGCCAGCGTTATAGCCAACAACCAGACCTTCGTATTCGGTACCATTCACGCCGCGGATGAAGCCGTTCGAGATGGTCGCTGCGGTGGTTACGCCGCCGCGCACAAACTCGGCTGCTGTCGGCAGGCCACTGGCATCTGTCGCGGTGACGCGAACCGTAATTTCCTGGCCGATGATGCTGGGCGAAATCTTGTCGGCACGATCAACCACTTCAAGGCCAACCGAGGCATTACCGGCAAAGCCGAAGAGATTGCGGATTTCATCGATCTTCTCGAGCAGCATGTCCTCGAACTTGTCGGTATCCGAGGCAACCAGCTTGCCGTTCTGGTCGAGGTCGATACCGATATCGCGCAAGCTCTTGAGCGCGCCGCCCTCGGTACCGCTCGAGCCTACACCCACAATCGACTGCAGGGTACGATATGTGGATTGCATAAGGTTATCGTTATACAGCACCTGATCTTCGCCAACTGTACCTTCGGCACCTACAGCGCGCTGTTCTTTAACAAAGTCGACCACATCGTTATAGGCGGTCAGGAAGGCAGCGATACTATCACCAATAGCGCCAAGGTCGTTATCCACATTCACCGAAATGGGGTTGCCTGGGTCGGCCTGATAAAGCTGGATGCTGACACCTGCAATCAGGTCGTTCACGCTGTTGGTGGTGCGGGTTACAGTCACACCATCAAGCACCAGTTCGGCCGAGAGGGAAGTATCGGTTGCGCCCGAGCCGGTGACGCCCAGTTCGGTCAGCACGTTGGCGGCTGAGCCGGTAAAATCAATTGCATCACCAGTGGCTGTGCCTTTGATGACAAGGCGGAAATCATTGGCACCCGACTGCACGATGCTGGCTTTCACCTTGCTGGCGGAAGAGGTGTTGTTGATCGCATCTTTAATCTGCGTCAACGTCATGGCCGTCGTGAGGTTGATGCTGGTGCCGTTGATGGCCAGCACGCCATCGGTTAAAATCGGGGTGGCGGTGGCGCTGGTAATAGCTGCCGTGCCGCTTACTGTGTCCGTCTTGGCGATACGGTTGATCGTGATTTGGTAGTCGCCGTTCAAGGCGGTCTCAGCAGCTGAAATACCAAACAGCTTGCTGGCTTCAATTGTACCCGAAGCGGTGCTCAGGGTCGTTTTGGAATCAAACGCGTCCGAGAGCCCTGAGGTGACTCTCGGATTACGTAAGGCATTAGCACTGCTCTGCAGGTTGCTGAGCAGTGTTTGTAGCGACGAATAGCCGGAAAGTTTGGCCGTGTTCGTATCAATTTTGTCCTGTCGCTGTAAATTGACAAGACCTTTGGCGTCCACCAGATTATCAACTAAGGTATTGATATCAATACCGAATAGCGTCGAGCTCAAGGACGTGCCGCCACCCGCGTTTTGCGTGACGCCGCCAAATCCGATATTGCTCGTTGTGCTACTCATTTGTTATTCCTCAGGTTTTCAGGTCCAGCCGGGGAGTCCCCAACTGTTCCATTTGCAATTCCTGGGCCACAACTTCCTGTGCTTTGACCATGGCGACAAGGCGGCGGGCACGTTCCGTTGGGAACTGCTCGACCACCTGGCCGGTCACACGATCGCGCACAACTGCCATTTGCATACCAGTTTCACCATCACGCCACAGGGCGAGGCTGGTGAGCGGTTGAACAAGCGGCGCAGTGCTTACCATGGGAGTGGCAGGCACCGGAGCTGCGGTTTTTACAGGTACGGGCGCCTTCTCGGCCTGCGGGGCAGGCTGAGCGGGCGTCGGAACACTAACTTGGGCTGGCTGTGATCCTGTGCCAGTCCCGACTTTGGGCCCCAAATCAACGGCGGCCGGGCCGGGATAAGAGACTGAGTTCACCATCTTAAGAGCCTTTCTTCTTCGGGGATCGGCCTGGCTCTTCTATATGAAGAGCCAGGCTTTTCCTTACCCGAGATTAGACTACTGGAGCAGACGCAGGAGCTGCTGCGGCATCTGGTTGGCCTGCGAAAGCATGGCAACCGAAGCCTGCATCAGGGTCTGCGACCGGGTGAACGCTGTCATTTCCATCGCCATATCTACGTCGCGGAATGTACCACGAGCAGCAGTTACGTTCTCAACGGTGGTTGAGATGGTCGACTGGATGTACTCGAAGCGGCTCTGCAGGGCACCGATCGAGGCTTGCGCCGTGTTCACGGTGTTGATTGCAGAGTCGAGACGGGCTGAGGTAGCAGCAGCTGAGGTTGCGTCAGCAATGCTCAGACCTTCAAGGCCGAGAGCGGTAGCTGTTGCAGCGCCAAAGTTGATGCTGGCCTGATCAGTTGCCTTATCCGACACCTGGAAGCTCAGCGAGATACCGCCACCTTCACCAATCTTGATGAGGTGAGTAGCTGTTGAGCTGGTGCCACGATCGAAAGCGTTAGCACCAGTATCGGCCAGATCGAGATAGACCTGCAGACCGTTACCGAAGGTAACAATACCCACAGCACCAGCCGAACCTTCCGAACCAACGATTTGGATGTCTTGCTGATTAACCGTGTAGGTGTTTGCACCATCGGTCAGTTCGAAGAAACCAGTACCGCGGCGTTCGTCACCGGTATCGGTGAAACCGGTTGCGCCCGTAACAGTTTCATCACCGGTTGAAACATACTGGAAGCGGTAGGTACCAGCAGCTGTACCAGCACCGGCAACCACCGGAACTGTCACACCATTCTGGTCCACACCAACTGTGCCGCCGTCAGCTGTAAAGCCGTTGTCGTTGGTAGCTGGGTCAGCGTTGATGGCGGTGTATGTAGCACCAGCCAGAACGATGCGCAGACCATCTTCAACGTTGGCACGAACTTCTTCTGTGTAGGTGCCGTCCACAAAGGCGGTACCTGCACCAACTTCGAAGGCGATCGTGTTAGCTGAGTTTGATGTACTGGTGAGACGCAGGATTTCGGTAGCAGCGTTGTTGGAGTTGTCAATCTGACCAACAAACGTCTGGTTGCCAACCTGCAGCGATACCTTGAACGAAGTGCCGGAAATTTCAACATTTACGTTCGATACAGCACCATTAACAAAACCGGTGTTTACACCAGCTTCGATATCGGCCTGAGCGAAGTAATCGTTGGTACCAGCCGTCAGACCAAGGGTTGAGTTGGTCAGATCGCTTACGTTTGATGTACTGTCGGTTACGTCGGCAGCAAGAGTACCTGTGTTAAGATAAGCACCACCACCACCGTTCAGCAGGTTTACCGAACCGAAACGGGTCTGGTTAGCTGTGTTGGTGATCTGGGTACGGAGGTTGGCAAATTCTTCCTGAGCATACAGACGCTCAGTGGTACCCAGCGTACCGTTGATAACCTGGGTCGACAGTACTTTCATACGGGCGAGCATGTTACCAATGTTATCGTAGGCACCATTAGCAACCTGCAGAAGCGATGAGCCCTGCGAAGCGTTACGGCCAGCCTGCTCAAGCGACACGATGTCCGCACGCAGCTTGTTGCTGATTGCGAGCGAAGAGGCGTCGTCTGAAGGCTTAACAATACGGGTACCAGACGACATCTTTGCGATGGAGCCTGATGCCGCGTCACTATTTACTGAGAGGTTACGCTGGGCTGTAAGCGCAGCGGTATTGGTATTAACGGACAGCATAGCTGTTTTCCTTTCGCTACTTGCGTTAGACGGCGCCTAATTGGTGCCGTTGCATCTTCCTGATGCGTGCCGAAGAGGGTGGCCCCTATACTCCAACATAGTCACGCTACATCAGTTCGGGTTACCTAACAATTAACATCCTGCATTATTTTTATGCGGTCGAATCGTAAGGCACCTTGAAAGCCATTGATTCGGCTAGACAAAACTATCAAAAATCATGTTAACCTTTATTAAATATAAAAAAGACATAGCATCAAGGCTTAAGCAGGTGAGGGGGAGCAGCGAAGGTGGTTTTTGCCAAAGCTGCGGCACTCGCGTACGATATATAAAGTCTTCAAAGAGGAAGTTTCATGCGCGCAGTAACGGCTGGCTGGCTGGAAAACCGGGATCTCGACATCGCTTTTATTGGGGGGTGTTTACTGCTGGCCAGTCTCACAGTGGGTATTGTGCTGGTACGGCCGGAATTATTCATGCCGCTCATGCTCATCGATATCTGGCTGCTGGGGTACCACCACGTTATTTCCACCTATACCAAAATGGCGGGCACGGCGCAGGACCGCAAGAATAACGTGACCCTCATATGGGTATGGCTGCCGCTGATGGTCGGCTTAACGCTGGCCTTGGGCCTTACCTATGGCACCATTGTGGTCGTTACCGTTTATTTCTTCTGGCAGTGGTTCCATTACGTGCGCCAGAGCTGGGGCATTGCGCAGCGCTATCGCCGCAAAGCTGGCGGCATGGCGTGGGATAATGAGCGCCTGTCCGAGATCACGCTGTGGTCCATCCCCATTTGGGGCGTGCTCAACCGCTGCTACCAGCAGTCCGATGTATTTCTGTTCCTGCCCGTATGGTTGCCGCCGGTGCCGCTTTTCGTTGTGCAAATTGCGGGCGCAATCAGCATCGCTCTAGTCTCATGGTGGGTGGTCACGCGCCTGCGGGCCTGGCAGCGCGGCGAGCTGGCGCTTGGCCATACGCTGTTCATGGTTACGCATATGGGTGTGTTCCTGTGCGGTTATGTGCTGGTTGATGATATCAACACCGGCTGGCTGATGGCCAATGTCTGGCATAACAGCCAGTACATCTTCTTTGTCTGGCTGCATAACCGCCAGCGCTTTGCGGGTGGCGTGAGTGCAGAAGCGCCGGGCCTCTCGTGGCTCTCGCAGCCCGGTCCCATGCGCGCATTCGCATATTTTACCGTATGTGTTGGCTTATCCTCCATCGCTTATGTGGCGTTACATGCAATCGGGGCCGAGCTTAATCAGGTGACGCAGACAAGCGCTGTTTCATTTGTAGTGATCTTCTCCATGGCCATCAACTTCCATCACTATGTGGTCGATGGCATTATCTGGAAGCGCCGCCGCGAGGCCGCTCTTGCCAAGTAGTTCATGAATACACGGCTTCAGGCTCTGGCTGCGGCAGGCATCGCCTTGGCGGCTGCCATCTGGTTTGCCTGTGTCGCCAGAATATACTTCATGCATGACGACCATATGTATGTGGTCACCGCTAGTCTTATCGGTCAGTACGCGCTTTATACCGATCTGGTATTCCTGCAAATGCCGCTGGTGGCTTATGTCTTTGCCGCACTGCTCAAACTGTTTAGCAGTTATGAGGCGCTGGTGCTCTTTAACATCATCGTCACGCTGGCAGCTTGCGCTGTAGCCCTGCGCAGCCTTAATAGCCGGGCACCATGGGTGTTGCTGCTCACATGGCTGGCGCTTATGGGCAGCTATGCGGTTATTACGGTGGCGGGTACCACCTCAAACCACGCGTTGCAGCTGCTGTTCTGTGCGGGCCTGATGGCGGTTATCTTCAGTGGCCCGGCCAGCGCCAAACGCGCTGTGCTGGCGGGCGTGCTTTATAGTCTGATGGTACAGGCAAAGCTCAACAGCCTGCCGTTTGCGTTGCCATTGGCACTGTGGCTGTGGCAGTCAGGCGCGTTCTGGCGGCATGGCTTCAGGGCGGCTGCAGCTGGTTTGGTTATGGCCATTCCCTCGCTGTGGCTACTGGCACAAAATCCAGCCGCCTTCTGGTATGCCAATATCACGGCGCCGCTGCTGAACAACGTCTTGCGGCAGGTGAGCAGCCTTGGCGATGTCATGACCATGCTGCTGCGCCAGTTCAACATGCCCACAGTGGGGGCGTTGCTGCTGGTGGTGGCCATGGCGCTGCTCGGGGGGCAGCCTGCCGCTATGGGTAAGCGCACAGGTTTGTGGGTTACGTTTATTACGGCAGCGCTGGTGGCAGCACTCTTGCCGGGCAAGGTTTTTGATAATCACCTCGCCATGTTCATGCTGGCTGTATGCAGTGCTGCGGGCAGCCTGTTGATGGCGCTGCACGCGCGCATGCCAGAGCAGGATCAGCGCCGTTTCACGCTGATCTGCCTGTTGCCATTGGCGCTGCTGGGAGCTGGTTTGCTTGGTTTTTCAGGCCTGTTGCGGCAGGAGCCTGATAAGGCGACCATCATGAGCCGAGTTGCGGCTGATTATCAGCAGGCTCTCAGCCAGCAGCCGACCTGTGCGCAGCAGGTGTTCAGCACCTCTGCCATTCCGCTCATTGGCGGAGCCTTAAAGCTGCATCCGGCCAGTGCATCAGGCCCGTTCATCATCCGCATCACGCCCAATGAAGTGATTGCACAGTTGATGCAAAGCCGCAGCGCGCTGGTGGTCGGCTATCATGCCGATACGCCGTATGAGCAGCAGCTGGTGCACACAGCACAGGCTACTGGTTATACTAGCCACGCCATGGGCACCTATACCTTCATTCAGCGCACAGCTACATGGGCGCTGTTACTGCCGCCTTGTAACTAATAGCCGGAATCAGAAGCCCTGACTGGCGCGGGGGCTCCAGTCAGGGCATTCTTGCGGGGTGGCCGGAGTGCGGGGAGGGTAGGTGACGCGCGCCGGCCACGCGCGCCACCCGGGGGACGCCTACTCCATTACTGGAGGAGACGAAGCAGTTCCTGTGGCATCTGGTTAGCCTGTGAAAGCATCGCTACCGAAGCCTGCATCAGGGTTTGTGACTTGGTGAACTCGGTCATTTCAGAAGCCATGTCCACATCGCGGAAGGTACCGCGGGCAGCGGATACGTTTTCTACGGTTGTAGCCAGGGTTGACTGAATGAACTCGAAGCGGCTCATGATCGCACCGATAGACGCAGTCGCGGTGTTGACTGTGTTAATCGCCGCATCAATACGCGTACTGGCTACGGTGGCCGAAGCTTCGTCTGCCACGCTCAGGCCTTCAAGACCCAGCGCTGCAGCGGTAGCTGCGGTGAAACCGATGCTGACCTGATCGCTCGACTGCTCGGCAATCTGGAAGTTCAGCGTAACGCCGCCACCTTCACCAATATCAAAGCGGTAAGGGGCAACCGAGCTGGTACCGCGGTCAAACGTTGCAGCGCCGCCGGTGTCGTCCATGTTCACATAAACCTGCAGGCCGTTGCCGAAGGTAACCACGCCGAATGAACCAGCCGAACCTTCTGAACCTGTGATCTGCAGATTGTTGATATCAACAACCCATTCTTCGGCACCGTTGGTGAGGCGGAAGAAACCTGTACCGCGGCGGTCATCGAGGGCAGCTACGAAACCAACTGCATCCGAGACGGTTTCATCACCGGTCGACACATATTCGAACGAGAAGGTGCCCGGCTTGGTGCCTGAACCGGCAACGATGGGAACCTGAATACCATTAACCGTGGGGCCAACTGGCGAGGCGATACCGGTAAAACCGTTATCAACCGCAGTGGCATCCGGGTTGGTGGTGGTGTAGGTCGAGCCCGAGAGCAGGGTACGGAAGTTCTCTTCCAGCAGGCGGCGGGTGTTTTCCGTCGTCAGGTTGGGAATGTTGTTGGCAACTGAGAACTGTACCGAGTTGGCAGGATTGGCCGTGCTCACGAGGGTGAGAACCGAACCAGCTGTTGCATTGGCCGTATCGATACGGCCCTGGAACACCTGATTGCCAATCTGCATCTGTACCTGCAGGGCCGAGCCGCTACGGCTTACAACAATACCATCGACCTGACCGTGTACAAAGCCGGTGTTAACTGAAGCTGCAACCGAAGTGGCGTTGAAAAAGTTGTTCGCGTTGGCGCCAGCAGTACGCAGACCTAAATCACCGTTGGTCAGATCGCTGATGTTGGAGGTTGTGCCAGCAACACCGGCAGGAACAGTACCGGCCTGCAGGTAGTTACCACCACCACCGGTTAGCAGGGCCACACCGGCAAAGCGGGTCTGGGTTGCTGTGTTGGTGATCTGGGTACGCAGGTTGTCGAATTCTTCCTGGGCATACAGACGCTCGGTGGTGCCGAGGGTACCGTTGATGACCTGGGCGGTCAGCTGCTTCATACGGGTGAGCATGTCACCGATACGGTCGTAGGCACCGCCAGCAACCTGCAGAAGCGAAGCGCCCTGCGAGGCGTTGCGGCCAGCCTGCTCGAGCGACACAATGTCGGCACGCAGCTTATTGGAAATAGCGAGCGAAGCAGCATCGTCCGACGGCTTCACAATACGTGAGCCCGACGACATCTTGGCGATGGAGCCGCTGGCTTCATCGGCAGCCTTGCTCAGGTTGCGTTGTGCGGTCAGGGCCGCGGTATTGGTGGTGACGGAAAGCATCGCTCACTCCTCTTCATGTCTGGTCTGATGTTCCGGGCCGGAACACGAGGTACCTGTTTCTTCAGGCATCCGCAGTGATATGAGCAAGCGCCGTGCCAAACTGGATTTGTAATTAATTTCAATGCTTTATATTATAGTGTGGTGCTGAGCAGCAAAAATTGCCCCCATAGGTACAACCAATTCCGGAATCATTTGCCCAAAGAATTTGCCCAAACGCTAGGCAGAATAAGGACAGAAAAATGCGCAAACAAAAACCCCGCCGGTCAGGGCGGGGTTTGTGCTGTTGGTTGGCTTATCAGCTTACAGCTGATGGCGGATCGGATAACGCGGGTTGCTCAGCACAACCTGCCAAGCCATGCGGCGGCTGGAGTCGACGAACACCGGAGCGCGCAGGTTAGCGGTAATCACGCTCTGGCCGTTGTCTTCCTGGCGCACCGTGAGAATGCACAGGATCGCGCCGTCTTCCGGCTTGATTCCGAGGGTCTCGAAAGTGCCGGAGATATCTTTTTCCTCGATCAGCGGGTTATGCAGGTCGAGTGCAAAGCAGGGGAAAGATGTGTTGGCATCTTCAAGGCTCTGCAGCAGCACGAGGTTGGTGCTGTTCTGCGCGGGCAGCTTGGCCAGACCGAACTTGGTGAGGTTGGGGAAGCCCAGGATCGAACGCTGCATGGTCATGACCTGCTCATGCGCAAAGGTCAGCTCGCCATAGCGGCTTTCAACGAGGTAGGCTTCGGGTTCGGCTTCACTGCTGCTCATGCCGCCCATTGTGGACGCTGTTTCAGACATAGTCAAACCCACATCGGACATTTCAACTTGGGCAAGGGCTTCATTCAACATTTTCTTCTCCTTCTGCTTCATAATTAGTGGTTATTCATCAGTTAATCAGCATCATCAGATCGTCGAAAAGCTCATTCACGGTGCTGACAATCCGGGCTGAGGCTGAATAGGCGTTCTGAATTGAAATGAGGTAGGCCAGCTCTTCGTCGATATTGACGCCGCTCACCTGCCCCTGACGGGTCTCGAGCTCGACCTTGAGGTTCTGGATGAACTCGAGACTGGTGCTGGCATCCGAAGCGCCGCGCGCATTCATCTGGATAATCGAGGCGGCATATTCGGTCATGCGCTGGTTTGAGGCCGGCAGGTTGCCCTCGGCATCAAACAGATATTGCGACTCGAACGCATCGGCCATGGCGCGGGCACCCGCACCATCACCACGGCCCACATACCATTCTTCGGTGGTGGGGTCGCCAACCGTACGCTCAACACTGGTCAGGTAGGCGCGGCCCAGCTTTGACGGGTCGGCCACGATATCATCACGCACCTTGATGTTCTGGCCCGCGCTCAAGGCCTCAGGGTCAATCACATAAAGGTTGTTCAGCTCGAGCAGGTAATTGAAGGTCGAGGGGCGGCTTTCGCCAGCTACAGCAAAAGTAGTGTCGCTATCGTCAATTGCCAGACCATACGGGCTGCTGGCGGGCAGGCCGATTTCGAGGTGGCCATTCACCACGCGGGCAAAGGTACCGCCCGAGAATGCGCCAGTAGTGGTATTGCCGGAAAGGTTGGTCAGGCCAGCGATATCCGAGCCGCTTGACGGCATGACAAGCGCAGGCGATGGCGGCCAGGGCACGCCACCCGGCCAGCCAGCCGGTGTGGGCGGTACGGGCGTACCGCCAGGCGGCGTGGCGGCATAAGCGCCGTTGATCATGTTAACCACATCGCCCAGCGTCACCTGATAGTCGAACGGGCCGACGAAGCCAGCGATATAGGCTTCCATCTGGGTTTCAAATTCATCGAGGTTTACGCGCAGGGCATCGCCAACGGCGTTGCCGGATGAATCGATAATCGCAAACTGGATGGTGCCATATTCAGCCAGACCCGAAGTAGGGTTGGTATAAGCAGTGAGCGGCACAGAAGCCGGATTGGCCGGATCGAGCAGATCCGCGGCGGTAAATTCGGTAGCGCCGGTAAATACCTTGAGGCCGGGAATGGGCATGGCACTGGCGTGCTGGCGGTTGATCTCTTCCGCCATGGTGCTGGTCAGCTGGTCGATCTGCTCTTGCAGGCCGGGCAGAATTGAATCGCGCAGGTCGATCAGCGACTTCATGTTGCCGCTCTTGATCAGCGTGGTGATATCCGGGAATACATCCTCAATCTCGATAGCCGAGAAACCACCCGGATAGACCGTGCCCTTAGAGACGCCGGTGGGCGACGAGAAGCCGATGGGGTGCGGGTCGTTATCCAGCAACGTATAATTGCTGCCAGTCATCACATAAACAGCGCCATTATCGCGAATGAACCACTTAACGTCCATTTCCTTGGCAATTTCCTGCAACGCGACGTCGCGCTTATCGAGCAGGTCGCCCAGCGGCAGGCCAAGAGTGGTATTGCGCACGATATCGTCATTCAGCTTATCAAGCTCAACCAGGCGCTTGTTAACGGTATCAACCGATACGCCAATCTGGCGGTCGACTTCATTACGGAAGGCCTGCAGCGTGGTGCTGATGCTGTTAAGTGTATTGGCAACATCAACCGCGCTGGTCACAGCGGTAAACTGGTTGACCGATTGCTGCGGGTCAGTAGCCAGCTGCTCAAACGCGGTGCGCAGGGTGTTCATCAGGCCTGAGATTGAGCTGTTTTCTTCGGGCGTACCGAACAGGTCCTGCAGGCGGGTATAGAAGCCGCTCAGGGTTTCAGCCGCCGAGACAGCCGAGGTCTGGGTATTGATCTGCTTGACCAGATAGTCATCGACAATACGGCGGATCTGGTCGATCTGCACACCGCCGCCAATGTCGTTGAGGTAAATCGCGCTCAGGTCGGCCGTTTTTTTGGTATAGCCAGCGGTATTGACGTTGGCGATGTTGTTCGACACCAGCCGCATCAGGTTCTGGTTAACCTGCAGGCCCGAAAGGGCGGTATTGAGCGAGGCGGTAAGCGACATTCTACAGCCTTGTGTCGAGGGTTACAGCGGCGGCGGCACTACTGCCGGCTTCGCTTGCCATGAATTTACCGTTCTTGTCCTTGCCATAGGCGGCGCCGGTCTGGCGCTGCTGCTTCACGGCATCAATAATCACATCCACCACCTGGCGTGAGGCCTCGTGCGCCACCTGCAGCGCCTTGATGTTGCGCTCCATCGCCAGCATCAGCTGGTTGCTTTTCTCTTTGATACGGGCGGTCATATCGGCGGGCAGTTCAACACCTTGCTCGCCACCGGCGCCGCGCAGGCTGCTAACGGTTGCCGCATAGTCGGCCAGCAGGCGGGTTTTGGCCTGATAGATACGGGCCATCTCCGAGGTCTTGTGGGTGTATACGCCCTCGACCTCGTCATCGAGCACAACAGTGAGCTGGTCGATGGTAGTAGCGAGTTTATCGGCTGTGGCCAGAATCTGGGTGCGATCAGTCATGGGTTCCATGCGATACCTCCTGCATTTTCAGCATTTCCTGCTCAACCACCGGCGCAATACCAATGCCGCCTGAGCGGGCAATCTGCTTGCCCATTTCTTCAACCATCACGCCGCGCCATGTTTCTTCGGCACTGCCGCCACCAAACTCGGGGTCGATCTCGACCGTGTTGAACATTGGCATCAGCATCTGTGAGATGAACACCGCTTCAAAGTCCTGTGCCGCCTGCTTGATGCGCGCCGCATTGCTGCCAATAGGCGGCATGGCGGCTTTGGGCAGAGGGGCGGGGGCGAGTTGCAGGCTGTCCATTACATCACCTCGAGGTCAGCTTGCAGGGCACCGGCAGATTTGATGGTCTGCAAAATCGTAATCATATCGCGCGGGCCAATACCCAGGGCGTTGAGGCCCGAAACCAGTTCCTGAAGGGTTGGGGCAGGCGAAAGAATGGCCAGCTTTTGGTCGCCACCTTCATCAACCGTCACTTCGGTGCGCGGCACCACAACAGTCTCGCCACCTTCAGACAGCGGGTTGGGCTGGCTCACCTGCGGGGTCTCGGTAATCTTGACCGTGAGGTTGCCCTGCGCGATGGCCACCTGGCTAACGCGGACATTGGCACCCATCACAATCACGCCCGACTGTTCGTCAATCACCACGCGGGCAATCTGGTCGGGCTCGATGCGCAGCTGTTCAACACGTGTAATAAGGCCCACGACATTGCCACGCAGGGTGGGCGGTGGGGTCAGCAGCACGCCGCCAAGGTCGGTCGCGCGGGCGGTATTGGGGCCCAGATCTTCATTAATGACGTTGGCAATACGCTGGGCAGTGGTGAAGTCCGGATTGCGTAGCGAGAGGCGAATGGTATCGAGCGTTGCAAGGTCAAACGCCACTTCGCGCTCAACAATCGCACCATTGGCAATACGGGCTGAGGTTGGCACGCCTTTGCTCACGCTCTGGGCCTGACCGGCAGCACTAAAGCCGCCAACCGTAAGCTGGCCTTGTGATACGGCATAAACTTCGCCATCCGCACCCATGAGGGGGGTTACCAGCAGCGTGCCGCCCATCAGGTCTTTGGCATCACCCATGGCAGATACGGTTACGTCAATACGTGTACCCTGGCTGGCAAACGGGGGCAGAACGGCGGTTACCATAACAGCGGCTACGTTTTTGGTTTTAAGATCGGCATCACGGGTGTTAACGCCCATACGCTCGAGCATGCCCTTAAGGCTCTGCTCGGTGAACGGTGAGTTGGTGAGAGAGTCGCCGGTGCCCTTGAGGCCTACAACAAGGCCGTAGCCGATCAGCATGTTCTCGCGCACACCCTCAACGTCGGTAATGTCTTTAATGCGAACGCCACCTTCTTCCTGCGCCAGTGCGGGCAGGGGGAGCATGAGCAGTACAGAGATCAGTAAGGCTATGGCTCGCATGGGACGCTCCTTCGCGTGATTCAATTCCGCTGTCTTCCATGCGAAGCGCGTGCCAACTTTTATCTAATTGAAATTAAACGACTTTATTTGATAAAAGAGGGTGGGTGGCAAACTTTGCCCCCATAAAACCACCTCCAAACCCCCTAATGTCTTTGAGTGTTAAGGAATCTGTCCTAAGGTATTGGTATGAAAGTCGAAGGTCCAAACGGCCCCCGTATCGGTTCAGTCCGCCGCAAGCCCGGCGTCAGCTCGTCTGGCGGCGACTTTGCATCTGAGCTTGAGGGACAGAGCGAGGCAGCCCCCAGCGCGGGTGGTCTTAGTGGTACCTCAGCCTCGGCCATGATCGGCAGTCTGCTGGCCTTGCAGCAGGCCCCCGGCGAAGAGGGCGATGCTGCCAAGGAGCGCGCCAAGTCGCGTGCTGAAGAGCTGCTGCGCGAGCTCGATCTGCTGCGCCTTGATATTCTGACCGGTGTTATTCCGCGCGGCCATCTGGTAGCGATTGCACAAACCATCAAGACCTCGCGCGATGGTGTGTTCGACCCCCGCCTTAACGAAATTCTCGACGACATTGACCTGCGGGCGCAGGTCGAGCTGGCGAAGTACAATCCTTACTGAGTTTTTTGTGCGAGCTGCAGTTTGCTGGCTGTCCAGCGCTCACGCCATTTGCCTACTGGCCGTTCCACCAGCCAGTAACCGGCAAAGCCTGCAAACAGCGATGTGCCGATGATGAACAGCGTAAGCGGCAGCCCCTCGGCCACTAGCGGATACTGCAGGCTGTAAATGAAAATCGGCCCGTGCAGAATGAAGATAGGGTAGCTCACATCGGCGCAGAAGCGGTCGAACTTGCTGCGCGCAGTGAGGTAGAATAGCACCGGAATAACAGGTAAAAAGCCGATAACCTTGAGGTAGCTGTGCAGGCCGATGGGGTGGAGCTTATCCACCTGCGGGATGAGATTGCTGATCTGCCAGAGCACAAAACAGAATGCGAAAGCTGCATACTGCCATTTGCGCTGCATGAACCAGCTGGGCGCAAATTTGGTCAGATGCCAGATCAGCGCGCCTGCCATGAAGAACAGGTACACAGCTGGGGCAAAGAAGAAAATGAAGTAGTGATTACTCGGCCCGTAATAGAGATGAATACCAAGGCTGGCCAGCAGCACCGCCACCACCACCGGTAGCGATCGCACCAGAAACGGGGCGAGGGCATAGAACACCAGTTCAACAGAAAGCGACCAGGCCGGATTGACCACCGTGAAGAGGGGGCCATTCATGGCGGGGTATGGCGTGAAGCTGGCACCGTTCTGGCTGAAGCTGATGGCCCATTGCGCATCAAGCCCGATCATGAAGACATTAGCCACGATAATGGCCAGCAGCCACTCGGTGGGGATGAGCTGCAGCAGGGCCATGAGATAGGGAACATCAGCGCAGGCCATGGCACAAACCACGCCGGTTTTTATTACAAACAGCCCGGTAAACAAAAGCGCGGTTACATACATCGGCCAGATGCGTAGCCAGCGGTTGGCGTAAAAAAGGGCATTATGGCCAGCCGTATACTTCTCGTTGAGTATAACGGCCATATAAAAACCCGACATGGTGAAGAACATCCACAGGGCCTCATGCCCATCAGGAATCGGCACAAACGGGATAATAGGTAGGGGTACAAGCCGCCGCGCGTGGTAGATAACCACGATCAACACCAGTAAAAGTCTTAAAGTGCCCATGAATTCACTGCCGCCTGCCTTCAGCTCCTTCTTGCAGATTCGCGGGCAACTGCCTATATTCTATTCCTCTTTAGGGAGTTTCTGATGAAGAACAACACTGCTTCGGTATCCACTGTCACCGTTCCGCCCGATTACAAACCGACGGAAAAAGAAAAGTATATGGGCCCGGTCATGCTGGAATACTTCCGGCAGAAGCTGATGCAGCAGAAGTCTGAGCTGCTGCGTGAGTCGACCGATACGCTCACCACCATGCAGTCGGAAGGCGGCATGCAGGAGCCTGATCTGGCTGATCGTGCCACCGCCGAGACCGATCTGGGCGTTGAGTTGCGTACGCGCGACCGCTCACGCAAGCTTATTTCCAAGATTGATTCGGCTCTGCGCCGCATCGAAGAGGGCGAATACGGGTACTGCGAAGAAACCGGTGAGCCGATTGGTATCGCCCGTCTTGAGGCGCGTCCGGTTGCCACACTGAGCATTGAAGCGCAGGAACGCCACGAACGTGTTGAACGCACGCAGCGTGACGACGTTTAATCCGCGTTATTAACCAATTCATATATGTCGTAACACCCTGTAACCCAACTTGTTGGGTACAGGGCTGTTATGCTTTTTAGTCTGGTTGACTTTAAGGGTAGCAATCAGCTACACACCGCCTACGTTTAACTGGGGAGATACCCATACGTGGTCAAGCCAACCTTTGAAACACTTGAAACGACTTTTACCAGCTGGGTAGCCGCGCGCGCCAAAAGCGATCCGCGCTATGCCGATGTGCTGGAAATTTACCACTGGGCAAAGTCGCATCATGTTGGCCGCCGTGATAATGGCGATCCCGAGTTCATTCATCCGCTGCGTCTGGCCCTTAAGGTCACCAAGCTCATCGACAGGATGGAAAAGACCAAGGGCGGTTTCATGCCCGATGGTCTGGAGCTGGTAAAGGCTGCGCTGTGCCACGACATGCTCGAGGACAAGGATAGGGACAACGTAAGCGGGGCGGTTATGGACCGCCGTTTTCTTGCCCAGAAAATCGGCGTACGTGCTGCAGAAATCGTTTTTAACGTTTCGCGCAAGTATATCGATGCAAACGGCAAGTTCGTGCGCAAGACCACCGAAGAAGACCACAGAGATATAAAGTCGGATGGTGCAGCCCTGCTGCTCAAGCATATCGACCGTAACGATAACCTTGAGACGATGGTGGACTTCACTAAGGGCGGCAAGCCGTTTAACGTGATCTATACGCCCGAGAAGCAGAAGGAAAAGCTGGACGAGGCCAACGGCGTGTTCCTGCAGGCCTCGCTCGACTACCGTGTGCGTGCCAATTATGGCGAGCAGTTGGTAGCCCCCATGAACGTGGTACGTCACCAGCTCAAGCTAACTTATTCAAAGATCATGCAGCGTATCGTGCACTTCCAGATCATGAACGATATCGATGCCGAGCATACTTACGGCGTACGCGACCTTACCCGTTTGGCCCGTTTCCCGGACAAAACGGTTGTGCGCGAGAAGGACAAACCAGCAGGCAGCTCGCCAACCAAGACGTTTGCTTCCCGCGCAACCCGCAAAACGGCAGGGGCCGGTACTGCCTTCAGGCCTTCACGCATGGCCGGCCGCAAACTCCAGTGTGATTAAAGCAAAAAAAGGCCCGGTACTCGAAAGTACCGGGCGTTAGTTACCTTCTGAGGGTTGGGCTTATCAGAAGGGAGATATGATATCCATGACCTGCGAGCCGTAGGGCGGCTGCTGGACATCGGTGATCTGGCCACGACCACCGTAGGAAATACGGGCTTCAGCAATCTTTTCGTAAGTAATGGTGTTGGCCGAGGTAATATCTTCAGGGCGCATGATGCCGCTTACGTTCAGTACACGAACCTCATTATTCACGCGAATTTCCTGGCTGCCACGCAGCACCATGTTGCCGTTGGGCAGAAGCTGGGTGATGACCGCCGCTACCTGCAGGTCAATCTTTTCACTACGGTTGACAGAGCCTGTGCCTGTATCAGACGAGGCTCCCGAGGTGCTGAGCAGGCTGGCCGCATCGGCGCCGGTCGGCAGGATGTTTTCAATCTCGGTTTCAAAGCCAAGCAGGTTAGGCACGCCGAAGTCATCGGAATTGCTGCGTGAGCGGCGCGAGGTATTGGCCAGCTGGGCCTGATCATCAATCTCGATCAGTACGGTCAGCAGGTCGCCTACCTTGGCGGCGCGCTGGTCCTTGAAGAAGGCGCGCGAACCCGGACGCCACAGCGAGTTGGCTTGGCGCTCGTTCGGAATGGCCTCGGGCATTGGCATCGATACCGGCTGGTAGCCACGCTGGCGCTCGGGGTTTTCAATCGGGGTCATGGCGGGCGCTTCGCCTATGGCCGAGAGGCGGTCGGCCATGTTGCCGCAACCGGTCAGAACCAGTAGCAGGAGAACCTGTGGGATATGTCTAGATTTTTTCATGACCCAACCTCCTTCTTATATTCTTCAGTTCGCCCTGATATTGGCAGGGGCCGATACAACTTCTGCAGTGGTGCGGGGCGCAGCGGGGCCTACACGCACGGTGCCATCGGCTTGCGCAATTCCCTCCACGGTGCGTGAGCTCGAGATGTTCACCACACGAACGGTGCCACCAACTGGCGCATCATTCAGGGCGCGGGCCTGAGCGGTAATCGTGAGACGGCCAGCCTGATACATCATGGTCACCTGCTTGCCGCGGGTTACAGCGGGCGGGGTGAGTAGGTCGGTTGCATGCACAGGGGTGCCGGGACGCAGGCCGGTACGGGGAGTTTTGCCGATAATATCTTCAGCATTGAACAGGATATTGCTGTTGCCCGAAGCCAGCTCGGTGGCCTGCCATGTAATATCGTTTACACCAATCACCTCATCGCGGCGAATGGGGCGGGTGACAACCGGCACATCAATCGAAGTAATCACGCGGCCTGAAATGGCAGACTGGGCAACAATACGCTCGCCAACCTTGATCTGGGCCAGGCCTGCAAAGCGCTGGCCATCGGCGTTCATCGCAAGGCTGCTAAAGCTGAGTACGGCTGGCGTATCAAGCGGGGCATGCAGTACCAGCTGCGGATTATCGAGCTGCGCCTTGGTGGTACCAATAGCAGCAGCGGGCAGGGCGAGGGTCTTTACAATGTTCTCGGCAATCAGGGTGCTGTCAAAGCGTTGGCTGGCGCGTTCAATTTTCACAAACTCGTTACCGCTTACCGACTGCCAGGCAATGCCGTTCGAGCGGGCAAGGCGGGTCAGGCTTACGTTATCAAGCACTACCGAACGGCCTGCTGCGGGAGCGGTCATCACCACGCGGGAGCTGGCGCTGCCGGCATCGGTAAAGATATCGCCCAGCGTAATGTTTTCGCCGCTTACAACGCTTTCGGTGCGTGGGGTAGCGGCAAGGGCCATGAAGGACCACAGCACATACGCCACGAATATTGCCGAGGGCGTGAAGATACGAAAGAGCTTGAACAAGAGCATGGTCATGATGCGTTACCTCAGGTTCGAGAGTGCGCTGAGCATTTCATCCGATGTACGGATGACGCGTGAGTTCATTTCGTAAGCGCGCTGTGCCGTGATGAGTGAGGTGATTTCGGCCACCACGTTCACGTTCGACTGCTCAAGCGAGCCCTGTTCAATACGGCCAAAGCCATCGATAGCGGGGTTGCCTACAACCGGTGCGCCTGAAGCGGGTGTTTCGCGGTACTGGTTGTTACCAACCGATTCAAGGCCGGCATCGTTGGGGAACTGCGCCAGCTGGATCTGGCCGATCACCTGATCTTCAATCTGGCCATCGATCTTCACCTGTACCTGACCGGTCGCGTCGATGGTGATGGTGATGGTGTCCTGCGGCACGGTGAGGCCGGGGAGCAGGGGGAAGCCATCGGCGGTAACAATCTGGCCATCTGCGTTCAGCTGCATACTGCCAGCGCGGGTGTAGTTAGTGGTGCCGTCCGGCATTTCGACCTGGAAGTAGCCCGCGCCGTTCACGGCAATATCAAGCTCGTTACCGGTCTGGACGATGCTGCCCTGGGTATGAATACGGTAAACCGAGCCGGTTTTAACGCCCATACCGATCTGGATACCGGTTGGCACAATGGTACCAGCATCGGACGACTGCGAGCCGGGGCGGCGGATGTTCTGATACATCAAATCCTGAAACTCGGCGCGCTGCTGCTTGAAGCCGCTGGTGGTCATGTTGGCGATGTTGTTCGAGATGACTTCAACATTTGTCTGCTGAGCCAACATGCCGGTAGCACCGATATTGAGACTTCTCATGATCTATCTCCCTTAGGCGAGTTTCGCGAGTTTCGAGTAGGCCGTACGCAGGCGGTCGTGCTCGGTTTTCATTAACTGCTGAATGTTCTGGTATTGGCGGTTGATGTCGATCATCGTGGTCATCTCCACAATCGACTGCACATTCGAATCTTCCAGAAAGCCTTGGCGGATAACAACATCCTCAGCTTCGGTCGCGGTCTGGTCAGTCTGATACAAGCCATTGCCCAGCTGGGTCATGAATTGTTCATTCTCGAACTTGTAAATGCCGATCTGGCCAATCTGCACGTTACCGCTTGAGATAATGCCGCTGGGGCCGATGTTGATATCGCGGGCGTTGGCAGGAATGGTAATGGGATTGCCGGTATCATCGAGCACGGGCAGGCCGCCCGCTGCGGTTAGCTGGCGTTCACTGTCCATGCTGAAGTTGCCACCGCGGGTGTAGCGGGTACCATCCAGCGTATCGAGTGCGAAGTAGCCATTACCTTCAATCGCTACATCAAGCGGATTACCGGTTTGGGTAATGGGGCCTGCTGAAAGGTCGCGCAGGGTCGCGTAGTCCTGTACCAGACTGTACTTCTCATCCGGCGCGGGGCGGTTGATGTACTCTATGAATAGCGGTTGCTCGGCCTTGAAGCCGGTGGTGTTCATGTTGGCAACGTTGTTGGCAGAGATATCCATCTGCCGCTGCAAGGTCACCGCCCGTGAAAGGGCAATAAGAGACGTGTTCTCCATAATAACTCCCAACCTTTCCGCGGTGCCCGTTAAACGTGGTGGGTCTTTCCGCTTGCAAGTAGCTATGCACCTGCCGTGCCAGATTGGAGATGTGTTGTTTTTCAATGGGTTGTGATGGAGGCTTTATCAGGGCGCGGCAGAGTTAGCCGAGCAAATTTGGCAAACGGGATTCTTATATATGCTTATTTATGCGCTGCAGGGGGGGGGGGGCTTTTGTCAGCGCGCCATTTGAAAATCGATAGCATTTACCTTGCCCGAGGCACATGTGGAGACAACGTCATCAACTGTGTTCCCGGTCCATCCAGATGCATCGGGGGGGACCGTAGTGCTTGATGCTCCGCCTCCATTCAGATAACCGATATTGAAACGCAGTTCGCTAAACCCAGGGAAAAGGGAGATGTTCCATATTTTGCGCGCTAGCCAGATACAATCCGCCTGATCGAGCGGGCCAAGCAGGTAGTGATAACGGCGCCCTCCACCAGCGAGACTTTCATAAAGAACAGTGAGATAGCCACTGTCGAGCGGCTTGGCCAGATAGTTGGTATCTTGGTAATACCAGGCAGTTCGAATATCCGCAGGAATGGTCGAGTGCTGAATGAGACCGACATCACCGAAAATCGGGAGTGTATAGTCACCTTGATATCCCACACCGCTAAAGCTTACATCTCGCGCCAGCACTTCCATCTGTTGCTGCGCCCTTATTAATGTTGTGAATAATTCCTGCCGTCTTTGATTGGCGGCAACATTACTCGCCGCAACCCAAATGCCGCCGATAACCAGGCCGATAACACCGAGCACAATAGCTGCCTCGACGAGGTTGAAACCCCGCTTGTGCTCTGAGCACTGAATTTTATCAGCAGCTACCATTCAGCAGTTATACATCCCGGCAGATTAAAGCTCGGGCCGTTATCGCCCACCCACACATCAACATCACGCCCGATCTGGTAGCTTGTTCCGCTCACAGCGGTAAGCACATGCTGTTCTCCGGCGGTACCATATTTAGAGGGGCCAGAGGTGCAGGAGCTGGAGAAATTGGTTTGATCGCCTGTGGTGGTTTGAGTAGTGGTGCATTCCATGGGCGGGGCGATGCAGTTTCCGGTCGCCATTATCAGCTTCACTGTTACCTTGTCGCCTTCAACAGCAGTAATGCGAGATCCCCAGCGCACGCCAGCAACATCTTCCTGCGCTTGAGCAGAGCTGATTAGCGCTGCGATTAGAATGACTGCACCAAGCAAAGCAGCGCCAAAAGGCCGGCCATAACGCGTTGGCTGGCGTGAGAGAGGGCAGTCGATGTATTCCATCTCATACGGATACCGCTGCGGCAGTTAAAAAGGCTTTAATGGGTATCCACACTTATTCTTTTCAGCTATCAGGTCGCTTGTGATGCTGGGTGGCAACAGTGTGTTGTCGCGCAGGCCACAAATGCGTGGTTATTTAAACCTATTTCAGTGTCTTGGCGCGATTAAGCTTAAAGGCGTATTAACAATTTTAGCCATATGGTTAAAATAGCTCGAAGTATTAACGGAGCAAGACATGGCCGCCGCGAAGAAAGAAGCCTCAGGAGACGAAGACGCCAAGCCGGAAGGCGGCGAAGGCGTTGATCTGCCTAAGAAAAAAGTTTCCGGCAAGAAGATGGCTCTTATTATCGTCGCTGTATTGCTGCTGTTGGGCGGTGGTGCAGGCGGTGCCTATTTCATGGGCATGTTTGGTGGCGCACCCGCTGAAGAGGCCGCCGCTGCAGCCGAGGCCAAAGCTGCTGAAGAGGCTGCTAATGCAGCGCCTGCTTACTACGAGATGCCCGCTATTGTGGTGAACCTCACCTCCACCGGCCGCCGGCCTGCTTATGTAAAGGTGCGTGTGCAGCTGCTATTGGCCAAAGAGGAAGAGCGCCCCAAGATTGAAGAGAACCAGCCGCGCATCGTCGACAGCTTCCAGACCTACCTGCGCGAACTGACCATGGAAGAGCTGCAGGGTTCGGGTGGTTTGCTGCGTTTACGCGAGGAACTACTGGTCAGGGTCAATGCGGCGGTTGCGCCGGCGATTGTTAAAGACGTGTTATTCCAGGAAATTCTGCCACAATAACAATAAGCGGCATAAGGATTGCAGGTAACCAAGTATGAGCGAACCGACTGATGGCATGAGCGAAGAAGAGCGGATGGCAGCGGAATGGGCTGCTGCTGCCGAAGGGGGTGCCGACGAGGGCGGGACCACCCGTGTGCTTAATCAGGACGAAATCGATTCACTGCTGGGCTTTGATGGCGACAAGAACGAAGGCCAGTCCGGCATCATGGCGCTCATCAACAGCGCGCTGGTTAACTACGAGCGTCTGCCGATGCTCGAAGTGGTGTTCGACCGCCTGGTGCGCGTCATGTCCACCAGCTTACGTAATTTCACGTCAGATAACGTCGATGTCAGCATCGACAGCATTACATCCGTCCGCTTTGGCGATTACCTCAATTCCATTCCGCTGCCCGCCATGCTCTCGGTGTTCAAGGCCGAAGAGTGGGATAACTATGGCCTGATGGTGATTGATAGCGCGATGATCTATTCGATCGTCGACGTGCTGCTGGGTGGCCGCCGCGGTACGGCCGCCATGCGTATTGAGGGGCGCCCGTATACGACCATTGAGCGTAATCTGGTTGAGCGCATGGTGCATGTCATCATGGCTGATCTGTCGTCTGCTTTCGATCCGCTCTCGCCGGTAACCTTCAGGTTCGACCGCCTCGAGACCAACCCGCGCTTTGCCGCGCTTACCCGCCCGTCTAACGCTGCTGTGCTGGTGCGCTTGCGTGTGGATATGGAAGACCGCGGTGGGCGCGTTGAAATTGTGCTGCCCTATGCCACGCTCGAGCCAGTGCGCGAATTGCTGCTGCAGATGTTCATGGGCGAAAAATTCGGCCGCGACTCCATCTGGGAAACCCATTTGGGTAACGAGCTTTTGGGTACCGATATTGACATTACCGCTGTACTGTCCGAAACCACAGTTGAGCTGAATGATGTGCTCAACTGGAAGCCGGGTTCGCAGGTCATCTTCAATATGAAGAAGGAAGATTTCGTGCAGCTGCGGTGTGGCGAAATTCCGTTGTTCGAGGGCCAGATGGGCCAGTCGGGCGGGCATATCGCCATCAAGGTCGAAAAAGAGGCGCCCAAGATGCGCACGGAGGATGAGTAAGCGTGCAGACACTCGGTTTGATACTGGATGGCGTTATGGTCGTCCTGCTGGCGCTGACTATCATCAGCGTATGGGTGCTTGCGGGCCGTCTTAAGTATCTGCGCGATAGCCGCCGCGAATTCGAGAAAATGATTCAGCAGTTTGACGAAGCCACCAAGCGTGCCGATGTAGGCATCAAGGGGTTGCAGCAAGCCGCCAGCAAAACAGGTGAGGGGCTGCAGCAGCAGCTCGACCGTGCACGCAGCCTGCGCGATGAGCTTTCGATCATGATTGAGAGTGCCGATAGCCTGGCCCGCCGCCTTGAGGCTGCATCATCCAGCGGCAAGCCTGCGCCTGAAACCAGCAAGCCTGCCGATACCGGCCGTGCCGACCCGCGCTCCAAGGCCGAGATGGACCTGCTGCGTGCCATGACCAGCGGCCCGCGCCGTGAAGGGGGCACCTAAATGACCGCGCTGCCTACCGCACGTTTACTGCCACTGCTCATGATCATGGCTGTGCTCATGCTGGGCACGCGTGGTTATAGTTTCTGGAACGAGTTGAACTACGGTGGCACCTCACAGGCCTCAGCAGCACAGGCCAGTCCGCCCTCCGAGCCGATGCGCGCGCCCGCTGCAGCGCCTGCTGCGCCAGCGGTTGAAAAGCCAACTGAAGTACCCGGCAGTACTGTATTAGGCACAGAGGCCGAGCCCGCTGCTCCGCGTGGTGTGGAGCAGATGCCCGCTGCGCCGCTTGATGAAAACATGCCCGGTGAATACACTCCCGCCGAAGTGCAGGTGCTGCAAAGCCTTGGCACGCGCCGTGCCGAGCTTGATGCCCGCGCTGCCGAGCTTGACCAGCGCGAAGCCCTGCTTGAAGCCGCGCAACAAAGTGTCAGCGACAAGGTTGGCGAGCTGCAGGCCCTGCGCACCGAGCTGCAGGAATTATTGCGTACCGTCGATACGCAACAAAATGAGCGTATCTTATCATTAGTCAAAATCTACGAGACGATGAAGCCGCGCGAAGCCGCTGCCATTCTCGAAACCCTTGAAATTCAAGTCGCTCTCGATGTTTTGGAGAAAATGCGCGAAACCAAGAGCGCTCCGATTCTGGCCTCAATGGACCCACAAAAGGCAAGCGCCATCACGGTGGAAATGTCACGCCGGCAGCAGTTACCGGAAATTCCCCAATAGTCTTTGTATTATTAACCTTTTGGCAAACAGCTCCCTTCATAACTGATATTGCGCCGCGGCAGCTGAATGCCCGGTTCATTCATGAGGAGTGGCCAAATGTCGGTCGACAAGAAAATGCCTGTGCTGGTGGTTGATGATTTCCCGACCATGCGCAAGATCATCCGCAACCTGCTCGATCAGCTTGGTTTCAACAACATCAGCGAAGCCGAAGATGGCTCGGATGCTTTGCGCAAGATGCGCGATATGAGCAGCCGCGGTCTGTTCGGCCTTGTGATCTCCGACTGGAACATGGAGCCGATGACCGGCCTGCAGCTGCTGAAGGAAGTGCGCGCAGATAACGTCCTCAAGGCAACGCCTTTCATCATGATTACTGCCGAAAACAAAACCGAGAACGTGGTAGCTGCCAAGCAGGCGGGCGTGAACAACTACATCGTCAAGCCGTTCAACGCGGCCACGCTCAAGTCCAAGATCGAAGCGGTCATCGGGCCTATCGGCTAACCAGAACACAAGCTACAGCCTACAAACAGGGGATTATTGATATGACGCAACCCGCGCCCAAGCTCGATGGCAAGTTACTCACTCGCGAGCAGGTCAGTTCGGCCATTACCACACTGGTTGGCAAGGTGAGCAGCCAAGCCCGCGACAAGGTGGTGGAGGACCTCTACGATCTGGCCGGCCAGATTGATAATCTCTATGCCGAACTGGGCCGTTTGCAGCCGCGTAACCTCAAAGAGGGCGAGATCAAAACTGCTCATGACGAGCTGTCGGCGGTTATCACGGCCACCTCTGAAGCAACATTTCTTATCATCAGCGAAGCCGAAAAGCTCGAGAAGATTGGGAAAGAACTGCCTGAAGCGCAGGCCCAGGCTGTTTCAAGCAGCGTGACCTCCATTTACGAAGCCTGCGGCTTCCAGGATATTACAGGCCAGCGCATCAAGAAGGTGGTTACCACCTTGCGCACCATTGAAGAGAAGATCGACGCCTTGATCGAAACCCTCGGCGGTGTGCGCCCCGGCAGTGCCGAGGCTAAGGACGAAGATACCCGCACCGGTGATGCGGCCTTGCTCAATGGGCCGTCGCTTGATGGGCAGGGTATATCGCAAGACGAGATCGACAAGCTGCTTGGGTTCTAAGCCTGCAGCCAGCGTCTCAAAAATACCACAGACTCCAATCGCTTAGCGCGTTAACACATCTGTTCGGCAAGGCCGTTTAGGGTTATTCTATCCTCAGGTTTTACTTATGGGGATAGCGGCATGCGCCGTACGGGCCAATCGTTACTGCTACGCTCGTCCATCAGCGTGATTGCGCTGATGGCATGGCTGGCGCCTGCAGTTGCGCTGGCCGATGAAGTTTCACTGCGCGCCGGCGAGCGCGGCAATGGCGTGCGTATGGTGTTCGAGTGGCCGCAGGCGGTGGAGCATTCAGCCCAGCTTTCCGGCAATCAGCTCAAGCTTACATTTGCGCGCCCGGCTGAGGCCGATGTTGCAAGCCTCACATCGCGCCTTTCTGCATGGGTGAGCGGGGCCAGCCGCTCAGCCGATGGCCGCGAGATTACCATTACCCTCAAGCAGCCCGCCAAACTGCAAAGTTTTATCTCCGGTACACGTGTGATTGTTGATCTCACGCCCGCTGCCGCCATCGCCTCAACCTCGCCAACCCCGGGCGCTGATGCACCGGTAGCTATACCCGCTGCTCCCGCTGTGCGTGATGCCGAGGTTCGTATTGGCCGCCATCAGGGCTTTAATCGCGCGGTGCTCAGGCTGGCGTCGCGCCCCACGATCAACACCAATGGCAACAAGCTTACATTAACCGCGCCCGCCGCCCGCCGCCTGACCGCCCGCCAGCTAGAGCAGTTAAAATTACCGCAGGTGGAAGATGTAAAGCAGGCTGTTGCAAACGACAGGCTAACACTGACCTTCACCCTCAAGCCGGGGGTGCATACAGATAGCTTCCGTGTGCCCTCAGGTATCGGAATTAACTTCAACGACGCGCCAGCTGCCGCAGCAGCGCGCCCTGCCGACCGTGCACCAGCACCGGTAGCGGCCCCCGCACGCAGACCGGTTGAAACAGCCCCGATTACTGCCGAAGCTAAACCACCAGTAACAGAAACCGCCGAAACGCCTGCGCCTGCGCCTGTAGCACCTGCAACTGCAGCCCCTGCGCCAGTTGCTGCGGCAACGCCCCCAGTTACAACGCCGCCTGCAGTTGTGCCGCCGGCCGGCACTGTAACAACACCAGCTGTAAGCATTCCCGCCTCAACCGATGGGGAAGAGTCTGTAGCCACGGTGGTTGCCAGCACGCCAGCTGAAGAGGCAGCACCACCTGCACCTGTGATGCCTATGGATGCACCCTTACCGCCGCTTGAGATGACCGTAGGCAAGGATACGCCGCTGGCCGTGTTCCAGCGCGGTGATGCTTTGTATGTGGTGGTGAATGAGAAGAACACCCCGCGTGAGCTGATCCCGCTGGTCGGTAGTGCCATGGCCTCATCTCCGCGTGTTGAGCTACTTGCTGGTGAGGGAGGGCGTATTATCCGTATCGACCTCACCGATAAAAAAGTATTCCCCAGCATCAGCGCAACACCAACCGGCTGGAAGATTACTTTTGGCGAAGCTGCCGTAACGACTGCTGCGCTGGCCATTAAAGAAGATCCAGACTATTCGCTTGGGCCACGCCTGTTTGTAACGACAGGTAATCCCGCCAGCCCTGTGCTGTTCGCTGACCCCGTTGTAGGGGATACGCTGGCTGTTATTCCGGTACCTGCAGCCGCTACTGGTGTGGTGAGCCGTATTCGCACGGTGCAGTCTGAGCTGCTGCCGAGCTATCAGGGCCTTGTGATCAAGTCATGGACCGAGGACCTCAATGTCATTAGCACGGCTGAGGGGATCGAGATCAGTGCTCGTAGCGGTTTCAAACTGGCCGAGCGCTTGCTGGGCGAGGTTGACCCGGTGGTACCGCTTTCAACGCCCACCCCCACAAATGACTCAGGCATCAACACCAGCGCATCGCCCTATATGCCGCCGTCGTTTAACTTTGAGGCCATGGGCCAGCCTGAAATCGGCAAGTTCACGCCAGAGCGTGAGCGCTTGCAAAACGAAATCATCAAGGCAGGGGCAGGCGAAAAGCGCCGCGCATGGCTTGATCTGGCCAATCATTTCTTCATGTATGGCATGCCGACCGAGGCGGCTGCCATCTGGCAGGACCAAGCCAAGGATAATGCTGATCTGGCTAGCAGGCCCGAGTTTGCGCTCATTCGCGCGATTGCGGCCTTCTCATCTGGCACGCTTGATAACGTGAAGGCTGCGCTTACCGCGGTAAACCAGCCGACCACCGACAGCTCGCTCTGGCATGGCATGCTCGCCGCTAAGGAGAGCGATTGGGTGGCTGCAGCCGAGCGCTTCCGCCCAGCGCTCAACCGCATCTGGGAATATCCCGAGCCGTATCTCAGCCGTTTGGCGATAGCCGCGATTGATACCTCGCTGCAGACGCAGGATTATGCACAGGCCGAAATGTTGCTGGGCAAACTGAATGACCGCTACCGCATGGAAGAGCGCAAGCCCACGCCCGCAGTTGAGTACCTGACCGGTGCGCTTGACTTTGGCCGTAACCGTACCGATGAGGCCCGCGCGCATCTTGGCAGTGCGGCGCAAAGCTGGGACCAGCTGTGGCGTGCCCGGGCCGAGCTGATGCTGATTGATGCCGATATTAAGGACAACCGCAGCCGTCCGGCAGATCTGGCACAGCGGCTTGAGCGCCTGCGCTTTGCCTGGCGCGGGGATGGGCTTGAGTTCGAGGTGCTGCATCGCCTCGCCAAACAGCATATTGCAGCTGGCGATTTTGCCGCCGCGTTTGAAGACTATGCGCAAATGGCCACCAAGTATCCGGCCCTTGCGACTAAAGCGAATGTCGATGCCGAGCAGAAGGCTGCCTTTGTGCGCATCTTCCAGGGTGAAGACCGCGACCGTACGCCATCTTACAGCCAGCTCGCCATCTGGGACCGTTACCCTGAGTTCCGCCCCACGCAGCCAAGCGTGCTTGATGATATCAACCTTTATCTGGCAGAGCGTGTTGCGGGCATCGACCTGCTCGACAGGGCTGCCGGTTTTTATAACGATGTGCTCAAGAGCACTACCGATGCTGCCGCCCGTGCAGCTTTGGGCACCAAGATCTCTGGTCTTTATCTGCTGGATCACAAATATACCGAAGCGATTGAAGCGCTCGATGTGACCGAGCCCAAACCGGTTGAAGGCCAGCCTTCGGTGCTGCGTGAGGATGCCAAGGACGAGCGCCGCCAGTTACGTGCCCGCGCTATTGTGGGCCTTGGCAAGCCGGATGACGCATTGGCGCTGCTGGTGAATGATTATAGTGAGCCTGCCACCCGCTTGCGGGCCGATATCAACTGGAAAACCCGCCGCTGGGCCGAGGCTGCAGCAACCCTTGATGCCTTGATTGGCGATGCTACCGCCAGCGGCCAGCCGCTGAGTGATGAAAAGTCGGGTCTTATCTTGAAGCGTGCAACGGCACTGGCTCTGGCGGGCGATCGCACGGCTTTGCGTGACTTACGGATTAAATATGGTGAGCTGATGACCGCCACGGTTGATGGCTCGGCCTTTGCGCTGCTTACCCGCCCTGAAGTGGCCGGCGGTCTGCCAGACCGCGCGACACTCAACGGCCGTGTGGCTGAGGTTGATTTGTTCCAGAAGTTCCTTGAGCGTTACCGTAGCCCGGCGGCGGCAGCGCCGAGCGGGGAGACCAGCTCAGCGGCTGTAACGCCTGCAACACCGGCGGCTACGCAGCCGTAAGCGCTCTTGCTTTGTTTTTGCAATTATACGCACTTGCCACAAACCCGGCAGTGAATGCGCTATCGATAAGTGCTTTGGCAATTTGGGTCTCGGGCATAAAGGCGCGTAGACTGTAACTGGCGCCAGTTAAGGCAAAATTCCAATGCAGGTTAGCAAGCTGGCCATAAGCCTGTTTGGGGCTGGCGGCAGCTTGCTGGTTGATGAGCTTATATGTACGGCCAAACGCGCGCGCATTGCGATAAGTCAGGTAGGCATAGAGCGCGGTGAGTGGAAGGGTTTTATGCGGGGCAGGTACAGCACTGCGGGGCGGCATCAGCTGGCTTAGTGTGCTGATAACGCAAAAGCTGGTAGCAATACCGGCACCTACCAGTCCGCCAATCAGCTTGGGTCGCATGGTATCGGCTGTCTGGCTCATGCTGCAGGCGGCGGCAGGGCCTTGGCCTTTTTCTGGTGGTCGTAGGTGCTGTAAAGCATATACGCACCAATAGCAGCTGTAAAAGCTGTAGCGACGAGATGGCTCTCAGGCGCCCTGGTCGCAAAGTCGATAGCGGCTACACCCAGCAGGCGGCTGGTGTTCCAGTCGGCCACAGCTTCATAACGGTGGAAGTTAAGCGGTGTATGCAGCTTGGTATCGTTCATGAAGCCGGTATAAGCGACCAGATCACGCTTGCTGCGCTGGAGCATATATACATAAGCGCCTGCCACCAGCGTATTGCGGATGGGCCGCTCCTTCAGATCATCAAGATTAAAGACATTGTCCCCGAACAACAGCAGGCCGCCCACCATTACCACTGCGCTAATGGTTTTGCTCACTTTCATGGTGGCGGGGTTGGGCAGGGTCATGATGCCTAGTCGGTAATTCTGGGGCCAGCCAGTTTCTTGTTCTGATAGGCACTGTGAATGCAGTAAGCACCAACCGCCACATCAATAGCGCCGCGCAGGAGCTTGGCTTCGGGCTGGGCAGTCAAATGATCGGCAGCAACAACCAGTAAGGTACGGCCAAAGTCCCAATCGAGTTGTGCCTGCTGGCGGTAAAGCTCAGCGCCCTTGAGGGGAGTGCTGTTTGGCGTAGCGCGATGATAGTTTAGCAGGCTGCGGCCATTACGGTAAGTCATATAGCCATAAGCAGCCAGCAGGCCAAAAGTGCGTGCCGGGCTTTCATCTCTGGCTTTGGTATCGGTTGCCAGACTGTGCAGGCTCATGGCGCAGGCGCCGATGGCAAGGGCACTGAACAGTTTGTTGAAAACGGGGCCGGGTGCATAGGGGGCTGGCTTGCTCATGATTGTCTCCTTAAGTGTGGCGACAATTTAGTAAGCTGGGCTAGGCGCACGCAAGCATATACTGCGTTAAGGATTATGAACTTAGTGGTGCAGGTCGTCGTAGATCATTTTAACCAGCTCTTCCTTTTGCCGTGCACCATATTCGGCATTAAACGGCTGGCCCCATACCGGCGCTGGCCACGCGGCATCGCCAATACAGCGGGCAATTACATGCACATGCAGCTGGCGGGTGATATTGCCGATGGAGGCAATATTAAGCTTGTCTGGCGTTGTGAGCTTGCGCAGCACATGCGCAACTTTATTCACTTCGCGCAGCAGCGTGCCTTGATCAGCCTCGGAAAGGTCAATCAGGTCGTAAACTTCGGTGCGGCGGGGCACCAGAACCAGCCATGGCCAGGTCGCGTTTTTATGCAGACGTACGCTGCACAGCGTGAGATCGCAGATAAACCAGGTGTCACGTTCAAGGTTCGGGTCGAGCGCAAAGGTCATGGCGTAGCTCCCACGCCGTAGCTTTGTACCAGCGAGCCCGCCAGCATGTTCCAGCCATCAATCAACACAAAGAAGATGATCTTGAACGGGAGCGAGATAACCACTGGTGGCAGCATCATCATACCCATGGCCATGAGGACCGAGGCCACTACCATATCGATTACCAAAAACGGCAGGAAGATGAGGAAGCCGATTTCGAATGCGCGCTTGAGCTCCGAGATCATGAAGGCAGGAATAAGCGCAACCAGTGGCGTCTCTTCCGGCTTCATTTCAGCAGTGCTGTACTTGCCCATATCGAGGAAGAGCTGCAGGTCCTTATCGCGTACATGCACCATCATGAAGGCGTGGAACGGCTCGACTGTGGCCTCATAGGCGGCTTTCTCGTCTATCGTTTCGTTCATGTACGGCTCGATGCCGTTTTCCCATGCCTTGGTAAAGGTTGGTGCCATGATGAAGAAGGTCAGGAACAGCGCAAGCGAGATCAGCACCTGATTGGGCGGTGTCTGCTGCACACCAAGCGCCGAGCGCACGAACGAGAGCACCACGATAATGCGGGTAAAGCTGGTAACCATCACCAAGATGCCCGGCGCAAGCGAGAGCACCGTAAGCATGGCGATAAGCTGGATCATACGGGCGGAGCTGGATGCGCCGCCTTCCTGCGCAGGGCCGCCCATATCGAGCGACAGGGTCTGTGCAATAGCGGGCAAGGCCAATAGCAGGAAGAGGCTGATCAGGCACAGCTTGAACAGGGCCGGCAGGTGCGGGCGCAGGTTGTGCACAAATTTCATTGGGGGCAGCTTCATGATGCGGGAGCCTCGGGGGGAATGTTGCGCTCAATAACTTGGGATTCGCCGGTAGATGAGACGAGCAGCAGATGCTCGGCCTTGTCGCGGCGCACGAGGATGAGCTGATGGCGGGCGTCTATCTGCTTCCACTCAATCACGCCTAGGCGGTTGTTGGGATTATTGCGGTTAAGCATCGGCACGTTGCGGCCAAACCGGTTGAGCAGCCACGCGCAGAGACCCAGTAGCGACAGGGTAAAGACAAGCGCCATGGCAAGGCGCAGCAGCAGCTCCAAATTCATAGGTTAATGGGTAGCTTGGTTTGCAGGGACGGGCAAGGTTTCCCTCTTCCCCTGCATAGGGGATGGACTAAATCAAGCCGACTCGTCGCTCTTGCCCAGTGCCGCTGCGCTTTTGGCATAGGCGGTGCTGGCCTTCAGGCGGGTGGAAAGCTGCTCGATGCCCGCCTTGGCGGCCTCGCGCTGGCGGCCAAAGTCCTGCGCCAGTTCGGCCAGCGCCTGATCGATTTCGAGCAGAGCCGGTATATGCATACGGCCCTCTTCCTTGGGCAGCTTTAACAGCCCGGCGTTGAGGGCCTCGAGCTTGGGGCTCAGCTCGCTCATATCGGCGGCATTGCCCTCGCTCATGAAGGTGCGTAACTGCTCGATGGTATTTTTAACGTCGGTCAGCTGGTCAGCAAATTCAGTCATTTTTCGTTCCTTCCGTTGGCCTCGTAAACACGGGCCAGAATATCGCTTACCGCCTGCAGGGCTTCGAGCGGGATGCTCTCCTCAAGATCGAGCGCCACAAGAATTTGCGCCAGATCGGCATCTTCACGCACTTTCACGCCATTGGCAAAGGCGAGGGCAAGAATCTCTTCGGCTACCTTGCCATAGCCGCTGGCCAATATCTGCGGCATGTCGCGGCTGCTTCCCAAAGCAGCGGCAATCTGGCGGCGGGGCTTCTCATCGCTCATTTAATGTATAGTCCCAGCCATGCCGGCCGCGTTTCAGGCATATACAGCAAGCCTGCAGCTATAAGCAAAATCAGGGCCAGCGTGATCAGGGCTACCAGCCCGCCAGCCGCACTTATTGTAGCGCGCATGGGCATAACCCGCTTGATTGCCCATTGGCCAACCAGCCCTACGGTGGCCCACCCGAGCAGAGCCAGAATAACAGCAATTGCGCCATCTACCGCCATGGGTGGGACCGGCAGGTCAAAGCGCGGGGTATTGAGCCAGCTGTAGTAAATACCGCCAGCAATAACGGCGCTAATCACAGAGGCCATAACGCGCGGCATCAGCGTGGTGCTGGCAAATACCTTTTTAAGCTGCGCATGAATGGCCATGGCCAAGGGGGCTGTGAGGCCAAACGGATAGCGCTGGCTAAAGAAGCGGGCAGGCTTTTCCCCCCGGCCCATGGCCTCGGCCAGCTCGCGGATGAGGCGGTATTTCTTGCTCATGGCCACCAGCGTACCAGCGTTCAGATCGGCGGGCACATGGCTGAGGGTATCGTCCAGCAATGGCGGGAATTCGGACAATACAGGCTTCATGCCTACAGCAATTACATCGTGAATTTCGCCCTTGAGGTTTAGGTTGTAACGGCCATAGGGCAGCAGGGCATCGTAATCTATAGCTGTACCAACCGGCGAGGGCATGGGCGTAATTACCGCATGCCCGCGTGCCAGCCCTTCGGCTCCCAGGGCATCAATCACCTGCGTTACGCCTTTGGGCGTAGAGGTGAGTGAGCCGAGCATGAAGCGGCCCTGTGCGGCCACTTTAAGTAATGTTTCCTCAACAAAAAAGCCGTGTCCCTGGCACTCGATACACAAGGTCAGGCCCGTCGCACGGCAATTGGCGCAGGGGGTGCGGCCTTTGGCCTGGCAGGTATGGCAGGCCAGTTTCATCTTGCCGCGGCAGTTAGTGCAGGGGCTGTTACGATCGTTCGGATTAACACCATTGCCACTACAGGTTGGGCACCACATTTCGCGCGCACCGTTACAGGCCCTGCAGTTGACCTCGCGCTGGCCGTGGCACTGGCGGCAGGTTTCATTCTTCTGGCCACGGCAGATATCGCACGGCAAAACCAGCGCTACGCGCTTGGTCTGTTTGGCCAAATCCCAGTCGCCCTGCTCAAGGCCCCAGCCGCCGGTGGGGCTTTTTGCCAGCCGTGCGCGTAGCTCTTCAACCCAGCTCGGATCTTCGGCCAACTCGCTATGGAAGCTGCCGATGTAGCCCGCCAGCTCTTCGCGGCTCTTGAACACGGCAGCTTCGTTGCCCTTGGGCAAACCCGGCACGCGGGTTTCGGTCGGGACCACCTGCAGCTCAAGCATCAAGCGGCCCGGAAGATGCAGGTCAGTCTCCTGAACAGTTTTGAGTTTGATGTCCTCGAGCGAGTAGCCGTTGCCAACCAGAAGGCGGCGGAGCAGGGCCAGGGTTTTGGCCTCGGTATCAGAAGATTTGGGGCCTTCTGGAATATTGCTCATTACTCGTCTTCATCCTCGGTTTTGGCGGTTGGAGGGGCCGGCGGTAGCGGCGAGGGCTTGACCGGCAGCATGAGGTTCGAAAGGTTGGGGGCATTTTCTGCCGCGGCACGGTTTTCCGCCTGGATGCGGTCGAATACTTCCTTACGCATTACCGTAACGTCAGGCGGGAAGTTGAAGCCCAGTTTTACGACCTTGCCGGAGACAGAAACCACAGTAACTTCAACATCTTCGTTGATTACGATGGTCTCTCCGATCTTTCGGGTCAAATAAAGCACTGAGTTGGCCCACTTCCTGCAAAGCCTGTGATGAGCCCAAAAGGCTCCTATTGAGTATTAACAGGCCGGACCCGTTCTGACAAAGCGAAAAGCTGCAGAACCCCAGCCTTGAAGGGTAGGGATAACATGGACCTCAACGGATTAGCGTTGTTCCAGCAAATGGAACAAAAAATGCACTGGCTTTCGGCCCGTCAGACTGTTCTGTCGGAAAACATCGCCAATGCCGATACCCCGTACTATCAGGCACGCGACCTCAAGCCGTTTGCTGCTGAAATGGCCAACGCCATGCCGGTTGTGCGCACCAATGTGAGCCATATCTCGGGCGGCAACGCCTCAACCGTGCCGGTCGTGGCGCGCGACCGCAACTTCATCGAGATCAGCCCTGATGGCAATCAGGTGTCGCTCGAAGACCAGCTGACCAAGGTTGCCGACACCGGCATGGAATACCAGATGCTCACCAATCTGTACCGCAAGCAGCTGAGCATGATCAAAACCGCCCTTGGGCGTAACGGTTCGGCATAAGGGGAGGACGCATCATGAGCAACGATCTCGTAAATTCCCTCTCCATCTCATCCTCGGGTATGAAGGCGCAGAGCCTGCGTATGCGGGTGATTTCAGAGAATATCGCCAACGCCAACTCAACCGGCCTGACGCCGGGTGATATGCCCTACCGCCGCCAGGTGGTGAGCTTTGAGAACGAGCTGGACCGCGCTACCGGCGCCAATATGGTCAAGGTGAGCGAAGTGGGTAAGGACCCCTCGCAGTTCCAGCGCAGGTTCATGCCCGGTCACCCAAGTGCTGATGCTGATGGCTATGTGATGATGCCGAACGTCAATACCCTGATTGAGACCATGGATATGCGTGAGGCGCAGCGCAGCTACGAAGCGAATTTGAATGTTATCGAAGTTTCGCGTATGATGATCATGCGCACTATCGATATGCTGAGAGCTTAAGGGAGGGCTGACACATGGTAAACATGAACCAGATTGCAGCCGCCGCTTACGGTGCTACCTCCAAGCTGCCAACCGCTGCCGGTGAGGGCGAAGCCCTGGGCGGCTCGAGCTTTGCCGATCTGGTCTCTTCAGCCCTTGATGACGCGATTGGCAGCCAGAAGGCCGCCGAGCAGATCTCGCGCGATGCCGTTATCGGTAAGGCCGATATCAATGATGTGATCCTCGCCGTACAGAACGCCGATGTGGTGCTGAATACCGTTGTCGCCATCCGCGACAAGGTAGTAAACGCCTATCAGGACATCCTGAGGATGGCCATTTAAGGCGGGATTTGCCATTAAGGCCAATCGTGTTATGCTGGCTGCATGACTGAAGCGGATATCATCCAAATCACCCGCGACGCGATCTGGCTGCTGCTGGTCGTGTGCTCGCCGCTTCTTATTATCGCCATGGTGGTGGGTTTCGTTATCTCGCTCATTCAGGCGCTGACGCAAATTCAGGAAGCGACTATCGCTTTCGTGCCTAAAATCATCATCATGTTCCTCTCGCTCATGTTTTTGCTGCCGTTCATGACGCAAAAGATGATCGACTTCGGCAACCGCCTCTCACCGATGATTATTCAGGTTGGTGCCTCACAAGAGTAGTGCCTGCAGGCAGGGTCTTCTCCCAAGCCGAGAGCGCTTTTTCTAGACGCTCAGCCTCAGCCGGATTGGCGAGGTAGAGGCTTACTGTATTGTGAGCTACCACAACGCTATCCCGATTAAAGCTAAATTCCCCTACTTTGCTCCAGCTGGCAGGTATCTGGTTGGTGAACCAAGGATCGTAAAGAATGAAGAGGCTAACCCCGTGGCGCGTAGCATAATCGGCCAGTGCCGCCTGATTCCATTTGCTGCCAAAGGCGCGTAGCTGTCTGACCTCCTCAGAGCCAAGGCCAAAAATATCATGCACCTGGTAGGGGTTTTGCCAACTTAGGTAGCCAATGTCATTCGCACCAACCGGGCCTTGCCAGAAGTTTTTTATCAGGCGCGTGTATTGCACCTGCTGCCAATAGATATCCTGACTGGCGTAGGGCATTTTTGCTGTTGTCAGTAAACTAGCGTAAAAACAAAGCATGAATGCAAAGGCCCAGATGCAGCGCGAAGCAGGGCTGAACTTTATTGTCAGTATAACTGGGCGCAGGGTGTAGAGAAGCGCTATGAAGCCAAAGGCAAGTAGATAGCTATGATAGCGGTCACTCCAGATAACTCGCCCCCCCAGTATATGGGCAAGAATGCAAAGCATGGCCAGCAGAGCAATACGGTTTCGGTAAATCACCATCGTGATTGACAGGAAAACCAGTAAGATAATCAAAATGGATGACTGCGGATGCAGGAGGTTGAGCACGACACGCTCAAGAAAGACCTGAAACGGTTCGGCACCATTAATCGCGTCGGTTTTTATAAGAACCGAGCCCGCTACAAGAGGTAGGCCAAGTGAGTACAGATAAGCTGCATGTGCCAGCTGGATGGCTGTTTCTGTGGCGCCCACCAGCACGGCTACCAGTCTGTAACGCGTCGTCAACAGCCATAACAGGGTAAGGCCGAACAGCGCTATGCCTTCGTAGCGGATCATGGGCATAAGAATAAGCGCCGCCCAGAACCACTTGGGCAGAGGTTTATTCTCATTTAGATCGATCAGTGCTGAGAGTACAGCCAACACGGTAGTAATATGCAGGCTGTGTTCCATGCCCAGCAGCAGCATGGTATAAATGTTGGTGGCCAGAGCAAAAAAGGCTACTAGCCAGCCAGTCGCATATGTTGGGTAAAGGTTGGTGAGGTTCAGCTGGCCAGAGATGCGGCACAGCAGCCACAGGCTGATGGCCGCAGGCACCAGGTTGAGAAACAGTGGTGCCAGCAGAAAATCAGCAAATGGCACCAGCAACCACGGATAGATTATTGATGAAGAGGCTGCCGCCGGAATGCCTGCCGTCGTACCGTATTGGCCCGGCAAGAGGCTGGCGATAGCCAAATGAATATAGGTATCGTCTATCGGATAGGTGAAATGTCCCTCGGTCATATACAGGCTGCACGCCAGAAAAATGGCGATGATCAGCCCAGAGAGGGCAAGGGTTTGGGCATAAATACGCGGTGATGTACTTGAGTAAACCATATGCTTAACTTCGCCAGTGCTCATTTATATTGATGCCTTATAAGTGTTGTGCCGGCTGGCAGCGTCTTCTGCCATGCCATGAGGGCTTTTTCAAGCCGCTCGGCCTCAGCTGGATTGGCGAGATAAAGACTTACATAATTGTAGGCAACATTAACGTGTGGCCGGTTGAAGCTGAAATCTGCAACCTTGACCCAGCTGTCAGGCAGCTGTCCTGTAAACCAGGGGTCATAAATAATAAACAGGCTTAGATTATATCTGTTTGCATAGTCGTCCAGCTCTGCCGGATCCCAGCGATTACCATGCACGCGCAGCTGTCGCACTTCCTCAGAGCCGAGGCCGTAAATATCGTAAATCGGATAGGGGCTTTGCCAGCTTAGATAACCTATGTCGTTTGCACCAACTGGGTCTTGCCAAAAATCGCGTACCAGCCGCGTGAATTGTACCTGCTGTAGATAAATATCCTGACTGGCATAAGGGGTTTTAAGCGTTGTCCAGAAGCTGCTGTGATAACTGGCAACAAAAACAATCAGCCACAGTAGCCGGGAAATTGCATTGAACTCTATGCGAGCGATAGTTGGGCGCAGCAAATACATCAATACGATGAAGCTGAACGCGAGCAGATAGCTTTGGTAACGATCGCCCCATACAATTTTTCCCCCAATAAAATGAGCAATAATGCAGATAAACGCCAGTGCCACGATGCGATTGGCATGTTTGCCTGGCGCGAACAGCAGAAGTGCTGAGATAATAAGTAATATCCAGCTTCGTGGCTGAATCAGGTTATTGCGGATACGATCAAGAATACTGATGATTGGAGTGTCTATGTTGTTTACGCCGGTTTTTATCAGAATTGAGGCCGCTACCATGGGCAAGCCAGATGAATGCATATAAGCGGCGTGAATAAGGTGGACGCCCATCTCTATCCCGCCAACTATTAGGGCTGACATCCTGTATTGTGTGGTGAGCAGCCAGAGCAATGTAATGCCGAACATCGCAAATCCTTCGTAACGGATCATCGGCATCAGGATGAGTGCTGCCCAGAACCATTTGGGCAGTGGCTTCTTGTCATTCAGGTCGATCAGGCCGGAGAGTACAGCCAGAACAGCTGTAATATGCAGGCTGTGCTCCATCCCCAGCAGCGGCATACTGTAAAGGTTGCCCGCCAAACCAAGCAGCAAAATTATAGGGGCTGTTGCCCACGCGGGATAAAGAGTGATGAGGTTAAGCTGGGCCGAGATGCGGCAGAGCAGCCATAGGCTGGTTGCAAGTGCCAGCAGGTTAAGTACAAGTGGGGCAAACACCAAGTCGGCAAAGGGTGCCAGAAGCCACGGATATATAAGTGAGGATGAGGCTGCTGCCGGAATACCTGCCGTTGTGCCATATTGCCCCGGCAAGAGGCTGGCGATGGCCAGATGGATATAGGCATCGTCAACCGCATAAGTGAAATGCCCGTCAGTCAGGTACAGGCTGCAACCCACAAGAACGGCAATAACCAGGCCCGAGAGGGCAAGCGTTTGGGCGTAAATACGGGCAGAAGGCATGACGGCACATATAGCTGAGAGCGCCATATTGCGCTATCCTAAGTTATGCCTGAGTCGGTACTGCAAGAGCTGCTCACAACCAATGTCTTCGCGTGGATGCTAATCTTCACGCGGGTGGGCTCCGCTTTTATCGTTTTGCCGGGTGTTGGCGAGGCGTTTGTGCCGTCGCGCATTCGTCTGCTGTTCGCGCTTACGGTCAGTGCGCTGCTGGTGCCGGTAATTGGCCCCAAGTTACCTGCCATGCCAGCACAGGTGCTCGACCTGCTGGCACTGATTGCGGGTGAAGCATTCTACGGCCTGTTCATTGGTATTGTGGCACGGCTCATCATGTCCACAGTTGAAACTGCGGGTATGATCATCGCCATGCAGATATCGCTTTCCAACGCGTCGGTTTTCAACCCCGCCATGGCAGCGCAAAGCTCGCTCACCTCGGCGCTTTTGGGCGTAGCTGCGCTGGCGCTGATGTTCGCGGCTGATTTGCACCACTTGCTGCTCTGGGCGGTGGCGGATAGTTATACGGTATTCACTCCCGGCACCTTCCCGCAAATGGGCGATCATGCCACCACTTATGCAAGGTTACTGGGGCAGAGCTTTGGTGTGGCCACGCAGCTTTCGGCGCCGTTTTTGGTGCTAGGTCTTGTTTTTTATCTCGGCCTTGGCCTGCTGGCGCGCCTCATGCCGCAGTTGCAGATCTTCTTCATCGCCATTCCAGCGCAGATTTATCTCGGGCTTATCATTTTGGGCTTAACCCTCTCCACCATGATGATGGTGTGGCTGAACTACGCCCGCTTTACAATCAACGCTTTGATGGGGGTCGAATAAGATGTCCGAAGGCGAAGATGACTCCAGTAAAACGGAAGAGCCCTCCCAAAAAAAGCTAGAAGACGCACGAAAAAAGGGCGAGACGGTCCTTTCCCGTGAAATCTCCCACTGGTTCATGATTTTGGCTGGCATGATGTTCATCATGCTCATCGCCGGGCCGCTGATGCGCGATCTGGGGCAGGCGCTGCTGCCGTTCATCACACGGCCACATGATTTGCCGGTCAGCACTATGGGCGAGATTGGCGCTGTGCTGAGCATCATGCTCAAGGCCACCATCATTGCCCTCTTGCTGCCGTTTTTGGCCTTCATCATCGGTGCGATTGCAGGCCCCATGCTGCAGGTGGGCCCCATGTGGTCGCCTGACAGTATGATGCCCAAGCTTGAGCGTGTTTCGCTGATCGCGGGTATTGGCCGTATGTTCTCCAAGCGCAATCTGGTTGAGTTTATCAAGGGTCTGCTCAAGCTCACGATTGTCGCGATTGTGGTGATCTGGAGCGCATGGCCTTCTACGCCCACCATCGAGCATAGTATCGACCTGAGCCTTGTCGCCATGATGCTGCTGGTGAAAGAGATCAGCATGGATATTCTGGTCAGTGTGCTGGTGGTGATGTTCTGTATTGCCGCCGCCGACTATCTGGCTCAGCGTTTCATGTTCATGTCGCGCATGCGCATGAGCCGCTCGGAAATGAAGGAAGAATACAAACAGAGCGAAGGTGACCCGATCATCAAGCAGCGTCTGCGCCAGTTGCGTATGGAGCGTGCGCGCCAGCGCATGATGGCCTCTGTCCCCACGGCCGACGTTGTTATTACAAACCCTGAGCATTACGCGGTTGCTCTTAAATACAACCCGCCCGAGGATGCCGCACCTATTGTTGTGGCCATGGGTATGGACAATATCGCCCAGAAAATTAAGGAAGTCGCGCGCGAGCATGATATCCCGGTTGTCGAGAACCCGCCATTGGCCCGTGCGCTGTATGCGACTGCCGATATTGACCGGCAGATTCCCGGCGAGCACTACCGTGCGGTGGCCGAAATCATCAGCTATGTCTTCAAGCTCAAGAACAAGATTATTAAACCCCAGCCAAAGAAGTAAGGCTTAAGGGGCAGGGTGCGTTAGCGCTTTGGGGTCGAAATACTCGGGCAGCACGCGGCGTAATTGCTGCTGGCGCAGCGTGAGGCGCTCAATATCAGTGGTAAAATTCTGTGTCCACTGCGCATAGGGCTGCAGGCGTGCAGCCAGCTGCTGCATGCGGCTCTGCGGGTAATGCTCAATTGCGGTAACAGCGGCTTCAACATAAGGCGCGATTTTATCTGGCGGCAGGGTGAACAGCGCCCAGCGCTGGTCCTGGTCGAGTGCGGTTGGAATGCGATCTGGCGGGTCGATATAGAAATTCACTTTATCGAGGTCGACGCCATACATTTGCGTATAGCGGCCCTGTGCACCCCGTGCGCCCAGTACAATGCTGCCACTGTGGCGGTCATAATTACGCATCCAGATATCGGCTACGCTCAGCGCGGCAAAGGCGGGGGCCAGCTCAGGGTTCTCCTGCAGGAACACAGGGTAGTGCCGGTCGACCATCATCAGGCTGCACCTGCCGCCTGTGCATACCTCATCAATCGACTTGGCATTTTCATAGGCTACAAGGCTGATGAGAGCATTCGGCACATCAGGGCGCTGCGGGTTTGTTGCCATAAGCGCTGCTGGAGCATGCGGCAGGCGCAGGTCTTGCAGGATGTCGCTAAAGAATTTCTCACGCAGCAGGCTGCCGCTGGGCTTATAGCTCTCGCTGTTACAGAAATGATCAGGTTTGAGGTAGCCTATAGCTGTCTCGCTGGCCCTGTATTGGTGCCAGGATTTATAGCGCGAAGGGCCGATTATTTCGGTAAAACGCTGCGTGATGACTTCCCCGCTCAGGCGGTCAGCCTCCTGCTCAATCGCTACGCTAAAGCTGCGCAGCTCGCTTAAGCGCGCTACAGCAGCGTTAAAAGCCGGTGAGGGAGCTTTTTTGAAAGCGAGCATGTCGCGAGGATAGCGACTCCGCGCCTTGAATTTCAAGCGATTAGAGTAAATCTTTATTAACCATAACCTGCCCAAATGCACAGGGAATTGAAGTCGATTCCTTTTTGACGGGAATTGGCAGAGGGAATTTATGGACGAGAGCAACAAACCAGCACCCGATAACAAGCCGATGGTAAACGAAATTCCGTTCGCTGTGCCGGCTGTTGTCGTGCCCGAAGTGCTGGTTGCGGTGCAGACGATTGAAGAGCTCAAGTCCACCACGGCAGGGGTAAAGCCCAGCCGCGTGTTGCTGTTCTCGGGTGGGGTAATTCTCGCTACCGCCATGGCGGGCCTGTTTGTGGCCTTGGGCGGCAAGAATTTTGGTCTTGAGGTGGACGTACCGGTTATTGCCTCGGTCATGGCGGGTCTGGCGAGCTTCTCGGCGCTGGTGCTGCTGATGGTCGATCGCTACCAATCCCAGCTTGAGCGCGAACGCGCCCTGATGGTCGAGACAATTGACGAAGGCCTCACTGGCCGCTTCATCACCGGCCCCAATGGCGAGCTGGTCTTTGCCAATCAGGCGTTCTGGCGGCAGCTGGCCCCATTACCTGAAGGCGCGGACCGCACTAAACCTGAGGCCGTACTGATGAGCTACTTCGCCCGTGACCCGGGTAGGGATGCTGACTTCAAGCGCGTATCGCAGCAGGCACATGCCGGTCAGTTCAGCGCGTGCGAATTGTTCCTGCGCGATGCTGCAGGCGTAACCCATTGCTATCTGCTCGAGGGTTGGCCCTCAGCCAACTACAAGGGCTATGTAAACTGGCGCCTTGAAGACATTACCCCGCGCCTGCAGGTGCAAGAGGCCATTCAGCGCGAGCAGGCCCGCTGGGCTGATTTTATGGACCATGCGCCGGTTGGTTTCTACTCGGCCGATGCCGAGGGCAAGTTCATCTTCGCCAATTCGACATTGGCGCGCTGGTTGGGCAGCAATGCCCGCGAAGTGATGGATGGCCTGCGCCTGCATGATGTGATGGTGAAAGCCCCGCTCGATGGCACCAAGTTTGATATTACGGTTGAGGGCGGCGAGTTCCAGCAGGGCGAATTCACCCTGCGTGGCCCGGGTGGCCGCCAGTTCCAGGCACTGATTGCGCAGACTGTTGATAAAAGCCGTGAAGGGCTTATCCGCACCCGCGCTGTGGTGCACGATCTTACCGCCGAGCGTGAATGGCAAAGCGCCCTGCAAGAGAGCCAGGCGCGCTTCCGCCGCTTCTTTGAAGAAAGCCCGATTGGTGTGGCGCTGGTGGCCGAAGGCGGCATGCTGGCGGAGTGCAACCCGGCCTTCCTGAAGATGATTGGTTCGGATGCCGCGCATATTCTGGCCCAGCCGCTCGACCGCTTTGTGATTGGTGCGCAGGGTGGGCTTGAGCAGAACCTGGCCCGCGTTGCCTCAGGCGAAGTAACCGGCATGACGCAAGAAGTGAAGCTGAAGGGCAGTGCCGATCGCGAAATCATGGCACAGCTCTACATTCGCCGCCTTGAGGCAGATGATGTAACCGGCGCGAAGCTTATTCTGCACTTCATCGATTTGTCTGAGCAGAAGAACCTTGAAGCGCGCTTTGCCCAGTCGCAGAAGATGCAGGCCATTGGCCAGCTGGCGGGCGGTGTGGCGCACGATTTCAACAACCTCCTTACTGCCATGATCGGTTTCTGCGATCTACTGCTCCTGCGTCACAAGCCGGGCGATGCTTCGTTTGCCGATATCATGCAGATCAAGCAGAATGCCAATCGCGCAGCCGGCCTTGTGCGTCAGCTGCTGGCTTTCTCGCGTCAGCAGACACTGCAGCCACGCGTGCTGAACCTTACCGATGTGCTGGTTGAACTCTCGAACCTGCTGCGCCGCCTGATTGGCGAGAATATTCAGCTCAACATGCAGCATGGCCGCGAATTGGGCCTCGTGAAAGCCGATCAGGGCCAGATCGAGCAGGTCATCATCAATATGGCGGTAAACGCGCGCGATGCCATGCCCGCGGGCGGTAAACTCTCCATCACTACCAGCAACTTTGCGCTCAAGGCACCGCTGCGCCGCGAGCACGATGAAGTGCCGCCGGGTGAGTGGATTGTGACCGAAATATCGGATACCGGTACCGGCATTCCGGCCGATATCATTGGCCGTATTTTTGATCCGTTCTTCTCGACCAAAGAAGTGGGCAAGGGCACAGGCTTGGGCCTCTCTACCTGCTACGGTATTGTAAAGCAGACCGGTGGCTTTGTGTTCGTGGACAGCGAAATGGGCCGCGGCACCAAGTTTACGGTTTACTTGCCGCGCTACACCCGCACGGCGGATGAAATTGCTGAAGTGCAGAAGCAGGAAACAGCAGCGCAGATTTCGCCCGACCTGACCGGCGCTGGCGTGATCATGCTGATTGAAGATGAAGATGCCGTACGCATGTTCGCGTCGCGTGCGCTCAAGAACAAGGGTTATACAGTGGTTGAGGCCCGCTCGGGCGACCATGCGCTTGAAGTACTCAAGACCTATACCGGCAAAATCGACCTCATCGTGTCAGACGTTATGATGCCGGGTACCGATGGCCCGACCACGCTGAAGGAAATTCGCCGCAGCCTGCCCACCATCAAGGCCATTTTCATTTCGGGTTACTCGGAAGAGCGCCTGAAAGAAAGCTTCGAGACCGGCGAGGCGGTACACTTCCTGCCCAAGCCATTCTCGCTCAAGCAATTGGCCGAGAAGGTGAAAGAAGTTCTGCGTGAAGGCTGATGCCTGCCGTTAGCTTTGGTTGAATGGCTTGGCAATAGCGCTTTGTATAGTGGCATGCGTTGCGCGCAGGTTATGCGAGAGCATTACGTCATTACCGGCTTCAGATAGTTTGGCAAAAGCAGTGCAAACAATGCGGTCGGCCTCTGCGGGCTCAATCTTATAGAGCCTGCCAATGTTGGCGCAGATCTTTTTCCATGCACTCGAGGGCTCGGCGAAAGCGCCGGGGCGCAGTTCCTGCTCGGTCACATTAACAGTTTCTGATCTGTCATCCATACCGCGTGCAACCCTGATGTCGGTTGAAACCATATGCACGAAGTGATTGGCACTGCCACAAGCCGCCATATCAGCCTGATCGGCATGAGCCTGCTGCACAAACTGGCGCGCGGCTTCATCATCCTTCAGGACTGGTTCAAGCACAGCGAAAAATTCCTTATCTCCCTTCAGAAGGGGGCTGCTCGTCAGCTCAGCGCGGGCTTCGGCAATCTGCTGCTCAATTGGCGGCTGCGGTTTAGCCAGCATGACCGCATGAGCCGACTCCCTGAAGGCATTATACAATGTGCTGCTAATCTCTTCGCGTGTCGCATAGTCCTGATTGCTGATGGCGATCTGGCTGAGATACTGGCTGCGGATCATGGTGATCTCCGGAAAATGTTACTCAAAGGCAAGCTAGCACCCTGCATCAAGCGACTTCCAGCAAAATCACTCCACTAGATGCCGGTGTTTTAGCCCATTAAATCAGTGTGTTGGTTTGATATGCCGGGCCAGGGCGCGGCTCCCGGCAAACGGCTTTTTATAGCGCTTACCGCACGCTGCCACCATTTGGGATCGGGGCTGTTTTCAAGCTGCGTGGCGGCGAAGGTCACTTCCATGAAGTAGTCGGGGATATGGCTTGAGTGAATAACCGCGATTGACGGAATATCCTTAGGCGCAGCGGCGCGGGCCATGGCGATGGTCGGTGCGTCGCCTTCTGGCAGGGTGCAGCCTACCATCTTGAATGCATCGCCTTGCCTGACCATCTCGAAGGTAGCCATAAGGGCGGGCTCAGCCTGCTCATCTGCCTTGAACAGATAGACATGCCGCATGCCATCGCTCAGTTTGGCAGGGCGGTTGAACATATGGGTCACACTGAGCGGCAATAGCTCTTCAAGTGTGGCCTGCTTCTGCCGCGCAATATCGCGAATGCGGTCAGCCCGCACATCAAAATTTTCCTGCGCCTTGGCGATAATGTTATTGGTAACCTCTTCGCTCATCACCGTGGGAGGGGCGGTCTCATCTACCGGGTTATCGGGGTTATCATAGGTCAGTAGCAGGGGCGGCTGGGCGATGCCAATAGCTACCGCCGTGCGGCGTTGATCGACTGAATTGATAATCACTTCATCGCGCGTATAGGTAATCGCGAGTTGGGCGGCCTGAGCATATTCATCCGGATACAGAACATGGCCTTTAGTAGTTTCAGCGCCAGTATAGCCTGCGCAAATCCATGCAACGCTTTCGAGCAGGCTCAGGTAGGTGAGCTTGCTGCCCAGCTGGTCGCGGTAGGTATTACGCAGATCAGTATTCTTAGGGTCAGCTTTATAAAGTTTTGCGATTAACTCGGTATGGCCTTCAACATAGCCGCTCATGGCCTTAGCTTGCTCAGCCATTCTCTCAAAATTATCATCTCCGTCTTCAAGTAGCGAGTTAAGGTCGAAACGACCGCCACTCAGGCTGATGATGGCTGTGCCGTTAGTGCTTACAAACTCCGGCTTCTCGGCTTTGAACTTGGCAAGGCGCTCGTCGTACAGCGGGCGCAGCGCATCGTTGAGCAGAATGGTGGTGCAGTCTTTCACCAGATTACGGGTACGTTCGGCAGCACGCTGAATTTCAGCACCAAGGCGGATCATTTTGTCCGGGTGGTTTTCGGCCAAACGCTGGCGTGCAGTTGCGTGGATCTCGTCCTTACTGGCGTCGGGTGTAAGCCCAAGGAACGCATAGCGGTCGAAAATATAGTCAACGCCTTCAACTGGATCCATGGCATCCCCCCTGTAAAGGCAAGCAGGCTAGCACTAGCGCTGGCGCTTTTGCACTGGTTTTCCGGCAATTTCAGCTGCTTGTTTAATGGGTAATTCCCCGCTAGGCTCGGGTTAATAAATAAGTATGGGCAGGGTATATATGGGGCAATCACGGGACAGGCGTAATCCGCATGGCTGGCTTGGCGCGCTTGCGGGTTTTAACGGCCAGCAACAGCGCTGGGCTGCGGCAGCATTGGCGCATCTCGAGACACAATATAATAACGACCCACACAATATACTTAAACTGGCCGAGGCGGCGCCTGCTGGCCTGACCGGCGAGATCCAACTGCGCCAGCTGGGGCGGGATTATGCAGCTTTCTGGTTGCTGCAGCGGTTTGATTACAAGCAGGACCCAACGCCCGAACAGCAACAGGCCTTGTGGGAGCGCACATTAAGCATCCCCACCTTCCGCACGTTCGATTTGGTGCATGCGGCCATGGGGTGGGATATAACCACTCTGCGCGTTGGTGTGTCTCGGGATACTGCCGCCATGCGTTTTGCGGCCAGCCCGTTTGCTGATGAGCTGGAAGAGCTGTTGGCCTATGTGCCGGTGGCCGATAAAAAGGCTTATCTAGCCCTGCGCAACAGGCAGGGGTTTACTGCTGTGCATACGAGCGCGCATGCCAGCACACTGGCCGTGCTGGCGGCGCAGGGCGCCAGCCTTGAGGCCACTACGCGCATAGAGGTTGCAGGCTGCAAGATGGATGTGACTATAGCCCACCTCGCGGTACTCAATGGTCGCGTGGGCCAGACGCTTGAGCTGGTGCGCCTGCAGCCAGAGTTGTTCAAGCCAGACAAGCTGCTTGATTACACGCCGATGGAAGCCGGGCAGATGCAGCTTGAAGACATGCTCGAGGGCTATGGCCGCAAGCAGTTCAGCCAGCTTATCATCAGCGCGTTTACGGCCATTGCCAGCAAGGGCGAGCTGAATGCTGTTAGCCAGGTACCTGCCGAACAGCAGGATGCACTGGCCCAGCATTACGCCAATATTGCGCGCTGTGTGAATATCCCTGCGCATGTGCAGGGCAAGCCGCTGCCTTACCCCGAGCATGCGGATGTGCTGGGCCAGCTTGTTAAAACAGCACCGGTCAAGCCGCCAGAGAAAATGGGGCTGAATTGAGCATGAACCAGCGCAAACCCACCGGCAGCTTTAACAACCCCTATGGCCGCCTTGGCGAAATGGCAGGCTTTAAGGGTAAGCCAGCTGCATGGCAGGCTGCAGCCGAAGCGCGGCTGATGGAGCGCTATTATAGCGACCCGGATGGTATCATTTATGAAACCAAACGGGCAGCACTCGCCGCCAGTAAGAGCGTAGAAGGCGCGCAGGAAGCGCTGGATGAGCTGCGGCAGGATTATGCCGCCTATTGGCTAATTAAACGCCTGAAGGGCGAGCCGCTGCCGGATAAAGATGAGCAGGCGCACCACTGGAAATCGGCCTTCATCGCTGCGCCAGACCGCCAGCTGGCACTCACGCTTGCTGTTGCCGGATTTGAGACGGTGGATATGCGGGTGGACGATGACCCGATACTCAGCTCTTTTGTGTTTTCGGCCACCGCCAATGAGCTTGAGGATTTCTTGCAGCTTATGCCGGCTGATAAGCGCGCCGAGCATATCAACATCAAAGGCGATGCTGATATGACACCCATGCACATCGCCAGCTTTGCGGCAGGGCCGGGTAGCTTGGCGGTTTTACAGCAGCATGGTGGCGACCTGACGGCGCTTATGACCATCACCATGGGGACGGGTGAAATTATAAGGGGAAATCCTGCGCATCTGGCGGTACTGAACGGTCGGCCGGATATGACTGCCGAACTGATGGCGCTCGACCGCGGCCTGTTTACCCGCTACGTGCCTGAAATAAAGTATACGCCGGATGAAATGGTTGAGGCCTGTGCCAAGGTCACCAACAATATCAATAAGGAAATTCGCAAGGCGGCTAATATTGCTGCGTATGCAATCGACCGGCCGGTACCATTCCCCGAAGTAGGCTGGATCCTCAAGCAGCTGACATCGGCCACGGCACCACGTGCGCGGGTTATGGGGCATACACTCAATTAGGGCTTGCACTGCCGCGTGCAGCCGCTAGCCTCATAGCCAAATATAAAAGGGAGTATGGGATTATGGCCAAACGTAAAAGCAAATCGCTGCTGGGTATCTATGCATCGCTCACCTCGAGCAGCCCTATCGCGCGCGAACAGGCCTTAACCCGCATCAACGGTATGTATGATGGCGATGGCCAGCGTATTGCCTATGCCTCCGAGTGTGCTTCTAAAAAGATTTTCTTTTACGGTAACAGTGAGCACGGTATGCAGCCCGACCCCAATGTCGTGCGCGCCGACTTTGCCGCATGGCTGGTGATCAACAAGGTCAACCCGGGGCCGGACAGCAAACCGCTAAGTGCTGAAGCCGAATGGAAGTTGATGGAGCGTATCAGCAAGATCGACGACAAGTTGCTAACGCTCATGGCGCTTGAGGCCGGTATTTCACCAATGCCACCCGCCAGAGCTGAGCTTAAGGAGACCAGCGCGCTGCAGCTGTTCTGCGAGAGTGCCAAGGCGGCCGAGGTGCATGCGTTTCTGGCGCTGGTGCCCGAGGCTACGCGCACCGAGGTCGTCAATTATATCGATGGCAAAGGCCGCAACGCCGTGCACTGCGCCACCCATAACCCAAATGTAGGCGTTATAACCGAGCTGAAGGGGGCGGGAGCAGATCTGGACGTGGTCTGGCAGGCCAGACTCGGCAAGCGCGAGCCTAAGCGCGCGGCGCATATGGCCGTGCTGGCGGGTAATCTGGGCGTAGCGACTGAGCTGGGCGGCTTGGCCCTGCACCAGTTTACCGCATCGCCCGCATGCCCTGTGACTCCGTATGAGATGGGGATGCTGCGTATTCAGAATAATTTGTCCGAAGTGCCGCGCCCTGTGCCGATGAATGCTAAAGCCGAACACGCCAAGAACCCGATGCAGATGCTACCCCCCACCAACCCGCAAGAGGCGGACGAGGCCAAAGAGCGCGCCCTGCGCCTGCAGCGTATTATGGAAGCTACGGATATTGCGGCTGGCTTTTTGGGTATAAGCGCACCATTTGGTAACACAGGCAAGGTTGAGGCTGCGCAGCGTGCTGTTGGCGCCAAAAGCAACCAGCATGGTCTTAACTAACTTGCCCGTAAGCATAATGCCAAATACGCTTATATTATAGGCATTAGGGCCGGTATTTTTTACATAGCCTTTCGCTGCCCCTTTGCACTTGCAAAAATTGTTAAGAACACCCACCTTATAAGTTAATGAGCAGGGATTCGCGTTTGTCTTTGCTTCTGATTTTTACAGAAGGGTTTTCCCATGGTCGATCTTCCCCCCAAAGGTGTTCTCTTTCCGGTCCTGCCGCTGCGTGACATCGTCGTTTTCCCGCACATGATTGTGCCGCTCTTTGTCGGGCGCGAAAAGTCGGTCAAGGCCCTTGAGGACGTGATGAAGGAGGACAAGCAGATCCTGCTCGTCACCCAGAAGAACGCCGGTCAGGATGACCCGGGCCCGGCCGACCTCTACTCAATTGGTGTGCTTGGCACTGTGCTGCAGCTCCTCAAGCTGCCGGACGGCACCGTGAAGGTGCTGGTCGAAGGCCAGCAGCGTGCCCGCATTATGCGCTATTCGGATAACCCCGAGTTCTATCAGGCCTATGCCGAGCTGGTGAAGGACACCGAGCCGGAAGGTCAGGAAACTGATGCCCTCATGCGCGCTGTAACTTCGGAGTTCGAGCAGTATGTAAAGCTCAACAAGAAGATTCCGCCAGAAGTCCTGGTCTCACTCGGCCAAATCGACGGTGCAGGCAAGCTGGCCGATACTGTAGCCTCGCATCTTGCTCTCAAGCTGGCTGAAAAGCAGCAGCTGCTCGAAGCCGCTGACGTGACCGAGCGCCTAGAGAAGATCTACGGCCATATGGAAGGCGAGATCGGTGTTCTGCAGGTCGAAAAGCGCATCCGTAACCGCGTGAAGCGCCAGATGGAGAAGACCCAGCGTGAGTACTACCTGAATGAGCAGATGAAGGCCATTCAGAAGGAACTTGGCGACGGTGAAGATGGCCGCGACGAGATGAGCGAGCTTGAAGACCGCATCAAGAAAACCAAGCTGAGCAAAGAAGCGCGCGACAAGGCCATGGGCGAGCTCAAGAAGCTGCGCAACATGAGCCCGATGAGCGCTGAAGCAACGGTGGTACGCAACTACCTCGACTGGATGCTGAGTATTCCCTGGAAAAAGCGCAGCAAGCTCAAGCATGACATCAACTATGCCGAAGACGTGCTGAACGAAGACCACTACGGCCTCGAGAAGGTCAAGGAGCGTATCCTTGAGTATCTCTCGGTGCAGCAGCGTACCGAGAAGGTGCGTGGTCCCATCCTCTGCCTCGTTGGTCCTCCGGGTGTGGGTAAAACCTCGCTGGGCAAGTCCATCGCCAAGGCCGTAGGCCGCAGCTTTGTGCGTATGTCGTTGGGCGGCGTGCGTGATGAAGCCGAAGTACGCGGCCACCGCCGTACCTACATCGGCTCCATGCCCGGCAAGGTCATTCAAGGGATGAAGAAGGCCAAGCAGAGCAATCCGCTGTTCCTTCTCGATGAAATTGACAAGCTGGGTCAGGACTATCGTGGCGATCCGTCATCGGCGCTTCTTGAGGTGCTGGATCCGGAGCAGAACGCTACATTCAATGACCACTATCTCGAGGTTGATTACGACCTTTCGGATACGCTGTTCATCTGCACGGCCAACTCGCTCAACATGCCGCAGCCGCTGCTTGACCGTATGGAAATCATCCGCCTCTCGGGTTACACCGAAGATGAGAAGGTTGAAATCGCCAAGCGCCATCTGGTTGCCAAGCAGGTAAAGGACAACGGCCTCAAGCCGGAAGAATTCGAGCTGGCGGACGATGCTTTGCGGGCTGTTATCCGTACGTATACCCGCGAAGCTGGTGTGCGTAGCCTCGAGCGTGAAATCGCCAAACTGTGCCGCAAGGCCGTGAAACTGATTGTCAGCAAGAAAGAGGAAAAGGTGGTGGTAACTACCGACAAGCTCGAGAAGCTGCTGGGCGTTGCCAAGTACCGTTATGGTGAGATTGAGGATACCGATATGGTGGGTGTTACCACCGGCCTCGCCTGGACCGAGGTTGGCGGCGATATCCTGCAGATCGAAGCTGTTGCCCTGCCGGGCAAGGGCAAGGTCTCGGCTACCGGTAAGCTTGGCGATGTCATGAAGGAATCGGTACAAGCTGCCGAGAGCTTCGTGAAGTCGCGCGCTACCATCTATGGTATCAAGCCCACTTACTTCGGTCGCCGCGATATCCATGTGCATGTGCCGGAAGGTGCGACGCCCAAGGATGGCCCAAGTGCGGGTGTAGCAATGGTGGTCTCGATTGTTTCCGTCATGACTGGTATTCCGGTACGCAAGGATGTCGCCATGACCGGCGAGATCTCGCTGCGTGGCCGCGTATTGCCTATCGGCGGCCTGAAGGAGAAGCTGCTGGCAGCCCTGCGTGCAGGCATCAAGACAGTGCTGATCCCGAAGGAAAACGAGAAGGATCTGGCCGAGATTCCGGCCAACGTGAAGGAAGGCCTCGAGATTGTGCCTGTGACTATGGCGGATGAAGCTTTGGCCCGTGCGCTCTCCCGTCCGCTGGTACCGATCGAGTGGAGCGAGAAGGATGAAATCGCCGAGAATGCCCGCCTGAAAGGCGATGGCGGCGATGAAGCCCGCGCTCACTAAGCGCTAAAACAAACAGAGAAAAGGCCGGGGCTCAAATCCCGGCCTTTTAATTCATAAGGATTTTATGATGGCCCGTTTAAAGACGCATAGTGAGAGTCATCTGGTCGCCCGCGTTGGCTGGCTGCGTGCTGCAGTTCTGGGGGCAAATGACGGGCTGATTTCTACTGCCAGTCTTATCGTTGGTGTGGCCGCTGCAGCAGCCACCAAGGGCGATATCATGATTGCCGGTACGGCTGGGTTAGTTGCTGGAGCTATGTCGATGGCAGCAGGTGAGTATATATCTGTTAGTTCGCAGCATGACACAGAGCAGGCCGATCTTAATCGTGAGCGAAAAGAGCTGGCAGAAAGCCCTAAGGCTGAACTCTATGAGTTGATGCAAATATATCAAAAACGGGGTATTACACCTGAATTAGCACAGCAAGTAGCGGCACAGCTCATGCAAAAAGACGCGCTGGCTGCCCATGCACGCGATGAACTGGGTATCAGCGAGCATTCTATCGCTCGGCCGGTTCAGGCGGCTGTTACATCAGCTTTCACTTTCTCTGTTGGTGCAATCCTGCCTCTAGTGGTGGTTATGCTGTCACCGCCCGCTATACTTGTTACAACTGTTGCTGCATCATCGCTGGTATTTCTGGCCATTCTCGGTGCTCTAGGTGCCAAAGCAGGTGGAGCAGGTATGTTGCGCGCAACTTTGCGTGTAACTTTTTGGGGCACTTTGGCGCTGATGGTAACAGCTATAATCGGTAAAGTTTTTGGAACTGTTGTTTAAGCAAAAGCGCAACTAAAAACGGAAAACTGATTTAGATATCAGCCTAAAATTGGGATGATAGATCCTCAGCCTTTTTAGTTAGGCTTGGTGAACTCATAAATCGCGGTTATGCCCGTGCGATAGCGCTCATGAATGGTATATCCGGCAGATAGCAGGCCATTTTTGATATCCATATCGTTATACCAGTCATCCGCAAATACGCCCCAAAGCGCGCCGGAGGTATGGGCGATTTCAGCAATCGCAGCTGGCCTTGCAGTACCACAGCTTGGCGCTGTTATGCGGCTATGCACCTGTGCAGTCCATTGAGTTTTAAGGCCGACGATATCAACCAGTTTAAAGCGGGTGCTAGCATGCGCAATGTAACCGGCATCATGCACCAGCAGAGCGTTATTTGCTGGAATATGCTGGTTCGCCCATGTAATAGCGCTTTTATTGTCATCTCCACGGCGCAGTACATGCGGTGTGATGGCAAAGGTAAGGCTGCAGATAATACCAATCGCGCAAACTAGCAGACTGCTGTGCTGAATGTTTTTAGTGGCCTTTGGGCTGGTAGCCATAACAGTCAGGAAGCAGAAAATCCATGCAGGGATCAGTATGGGGCTGTAACGGCCGGTATAGAAATTGAGCAGTAATGCCGAGGGAAAAATAAGGCCATAGGTAATCAAGAAGGCTGTTGTAAAAACAATTGAGCAGATAAAAAGTTTCTGTCGGCTCGGGAAAAACAGGAACAGGCAGATAGGCATGCTGATGAGCATCAGTTCAATCAGCCCCTTGAGGCTGATACCTGCTTTTTGTAATAGCGGCAGGCAGCTTTGCGCATAGAACATCGACTTGGCGGTCCATGTCTGCGGTAGCCACAGACCAGTTTGTGCATGCACAAACAATACTGGCGGTAGCGCTGCCGCCAGCCCCAACAGGCCCATAAATATGGGGGCAGGGAGTTGCATAACCTTATGCTGCCTCAGCTCATATGCCTTAAACAGAAAAGCCGGAATAGCCAGTGCCGCCAGCTCGATGCGCACATGGACAGCAAGGCCGCACAAGGCCGCCAGCACAAAGGCGCTGCTGGTACGTTTATCCATAAGTAAAACCAGGAGCCACAGGCTGGTGCCCAGAGCGAGGCCGGTTTCGAGGCCGTTGAGCAGGTGTAAAGGCATGATGCCGACCAGCAGGAACATCGCCAGCGCATAGGGGGCAGCTTTGCCAAGCTTGAGCTGCTGCGTTACCGCAAAGGCAGCTGCAGCATAAACCCAGCAACCAAGTATCGCGGCACAGAGCAGGGCAGGCTCGGTAGGCATGACTCTGGAGAAGATAGCAACCACCAGCAGGTGGATAGTACTGGTTGATCCGCTGATGGATGGCGTGCCGTAAAGTGGATCGACGGTGGTGCCTTGTAGCAGGAGGAAGGCATTACGGCCTGTTATATAAGCATCATCCAGAAAGAAAGCTGGATGAATCAGGCCTGCAAAGGCCAGTGCCATAGCGGCTAATGCGCTTAGAGCGATAGCTGTTTGCATGCTGCACAGGGATAATTTCATAGCGCGGTATAGCTCTTGAAGGGAAACGCTAGTTGCTGACCGCACAGCATGATATTTTTGTCGTAGTTGAAATTCGCTTGGGCCATAGTCTTGCTTTGGTAGCAGCTTTTTGCCCCGGGCCATGCGGCCCAGCTGATGAATGTTTTGAACGGGCCGTTTGGTCTCATGCCTGCAAGTTAGCGGGTGTAAGGTAATTTGACAGCCCTTTTTTATTGGCGGTTTTGGGTTATGTTCTGGCTATGAACGACACACTCAAAATCATCGCCGACCATCGCTCGTCCCGCAGTTATACCGAGGAGCCCGTTGATGATGCGCTACTTGATGAGCTGATTGCCACCTGCCAGCGCGCGCCGACCTCGGGTAATACGCAGCATGTATCGCTGATGGTGATTAAAGATCCTGCCAAGCGCGCTAAAATAGCCGAGCTGGCGGGTGGGCAGCCGTGGATTGCGCGGGCGCCAGTCTTCATGGTCATTCTGGTCGATCACTACAAAACCGCTCAGGCGATGGAAATTGCAGGCCATCCGCATGTCATACAAGAGCATATCGAAGGTACGATCTCGGCTGTTACTGATGCAGGCATTTTGTTGGGGCAGCTCATGATTGCAGGGCAGGCGCTAGGCCTTGGAATAGTGCCGATAGGCGCTGTTCGCAATGATGCAGATGCGATGATCGATCTGCTCGAGCTGCCGCCCAATGTGTTTCCGGTGGTGGGCCTGTGCCTTGGCCATATCAAGAACCCGGCACAGCAGCGGCCTCGTTTACCGCTTGAGACCTTCAGGTTTAATGAGCGTTATGGCACACCCGACCTCAAGCCCGCGATCAAGGCGTATGATGACGCGCTGCTGGCGCATTGGAAGCGGGTGGGGCGCGAGGATGGCGAGGCATGGACTACGGCCATTACCCATTACAGCGACCACAACTACCGCCCGGCGCTGATGGCTTCACTTTTGCGCCAAGGTTTCAGGTTCGATAAGGGCTAGCGAGACAAACAGGGGATATGGGGTGTGAGTTCCTGTTTGGTTTCGGGGCCCGCGTTTTTTGTTAAAATATACAATGATGGTTGACCTCGCCGCCTCTATGTGTTTGCATCTGCTGGGATATTCAGGGAGAACACCATGAACAAAAATGACCTTATTGAACAGATTGCCGGTAAAACCGGTCTGACCAAAGCTGCCACCAGCGAGGCTGTAGAAGCTTTGCTTGAGACCATCAGCGTCACCCTCGAACAGGGCGAAGAAGTGCGCCTTACCGGGTTTGGCAGTTTCCGCATGACCGAGCGCAAGGGCAGTGAAGGCCGTAACCCGCGTACGGGCGAAGTCATCCAGATCCAGCCGTCCAAGAACATCAAGTTCCGCGTTGGTACCGAGCTTAAAGAACGCGTTAACAAGCGCCGTTCGGCTGGCTGATAAGCTGGAAGCTCCGGGGCTCAAAAAGATACGATTCTTTAAAGGGTTGCGCCTTACAACATCCCTGCTAGCCTGTATGGGCTGAAAGGGATTCTGGTTATGGGTGTAGGTCTTCCCCGCGGGGCTAATACGTCAATTCAGGCTGCAATTGCCCCTGAAAACGGCATTTTCCGCGTGAATCTTGAGTATAACGGGGATAATCCTGCGCGTCCGTCGATCGATGCGGTCGCCTTCCTGCTCACCGATACCGGCAAGGTTCGCGGCGACTCCGATATGGTTTTCTATAACCATAAAACCATCGCCGAAGGCGGGGTGGAGATGCTCGATGGCGCAGATGTCGCCGGCCTGCGCCAACAGCCTTTTATCATCGACCTCAACAAGCTGCCAGCTGGGATTGTACGCATCTGCTTCTGCCTGGTTGCGGATGGCACCGGTGTGCAGTACATCGCCCAGCTCAGCCGTATGGCCATTCGCCTCATGGGTGGCACCACCCGCACCGAGGTTGCCAGTAGCAGCCTTGAGCTGGCCGGCGCCGCCAAGGAAACGGCGCTTGTATTGGGCGAACTTTATTTGCGTAATGGCGAATGGAAGTTCAAGTCCATCGGGCAGGGGTATGAGCAAGGTCTGGCTGCTTTGGCGCAGAGCTATGGTATTGTAGTTGCCGAAGCTGCGCAGGCCACCGGCACCATGGCCCGCCCTAACGAAACACTGCCGCCTTCAGCGGCTGATCGTTCGGCCATTCCCAAGCAGCGGTTTGACCGGCCGGCTATGGGGTTTGACGAAATCGTGATCAATCTGGTGTGGAACGCCACGCCGCCGGAAGAGCCGATAACCGATGCGCCGGTGGCTAAAAAGGGCCTGTTCAGCTCCATCGTCGCGCCGTCCAAGCCGCGCCCGATCGATCTTGACCTCTGCTGCCTTTACGAGCTGAACGATGGCTATCGTGGCGTGATCTCGGCTTTGGGCGATAATTACGGTGCCTTCAATTCGGCCCCGTTCATGGAGCTGATGGGTGATGAGCGCAAGGGCACCGGCACCCAAGGCGAGGTTATCCGTATCAACGGTGTGCGCTGGAACGAAATTACCCGCATTCTTGTTTATGCCATGATTTTTGAGGGCTCGCCTAATTGGGCACTGGCATCGGGGCGCTGCGTTATCCGTGTGCCGGATCAGATGCCGCTGAACGTGAAGCTCGATCAGAATGTGAACGACAAGCGCGCCTGCACCATTGCCTTGATTGAGAATGATGGCGGCCACATCAGCATCCAGAAGCGGGTTGAGGCGTTCAAGAACCCGCGCGAGGTCGATCTGTATTACGGTTGGGGGCTGCGCTGGGGCGCAGGCACCAAGGAATAGAAACAGCGAATTAAACCAGAGGAGTAGAATATGCCTGTAGCATTATCCAAGGGCGAAAACGTAAGTCTGACGCGGGAAGCTCCTGACCTTACCAACATTATTGTTGGTCTGGGCTGGAGCCCGCGCGAAACCGATGGCGAAGATTTTGATCTTGATGCCTCTGCCTATCTGCTCGATGCGGATGGAAAAGTGCCGAGCGATAACGACTTCATCTTCTACAACAACCTCGTATCACCCTGTGCCTCGGTGGTGCATTCCGGCGATAATCTGACCGGTGGTGCCGAGGGGGTTGCGTCTGATTCCGAGCAGCTGAAGATCAATCTGGTGACCCTGCCGCCAGTGATCGAGCGGATTGCCATTTGCGTTTCCATTCACATGGCTGAGCTGCGCCAGCAGAACTTCGGTATGGTGGGCGGGGCTTATATCCGCATCATCAACGACCGCGGTGGCAGCGAGCTGGCCCGTTTCGATTTGAGTGAAGACGCCTCGGTTGAAACGGCCATGATCTTTGGTGAGCTGTACCGTTATGGTGCCGAGTGGAAGTTCCGCGCTTCGGCTCAGGGCTTCCCGGGCGGATTGGGCGAGCTGGCCCGTCACTTTGGTGTGAACGTCGAATAAGCCGAAAGCAGGACAAATAAAAACTCCGGCACCTTGCGATGCCGGAGTTTTTTATTATGCAGCTTGGTTTAAGAAGCCTGCTGCTCGCGGTAACGGGCAAGCTCACCATGCTGGCTGTCATCAAGGCCGGCCTTTTCCTCTTCTTCGCTCACACGGAGCTTCATGAAGAGGCCAACTAGCTTGATCAGCACATAGGTAACGATAACCGAGTACACAATCACCGTTGCTGTAGCAGCCAGGTTGGCCTTCAGCAGGGCGGTTGAGCCATCCACGAAGTAACCCTGATTGGTCACAGCCGAGTTAACTGCTGTGGTGGCAAACATGCCGGTCATGAGCGCGCCTAGAATACCGCCCACACCGTGGCAGCCGAACACGTCCAGCGCGTCGTCAAGGCGGGTTGCGCGCTTGATCATGCGTGAGGCGAGGTTACACAGCACGCCACCAATAGCACCCATGAACATGGCGCTTTGAATGGTAACAAAGCCAGCTGCAGGCGTGATGACCACCAGACCAGCCACCAGACCAACCGCCGAACCTACAGCCGAGGGCTTGCCGTTTACCAGCCAGTCATAAGCCATCCAGGTGAGGAAGGCACAGGCAGCAGCCACAAAGGTGGTAGCAAACGCATGTGCAGCCAGACCGTTGGCAGCCAGAGCCGAACCAGCGTTAAAGCCGAACCAGCCAAACCACAGCAGGGCAGCGCCGAGCAGAACCATGCTTACATCGTTCGGGCGTGCGTGATCCTTGCCATGGCCAGCATTACGGCGACCGAAGATGAGCGCAGCCACCAGTGCCGAAACACCAGACGAGATGTGCACAACCAGACCACCAGCAAAGTCGAGACCACCAGCAGCGAAGATCCAGCCATCCGGACCCCAAACCCAGTGGGCGATGGGGGCATAAACCAAGAGGCTCCACAGGGCCATGATCACCAACCAAGCCGCAAAGTTGATACGTTCAACCAGCGAGCCGATGATGAGTGCCGGGGTAATAATGGCAAACATCATCTGGAACACAACGAACAGAATGTGCGGAATGTTGTTGGTTGTACCGTTCAGCACAAAGCCATTGGTATCGACATTCGCGAGCATGAAGTAGGCTTTCCAGTCGCCAATCCACATGCCGCCTTCGCCAAACGCGAGCGAGTAGCCAACTACAACCCACAGCACGCCCACAATCGCGAGGGCTACATAGTTCTTGAACAATGTGGAAACCACGTTCTTGTTTTTCACCATACCGGCGTAGAAGAACGCCAGACCGGGGGTCATGAGCATCACGAGCGCAGCTGACATAAGCAGCCAGGCGGTGGCACCGGCATCAATAGGAATTGGGGTAGAAGCGGCTGCGGCGTCCTGTGCCATTGCGGCAGAAGGTGCCAATAGCGCCAGTGCGAGCGCATACCATCGTGATTTGAACATGTTTCCGGGCCTCCTAGTAGGTGAGTGTGCTGTTAGTTGATTCTTTCAGCAGTCCCGGGAATTGACCCTAACGGAATGCCGGTTAACTGGAGGTTAACGGAATTGATAAAGAGCAAGAGTCGTAGGGACTTAGCAAGCACTTTGTTGCATTGCATATAAAATCAGCCTGCGACTCGATAGATAATTCCAAAAGCCCTTAACATCAGGGCAGCATCGCTATTTAATGCCGGTTGTACAGGAGACACCATGAGCCAGTCATATCGCGAAGTTACCCATACCGGATATTTCAAGAATGTGAAGAACGCCTTTGCCGGGCTGCTGTTCGGCTTGCTGTTCTTCATCGGCTCGTTCTTCCTGCTCAGCTGGAACGAGGGCAACTCGGTCAAGACGCATGCTGCGCTTAACTGGGCGCAAGCGCAAATGCTGACCGCCGAGCCGCAACCGCTCGACCGCACGCTTGAAGATCGCATCGTCTACTTGGCGGGCGATACGACTGTAACACAGCCTATTCTTGATAGTACTTTTGCCGTAAGCGCACCGGATGCGCTACGCTTGCGCCGCATGGTTGAAATGTATCAGTGGCGTGAAAGCAAAAATACGCGTGAAGAAAACACCTACGGCGGCGGTACCAACAAGGTAACCACGTATACCTATAGCAAGGGCTGGTCAGAGAAGGCCGAGAATTCGGCTGAATTCCATATTCCTGCAGGTCATCAGAACCCACCCATGCCGGTACGCTCGGAAACACTGAACGCGCAAACCGCAACGCTGGGCGATTATGTGCTCACCCCGCGTATTCTGGCTGAGCTTGAGAATTATACGCGTACGGTTATGCCTGCTGCCACCGGCGAGTATCGCGTCATCAACGAGCAGCTCTATAAGGGCGCAACGCCTGAGGACCCGCAGGTGGGCGATATCCGCGTCAGTTTTGCAGCTGTACCGGCTGATGAAGTCAGCATCATTGGGCAGCAGCGGGGTAACAGTATTGTCGAGGCCAAGGGCCCAAGCGATCGTAATGTGCTGCTGGTTGAACCCGGTATCCAGAGCGCCGAGAGTATGTTTGATAATGCACACCGCACCGCCAGCCTGTTGACTTGGGCCATCAGGGCAGGGGGCTGGTTCCTCATGTACCTTGGGTTGGTGCTCATTCTCAACCCGATCAAGATGGTAGCGGGCTTCATTCCCGGCGCGCGGCCACTGTTGGGTTTTGGTATCGGGCTGGTCAGCGCCATTCTGGCTCTTCTGCTCTCTGGCGTTACTATTGCAATTGCATGGCTGGCTTACCGCCCGCTGTTCTCGCTTGGGGCGATTGCCACTGGCATTGGCCTGGCCTTTGTGCTGGCCATGTTCCAGCGCGGTAAGTCACGCAGCGCCATTCCTGACCACCGCCAGAGTGCAGAGCAAGCCGCTATAATACAGCGCTAATCTACAGCGCGTTATCCAGCGCTAATCTACAGCGCATATCCAGCGCCAGTAAAAGCGATTACTTGCGCGATCGGGTGAGCACCGCCATCTGGTCGACCACGCCCAGCAGCTTGCTGGCTGTGCGCCAGGCATGGCTGGCCTTTTCGCGCTGTTCCTCGGTAATTTCCTTGTTTTGCAGTACCGCGCTGATCGAGCTCATGATGCTGCCCAAGGGGCTGCGCAGGTCATCCGAGATATCCTTGATCAGCTGGCTTTTTGCGGTTACTGACTGCTCAAGTTTGAGCTTCATCTCGTCCAGCTCAGCTTCAAGGTGCTTGCGTGCACTGATATCGGTGAGCGAGCCTGCCATGCGGATGGCGCGGCCGTTCTGGTCGCTGATGCTGGCTCCCGAGGCCTTAACCCACAGGTAGCTGCCATCTTCGCGGCGCATACGGAACTCTGCATCATAAGGCAGCTGGTTGCGTGTATGCGCTTCGAGCTTTTTGGTGATGCGCTCGCGATCTTCGGGATGCAGACGATTCTTGAACTCGCCATATCCGGGCTGGAAGTCGGCATCTTCAATGCCCAGCATGGCCTTGAAATGGTCTGACCAGTAGAGCTTGTTGGCGGGGATGTTCCAGTCCCACAGGCCGGCATTCGAGCCTTTAACCGCCAGTTCGTAGCGCTCTTCGCTTTCGCGCAGCTTGGCTTCGGCTTTTATACGCTCGCTGGTATCACGCAGAATAACCGAGAAGCAGCACTGGCCGTCCAGCATGAACTCGGAGATTGAGTATTCTGCGGCAAAGCTGGTACCATCCTTGCGGGTGATAATCTCAACCTGATCGGTATGCTCACCTTTAATGGCATGGGCATAGATCACCGGAATGATTTTGGCGATGTTACTGCCCAGCACCTCAAAGCGGTGATAGCCCAGTACGGTTTCGCAGGCGCTGTTAAAGCCGGTAATCATACCGTCTTCGTTAAAGGTAATCACGCCTTCACGGATGTTATCGAGTACTGCACGCTCGCGCAGCTGCAGACTCTTCTGCAGACGGTCGTAGAGGTCGATGTTTTCCATCGCAATTGAAGTGGCATCAGCCAGAGCCTGTAGAATATGGATTTCCTCTTCAGTTGGCTGACGCAGGTTAGCCCAATAAGTGCCAATCGCGCCGATGGGCGAGGTCTGGCGAATGGGCACCATGGCCATACTCTTTACAAAGGTGGTGCGGTAGGCATCAACCGGGATGCGCTCATCAGCATAGATATCACCAATAATGGCAGGCTGTGCGTTCTGCATGACCCAGCCGCTGATGCAGCGGTTCATGAGGAAGCGCTGGCCCTTCCACAGCGGGCTTACGGCTTCTTCATCTGCATAGTAGCAGAAGTCGGCATCGCGCAGAATAAAGGCCGCACCATCGGCGCCGACAAGGCTGCGGGCTGCACTGCGTACAATCGACATGACACTGCCGATGTCGCGTGTGTGTGAAAGGTTCTGAATGATGTCCGGCAGCTGACCAATAGCCTCAAGATAGCGTCTGCCTTGTTCTGTCTGTCGCATTTTACCAACCCCGCAAGTTTCTTGTTCTTATATTTTGATGGTACATCAATGCGAGTTGGATCACCTTGACATTGGTTATTTTGCGCAAAAATTTTTTCATGCGACTTATGCCTGTAAATACAGGCTTTTTCATGCATCTGGCGATGCATAAAACATCTGATAAACCGAAGATGAATCGATCTTAGTAAAGTGATGAATCAATCTTAGCCAAGAGATGAACCGATTTTAGGATTTGCTGCCTACTTCGGTGCATTCAAGGTCGCGCATGAGGCCGTCACGTAAACTATAAACCGCTCCATGTATCTGCAGCTGCTGGCCGCGGGCCCAGGCACTTTGCACAATCGGGGTAGAGGAGAGGCGTGCAACCTGCTTGCGTACACTCAGGTCGCATAGATGGTTGGCCCTGTCATTTACATCAACAATTGCTTTCAGTTCGTCTGCATGATGCTGCGCGAGTTCGGCCAGCGGATTGAGCCAGTAGTCGATAAGGCCGAACTTCTGCTTGTCGATAACCGCACGCACGCCGCCACAACCATGGTGGCCGCACACAACAATGTGTTTTACCTTGAGTACATCCACTGCAAACTGCAGCACTGAAAGGCAGTTGAGATCGCCGGGATTGACCAGATTGGCCACGTTACGGTGCACAAACACAGCGCCGGGATCGAGGCCGGTAATCACGTTAGCGGGCACGCGGCTGTCCGAGCAGCCAATCCACAGATAATTGGGAGCCTGCTGGCCTTGCAGGCGGGTGAAAAACTCGGGGTCAGAGCGCTTACGCTCGGCTGCCCAGAGCTTGTTGCCGTCGAGAAGTTCTTTCATACGGCAAGATTAGCAGGTCATTTCAAATTGGCTAGAGCGTGCTTTAGGCCTCGGCATCGGGCTTCTGGATGATAACGCCAGTCCAGCCAAGGCCGTTATATTCCTGATAGCCGATGGTTTTGGCAAAGGCCACGAGGGTACCATCACTCTCATAATAATGGCCTTTGGTTTTACCCTGCGCGTTGAGGACAAAGCTTTGCAGCATGCCCTGTCCATCGCTGGCGGCAATCACGCGGTTCTTGTTATCGAGCAGCAGCACGCGGCTACGCTTCCATTCATCAGCCGAGAGGGTAGGCTCACTGCATACAATGGTTTTCGATTGTTCCGGCCAGTCGAAGAACACACCGATAACGCCCAGCGTTTCGCCATGTACTTCGCCACCACGGCGCACCGCTGTTGCGTAAACGGAAACGGGCAGGTTCTCATGCAGGGGGTCGTTGAAGATATCGTCCACCACATATTCATCGCCGCTGCGGGTGGCGATTGCGCCGTTGAACCATTGGGTGCGGCCCACGCTGGCCCCCATGACGCGCTGGTATTTACCGGCGTTGGAGCAGGCCACTACATTGCCGGTTTTATCAACCAGCACGAGGTTCATATAAACCGAGTAGAAGCGGTTGATCAGCGCCAGACGCTTGATGGCGTGTTCGATATTCGCAGGGGTGAGGTCGGCCATGCACTTGTAGAAGGCGTCATCAGTGGCCCACCAGCGCACGTCGGCAGTGCGCTCGTAAAGATTACGTACAATCAGCTGCACCAGCGTTTGCGCCATTTCCGTCAGGCGGGTGCTGTCGCGCTCGGCAAACTGGTCCGAGAGCTGGCTGGTCTGGGTCATGATGTCGCCCAGCACGCGGGTACGCAGATCCTTGGAATTCTTGGCCGCCTGAGAGGCCAGTGATTTTACCTCGCCCGCAACCACGGCAAAGCCCTTGCCGAAATCACCCGCACGCACGGCTTCAATCGTGGCATTGAGGGCGAGCAGGTTAGTCTGATGGGCGATTTTCTCGTTGGTAGCGGCAAATTTCTGCACTTCGATCTGAATGGTATCGATAATCTCACGGATTTTGATATTCGACATTGTGAGTTATCTCCCCTGATTCATCTATGCTGCGCACATCCAACTATGCGTACGCTGCCTTGCAATATGGTTAACGATTGTGACCAATGTTGACTAATATCAATAAAAAAGCCAGCGGCTTGTTCTTTTTAAACAGCAATACGGGATCTTGCGGAATAATATTACCCAACGGCAGGCGGCTGATTTTATGAGGCTATTCGGCGGTTTTGGCAAGCGCCCGGGCCAAACGCGGGTTTGTAGTGAGTCTCAGGGCGGTTACGGCGGGGCTTAAGAGCTGTCTTGACTTAAACGCGCCAGACCTATAAATCAGCCCCCACTGCTGGGGGATCGTCTAACGGTAGGACCACGGACTCTGACTCCGTTTGTCTAGGTTCGAATCCTAGTCCCCCAGCCAACAAAAGCCCCGCCTCGTGCGGGGTTTTTTGTTGGCATACGGGCCTGAAGCTGAAGGGCCGGTTGGTTCGACATAACAGTGTGGGGCACTGTTATGCGCGCGGGCCGTCCACCTCAGGCGGTTTTGGCGTTAATACCGTGCTTGGCCAGAAAGTAGCGCACCTGATGCGGCTGCTGGCCGCCTTCAAATCCATCCAGTTTTTCACCATTACGGAACAGCGCTATAGTGGGAATGCAGGTAACCTTGAAATGTTTGACCAGCTGCGGGTTCTGGTCGAAATCAACCCGTGCCAGTAAAAAGCTGCCGTTATAGTCGCGTGCCATTTCGGCCATCACCGGCGCAAAGTCGTGGCAGGGGCCGCACCAACGGGCATAGAAATCAACTACCACCGGCACCTCGTTTGAGGTTTTGAGCACCATATCGGCAAACTCATCGCCGCTGATATCGCGCTCATAAGGGCTGATGGGGGCGGGCAAGGCAGGGTAGCGTTCGCGCTTCTGCTGCCAGAGAATGAACAGGATGAAGCCCGCAACGGCGAGCACAGCAAGAAGGGCAGGCATGGTATGCATAATATAGCAGCCCTAATATTCCTTATAAACGGCTATTTTATGCATGTAAGGCAACCCATAATCAGAGGGAACGTTTGCTCCACTTGGTGATTGGCCTGTTACCGCGCAGCTGCGTGGCAACCCTCAAGCAAGGATTTCTCACATGCAGGAAAAAACATTCGACACGCTCTTTCACGATCACCTGAAAGACATCTACTACGCCGAGAAGAAAATCTACAAGGTACTGCCGAAAATGGAGAAGGCCGCACAGTCGCCGCAGTTGAAGGCAGCATTTGCCAAACACCGTGAGGAGACTGAAGGCCAGATCGAGCGCCTCGAGCAGGTATTCGAGATTTTTGGCAAGCGTGCACAGGGCAAAACCTGTCTCGCGATTGACGGTATTCTTGAAGAGAGCACCGAAGTGATGGAGGAGTACAAAGATTCTCCCGCACTCGATGCTGGCCTTGTGGCTTCAGCACAGGCCGTAGAGCACTATGAAATCGCGCGCTATACGACGTTGCGCCGTTTGGCCTTGCTGATTGGCCTTAATGATGCAGCCCGTCTGCTTGATGAAACCCTGAAGCAGGAAACCAAAACCGATATGGATCTCTCGAAGCTTGCCGATATGCAAACAGACGGACCTGCCATACGTAAAGTTGCCTGATCTTGCAATAAAATGAGGGGGCGTAGAGGCGGTGCGCCCCTTTATTTATGCATTATTGCGATGCAGTGATGCAGATACAAAACTGAAACAAAAGTTTTTCACGCCGCTTACAAACCAGACAAAAAAATGTAACGCTGAGCTGTGAACCTGCAGTTGCTTCAACGCAAACAGGAGAAACATCATGAACCTCATTCCCCATGTTATCTCAGGTGTTAACCATCCGCTGGTGAGTCAGGTCTATGTTAAGGAGGGCCTGAGGCTACGTAACAAGACCGAGCATGTGCTGGTCATTCGCACCAACATCGAGCGCGATATTGAAGTGGCTGATGATGATGTGCTGATGTCTTTGTTCGCGGCACTGCCCGCTATCAAGGACAAGGCGCGGAGCCAGACCGGCAATTCAATCGAACGTCTTGAGATCCGTTATAACTAATTAATCTCGCGGGCTATGCCACTTCCTCTACGGGAGTAAGGCAGCACATATAGCCCACGCCGCGCACGGTTTTGATCATCCGTGGTGTGCGTGGGCTATCGCCCAGCTTCTTGCGGATACGGCCGATCTGGATATCTATCGCGCGGTCGAAGGATTCGAAATTTCCATCACGGGTGAGGTCGAACAGATGATCGCGTGTTAAAACGCGGTTGGGCGACAGCACCAGAGCTTCAAGCAGCTTGAACTCACCAGTGGTGAGGTCGAGCGAGGTGCCATGCGCATCGAAAACCTGATACTGGTTACGGTCGAGGCACATACCCTCAAACATCAGCCGCACCGGGCCACTCTGCGCGTGCTTGTCTTCAATGGCAGCGGCAGCAGGTGTAGCCGAGGGGGCAGGGGCCGCACGGCGGCGCAGTACGGCTTTAATACGCGCGGCTAGCTCACGCAGCTCATAGGGTTTGGTCAGGTAATCATCCGCGCCCATTTCAAGGCCGACGATCTTCTCGGTGGTCTCTGACTTGCCGCTGGCAATGATAACGCCCGCATCACACGCATTCTTGATACGGCCTAATACACTAAAGCCATCTGCATCCGGCAGGCCAAGGTCGAGGATCACCACATCCGGCTTCAGGTTCTGTAATGCTGTATCAACCGCAGCACTGCTTTGCGCGGTGTGCACGGTATAGCCCTCGTCTTCGAGGTAATGACCGACCACGGTGATAAGTGCCGTATCGTCATCGATATAGAGAACGGAGGCTTTAGTCATGAAATCCTCAAAAATGGTGCGCAAACCTAGCCCAGTTACAAAACTGATACAAACTCTTTCCTGTCAGAAACATTCCGGAAGAATTACAGCAGCATAGCGGGCCTACATTGCGCTCCAGTAGTTGATGTTAACGATTACCCGGAGGATGTTATGTTTACACACGATCAGCTTATGCCCCAGCTCGAGGGTTTGCGCCGCTTCTCCATGAAGCTGACCAGCAACCGTCCAGACTCGGACGATCTGCTGCAGTCCACCGTTCTGCGTGCCATCGAGAAGCAGCATTTGTTTGAAGATGGTACCAACCTGTTCCACTGGACCAGCCGTATCATGTTCAACATTTTTGTAAGCAACTACAAGCGCCGTACCCAGCGCGAGTGTCAGTTCGACCCCGAGGCGCTCATCGCGTCGCTTTCGGTCATGCCTGACCAGGAAAGCCGTATGCACTTCAAGTCGGTATGTGGCGCGATTGAAAAGCTCTCGCCGCAGCACCGCGAGATCATCACCGTTATCTGCTGGGATGGACTCTCATATGAAGAGGCCGCACAGAAGCTCGGCATCGCTATTGGCACCGTGCGTTCGCGCCTTGCCCGTGCCCGTGAAAAGCTGATGGAGCGTCTGGGTGATGTGCCTGAAGGTACCACCATTCAGTAAACACTGCCCGGAGCGGGGAACTATTCCTTCCGCTCCGGGTTCTTTGCATGTTGATTTACCGTCTTGAAGGAGACAGATAAAATGAAGACCCAGCTTTTAGCCACCACGGCAATTGCCATTCTTATGGCACTGCCCGTTGCGGCCAACGCCGAAACCACCACGACCACCACCAAGGTCGAGCATTCAGCAACAGTTCCGGCTGCATCCCCCACAGTCGGTCAGCGCCTTGATAGCGGTATCGAAAGTACCCGCGAAGGTATCGCTGCTGCAGCCGAAAGTGTGCGTGATTTCATGACTCCGTCAGATGCAGCTGGTGGCCTTGCCACTGTCAGCATCAACAAGCGTAATACCGTAGCCGGTATCATCGGCGAGAAGGTATACAACGTGCGTAATGAGCAGGTTGCGACTATCGACGACGTACTGTTCAACGCCGACGGCACCGCTTCCAAGATCATTCTCGCCAACGGTGGCATCATGGGTATGGGCGCCAAGCATGTAGCGGTAGATTTTGGTCTGCTCTACACCCGCGCTAATAACGATGACGTGATCGTACCGATTACCGAAGAAACCATCAAGCGTATGGCCCCTTTCTCGTATGAAGCGGCAGATGCCAAAGATGGCGCACAGACAATGGCCGCAGGCCAGGTCAGTGCCAAGGCGATGCTGGACGGCGAACTGCTCAATGCCCGTGGCACTGAAGTTGGTTCGATCGACAACATCACCATCAGCGAAGGCCATGCCAGCCAAGTGATTGTAGCTTACAACACCACACTGGGCATGGGCGGCGAGAAGATGGCGATTGCCTACGACCAGCTGCAGAAGAGCGGCGACAATACCGAGGTAGACTTCAAGCTGCCGGGCACGTTGTCTTCGCGCTTTGAGACCTACGTCAAGGCTGCCAACTAATTTAACCCACCAACCAAGGAGAAGATCATGAATAGCGATATCATTCAGGGTAAATGGGAACAGGTTAAGGGTGAAGTCATCAAGCAGTGGGGCAAGCTCACAGATGACACCATGACCGAGATTAACGGTAACCGCACCAAGCTTCTGGGCAAGATCCAGGAGACCTACGGTGTGGCTCAGGATGAAGCCGAACGTCAGGTTTCTGAATGGGAAAAGGCACGTGACAAGAGCAAAGCTGCCTAAAAACAGCCTGCTTATGTGAGGAAAGGGTGCAACTTGCGGGTTGCGCCCTTTCTTTTTTATCCGTGTTTTATTTTATGGAACGTTTATACGCGCCGGTTGTTCTTCCTGCGGCGGCAATCATCGCCCTAACCAGAATATCGAGGAGCTTAATATGCACAAGTTTACTGCTACTGCCTTTGTCATGCTGACCGCGCTGACATTTGCCCATCCTGTTCATGCCGATACGGCACTGAGCAACAATGCAATTGTTACCGACTCATCGGGTAAGCCGGTTCATGGTCTGGCCAGTGGTACGTGCGTACGCACTAGCTGGGAAAAGGGCGAGAACGTCTGTGCACCTGCACAGCAGACCCGCACAGTAACCCAGACCGTACTGACCGATGACGAGCGCGTTGTTTACTTCGCGTTCAACAGTGCCGAGCTGACGCCAGCTGCGCAGAACAACCTGAACGCAGTGGCCCAGCGCCTTGCCAAGGCTGACGACGTCGCCAGTGCCGAAATCGTTGGCTTTGCCGACCGTATTGGCAGCAACGACTATAACGACAAGCTTTCGGCCCGTCGTGCGGCAGCTGTAAAGGACTATCTGGTCCGTAACGGCTACCTTAATGTTAACGTAACGCAGGTACGTGCCATGGGCGAAAACCGCCCCACCACCAGCTGCCCGACAGATGCTGCGCGTAACAGCCAGATCGCCTGTCTCAGCCCTGACCGTCGCGTTGAAATTGAGCTGACCTATGTTGACCGTATGCGTCTGACCTCAACCCGCTAATACCGGACAGGTTTTTATAAAGAGCGGGCGGCCTGCGGGTCGCCCGTTTTTTCATACCGTTTTTTATGCCCATTTTAGAGGAACACTGGCCAACAGCAGGTGTTGGTAAAGCAAGAAGCATAGCTTCTCTGATCTAACTTAAACAAGGATGACGATCATGACCAAGTTCAATCAGCCTCAGGCTTTGCAGGATATCAATTCGCCCGACCGTGTTGCCCGGAATCCGGACAACAAGAAGAAGGGTGAAGCGATGATTGATGTCGAAGAGCAGGGCGCCCGCAGTCCACAGGCCAAGGATAAGGCACCTTTGCATGATTTTCAGCAGGAGCCACGCAAGGTTTCCGGTGACCGTTAAACCAGATTTTTCTGCCCTCCGGGCTGAATGATCCGGACTAACTCCCGGGATAGAGGGCCGCCTTCGCAAGAGGCGGCCCTCACTCTTTACAGCCATTTTACGGGCAAAGGGGGGAACATGTACCAGCCCCTCGTATTGGTAAGGCACAAGGCCAGGAGCCTTTCCGATTTTAACATTGAGAGGAAACGATCATGAACAAGTTCAATCAGCCTGACAACAAGAATAAGCCTGCCACCACTGGCAAGCCTGAGTCAGCCAACCCGCAGCAGGGTAATAACAAGCCCAAGGGCGAAGGTAAGGTTGAAGTCGGCGATCCTGATGCACAGGATGAGCAGACCAAGGCACAGGGCAGCCGTAAAGCCTCATAAGCTTTACTCACGCTAATGAATAGGGGCCACCTTCGCCAAGATGGTGGCCCTTGTTTTATGAAGCAAGGTTACTGTGCCTGAGGTTCATATGGCGGGCCAGCATATCGCGCAGATCATCGCCAAAAATGGGTTTGGTCAGGTAGTCATCCATGCCGCTGGCAATTACGCGGTCTTTATCGTGCATCATGGCATGTGCTGTCATACAGATTATAGGCGTGCGGGGCAGGCCGCGGGCCTCCTCGATCTCGCGAATAGCTTTGGTTGCGGTAAAGCCATCCATAACCGGCATCTGCACGTCCATAAGAATGGCATCGTAATGGCCGGCCTCAAACTTATCGACTGCTTCCTTGCCATTTATGGCTACATCATAGGCCAGGCCCATCTCTTCAAAGATGAACGAGATAACCGCGATATTGCCATTATAGTCTTCGGCCAGCAGCACCTTCTTCTCATGCAGGGCCACAATGCGCGGGCGGGCTTGCGGCTCGGCGGTATCGGCCTCTTCAAGCGTGGCAGTTATCCCGCGGTGCGGCACCAGCAGGGTAAAGATGGAGCCACGGCCCAATACGCTATCAACATGAATATGCCCGCCCATAAGCGTGGCGAGGTTTTGCGAAATGGTGAGGCCAAGGCCAGTACCGCCAAACTTTTTGGTGATAAAGGCATCGCCCTGTTTGAATTGCTCGAAGATCTTTTCTTTCACACCATCGGCAATACCAATACCTGTATCAGTCACTGTAACGGAGAGGAATGGCGCGCCATCAAGGTCGATCAGCTTGGGCGTAACCGTAACCGAGCCTATTTCAGTAAACTTGATGGCATTACCTACCAGATTGAGTAGCACTTGGCGCAGGCGCGGGCCGTCATAATACCCCACCACGCGGCTGAATGAGCGGTAATCAAGGTTATAGGTAATACCCTTCTCCTTGGCGGTGAGGGTGGTAATTTCATAAACCTCGCGCAGGATATGGCCGAGGTTGACCTCGCGCAGGTCAAGCTCCACCTGGCCGCTTTCAATACGCGAGAAATCGAGAATATCGGTTACCAGTTCGCGCAGTGTGATTGAGCTGGTATGCAACACATGCACCAGCTGCTTTTGCTTGTCGCTCAGGTTACCGGTGTTCTTCTGTAAAATTTCTGCCACGCCGTTAATGGCCGTAAGTGGCGTACGGATTTCGTGGCTCATATGCGCCAGAAACGCGCTCTTCGCAGCGCTGGCGCGCTCGGCTTCTTCCTTTTCAGCTGCCACCTTCTCCTGATAGAGGCGCAGGTAAGTAACATCCGCCGTGGCGCCTACCAGCCGCTCGACTTTGCCATTGGCGTCAACAATGCAGCGGCCACGCGAGTTCACCCAGATCCAGCGTCCATCGCTATGGCTCAGGCGATACATATCGGTATACTCAGGTGTTTCATTGCGGCAGCCAGCCTCGATGTTCTTGAGCACATGCTCTTTATCATCCGGGTGCACCAGCTGCATAAACTCTTCTAGCGGAATGCCGGTTGTAATAGGGGCGCGGCCTAAAAGATCAAAGAGCTGGCGCGAGTAGAACAGCTGGTTCTTCTCGATATCCATATCAAAGATACTGTCGTTACTGCCGCGCATGGCCATCTGGAAGCGCTGGCGCGCATCTTCAAGCCGCTTCTCGGCCTGTTGGCGCTTGCCCTGCACATAAAACAGGAAAGTGTTGAACACCAGCAGCAGGAGAATAGCTGCCGTACCGCCAAAAATAAGTGAAGTGAAATACTGCTGGCGCTTGTCGCTGGTCTCCTGCGTGCGCCGGATCATGATGTTCTGCTCATGGCTGATAAAGTCGCGAATAGCGGCAGTCAGGTCAGTGCGGGTTTTCTCTAGTGCGTCGTAGCCTTCCATAAAGCGGGGCAGACTAAAGCTTCGGCCCTGCAGGTCGGCAAGGCGTGTGTCGAGCTGGTCGATATAGGTTACGAAAAGGGCGCGAATGGCGGCCAGCTGTGCACTCTGGTCGGCATTATCAACAGTGCTTTTTTCGATATTCTCGATCTGCAGCAGGGCTTCTTCGCGTGCGGCTTTATAGGCATTCAGAAAACTTTCATCGCCGGTGAGCAGGTAGCTGCGTTCCTCCAGCAGCATGCGATTAGGCAGGGAGCTGAGCTTTTGCGTAGCGATAATTACATTATAGCTATGCATAACCCATGAGTTGCTCTCGGCGACATTGCTGCGGCCGCTGACAAAGATCTGCACAAAAACACCTGCAGAAATGAGCAGGATGAATGAGAATAAAAGGAGGTCGCGCAGATTTCTATGGTTCATCACTTGCCCTTGTCGCAATACTGAGGGGCAGGTTAGCCGCTAACATCTCTGGCAGCAATGGTGGTGAAGTCTGTTATTTTAAAGCGGATTCGGCGGCTTCCTGCCGGTAATCACATGCGCCAGCGCGGTGATGATGAACAGCACAATGAAGATCAGGAAGATCAGCTGTGCCATCTCCATGGATATGGAAGCAATACCCGAGAAGCCTAAAGCGGCAGCTACAAGTGCAAGTACAAGAAAGGTCAGGGCCCAGCTCAGCATAATTTTTCCTCCATCTGCTGGGCTAATACATAAGGCGGGGGCTGAGTTCCGGCCCTTCTACAATAATTAGAAGGTGCATTTATAAAATAATTATCTGAAAGGCGGTTCTATTGATGAACTTTTTCCGGCGCCAATCGTTAGCACTACATCAATACCATTCTTTCAGGAGCAAAACATGGTGACCACAAAGTTCATGAATACATTCTTCCTCGCCTGTCTGGCTTTAGGCGCAACCAGCGTTCTGACCGGCTGCAACACTTTTGAGGGCGCAGGGCAGGATATCCAGAATGGTGGCGAAGCGATTGAAGATGCCGCTCAAAACAACAAGTAACGGAAGGTGCAGCTATGCGCAGTGTTATTCTTTTCCTGATTGGCGTGCCAATTCCCGTCATCATTATCTATAACCTGTTCTTCTAGGCTGGTGCCCGAAGGCAGGGCCGCATATAACTATCCTCTCTGCTTTCGGGATACCCTATGAAAACGCTTCAATTATTATTGCCCATTTTCCTGCTTTCTGGCACTGCCATGGCAGCAGATGATATGACCCGCCACGAGCCGGATACAAACAGCGGTATTACTTTTGCGCTGGAAAACGATCTGTTTAACGGGCGTGACGATGGCTATACCAATGGCGTTCGCGCGGCCTACATGTCGCCCGAAGATGAAATGCCGTACTGGCTTTCGAGCACGGTTAACAACATTCCCTTCTTTGCGCGCGATGGCCACAAGCGCTGGCACCTTGAGGTCGGACAAAGTATGTTCGCACCCGAGGACCTCACCATCAGCACGCTTCAGGCCAACGACCGGCCCTATGCCGGCTGGCTTTATGGCAGCGTGGGTGTGATCTCGGATACAGGCTCGCGCCTCGATAACCTGCAGCTTACCCTTGGTATGGTTGGCCCTGCCTCTGGCGCGGCTGAAGCTCAGCGCGTTGTGCACAAGATTGTCGGTGCGCCCATTCCGCAAGGCTGGGGTCATCAGCTGAATAACGAGCCCGGCGTTATGCTTACCTATGAGCGCAAATGGCGTAATATGTATGAGCTTACACCGTTCGGTATGGGTGTTGATATTACCCCCAGTATGGGCGGTAGTGTGGGTAATGTTTATACCCACGCCTCAGTAGGTGCGATTGCCCGTATTGGATATGATTTACCGTCCGACTACGGACCGCCGGTTATCAGGCCCAATCTACCGGGCTCAGACTTCTTCAAGCCCAGTGGTAATGTTAGTTGGTATTTCTTTGCCGGTGTAGAGGGCAGAGCGGTTGGCCATAACATCTTCCTTGATGGTAATTCATTTACCGAGAGCCATAGCGTCGATAAAAACCTGTTTGTCGGGGGCGCGCAGGCTGGCGTGGCCATAACCTATAAGAGTACGCGCCTTGCTTATACGCAGATCTTCCGTACCCGCGAGTTTGAGGGGCAGCCGCGTAACGACCAGTTCGGTGCGCTCACACTATCGGTGCGCTACTAACAGGTTTTATAAGGGTTTTATAAAGTTACGGTATCTCGCAGCTCGATAATTTATCGGATTGGTCAGATATTGTGTGGGCACATCACTCTGTTACAGGAGGCTATTATGCCCACACCACGTCCGGCTGCCGATCCCAAGCTTTCTTCAACTGGCGAAGATAAGGCCCGTAAGGCAACGCTTGACCCTGCTAAAGGTCATATCACGCAATCAGGTCATAGCCGCGATATGTATCAGCGTGATAGCGATGGCGAGTTCATGGGTAATACCGACCGTGGTTACGGTGGCGGCTCAAGAGTTGATAATGGCGAGGCCCAGGGCGGCATAGCCGACCCTGCGCCTAAACAGGTCAAGCTGTTCAGGCGCTAGTGCCGAATGATATATGCATGGCCGCATCTTCACCCCGTAAGCGCAATCGCCACAATAACGAGCTGATAGTTGCTCTGGCGGGTGTCATGCTGCCCACACTGTTTATCATCATTATTGGTTTGGGGTATGGCATGGTTTATAAATCAGCCCCCAGTTTTGAGGTGCAAAAGGTTTATATTGCCAAGGATTGCGATACGCGCGTCATGCGCCCATAGGCGGAACTCTTTTTCTGCCTATGTGTTGATAACGCAGGACAGCCAAGAACGTATAGCTTTCCGGGATCCGTCAGGTAGATGATCTGGACTTGTTCAGAATGTCTGCTTGTCCCGGAACGAGGCCACTTTTCGCAAGAGAAGTGGCCTCACTTCTTAGATGTCTGATATGGGGAACTCTCAGCGCCAAGCGGGGTTTAACCTCTGCACTTACCTTTACCAAGGAGATGATTATGGATTCCAATACAAAGATTCAGGACTACGCCGCTGCCGCCAAGAAGGTGGGCTATCCTGAGGTTGAGAGCATTCGCGGTGATCTGCGTGCGCTCAAGACTGATACAGTTGACCTCGGTCGCCATGTTGTGGCCGATGGCCGCGAGAAGCTGACCGAGCTGGCTGCCAACGCCAAGGATATGGCCAAGGACGAGTATGCAGAGCTGAGCAATCTCACCAAGGAAAAGAGCCGTGTGCTTGCCTCCTTCATTAAAGACAAGCCGTTCCAGGGTGCAGCTGCTGCATTTCTTACCGGTTTTGTTATCAGCATGATGATGCGGAAGCGCTAAACCATGCCCGGATTAGCAGAGTACGCCGCCCTCGTGCAACTTCTTAGCCCGGCTTTGCCGCAGCAGGGAAGGCGCATCATTGCCCTTAACGAGCTTTGGCTGGTGGCAACTTTGCTGTCCGTGGTTGGTTTTATCGCCATACTGGTGGGGCTGTTTCTTTGGTTGGATAATCATTATCCCCGCGAAATAGCCCTGCTGGTGATTGGCGGTATTATGGTGGCGGTGAGCCTTATGCTGGTTGGCATATCGCTGTTCATAACCCGCCGGGTGGAACGCCCGGTGCGTGATATGGCCGATAATCTGGCCCATAACAGCACCGATTTCATCAAGTCGCTGATCGATGAGCTTGATGATCCCATCCGGGAGAACCCGGCCATGGCCATGGGCGTGGCGGCACTCTCCGGTTTCATCGCTGCCGAAAAGATGATGTAGCCCACAGGCGGCATCATTCGTTTGTCAGCTTTACCCCTTACAAGGAGCATAACCATGACCGAAGTTAAACCCTTGCAGCCTGTAGCCGCTAACATGAGCCCAATTGCCAATCCATCCGGCGAAAAGACATTACCTCTAGATGCCGAGCTGTATGCCGGCAACCACCAGGCCGAGCATCTGGTTGGCAAAATTAAGGCCAAATGGAACGAGCTGTCGGATGAGGATGTTACTGCCTATCACAGCCAGCCTGAGCACTTCTATACCCGCCTTAATGAGAAGTACGGAATTACCCGTGAGCAGGCCGAGCTGGATGTTGCAGCCATGATCCCGCCACCAGTGGTGCCGGTTGAAGAAGAGGTATAGCCATCGCGCCATAGAAAAACCCCCGCTCTCCAGATCGGACAGCGGGGGTATTATTTTGCGCAGAAGTTATGAAGCCTTTTTGATACCAGCCTCAGCATCCAGGGCAGGCTGCACAATCTGCTCAAGGTTAGGCAAGACTTCATCAATCTTGCGGGAGGCGCGCAACAATTGCTCACTCAAGGCCGCTTGGTCCTTGGTCAGTGGCGTGCCGCCTTCATCTGCCTGACGGCCCATCTCATCGGCAGCCATTTTCAGGCGGCCGCGCAGGTCGGTCAACCAGGCAGGGCCCAGTTCCGAAATTTTGCCCGCTGCCTTAATGCCGCGACGGTAAGATTCGGCCCAGCGCTCAAGTGTTTCCACCTGTTCGCGAATGCCTTCGGCTTCCAGTGTGGCCTCACAGTTTACCAGCAGGCGTTTTAGCTCGTTGGTCAGCTCCTCTACCTGTGCCAGCTGGCTGCCAAAGGCGGCCTGCTTGTCACCGGTATCCGGCACTGCAGTGGTTTCGGCCTCTGGTGCTGCGCCAGCGGGTGGCTGAGAGTAGGTGCTATGCATGCGTATCTCCTTGTAACAGTTTAAGTTTTAAGGCGTACCGTCGGTCGCATCCTTAACGGTATCGGTTACACGCTCGGCCGGTGTACGGTCCTCAAGTTCGCGCGCAGCATTATCGATACCATTCGGCAGCTCGGAAATGGCATCGCCAAGACGTTCGGCGCCATTACGGTTGTCCCTCATGTTAAAGAAGGCATAGCCGCCAACGGCTACAAGCGCGATCACGAGAACCGTGATGATGGTGTTGGTATTCTGGGTTGCCATGTAGATATCCTTGAATTGTGGGTGAATATGAAACTTAACAGCCGGTGGCGTGTTCAGTTCCCTGAGTAGCGCTGTTTTTGACAAAATCTCATAAAAACCGGAACTAAAACGGTAAGTTTCCCGTTCATGTATCAGCGGGCACACAGGTGCCGGTAGCCAGATACATTTACATGAGGGACCTCATGAACCAGCTTAGAAATACCGTTCTCGTGATTGAGGACGACCAGTCGATCCGCAAGCTTTATGGCCTTACACTGGATTCCGATGAGTTCAGGGTAATTGACTGTGAGAATGGCCGCTCGGGCATCCGCAGCGTCGCTTCGGTCAAGCCCGACCTGGTGCTGCTCGACCTCGGCCTGCCGGATATGAATGGCAAGGATGTGTTGCGGGCGATCCGTGAGTGGTCGCAGGTGCCCATCATCGTCTGCTCGGCGCGGGATGAAGATAGTGAAATTCTCGAGGCGTTTGAGAGCGGGGCCGATGATTATGTGATCAAGCCCTTCAGCCCCGATATACTGGTGGCGCGCATCATGGCCAATTTGCGCAAGTCAGTTACGGTTGAGGCCGGCGAGCCTGAATTGGTGAATGGTGCCCTGCGGATTGACCTTGTACGGCATGAGGTGTTTTTGGGCGATGACAAGATATCGCTCACGCCCAAGGAGTTTGCGCTACTGCGCTATCTGCTCATCAACCGCGGCAAGATGCTGACGCATCAGCAGATTCTGTCCGAAATCTGGGGGCCAGCCCATATCAATAATAATCAGTACCTGCGTGTTTATGTCGGCCATCTGCGTGATAAGCTTTCGAGCGATATACCCGGCGCACCGCACATCATGACCGAAGTGGGTATCGGCTACCGTATGGAAGTAGCAGCTGCTTAAACCGTCTCGCTACCTTGCCCCAGTTCGGTGGTCGGGAAGGTGAGGCGCCATGTAGTACCGTTATCGGATGTCATCTCGGCAGTGCCTTTGGCCTGTTCCATCAGCCGTTTGATGAGGCCAATACCGTGCCGTTTGCTACCTTCTTTTAACACAAATCCTACACCATCATCTGTAATGGTCAGGACATTCAGGCCAGCCTCCTGTACAAGTGAGATCTTGATTGTACCGGCCTTGCTTTTAAATGCATGCAGATAGGCATTTGAGGTAACCTCGGTTACCACAATCCCCAGTGCAGTTACCAAATCGAGCCCTAGAGCGATGGGGGTGGCCTCGCAAGTGAGAATAACAGGGAACTCGCCTTTTTCCTGGAAATTAGCCAGATTGGTGCAAAGCGACTGTAAATACGCCGCAAAGTCGATGGTGGGGGCAAGGCCGTGGCCGAGTAAATGGTCGTAGATAAGCGAGAGGCTCACCACACGGCGTGCTATAGCGCGGATGCCTTCCTTGCCGCTATCATCCGCCAGTTCGATCTGCCGTAGCAGCATACCGTGCACCAGCTGCAGGTTGTTGCGCACACGATGCTGCAGCTCTGCTGCCAGTATGTTCTTCTCTTCCAATAATGTAGCGCGCTCGGCTGCCAGTGCTTCCATTTGTGCCAGCATGGCCTGCAGCATGGCGGTGCGCTCGGCAGTGCCAATTGCCTGAGCGACTACATTGGCAAAACCGGTAAGGAAGTCGATATCATGTGTATCGAACTTGTGCTGTACCGAGCAGTCGGCTTCAAGTACCCCCCATGAACCGCCGTCTCCTTTAATCAGTACATCAACTGTTGAGACAATACCGTGCTGAGCATAAAAATCCGGTAGGTCATAGCTATTGCTTTTTGTGATGTCCTCAAGAATAACCGGCTCGCCAGTTACAAAGGCACGGCCCTGGGTTGAACTTTGGTCGGCTTGCGAAATAACATGGCCAACCACGCCAGCTTCCCAGCCATAACCGGCCACGACCAGCAGGTCGTGCTCATCAGCACGGTAGCGGCAGATTTTTGAAAAAGGTACGCCCAGACTTTCGGCACAGATGCGTGCTGCTTCAGACAGGATTTTTTCAAGACTGTTCTCGCTAAACGCAAAGCTGCCAAAATTGGCAAGTGCAGCCTGTTGCCGTAACAGGCGTTCTACCGTATGCGGAAAAACTTCTGGCTCTGTCATATCATCGGGCTCCTGTACTCGTTCACTACATTCTTGAGCAGATGGAAGTTATGCGGAAACAGCTCTGGCGCAGATGCATGATTGGTTTTAATTTCGCTGACTATACGCAGGGCTTTGAGCAGGTCGGCCATCATGTAAGGCTTCTGGATATAGCCCTCACCATCAGCTTGTATCAGGTCGTGGTTGAGGCTGTCGCCACTGGCATAAAGAATAGCCATGGTGCGTTTGTGGGCCAGAAGCGGGCTTATCTGTGAGCCAAATCCACCATCGGCGAGGCGATAATCAATAATCGCTATATCAGGTTGATGCAGGTCAGCGAGTGTGACGGCTTCATCTACCGTGCGCGCGATACCACATACACTATGGCCGCCTATCACGACAAATTCCTCAAGGATATCGGCGATCATTACATTGTCTTCGGCGATAAGGACATTTGACATGATGGTCTCCGTGTAGTGCGAATTGATCTGTTTAATTACGCAGGAGCACAATGCTGCCGGAGACATGGGCAATTGAGTTTTGCTGTGGGCTGACCTTAGTCGATTGCTGGCTTCATGTATTCAACTATATAGAGAAATATTCGGTTTATGGCTTCTTTACGGTATGACGGGTCTAAGGCATCGCATCCTTATGCCTCAAGCCCCATATACACAGTGTGCCGCTTGAAGCGGCGAAAGTTCAAAGGAGAACATCATGACTACTGAAAACAACAATCCGACTGCCAAGCCAGTTACCCCTATCGTGGCCGCACCTGTGCAGCCCAAAGATGACAAGTCGGCTGCAGTAAGTGCCGAAATGCAGAAGAGCTGGGACAAGCTGTCGCCTGAAGATATGAAGCTGTATGAGACAAGCCCTGACAAGTTCTTCGGCGTACTGAAAGACAAGCAGGGTGTGACCCGCGAGAATGCTGAAAAGCGCCTCACCGAGATCAAGAACAGCTGCGGTTGTAGTACAGAAAAAGCTGCTTAATCAGCAGTCAGTTATTGAAGGGGCCGGGTTCGCCCGGCCTCTTTCTTGTTTTACGGAAAATGCACAGACATGTTGTTGAAATTTGCTCTTCTATTCTTTGTGGTGGCGAGTGTGGCGGCCATTCTTGCGCTTGGCGATGCTGCCGCAGCCTATGCGCCGCTGGCCAGAAAAATATTCATGATCTCAATGGGTTTGTTTATTGTTTCAACAATTGCACATGCTTTTCGCAAGCGTACGCCCAAGCTCTAATCCAATCTGTGATTGTATATAATACATATGTCGGCAATTTTATGGCGTTTTTGCAGTGGGGCATCTCTCCCGTCTGGAAAAGTGATGCGCATGCGCGCAAGATGATCATATCACTTGTTTGCACAGCAGCAGTTCTGAGGAGGGTGCTATGGCAGCAGGAAATAATACTCTGGTCGCAAAAGCCACGAGCTGGCCCGACCGCTACGCCGACATATGCATAGAAATGAAAGAGCTGTGGGACAAACTCAGCAATGAGGATGTGCGCCTTTATCACATCGAGCCTGAGCAGTTTTTCATCCGCCTTAAAGAGAAGCAGGGTGTGAGCCGCGAAGTTGCCGAGCGCTGTATGGCGCAGATCAAGGCCGAGTGTGGCTGCGATAATGGCCGGTTTGCCTGAAGAGCGTGCTTAAGCAAAAAGCCTGCCCGCAGGAGCGGACAGGCTTTTTTGTTGCTTATCTTCTGATGATTACGAAGCGGTGAGTACCGCCTTGATACGGCGTACGCCAACCGAGCTGCTCTCTTCCTTCTGGATGGCGAACTTGCCCAGCTTGCCGATTTCGCTGGTGTTGGCCACATGCGGGCCACCGCACAGCTCGCGGCTCCAGATCTTGCCAGTTGCATCCTTGAACTGGAAGACCTTCACAACATCGGGGTACTTCTCCCAGAAACTGCCCTCAACGCCTTCGGCCTTGGCCTGTTCCTTGGGCATTTCAACAATGGTCATCTCGGCATTGGCGTTGATGGCTTCATTCACATAAATCTCAACTGCCTTTTTCTGTTCTTCAGTCATCTTTTCGTGATGGCTGAAGTCGAAGCGGGCGCGCTCAGCCGTAATATTGCTACCCTTCTGGTGCACGTGATCGCCCAAAATACTGCGCAGACCAGCCAGCATGAGGTGGGTAGCAGTGTGCAGGGCTGTAGTGACTTCGCTATGGTCGGCCAAGCCACCCTTGAACTTGCCGGCAGCAGCGGTACGGCTCAGCTCGGCATGCTCTTTAGCGGCAATATTAAAGGCCTCAGGCTCAAGCATTTGCTTGCCGTTTTCCTCAAGGAATTCTTCGGTCAGCTCACGCGGGAAGCCATAAGTCTCGTAGAAGTGGAAGGCATCCTTGCCACTGATGGTACCATGTTGCTCGATATGGCGTTTCATCTCACGCTCACCGCTCTGCAGGGTCTTCTGGAACTGTGCTTCTTCAGCAGCAATGGTGGCCAGAATATCTTTTTTGTTGAGCGCCATTTCCGGGTAGGCGGTGGCGTCATCGATATAGATTTCGGCAATCTGGGTCATGAACGCGCCGTTAAAGCCCAGCTTGCGGCCCACGCGAATGGCGCGGCGCATGAGGCGGCGGGTTACATACCCCGCATCAATATTGGCAGGCTTGGCGCCATCATTAATCAGGAAGGTGGCGGCGCGGGTATGGTCCAGCACGATGCGGAAGTTCTTGGTCTCCTCAGCATACTTCTTGCCAGTCAGCTCTTCGATTTTGGCAATCGGGCGGGTAAAGAAGGCACTGAGGTAAATATCCGAATTGCCGTTCATGGCGGCGGCTACGCGCTCGAGACCTCCACCGTAGTCGATGTTCGGGCGCGGCAGGGGCATGAAGCCGTTCTCGGTCTTCTTGTGTGACATGAACACGTTATTACCGATTTCAAGGAAACGCGGTGTGTCGGTCGCCGGATGGTCGAGCGGGTCGCCAGCCGGGTTAAAGTCGTAGAACATTTCGCTGTCAGGGCCACCGGGTTCACCAACCGGCATCTTTTCGGGGCGGCCAGCGCGGCTCCACCAGTTTTCGCCTTCATCATACATAAAGATACGGCCACCGCGCGATACACCATACTTCCAGGGTTCACGCTCAACCACGGGGTCGATGCCCACGCTCTTGAACAGGTCAGTCCAGATGGCAACCGCTTCGTCATCCGGTGCGATGCCCATGTCCTTGTTGCCCTGATAAACGCTGACGTAGAAATTCTTGGGGTCGATGCCCAGCTCTTCAATCTGCCACTTCCACATGAAAGTAACCTGTTGGCGCTTGAAGGTGGCCGGATCGGCACCAAACGACCAGCGGCCAATCATCTCGAAGAAAGTGAGGTGCGAGTTATCGCCCACTTCGTTGATGTCGCCAGTGCGCAGGCACTTCTGGGTATTGGAGATATCGTTGCCCGACGGATGCTTTTCACCCAGCAGATACGGGATCATCGGCTGCATGCCGCTGCCGGTAAACAGGGTGGTGGGGTCGTTCTCGGGCAGCAGGCTGGACGACGGAACATTGACCGAGCCTTGCGCGGTCATGAAATCGAGGAACGATTTGCGCAGAAGGTTAGGGTCGTTCTTGATGCTCTTGCTCATAATCCGGGCTCGTCTCTCTGGTGCAGATGTGGGGCGCTGTGCGCGGTTTCCCCTGTGATATAGGGGATTTTCGGGCAAGATTCAATTGCCATAGGTAGCGCTGCGGCAGGGACGCGGGGCAGGCGGGCTGCCCTTGCAGAATGGGCGAAAACAGAGCAAAATGCGGCCTCATTCATTCACAGAGGTAAATATGACGGTAGACCTGAAGGCACGTATTGCAGAGCTCACATCGCTGGAGCAGGCCGAACAGCTCTATCCTGCGCGTAATCTGCCTGCCGGTGCCGAAGTGGTGCGCGTCGCGCCCAGTCCCACAGGTATGCCGCACATTGGCACTGCCATGCAGTCGGTTATCGACCGTGCGCTGGCCGATAAAACCAACGGCGTGTTCATTCTGCGTATCGAGGATACCGATACTGCCCGTACCGTGCCCGGCGCGGTAGACGCGATTATCGCGGGCCTCAAGTGGCTGGGTACAACCCCGGATGAGGGCTACAGCTTTGGCGGCGACTACGGCCCGTACCTGCAGAGCGATCGCCTCAACCTCTATAAGCTCGCGGCTGACCATCTGGTCGCCAAGGGCCATGCCTATGCCTGCTTCTGCACGCCCGAGCGCCTCGAGAAGCTGCGCGAAGACCAGTCCAAAGCCAAGATGATGCCCAAGTACGACCGCCTGTGCAGCAAGCTGACGGCAGAAGAAGTGACCGAGCGCAAGGCCAAGGGCGAGCGTTTTGTCATTCGTATGCGCATGCCTAAGGACGGCGAGAAAATCCGCTTCAAGGATGAGGTGCGCGGCGAAATCGAGTTCGATACCAAGGTGCTCGACGATAGCGTACTTCTGAAGGGCGATGGTTTCCCCACCTATCATCTGGCTGTTATTGTAGACGACCATTTCATGCGCGTTACCACCGTGGTGCGTGGCGAAGAGTGGGTATCATCCGCCCCCAAGCATGTGATGCTATACAAGATGTTCGGCTGGGAGGCGCCTAAGTGGCTGCATACCGTGCTGTTGCGCGATGCCGAGCGCCGTAAGCTCTCCAAACGCTCAGGTGATACCTCGCTTGCTGGCTATCGCGTAAACGGCTATCTGCCAGAGGGTTTGCGCAACTTCCTTACCCGCGTGATGTGGGCACACCCTGAGAACAAGGACATTTACGATCTGGCTGAGTTTGCGCGCCTTGTAACGCCATCAGCCTTGCCGAGTACGGGGCCAATTGCCGATATGAAGCTATTTGGCTTCATCAACGGCCATTACCTTGCCAGCCACAAGCCCGCCGAGCTGCGCCAGATGTTTGTTGATTATCTCGACTATCTGGTGTCGGTCGATCGCGTGCCGGAATCTGATGACGAAGAGGGCGGCCCCATCGTTCCGCTCGAGACCATCAAGAAGCTGCGCGCCGAGATTGCTGCTAATACTGAATATGCCGATCATGTATTCGCACTTGAGCCCGAGCGCCACCAGAAATTATCGGATGTCTTCCGCAATTGCGGTTTCCTGTTCGAGGCCACTTATACCCCCGCCACAGCCGAGCTGATGGCCAAGCACTGTCCTGATGCCGCCATGGCCAAGGGTATTCTGGGCAAGGTGGTAGCCGAGTGCCTTGATATGCCCGACAGCGAGGCGTGGGATAAAGCCATGCGCCAGATCGCGGCAGATAACGGCGTGAAGGACAAGGTTGTGTTCATGCTCACCCGCGTTGCGGCAACCGGCATGGAGCGCACCCCGCCGTTGTTCGAGATCATGCATATGCTGGGCAAGGCCAAACTGAGCCAACGCATTAATGCTGCCATTGCCAATGCAGGCACCAGTGTTGCTGCCTGATAGGGTATGAATTTACGCGCTCTCCGTATCGTTGAGTTCCTGCTGCTCTGCGTAGCGGTGCCCGGTTTTATCATCATCGGGCGGCATGGGCCGTATATGTTCGCCTTTTTATATGCAGCTACCTTTTACGCCGTGGCGGTGCTGTATCTCTTTCATAAAGACGAGTTCCGGCAGCTCTGGGGCTGGAGCGCGGTTAACTGGCGTAACCTCAAGCCCATTCTGATCCGCTGGGTGTTTGCCTGCATCGGCATGACGGTGTTTTTGTATTACTACGAGCCAAAGTTCATGTTCGATCTGGTTGAACGTAAGCCCGAGTTTATCCTATTCCTGATACTGGCTTATCCCATCATCTCGGCACTGCCGCAGGAGCTAGTGTTTTGTAATTTCTTCTTCACACGCTATGCGCCGTTGTTTGGCAACGGGCGCTGGCTGGTTCTGGCCAGTGCCATTACCTTTGCCTATGCGCATGTGCTGTATATCAACCCGGTAGCACCGCTGCTGAGCCTGTTTGGAGGGCTTATTTTTGCCCGCACTTATATGCAGCACCGCTCACTGGCATTGGTAACCCTCGAGCACGGGCTTTACGGCAATGCGCTGTTTCTCATCGGGCTGGGGCCTTATTTCTATAGTGGTGGCGTGCCGGCTAATTAGTTTTGTCTTGTGCATATGCACGTACACACAGGTACAGCACGCCGGCATTCAGCATATGCCAGAAGTAATGCAGGCCGATGGGCAATACATCACACACCGTATTATCAAGCGAGCGGAAGGTGAGGGAGAGTGTAAATACCCCTGCCGCTAACAGCAGGTAATTAAACCCCGCCAGTTTGCGCCTGAGTACTGCGAACAGTAGCAGGAACATCAGCGCGGGCAGGTATCCCAGTGAGCCGTTCAGCCAGTCAGATAGTAATTGCCCGCTTGCCACGATGCTACCGATAAAGCCAGCCATGGCCGCACCAAGCTTAAGCGGGGTAAAGCCCAGCGCATCGCGCGCATAGGCAAATAGAAACACGAGCTGGAAAATCAAAATCGGGATTACATCCGCCAGCAGGGTGGCCGGCGTGGCAAAGGTATGAAACAGGCTGCTGCCTATACCTATAAGTGTAATGAGGGTTATGAGAATGCGCGTGCTGCCCGCGTGCCTGTCGCGGCGCCACAAGGCATAAGCCGCTATGAAAAAGGCGAGGTTACTCAGCGCATTTAACGGCTCGGCCCATAGGCCCGCAGCCACCCGTTCGCAGTAGAGATCAATCATGCTCCATCATCTCATGAATAGGCTCATCCCGCAAAATGAAGAGCGCATTACTTAAAATACAAATTTATCTTGAGATTAATTTTTAGGACGGGGCTTTAAGCTCCCGATATTATCATTTGATATACTCTTGCCTGATAAAGTTAACTTACATTAATTTTTCGAGGCTGCTTTTCAACCCTATGGCGCACAAGGTTTTATCACTCTTATCCACAGGCGCTGCCGCACACCCGCGCGCGCGAGTCAGGCTGCATGCTTGTCTTTTGGCAAGTGTTGCCAGCTTTGCGCTTACGTTACCTGCCTATGCTAATCCCGAAGGCGGTCAGGTCACCGCTGGTCAGGCCAGTATCACCGCAGGTGGTAATCGGGTTGATGTGCATCAGGGCAGTAACCGTGCGATTATTGATTGGCGCTCGTTTGATATCGCGCCCAACGAGATCACCCAGTTCCACCAGCCTAGTGCCTCATCCGTCACGCTTAATCGTGTGAATGCACCAAACCCCTCCACCATCGCAGGCCAGCTTAAAGCTAATGGTAGTATTGTCCTCATCAACCCTAACGGTGTGTTCTTCACCGGTACGTCCCAGGTTGATGTAAACGGTATTGTGGCCACTACGGCAGATATCGGCAACGCCGAGTTCATGGCGGGGAGTACGCATTTCAATCGTGCAGGTAATCCTGCAGCATCAGTTATCAATGAAGGCACCATCAACGCGCGTGAAGCGGGCTTGGTGGGCCTGGTTGCACCGAATGTCGAGAATAGCGGCGTCATCAATGCCCGCCTTGGTCGTGTGGCCTTGGCCTCGGGCGATACAGCTACGGTTGATCTTTACGGCGATGGTCTGGTGAGTGTAGCTGTAAGCGACGAGGTTAAAAACCAGCTGGTACGCAATACCGGTCGCATCAGTGCGGATGGTGGCACAGTTCAGATTACAGCTGCTGCAGGCCGTCAGGTGGTTGATAGCCTGATTGAGGTGAAGGGCGAGATCAGCGCACCAACCGTAGCGACCCGCCGTGGCCGTATTATTATTCAGGGCGAAACAACCCGTAGCGCCGCTCCCGCCACCGTGCTGGTGAGTGGGCAGGTAGCCGCCAAAGGTACCGAAGCTGGCGAAGAGGGCGGCCAGATCGACATTCTGGGCGATAACATTGGTATTCTCACTGGGGCGGTGGTTGATGCAAGCGGTGATGCCGCTGGCGGCAGTGTGCGCATTGGCGGCGACTACCAAGGCACAGGCGATACCCAGCGCGCGCAGAATACTATTGTGCAGGAAGATACACTGATAGATGTAAGTGCCACAGGTAACGGCAACGGTGGCCGCGCGATTATGTGGGCAGATGAGCATGCGCTCTTCGCGGGCCGTATTCGTGCACGTGGCGGCAATGCTGGTGGTAATGGCGGTTTTGTCGAGACCTCGGGTAAGAACATTCTGAGTGCTACCGGCACGGTTGATGCCTATTCACCTTATGGTGCAGCAGGCCAGTGGTTGCTCGACCCCAACAACATTACCATTCAAACTACTGGTTCAAATACCAATGTGACCGGTAGCCCTAATTTCACGACTACCAATAACTCGGCTATCGTTACAGTGGCCAGTATCCAGGCCACACTTAATGCTGGCACATCGGTGACCATTACCACTGGTGCTGCAGGCAGTAACAGCCAGACAGGCGATATCACGGTTGCCAACAGCATTGTGAAGTCGGCTGGCGCTAACGCTAGCCTCACACTTATGGCGCACCGCAGTATTACCCTTAATACCGGCGTTTCCATTTCATCGACCAGCGGGCAGATGGATGTGGTGCTGAACGCCGATAGGGACGCCAATTCAACCGGTTCAATTGTGCTGACCTCCGGCAACAGTATTCTCAGTAATGGTGGTAACATTACCTTTGGTGGCGGGCTTAACCCCCTGACCACCGCAGCTGTTGGTTACTCAGGCTCGGTTACCGGTATTTCGCTCACCGGATCTACGCTTAACGCGGCAGGCGGTAACATCAGCCTTTACGGGCGCGGGTTTAACGGCACCACCAACAACTATGGTGTTCTGCTGCAAACCGGTACCAGATTACTTACCACCGGTGCTGGTACCATTACCCTAAACGGTACGGGCGGTGGTGGTACCACTGGTAACCGTGGTGTTTACCTGACTTCTGCCAATACTGAAATTCGCAGCGAGAATGGCGCGATTACGCTTAGCGGGCAGGGCGGCGGCTCAAGCACCACTAATGAAGGTATCGTGATCGGTGGCGGCGCATTTGTAAGTGCCACAGGTACAGGTACCATCAACCTTACAGGCCATGCTGCAGCTGGCACAGTACAGGGAATTCTGCTCAGCCAGACAGCTGCCTTTAACACCCTGCGCAGCGCTGGCGGCGATGTAAGCTTGCGCTCGAACCAGACAATCCAGCTCGCTAATGCGCACATCATGTCGTCGACATTGCAGGCGTTCAATATTGTGCTGAATGCGGATATAGATGCCAATGCCTCCGGTCGCATTGCCCTCACTACCAGCAATCTGATGTCTTATGGTGGTAACATCACCCTTGGTGGCGGTACTAATCCGCTTACTGGTAATGCGGTTGGTGTTGCGGGCGCGGTTGAGGGTATTAACCTCAATGCCTCTACGCTTGATGCAGCGGGTGGCAATATCAGTCTACGCGGTACGGGCCGTACGGTGGCTGCTGTCAGCAATTTTGGTGTGTTCATGCAGGCGGGTGCCAAGGCCCAAACCGTGGGCACCGGCACAGTCACGATTAACGGCACCGGCGGTGTGGGCACAAATACCAACTACGGTGTATACTTTACGGGCACCAATACAGCTGTAAGCACTGTAAACGGAGCACTCACAATCAACGGTACAGGCCGTGGCACTGGCACGGGTAACTCTGGCTTCGTGATGGGCTCGGCGGCTACAGTACTGTCAAGCGGTGCAGGTGCTGTTACTATTACGGGCAGTAGCTCGGGTACAGGCACGACGGGTAATCGCGGTATTCATCTGCTTAGCACTAATACGGTTGTGGGGGCGGGCAGTGGTTCGCTTACACTAACTGGCACGGCTGGTGGTACGACCACGACCAATGAAGGTGTATATATTGAAACTGCTGCACGTATTAATGTAATGGGCGCTGCGCCGCTCACCCTTACGGGTCATGCGGCCGGTACTACGTTGCAGGGTATCTATTTCAATCAGGCCAGCCTGACTGATACCATCCGCACTAATGGCGGTAATGTAAGCCTGATCTCGAACACCACCATTCACCTGACTAACGCCAATATCATGTCGTTGGCAGCTGCGACCTATAATCTTACCTTTAATGCCGACCGCGATGGCAATAACACTGGCCGTATTATCACCTCAGGTGGCAGCATCCTCACCTATGGCGGCAACATCACTATGGGTGGTGGATCTGATCCACTGCTGGGTAATGCTGTTGGCGTATCTGGCGCTATTGAGGGTATCAATATAAGCGGTACTAATATTAATGCAGCAGGCGGCAACATCAGCCTGCGTGGGCGCGGCTTTGCGGGCACTACGAACAGCTTTGGCGTTATCGTGCAGGCAAATGGCAGGCTGCAAACAACCGGTGCTGGCAGCATTTATGCCAATGGTACCGGTGGCGTTGGTACTACGGGTAATCGTGGCTTTACGCTTACAGGTGCCTCAAGCTTCATCTCGGCGCAGAATGGCGATATTACGCTGGTCGGTCAGGGCAGTGGCAGTACCACCACCAACGAAGGTTTCTATATCTCTGGCAACGCTTACATTTCATCTACCGGCACTGGCGCAATCAACCTAACCGGCCATGCTGGTGGTACCACCGTACAGGGGGTATATCTCAACCAATCGGCTGCAACGAATACTCTGCGCAGTGCTGGCGGCGCTGTTACACTTACGTCTAACCAGACGGTACATCTCTCAAATGCACATATCATGTCGCCCACGGCGCAGAGCTTTAATGTCGTACTCAATGCCGATAGAGATGCTAATGCCTCGGGTCGTATTGCGCTCTCGGCCAGTAACATCATCAGCAGCGGCGGTAGCATTACATTAGGCGGCGGTACCAACCCGCTGACTGGCTATGCAGTTGGCGTAGCTGGCGGTGTTGAAGGTATTTACATGAGCAACGCCAACGTAAGCGCAGGCGGGGGCAATGTAACACTTAATGGCCGCGGCCGTACGGTTGCCGGTGCCAATAACTTTGGTGTTTATATGCTGGCCGCAGCCAAGGCGCAAACCGGTGGTGCAGGTAATGTCACCATCAATGGTATTGGTGGTACGGGTACAGCCACCAATTACGGCGTACATCTGACTGGTACCAGCACACTTGCAAGCGTGGCTAACGGCCTGCTCAGCATCAGCGGTACGGGCAATGGTAATGCGGCAACTAACTACGGCATTTGGGTTGCGGCTGGCGCCGTTACCAGCGCAACTGGCACAGGTGGTATTACCCTTACTGGACAGGGCTCAACCGCCGGCACCACTGGCAATCGCGGTATTTACTATTCTGGCACCAATACGCAGCTGGCAGCTGTTAGCGGTGGTGTAAATGTAACTGGCACAGGTGGCGGTAGCACAACGGGTAATGAGGGCTTCTATCTCGATACTGGCGCCATCATCAACCTCACAAGTACGGCTCCGCTCACGCTCACCGGTCAGGCTGGCGGGACCACCGTGCAGGGTATTTTCCTCACGCAGGCAGCAGCTACCAATACCATACGAAGTGCTGGCGGTAATGTAACCCTGCGCTCGAACAAGACCATTCAGCTCAGCAATGCCCACATCATGGCACCCGGCGCACAGGCGTTTAATGTCGTGCTGAACAGCGATGTAGATGCAAATAACTCGGGCCGTATAGCCCTGACCAATAGCAATATCCTCACCAATGGTGGCAATATTACGCTGGGTGGTGGCGCAAACCCGCTCACGGGTAATTCCGTTGGTGTGTCGGGCGCGGTTGAGGGCATCAATCTCAATAATAGCGATCTGAATGCAGCAGGCGGTAACATCAGCCTGCGCGGTACTGGTTTTGCGGGTACAACCAACAACTATGGTGTTCTGCTGCAGGCTGCTGCCAAGGCACAGACAAACGGTAACGGTACGGTTACTATTGTTGGGCAGGGCGGTGCGGGGACTTCGGGTAATCGCGGTGTATACCTCACAGGCGCCAATACACGTGCGACCACACAAAACGGCGCGTTGCTGGTCACTGGTACAGGTGCTGGTACCGGCACTGGTTATGGGATTGACCTTTCAATCAGCTCGGCGCTGTCATCTACCGGATCAGGTGCAATTACACTTAACGCCCGTGGCGGCGCGGGTGCGGATGGCTATTTCAGCAGCGGTGCTGCTCCCAACATTGGTGGCGTATCGCATACCGGTAATACTGTCATTAATACCAATAGTGCGACCTGGGCAGCGAGCATCATCCGCACTACGGGGAATGTAACCTTCAGCCCGCTGGATGCCGCAACCACCGTTGGTGTTGCCGGTGGCGCGGGTACCTTGGGCGTAACGGCAGCAGTTCTTGGCACCACCACAGCTGGCAGCATCACTATTGGCCGCACTGATGGCGCAGGGTTGATGACTGTAAATGCCCGTACATGGAGCGCGCCCGTCAGCCTGCTTAATGGCACAGCCAATATTGCTATTAACGGTGCGCAGGTTATGGGCGCGCGCAGCTTCAGGGCACAAACCACTAGTGCAGCCGATATCGTTATAGGTGCGGGCGCTTCTATCACCAGCACAGCGACTGGTACGGCGATTACGCTGGCAGCTGGCCGCAACTTCATTAACTCAGGCGGTGCTTCGGCCCTTACTGCTGCATCTGGCCGCTGGCTGGTTTTTTCAACCAATCCGGCCACGAATACGCTGGGTGGTATCACTTCGGACTTCCGCCGTTTCAGCTGCACCATCTCGGGTAGCTGCCCCAGTTTTGCCGCCAGTGGTAACGGCCTGCTGTACAGCTATACTCCGCTGCTTACCATCACGCCAAATGCCCTGGCCAATATCAACTATGGCGATGTCGCCCCCACGCTGACTGCCTATAACTATACCGCTTCTGGCTACCTCGGTGCCGACAGCGCTGCCGATAGTCTTAGCGGCACACTTAACGGCGCAACTAATTATACTCAGGGCAGTAATGTCGGCACCTATAGCCTCGATCATGCTGATTGCGAGCTTACCTCAACCCTCGGCTACGGCTTTACCTATGCCGATAATGCCTCAGCCTTGGTGGTTGATCCGCGCCTGATTACCGCAACGCTGCAAGACAAAACCATTACCTACGGTACGCTCACCCCAACGCTCGATAAAGACAACGCGGCAGATGTTGTATGGGGGAACCTTTATGCCAGCGATACCGCCTCTATTACCGCCGCCAGCTTTACTTATGGCGGTGCCAGCCCTGCAACCGGTAATAACGCTGGCACCTATACCTTGGGTCTGAGTGGTATTACCTCAAGCAACTATGTGCTTGGCACAGTCACCGATAGCAACCTGACTATTAACCCCTATACCCTTGCCGTAAGCGCTGATGCAGCAGACAAGAACTATGGTGCTACCGATCCTGCACTTACCTACACTTATGGCGCATTGCAGAATGGCGATACGGCCAGCGTCTTCACAGGCGCACTTACCCGCGCTGTTGGCGAGAACGTAGGCGGCTACGCGATTACCCAAGGCACACTGGATGCCGGCAGCAATTATACTATTAGCTTCACTGATGGCCTGTTCAGCATCAGTCCGTATATTCTGGCTGTTACGGCAAACGCAGCTGGCAAGGCCTTCCGCGCTGTTGATCCGGCATTAACCTACACTTACGGCGCACTGCAGAATGGCGATGATGCAAGCGTATTCTCCGGCGCTCTCAGCCGCGCAGTCGGCGAGGCCAGCGGTACCTACCAGATCAATATCGGCACTCTTACTGCCGGTAGTAACTATATCATCAATTATACCAGCGATCTTTTCACCATCGCCAAGGGTGCCAGCTTGCCGGGCACAGTAAGCCAGGGCGTGCAGCCTCCGTTCAATACGCTGGGCCGTACGTCAGAAAGCAGTGTATTGGCTGCGCTTGAGCCGATGGCGATTGAGCTTGGTCAGGGGCTGGCTATCGGTCAGGTCGAAGCGTCGATCATGCCCGGTGCAGGTGATGCCGAAGGTGACGCTAACGGCGAGAACGACGAAGGCTGCAGCACTAATGAAGCTAGCCAGTCGGAGAGCGACTGCTAATCAGAACTTGGCACGCAGCGCAAACAGTAAGCGCGGCCCACCGTTGTTACGGTAAGTTGAATCTTCACTGCTGATAATCGGTTGCGCCAAAGTCAGCTCGGCGCTCAGGCCGTGGCTGGCCTCAAGCCGCGCCCCGATACCCAGCGAGGCACCATCGCGATTGGCATCCTGCCCGCTATCACGGTTCCAGATTGCGCCATAGTCGACGAACAGTAATGGCTGCAGCAGGCCCAGCCGGCGCACCTCAAGCTGGCGGCTGCGTAACTCAAGCAGCAAGGAAAAGCCGCTATCGCCAGTAATTTCCGAAGGGTCATAAGCGCGGCCGATATACGAGCCACCGAACCCGAATTCCTCAGACGACAGTAAGGGGCCATTAGCCACCTGCGCATTGAGCGCGCCAAACAGCGTCAGCTCACCCGGCAGCGGCTGGTGGCGCATGAGCGAGAGTTCAAGTTTACGGAAATCAAACTGACCCGCTGCGCGTGAGAGGTCGGCATCGCCAGTATGGCTGCCACCTAAAAAGCCCGGCAGTCCTTGTGTAAAGGTGAGCTGTGAAAGGTTGTATCCGCTCAGGAAGTCATACCAGTCGTAACGGATACCTGCGAAAACCGAGCGGATATTATCTTCAGTAAATGGGGCGCTTGCCACTTCGGTTTTACTATCCCGGTAAGTAAAGCCGCCCGAAAGCTTGAGGCTGCCCAAACGCTGGCGAATGACCTGCCAGTCAACCCGCATGCCTAGCTGCAGCGAGCGGCTGTCAATCTCGTTGCTGGTCAGTACATAGCCGGGCTCGCCTTTGGTGTAAGAGGTATCAACCGTCAGCATCAGGTCGGGCCGTCCCAGCGGCATGCTGTGCGATCCGGCCACCATGGCCAGTTCCTGCAGCTGCAGGGCGGTGCTCACCGTCAGGCTGGTCTGGTGGAACAGTGCAGGCAGGTTGGCCAGATCAACCGTGGCTGAAAGCAGATAGGGCCCTAGGTAGCGTGAGCCGCTGTTATCAAGGCTGGCAGTACCGCTAAAAGTCGGGTCCTGTTCACCTACCACCACAACATTTACAAAACCGCTGTTGTCTGGCTGTAAAACCACATGAAAACTTGTGCCCGGCAAATCGCCCAGCAAAAGCAGCTGGTTTTCGAGTTTACGGATGTTGAGCACGGGCAGCTGACGCATACCGTCCAGCACCATTGTAATCAGGTTTGTTTCAGGAAAAGGCGCTTCGAACAGCACATGCCCGATACGGCCCTCAGCTACTGCAATACGCACGCGACCATCGCTAATTTCCTGCTGCGGAATATAGGCACGGGCCAGCACAAAGCCTGCGTCGCGGTAGTAGGCGGTAATTTTATCAGCAATCGCATAAACATCGGCTAGCGCGATATCTGTGTTCAGCTTGTCCTGCCACAGGGCTGCCAGCTTTTCAGGCGCTATGGCGTTTACATCCTCAAGCGCAATCTCGGTCAGCGTAAGGCGCACATTCTCGGCACCGGGCGGGCGAGGAAGTACGGCAATTTGCGCCTCATCCGCGCTCAGCGGGGCGGGCGGAATGAGTGTGATCGAGTTACTCGGGCGCTGGGGGTAAATACGGTCGGCACTGGCTGAGGGCGGCACCTGTGCCAAAGCCTGTAGCGGCAGCATGCACAGCAGGGCGGCGGTAAGCGACCTGAGCGCATACACATTGGGCCGCGTGGTTGAGGGGAATGTAAACATGCTACCTGTGTGGGAATTCTACCAAGAGATTAATATGCGCTATGCCAGCCATGCTGATAATAGCGAATCGGCATGATTTTTCCAGCTATTGCATAAATTATGCTAATCCTCGGGCGAATGTGAGCTTTGCCGTGGTTTTTGCATCACCCATCTTCCTCTTCCTGTTTCTGCCGTTGTTTCTGGCGGCCTATTTCTGCACACCCAAGCGCCTGCGCTCGCTGCTGATCCTGCTGGGCAGCTCGGTGTTCTATGGCTGGTGGCGGGTTGATTTTCTGGCACTGCTTTACGCGATCATCCTGTTCAGCTGGGGTATGGGCTTGGCAATCGAACGCTGGCGCAATGTCTGGCTGCTGCGCTTTGGCGTTATCGCCAACCTGCTCACGCTTGGTTATTTCAAGTACTGGAACTTCGGGCTCGATAGCCTGCAGGCTTTCGGTATTACAGTACCGCCCGAGTGGCTGGGGGTTGTCCTGCCCATCGGTATCTCGTTCTTCGTCTTTCATGCCATCAGCTATATTGTCGATGTCTGGCGGCGCGATACCCCAGCCACGCGCAACCTGTTCGATTTTGCAGCGTTTATCACGCTCTTCCCGCATCTAATCGCGGGACCGGTACTGCGCTATAAAGACCTTGCGTGGCAGTTTGCCAACCGCGCGCATAGCCTCACATTGTTCTCCGAAGGGGCATACCGTTTTATGGCTGGCTTTGCCATGAAAGTGCTGGTGGCCGATAGTGTGGCCCCGCTGGCGGATGCCGCGTTCGAGCTGCAGCAACCAACCATGGCCGAGGCGTGGTTGGGCGTCAGCGCTTATACCATCCAGATCTTCTTTGATTTTGCGGGCTATAGTGCCATGGCTGTTGGTTTGGCCCTCATGATGGGCTTCCGCTTCATCGAGAATTTCAACAACCCCTATACCAGCCGTTCAATGACCGAGTTCTGGCAGCGCTGGCACATCAGCCTGTCGACTTGGCTGCGCGATTATCTCTACATTCCACTCGGTGGTAACCGTAAGGGTAGGCTGCGTACTTATATTAATCTTCTGGCCACCATGCTGCTGGGCGGCCTGTGGCATGGCGCGAACTGGACCTTCCTCATCTGGGGGGCATGGCATGGCGTCTTGCTGGTGCTTGAGCGTATGGGCCTGCGGCTGCCCGGCATATTTGGCCTTATCTACACCCTGCTGGCGATCATGATCGGCTGGGTGTTCTTCCGCTCAGCTGATTTGGCTTCGGCTGTCATTTACCTGCAAGGCATGGCTGGCCTGCATGGTTATGGCTTTAGTGCCGATATGATATGGCAGCTTAAAAAGACCGTACTGCTAGCGCTCGCCGCAGGTATGGCCATAACCGCCATGTTGCCGCTGCTTAATCGCTACCGCTTCCCGGTACAGCTCTCGAAAGACAGTGTGGCGATAGAAACACGCGCGCCTGTGTGGCTGCAGCTTGTTGTTATTATGCTGTTCGTAGCTGCTGTCTCGCGGCTGCTGGCACTTAGTTATTCACCCTTCCTGTATTTCCAGTTTTAGGGAGGAATTATGACACTGCATAACCTCTCTGGCTTCTTCCTCATTCTGCTGCTGCTTTGTGGTGCAGGCATGAGCGCAGCCTATATGCCGCCACTCAAAAACTTTAGTGAGAAGGCGTATAACGAGGCATTACCGCTCGAGCAGCCAAGCCGCAACTTATGGGGCAGGGCCGAGTACGCGCTGTTCACCGAGGGCCGTAAAGGTGTTGTCGTGGGGGCGAATGGCGTTCTGTACTCCGCCGAGGAGTTTACCTGCCCACGTGGCTGGCAGGCTAATCTTGAGCGTAACTTCATATATATCAGCAGTATTCGTCAGCAAATGCAGGTGCAGGGTATTGAGTTGCGCATTCTCCTGGTGCCGTCCAAACTTCGCGTCTATCCGCAGTTCACGCCGCCATCCTGCCGACAGGGCCTGTATGAAGCCGGACGGATCGTAACTGGCGATCAGGTTGATTTGCTCAAGCTATCCATGGCCAGTCACGCACCAGCCTTTATGCTCACGGATACGCATTGGTCGCCTTATGGTGTTACCTTGGCGGCCGAGGCCTTGACCAAGCTCGCCCCCGGATTACCTAAACAAACCTACGAGCTGCGTCTGATGGGGCGAGGGCAGCACAAGGGCGATTTGCTCCGCTACCTGCCGGGCGTTACGATCGCAGCTGAGCCTATCTTGAGGCGCGAGGCCATAACCACCAACGCCAGCCTGCTCGATGATACAGTGCCCCCGGTTGTACTGGTTGGCACCAGCTATAGCGCCAACCGCATCTGGACGTTTGAAGACATGCTGCATTTTAAACTGCAGGCCGATGTGCTGAATATGGCGGATGAGGGCCTCGGCCCGTTTGCCGTCATGGAGAAATACCTTAACAGCGATAGTTGGCGCGAGACTCCGCCAAAACTGATCATTTGGGAGATTCCCGAGCGATATCTCGTGCTTTCACCCTAATTGTTCTTGCAGTTAATACTTCGGTTTTCTACTTTCACTAGGCTAACCGGAGGCCAGCATGACCAATCTTACTCTCGAACTCGACCAGTTCATTCGCGGCCTGCCCAAGACCGAGCTGCATCTGCACATCGAAGGTTCGCTCGAACCCGAAATGGTGTTCAAGCTCGCCGCCAAGCATGGCGTGAAGCTGGCCTATCCGTCGGTTGAGGCGCTGCGTGAGGCCTATAACTTCTCCGATCTTCAGTCCTTCCTCGACATCTACTACGCTGGCGCCAGCGTGCTGATTGATGAGCAGGACTTCTTCGACCTGACCTATGCCTACATGAAGCGTGCGCATGAAGATGGCGTGGTGCATGCCGAGATCATGTTCGACCCGCAGACGCATACCGAGCGCGGCGTAGCCTTCGAGACGGTTATTACAGGTATCGATCGTGCACTCACCGAAGCGCGGATTGATTTCGGCATCACCTCAAAGCTCATCATGAGCTACCTGCGCCATTTGAGCGAAGAAGATGCATTCAAGACCTGGGAGCAGGCACAGCCGCACCTCAGCAAGATTGCCGCTGTAGGGCTCGATTCATCCGAGCGCGGCCACCCGCCCAGCAAGTTCAGCCGCGTCTTTGCTGCTGCCCGCGCTGCCGGTCTGCTCACTGTGGCTCATGCGGGTGAAGAAGGCCCGCCTGAGTATATCGTTGAAGCGCTTGATGATCTGAAGGTCGCGCGTATCGACCATGGCGTGCGCAGCGAGGAAGATCTTGAGCTGTGCAAGCGCCTCGCCAAAATGCAGATGCCGCTTACCGTATGCCCGCTCTCAAACGTGAAGCTGCGGGTGGTAGACACAGCGGCCGACCATAACATCAAGCGCCTGCTCGATATGGGCATGTGCGTGATGGTGAATTCGGATGACCCAGCCTATTTCGGTGGCTATATGCAGGATAACTTCCGCGCCATTACCGAGGGCCTGAACCTTACCAAGAATGATCTGGTCAAACTGGCGCAAAACTCGGTCATGGCGTCTTTCATGGCGCCTGAGCAGAAGAGCATGTGGCTCGATAAGATCCATGACTACGCCGAAGGCCTCGGCGAGCGCGTGGATGCCGGGTTGGTTGAGAGTATTTAAGTATGTGGCGTGAGTTCTGGGAGCATCCGCAGCGTGCTTTTTATTGTGCCTTAGCCTTCATTCTTCTCAATCTTTTCGTCATCTTCGGCACCGGTACACAGATATGGAAAGCACAGCAGATAATTGCTGAAAGCAAGCTGGCATACGAAAAGGAAGTCGCCGATTTTCAGGCTAATGCGCAAGAGCAGCAGCGGCGCGGCGTGCCTCTAAACCAGATCAATACCGTGCTTCCCTCCTATAAGGCGCCAGTGGGTGTTTATGCAGGTAGAGGCTGGCTCGAACTGGGTATCTCTGCAGCGCTTATTCTAGCAACACTCATGAAGCGTTGGATTGTGCTGCAGTGGCTGGCACTGTCTATTTGCGGCACTTTCCTGTTTTCATTCTCGTCTTTTAGCGCTGCGCTGTTCAGCGGACAGTTTATGGAGGCGCTCGAAGCCTTTGGCCGCGTAGGTCTTAATGCTCTGTTACTGCTAGTGCTGCTCGGTTTTATGCCGTTGCCAGATTTATCCAGATACCAGAAGTAGGGCGCTGCTCCATGAGCGATACTGATAAAGTAACCCGCTTTGAGGTAGTAGACCATACTACGCCAAACTGCAAAGGTCGTGTTTATACTGCCCATAATGTGAAGGTGGAGCTCTCCTATCAGGATGATGGCCAGACGCTGAAAGTGTTTGTGACAAATGCTGAGGGCAGCGCCATATAAGTAACCGTCATCCCGGCTAAAGCAGGGACCCACATAAGTCTTAAGCAGCCTTCTGCATCACGCCGAGTTCGGCTTTGATTTCGCTAACCACCTTCAGCATCTGCTTGTCGATGTTCCAGAAGTCGAGGTCGGAGAGGGGGCGGATGCGGAATTCACCGCCCGCGCGGGTGCTGCGGCCAAAGCCATAGTCTTCATCGCGCTGTTTCTCTGCAGCGGCCACGTTATGCATCAAGATGCCATGCAGCACATAGTTACGGGCGTTGTTCAGGACTTCCACTTCATCAAGCATACGCGAGAGTTCTTCGCCGGGGCGGTAGGTCCGCAAGGCCTTGACCACATCACCGAGCGTGGTGATTTTCTCGAGGTGCAGGTGGGCAATCGCCTCGGCCTCATCCTTCTTGTATTTACGCCAGCCGAGTACACCCATGATGGTGTGATGCATCTGTGTATGCGCCGACCAGATCGCGCCAATTTGCGCTTCAATCGCTTTGGTGTCGGCGCCGCAGTCGGCGGCTTGCTGCCATTTTTCGGTGGTCATGATTTAGCCTTGTTTTAGGGTTTGAATGAATACGACTTAAGGAGCAATTCTGGGCAGGGCAATCTGGATTTTCCAGCCCCACCAGCAGTCATCTGCATTTGGGTAGCTTACCGCAAAATCGCGTCCGCCAGAGGCAATAATACCATCGAGGCGACGGCGGATAGGCAGGCAGATGCCATTAGCTGCACCTCCGATAGAGCGCCCGCTAACCGCAATATAAAAAACAACAGGCTGTGTACCAGTGCAATTGCCCGCAGGTTCGGAAATTTCGGTAGAGTAGACCGGCAGAATGCCGATCATCTCCTGCCATTCTGGTGAGGTTCTGAGCTGATCCCACGCCTGAGGGAACCTGTAGTGCGTATATTCGCCGCCAAGGCAAGGCGTATACTGGCCAAAAACAGCCTGCAGTTTCTGGGTAAAGCCGCTGAGTGAGGCCATGTAGCGGGATACTTTATATTGCTGGTGCACCGTGGCCGCTGCCGCCCAGATGCCACCAATCACAAGCCCGATAATACCCAGCACAATTGCGGCTTCAACCAAGTTAAAGCCACTTAGTGAAGTGCGCTGGGGAAGAGTTCTCTGCATCAATCAGATTCCAGGGGTCTTGGCCTCAAGGCTGAGCGAGCTGATGGCATCTGCAAGGCTCATGGTTTCCTGCGCTTCACTGCCAATTCGGCGCAGCACAACGTTCTTGGCTTCGGCATCACGCATACCAACCACGCAGAGTACCGGCACCTTCTTGAGGCTGTGCTCGCGGATCTTGTAGCCGATCTTCTCATTACGCGTATCAATCTCCACGCGCAGGCCAGCGGCGCGCAGCTGCGCGACTACTTCCTGACCATAACCATCGGCCTCGCTGGTGACGGTGGCAACTACCACCTGTAACGGCGCTAACCACAGCGGGAACTTGCCGGCATAATGCTCGATCAGAATGGCGATGAAGCGTTCCATCGAGCCCAGAATGGCACGATGCAGCATGACAGGGCGGTGGCGCTGGCTGTCTTCGCCCACATAGTCGGCATCAAGGCGCTCAGGCAGGTTGAAGTCGAGCTGCAGGGTGCCGCACTGCCAGCTACGGCCAATCGCGTCAACCAGATGGAACTCCACCTTCGGGCCATAGAAGGCGCCTTCGCCGGGCAGCTCTTCAAACTCAAGACCAGCGGTGGTGAGGGCGTGGCGCAGGCCATCTTCAGCCTTGTCCCACAGGTCATCCGCACCTACGCGCTTTTCAGGCTCGGGGCGCAGGGCCAGCTTCACCTTGATGTTCTCACGACTAAAGCCGAGGTCTTCGTAAACCGAAAGCTGTAGCTTGAAGTAGCGCGATGATTCATCGGTAATCTGGTCTTCACGGCAGAAGATATGTGCATCATCCTGCACAAAGGCACGCACACGCATAATACCATGCAGTGCGCCCGAGGCCTCGTTGCGGTGGCACGAGCCAAACTCAGCCATACGGATGGGCAGCTCGCGATAGCTCTTCAGGCCCTGCTTGAAAATCTGCACATGGGCAGGGCAGTTCATTGGCTTGAGACCGTACTGGCGCTCGCCGCCATCGATATCCACCTTGAACATGTTATCGCCGTACAAATCCCAATGGCCTGAGGCCTTGAACAGCGAGCTGTCGTAGAGCTGCGGGGTTTTCACCTCAACATAGCCATCGGCATCAATGCGCTTGCGAATGAAGTTCTCGAGCGTGCGGTACAGCGTCCAGCCATGCGGATGCCAGAACACCTGACCCGCAGCTTCGTCCTGCTGGTGGAACAGGTTCATCTCGCGGCCCAGCTTGCGATGGTCGCGCTTCTCGGCTTCCTCCAGCTGATGCAGGTAGGCATCCAGCTCTTTCTGGTCGCGGAAGGCCGTGCCGTAAATACGCTGCAGCATCGGGTTGTTCGAGTTGCCGCGCCAGTAAGCGCCAGCCACTTTCATGAGCTTGAAGGCGGTGCCCACCTTGCCGGTTGAGGGCAGGTGAGGGCCGCGGCATAAATCAAGCCACTGGCCCTGCTTGTAAACCGAAATGGGTTCGCCAGCGGGCAGATCCTGAATCAGCTCAACCTTAAAGTGCTCGCCGCGCGACTTGAAAAAGCTGATGGCGGCATCGCGTGTCCACACTTCACGCGTAAACTTGGCATCGCGCTGAATGATCTCGCGCATCTTGGCTTCAATCTTGCCAAGGTCATCCGGCGTGAAGGGCTCGGCGCGGGCGAAGTCGTAATAAAAACCGTTCTCAATAGCGGGGCCGATGGTCACCTGCGTGCCGGGGTAAATCTCCTGCACGGCTTCGGCCATGATGTGCGCGGCATCATGGCGGATCATCTCAAGGCCATACTCGCTGCTACGGGTGACGATTTCGATTTTGGCGCTTTGCTCGATGAGGCGCGAGAGGTCGCGGTACTCGCCATCCACCTTGATGCACATGGCGGCTTTGGCCAGGCTGGGGCCAATACTCTCGGCCACCTGCAGGCCGGTGGGCGGAGTCTCAAAGCTCTTGCTCTTGCCATCCGGGAAGGTGACGCGAACAGGGTTCGATAGAGCTTGACTCATGGACATGGTGTTTCCTCTTGAAAATGCCCGCAAATACTAAAGAAGTATGGGCTTAAGTCAAGTATTACAAGGTATGCAATAGGCCACTTTGCTTGCATAACCTGATTTTTAGGCCCTAAGTATTAGCCTTATTCGTGGCTATCTCTTCTTGCATATTCTGTAACTTCTTCAGCAGTTAGTGTAGCTGGCATTTTAATTGTCCCCCAAGTAAGCTTCCGTCATTCCACCAACAAAAACCATGCCATCCCTGTGACGATACCAGTGAAGGATACTGCCATTTGGCACGACTATGGACTCTCCCTCAAAATTATAGACATGATCAGGCTTCCGGCCCCGTTGCGCGCCCGCCTGATAGGTAAAACGCAGTATGCCTTGCCGATCTGGAATTGCGTCACATGATTTGGAAGTTGCATCATAAAGACATGGAATAACGCTGCGAGCTATCCAGCCTCTTTCGCGGAAAAAGTCTGCGTACTGGATGTCAGATGGATTAATCCCTAGCCTGCTGTCAGGACCAAATATACCTGCAAGGTTAAAAGACTGAAAAAGTGCCCATTCGGGATGTTTTTCATTGCCTTGCGTTAACGTATCCTCGGTAAAGGACTGATAAACTTTCACATACTCTTCCATTTTTTTCCTGAAATCAGGACCCCAAGCTTCAAGAAGCGCGAGAGGCCAATGCCCCAGATTTTCCCAGACAGTGCGCGGTACCGGAATCAAATAAGCAGCATGATATTTTCGCGTAACGCCCATTCTAAATGGCCTTATCCAGGTGGTAGTTCCAAACCACTCATACCCATTCCAGTCTTTCATAAAACTCCACGGCGATTCTGGCATTGGCGCTTTTGCTACCAGAAGATCAACCAGCCTAACGCCATGATACCCGGCCAATAGCTGATCGCGCGCCGCGTACCAGTCGACCTGAGGTGCAGCGCGTCCTCCAAAAACCTCGTACAAAGCGGGAATATTAAGTTCCTTTTTGGTAAGCCTGAGAGGTGGAACATCTGCATTTTCGGGGTCGAATTGCACATACCCCTGTCCCTCAACATACCGGCCTAATAAAGAGTCGCATATATCAGGCAGCGAAATTATAAAAACCCGGCCTGAATTGGATGTGCCGGTAATATTATCACCAGCATTTCCTTTGTTTACGAAGCCTCCACCACCAAATCGCCTGACCAAAAAGCCATAATCGACCGGCTCGTAACATCTTATGATGCGCTCCATGACAAGCGGCTCGCCGTCGATGGTGAGGTCAGCGCGCACATGGACAAGATAATTGGTGTTGAGCACACGCAATGCCCAGATGGAGTTAGGAAACGGGTCGATGAACCACTCGAACCCCGTATAGAGCAGAACCGGCAGCCAGATGGGTAGAAGCAGCAACGCCGCGATAAGTTTTTTCTTACGCGGCGTGTTGCTCATCAGCGCTTCTTCTGGCCTGCGAATTTGGGCTTACCGAACTTCGGCGCACCAGCGCTTTGGCCGCGTGGGGTCTTGGCATTGTAAAAGCGGCGGCCACCGGTTACGGGCTTGGCGTATTTGCCGCCTTCTGCACCGGCGCTGTCTGAGCGCTTGGCATAAGGCTTGGCAAACTTACGGGCTTCGCCATCGGCAGGCGCACTACGGCCTTCGTATTGGGGTTTACCGAATTTACCAGCGCTGCCACCTTTGCCGCGCGGTACCGCTGTCTCAAAGCGCTTGGGCGCAGGCTTGCCGTAACGGCCGCCTGTTTCTTCCTTCGGCGTATCGAACTTCACCGCGTTTTTGCCGCGAGGCGCATAGGGGTCGAACGCTTTGCCAGCCAGCTTGGGGTACTTCGGCCCCTTGGCGCGCTGGGGCGACTTCTTGAACTTCTTGGGCTTGCGCGAGCCAACATCTGACGGGCGCTGGGCGAGGCCAGCCTTGAGGTCGAACTCGGCGGGCGCTGCGGTGCTGTCGCTCTTGGTGAGCTGCACTTCGCCATTCTTGAGATAACTGCGCAGGCCAGTCGCCTTGCACAGGCTGATCACCAGCGTGGGCTTGAGCGGTGACTGGTCGAACAACGCGATGAGGCGCAACAGAATGGTGGTATCGCCATTCTCCTTAAAGTCCTGCACCGCTTCTTTGCACATACCCTCGAACTGGGCTGATGTAATGAGCTTGCCATGATCGAGGAATTTGGCGAGGTCGGGGCGACCTAACGCCAAGAGTGCTTTGAGTGCGTCGTTCATTATGCTGCCTGTGCGAGGGTTGCTCTGACTTTAAGCCTGCCGGTATCACTGGCATGCCATTCGCCGGTTGCTTCGCCCTTATGCCACACAATGCCCGCCACATGGGTTACATTCTGCAGGTCGGCCAGCGCGACGCTTAATTGCTGCCAAGCGCCCTCGGGGCAGTTTTCGCCGGCAGCCACTTCGAGCATGCCCATATCGGCCTTCATCGAGATCTTGAGTGCGGCCTTCATGCGGCGCACGGCTGTAAGCGCATCAATCGCGATATCGCCTTCAGCCATGGCTTTTTCGTCCAGCAACAGGGCGTCTGCCTTGGGCCAGCCGCCGCGGCGGTGGAGTGAGCCTTCCTTGGCGAACTCGGCCGCGAACAGCTTGCTGTAAAGCTCCTCAGTTACATTCACCGTAAACGGCGCAAACAGTCCGAGGATGACGCGGTGCGCGAGGGTGAGGGCGTGCTTGGCGCTTAGCTGCTCTTCAGCCGTGCCTTGCTCGCCATACAAACGGCCCTTGGCGATTTCGAGGTAGTTGTCGCAATAGGTCTTCCAGAAGAACTGCTCAGCCACCTCAAGCGCCTGAGTGTAGTTATAATCGTTGAAGAAGGCAGTAGCCTGCTCAACGGTTTTATACAGGTGCGACAGCATCCAGCGGTCAATCACCGAGGTGATTTTGCTCTTGTCCGGCGTGGCCACCATATTGGGGCCAACCAGCTTCGAGGCATTCCACAGCTTATTCACAAGGCGTTTAGCTTCGCCGAACGGCACCTCCGAGAAGGCGGTGTCGTGGCCCAAGCGGCCAGTCGCGGTCCAGTAACGGATGATGTCAGCCGAATGGCGGGTGAGCAGCTCTTGCGGCGTAATGCCGTTGCCCTTGCTCTTGCTCATCTTGCTTTTATCTTCGGCCAGACACCAGCCGCTGATGGCGGCGTTCTTCCATGGCAGCTGATCGGTGTGCAGCATCGACTTGGCAATGGTGTAGAACAGCCATGTACGGATGATTTCATGCGCCTGCGGGCGCAGGTCGGCGGGGTAGAGCTTGTGGTGGCGTTCAAGGTCAACCGCCAGCTCTTGTGTAATCGCGCCGCTGTTCAGCTGCGGGCTGATCGAGCTGGTGCCCCATGTATCGAGCACGTCTTTATCCGGCTCAACTTCGTCCATGGTGTAGCCCTTGGGCGGCGTGGAGAGCGGGTTAACCGGCAGCTCCTCGGGCGTGGCGGCGATGATCTTGCCTTCTTCGCCGGGGCGCTTTGAGTACCAGAACGGAATAGGCACACCAAAGTAGCGCTGGCGGCTGATCAGCCAGTCGATCTTCAGGTTGTTCACCCAGTTCTCGAAGCGCGCGCGCATGTACTCGGGCTTCCACTCCAGCTCACGGCCTTTGGCGATAAGCTGTTCTTTCTTGTCAACCAGACGCACCATCCACTGTAGGGTGGGGATGAGTTCCAGCGGCGCGCCCGAGCGCTCGGCGCAGGGGATCATCTGCACCACCGGCTCTTCGGCCAGAATAAGGTTTTCGGCCTTCAGCAGCTCAACCATGGTGAGCTTGGCGGCGCGTACGTTCTGGCCTTCAATCTTGGCTGCAATCTCTTTGGCCTTGGCGGGGTTTACCGATTTCCAGTCAGCATCGCCAATGGTCTCAAGGTTGCCGAGCTTACCGCTCTGCTGCACGATTGAGCGCAACGGCAGCTTGTGCTCGCGCCACCAGATGATGTCCGTATCATCGCCAAAGGTGCAGCACATAACCACGCCGGTGCCCTTTTCAGGGTTCACGGCTTCATCGGCAATCATCGGTACTTCGATACCGAAGAGCGGGGTAATGGCCTTCTGGCCCTTGAACTTGTCTGCCTTGGGGTGGGTTGGGTGGTACATCACCGCCACGCAAGCCGCCAGCAGCTCAGGGCGGGTAGAGGCAATCACAATCTGCTCGCCGTTCACGCTGAACGGGAACTGGTACATTACGCCCTTGGTTTCTTTCTCAACCACTTCGGCCTGCGCGATGCCGGTACGGTCAACCGGATCCCACATCGCGGGCTGGCCCGAGCGATACAGATGGCCCTTGGCGTAAAGGTCGATCAGCGAGAGCTGTGAGAGCTTGATGCTGCGTGGCTCGATGGTGCTGTACTGCTGGTTCCAGTCGTAGCTCATGCCGAGGCGGCCAAACAGATCGCGGAAGTCGGCGCGGCTCTCAGTCGCCACTTCAAGGCAGATGCGCGAAAACTCTTCGCGGCCAAGCACGGCAGCCTTCACATCGCGCTTCTTTTCAACCAGTCGCTCGGTCGGCAGGCCGTTATCATCATAGCCGATAGGGTAGAATACGTTTTTGCCGCTCATGCGCATGTAGCGCGCCAGCAGGTCGGTTTGCGTATAGCTATACACATGGCCCATATGCAGGCTGCCCGACACGGTAGGCGGCGGCGTATCGATGACAAAAGTCTGGTCGCGCGGGATATCGGGGTTCCAGTTATATACGCCCGACTTGTCCCACTCCTGACGCCACTTGGCTTCAATTTCGGCGGTGTCGTAGGTGCCCAGCTCTGTATTGCTCATTTTGCGCTCCAGCTTTGTATTTGCAGCGCAATAATTAGCGGTTTATCGGGTAAATCGCAAGCTTGTTACTCGTGCCGCAGCGCTTCAATCGGGTCGAGTTTGGCAGCCCTACGGGCAGGGAAATAGCCAAAGAAAACCCCAATGAATGCTGAAAAAACGAACGCCAGCAGGTTAATTCCTGCATTGAATACAAACGGCACGCCCATGAGGCCCGCAAGGGAATAGGAGGCGATGAGCGCCAGAATAATGCCGCACAGTCCACCCAAGGCCGAGAGCATGACCGCCTCGATCAGGAACTGCATGAGCACCTCGCGCTCCAGCGCGCCGATGGCCAAACGGATGCCAATTTCCTTGGTTCGCTCGGTCACCGAGACCAGCATGATGTTCATGATACCGATACCACCTACCAGCAGGCTTACGCCCGCCACCGCACCTAACAGCGCGGTTAAAATCTTGGTGGTACCCGACAGGGTTTCAGCAATCTGCTTGGTGTCCATCACGTTAAAGTTATCGTCTTCAGTCGGGCCTACATGGCGGCGCTCGCGCATCAGGGCGGCAAGGTCGCTCATAATCTCGGTGCTGTCGGCCCCTTCGGCGGCTGAGATCATCAGCGTACCCACATCCTGATTGCCGCGCAGGCGGCGCTGCACGGCCTTGATGGGCATCAGTACCACATCGTCCTGATCGCTGCCCATGGACGACTGGCCCTTGCTGGCAAGCAGGCCCACAACCTCACAGGCAAACTGCTTCACGCGAATACGGCTACCGATGGGGCTTTGTGCACCAAACAGGTTTTTGCGCACTGTCTCGCCAATCACGCAGGTGGCGGCGCCTGCATTTTCTTCGCTGTCGTTAAACATACGACCTTTGCCGATGGTCCAGTTATTGGTGATCAGGTAGTCAGCTGTGGTGCCTGTAATACTCGTGTTCCAGTTTTCGGACATATACACTACGGTTACCGCCGCATTCACTACTGGCGATACCGCTGCGAGGTTAGAGATTTGCGTACGAATGGCATCGGCATCTGCCAGCTTGAACGGCGATGAGCCAGCGCTATCACGCCCCGGGCCAAGGCGCTGGCCGGGCCTCAAGATAATCAGGTTACTGCCAAGGCTCGAGATCTGGTCCGATACCGCCTGCGTTGCGCCATTACCAAGGCTCACCATGGTAATAACCGCACTCACGCCAATAACTACACCGAGTACTGTCAGGAACGAACGCAGGAGATTGCGCCGGATCTGCCGCAGTGAGAGCATGATGATGCTAAACAGCATGAACGGCACTCCCGCTATCTGAGTGTACAAGCCCATCGACAAAATGCACGGTACGGCTGGCATAAGCAGCCATATCCGGCTCATGTGTAACCATCAGCACGGTAATGCCGCGCTCCTGATTCAGCTTGGTCAGCAGCTCCATAATTTCTTTGCTGCGTTGGGTATCGAGGTTACCAGTCGGTTCATCCGCCAGTAGCACCAGCGGGTTGGTTACAATCGCGCGGGCTATGGCCACACGCTGCATCTGCCCACCTGATAATTCACTGGGCGTATGTGTGGCCCAGCGCGTCAGGCCCACAGCCTCAAGCGCGGCCATGGCGCGTTCGCGCCGTTCAGCTGCACTGCCACCACGGTAGAGCAGGGGGAGTTCCACATTCTCAAGCGCAGTTGTGCGTGCCAGTAGGTTGAAACCCTGGAATACAAAACCAAGGTAGTGCCGCCTGATCAGCGCACGTTGCTGCTGGCTCAACTGCTCAACCGCCACACCACGGAACAGGTATGAGCCGGTGGTTGGCGTATCAAGGCAGCCAAGCAGGTTCATGATCGATGATTTACCCGAGCCGCTTGGTCCCATTACGGCAACAAACTCGCCATCTGTAACTTGAAGGTCTACCCCGCGCAGCGCCTGAAATGCAGCTTCGCCCACACCATAGGTCTTGGTAATCTGCTGCAGCTGGATGAGGGGCGTTGCGTTTGTCATTACTTGGCCGCACTGCTCCCGGTGATGACTTTGTTGCCTTCGCTTAGCTCTGCCGAGGTAACTTCTGTAACTGTGCCATTGCTTGCGCCTACGGTCACGGTCACGGCCTTGGGCTGGCCCTGCTCGAGTACATAAATGGTTTTCTCATTACTGTTTGCGCTATCTTGCGTGCGGGCGCGGCGGCCCATACCAGGTGGCATGCGCGGCATGAAGGCGCTCATAATACCGCCGCTGCTGGCTGTGGCGGCTACGGGTGGCGCATAACGCAGCGCTGCGTTGGGCACTAGCAGCACGTTTTCGCGCAGCATGGTCAGAATCTCGGCACTGGCAGTCATGCCCGGTCTTAATGACAGGTCGTTATTATCCACCTTCAGCGTAGCGAGGTAGCTCACCACATTATCGGTTGTAGTGGCGCCAAAGCTGACGCGCGTAATGGTGGCAGGGTAGCTGCGCTCCCCATAGGCATCTACGGTAAAGGTAGCGGTCTGGCCATCTTTCACCGAGCCGACATCTGCCTCATCCACATTCACCTGCAGTTCCATATTGGCAAGGTCTTCGGCCAGCACAAACAGCACGGGGGCCGAGAGCGATGCCGCTACAGTCTGACCGGGCTCAATGCTACGGGTCAGCACCACGCCGTTGATGGGCGAGGTGATACTGGCCTTATCGAGGTTGGTTTTATCCGAACTCAGCTGGGCCTCTGCCTGCGCCACAGTGGCCTGTGCGCTGGCGAGGTTGGCTTCGGCGCGCGCCACGGTTGCTTCAGCCGTTTCCATTTCGGCTTTTGATGGCGCGCGGCCATTTGAAAGGCGGTGTAATTCCTGCTGGCGCTTGAGCGCTGCTTGAGCTTCCTTCACGGTGGCTTCAGCCTGCTTCACGCCTGCTTGAGCGGATGTGAGCGATGCTTGGGACTTGGTAATCGCATCATTAAGCTTGGCGGTATCGAGCCGTGCCAGCACTTGGCCCACGGTTACATTATCGTTTTCATCGACCAATACATCATCGATAATACCAGACAGCTCGGAGCCCACATCGACCTGATTGGTTGGGGCAAGTGTGCCCGAGGCCGACACCGTTACCTGCAAATTACCGCGCGATACATCCTGGGTGCGATAGGTCACCGTGGTGCTTTCGCCGCCAAAGCTCATCCAGCCAATCGCCAGCGCAGCCATTACACCACCTATAACCATAAAGTGGCGCAGGGGGCGGCGTTTGGGCGTGTTCTTGCTCAGCATATCGCGAATTTCGTTGGCACCGGTCATTGTGCTGTCTCCTTCTGCCACCCACCGCCCATGGCTTTATAAAGCGCAATGAGGGCGGTAATTTCGTCAATCTGTGCGCTGGCGTAGCTATCTTCCGCCGAGAGGCGGCTGCGCTGGGTCTCGAGCCTGCTCTGATAGTCAATTGCACCAGCGTTATATTGCTGGCCTGCCAGTATGTCCGCCTGGCGGGCGCTGCGGGCTGCAATTTCAAGCTGGGTTTTGCGGGCGCGGTTGTTGGCAAGTGTCACTAGTGCGCTTTCAACCTCTTGCAGGGCGTTAAGCACGGTTGCCTGATAGGTAAGGAACGCCTGCTCCTGCGCTTCATTCTGAATGTTCAAACGCTGGCGGCGTGCGCCACCGTCAAAGATGGTTTGTGCGAGCGAGCCGACGACACTGCGTGCGATGCTGGCGCCGCTCAACACATCAGCCAGTGCCAGTGCATCCAGCCCGAGTGAGCCAGAGAGAGTGAAGCTGGGCAGCAAGTCAGCCTCGCTCACACCAACACGTGCAGTTTCTGCCGCCAGTATGCGCTCTGCTGCATTTATATCTGGCCGTTGGCGCAGGGTTTCAGCCGGAATGCCAATCGCAATCTGATCTGGCAGCTTAGGCAGTGGAGTTGGTTCATCAATCTCAGGGCCTAGGGTGCCGGGCGCTTTGCCAAGCAGTACTGCTAGTGTAAACTTGGCGTTAGCCAGTGTCGTTTCAAGCGCCGGAATATTGGCAGCAGTCTGCGCGCGCTGGGTGCGGGCTTGAGCTAACGTGAGGCCATCAATCAGCCCGGCCCTGCTGCGCCAGTCAATAAACTGCAAGGTCTCGGTTTGTGAGGCGAGGTTGCGCTGCGCTACATCCAGCCGGTTCTGTGCATTGCGTATATTATAATACGTCGTGGCTACTTCAGCCGCCAAAGCCACGCGCGTGCCGTAGGTGTTGGCTTGGGTTGCCTCAAGATCGGCTTGTGCGGCCTCACTCGCGCGCGCATTACCACCAAAGATATCCAGCTCCCACGAGGTTGAGAGGCTGCCGCGATAGCTGTCGGATGTATTGCCGCTGCTGCCGCCTGAAGTGGCCGAGGCGGAGGTAGATGCAGTTGGTAATTGACCGGCATAGGCAATTTCGCGCTGGGCCATGGCCTGCTTCAGGCGGCTTTGTGCGATCTTCAGGTCGAGGTTATTGGCCAGCGCTTCACTTATAAGAGGGCTCAGGGCAGGGTCGTTCAGCTGCTCCCACCAGCGGGCGAGGTTAGGGGCCTGTGTCGCCGTCGCGCCTTGCCATGTGGCGGGTATATTCAGCATTTCTGCGGTTGGTTCTTTATAATCTGGGCCGAGGGCGCAGGCGCTCAAACTCAAAAGCAGAGATAAGTGGATGATTCCGTTAGGGAAAACGCTATAGGTCCGCATCGTATGTCTTTTACTCCATCACGGCGTTAACCCTGCGTGGTCATCCTGCCGCACCTTAGCATCTTGGTGTAACAGCGTTAACCATGTGACTAGGGCATTTCTAAGGGATTTTTAAGTTAATTTACGTAAGCTAATTTCATATTCGCGGGATATTTAAATAACTTTATTACGGCAGGAGCCATATATGAGCAATATTGCTGATAGTAACAATCCTCCAGTTCCGTTGTCTTCTGCCACTGTTCCTTCAATTGTCGATACGCTCGACCCTGATCTTGCGGCCGCCTACAGGGCGGGCAACCCCACCATCATTCAGGCGGTCAACGCAGGCATGACCACCAGCGCCATGATCGTGAATGAAGTCATCCGCATGGGCGGTGGCATGAGCGGCCTGCCGCCCGCCGTTCAGGCCATGGTCAGTGAGCGCCAAAAGGAAATGACCGAGCAGGCCGAAGCCGAGAACGCGCGCCTCAAGGCGCTTGCGGCTGGTATTGTTGGCCTCGGCATGATGAGCGGCAGCAACATCGCCAAGGGCGGCGAGTATTATGGCGAAAGCTCTGGCAATACAGCTGCTAGCAACGGCAGGCTTGATGGTGGTCAGTTCAGTGCCATGAGCATCGAGCAGATGCAGCAGGTCGACTTCAACACATATCAGAAGCTATCCGAGCCTGAGAAAAAGCAGTTCAACAACGAGGCGATGAACAAAGCCAAGGACGAACGCAAGACTGCCGAAAAAGGCATCAACGATATCATCGACAAGATGCAGGCCGATGGCCGCAGCGGCAAGGATATTCAGGACGTTATTCTGGCCGCGCAAGGCTATAAGAAAGAAGATGACCTGAGTACCCCAGATGGCCTGAAACGCCAGAAGGAGCGTATTGCTGCGCTATCACCAGAGCTGCAGAAATATGCCATTCCCATGGGCGATTATAAGGTAGCCGAGAAATTGGCAACCGATGCTATGGCCGATATCGTGGCAGCAAGAATTGGTACAGATCAGCACCGGCATGGCAAAACCTCGGAAGGTTTGGATAAAACCGGTAAGGCCCAAAAGCACAACGAACAGGCCGCTCAGGCTAAAGGCCCCGGTCATGGGCGCAAGTATGCTGCGCCAACGCATGCCGATAGCGAAGAGGATGCGCGTGCCAGAATTGAAGCAAGCCTGCAGGATGGCTATTACACGACCCGCGAGAGTAACAGCGTTGTCGCCTACGATGGCTGGGAAGAGCTTTATAACAGCAGGCACAAACCTGCGCCTGAAGATACTCTAACCGCAAAGTCCGAAATCAAGGCCGACCTTGCTGAGGCAGATGCCTCACCGCAGCGGCAAACCATCAGTGCGCTGCCTTTATCGGCAGCTGGTATGTTGCAGCCCGAAGGTGTGGTGGCAGCCGAGCCCCAGGCCGTGGCGCTTGCCCCAGCACCCGAGCCAGAGCCCCAGCGCCCACTGCGCAGCATACCAGTGCAGGGTATGAGCGCTTAACGTAGGTGGCATATTAAATGCCCATAATTTCAATGACTTGAGATTATTTTGCCTGCGCTATAAGCAAGTTTTAAGTAAATATCTGTAACCTGATTCAGTAACTATGGGATTCCGTTTTTCATAAGGGCAGGGACCATCTATGAGCAATATCGCCGACAGCAATAACGAGCCGCCGCCAGTTCCGCCCACCGTTATTCCGTCAGTGGTCGATACGCTCGACCCGGACCTTGCCGCCGCCTATAGGGCGGGTAACCCGACCATCATTCAGGCTGTAAATGCCGGTATGACCACCAACGCCATGATCGTGAATGAAGTCATCCGCATGGGTGGCGGCATGAGCGGCCTGCCACCTGCCATTCAGTCGATGGTGACCGAACGCCAGAAGGAAATGGCCGAACAGGCCGAGGCCGAGAACGCACGCCTCAAGGCACTTGCTGCTGGTGTAGTCGGCATGGCCCTGATGGGCAGCAACATCGCCAAGGGCGGTGAGTATTATGGTGATGCGCCCACAAACAAGACAGCTAATAATCCATACACAAACTCAGGCACCCTGTCACAAGAACAGATATCACAGATTCAGCAGGATATGGCCTATGTATCAAGCATTTCCCGCAATCAGTACGATGCGATGAGTCCAGAAGAACAGCAGGTTATTCATAACACTACAATTAACTCAGGTACGGCGTTGACCGAGAATGCTGTTGCTGTTCTTAGTTCAATTACGAGTGATTTGGAGAGGCGTGTCAATGAGGGCTCGCTTAGTGATCAGGCTCGTATCGGTATGATTCAGACCATTAGCTTTATGGCTGCTGGCCTTGAACATGAAGAAGTTAAAGATTCGCAAGGTAAGCCTATTCTTGGTCAGGATGGTAAGCCAATCACTCGAATTTCCGGATTCGACTCACAAAAAATGGATGAGCATCTTGATAAAGAGGTTGCAGCTGGTCGCATGTCGCAGCTTGAGAGGCAAGAGGCAGAGCGACTTGCAGCGCAGTACAAACATGTTGTTGAAAGCTCGCAGGCAACTGGTATGGCAAAGGAAGCTGAGCGTCTTCGTGCTGAGGGCAATCAAGCGGCTTATGATGCGCTGATGTCTGCATCAAGTCGATTAAAGGTTGAAGCGCAAAATGCAGAGCTTTTATCACGTTATGACCCAACTGCTGAATGTGGCAATGTCAGCAAAATGGGTCTCGCTAATACGAAGGCTGCATTAGCTGAACAGGCAAAGATTGAAGCAGCACTTGGACTTGACCGCTTCGTTCCACACACAAGAGAAGAAAATACTATCCGCATAGAAAAAGCTACTGCTACCAGTAAGCTAGAGATTATCGAAGAAGAAATGATGCGCGATAAACTGACGCCTCAAGAAAGAATGGAAATTCGAGAAGCCGCGCAGAATGGAAAGATGGACAATCTTCCGCAGGATAGAAAGGAATTGGCCGAGTATTACGCCGAAGGCCTGAAGGAAGGTGGCGATCCTCAAAAGGCTTTAAACAATGTTGCTAACCTGTTGCGGTATAATGCTATGGAAGGCATCATCGAAAGTGCTGCTGCCGACCAGGCATCGCAAAATGCTGAATTGGTCAAAATGGGTACAACGCCTGTAACAGCGACTGAAACTAAAAAGATTGATGCCGTAGTAACCGAGAATTACGACGCTAGGGAAAAACTTGATGCCGCAGCAGTCAAGGTTCAAGCTCAAACTGCAACAGTGGCAGATGGATATGATGATGAGCCTAAAGTGGCGAGCGCTGCACCGCGTCTGAGCATTAATGCGCAGCCCTTAGCATCAGCGGGTATGCTCCAGCCAGAGGGTGTTGTGGCTGCAAACGATCCGAAGCCAACTCCTCCGGAGGCCGAGATACGACGTGTTGCAACTCCGACACAGGGCATGAACGCATAAGTGTTAACCATACGTAAAAAAAGGATTCGACTCAGAGTATGCATTTGGCTAAAACTTTAGTCATCGGTTTCATAGGAGCCTGAGATGACTACAACTAAGTTTATGCGCAATCTGGTTGCTTCCACTGCTGTCGTTATGGCCTTCAGTCCTTTGGCGAATGCAGGTCTAGCTGATGACGGATCTGCAAAGGCTTTGCTTCTTGGTTCTATTTCTCAGGAATTGATTAAAGCTACTGGTGAGAATAGCGCTGGAATTCGTGCAGGTGGCTTTGCTAAAGCTCTTATAGAAACAATTGCTGTGCCAAGCGATAAGACACGTATCGTTGATTATCCCAAGCCTGCCACTGTCGAGCATCTACGTATAACTGCTGTAGTTCCTCCTAAGGGTCTTGAGGCTTTTCCTATTCCTGTCTGCGCCGAGCAGAACAATAAGGTTGTGGGTATCTGGAACATCTCAGCAAAAGGCGAAGTTACAGTCGCTCCATGGTCTGGCCTTCGTCAGTCCGAAACGCCTACTTCTGCAGCATGTAAACAGTTCATTTTAGCTGCTCGCACTGACATAAACCAACGTATGGCTGCAACGCAGCCAGAAGCGCCAACACCGCCGGCTCCTGCTGCAACCACTACAGCTACGGTTGCTGCGCTGCGCCCTTAAACAAGGCTCTTAATCATTCAGCAAAGCCCGCCTCATCCGCGGGCTTTGTGTTTTTTGGCTGTTTCGAGCCTTTCCTAAGGTAACTGTGCGCATCCGGCATTTGCGGTGGGCTGCTTAAATAGTGTACAAGGCCGCATGACTACGCATGAAAAACCCGCCAAATCGGCTTTAGGCAAAATGGGCCGTCGCCCGAAGGCGCCTAAAAAGGCGGCTGACGCGCATACGCCCACCGGGCGCAACCTTGCGGTTAACGTGCATACGGCGCACAAGCGCACCCATTCGTCCACGCTCTGGCTCGAGCGTCAGCTGAACGACCCCTATGTGGCCGAGGCCAAAAAGCAGGGCTGGCGGTCGCGCGCGGCGTTCAAGCTGCTGCAGATTGACGATAAGTTCAAGTTGCTGCGCGGCGGCATGAAGGTGGTTGACCTTGGCGCAGCCCCCGGTGGCTGGACGCAGGTTGCGGTTCAAAAAGTAAAGCCCGAGAGGGGCAAGGGCAAAATCGTCGGTATCGATCTGCTCGAAATGGAAGAGCTGGCCGGTGCGCACTTGTATGTGGCCGATTTTAACGAGCAGGCCACCATCGACCGCCTCAAAGAAGAAATGGATGGCCCGGTGGATTTGGTGATGTCCGATATGGCGGCCAATACCACCGGCCATGCACAGACCGACCATTTGCGTATTATGGATCTGGCCGAGCAGGCCGCTATCTTTGCCGTAGATGTGCTGGCTCCCGGCGGCGCATTTGTGTGCAAGATCTTCCAGGGCGGTAGCCAGAAGGAAACACTCAATCTGCTCAAGAAGCATTTTGCTGTGGTCAAGCATACCAAGCCGGCCGCCAGCCGTGCTGACTCATCAGAAACTTATGTTGTTGCAACCGGATTCAGGAAAACCAAGTAATGCGTCCCGCCGCCCGCCTGCAAGCGCTCATCGATGCGCTGGCCACCATCTACACCACCTTCAAGCCAGCCGACAGTGTGCTGAGCTCGTATTTCCGTAACCGCCGTTATATTGGCAGTCACGACCGTAGCGCGATTGCCGAAGAGGTTTATGCCGTGCTTCGCCATCATGCGCGTATCGGCTGGTGGCTGCAGCGCGTTGAGCTGCCTGAAGATGCCCGCACTACCGCCTTGTGCTGGTACATGCTCGATGGTGTGACGTTTGACGAGCTCAACAAGCTCTGCTCGGGCGGCGAATATAACCCCGCCAAGATGGACGCCGAAGAGAAGATCAAAATCGCCAAGCTCGAAGGCCGCTCGAAAGAGCATACCGAAATGCCCGAGGCGGTTCGCCTTGAAGTGCCCGAGTGGGCCGAACAGAAGCTGCGCGACCGTTTTGGTAAGCGCTTTGTAGCCGAGGTTGCCGCCATGCTGCATCCGGCTGCGCTTGATTTGCGCGTCAATACCCTCAAGACTGATCGCGAAACGGCGCTGCGCGAGCTGCGCGCCGAACGCATCGAGGCCGAGCCGACAACGCTGTCGCCCATCGGTATTCGTGTGGTGGGCCGCCCTGCGCTGGCCAATACCAAAGCATTTAAGGCCGGTATGATCGAAATTCAGGATGAAGGCTCGCAGCTGTTGGCCCTGCTGGTGGATGCCAAGCCGGGCGATCAGGTGGTCGACTTCTGCGCGGGTGCGGGTGGTAAAACGTTGGCGATTGCCGCACAGATGAACAACAAGGGCCGTATCATTGCGTGCGATGTGCTAGCCCGCCGCCTCGAGCGTGCGGCCGAGCGCTTCCGCCGCGCAGGTGCCTTCAATATCGAAACCCGCGCGCTGACCACCGAGCGTGACCCCTGGGTAAAGCGCCATAAAGGCAAGTTCGACCGTGTGCTGGTCGATGCACCATGCTCAGGCATTGGTGTTTGGCGCCGTAACCCTGATGCGCGCTGGCGCGTGCTGGGCCCCGGCCTTGGCGAGCTGGTGAAGCTGCAGCAGGAAATTCTCAACAGCGCGGCGCGTCTGGTCAAGCCGGGCGGACGTCTGATTTACGCTACCTGCTCAATGCTGGCCGAAGAGAACGCACAGCGCGTCGAGACGTTCCTTGGCAATAACCCCGACTTCATTCTGGTGCCTTATGGCCAGGAGGGTGGCCGTTACCTCGAGCTGACGCCAGCCCAGCACAATACCGATGGTTTCTTCGGTGCCGTGATGGTGCGCAAGATCGATGAGGCGGCTGACAAACCCGAGAAGAAGCCCAAAAAGAGCAAGGGCAACAAGCCAGATGAAACGCCGGACGAAGCAACCGAAGCGGCCTAGTTTGTAGCTGCCAGTGTTGTGCGTGCATGTACGCGCAGGTCAGTTAGCGTGCCATTGCGGTTGTAGGTTAAAGCCACAATCCAGAACACGCGGCTGCGCTCGCTCTCGCGCGCCAAACGAGGCAGTGGCACATCATGCCCATAAGTACAGGTTACGGTCTTGACCGGGAACACCTTGTTGACCGGCAGAGCCATGCAGCGCGCCTGTGCCGCCAGATTGGCACTCTCTGCCTCGGTGCCCGAGCGTATCATCACATCACCAAAGAAGCGCATGAACTCTACCGCGCGGCTGCCAATCGGGTAGGCCGAAAGGATCATCGCTTCAGCCGCATGGCTCAGCAGGTTCAGGCGGCCGCGGGCATCGCGCTGGGCAAAGTACTCGAACTTGAAATTCTGGATGGTGAGCGGGCCCATCTCGGCAGTTACCGGTGGCAGGGTTATGGAGGTGGTTTGTTGCGGCGCCTGTGCAGGCATTTCAACCGGCGGCTCAACTGTCGCTTCTTCGCCGGGTACGGCATCAATGATATTGGCGGCTGGTGCAGGCACGCTGGGGTCGCTAAAGGGGGCGGTGGCGGCGTTCTCCATCGCGATGTCGGGTGCAGAGGGCGGGATCATCTGCCCAAGTACCACAATCAAGGTCATGGGAATAAGGAAGCCGCCAGCAAGGCCCATGGCGGCCAGTTTGCGGTCGGGGTCGGTGCGCAAGAGGCGCAGCTGCCAGAGTAACCAACCGTAGGCCTGTAAGCGTACGCCGCGGGTCTGGCGCTTGAGGTGCAGGGCGTTACGCCGCCAGCTGCTACGGGTAGCCTTTTGGGCGGCAGCGGCATTGCGGGCGAGGTGCGGGCGCAGCCAGCGGGCAAAACGTATGACCTGCCAGACGGCGCGGTCGAGCCACATCTGGGCGCGGGTAGGGGGCTGGGCGGCTTTAGCGGCCTGGCTGGCCTCATGGCTGCCTCGGCGCTCGGCCAGCCGGTCGATCAGGTCGAACCATACCTCCAGCTTCCTGACCGACCGGCTCAGGGGCTGGGCGGGGGCAGGCTGGGTGGGGGCGGCTGCAGAGTCAGGCTCTGGCGGCAGCTCCGGCAGGGGCTGGGCATCACTCATTTTCAGCCTCCATAATACCCTGTATTGCCGGGTTAAGCCGCACCCATCTACGCGTATTAGCGAAAAGAACAAACCATGTTTACGACTCGGCGGCAAAAAACTTTTTTATATCAATAGGCGAATCGGAAAAGACTCGGTGAACAAAAGGCGACTCGAAAGCCTGTTTTAGGGGGTTGATGTTCACGTTATGTTCTGTTACAACCAGCAAGTCCGAGCCGAACAAAAGGAGCACAAAATGAACCAGCCCGATTCACTGCCAGTTCCCTTCCATTTCTCTCCACGTGCGGTTGTGCGCGATATGCTGGCCCTGTGCCTGCCGTTCCTCAGTTTCTATGGCTGGCTGCTGCTCAGCTAGTTTTTTCCACACAGCAAAACGCCCGCCTTATAGGGGCGGGCGTTTTTGTTTGGGGGCGTTAAAAGCCTCAGGCCATTTCAGGCAGACGCTGCTGCGGGGCGGATGAATTGGCAGCCACCTGCTGGCGGGCGGGGGCAACCTGTGCCATCTCCACCTTCAGCTCGATGCTGGCCAAAGCGCGGCGCAGCTCATGCATCGCTTCCTTGAACTCTTTCTTAGCGGCTTCTTCTGGTGCAGCCTTGAACGCCACATAGTCCACAATGGTTTTAGACGTGGCAGCGAACAGACGCTTGCAGTGTTCGTCTTCCAGCATGGCATTGGCCTGCTGCGCCATCAGCTCAACTTGTGACGGTCCCTTGGGCTCAACTACAGTTTCAACCTTACGGGCTGCCCATTGGCTTGTAGCCTTTGAATTAGCCATAATACGGTTGATTTCAGCCTTGGCGGTATCATCCTTCGGCAGTTCGAGCGTCGGCTCGATCGCGCGGATGCTGGCCTGCTTCACTACATAGAACACAGCGCTGGGTGTGCAGTTGAACTCTTTGCCAATTTCCTCATAGGTACGGTTGGCCAGTTCATACTGACCACGAACATAACCCCAAGCGTGTTTGGGAATACGGCCGCGTGCCTTGTCGCTGTCGCTCAGGTCAGTCACGCGCGCATCTTGAGTGTCGAAATCTGACATATCGAATATCTCTCGCTTAAAGTTTGCCCAAATTTGATGCTGGTTTTTTATGATTGCACTTGAGGGTGCACCGTTACCAGACCTTCGTAAATTGTGTTATTCGTTGCTGAAAGTCCATACAATTTTTGACAATTCTTATCTAGTCTATCAAAAAGCATTAAAATTTCGGCAGAAATTAACACCGCAGGGTGTCTACTCGGGGCGCGTACCATTATTACAAATGCCACGAGGAGGGCTGAAAATGAGCAAGATTTCTAAGATTTCCATAGCTGTTGCCGTAGCGGCGCTGGTTTTGACCGCGCAGCCAAGCTGGGCCGAAGAGGCCGCAGGTAGCCGTCAGGGCCGCGGCGGTCATAACCCCGGCCAGATGATGCAGCAGATGGATACCGACGGCGATGGCTCGGTCTCCAAGGCCGAGTTCCTTGCTGGTGCCGAAGCCCGCTTCACCAAGATGGACAAGAACGGCGATGGCGTTCTGACCAAAGACGACATGCCAGCCCGCCCTGAGGGTGGCCGTCGTGGCGGTGGTCGCCGTGGTGGTGGCGAAGAAGCACCTCCGGCTGAAGCACCGCCTGCCGAGTAAGACCAACATGACGCTCTGGCCATGGTTGGCGAACTAGGTCATGCTGCCACTCCGTATGGAAAAGCATCACAGCACCTCAAGCGCGTCAGCCATGGCCGGCTCTTCTGACGAAGAGTTGGCTTTACTCGTTGCCGATAGTGATCAGCAGGCCTTTGCCCAGCTCATGCACCGCCACCTCGACCGTACGGTGGCAGTCGCACAGCGCGTATTGTTCCGGCGCAGTGAAGCCGAAGATGTGGCACAGGATGTATTCTTGAAATTCTGGCGCCAGCCCGAAAGCTTTAATCCCGAGAAGGCCAAGTTCGGCACCTGGATCTATCGCGTTACCATCAACCGTGCGCTTGATGTGGTACGCAAGGTACGGCCCGACCAGCTGCCTGAAGATTTTGACATGACCGATCCAACGCCCTCCGCGCTGGAAGATATTGCCAAGGCCGAGCGCCGCAAGGCACTGGTGGCCACCATGGCAAAATTGCCGGAGCGGCAAAGGGCAGCGCTCAGTTTATCGTATCAAGCAGAGATGCCGGATATTGAGGCGGCAGCGAGCCTCGGGATCACGGTAAAGGCATATGAATCGCTGTTGGTGCGCGCCCGCAAGACGTTGCGCGAGAAGTTATTGGCAGGAGGCCATCATGACGCCTGAAGAATTCACCGGTCTGCTCGACCGTTATGGTGCCGATCTGGCGCGCTGGCCCGAGGCCGAACGCGCAGCCGGACAGGCGCTTTTAAACAAAGGCCCAGGCGAAGCCTGGAAGCAGTATCGCGCCGCGCAGCTGGTAGAACAGCTGCTGCGTGAGCCTGTACCTGCAGCCGATCATCAGCTGATGGATCGTATTCTGGCAGCCGCTCATTACCAGCCTGAAATGCAGGTTGAGATTGGCGCGATGTTCAGTGCATGGCAGCGCGGGCTTACCGCTACTACCATTTGCCTTTCGCTGGTGGCTGGTCTTTTTACCGGCTGGTCGAGCACAGGGTATGGCAGCACCACAACGTATATAGAAGTAGAAGCAGGCGACATACCGGGGCTTACCTCGTCGCCGGGCTATAATATGGGAGACTACCAATGAACGCCAAGAAAGCCATTATTACGCTCTCGGTTTTGCTGGGTCTGTCGGTTTGCACGAATGCCTTTTTAGGCGGTCTGGTTCTTTCGCATGGACCGTTCGGCCCGCCAGCCATGATGCGTGGGCATGGTCCAGATCGCGAGGGGCCGCGTGGTGGCGATGTTGAAACCGCACGTTTCCGCGGTGGCCTGCGTGACTTTGTGCGCGATATGCCCGCCGATGTACGCGATCCGATTATGGAAGCCTTCAAGAACGATCGCGAAGCCATGGGTCAGCGTATCCGCGCTATTGGTGAAGCCCGCAAAGCCTCGATGGAGGCTTTAAAGGCCGAGCCGTTTGATACAGCCAAGCTGACCGAGGCACTGGTGGTCCAGCGCGCAGCTCAGTTGGCCATGCAGGAGGCTGTGCATGCCAAACTGCTTACCGTAATCGAAACACTTAATGTGGAGCAGCGCGAGCAGTTGGCCCGTTCGGCGCAACGCCTGTTCAAATGAGTACGCTCGCAGCCACCATCGCGGCAAACCGGTTTGGCCTTGGTGCCCGGCCCGGCGAGCTGGGTGAGATAGGTGGTGCGGTCTATGAGTGGTTGCTTAGCCAAATCAAGCCGCAGGCGCCTTTAACCGCGCTTGAGAATTCGGCTGTTCGCTTCAAGCGCTTACTGGGTGGCGTTGAGAATATGAGCGGTATTGCCGCTGCCCTGCGCCCTGCACGCGATCTTTACATAAAAGACATGACCCTGCGTACGCAGCAGGCGGTAACCACTGCAGCACCATTCGCCGAGCGCTTGGTTCATTTCTGGAGCAACCACTTTGCTGTGTCGGTGGAGCGGGTGGTGGTTGGTCCGTTTGTCGCGGCTTACGAGAACGAGGCTATTCGCCCCAATATATTCGGTAAGTTCAGCGATATGGTGCTGGCCTCGGCCCGCCATGTGGCCATGCTTACGTATCTTGATAATGTGCGTTCAATCGGCCCCAATTCACGCGCCGTGCAGCGCCGCGTGCAAGAACGTGAACAGCAGCCGCGTGGTCTGAACGAGAATTATGCGCGCGAAGTGATGGAGCTGCATACGCTGGGTGTTGATGGTGGCTATACACAGGCAGATGTGCTGAGTCTGGCCAAAATCCTCACTGGTTGGTCGCTTAACCGCCGCGAGGGCGGGTTTGAGTTCAAAGCGGTGGCGCATGAGCCGGGCGTGCATACAGTTATGGGCACCCGGTTTGCCGATAATGGCGAGCAGCAAGGTGTTGCCGCCTTGCGTTTTCTGGCAGCACATACGGCTACGGCCAAACATATTGCCACCAAACTCGCACGGCATTTCATTGCTGATGAGCCGCCCGCCAGCGCGGTCGATGCCTTGGCCAGTACATTTACCCGCAGTGGTGGCGATCTGGCGGTACTCACCCGCACGCTGATTGATCTGCAGGAAGCATGGCAGCCGCAGCAGCTAAAGTACAAGTCGCCGCAGGAGCATGTGATTTCAAGCCTGCGCGCCATCGGCAGCCGTACGATTGAGCCGGCAATTCTGAGTAGTTTTGAAGTGTTGGGCCAACGTAGTTTTGGTGCGCCATCGCCGCAAGGCTGGCCTGATAAACAGGCAAATTGGCTTTCGGGCGATGGTCTGATGCGCCGGATTGAGTGGAGCCAGGCTTTGGCTAAACGCTTGCCCAGTACGCTCGACGCACGCCGTATTGCGGTAGATGTATTGGGCCCATGGCTGAGCGGCGATACCGCCTTCATGCTACAGGGGGCACCCAGCAATACCGAGGCCTTGGCGCTGCTGTTTTTAGCACCCGAATTCCAGAGGAGATAGGTATGACCAATCATCTCGACCGCCGGATGTTTTTGGCAGCTCTCGCTGCCGTCACTTTACCCGCACGCGTTTCCTTCGCGGCCATGCCTACCGATAAGCGCTTTGTATTTGTGATTCTGCGTGGCGCGATGGACGGGCTTACGGCCGTGCCGCCGTATGCCGACCGCTCCTATAAATCTGCCCGCCTAACGCTGGCGGTGGCCGAGGCGGATATGACCCAGCTTGATGGACAGTTCGGCCTGCATAAGGAGCTGGGCAGTCTGGCCAAGCTTTATGCCAAGAAAGAGCTACTGGTATTGCATGCTGTCGCCACCAGCTATCGCGATCGTTCGCATTTTGATGCGCAAAACCTGCTCGAAGGGGGCGGTAGCGCCGCACATGAACAGAAGGATGGCTGGCTTAACCGTGCACTGAGTTTGCTCGGCGGCAGCCGCCAGCCTTTGGGCTTGGCGGTTGGGGGGACAACCCCGCTGGTGTTGACTGGCACAACGCCGATTGCCAGTTACGCACCAACTGCCTTGCCGGATGCGGATGAAGGCTTTTTAGAACTCGCCCAACGGCTCATGGCGAATGACCCAGCCTTAAGTCAGGCACTTGTCTCCGGCATGGGCTCGGCTGATATGGCCGATGCGGCAGGCGGTAACATGGCCATGCCGGGTAATCCCCGCCGTAACAGCTCAGGCCTAGCGCAGGTGGCGGGCAGGATGCTCAGTGCGGCTGACGGCCCACGTCTGGCAGTGCTGGATGTTGGCGGATGGGATACGCATGTAGGGCAGGTTAACCGCCTGCCGCAGGCGCTGCGCCAGCTCGATGCCACTTTGGCAGCCCTGCAGCAAAGCATGAGCAGTGTATGGAACGATACCATGGTTGTGGTGGTGAGCGAGTTTGGCCGCACGGTGGCCATGAACGGCAATAACGGTACTGACCATGGCACCGCCACCGCGGCCTTCGTGATGGGCGGTAAGGTAGATGGTGGCCGTGTGCTGGCCAACTGGCCGGGCCTTGCCAGCAGCCAGCTTTACCAGGGGCGCGATCTGGCCCCGACGATGGATTTACGCAGCCTGCTCAAGGGCGCGCTACAGGCGCAATATGGCTTATCTGCTGGCGAGATCGATCGTCTGGTGTTTCCCGGCAGTGGCGAGGCTGCAGCGCTAAGAGACCTCGTCAGAGCCTAAATTTGCCGTTATAAATTGGGTATGACTGACCCGGCCATCTCCCTCATCGCTGATATCGGCGGTACCAATATGCGTTTTGCTCTGGTTGAGGGTGGCGAGATACGTGCCAGTACGTCTTACCCGTGGCCAGATAAACCCTCGCTGGCCGAGCCTGCACTGCATTTCCTTAGAAGTCATAATGCTCAGCCCAAGCGCGCGGCCTTTGCCAGCGCCAATGCGCAGCCGGGGTTTGAGGTTATCCGCATGGTCAATGTGGGTGAGCATGAGAATCTTTATACTTATAACGTAAGCGAAATCCGTACGGCTTTGGGGCTTGAGAGCCTGTACATGCTTAATGACTTTGCGGCGATTGCGCTGGCGGTGCCACATATGCAGCCTGAGCATCTTATAAAAGTTGGTGGCGGCACTGCAGTAGCCGAACGCCCGATTGGCATTATTGGCCCCGGCACCGGCCTTGGCTGTTCATCACTCGTGTGGGCGAACGGCCGCTATATGGTGGTGTCCGGTGAGGGAGGGCATGTCACCATCGGCGGAACTGATAAACGCGAATGTACCCTGATCGAGTGGCTACATAACAAGTTCACACACGTATCTGCCGAGCGGGTGCTCTCCGGCCCCGGCCTGATGAACCTGCATGAGGCGGTGCGCGCGGTGGATAATCTGCCAGCAATTGAACGCACACCAGCCGAAATCCTCAAGCTTGGTCTATCGGGTGAGGATGCTGTATGTCGCGAGGTGCTGGAGGTATTCTGCTCGCTGCTTGGCAGCGTGGCGGGTAATCTGGCGCTGGTACAGGCCGCTGCGGGTGGTATTTACATTGCAGGCGGTATTCCACCGCGTATGAGCGATTTTCTGGCGCAATCAGCCTTCCGCAAGAAATTCAGCGCTAAAGGGCGTTATCTCGATTTTCTTGAAGCAATCCCGACCTATATCGTGACGCATCCGTCTCCAGGGTTATTGGGTGCTTCTATCGCACTGCAACAGACTGATTAACGCGGTTTTAGGGATTTGCATGCCTACAATGACTGCCCACATGACCAGAAGGGCACAATGAGCAAGCGTTGGCGTAAGAGCCTTTTAATCAGCGATATCGACGGCACCGTAGTGGATATGTGGAATGCATGGGCGCAAGCCACGCACCGCGCCATCAGCCGTATTGCCTATACCCGCGATATATCAGTGACCGAGGTCGAGCAGACTCTGGCTGCAACCAGCCGCGAGAAGGGTATTTCGCTGGTTGATGATCTCGGCTTTGTGATTACCGAAAGCCCGCTGGCTGGCAAGCTTGACTTGAACCGCGCTGCGAAGGTTACCAGTGTACTGGGCCTTGCGCCTGAGAATGTTGACGACTTCATTTTGCGCCGCTGGTGGCACGACCGCGATCGCTACTCGATTTTGCATAAAGGCGTGGAGCCAACCTTATGGGCTGCGCGCAATCAGGGCGCACGCATAGTACTGTATACAGACTCCCCCATTACGCTGGTGCTGCACCGCTTGTGGGTGAGTGGCTTCCATCTCGATCTGGTTGATTCAGTTTATTGCCGCAACGACCCGCCGGGCATGAAGCTCAAGGGATTGGCGCGACCAGTGCCAGGCTCGCCTGAAGCCAGCTACAAGAACATGCTGCATGGACGCTTTGTGGTGTTCACCCACGAGGTAAAAAAACCCAGCCTGCCATGTATGCAGCAGATACTGATCGATTATAAGGCTGAGCCTGAAGAAGCGCTGATGATTGGCGATCACGCGGTCGATGTAGCTTCAGCCCGCCTCATTCCCGGCATTACAGCCGTATGGGACGTGGATGGTGCACGTGTAACCGAGGCAACGGTGGCGCAATACAAACGCCTTAACCAGTGGGGTCATTATGGTATTGGCGAAGAATCTATCGCTACGCGCATGAAAGAACTGCAGGTCGAGCCCGACCTGACGCTCGACCGCCGGTTTGATGAACTGGTGCAGTTTGTCGACTTTGTGCCGCCGCACAAAACCCGGCAGTGGGAAAAGCAGGACACCAGCCGTTTGCTGGTGCAGGCAGCATCACCAATCAGCTAGCCGCGCATTAGCCACAAACAGCCAACTGAGAGAAACGCCACCATTAGTCCTGTCATGCGCAAGGCATCGTCCGACTGTGCCTGTGCGTATTCCATCATGCGCTTCACATGTGAGGGAAAGAGGGCATAGAGCACGCCCTCCAGCACTCCCATCAGGGCCAGCGCCGTCCACAGGTCGGTGAGCGTCATTTAACGACGCTCAGCCGGGCCTGAGTTACGGTCGAAGTAGCGGAAGAACTCGCTATCCGGCGTCAGCACCAGCGTGGTGCTGCTGGGGGTAAGCGCTGTGCGGTAGGCCTGCAGCGAGCGGTAGAAGGCGTAGAAGTTGGTGTCCGCACCGTTAGCGGCACCAAGTACCTTAATCGCTTCGCTATCGGCTTCACCGCGCATGATCTGCGCATCGCGCTGGGCGGCCGCCAGAATTTCGATGCGTTCGCGGTCACCAGCGGCACGAATGGCCTGTGCGCGCTGTTCGCCTTCAGCAAGGGTCTGCGAGGCTACACGTTCACGCTCCGAGCGCATACGGCCATAAACGGCTTCAAGCGCACGGTCAGGGAAGTCGCCACGGCGGATACGCACATCGATAATCTGAACGCCATAGTTCGAGGCAGTTGCCACGTCATTCACACGCTTGGCAATCTCACCAATAATCGCACCGCGCTGTTCCGAAAGCAGCTGCTTGAGGCTGTAACGGCCAAGCACGCCGCGCACCGCATCGTCCACAACCGGACGCAGCAGGGTGGTCAGGCGGGTTTCAGTTTGCGTGGTCACGATAAAGTCACGGGCATTGGTAATACGGTAACGCACGAAGGTATCCACCACCAAGCGCGGGCGCTGGTCGGCTTCCTGATTGGCAACTGCACCTTCAGGTACAACGGGCTGAGCATCTGGATCTTCGCCCATCAGTACTTCGGTAGGTGGCAGGTCGAGCGCCAGAACGCGGCGGTCGAGGCGAATGATTTCCTGTACCAGCGGCATCTTGAGATGCAAACCGGCTTCGCTGCCCGATTCATTGATTGAGCGCACGAACTGGCCGAGCTGGCGGATAACTACAACTTCGCGCTGGTCGACCACAAACAGCGAATTGGCTGCCAGGAAGACGGTAGCACCGAGAACAACCAGAAGAGCTAAGAGACGAGGGGGCATGTGAGTAACTCCTTAGTTGGCGCTGCTGGTGGTGGCAGGCGCAGCAGTAGCACCGCGGCGCAGGCCATCAAGTGGCAGATAGGGCATGACGCGCTCGGCGCCTGTGCCATCGAGAATAACCTTGTTGGCACCGCCAAGAACCTGCTCCATCGTTTCGAGATAGAGGCGGGTGCTGGTCGAGTTTTCAGACTGGCGGTAGGCCTGTAATACCTTGGTAAAACGGTCGGCATCACCGGTAGCGTTGGCTGTTACCTGTGCCTTGTACGCGCGGGCCTCTTCGATCAGGCGGTTGGCTTCAGCACGCGCAGCAGGCAGGATTGAGTTACGGTAACCTTCGGCCTGATTAACCTTGGTATTCGCATCCTGCTGGGCATTCTGCGCCTTGATGAAGGCATCAACCACCGGTGCAGGAGCTTCCATGCGCTGCAGCTGTACGCTGTCGATCGAGATGCCGGCATCATAAACGGTCATCAGGTCGCGCAGGCGCTTCTCGACGTTTTCACGAATGGCTTCACGGCCCGAACCGATAGCGCTCATGATCTGGCTTTGGCCCATCACTTCGCGCATCACGCTTTCGGCAGCAACGCGCAGAGTGGTTTGCGGCTCACGCATGTTGAACAGGAACTTGCCAGCATCATTCACGCGCCACTGCACAGTGAACTGCATGTCCACCATATTGGCATCACCAGTCAGCATCATCAGCTGGGCCTGCGGGCTGTCTTCGTCGCGGGTGCGGGTGCTGCTGCCCTGGCTCGACTGGCCGATTTCAATACGGTTAATGTTGGAGAGCGAGACGGCTGTATATTTCTCTGCTACCGGAATTAACCAGCGCAGACCCGGTGTGGCCTGACGGTTCTCAGCACCAAAGCGCTGAACCACGGCAACTTCGCCGTCGTTCACGCGGTAGAAACCAAGCACATGACCCTGTGAGAGGCCCTGCAGGGCCACCAGCACGAGCACCACGAGGCCGATCAGCACAGCTGTGCTCTTGGGGCCGCCGCCGGGGAGAATGGCCTTCAGGCGCTCCTGGCTCTGGCGCAGCATGGCATCAAGATCAGGGCCATCGCCGCCGCCACCGCTACGGTTGTTGCCACGGTTACCCCATGGGTTCTGGCCACCACCATTATTGTTGCCACCCCATGGACCGCCGTTATTGCCACCGCCTTGATTCCAGCTCATTGCCGTATCCTTCCCAGAATGAATTTCCTAGCCTATATACGTTGTTTGTTTGATTCGGGCTAGGGTCCGTTAAAGGAAAATATCATGGACGAACAAGAGGTTCGCAAAGCCCTGGAGCGCCTGCAGGTGCCCCCCAGCCTGATTGGCGGCATTAACGTGCGCGGCGATGTAGCAACCGTGGTTCTAGAGGCCGAGCCCGCCCAGCTCGCCAGCCTCGAGCCGGTGCGTAAGCAGATTGAGCTTGAGCTGCAAAACCTCCCCGGTATTACCCGCGCGCAGGTGGTTGTAACCGCCGCCAAGCCTGCACCGCCGCCCAAGCCGCAGCAGCGCCCCGTAGCTCCAAATGTGAAGGCGATTATCGCCGTCGCCTCAGGTAAGGGTGGGGTAGGCAAGAGCACGGTGGCGACCAATCTGGCGGCTGCTGCCTTGGCCAACGGACTGAGGGTTGGTTTGCTAGATGCCGATATCTATGGCCCATCACAACCCACCTTATTGGGGATTGAGAGCGGCCCACCGGGGCTCGATGAGCAAAAGCGCATGATCCCGCCTGTGGCGCATGGCCTTAAGGTTATGTCGATGGGGTTCATGATCGACCCCAAGCGCGCGCTGGTGTGGCGCGGGCCCATGGTGCATAGCGCGATTAACCAGATGCTGCGCGATGTGGACTGGGGTGAGCTGGATATTCTGTTTGTGGATATGCCCCCCGGCACCGGCGATGCGCAGCTCAGTCTGGCACAAAACGCGCGTCTGGCTGGCGCGGTTATTGTTTCAACCCCGCAGGACCTTGCGCTGGCAGATGCACGCCGCGCAGTGGCCATGTTCAGGCAGGTGGAAGTACCGGTGCTGGGCCTGATTGAGAACATGAGTATGTATCACTGCCCGCAATGCGGGTATGAGGCGCATATCTTTGGCCATGGCGGCGCCCGCAGTGAGGCCGAGAAGCTCGAGGTACCGTTCCTGGGCGAGCTGGCGCTTGATCTGGCCGTGCGTGAGGCGAGTGATGGTGGTACACCGCTGGTCATCAGCCAGCCTGCAGGCACGCATGCGGTTACGTTTAAGGCGATAGCTGATGCAGTATGGAGTAGGGTTAGCCAGTTACAGAACGAAAAAGCTATTTGAATAGCGCTTTAGTTGATGGCTTTAGTAACAGGCGTAAGATATTGACGCATACATTAGTAGTTAACATGAACCAGAGCAGCGGCCAGATTTTGGGAATAGGAAAATCGTATAACAATGGAACTAGAACACCCCATATGTTTGCAAGTAAACCAGCCAGATTACAAACGACAATAAAACCGGCAAACATGAGTATATTCCGCCAGATTTGCCTCTTTGGAGTGAGGATGGCTTTACTCGCTAGAAGCAAAAACACAATAATCAGAAGTGCTGCAAGCGAGTTGAAGCTGAAGCCGTGCCCATAACCATGAGCTAGCGTATAGAAAAATAACGCCACACCATACGCCAAGAAGTTTAAAGAAATCGCGGAGATGTCGTTTTTGACACTACTGACACGCAGAATATCTACCGGCCACTTCATGCCGGGCGCGAAATCCACACGCAGGTGAGGTCGTCCGAGAGCGGGGGGCGCTTATAGGCATGGTAGAAGTAATCCACCAGCACCTGCATGGGTTTGGCCGGATTACCCTTGATGATTTCTTCGATCTTCAGCTTCAGGCCTTCTTCTTCCAGCGCGGTTTTGGTATCGGTGATTTCTTCAATCAACGCGTCTGAATAGGTGAAGAGGAACGAGCCCGGCTTGAATTCCTTCAGGCGGTCGGGGTAGGTGGTGCGCTTGCTTACACCCAGGAAGAGGCCGCTGGTATCCAGCAGCTCAACCGTACCATCCGGGTTGCCAAATACAGGGCTGGGCGCACCTGCTGCAGCGTAGGTCAGCATATTGGTGCTGATATCGAAGATACCAAAGAAGGCGGTAGCGAACTGGCCCATCGGCAGCACGTCTTTAAGCGCCGAGTTGATCTCGGTGAGCCACTCACCCGGCTGGCGACCTTTAATGGGCGTACGATCGATAATCGTATGCAGGCGGAAGGTGTTAATCGCAGCACCAATACCATGGCCCGAGAAGTCGACGTTGATGACGCCAATCGCGGTTTCGCTGTACTCAAACAGATTCCAGAAGTCGCCGCCCATTTCGGATGACGGCTCGAACAGATAATCCATCTGCAGGCCAACCGGCTCGATGATCTTTTTGACCTTGCGGTCGTCCGGCACGAGCGAGCCCTGCATGGAGCGGGCGAGCTTCAGCTCGCTCTCAACGCGCTCACGGAACTTCTTCATTTCCCTGAACAGCAAAAGCTTTTCAAGGTGCAGACGCACACGCGCCATACACTCACCGGGGTTAACCGGCATGGAGAGAATATCAGTCGCACCCGCCTTGAAGCAGTTTACACGCTGCTGGTCCGAGTTGAGCGTGGTTTGGATAAGAATGGGCATATCGGCATATTGCTTGTCCTGCCGCAGCTTTTGGGTCAGTTCGAGGCCGCCCATGCGCGGCATGCCGTAATCAACCAGCATCAAATCGGGCTTGAAGCTGGCAACCTTCTCGAGGCCATCGATACCGTCATTCGCAAATTCAATTTGTGTAACACCGGCCCAGCCAACAAAGCGGGCGAGAATCTGGCGGTTGAATTTGCTGTCGTCGACAATCAGAACGCGGCATTCGCGCATCTGCAGGTCAAGGTCGGTGCCGTGACCGGCGCCAGCTTCCTTGGCATTGGCAGGCGCAATAGCATCACTCATGTGAGGAACCGCAATGTGGTAACACGTCCACCGTGGGTAACGTTCATGGCAAGTGTAAGTGAACGCATGATAGCGAGACCGCGGCCGGCAGGGGCGAACGGGTCGACATTGGCGGGCAGCTTGGTTTCATCATAGCCATCGCCTTTATCGTGAATGCTGACATCCAGGAATTCGTGATCCCAGCTGCAAACAATATCAACACGGCGGTTGGCCTCGGGTGAGGTCATGCGCTGCTGCAGTTCCTGCGCGAACTTGGCGTAGTTCGAGAGGTCGCCCTTCATGTTGCTGGCAAGGTTGAGGTTACCATGCACAACAGCGTTGGAAATTGATTCATGCAGCGAAAGCTCGACATCCGGACGGCGCATGGCGCTCAGCACGCCGCGGGCAGCGAGGGCATCGCAGATCAGGGCGGCACTATCCATCTGGTAAATGGTGTTGGTGGCAAACGAAAAGCAGAGCTTGCCCTGTGCTAGACCTTCGAGTGTTTCGGTATTCAGGGGGTCTTCATCGCCGATGATCTCAACATAAGCAGCATAAGGGCCAGCCGCAAAGGTAGCCAGCTTCTCAACCTCAGACTTTGTCATGAGCAGGATGTTGCGTGTATCGCTGCCATTGGGTTTGCTGCCAGCCTGAGCCGAAGACATGCCGTACTGAGCAGCATAGCGGGCCATGCTGTCTGCAGAAATACCATCGCCATAGAGGCAGGCTACAGGGGTAGCCATGACGGCCTCCTTAGTCCTCAATGTTGAAGATGGTGCCGAACTTCGCGATATCGAGAATACGGCGAACCTGGTTGTGCGCGCCGCGCAGTACCAGATTGCAGTCGTTACGCTCTGCAGTATCACGCGCGATCAGGAACATGCCCAGACCACTTGAATCGACAAATTCCAGACCGGCGAGGTCGAAAACGAACTTCTGGCCTTTCACGGGCTCGTCGAACAGCGCCATCACGCTGCGAAACTGCTCGTGATCGGTGAAGGTCAAACGGCCGCTCAGCAACACCTCAGTTGTGTTGTCCGTCTTGCGCACCTTGTAATCCATCGAACCCTCCGCATCCTGTTTGCACGGGGATAGTAACCCCATGGTAGGTAAAATAGCTTCGTGGCCACAACTGACCACATACCTGCAGTACATAAACCACCATAAGTACGTTATCGAGTGATTAACATCGGGCCCAGAACGTAAATAACTCTCAAAAATCCAATAATGATGCAGGGTTGCATCGGTTTTCTGCCACCCGAATCGAGTCAAATGCTTGCGAAGTGGTAAGACTTGACCCTAAGAAAAAAGGCCGTGCGATAAAGCACGGCCCTAAAGTTTGGGGAGGAAACGTCCTCGCGGACGCTGCAACAAATGAATGCTGCATCGCAACTATTATGCTGCATTGCAAAATGGTCAAGGACTTATTTCAGGCTACTTATGGCCCATATTTAAATAATATTGTTATTTATCAGTAGTTTGATTGTATTTCAGGTGTCCGAGGTCTGTAAAAACCGGCAATTTGTCCCTTCAAGCACCACGGCGGTGAGTTTCCCGCTCGCGTAAGCGCCGGTATCGATACCGATGCGGTGGGGCAGTACTTCAACCTCAGGGCTGATGGTATGTCCATGCACAATCATCTTCTCGAGGCCACTGCCGCGCCAGTCGAGGAAGCCCTGCCTTATCCACAGGCGGTCGGTATCGGTCTGTTCGTTCAGTGGCACACCCGGGCGCACACCGGCATGGGCGAAGTAGTAATCACCAATCTCGAAGTGGATGAGGCAGTTCTTCAGCCATTCGCGGTGATCGGGCGGGAAGCGCTCCTTCAGTGTTTGCTGCAGCTCGGTCAGACGCTCAGGCGTGGCCTTGCCTGGCTGCATGGGAATGCCATAACTCTTGAGCGTTTCCATACCGCCATAAACCATCCAGCCTGCGCCGGTCTCAAGTGAGTGGAAGAACTGCAGCATCGCCCATTCATGATTGCCGAGCAGGAACACAGGGCGAATGTTGGCGGGCAGAGGCTGCATCAGGCGGCTGATCACACCTTTGCTTTCGGGCCCGCGGTCGATGTAGTCGCCAAGGAATACGGCAATCTTCTCGCCGTTGTAGTTGGCTGCATCCGCCGCCATCAGGTCGATAAGCTTATTGAGAAGGTCGAGCCGCCCATGGATATCGCCAATCGCATATACCCGCGTATTGGCAGGAAGGCTGGCTTGGCGGGGCGGTGTAGATGAGGTCTTGGGCTTGAACCAGCCAAACATCAGGCGGCTTAGCTGGCCAGCTTTTGTGGCAGCTCGGCGATGGCCTGATCGATCAGGGCATCGGCGGTTGAGCCGGTCAGGCGCTGGCGCAAAACATCACGCGAGGCGGCAAGAGCCAGCTGTGTCGCCAACTCGCGGGCTTCGCGGGTGGCATTCGCTTCGGCTTCAGCAATCTTTGAAAGTGCCTGCTGTTCCTTCAGCTCAAGCGACTGCTTGGTCTTGATGGCAGCTTCAGCGCGAATGGCATCGGCAGCGGTCTTGGCATCAGCGATAATCGACTGGGCTTCCTGCACGGCGTTGTGGTGGGCGCGCTGGCTTTCGCTCAGCAGCTCTTGCGCTTCGGCACGCAGGCGTTCAGCCTCAGCCAGTTCGGTGCGAATAGCCTCACGGCGGGCATCGAGCGTACCACGAATGGCGCGAGCGGCAGGCTTACCAGCAATCGCCAGGAAGATAGCCATCGAGACAGCCAGCCAGAAAGTTGCGTTATGGATGATGGCTTGCAGCATGAGTTAAGCAACCTCCTTGAGGCGCGCATCGAGAATACGCGAGAGGGCCGCATCAATAGCCGATTTATCAGCGGGCTGGCCGGTGAGCTTGGCAACGATATCGGCACTGGCATCGGCAGCAACATCGCGCATGCGGGCACGTACGCCGGCGCTGGCCTGAGCGATCTTCTCGTTAGCGGCAATGGCTTTCTGGGCCAGTTCCTCAGCCAGCTTCTGCTCGGCTTTGGTTTGTTCAAGAGCAACAGCGGCCAGTGTCTGCTCACGCACAGCCTGAGCTGAAGCACGGGCTTCGGTCAGCGATTTTTCGTAAGAGGTGCGGGCTTCAGTTGCTTCTTTTTGCAGACGATCGGCCTGCTCAAGGTCATTGGCGATCCGCCCTTCACGGCGGTTAAGCGATTCGGCAATACGAGGCAGAATCAGCTTAGCCGCAATGAAGTACAGGACGATAAAGTGAACCGCCAACCAGAACACCTGCGAGGCGTACCAGGTCGGATCAAGCTGGGGCAAGCCAGCGCCTTCTTTTGCAGCTGCAGGAGCTGCAAAGAGAAGGGCGGCAATGAGGGCCAGCGTTGGTTTGGCGGCTCGTGTCATCATTAAACGAACAGGTTGATCAGGGCTACTGACAGGGCGAAAATCGCGATAGCTTCGATAACGCCGATACCAACCCAAAGAACCTTGCCCATTTCGCCAGCGGCGCCGGGATTGCGGGCGAGTGCGCTTACATAGTTACCAAGGAAGAGGCCGAGACCAATACCGGCACCAATTGCACCGAACATAGCAATGCCTGCGCCGAGGGCCTTCGAACCCTGCAGGGCCAACTGTGCAACTTCAATCTCGTTCATAATACTTTCCTTTCAGGTTGCGTGTTAATGCTCGATCACCAGCGCGTCACGCAGATAAACGCAGGTGAGAATGGTGAAGATCAGAGCCTGTAAACCAGCCACAAACAGCTCGAGAGCAATAAGCGCCACGTTTACAAGCAGGGGAACAAGGCCAAAAGCCATGAGTGTGATGCTGCCAGAAGTAAGCAGGCCGAGAGCGAAGTAAGCAAACACCTTGAGCACCATGTGGCCGGCCATCATGTTGGCGAACAGACGGACTGCAAGGGTGATGGGGCGTACGAGGTAAGAGAACAACTCAAGCAGAAAAATCATCGGCGCCATGACTTTGGGCACACCCGGCGGCAGGAAGCGGCTGAGGAAATGCGTACCATGAATAGAGAAACCCAGCAGCGTGATAAAGATGAACAGCGCCACCGCCATGGTCAGCGTTACAATAATATGGCTGGTGTAGGTGAACGAGCCGGGGATCATGCCCAGAATGTTACCGAGCAGTACAAGGAAGAAGATGGCGAAGACGAGAGGGAAGTACTTCATCCCCTCGGGGCCTGCGTTTTCGCGCACGATACCAGCAATACCTTCGTAAGCCATTTCGGCAGCCGACTGCATGCGGTTAGGAATAAGGTCGCGGTGCTTGCTTGCGATCAGGAAGAACAGGCCGATGAGAGCCACGGCAATGGTCATATAAAGAGAAGAGTTGGTATAGGCGAGATTGAACCCACCGATGTTCAGCTCGAACAGCGGGTTAATCGCAAACTGCGAGATCGGGTCGATATGGAAGCTACCTTCTTCGGCCACGCTTTATTCCTCACTCGTCTTTCTTTTTCATACCTACCGAGTAATCGCTTGCGCCCAAACTCGACCGGTACAAGTTCCACATGCCAACCGCAAAGCCCAGAATTAGGCCAAGCAGCATGAAGAGGGGTTTTACTTCCAGCCAGCGGTCAAGTCCGATACCTAAAAAGGTGCAGACAAGAACCGCTACGCCCAGTTCGAACCCGGCCTGCATGCCACGGCCAGCATGACCGGGTGTAGAAGGCTGGGCCTCTGGCACCAAACCCGCGTCAACGCGAGCTTCGTGGATGCGCTTGCCCAGATCCTGCAGTTCCTTATCGGTACCCGTATCCGGCATGTGCTAACCCCTGCTGCCAGCACAAAAAGTCCTGTCAGCGAGGCGGAAATTATTGATTTTATGGGCTTCTGTCAAGCTGGCGTTGCAGCATTTCTTTTCGGGAGCAAATGATAGCTTAAACGCGGTTTTACGGGGTCAAATCCCATTAGCTCCGGATTGGTGAACGCTGCGGCATCAGCCAGTTGGCCTGCCAGAGGCCTGATGTTTTCGGGAATCATGTCGAATTCCCTTGCGGCCATTTGCTTGAGACCCCGCAGGGTGTCTTGCAGCATCCCGGTCACGCCCCGGTTAAGCGTATAGGCTTTGGCGAACAGGGCGATTTCGGCCAGTTCATCGCCAAACATCTGCGCAATATTGGGTGAGAGGTTTTGCGCGCGCAGGTGTCCGGTGGCTTCAACCGCCAGCCAGCGGGGCGGTTTCTCGCCTATATGTGTATAAAGCGCAAAAAGGCGCAGGGCGGTGGTATTGGGGTTGCCGTGATCGAGCTGAGCAAGCGACAGGCCGGGGCTGAAGCCGTAAATGGGTGTGAGCTCAAACTGCGTGCTCATATGCGAGATGATGCGCGCTGCGGCATGCGCCGCCGAGCCGCCAAAGACAGTCTGATAAAGCGTAAGGCCGTTATGCTCTGCATCGCGCTCGGCCAGTGTTTGGGCCAGAAGTGGTTTGGTCTCCTTATGATTGCGCAGCTGCAGCAGGTGGGTGAGCTCATGCGCTTCGGACATAACCTTGAAATCATCGCCCGGCAGCCACAGCTGGCGCTCGGCACAGGCGATGACTTTGGGCTGGGTCAGGTGCTCACTATCCGTTAGTAAGATGGCGCAGGTAGGAATGATATCGCCCGCCAGCCGATGCGGTAAGGCAGAGGTTATATGGTTATGATGACTGCCCAGCCGCAGGGGCGGGGCACTCGGTGCTTCCAGAGCTACATAATTTGTATAGGTGGTAAAGCCAGTATGCTCGGCTACAGCTAAGGCCACGTCACTGCTGGCAAGCTCGGGCAGCGGGAGTTTATGTGCAGCAACCTGCTGCGCAATGGCGCCTGCGCGCAGCGCCATCATCTCGGCATATTGCGTACCCAGGGGATTGATCTGGCGGTAGTTCTTGGGGTGTGGAGGCAGCTCATCTTCATGCACCAGAACAACGGGGATGCCTGCAAGCTGCGAGAATTCTGTTTCAGTAAGTGGTAGGCGATTGAGGTGTGAGGCGCGATCAGTATGCTCTACCGCCCATGGGGCCGAACGCGCAGCCTCGCAGATTTCCACCCACGGTGTGTCGTAGTTGATAACCGGATCGCCCATTTAATACCCTGCTCGTTTTTATTGAGCATAGGGTGGGCTTACGCTGCGCTGAGGTCAAGCGCTCATATATTAATGTGAAGCGATTTCGGCCTTGATGGTGTTGGCAATTTCCTGCGGGTCGGTACCAGCGCGGAAAACGCTCACATACTTGCCGTCCGGCCCCATGAGGTACAGGAAGCTCGAGTGGTCCATCAGGTATTCGTCATCACCCGGGTCTGTTTCGGTCGCGCGGGCGTAGTAGACCTTATAGGCGCGCGCTACGGCGGCAATCTGCTCGGGTGTGCCGGTGAGGCCGGTAATATTATTGCCGAACTGGCGTACGTATTCGCCCATCTTGGCGGGGGTGTCGCGTTCAGGGTCAACGGTAATCAGTACGATATTGGTTTTATCGGCTACGGCAGGGCCGCCAAGGTCAAGCGCGGTCGCGGCATTCTGCAGCTCGGTGGGGCAGATATCCGGGCAGAAAGTAAAGCCGAACAGAACCAGCATGTATTTGCCGTGGAAGTCCTTATCGGTTTTGGTGGTGCCATCGCCAGCAGTGAGGGTGAATGGTCCGCCTATCTGTACAGCGGGGGCGTTGGGGTCGACCATGCTCTGGCCGTTGCGTGCAGTGCCTGCGCTGCCGGAGGTGTTATGGGCAATTGCCGGAACGATAGCGGCGGCAGCCAGAAGCACGACAATAAGAGCAAGAATGCGCATGATAAATCTCCTGCCGCATAATTAACACATTAGCGGCGCGAGGAAAGCGGCTTATGCGCGCAGGTGCGGGGTCGATTTATCTTGTTGTTGGCGCCTGTGGTTTGATATGCCTCAGGAACTTAATTACACAGGGGAAAATCACATGGGCAAAAAAGGCACCGATGGTCGCAGGACCTCAGGCATTACACCTACTCAGGTGATGAACGAGCTGAGCCAGCATGGCTTTGTGCTGGTAACCATCGATCCTAATCAGGCCAAACCCCCTAATGCATCGCGCCAAAAGGGGAAAGCGACAACTGCTTTCCGTAAAAACGGTACAGCAACTCAAAATCAATTTAGGGGTCAAGTCCGTCAGCAGGAAGCCGCCGCAGCTGAAGCACAGGCTAAAGAAGCGGCCGAGAGAAATCAAACCGGACGCAAGAATGGCGTGCGGGTGACTGAGCATGAGGTTGAAGATGTCGTAGTGCGCCATCATGAAATTGCAACCAGTCGTACAGGTAAATCAATCCGTATGGTACGCGCGCAAGACAGAGTTGAAGTGCTGCTGCCGGTTGATGACCATATGACCGATAACGCACTCAAGGCCATCCAGCAAAAAACGGGCGTGCGGCTCAGCCATTTGCAGCAGCTGCAGCACAAGAATATTCTTTAGAGTATTGATGTTGCCGCTTTTACAGCGGTACTGAAAGTCGCCTGCAGGAGATAGCCTCCTGTAGGCGCTTCCCAGTCAAGCATTTCGCCGATGGCATAAACGCCGGGCAGTTTCTTCAACATAAAATTCTCATCGACCTCGGCATGGGCAATACCGCCTGCGCTTGAGATTGCACGCTCAAGCCCTGCTGCTTGTGTCGTTTTAAGAGGCAGATTTTTAATGAGCTGCGCCAATGCGGTGGGCGAGAGGGCTTTGCGTTGTTCGGCTGTAGTTACCTCATGCACAAGGCTGGCGGCTGCGGGTGTAAGGCCTGCCACCTTTTTAAGATACGTACTGAAAGACTGGCTGCCTTGACCCGCTGCAAGGCGCGCGGCCAGCTCATCAGGCAATACACCCGGACGCAGGTCGATGTTTAGCTGCGCACTGCCATTCGCCTCAATCGCTTTGCGGATGCGTGATGACAGCGCATAAACCGCACCACCCTCAATACCCATTTGCGTGAGCATGATCTCGCCCTGAACGCTCTGCTCACCAATCGATAAGGTCACCGGCTTAAGCGGTTGCCCGGCAAAGCGGCTGGCAAAAGTTTCGCTCCATGGCATCAGGAATCCGCTATTTGCAGGCGCGAAGGGCGTAACGCTAATGCCCTTGGCGCGCAGGTGCGCAGCCCAGCTGCCATCGCTCCCCAGCTTGGGCCATGAGGCGCCGCCAAGAGCCAGCACTGTAACATCAGCCTTAAACGGAGCGCCATTGAACAGCAGCTCGCCGGCTGCATTCCAGCCTTGCCAGTCATGCTGCATTTTAAATTGCACGCCTTGTGCGGTAAGGCGTTTGCTCCATGCGCGCAGTAGTGGCGAGGCTTTAAGTGCCTTAGGAAAGACGCGGCCAGAAGTGCCTACGAATGTCTCTTCACCCAAAGCCTCACACCATGCGCGCAGGTGAGCAGGTGTGAATCGTTCAATAGCAGGCTTGAGCCAGTCTGCCGCTTCAGCATAGCGGGCGATAAATTTATCCATCGGCTCTGAATGCGTGATGTTAAGCCCGCCACGCCCCGCCATGAGGAACTTGCGGCCCAGGGTTGGCTTGCGCTCGAACACGGTAACGCTTTGGCCTGCAGTGGCCAGTACTTCGGCCGCCATAAGGCCGCCCGGCCCGCCGCCGATAATCGCGATGGTCTTGCTCATGTTCAGGCCAGCGCCATGCCAGTATCGCTACGGCTTATGGCATCGTGGCGTGAGATCTGCTTTTGCAGATCGGGGTGAATGGCTGAGCGCCCATAGCTGCCAACATAAGTACAGGTAGCAAAAGGCTCGGCCTTCGCCTGATAGGCAGCAAGCCACTTGGCAAAAACGCCAGCACTTTTCTCGCTGTTAAAAGGATAGAGGTGTGCAGGCGGGCGGGGCTGATTGCAGCGCCAGGGCTTGGGTGTAAGCCGCGCCCTGAAGCTTTGCTGTTCTTTGCAGAGAAAAACGTAGAGGCGGTCGCTGCCCAGTTCCTTGAGCCAGTCGAAGGCGCGTACATCCGGCGCAATCGGCGCATGACTGAAGATATAGCGCAGGCCCGCCGCCGTGCGGTAAACGCGCGCGCCCATGTCGGGGTGCTGCATCAGCCATGTAGTGAGGGTGAAAATGGCTTCAGACTCTGTCAGCGCCTTATGCTGGCCCAATACCTTCATGAATTTAGCAAACCAGGTAGCGCGCGGCAGGTCGATATCTGCAATCATCATGTTATCGCTGTTCAGCACGAGGCAGCCATAACGGTTGCGGGTAATACCGCTGTGCTCATCAATCTTTTCAATCAGCTCTTCGGGCAGGTCACGGGTGCTGTAGGTGTATTCACTTGCCCAGCGGATATCTCCTTTCAGCATCAGGCGGCTGGCCAGATCTTCAAGTTTGCTGCGCGCGCTCTGCTCGGCATCTGCATGACTAATGTTCGAGCCGCCCCATTTCTTAAGGCGCAGGGAAACATCTTCGGCAGCAACAATCGAGCGTTCGGCGCTGGCCCAGAATTGGTAGAGTTTCATTGGTTCCCTATCATGCTTTCGGCCTCATTCACTTCTTTAACGCGGCGCTCGAGGTTAACAGCGCGCAGGTCAAACGCCCAGCTGGTCTGGTCGGGTCGCAGGGCGATAGCGCGGTTATAGTCAGCTACCGCTAAGTCAAACTGCTGCAGGGTGCGGTAGGCCCGTGCACGCTTATGATAAAGCGTACCATCTGGTGGGGTGGTGTTAATCGCGGTGGTGAGCAGCTCAATGGCGGTATAGGCATCGTTCTTGCCGCCCGGGTCATCGGTTTCAAGGCGGGCGAGGGCGCGGCCGTTGAGTGCGTCAACATCCTTGGGGTTGCTGGCTATCCGGCCGTTATAAATCATGATGGCAGCTGCCAGCAGGTCTTCGGTACCAACGATGTTGCCAGTCAGTTTTGCTTCCATGGCCTTGCGGACAATTTCATCGGGGTCGGCTGCTGCATCGCCGGAGGTAGGCGGCAGGCTGGGCAGGGCGCCCGGAATACGCAGCACGTTATCAGCCGGTGTTGGCAGGCCGCTGGCCAAGGCAGGCGCTGCCATAACAATAAGCGAGAGAGCGAGCGACAGCAGCCTGAGCATCTTACTCGCCTAAAGTTTCTTTCAGGCGGCGCTCGGCATTCATCGCGCGCAGGTCGCTCTGCCAGTTAGTGCGCTCGGGATTAAGCTTGATCGCCATTTCATAATCTTTGGTCGCCTCGTCATATTTATCAAGGGTGCGGTATGCCACAGCGCGGCTATGGTAGAGCTTGGCGTCATCCGGCTTGGCGGTAATGCGGGCTGTGGTTATTTCGATAACCTTTTCGGCATCAGCCGCTGCGGTCGGGTCTTTAATCTCAATCTTGGCGAGGGCGCGGCTGTTTAGCGCATCGAGGTGTTCGGGCTCTGCTGTAATCATGCCATCGTAAATCACAATCGCCTGACGGTAAAAACCGCCTGCTTCTTCTTCCTTGCCGTCCATATTGGCAACCATGCCCTGCATCATGAGGCCAGCTGCTTCCAGCTGCTGCTTGACGTTATCCGGCATCTGGCGGGCCTGCTCTGGCGTGCTGACGGGGGCTGCAGCTTCATTTGCCAATACCGGCAAAGCAAAAGCGACGCAGAATGCCAAAGATAACAGTAAAGGTCGCATAAGAGCCTCCGTTTTAAAGATAAAACCAGCATAGGCCCAAAAAGAAGGGGCAGCAAGTGCGCTGCCCCAGTTTACCACCCATGCTGTAACTCTTAAAGATTAGGCATCATCGCTGCTACTAGCGGGTGCCTTACAATATCAGTATCGGCCAGCCTGACCACCGCAATGCCGTCTACCTTGGCGAGGCGCCCGGCGATATCAGCAAAACCGGACATGCCATCGAGCAGGTCGCTCTGGCCGGGATCACCGGTCAGCACCATGGTCGAGTGCCAGCCAAGGCGGGTGAGCAGCATTTTAAGCTGCGGGTAGGTGCAGTTCTGCGCCTCATCAATGACCACAAAGGCATTATTGAGGGTGCGACCACGCATGTAACCCACTGGCGCAATCTCGATCTGGCCATCCAGCATCATCGCTTTAAGGCGCTTGGCCCCGAGGCGGTCGTTCAGGCAGTCATAAAGCGGGCGCAGGTAGGGCGCCATCTTCTCGTTGAGATCACCGGGCAGGAACCCGAGGGTCTCGCCAGCCTCAATCGCGGGGCGGGAGAGGATGATGCGGTCGACCTTGCCAGCCTCCAGTGCTTCTACTGCAGCGCTAATCGCAAGGTAGGTTTTGCCAGTACCCGCGGGGCCCAGCGCCAAGGTCAGGTTATGGGTTGCCATGGCATCCATCAGTTCCTGCTGATTGGGGCTCTTGGCGCGAACTTTTTTGACGTAGCCCTGATCACGGCGTTCTTCGGGTAATGCATGCACATTGCCGTGTTTGCCTTTGGCTTTGTCATGCGGGTGCCAGTTGCCAGCATCCACCTCGCTGTAACTGACCGACTGCAGATGACGCGTGTTCTTCTTACCCATTTTACCCATGAAGTTCTCCTACGGTTGGTGAACAGGGCCCCAAAACGGCTTCTTCGAGTCGCAATAAAAAACACCCCAGCAAGCTGGGGTGTTGAAGTTTGGCAGTCGTTTTGGAGATGCGCGACGCCTGGGGACCTGCTGTGCAGGGCGGGCCATCGGGCCCGGATCCAGATTTACAGGGTGGTAGGTAATCCAATAACACCTCACACAACCAAGCGTTCATCACACAAGGTAACGCTCTCATGGATTTGGCAGGCTGTCACTCCCAATTCGTGTGAAGACTCTGAGATAAGCCACTGACTCATAGGCAGTGTTGCGCAGTTGCCCTCGTATTTGAGAACTGTTATATAACGGCAATGCTGTGTTGCAGCAAAACCCATTCAAAAGGTCATTGAAAATGAAGGTAACTTCCGGATTCGCCGTATTGGCTGTTGCAGCTGCTGGTTTGGTTGGTGTTTATGCGCCGCCAGCCACAGTGGCGGTAGAAGGTGTAAAGCAGTTTTTCAATATCTCGAAGGGTGTGAATGCTCAATTGGCTGGTGATGCGCCCGCAGCGTTACCGGCGGCCAAACCGCTTCCTGCCAAAGCTGTGAAGCTTGAAGAGTACAAGCGCTAAAAACTACTGCGAATCAGCCGGTTCGGGGTTTTGCTTGTCTTAATATAATCAAGAGTGCAAAAACCTGTGGATAACTCACGATCTTAACCCCTATCTCATTGACACGCTTCCGATTCGGCTGGGATTGCTGTGACGAGATAGCCACGATGTGTGGCAACAGGGGATTTTGCGCATGTCCGCTTCCGAAGAAGTGATGGAACAGCCCAACGTAATCGATGACGCGCCGTTCCAGCTGCGCGGTCAATCCATGACGTTGATGGTGCTCAAGCTGTTCAACGCAGCTGACCCCAACCTGTTCGCGATGCTGCAGGGAAAAATCGGCCAGGCCCCTAACTTCTTCCGCCATGCACCGGTTGTGCTCGATCTGACTGATTGCCCCGGCGCGACTATCAATTTCGCAACGCTTATTCCCGGCCTTAAAAAGCTTGGCCTGCTGCCCGTTGGTATTCAGGGTGGGCCGGTTGATATCCAGAGCGCTGCCACCACTGCTGGTCTTGGCGTGTTCCGCACCAGCCGCCCGCAGCAGGCTTCGCAGAGCGCATTGCAGGTTGATGCCGAGCCGCAGCAACAGCAGCGCTCCGCCATGCCGCAGCCCCAGCCGCAGATGGATGAAGAGAGCGGTTACACCAACACCCTCATCATTACCGATCCTGTTCGCTCAGGCCGCCAGATTTATGCCGCCCGTGGTGACCTCATTGTGCTTGCGCCCGTAAGCGCAGGGGCCGAGTTGCTGGCCGACGGTAGCATCCATGTTTATTCATCGCTGCGTGGCCGTGCGCTTGCCGGCCTGTCGGGCGATCCGAATGCACGTATCTTCACCCACAGCCTCGAGGCCGACCTGATTTCAATCGGTGGTCTCTATCGCGTGGCCGAGGATATTGAGCCTGCCGCCCGCGGTAAGGCCTGTCAGATTTATAGAGAAGGCAATTCACTCAAGATCCGGCCGCTGGTGGCTGGGTCGAGGGATTAGTCAGTTTAGAAGGAGAGTACCGTGGCTAAAGTAATCGTTGTCACGTCGGGCAAGGGAGGCGTCGGCAAGACTACAACATCGGCGGCATTCGCCATGGGTCTGGCCATGAAGGGCCACAAGACAGTCGTTGTCGACTTCGACGTGGGTCTGCGTAACCTCGACCTGATCATGGGTTGCGAGCGCCGCGTGGTGTTCGACTTCATCAATGTCATCAATGGCGAGGCCAAGCTGCATCAGGCGCTCATCAAGGATAAGCGCATTGAGAACCTTTACATTCTCCCGACCTCGCAGACACGCGATAAGGATGCCCTCACCAAAGAAGGCGTTGAGATCATCATCAACGAGCTGAAGAAGGACTTTGATTTCATCGTCTGCGACAGCCCGGCTGGTATCGAGAGCGGCGCACTCATGGCTCTGTATTGGGCCGATGAAGCCGTGATTGTTACCAACCCTGAAGTATCGTCGGTACGCGACAGTGACCGTATCCTCGGTATCCTCGCCAGCAAGTCCTACCGCGCAGAGCAGGGCATGAGCGCCGTGAAGGAGCATCTGCTTCTTACCCGCTACGACCCCACCCGCGTTGAAAAGGGCGAGATGCTCAAGGTTGACGACGTGCTCGAGATCCTCTCGGTACCACTGCTTGGTGTTATTCCCGAGAGCCCTGCAGTGCTGCAAGCCTCGAACGTGGGTGCGCCTGTTGTGCTCAACGAGAAGAGCGCAGCCGGTCAGGCTTACATGGATGCGGTCAAGCGCTTCCTTGGCGAGCGTATTCCCCAGCGCTTTATCGAAGCCGAGAAGAGAGGCTTCTTCGACAAGTTACTGCGGAGGAGCGCATGAGCATGTTCAATAACTTCCTCGTTGCGCTGGGTCTGAAGGAACAACCTTCAACCGCCGCATCAGCGAAGGAGCGTTTGCAGGTTGTTGTCAGCCATCAGCGCCGCCATCGCCATAGCCCCGACTACTTGCCGATGCTCGAGAAGGATATTCTCGCAGTTATCGCCAAGTATGTTGAAATTGAAGAAGACAAGGTCGACATCAAGTTCCAGCGCGGCGATAGCATCTCCACGCTCGAGGTGAATGTCGAGCTGCCGGCCGGTGCCTCGATGCGTGCCAAGGTACGCAAGATCGCCGAGACCAGCGAAGATGTGATCAAAGCCAAAACAGCCGAAAAGAAAATGAAATCAGAGCTGTTCGATGCATAATCCCAGATAAATCTGAGGGTTGGAGTTATGAAAAGCGGAGCTGGTAACGGCTCCGTTTTTCATTGCGCGCAAAAATTGGCTTGCTACCTTTGCGCCATAAGCAGGGATATAACAGGAGGTCTAACATGGCCCATGATAATCGGCAGCCAGCACCGATCTCGCCAACCGAGAAGTTCAATCAACTCAACAGTGTTTTTGGCACACGCAAGCTGGCCAAGCTCCTGCGCACCAAAACCTCGCACCTCATCGGGTTTTCGGCTGGAGAGCTGCCCTTGGGCGGGCGCCGCACCGAGCGGCTGGATGTGCTGCATAAGGTGGTTGATGGCCTGAGCACAAGCTATAATCCCATCGGCATCAATCAGTGGTTCGACAAGAAGCGTAGTTCACTTGGCCAGCAATCGCCGCGCTATGTGCTTGAGGCCTATCCGTGGCGTAAGGCCGACCGCGCCGTCAAGCAGATCAACCGTCTGGTCAAAGAGCTGACCACACCGCCAGCTGTGTGAGGGGTACATGAGCATTCCGTTTACCGACTTCAAGGCGCTATTGCCTCAGGTCTGGTGTGCCGAAACTTCGGCTGCACCCAAAATATGGACGCCCGATAATCCGGCCCTCGGCCAATGCGCTGTCGCTGCCGCACTGGCGCAGCAGATATATGGTGGTGAGATTTTATGGTGCGCGCCCAAGCTGCCCGATGGCAGCAAAGACAGCCATTACTTCAACCTGATCAATGGTACGGTTCATGATTTTACCCGCCAGCAGTATCAGCAGGCTGGAGTTGTCTTCCCCCAGCCCGAGAGCAAAGCGCAAGGGCTGGGCACGACCTATAATTATGTAGCCTCATTCCCCCAAACACTCGGCAGGCTTTCGCTGCTGGCCGAGCGCTTTAACACCTTGGGTGGCAGGCGCGAGTTAACCCCATGGCTGATGGTGGATACACCCCATATCAGTACCGATATTGCATCGATGATGCGAAGTGCCAAAGCTGACGGCTATAAGCTCGGGCTAATTGCCCAAGGCGATGAGGCTGCTCTGCGTAGTGAGCTGGCCAATTAGCCCATCATGCGTGAGTTGGATGCTGTGTTGATAACGCCTGATTTTAGTGCAACCCAGGTTCAAGCCTTCATGACAGCGCATGGCGTGGATGACAAAACATCAGCTATACTGATTGGCAGCCGGTCGCCTGCCATGCAGCTGTTTAAGGCGACACTCTAGTAAAACTCCTAGAAGGCCATAGCCGCTGCTGGCCGCATCTGCCCGACAAGGCGGCTGCGGGCTGCTGCATCCACCTCGGTGCGCGCTTCCATATAGCGATCGACCGCCGCGGCCGAGCCTGCCGCGATGAGGTTACTGTGCGCGCGTAGCGTTTCGGCCAATGGGCGCGGCAGGATGATATGCGGCATGCCGTTTTCTGCGCGTTCCAGCTGCAGCAAGGGCTTGCCGGTGGCGGGGTCGCTCATATGAGCGAGGGGGCCGGCCTTGAGTACAGCAAAAGCGTTAGCAGGGCTGCTGGCACGGCCAAACATCGGCAGGGCGGCTTCGCCATAAATACGTTGCCAGACGGGCAAGACCTGCGCCAGTGGCACCGCGGCTTTAAAAGCATCAACCGGCGTCATGCTGGCTGCGGCTTCGGTCAGGCAGTACATGAGCACTGGCTTGTGCGGAGATGACATGCGCGCCTGCAGTGCTGCATGGCGAATAAGTGCGAGCTGATCGACATTCTGCTCCGGCACACGAAGCAGGACTTGCTGCCACCATACGTTACTGCGGCCAAGCTGGTCGGCTTTGGCACCGGGCATATCCATCTCGCTGGCATGAACCAGATTGAGCGCAGCCAGCTGCTGCAGCTCGGGCACGCTTACCTCAAACATCGGGCGGTCGACTGGTGCAGGGCCATGGCGCAGCGAGAACAGCAAGGTGGCACCGGGGCTGGCCACGCTCAGCAGGTTGCCCAAAGCTTCGGCCCGGCGCTCGGGCGCAATATGCATCCAGCCTGCGCTCATGATGATAAGGTCGTATTTCTTGCCCTGTGTGCGGGTCTGCGCAAACTCGGGGCCAATGTCGTGGAAGTAATTTACACGCTCATGCGCGTGTTTGGCACGTGCTTCGCGCAGCATGCCGTGCGAGCCGTCCATGGCGTCGACCACATAACCCTGCTGGGCAATCCACTCGGCATCTCTTCCATCGCCACAAAAGGCATCTAGCGCACGCAGGCGGGGTAGGGCTTGCGCCAAGCCCGGCAATACATCTAGGGTTTTAACCGAGCTGTACTGGGCCGAGAACTCAGCCGCTTTAGCGTTGTAAGTTGTCAGATTGATATCGCGCCCGCGCATTTTATGCCCCCTTGTTTATTCTTCCCTAGGGATAGCAGGCGCAGAGCGAAGGTCTAACAGTTTATGCAGAACCGCCAGCAAATGCGCTGGCGTAGCTTTGTGCGGCCAGGGCGGCCACAAACGGAGTCGTTTCCGGGTTGGGATTGCTTATGTCGTCATACTCAATCGTGCTCAGTTTGAGATCGCTTGAGAGCGGCTCGAGCGATTGGCGTAGTTTGGCCAGGGGATCCGGCCCGAATGATTCTTGCGGAGCCGAGGATTCTTCAAACTGGCGCAGCGCTTCTTTGCGTGCAGCCTCTTTGCGTTCAGCCTCAGCGCGGGCTTCGGCCCGCAGGGATTCGGCGCGGGCCAGCTGAATGGCATAGCTGCTTGGGTCATCCTCCCCAGCGGCTACGGTTTGCTGCTCTGGCGGGAATTGCGGGACGAGGGGTTGCTGCGGGTCAATGTTCTGCAGCAAGGTCAGTGAATTGCTGCTAATGGGCTGCTGCGGGCGGCTAACGGTAGTCGGGCCATCAGTAAACTGGGCTAGGCTTTGCTGGAAGCCGGCGAGGGGGTCTTTAAGGCGTTCGAGGCGAACAGCGGCCTGGCTCACGGCTCCGCCAATGGAGCCGCTGGGCAAAGTCTCTACCTGAACCACTCTGGCGAACCCGCCGCCATAGAGGCCCGGTAGCGGACGTATGTTCGCTAACATAGCCATATTCTAATTTTATCAGGTTGGGTGGTTGACTGCACATATAAAAATATGCTGCAGGCGCAAAAATGCTAGCTGACCACCATTTATATGGTTAATGCGTGCAAAAAGGCGTCAGAGAGCTTAGCCCTGACGCGCCTTGAAGCGGGGAGCTACCTTATTGATAATATAGACCTTACCCTTGCGGCGTACGATCTTGCTCGCCTTATGGCGGCCTTTAAGGCTCTTCAGGGACGGGGAAACTTTCATGGCGACCTCTCAAATAGGCGCGCTGTATAGACGGTTTGCGCCGGTTCAGTCAATAGCTAATTGGCAGTATAATATACTATATATTACAATGACTTATCTGTGGCTTGCCAAAACCTGTCTGCAGTTACGCCGGCAGGTAGGCGAGTCGCTTATTAATTGGCTTGCTCCTCGGGAGCCTTGGCAAAGCGTACAGAAGCTACGCCCTCACTGTTGACCCAGCAGCTCACCCCGATCTTGCCAACCGCCCCATTCGCCCGTGCAAGGCGCTGTACGGTCACCACGCGGGTATGGTCGGCATAGGGCATGCGGCCAAAGAAGAATTCGGCCTTGGGGTCCTGCTGCGTCTCATCCACCGGCATGATGGTTGCGTTCAGGGGTTTGAGTGCTTCGTTAGCGGCGGTATTGCAGCTCGCCAATATCTGCTCGTTGGTAGGGTGACGGGTCAGCTGGCTCATGAGGCTGGCAAAGCTGCCGCGGCCCATCTCATCCGGCGCAATCCATACCAGGTGGCCAGCAGCATCTTTAAGCGCGGGCTGGCACTGGAACTCGTAGACATACTCACCCTTATCAATCTGGGCGGTCTGCTCGGCGGGCGGGCGGAACTGTACGACCGGCGCAATAGTGCCTGAAAGCAGCTTGGCGCAGCCAGCTTCACGCCGTACGGCTTCACGCGCAGCCTGCTCAAGCTCACCGCGCTTATCGAGGTATTGTTCAGGCAGGCGCAGTTCTTCCCATTCAATCGGCAGCTTCTGCATCATGCCACGGGCCTCGAGCAACTTGGACATGAAGGTATCATTACTCGCGCCAATCATCATCAGCGAGCCAAGGACCGGTAGCACCAGCGAGCGCTTGAAAGCATAAGCATGCGAACGCGGCTCAAGCTGTGGCAGAAGCTGGGGCATGTCATCGCGGTAAATATCAATCGCGCTGCCAGAGGGGGAATCAACAACTGAAAGTCCGGTACCACTTTGCGGTGGGGGCAGGGCACTGCCGGGGCGATAGTCCATTGGTGTTTGCGACATGGCCTGCTGCATGATTTTTTTCTGCCGCGCCTGCCAGATCAGCTCCTTGATGGCGCCAGACGGCACAAAGAACAGGAACCAGATGGCGACAACGCCCAAACCAACGGCAAAAGCCAGCTCGGCACTGGCGTAGACTGCGACCGCCAACCAGGAGAACAAAAGCACGAAAGAAAGAATCGCTAACTCGAGTCCCGACCTAAAACCTGACATCCGTAATTCCTTAACGTTTTCCCGACCGCCACGAAGCGCCCGTAATTGCAGGAGTCACTCCTATCCTATTTCAAGACACTTGACGATGCCGCTCTAAAGCGTATTGAGTAGATTGTCTCCAAGACGCCATGACTTGTGTAGGTGGTTGCAAGTACCACAACATGTGGTATGTTTGTCTAGTTATCCCCGTAATCCACAGGCGGGGCGGTTTGGAGAACAGGTGGGGAACATAGGGGAGAATATCATGGCGAGTGATGGCGGTATGCTGGATGTAGTGCAGCTCGAGCGGGGTACAACCGTTCGTATTGATCGCACCCGTGATGACAAACTGACGCAGTTTGGCAAGGACACCCTGACCGACCGCTACCTGATGCCGGGCGAGAGCTATCAGGATATGTTCGCCCGCGTTGCCATGGCCTATGCCGATGACACCGCCCATGCCCAGCGCATGTACGACTACATTTCCAACCTTTGGTTCATGCCCTCGACCCCTGTATTGTCGAACGGTGGTACCGACCGTGGTTTGCCTATCAGCTGCTTCCTCAATGAAGCGTCGGACAGCCTTGAAGGTATTGTTGATACCTGGACCGAAAACGTCTGGCTCGCTGCCCGCGGTGGGGGCATCGGATCTTACTGGGGTAACCTGCGTTCAATCGGCGAGCGTATCGGCAAGGTTGGCAAGACCTCGGGCGTTATGCCGTTCCTCAAAGTGATGGATTCGCTCACGCTGGCTATTTCACAGGGTTCACTGCGTCGTGGTTCAGCTGCTGTTTACATGCCGGTTTCGCATCCTGAAATCGAAGAGTTCATCGAGTTCCGCCGTCCTACTGGTGGTGATCCCAACCGCAAGTCACTTAACCTGCATCATGGTATCGTAATTACCGATGACTTCATGCATGCGGTTGAGCACGATCAGGAATGGGCGCTGAAGAGCCCCAAAGATGGCCGCATTATCAGCCGCACATCGGCACGTGAGCTCTGGATCCGTATGCTCACCGCCCGTGTTGAAACCGGTGAGCCCTATCTGCTGTTCATCGATCATGTAAATCGCGCCATCCCCGAGCATCACAAGCTGGCTGGCCTGAATGTGAAGATGAGCAACCTCTGCTCCGAAATCACACTGCCAACCGGCCGTGACAAGGATGGTCACGATCGTACAGCCGTGTGCTGCCTCTCGTCCGTCAACCTCGAGAACTATCTGGAGTGGGAAGGTCACCCGACCTTTATCGAAGACTGCCTGCGCTTCCTCGATAACGTGCTAAGCGATTTCATCAAGACCGCCCCCGACAGCATGAGCAAGGCCCGTTATGCCGCCATGCGCGAGCGTTCGGTTGGCCTTGGTGTGATGGGCTTCCACAGCTTCCTGCAGGGTCAGGGCATTCCGTTCGAGGGCGTAATGGCCAAGGTCTGGAACAAGCGCATGTTCAAGCACATCAAGAAGGAAGCCGATAAGGCCTCGGTCACGCTGGCCGATGAGCGCGGCGCCTGCCCGGATGCGCTCGAGTACGGCATTCATGAGCGTTTCTCGAACAAGATTGCGATTGCGCCGACGGCATCGATCTCGATCATCTGTGGCGGCGCGTCGCCCGGCATCGAGCCGGTGGCTGCCAATGTGTATACGCATAAAACACTTTCGGGCTCGTACCCGGTACGCAACCCGTATCTGGCCGATGTGCTCGACAAGCACAACATGAACAACGAAGACATCTGGTCATCGATCACCGTCAATGGTGGTTCGGTACAGCATCTCGACTTCCTCTCGCAGGACGAGAAGGATGTGTTCAAGACCGCGATTGAGCTCGACCAGCGCTGGATCATCGAGCATGCAGCCGACCGTACGCCGTTCATCTGCCAGAGCCAGTCGCTCAACGTGTTCCTGCCGGCTGATATTCATAAGCGTGACCTGCACCAGATTCACTGGCAGGCCTGGAAGAAGGGCGTGAAGTCGCTCTACTACTGCCGCTCGATGTCGCTTCAGCGTGCTGAAAGCGGTGAGGGCGCAGCCAAGGCCACAGCCATTATCGATGCTGCCACTGCCGCCAAGGCCGCTGCCAAGCGTAACTCGAACGATGGTGAAGAGTGCCTGGCTTGCCAGTAAACGCTGGTCAGTAAACTGATCGGTGCTAGTTATAAAAACCTCTCTCTGCAAAACAGGGAGAGGTTTTTTCTTGAGCGCCGCTGTGAGCGTCCATTTATAACAGCTTCATAACAAAACACTTGTTTGTCTTTGGGGCAAATCAGCTTACATTAGTTATGTAAGCAGTTTGATGAGCAGGACTTCCAATAAACGCGTCTAGCCAGGAGGTAACCAGTGTCACATCTTAAGCGCATTACTCCATTACGTATTGTCGATGATATCGAGGACGAGGGCCTGTTCTACGAGGCCATGGGCGCCGAGCGGGTTGAAACCGGCTCGCCCGATTGCGTGGGGTACAAAGCCGCTAACGATACTGGCGTTATCCTCTCCAGCATGCGGTCGGCAATTAGCAGCTACGGCCCGTTTGTTGCCAATATGCTGGCGCAGTCTGGCGCGCTGTATATGCACGTTGAGGATATCGATAATCACATCAACAGTATTCCCGAGGCCAAGATCATCGCGCGCAATACCATCGATGGCGTTGAAGAAGCCGTGATTGATACAGATGGAAATCTGGTTGTGCTGGCTCATGTGCTTGAGATGGCTACAGTTTAATTTTAAGAGCTACGATAGGGCACTACCTTTGGAGAGCAGTGCTTTATTATTTAGTCATCCCCGCGAAAGCGGGGATCCAGCTAGAGGCGCGACAGCGCCGATATAGATCGGAACTGACTCATAAACTCACTGTCGCTCGTTAGGCTAGATTCCCGCTTTCGCTGGAATGACAGCGGAGCAAAATGTTTGGCATCATAACCGCGTACACCTAATCCTTGCTTCAAAGCGTAATGGCGCCTTGTACGTTGGCGTGACGAGCGATTTGCCTCGCCGCATTTTTGAGCACAAAGAAGGTCTGGTCGAAGGCTTCACCAAGTCTCACGATGTTAACATTCTTGTTTATGTTGAGGCACATGACGCTATGGAAATGGCCATACGACAAGGGGACAAGAGAAGGCCATGAAGAAATGGAATCGCGAATGGAAGCTGGAACTGATAGAAAAAGCTAATCCTGAATGGAATGATTTGTTGCATACAGTGACTTAATCCAAGCAATCTCTCTGGCGCGTAAAACAATTGCCTAATTAACTCGCTGTCGCTCGTTAAGCTGGCTTCTCGCTTTCGCGGGAATGATAATTTTTTTGTGGGGAAGACGAAAAAATATTTCTGCCACAGTAGTCGCCAACCCCGAATCAAATATGTAATAACTATCCACATATAGTGCCAAGGAGTGCCGCGATGCCCTGCCAGTTGATGACCCCGAACCCCGTGTACAAGCCGTTCCGCTATCCGTGGGCCTATGAAGCGTGGCTCACCCAGCAGCGTATTCACTGGTTGCCGGAAGAAGTCCCCATGTCGGACGACGTGAAGGACTGGCGCAACCGCCTCAACGCCTCCGAGAAGCATCTGCTCACCCAGATCTTCCGCTTCTTCACGCAGGCCGACGTTGAAGTTGGCAATTGCTATAACAAGCATTATTCACGCGTGTTCCAGCCCACCGAAGTGCAGATGATGCTTACCGCCTTCTCAAGCATGGAGACGGTGCATGTGGCAGCTTACTCGCATCTGCTCGATACCATCGGTATGCCCGAATCTGAATACTCGGCCTTCCTCAAGTACAAGGAGATGAAGGACAAGTACGATTACATGCAAAACTTCAATGTGAACAACCCGACCGAGATTGCGCGCACACTCGCCGTCTTTGGCGCGTTCACTGAAGGTTTGCAGCTGTTTGCATCATTTGCCATTCTCATGAACTTCCCGCGCTTCGGCAAAATGAAGGGCATGGGCCAGATCGTGTCGTGGTCGGTGCGTGATGAGACGTTGCATACGCTCTCCATCATCCGTCTGTTCCGCAGCTTTGTGGATGAAAACCCTGAGGTCTGGACTGATACCTTCAAGCAGGAACTCTATGAAGCCTGCGAGACCATTCTGCATCACGAAGATGCGTTCATCGACCTCGCGTTCGAGCTGGGCGGTATTGATGGCCTCACTGGCGATCAGGTGAAGCAGTACATCCGCTGGATTGCCGACCGCCGCCTCACCCAGCTGGGTCTTGAAGCCAAGTATCATGTGGCCAAGAACCCGCTGCCGTGGATGGATGAAATCCTTAACGGTGTTGAGCACGCCAATTTCTTCGAAAACCGTTCGACCGAATACTCCAAGGCCGCGACCCAGGGTTCATGGGATGAGGCGTTTGAGGACTTCGGCTCATCGCGTGAGCAGGCCGCCTTTGCCGCCTTCTCGGCGGATGATGGCAAGCGTCCGGCAGGTTACTAATGGTGAAAAGCCTGAAAAATCAGGGTGAATCTGCCTATTGGCGTAGCCTGCGCTTCTGGTATCCTCCCGTCGCTAACGATAATAACCGAGGATAATCATGGCAGAAGACTGGATGGACAAATTCAAGGCAGCTCTTGCGAGCGATATTCCTCCGCAAGACTACAGCCAGCTGAGTGCCAAGCAGATTGCTGAAATCGAGGAAGACCTCATCAGCGTTGAAGACCTCGACCCTGAGGATGCGGTTGGCAAGTTCAAAGGCTTCAACTTCTACATCTGGCTGGATGAGGCGGCTGAGCCGATTCTCGGTACGCAGAAGTTCAAGATCCTCAAGAGCCGCTTTGCTGTTATGCGTGGTGTGACCGGTTGTATTCAGGAAGACCGCGAAGTTTTCTACATCAAGGCAACCGGCCATACCTGCGAGAGCCTTGAAAAGGCCATGCGCGCCGAGTGGACAAAGCTGAAGGCGGAATGAGCCAGCTTATTCTGGCGTCATCATCACCGCGCCGCCTGATGCTGCTCGAGCAGATTGGCATCAAGCCCAGTGCGGTTGATCCGGCTGATATTGACGAGACCATGCTTAAGGGTGAAAAGGCGCGGCCTTACGTGCTGCGCGTGGCGGCCGAGAAAGCCAGAGTAGTCGCGGCGCGCCATCCGGGGGCTTATGTGCTGTCAGGTGATACGACCGTCACCATGGGCCAACGCATTTTACATAAGCCAGAGAGCCTTAAGGATGCGGAGTGGTGCTGGTCGCTGCTGCCGGGCCGCCGCCACCGTATTCTCACCGCCGTTAGCCTGATTGCACCAGATGGCCGGCAGGTGAGCAAGCTGGCCGAAGCCTTTGTGACCTTCCGCAACATGACCAAGCAGGAAGTGGCTGACTATCTGGCCACTGGCGAATGGCAGGGCGTTGCGGGGGCTTATAAGTATCAGGGTATAGCCGCTAAATACATTCGCGCCACGCAGGGGAACAGCCCCACCATCATCGGCCTGCCGGTGCATGAAGTAAGCCAGATGCTGACCAGCCTGGGTTATCATGCCGCTTGAGCTGTGGGCCGACCGCCAGAATCCGCGTACCCGCGTGGCGGTGGTCGACGGCCATAAGCTCGTTGGTCTTGAGATTGATAACGATAAGCTGAGCCCGCGCGCAGGTGCGCGTTATGTGGCTAAAGTCGCGCGTTTTAACCCCACACTGGGTATCGCCGACCTCGACCTTGGTAATAGTCAAAGTGCATTCCTTAACCTTAAGCGTAAGCCGATTGATCAGGGCAAGCTGGTGACGGTTGAGTGGGTAGCACCAGCCTTGGGCGATAAGCAGGCGGTGGTGAAGCTGGTGAATACCCCAGCCGAAGGCAAGCCGCGGCTGATCGAGAACGGGCCGGATGCCTTCGCGCGCGCGCTGAAGTATGGCGTTATGGCTGCCAAAGTGAGCACACCTGTGCAGCAAAAACGCTTGGCCGAGCTGGGTCTGGAGACCGAGCTGCATAGCGGCAAGCCTGACCTGTTTGAGCTGATTGATCTCAATACCCAGATTGATGACCTGAAGGAGCGCGTGGTGGCGCTGACGGGTGGCGGGGAAGTGGTATTCGACCGCACCGAAGTTGGCCATGTGATTGATGTGAATAGCGGCACCGCCACCAATTTGCCTGAGCTGAACAAGGTCGCGCTGATAGAAATCGCGCGGCAAATCCGTCTGCGCAACCTGAGTGGGATCATCCTGATTGATGTAGTGGGTGAGCGTAAGCGTAACCCTGCCACGCTGCTTGATGTGTTGACGGCAGCTGTGAAGGCGGATAGCTGCCAGGTTGATGTCTACGGCATGACCAAGCTCGGGCTGGTTGAATGTACGCGCGTGCGCCGCGGGTATGAGCTGTTAAGCCTGCTCGGCTGAGAACGACTGCGCTACACCAACGCCCAACATTATCGCTAAAATCGCAGCATTAGCAGGTGTCTGGAAGCTGAAGTCAACCAGCGCATGTGCTGCTGCCTGGGTGAAAATGGCAAAGCCAAGCACGGGGTATATCTTGTTCTGGCGGCGGATGTGGATACCGCGCAGCAGAAACACACCGATAAGCGCAAAACCGCTAAAGAAAAGAGCGGTTGCAGGCAGGCCGATGGTCGCTGCTATCTCAAGATAGGTTGAATGGGCTTTAGTATAGTTCTGTTTGATAGCTGGTGTACGATACTGCAAGAACATCTGTTCATAGGTACCAAGACCATGGCCGGTAAGCGGGGCTGCTTTTATAATACGCAAAGTTGCCAGCCAGATTTGCGGGCGGTCATCCTTTAAAAACACGGCATTCTCGGTGCGCTGGATCAACCGCTCACCTACAACCAACACACTGCTTGCAGCAATCAGCGTAGTGAAGAGTGCCAGTATGAGCAAAGTGCGTTTGGGCAGGCTACGCGAGAACCATAACCCGGCCCATAAGGCGATGAGGCCTAAGCCGATGCTGACGATGCCCGCACGCGAGTTGGTAAGGATGATGGCAAGGCAGAGAATACCGCTGCCAAAGAGCGTCGCCCAGAAGCTTGCTGCGGCGTTACGCCAAAGTGCGCGCAGATTACCATCTTCGCGGATCACTTCCTGCGCCACGAGCGCCAGAGAGGCGAGCAGGCCCATACCGGCATAGGCTGCGAAGGCGTTACGATTTACAAATGTTCCGGTAAGGCTATCGGCATAGGCCCATTTTTCGAGCCACAGGATGTGATCGTTACCCAAGGCGTATACACACAGGCCATAGAAGGCATAAAAGCCACATGAATAAGCGAGCAGCTTTATGGCCTGCCGCGCAAACTGGCTATCACGCCCCAGCTGCAGCGCCAGAATGAAGAGCGCAAAGTAAGTACTGAGCTGCATGAGGCTGGTGAGGGAGGTAGTTTTATCAACACTCGGCCCTAGCAACCCCCATCCCCAGATGGCTGAGAAACAGCATAAAATTGGGCTTAATCTACGCCACTCAAGCGCGATTTTACCGTGCCACCCCCAACTGATGAGAGCGCTAGCTGATGCTATAGCTAGTACTGCCTCGAATAGCGGACGATTACTGCCTAAGGGCAGTGGCGTTAATAGCAGAATGGCAAGCAGCAGAAAACGCGTCATGCCTTTTGTGCAGCAGCACGAATTTGTGTCAGGGTCTGCTTGGGCGTAAGTGCCTCCACATCCAGCACAATTTCGATCAGCGCCGGCTGGCCTGTGAGTGTATTGGCGAGCGCGGCCTTGAGAGCAGGGGCGAAATCATCCGTCTTCGTGACTTTATAGCCTTCAGCGCCATAAGCTTTGGCAAGCGCTACAAAGTCGGGGTTATGCAGATCAGTCGATGAGACACGGCCAGGGAACCGGCGTTCCTGATGCATACGGATGGTGCCGTAGCTGCTGTTATTCACCACAATAAAGATGGCGCCTGCTTTGTGCTGTACGGCAGTAGCCAGTTCTTGCCCGTGCATCATGTAGCAGCCATCACCGGAGAAATTGACTACCGTGGTCTCGGGCGAGGTGAGCTTGGCGCCCACAGCCGCCGGCATGCCATAGCCCATGGAGCCTGAGGTGGGGGCAAGCTGTGTGCCGGGCCGGTAGCGGTGGAAGCGGTGCAGCCATGTCGCATAGTTGCCTGCGCCATTAGTATAAATCGTATCATCTGGCAGCAGAGTAGGCAGGCTCTGAATGATCTTGCACATATCAACCGCTGTGGCAGGCGGTAGCGGCTGTTGCCATGCGTCGTAAATCGCGCGGCCTGCTTTTACCCATTTAGCACGGTTGCCCGGTACCTTGAGCTGGGCGGCTGCTTTGGCGAATTCAACCGGTCCGCACAGAATAGGCAGGTCAGCCTGATAGACTTTGCCCAGCTCATCGCTGCTGGGGTGAACATGCACAAACGGCATGCTGGGAGCTGGAATGCCAAACAGCGTATAGCCTTGGCTGGGGTTTTCGCCAAAACGCGCACCGACTGCGATAACCAGATCGCTCTGTTTAACGCGCTCAACCAGCTGTGGGTTGATGCCAAGGCCAAACTCACCGCCATAATGCGGGTGGGTATTGTCAAATACATCTTGCCGCCTGAAGCTGGTGTGCACGGGCAGCATGCAGTTTTCGGCAAACTTGGTGATGTTAGCGGTTGCTTCGGCAGTCCAGCCGCTACCTCCTAAAATCAGCAGCGGGCGTTCGGCACGTGAAAGCAGGGCGGCAAGGGCTTCAAGGTCATAAGGCCGCGGAGCCGCATAGGCGGTCATCACCTGCGGCGCGTCTTTAACATCAGCGCTCTCGTTCAGCACTTCTTCGGGGAAGACCAGCACGACGGGGCCGGGGCGGCCTTGGGTGGCAGTTGCGTAGGCGCGCGCTACATATTCAGGAATACGGGCGGTATCGGTAATCTCCGCCACACATTTGCACATACCGCCAAACATCTGCTGATAGTCGACTTCTTGAAACGCTTCACGATCGCGGCAATCGAGCCCGACCTGGCCGACGAGCAGAATAAACGGCGTACTATCCTGTGCAGCAACATGTACGCCGGCTGAGGCGTTAGTCGCCCCCGGACCGCGCGTGACAAAGCATAGGCCCGGCGTATGAGTGAGTTTACCGTAAGCCTCGGCCATCATGGCAGCGCCACCCTCTTGGCGGCAGGGGATGAACCTAATGGCAGGCATATCGACCAGCGCATCAAGCGCGGGCAGGTAACTTTCACCCGGCACGCCAAAGATAAGGCGTGCGCCCTGGGCTGCCAGATTATCGATAAGGATGCGTCCGCCGTTGCGCATGGTTAGTCCGCCAGCTCGAACATGCCTTCAACCTCAACAGCAGCCGCAAGCGGCAGTGAGGCAACGCCAATGGTGGTGCGGGCGTGGCGCCCAGCCTCGCCAAATACGGCCTCCATCAGTTCAGAGGCGCCATTCATGACCTTCGGGTGATCGGCAAAGTCAGGCGTGGCAGCAATAAAGCCGCCAAGGCGCACCACACGCTTTACTTTATCGAGTGAGCCCGTGGCAGCCTGCAGCTGAGCCAGCAGGTTAATGGCGCAAATGCGTGCAGCTTCTTTGCCTTGCTCGATGCTGACATCCTTACCCAGCAAGCCAGCCTGCGCCACCTTGCCATCCTGCAGCGGTAGCTGACCCGAGATCACCAGCAAATTGTTCGTGCGCACGAAGGGTACATAAGCTGCAATAGCTGCAGCAGGTTGCGGAAGCGTGATGCCAAGAGCCTCGAGACGTTGTGCTGCAGACATATGCTTCTCCTTATGATTATTTAAAAACCCTGAATAGCCCCTTGGCCAACTAGCCAACGCCCTACGGTTTCGCGCACGGTATTGATATTGGTATCGTTATAATACGGGGTGTAATTGAGGTTGATGCGCTCAACCGTCGTTTTTCTGCCTGCCAGAGCTACGGCCGGCTCGGCAGCATAACTGGCCAGCTCAAATGCATTAACCGGAAGCACCAGCAGCTTGGCGGTTTCTTCCACATTCGGCAGGTGGCGTTTAAGCGAGAGGCGGAAGTAGGCCAGCTCCGTGATTTTGGCAACTGCAGGCCTTATCCATTTAGGCCAATCAATCAGGTTATCGATGATTGCTGAGTCCATATCAGCGGGCGGGTACACAAGTGTGAGGCTACGTGGAATGATACCGCTGCCCTGCATGCCATTTGCCGCTGCGGCTGCAATCAGTGAGCCTGTGCCAACGCCGATGATGTTAATTCGGTTCGGGTCAGCCTTGATGTTATCGATGCCCCAGCGCGCGATATCAACAATATCGCCGGGAGCTTCGTGCAGGCCAGCATGCAGGTTATACGCATAGTTGAACGGGTTGGTCGTAAACAGGTTCCAGTAGTCCGACCACGAGCTGGCGTTACGGGCCTGCAGTACAGTAGGTAACATGGTGCCGTTTATGCGCGCGCTGCGGGGCGAGCGGTAAATGACAACTGCGTTATAGCCATGCGGCCTGACTTTCTCGATCATCCACTCCGGAGTCATAAAACCGGTGACGATGATGGTAAGCGGGATGGGGTTATCCCTCAGATTAGGCGGGGCGATATAATCGACCTGCAATGAGCGATAGTTATGCGTAGTCAGTTTGGTGCGAAAGGCCCGGCGCGGATATTCGCTGCCAGCCTCAACCCAATCGGCAGGTGAGGCGCTGCGGTAAGGCTTCGGGCCACCTGAAGCGTAATTCAGGCTGGGGGTTACAACCTCGATGGCAATAACGCTGAAGAGCAGAATGAAAAAGACAAGTTTGAACAGGCCCCAGAGGGGGGCTAGAATTGCCAGCAGCCCGTTTCGCTTGTGACTTGGCAGAATACTGATTTTATCAGCGGACATGCCGCACACTAAACCGGAATATTAAGGGCGACAACCACTAAAAAGCCTGATTCGCTGGGATAATCATACTCTTAGCTGCAGGTTGCTAGTCTATCCGGCTTTTTTCCCACAGGGCTTCGGCCAGCGCGCTGAGCGGGCGGTCGGCCCGCAGTAGCATGATTTCGGTTGGCAGGGCTTTGGCATCAGGTAGTGCGGGGATCAGGTAGCCATCGCGCAGGTCATCCGCCACCAGATTCTCGGGCAATAAGGCAGCGCCATACCCCGCCAGTGCCATCCCGCGCGAGAACTCGCTGTTTGGGCTTTCGAATACCACCTTCATGGTTTTCATGCGGGCAGGGCCCAGAGCCCTTTCAATAGAGGCGTTCAGATATGAACCAGCACGATGCGTAATGAGAGATGTTTTATCATTCTTCAGGCTGGGAGCTTTGACCATAACCAGCCTGTCGCGCCCTATGATTTGCTGGCGGATATGGCTGTAGTCGTAATTGCGCCGGAAGTTTTTGGTCGAGGCATGCACCACAAAATCGCAGCGGCCGGTGCGCAGATCATCGATGCTGATGCGGCTGCGCTGCTGGCTGAGGCGGAAGGTGAGGCCGCGCACCTTGCGCTGCATATCCTTATACCAGTGCGGGAAGAAAACACTGGAGAGTGAGTTGGACATTTCGATATGCAGTGCCTTGGGCATGTTGGTAGCCATGCTCTGCATATCAGTAGAAATTGCCTCGGCCATGGCCACCAGCGTTTGCGCATGGCTGAGCAGGCGCAGGCCTGCAGGCGTAAGGCCCAGCGGGCTGATGGCGCGATTAACCAGCTGCACCTTCAGGCCCTCTTCCAGTGCCTTGATGCGGCGCGAGAAGGCAGGTTGGGTAACATTCCGCGCTCCAGCCGCCTTGGAGAATGACCTCTGTTCGGCCAGAGCGATAATGTCTTTTGCGTCGGCAAGTTCCATGTGGTTAGTCTAGGTCATGCCGCTGCCGCTGCAAAGCCCGGGATGAGCTTGCCGTGGTGCGAAAAGCCAAAACGTATGCGGGCGGTATTGGGCATGTCTATGGCATTGCGCGAGTCGTTAACAGCAGCCATCAGCTCTTTACCGCTTAATTCCGGACGGGTCATACGGGTGAACAGCGCACGCATGAACATACCATGCGAGAAAACCATGGCATAGCTGCAGTTAAGCTGACCAAGCCGCCCGATGGTATCGTCAAGACGGGCGGCAAGCTGGTTGAAAGATTCAGCCCCCTCACCATCGACATAGTCAGGATCGTTCCGGCCCCAGTATCCTGCGTTATCTGACTGGCGATCACTCCAGTTTTTGCCGGGGTATTTATGCGTCGCTAGCTGAGTAAACTCATGCACCGGCCATACTTCAACCGGTACATGCGGGAAGCGGGTAATTGTAGGGGCCGCTGTCTGTTGCGTGCGCAGGTAAGGCGAAACCACGATCAGCTCTGGCGGGCGGGTGCCATCGATACGCGCTGCGACGGCCAGAGCCTGCTTGTGCCCAAGTGGGGTGAGGGGAATGTTATCTGGCCCGTTTGTAATAGGCTGGCCAGCGTTTGCGGTGCTTTCACCGTGGCGGATGATATCTATAATCATGTTGCTCTCCTTTGATGGAGGCAACATGACGAGATAGGGCGCGGTTGTTAAATGCCGCTTTGGCAACCGCCTATGCCGCTAAAGCATATGCAGCTTAGCTGCAGCCGGTGGTGGCGCCGCAGGTATCGCACTTCAGGCAGGTGCCATTACGCAGCATGGTGAGGTGCGCACACTCGGGGCAGGCATCGCCTTCATAGCCCTTGGCACGTGCAATCGAGATGCGGTCGGTCTGGATGGAGCTGGCGGTTGTGACCTCCATCACCATCGCTTCGGCACCCACGGCCATAGGCATGGCAACCATCGCTTCATTGGCAGCAGCACGCACCTGCGTATCCGCCATCTTGAAGTTGGTACGTACATAACCGGTTGAGGCAACCTTCTTGATCACGCTTTCGTTCACGCTTTCATTGCCGCCCAAATCGGTTGTGTTGGGGACCATATCGCTTGGCGTTACATGCGCCAGATCGTTACGGCCAAGGTACGACACAGCCAATTCGCGGAAGATGTAGTCGATCACCGAGGTTGCCATTTTAATGGCATCGTTCCCCTGCACAGCGCCAGCAGGCTCAAAGCGGGTGAAGGTGAAGGCATCGACATACTCATCCAGCGGCACGCCATACTGCAGGCCGATGGAGATGGCGATAGCAAAGTTATTGATGAGCGAGCGGAAGGCAGCGCCTTCCTTATGCATATCAATAAAGATTTCGCCCAAGCGGCCATCTTCATACTCGCCAGTGCGCAGGTATACCTTATGACCGCCAACGGTTGCCTTTTGGGTGTAGCCTTTGCGGCGGTCCGGCAGCTTGTCGCGACCAGCTTCGGTTACACGCTGGATAACGCGTTCAACAATACGTTCGGCGATTTGCGGGGCTTTGAGGGCAGCTGGCATCTCGGCAATTTTAGCTACTTCCTCTTCGTCATCCTCATTATCATTGGCGAGGAGCTGTGAGGCGAGAGGCTGAGAAAGCTTGGAGCCATCACGATAGAGGGCATTGGCTTTGATGCCGAGCGACCATGACAGCATGTAAGCATTCTTACAGTCATCCACAGTCGCTGAGGCCGGCATATTAATGGTCTTTGAGATCGCGCCCGAGATGAAAGGTTGCGCAGCTGCCATCATGCGGATATGGCTTTCCCACGACAGGTAGCGTGTACCGGTACGGCCGCAGGCGCTGGCGCAGTCGAATACCGAGAGGTGCTCGGGCTTAAGGTGCGGGGCACCTTCAACCGTCATGGCGCCACAGCAGTAGGTATTGGCAGCCTCGATATCAGCCTTGGTGTAGCCAAGCCAAGCCAGAAGGTCGAAGCCCGGATTAGCCAGTTCAGCCGCTGGTACCTTAAGTGTATCGCGGCAGAAGGCTTCACCCAATGACCACTTACTGAACGCAAACTTGATCTCGAAGGCCGAGGCGAGTGACTGCTCGATCAGCTCGATGCTGTCTTCGGTAAAGCCTTTGGCCTTAAGGCTTTCGTGGCTGATGGCCGGTGCGTTACGCAGGGTGGCATGTCCAACCGCGTAGGTAACGATGCTCTGGATTTGCTCCTGCGCATAACCCAGTTTACGTAGAGCCTCGGGCACCGTGCGGTTGATGATCTTGAAGTAACCACCACCTGCCAGCTTCTTGAACTTTACCAAGGCAAAGTCGGGCTCAATGCCTGTGGTATCGCAGTCCATAACCAAGCCGATTGTGCCTGTTGGTGCAATGACGGTGGTCTGCGCGTTGCGGTAACCGTACTTGATGCCCAGCTCGACCGCCTGATCCCATGCCATGCGGGCCGCGCCCACAATATCGGCCTGCGGGCATTCATCTGCCTTAAGTGGCACGGGCGAGAGCTTGACCTTCTCGTAGCCCTTTTCCTGCCCATAAGCAGCAGTGCGGTGGTTACGCATCACGCGCAGCATATGATCGGCATTCTTGAGATAACCGGGGAAGGTGCCCAGCTCATCGGCCATTTCTGCTGATGTTGCATAAGCAACGCCAGTCATGAGCGAGGTGATGGCAGCGCAGAGTGAGCGGCCTTCGCTGCTATCGTAGCTGAAGCCTGATGCCATGAGGAAAGCACCAAGGTTGGCGTAACCCAAGCCCAGCGTGCGGTACTCGTACGAAAGCTGCGCGATTTCCTTGCTCGGGAATTGTGCCATCAGCACCGAGATTTCGAGCGCGATGGTCCACAGGCGGGTGGCATGGGCAAAGCCATCAATATCGAACTCGCCGCCCTCGGCCCTGAATTGCATGAGGTTCATCGAAGCCAAGTTGCAGGCCGTATTATCGAGGAACATATACTCGGAGCAGGGGTTGCTGGCGTTAATGCGGCCGCTCTCGGGGCAGGTGTGCCAGTCGTTGATTGTGGTATCGAACTGCACGCCGGGGTCAGCACACTGCCAGGCGGCCTGCGCTACCTTATCCCACAGATCGCGTGCCTTGAGGGTTTTGGCCACTTTGCCATCGGTACGGCGAATGAGCGACCATGAGCCATCAGTACGCACGGCGTTGATGAAGTCATCAGTAATACGAACCGAGTTGTTCGAGTTCTGGCCTGATACAGTTTGATAGGCTTCGCTATCCCAATCGGTATCGTAGGTCTTGAACTCAATGGTCTTGAAGCCCTGTTTGGCAAACTGCAGCGTGCGCTGGATGTAGCTATCTGATACCGCTTCCTTGCGCGCGGCTTTGATGGCTTTCTTGAGTTCCTTGTTTTCTTCAGGGTTGGTGCCGTTCTGGGCTGCTTCCATAATAATGGCCAGATGCTTGGCGCAGATCTTGGAGCCGGTAACAAGGGCCGCAACCTTCTGCTCTTCAGTGACCTTCCAGTTGATGAAGTCGAGAATATCCGGATGGTCGAGATCAACTGTTACCATTTTGGCAGCACGGCGGGTGGTGCCGCCGGATTTGATGGCGCCTGCAGCACGGTCGCCAATACGCAGCCAGCTCATGAGGCCGGAGGACTTGCCACCGCCCGAGAGACTTTCACCTTCACCACGCAGGGATGAGAAGTTGGTGCCGGTACCCGAGCCGTATTTAAAGAGGCGCGCTTCACGCACCCACAGGTCCATAATGCCGCCTTCGCTGACCAGATCGTCGCCCACACCCTGAATGAAGCAGGCATGCGGCTGCGGATGTTCGTAGCTGCTGGCGCTGGCGGTTAGCTTGCCTGTCTGGTAGTCGACATAATAATGGCCCTGCGCCGGACCATCGATGCCATAAGCCCAATGCAGGCCAGTGTTAAACCACTGCGGCGAGTTGGGCGCGGCCATCTGGCTGGCCAGCATATGGCGCATTTCGTCGTAATAGGCGCGGGCGTCCTGCTCGGTATCGAAATAGCCACCCTTCCAGCCCCAATAGGTCCAGGTGCCGGCCATGCGGTCGAAAACCTGACGCGCATCGTGCTCGCCGGTAATCTCGGCATCATTAGCTGCCTGCTTGCGCCACAGCCACTGCGGCACGCTGTCCTCGGATACGGCAGTGAGCTCGGACGGCACGCCATTGCGGCGGAAATACTTTTGCGCCAGTACATCGATGGCCACCTGCGACCAGCTGCTGGGGACGATGACGTCCTTCTGCGAGAAGACGGCTGAGCCATCCGGATTGCGGATTTCCGATGATGTAGTGCGGAAATCAATTCCTGCATAAGCATCCTGGCCGGAGACGGTAAAACGGCGTGCAATCTTCATGGCGTAACCTGTATCAAGAGAACTTGAATGAGGCGGGGAGAATGACAGATCGTTAACGGAGCGCAACCGCAATATAACCCGACTCGGATTTTAATACGGTGGAAAACTATAAGCTTTCTATTGACTTGGTTGTTTGGGTTACGGTGCCGGCTTAGATGTTGACACCTATATAAAGCGCCATTTGTTAACATTGCAATTTAACGGTTGGGCTCGATTCGCAGCTGTTAATACGGGCTTGCGCAGGCATTTGGCTATTCTCTATGGTGGTTCAAACAGGGAGATTTAAAAATGACTGAACCAACACCACTGACCGCAGCCGCTCTTGAAGCATTCCGCATTCGTCACAACGCCGAGATGCAGCTGGCCAGTATCGGCGAAAAAGCGCTTGGGTTGATTGGTGCGACTGACCCCGATTTGCAGGAAGCTGCCAACAAGCTGTTTAAGGACTCGAACAAGGCAGGCTTGTGGTTTGTAACACCGGATACCAGAACCGGCAAAAGCCCGCTGCAAGAATACAATGACGGGCATGCTGCAGCTATCAAGTCACGCCTTGCCTTTGCGCAGGCGCTGTCGGGTATGTAGTATTCTTCAATTAGGGAGTGGGTATAAGCCTCTTGAGCTCGGCTATTACGGCATCCGACCAGCTACAATCTGAGGCATATTGTCTAGTATCCAGATTTTTATAAGCTAGAAGATAGGTGGGTAATCGCTCTTCCGTGCGGTTGTTTTCGTATTTTGTGCAGAGGTGTTCGCGAATTTTCAGTAACGTAGCTGTACGCTCTTCGTGCAGATTCTGGATACGCTGTTGTTCCTGCAACTCACGTTGTTGCTTTTCAGCCTGATATATAAAGCTCTGTGATTTAATGGCTTCCAACTCGATATCAAGGAATGATGGCGGAGATGGGGCAGCTGGTGCTTCTATCTGGCCGCGCGAATTGAAAATATTGAGATCACGCAGCATTCGCTCGAGAACAAAATCTGCAATTTTTCGGCAGCCATACTGATCGCAGGTCGTACTGGATACTGCTTCACGAGTATCGGTTAAAGGGCCCGCTGTGCCGGGGCCTGACATGAAATAGCCAGTCGGCTCTTCAAACATGGTAGATGTCCATGGACATGCTTGGTTTTGAGGGAGCATATTTTTGTATGCAGGATTAGGCTCTATGTACCTGAACCTTTCTAGATAGGGCGGTAGTGCAACCCTCTGATGGTTCTGCTCATAAGTTTGGCAGATAATATCAAAAGCCGCTTTTCGCGCCTTGTGCCGTATTCCCAACATGCGGCGATGGTTCTGCCAAACAGGATTGGTTCGCTCGTATTGCTCGCGCAATGTCGTATTTTGTAACATGGAGTTAGCCCAGTTGTTGCTTCCATGAATAACGGTTATGCCGCTATCGGTGTGCGAGTTGTTTGCTTTAAGATCCTCTAGCTCCTGCGCGTTCTGGCGGAGTCTTTCTTCTAGCTCGGGATAATAAGCGGGTTGTTCAAGCTCGGGTGGCTTGGGTATAAAAGTCTCGCCCTCAAGCATAGCTGCTTCGGTCAAAACTACAGTGAGAGCCCTGTAGTCTATTGGGGTTAAATCGATGAGTGGGCGTTCGGGTCGGAATAGAAAAAAGCCAAATAAGATAGCCAATCCAAGGATAAGGCCGGGAATAACTAGCTTGCCTGTTTTGCCGTGAGTCATTTCATAGCTCCCTTTATGGTATGACGCTGATGCGTGGATATCCTTGGGTTTTAATTTAAATCAATCTGGGCGGGCGTGGCGGACTTCGTTTTCGTCAAAACCCTCGTTATCCTCGCTGATCATCGGCTGAATCACACGTTCGCCGCCTGATGGTGCGCTACTGTCGCTATTGCGTAAGCGGCCTGAGCCACCTGCCATAACCTTGGTGGCGGCTTCGCGGCCCGAGAGATAGGCCCCAGCCAGCGTGCGCGCCCAAGGCCCGCCTAAAGCTTCACCGGCAAATGTGAGTGAGCCAATCGGCTGAGCCAAAGTCTCGCGGGCGCTGTTCTGGCCAATGCGCGCAACGGTATGGCTACCCATGGTCCAGGGCTCTACACCCCAGCGGCTGGCCTTACCACGCAAGAATGCTGCTTCGATTTTATTGCCGAAGAGATCGACCAGCCCGCTCAAGGCATAATTCAGGGCATTTGATTCACTCTGTCCTTCAAGCTGCCGGGCCTGCTTGCCACCCACAGTAAAGACGATGAGTTTATTATCGCCCTGCTTGAGCATGGCATCAATCACATCTCCATTTGAAGTCACCGCGCGCAGCTGTGTCATGGGCTTGATGCCGGGGCCGAAGATATCGGCTGAAAACTCGAGCGCGATTTTATTGACCAGCCCCATCGGCAGACTATCAATCGCCTTCTGGTGCTCTGCTGGCAGGGCCGGGGTGAACTTGATTTTACCGCTGGCGAGAATGCCGGTTGAGACTGTAACAATTACAGCGTCCGCCACATGCGTTTCGCCATCGCGTGTGGTAACGCGGGCTTGTATGCCATCATAATCAATCTCGGTTACTGGCATATTGAGTTTAACCTCAATGCCCTTGAACATCTGGGCAATGGCCTTGCCAAGGCCGCCCTGCACGTATTCGCCGCCTGTGCCTTTAAGAGTGGTTGCAGCATCAAGAGCGTCCAGCTCGTTCATCTCAATCCCAAATGTATTGGGGCCGATGAGGCTGAGGGCCAGATGCTCCTTCAGGTCCTGCGCGCGCAGACGCTCGAGCCGCAGGCCGCGCTCGGCAGTTTTGTCTATGGTGCTACGAATGTCGGCCAGAAAGTCATCAAACGACTTGGTCTGCGTGGCATTAAAACGTTTGCCATCCATGATGGAGATAATATCGCCGGGTAGCTGCTCGATCTTGCTGCCTGCTGCTTCAAGGCGCGGAGAAAGGGCATTCTGGGCAGGGATGGTCAGCAGACTGGCGCCAAGGTCGAAGGGTTTGCCTTCAAAGCTGGTGGTATCCGTCACAGCGCGCCCGCCAGTGCGGTTACGGGCCTCGAGCACGGTAACTTCGGCTCCGCGGCGTATAAGCGCCTCGGCGGCGGCAAGGCCGGCTACGCCAGCCCCTACCACAATGACTTTGCGGCCGTTAACCTGCGCCGCAGCCGGCAGGGCGGGCAGGGCAGCCAAAAAAGACAATAAAGCGCGGCGGGAAGGGCTGAACATGACAGGTAAACTCGCTGGTTTGCCCTGTTCTTGCAAGGGGTTAGTCCAAGAGTGAGACTAAGCTATGGAAATTGTTGCATTTAGGGGTGAAAGGGGGTATTTCTCCGCGCCTTGAGAGTTTTTAGCGATTAGCGATAGAGGAAGCCATGAAAGAAGGCATTCACCCCGAGTACCACGAGATCAACATCATCCAGACGGATGGTGCGACCTATAAGACCATGAGCACCAAGGGTAAAGCCGGTGACACATGGCGTCTCGACATCGACAGCAAGTCGCACCCGGCCTGGACCGGCGGCGAGCAGAAGCTCATGCAGAACGACCAGGTGGACAAGTACACCAAGCGTTTTGGTGCCTTCACCGGTACACCTGCCAAGAAGGCAGAAGACAAGAAGACAGCTTAATACAGCTCTCTCCAAAGTTCAGAAACGGCGGCTTCAACAGCCGCCGTTTTTGTTTATCTGCAATTGTAGGCGATAGGGCTTGTTCTTGGACCTGCTGTTTTCTTATGGTGAGGCAGTTTCAAACATTCTGGAGATTCATATGGACAAGCCCACCACCCCTACAACCGGATTCCTGCATAACAGCCAGTTCCCTGAGCAGCTCCGCCGTCCGATTGTTTCGGTTGCTCCGAATGGTGAGCGCACCGTAACTGCGCCTACAGGTCAGAAGGCTGTTGTGCCTGCAACCAAGCTGACACCGCAGTAATGCGGTAGCTGATGATGAATGAAGCGGCGGCCTTAACAGCCGCCGTTTTTATTGCTCTGATATTAGTCGTTACGGCAGGTGGCTGCGGGAATACCGCTGTTGCGGAGATTTTTGCTGACGCTGCGCTGTGAGGCCACATGAGTGAATTCTTCCACCAGCTCATCAAGCCGAGGGGGTGTTACCCGGTGCACCATTTCAAGATACTCGGCGGCAGCCTGCATATTCTGACGGGCAAGCTTGCAGCGATCGCCATCTCTGTCGCCGCTCAGGCCCAGGGCAGTCGCTACGCTTTGCTCGGTCTGATAATAGCCAACTACATTCATAAGACCGCGTGGTCCGCTGTCTTTGGCTTCAAGCTCGGCCCAATCTATGGGTTTAAGGTGTAATGGGATTGTCATGTGAAAATGCTATTCCCCGTACAGGCTGGATGCAACCTTATTCCGGGCCGCCTGATCAAGCCGCCAGACGCGCATGTAAATACTATGGCTGCGGTCGAGCAGGGTGCGCATAGGGGTGGGCACGCGAGTATCGGTATGGCCATCCTTTTCGGTGCATACAGTTTCGCCGCCTAATGAGTAGTTGCCACCACAAGCCTGCACAACCGAGAGCTCGCCGGTTTGTACGGCGCGCTGGGCCAATAGCCAGGCCATGGCCTGGGTCATACGGCTGGTCAGACGCATAGCCTGATAGTTCACGAACAGGCGGTCGTGCGGGCCACCCGTAGAAGTAGCAGCACGGTTAGCATTACTATATTGAAAATAGTTACGGGCCTCGACCAGTAGCCCGAAGGACTCGTCGTAGAGGGAGTTGATAAATGCAGGGCGCTCCACCATATGAAAATGTTAGCCGTTTCTGGTTAAAACCTCCTTTTTTCTTATGGTTAACGACCCCTTGAAATCAGATTTTTCCATACCTATCTGCAAGTCATAGGCCCGCCATAACGGGGGCTTTGTTTAACAAATGTGATTGCTTGAAGGAGGATCACCATGCGTACTTATGACTTTAGCCCTATGTTCCGTTCCGTCGTCGGTTTCGACCGGCTCAACCACATGCTGGAAACAGCTCTCCAGACGGAAGAGACCAGCTACCCGCCCTATAACATCGAAAAGACCGGCGAAGAGAGCTACCGCATCACCATGGCTGTAGCTGGTTTTACGCCCAAGGATATCGAGGTTATAGCGAAGGAGAATACTCTCACCATTAGTGGCCAGCAGCTGCAGGCCGCTGAGGACGAGAAGGGCAAGACCTTCTTGTATCGCGGTATTGCAACCCGTGCCTTTGAGCGCCGCTTCCAGCTGGCTGATCACATCAAGGTGGGTGAGGCTGTGCTGAATAACGGTCTGCTCTCGGTCGACCTTGTCCGTGAAGTGCCCGAGGCTGCCAAAGCCCGCAGCATTCCGGTGAAGGCCGATACAACACACTAACTCTGTGTAGCTAGATTGGTCCGGTAGCGCGAGAGCGCTGCCGGGCTAATTGCGGCTTCAGTTATCCGTCATGTCATCGCTATCAAGCGCGATAATGTTGAATGATGGCGCAACAGCAAGACCTTTGTATTGGTCGGCTGTTAGCGGTATGGCATCTGGCGGTAAGGTGTGTTTGCCATTGCTTGAAACCGGGCATTTGATCGCCCAGCCATCTTTGATGCGTTCATAGAACGGCCACATGACTGTGATGACAGGTGATGTAGGGTTTAGCGAGCTGGCTTGTGCCTCAGCACCAATGAGTAGTGCAAACTCGGCACCATCAGGAATGCGTAGCTCAGCCATCTTGCGCGCGAGGCTCATGCCGCGCGTAGTATCGGTATCAGGTATTGCCATATGTGGGGCAGAGGCATTACGAATCCAGCCCGGTGGCAGCTTGCCTGCAAAGTGCAAACCGCTGATGCGCGGTCCGCCCAAGGCGCGCTCGGCACCACAGAGCATGACGAAGGCTCTCACCTCGTCAATCGCCTGCATAACGGCGTGGCGATGCAGGGCAATAGCCGCGAGCGAGCGTCCAGCTGCACGGTAATAGAGAAAATCGGATTCAGGTTCACTTGCCTGCATTGGTTTATTATAAAGCGAATCAGTTAGAGATGGTTTAACAGCGGTTAACCACTTGAACAGCTATTCAAATTCGCTCTGGGGTCTTGGAAGTTCCCCGACCAGAGCCTTGTCGCTGCTGGTCGGGGATAGCCGCCCGTTTAACTCTGATAGCCCGATCATTTGGTCGTCAGGCAATTCAGAGCGCCTCCTCTGGTCAACACAGTCCAGGTAAAGTGATGCTACTTTAATGTGCAGACGAGTCAATAAACTATGTCAAATATGCATAAAATTATCCTGCAATAACAGGGACTAAGGACGCATAAGCGTTCTCTTTCAGCTTGTTGGCCAAGCTGCTTGAGACGCTAACTTAAGTAGTTGAAGTTTACGGTACGGGAGCCAGAGTTCCGCGGATTTCCCCCGTTTTGGGGTCGATCAGGTAGATGGTACGGCCCTTGGGGGTATCGGCCAGAACCGCCAGACTCGGCCCGGCAGCGCTAATGCCAACCACACTGGCCCCTGCGGGCAGGGGTTTGTTCCATGCGGCAATTGAGCCCATCATGACTTCGGTGGCGCTGGCCGTTGTCTGCCTGGAATTGCGGATCATGCCATAAGCGAGAAGGCCAAGCATGATGACGATAAGTAATGTCATTGCGCCAACAACAATCTTCATCGTTTTGATTTCAGGCATTGCTTTAGCTCGCTTTCTTGCGGCACAACCTAGCACATTATGAGCGAAACGCGATATACCCTCACCATTACCGACGTACAAGCCGGCCAGCGCCTCGACAAGGCCCTTACGCTGCTGCTGCAAGAGCATGAGATGATCTCGCGTGTACGTGTGCAGGCTTTACTGGAAGATGGCCATGTGAGCCTGAATGGCGCTGTGGTGACTAACAGTAAAACTGTAACAACCACCGGGCAGGTGTATGAGGTTGAGCTGATCCGTGAAGCTATTCCTGATGTGGCAGAAGCGCAGGAAATACCGCTCGATATTGTGTATGAGGATGAGGATGTCATCGTCATCAACAAACCGGCAGGATTGGTGGTGCATCCGGCGGCGGGTAACTACACCGGTACGCTGGTTAATGCTTTGCTCTGGCACCGTGGTGATGAGCTGTCAGGTATCGGTGGTGTGCAGCGCCCCGGTATTGTGCACCGGCTGGATAAAGATACCAGCGGACTGATGGTTGTGGCCAAGCACGACAGCGCACATCATGCGCTGAGCAAACAGTTTGAAAAACGCACACTCAGCCGCACCTATCTGGCCGTGGTTTGGGGAGTGCCTATGCCGCGCGAAGGCACCATTGATGCACCGATTGCCCGTAGCAAGAACGATCGCAAAAAGATGGCTGTGGTTGAGGGCGGTAAAGCCGCCCGTACACACTATGCGGTGGAGCATGTGCTGGCGGCTGGTGCGCTATCGCTTATTCGCTGTACGCTTGAGACCGGCCGTACGCACCAGATTCGGGTGCATCTGACCCATCTGGGCAACCCGCTGATTGGCGATCAGGTGTATACCGGTAACCGCCGCCGCGGCCTGACCGAGCCTTATACAAGTGCGGTCAAGCACTTCCCCCGGCAGGCGCTGCATGCCGCTGAGCTGCATTTTATTAGCCCCAAAACCGGGGAAATGATGGAATTCAGTGCCGATTTGCCGCAGGATATGAGTGATTTACTCAAGCAACTCGAAACCCGTTAAACGCGGATTATGTTATAGAGACTTATGGCTGACACGCCCAACCTTCCCGCCGTTTCTGCGTCAGATGGACTGACACATTATCTGGGCGAAATCCGTAACTTCCCCATGCTGGCGGCGGAAGAAGAATACATGCTGGCCAAGCGCTGGCGCGAGCATGGCGATAGAGCAGCAGCCCATAAACTGGTCACCAGCCATCTGCGCCTCGTTGCGCGCATTGCCATGAACTACCGTGGTTATGGTCTGCCGATCAACGACCTTATTTCTGAGGGCCATATCGGCCTCATGCAGGCGGTTAAAAAGTTCGACCCCGAGAAGGGTTTCCGCCTCGCGACTTACGCCATGTGGTGGATACGTGCTTCAATTCAGGAATACATCCTGCACAGCTGGTCGCTGGTGAAGATGGGAACCACCTCGGCGCAAAAGAAGCTGTTTTTCAACCTGCGCCGCCTGAAGAGCCAGTTGAACGCACTGGACGATAAAGACTTGGCGCCCGAGCAGCTCAAGCAGATTGCTGAAGAACTGCAGGTGAGTGAGCGCGAGGTGGTGGATATGAACCGCCGCCTCTCAGGGCCTGATCATTCGCTTAATGCCCCGCGTACGCTGGATGGTGATGGCGAGTGGATGGACTTTTTAGAGGATGAGCGCAGCAATCAGGAAGTGAAGCTGATTGAATCGGACGAGCACAAGCAACGCACCAAGCTGCTTACGCATGCCCTGAATAAGCTGGATGCACGCGAAAAGCGTATTATCGAGGCGCGTGCGCTGAGCGAAGAGCCGATGACACTGGAAGACCTGTCGCAGGAATTTGGCGTAAGTCGCGAGCGTGTACGCCAGATCGAGGCACGGGCCATGGCCAAGGTACAAAAAGAAGTACTTGATGGCGCCAGTCAGCAAGGCGACAAAATTTAGCGTATATTCTCGGTTACGCTGTTACCCCATTCCTCAACCAGCCGCTTCTGGCGTTCGCGAATGGTTTCGAGCCGGCGTTTGTTGCGAGCGGATATAACCATTACAATAACGCTGGGCACAACCTGTGCTAAAATCCAGCCAATACCTGCACCTGCCAGCATGAGGATCCAGGCGAAGGGTGAACTCAGCATTTCAATTGCATGGCTGCGGGTGTGGTTAGACCAGAGTTCGAGCAGCAAGGGGGTGAGCGCGGCGATGTTAAGCGCCCCAACGGTAATGGTGGTAAGTTTGCCCTTTTCCTTATCCAGCAATAGAGCGGCATAAGTAGGAATAAGTCCGCCGAGAACCAGAATGGCTGTAGGCATGGCAAAAAGCGCAACCAGAAAACCAACAACCAGCAGCGCTGAGCGGGAGCTTTTCTTGCGGGCGGCGGCGGAGTTTGTGGGTTTGGCCATGGCTAGAAGAACTTCGTAAAGACTGAGACAAGAACAATAGCGGCGGCTGCAAAAATACCGATGAAGGCAGTAATCTGGCGGCCCTGATTGAGTATGGCGGCTTCGCGTGCCGCTGTATTGCTGGAGAGATCGCGCGCGACCTTCTCCCATTGGCTCCACTCGCTGCGGGCTCGGTCAAAACCGTCTTTATCCTGTCGCTGGACGTTGCTGTCATCGACCAGTGCGAGCAGGGCCTCCAGATCGCCTTTGCGCGAGACGCGCTTGAGCTCTTTGGTCAGTTTGTCGCGCAGGACCTTGTTGTTATAGCGCTCGAGTGACGGGGCGAGCAAACGACCCAGCCACTCAGAGGTATGCGGCATCGGCTCGTTATGGAACTTCTTTTGCACTTCAGCAAGAATGCTGAGAATGGCAACCGCGCGCTGTCCTTTATCGGACTTGGGGTCGAGTAGCGGGAACAGACGATCGTTCATACGCTTCTGGCGGCTTAGTACAAAGGCGGCGATATGTCGGTCCATCGGCTCAAGGGTTGTTTCTTCCGGGCCAACGGTTGAGGCATAACGCTCGATACCCTGGGCTACAGCCTTGAGATGAAGCGGGTAAATTTCGCTAATCATGGGGCTCAGGCAGGGCATGTGCAGGTTCAGCTCATAGAGCACACGCTCAACGCCATAACCGGGCAGATTGCGCTCAAGCAGCATGCGCACGCCCTCAAAGATCTGTGCCACCGCTGTATTCTCGCCATTAAAGTTTGTCGGGCGATTGCTCCAGAAGCTGATGATCTGTGATGAAATGATATCGGCCACGGTACGTGGCTGCTGGCCACTTGAAATGAGATTGGCCAGTAACGGCCCAAGGCCCGTGGGCATGGCCGCTACATCACGAAAACGGATAGGAGCAGCGCTATCGAGTGCCACACAGCTGCGCGACACAAGACGCTCGGTAGCGGTGCCGCCGCGCGTTACGCCAGCAGCAGTAGAGATGGCTTCCTGCAGCGCATCCGCCATTTCCTCGTCGCCAATCGAACGGCGCAGCCAGCGGTCGAGTGAGCTGTCTTCAATAATGCGTGCAGCATTATCGGGCATTTTGCTCATTGCATTAGCCAGAAGGCGCGGATGCAGGAAAAATTGTCCATTAAACTCGAGTGTGCGCTGGGCTTTGCGTAGCTGACCTGCGGGTTTGCTGCCCATGCGGCGGCCCCCTAGCCAATGGCTGATATCATCAAGCCCCCAGCGCAGCTCGGGATCATCCGCCAGAACACCGCGGAAGAACTCGCTATAGGCACTTGGTAGCTTCATGCCCGTGAGCAGGGCCATCATGCTGCCCTTTTCGATTTTGGCGTGCAGCAATTCTTCAAGCGGCATGCTGAGAGCGGGCAGGCGGCCCAGCAGTAAAAGCAGCAGGCTTACGCCCGTGGCGTAGATATCTTCCGGCGATGCAGCAGGGCCGCGTGCAACCGGCTTTGCCATCATGCGCTCAATAGTCTCAAAACCATAATGCTGGTACTTACCGGGCGCGGTTGAAAGGCATTCGCCAATACAGAGCGCATAGTTGCCAGATTCGCGCATGAACAGATTGGTGGGGTTGATACGGCCATGGCTGAGGCCTGCTAGATAAATATCGCGCAGACCATCGTGCATGCTTTCAACAGCCTGTTTGAAGTTCAGCTCACCCGGCAAAGGTGGGCGCTCTTCGGTTACGCTGCTCATGCACACATGGCCAGCTGGTTTCTCGATAACTACAACCGGGCGGTGGCGGCCGAATTCGGGCCAATATACAACATCGGTATCGACATAGCGGAACACATAGGGCGAGTTGACGTTAAGCGCACTTGGCGATGCATCATGCCGCGGGAATTCGTGCAGGTCAGGCACCAGGCCAATCAGCGAGCCACCACCTCGAATACCTTGCACCGCATAGGCCTTGGCACCGGGTTGGTTGAGCTGAGGCACGGCAGTGCTGGGGAAAATTTCGTACCGACCGTTACAAATAGTAATACGGTCGCCAGCAGGTGCGGGCGCGGCGGCAGTTGGGGCGGTTGCGTCTTTAGTTGCCATGCTGTCTCAAGGGCTCCTTCGCCCTTAAGACAGCTTAATTCATAATCGTTAATCAGGCAATTAATCAGACATTTATCAAACCGAGTTTTGGCCAAACCTAGGCAAAACGCAGGTGGCGGGCCTCAACGACGCCGGGTAACTTGCCGATTTCGCCCAATAACGCTGCGCTAATGCCCTGATCGACCGATACCAGCAACACAGCCGTTGCGCCGGGTTTGGTACGGCCAAGATGGAAAGTAGCGATATTCACCTTGCCATCGCCCAGCTTGGTGCCGAGGTGGCCGATGAAGCCGGGTTTGTCCTCATTACGCACATACAGCATCTCGGGTGAGATTTCCGCCTCAATAGCAACGCCATCCACCTCGGTGATGCGCGGCTTGGCGCCGCCAATAAGGGTGCCTTCAACGGTGTGCTGTCCAGCTTCAGTAGTGATCTTTACACGCACCAGTGTCTGATAATCGCGTGCTTCATCCCGTTTGGTTTCGGCCAGTTCAATGCCGCGCTCTTTGGCAATCACTGGAGCGTTGATCATGTTTACGCTATCAAGCTGTTTGCTCAGCAGGCCCATAAGCACCGTTGCGGTAAGCGGTTTGGTATTGAGTTGGCTTACGAGGCCATCGTACTCAACGGTAACACTCTTGATGCCGCCTGCCACAACCTGACCCGCAAATGCACCAAGTTGCTCGGCCAGTTTGAGGTAGGGCTTGAGGCGCGGGGCCTCTTCAGCCGAAACCGAGGGCATGTTGAGGGCGTTGGTCACAGCGCCGCTCATCAGGTAGTCAGACATCTGCTCGGCAACCTGCAGGGCGACGTTCTCCTGTGCTTCGTTAGTGCTCGCGCCGAGGTGCGGCGTGCAGATAACCTTTTCGTTGCCGAACAGGGCATTGGTTTTGGCGGGCTCTTCCACGAACACATCAAGCCCTGCGCCACCTACATGGCCACTATCGAGGGCTTCTTTAAGGGCGACTTCATCCACCAGACCGCCGCGCGCACAGTTGATGATACGCACGCCCTTCTTCATTATAGCAAAGGCCTTGGCATCAACCACATTACGGGTCTGCTCGGTGAGCGGGGTGTGCAGGGTAATGAAGTCAGCCTTGGCAAAGAGTGTATCGAGGTCAACGCGCTCGACACCGAGCTTGGTGGCACGCTCTTCCGACAGGTAGGGGTCGAACGCCATGACCTTCATCTTCAGGCCTACAGCACGGTCGGCCACGATGGAGCCGATGTTGCCGCAGCCAATAACACCAAGCACCTTGCCGCACAGCTCGATACCCATGAACTTGGACTTTTCCCACTTACCGGCATGGGTGCTGGTATTGGCCTGCGGAATATCGCGGGCGAGGGCGAAGATCATGGCCAAGGCGTGCTCGGCGGTGGTGATGGAGTTGCCGAACGGAGTGTTCATCACCACAATGCCCTTGGCTGTTGCGGCGGGTACATCAACGTTATCAACGCCAATACCCGCACGGCCAACGACCTTGAGGTTGGTGGCTTTGGCGATCAGGTCTTTCGTCACTTTTGTGGCCGAGCGGATGGCCAGTCCATCGTATTGATCGATAATAGCAGCCAGCTCATCCGGCTTGAGACCTGATTTAATATCCACCTCAACGCCGCGATCCTTGAAAATGGCAACAGCAGCAGGCGAGAGAGCATCCGAAATAAGAACTTTAGGCATCGTGTTTTCCTTCAATGCGTCCTACCCGCTAAAGCGGGCAGGACAGTGAGATGAGATAGATTAAGCAGCTTTGGCCTGTGCCTGTTTGGCGCCTTCATAAGCCCAGTCGAGCCACGGGCCGAGCGCAGCTACATCGCTGGCCTCAACCGTTGCGCCGCACCAGATGCGCAGACCCAGCGGGGCGGTGCGATATGACGCAATATCATAAGCCACGCCTTCCTTCTCGAGCACACCTGCCAGTTTCTTGGCAACTTCGGCCTGCTGTTCCTTACCGAGGCTTGCAAACCAGGGGTCGGTAATCTTGAGGCAGATTGAAGTGTTAGAGCGGGTCTTGGGGTCAACCGCCAGATAGTCAATCCAGGGTGTAGCTTGTACCCATTTATCGAGCGCGGCTGCATTGGCTTGCGAGCGCGCAATAAGGCCTTTTACACCGCCAAGGCTATCCGCCCACTTGAGGCTCACAATCACATCTTCAACGCACAGCATTGAGGGGGTGTTGATGGTCTCGCCCTTGAAGATACCTTCGGTCAGCTTGCCGCCCGAGGTCATGCGGAACAGCTTGGGTAGAGCCCATGCCGGAGTATAGCTCTCAAGGCGCTGCACCGCGCGCGGCGAAAGGATAATGACGCCATGCTGTGCTTCGCCGCCCAAAACTTTTTGCCACGAGTAGGTGGTTACATCAAGCTTGTCCCATGGCAGGTCCATAGCGAATGCGGCTGAGGTCGCATCGCAGATAGTAAGGCCTGCACGGTCAGCCGGAATCCAGTTACCGTCCGGCACGCGTACGCCAGATGTTGTACCGTTCCAGGCGAACACTACATCGTTTTCAAAGTTCACAGCTGTAAGGTCTGGCAGAATACCATAAGCAGTTTCAACCACAGTCAGGTTGGGCAGCTTCAGCTGATCGCGCGCATCAATCGCCCAGTCCTGGCTGAAGGCTTCCCATGCCAGCACGGTGGTGCCACGTGCACCAAGCATGCTCCACATGGCCATTTCAACTGCGCCTGTATCTGATGCAGGGACGATACCGATGCGGTAGTCAGCCGGAACGCCAAGAACCTTGCGGGTAAGATCAATCGCTTCCTGCAGTTTGGCTTTACCGGCGGCAGAGCGGTGCGAGCGGCCAAGGGTGGCCCCCTTCAGCGCATCAAGCGACCAGCCCGGTAGTTTGGCGCAAGGGCCGCTTGAGAAATTCGGATTGTTAGGACGGGTAGCAGGTGTGCTCATGATTTTATCTATCCTTCAGCCGTCCTCATGCAGCTAAGCGCCAGGACAGACAAAAGTTGCGCAACGTTGGGGTTGCGTGGCCCAAAAGGAGCGTAGCAAAGCCTGTGCCAGCGTCAATCTATTGATATGTATAATGTTAGATATTAACGCCTCGATTCGAGTAAGATAGGGATACCGCGAGGCTGAGAACTGGACTAGAACTAGCCCAGTTTTGAGTCGGTTTTTGGTTTGGAGAATTTCATGCGCTTTGCCCTCGTTCTGGCCATGGTTGGTTTGGTGTTCACGTCTTCTGCCCATGCAGCATTGCCAAGTTGCGCGAGCGATGGCGAACGTCAGGCCATGCTGGTGCGCGGTCTGCAGTCGTATCTCATGATGGCTGCTGTCGCCTGCAACCAGAGTGATGCTTACAACAAGTTCATCAATAATAATCAGGCCGAGCTTTCGCGTCAGGGGCACTCGCTCAAGGCTTATTTCCAGCGCGTTTATGGCGGCAGCTCTGAGACCCACCTCAACAAGTTCATTACCGAAATTGCCAATGAGTGGTCGCAGGTGCATATGGCCAATATGACCAACTACTGCAAATCCACATGGGATATGATGTATCAGCTTGAGAAGCAGCCCATGCCACTGACCGAGGTTTCCAAAGGCATAGCAGCGCAGCCCGGAGTAACCAATGCCATGTGCAGTGGTGTAGCCACTGGCTTGGCTACGCGTGTGGCTTCCGCTCAGGCACCTGCGGCACAATCGCGCTAATTCACGCGCTAGCTTGCCTTAAACGTCAGCTCTTTTCATATTAGGGGCATGACTTCCGCCGAAATGAGCGCCAAACGGCGCAGCCTGCTTACCCATCTTGCTTTTGTTGTTGCAGTGCTTTTAAGCGCAGGTTTTGTCTGGCACTATTTTGTCGGCAGCCGTCAGGTTGAAACTGATAACGCTTATGTAGGTGCTGATAGTGCCGAGATCATGGCGCTGGTCAGTGGCTCGGTCGCCAGTGTGAATGTGGAAGAAACCCAGATTGTAAAGGCAGGCGATGTTCTGCTGACTATTGATAAGGCAGATGCCGAGTTGAAGCTGCGTATGGCGCAGGCTGAACTTGAGCAGGCCCGCCGTACGGTGCAGCAGGCCCGTGGGATGACCTCGGCTCTGCAATCAGCACTCGAGACCGCCAAGTCAGATCTTGCGCGCACGACCGAGCTGGCTCGTCGTGGCAACTCACCCCAGCAAACCCTGCAGCATGATGCTGACCGCGTTCGCGCGGCCGAGGCCGAGTTGCTGGTAAACCAGACGATTGCCGGCGAAGGCGAGATTGATGATCAGCCCGTTGTACAGCTGCAGCAGGTAGCGGTTGATACTGCGACGCTTGATCTTGAGCGCACCACCATCCGTTCGCCGATTGATGGCGTGGTAGCCAAGCGTAATGTGCAGGTAGGCCAGTATATTACGCCCAATATGGCGGTTATGGCCGTAGTGCCTGTGCATGCTGCTTATGTGGATGCCAATTTTAAAGAGTCGCAGCTTGCCCGCGTTAAGGTAGGGCAGGCAGTTGAGCTGACCTCTGATCTTTATGGCAGTTCGGTCGTCTACCATGGCCGTGTGGCTGGTATTGGTGGCGGTACGGGATCGGCCTTCGCGCTTATTCCGGCGCAAAATGCCACTGGTAACTGGATCAAGATTGTGCAGCGTCTGCCCGTGCGAATAACGCTCAATCCCCAAGAGCTTGAAGCCAACCCGCTGCGCGTCGGCCTGTCGATGAACGCTGTGGTCGATATCACTTCGCCAGCAGCTGGCGAGTAACATGAATGATCGCCAGCCTCAAAAATCCATCTGAGCAAGCGCCCTTAACTGGCCCTATGCTGTGGATAGCAGCTATTGTGCTGGCGCTGGCTAACTTCATGGTCATTATGGATATGACCATCGCTAATGTCTCCATCGCGCATATTGCGGGTTCTCTGGCTGTAAGCCCCACCGAGGGTGCATGGGTTATTACATCTTATGCTGTAGCCGAGGCCATTATCGTGCCGCTGACGGGCTGGCTCTCAGCCCGCTTTGGCACAGTTAAAGTCTTCCTCGCGTGTATTCTGCTCTTCGGGTTATTCTCCGCCCTGTGCGGCATGGCGTGGAGCCTGTCATCGCTTGTGGCGTTCCGTATCATGCAGGGTTTGGCGGGCGGGCCGATGATGCCACTGTCGCAAACACTGCTGCGCCGTATCTTCCCGCCAGAAAAACAGAATGCCGCAATCGGCCTGTGGAGCATGACCACCGTGGTGGGCCCTATCGCTGGCCCCATTCTGGGCGGTTGGCTCAATGATACGGCGGGCTGGTCATGGGCGTTTTATATTAATGTACCTATCGCCATCATCGTGTTCTTTGTGAGCATGCGCATGATGCTGCGCTACGAAACTGACCTGCGCCGTGCGCGGATTGACTATATCGGCATGATCCTGCTGGTCATATGGGTGGGTGCCTTGCAGCTGATGCTTGATAAGGGCAGGGAGCTCGACTGGTTTGGCTCACCCTTCATTGTGGCCATGGCCATAGTCGCGGTCGTCGGTATGGCAGCTTTTATCATTTGGGAGCTGACTGAAGAGCACCCGGCGGTTGATCTGCGATTATTTAAATCGCGAAGTTTTGCGATAGGCGTGATGTGCTCAAGCGGTGCCTTTGGTGCCTTTTTTGCCTCGATCGTGCTGCTACCGTTATGGCTGCAAACCAACCAGGGCTATACCGCCACATGGGCTGGTTATGCCATGGCGGTAAACGGTATATTTGCTGTTGTTATGGGGCCGATTGTGGCCAGTGTCCTCATGCCGCGGGTCGACCCGCGCTTCCTGGCCAGTTACGGCCTGACGGTGCTGGCGGGCATAGCATGGATGCGCGGCGGGTTTACGCCGGATATCGACTTCTTCCATGTCATGCTGCCACAGCTCATTCAGGGCTCGGCTATGCCGTTCTTCTTCATTCCGCTGATGGTGATTGCTATGGCGGATGTTAAGCCGCAGGACATGGCCTCAGCTGCGGGTTTGTTCAACTTTATTCGTACACTTTGTGTGGCCTTCGCGACCGCGATAACCACCACACTCTGGGCGGATGATACGATTGCCAGCCGTGAGCAGATTGTAACGCATATCTCGATGCTTAATCAGCCGACAGTGGAGACCATGAACAGCATGACCAACATGGGCATGCCGATGGAAACCGCGCGTGGGATGGTCGATCATATCGTGCAGACGCAGGCATCCACCATCGCGACAGTGCATATCTTCCAGGGTACGGCTTTCCTGTTCCTGCTTGCAGCTGCCATCATCTGGATTGCCAAGCCACCCAGAAGGGGCGCGGCCATCCCCAGTGATGCGCATTAATTAGCGTAGTGCTGGCTGGTGCTGACCGGGAATTCTGCCTTCTGCGTAGACACGGCTTACAATAATGAGTCGGTCTTCACCCTCGTAGAGGTAGGGCTCGCCATGCCATGCCGGTTTGTTTTGGTGTGGCGCATTCGGGTTGTCATCGCCGCGCCATGCTGCGATGGATAAGGCAGGCGGGGCTGCCAGCTTGGCATGCAGCTCAGGCGTTACAATTATTCCAGCCCAGCTTTCGGTAGGGGGAATATCCTTAGTGTTAGCAAAAATGGTGCGCGGGCCGCGCAGATAGACAATCGAGGTTTTTTCTAGTCCGGTAACCGTATCGGTGTGCAGCATCTCGGCGTAGGGGAAGTTTTGTGCCATGCGGCTGCGCGGCTCAAAGCTCAGTACACTGGTATCAAGGCCAGCTGCAAGTTCAGCGTAGCTTGGCACTAATGCGTTTATCAGCTCGGTTTTGCCGTTGCCGCGTGGCAGAGTTTGCTCGAAATAGGCTGTAAGGTTTTTGCGTGCTGCTACAGAGTCTGTGGGGTTGTGGTGCCAGCCATGAATGGTATAGGCGTGCTGGTCTTCAAACCGCACCAGGTCATGGCGGGTAAGGCCGTTAACATAGCCAATTGCAGCTGGGGGCAGGCTCAGGCGGCTGAACATGGCCAACGGGCCATTCTCCACATCATTAAGCGGAGCAAAGCCAACGGGTGATGGCGTTTTAATCAGCCAGTCCTGCAGGCCGGGGCGCGGGTTTTAAATTTGCATGGCTGCAGAATATGAAAAAGGCGTTAGCCAGCGCAATACAAAAGGACAAAGAAAAAGGGCGTCGGATTGCTCCGACGCCCTTGAACTTCAGTTGCCTGAATTACTTCAGGATAACCTGTACGCGACGGTTCTGCGCTTCGCGAACGCCATCGGCGGTCGGAACCAGCGGCTGGCTTTCGCCCTTGGCGAAAACAGCGATCTGGGCGGCAGGAATGCCCTTGGCGATCAGAGCCTGACGGACAACGTCCGCACGGCGCTGCGACAGGCGCATATTAAAGCGATCGCTACCCGAACGGTCGGCGTGACCGGTGATTTCCAGCGTGGTCACACGAGCCTGCTGGGCGTTCGATGCTGCAGCAGCAACGATACGGTCAGCTTCAGGTGTGAGGTTCGACTTGGCGAAGTCGAAGAACACGATGTAGTTGTTCGGAACCATCGGAGCAGCAGGAGCGGCTTCGGCGGCTACCGGTGTCGGAACTGCTTCAGGAAGGGCAGCTGCCTTCGGGAAGAGGTAACGCAGACCAACGGTTACAGTGTGGTTCTCGTAGTCGCCATCGATCTGGGTAGCAGCGGCCGAGGTGAACTCGGTGTCGCCGGTACGGAAGTAGCGATAGTCAACACCAGCGAACAGGTTCGGGTGGATGGCGTATTCAACACCAGCAATTGCCTGATAAGCAAAAACGGTATCGTCGTCATCTACTGTGGTTGCCAGTGTGGTACCGATGCTGTCGGCGTTTACACGGGCGAGACCGGCACCAGCGCCGATGTACGGGGTGAACTTGGTACCTGTGGGGATGCCATAGATAACGTCAGCCATGAGCGAGTAAACGTTCATGTCGCCATCGTTAGGGGCACCGGCGCCAACGCCAGTGATTTCGCCAACCTGGTTCAGACGGGCAGCGAACTCACCCTGCAGGCGGATGCCGTTTTCAAACTGCCAGCCAGCTGAGAGGATACCGGCGAAGCCGAGATCGAGCTCAACATCGTTGGTGTTGGTTGCGTCGTCGAATTCGGAATCCGAGGGGAAGCCTACACCAACGTTACCACCAAGATAGAAACCATTGTCGGCGTTAGCGGCTACGGGGAGGAGCAGTGCAATTGCAGCAACTGCGCCAAGGAGACGGGGGTGCAGAGTCATTCGATGATCACCTTCTAAAACACTAAGTTAATTTGGCTGCGTAACCTACGCGCCCAAGACAGGATTGCAATACTCTGAGTTCGCAGGGTTTTCACCACAAGGTTACGTAAAAACAGGCGTTTTTCGCAGCTGTGGCTGTGCAGCAACAATCTGTTAAGCAAGGTTACGAGTCGTTTAACCTTTACGGGAGGAGTTAAAGCTATTTAGCAAGGTTTTTCATGTTACAATTGCGAAGAAGCAGGAATACTGCCGGAATGACTGTTACGGCTTTAACTGAGATTAATGGCAAACGGGGTTTACGAAAATGATGAGACTGCGGCGCAAGCGTAAAGGTTTTTCCCTGCTCGAAGCATCTATCGTGCTCGGAATTGTAGGTACAGTTACCGCTGCCATCTGGCAGGTAATGGCCAGCTCCAAGCAGGCCTCGATGTCGGCCACGCTCTATCAGCAGGTACAGCTCAGCTCGCGCAATATCCGCGATTACTTCTCAGGCCGTGCCTTACCCTCAACGGTGGCTGATATGAGCACCTATTCAAACACCAAAATGCGCGAAGCAGGCGTGTTCCCTGAAGATATGTGCCCGGCCAATTGTGTTTCGGGTAGCGTAACCAGTATCAGGCATATTTATGGCGGCACGACTGTGTTTGCCTTGCCGGCGAGTGGCGGTTTGCCGGTGCCCAACCAGTTCTCGCTCACCTTCGATCCTATTCCCAAGCGTGGCTGCGCCGAGCTGGCGATGAAGCTATCGTCGCGCTCGTCTGAATTGGGCTTGGTAAGTTTCAAGATCAACAGCGAAACGGCGATTACATCGTTCCCGATTTCGCTGACAACAGCGGATAGCGATTGTGAAGCCACCGATAACGAGCTGGTACTGGTCTTCAAGATCCGCAATTAAGCTTGCTGCACAGGGCCTTGCCGGCGCGGCTGGCATTCGGCCGGTTCAGCACATTGCTGATCCAGACGCCGGTAGCTGCCAGTTTGACGCTATCCACACCGGTTGCAAGGCCTTGGCCTTCGCAGAAGCGCACAACATCCTCACTCGCAACGTTACCGGTCGCGCCGGGCGCATAGGGGCAGCCACCCAGCCCACCAACCGAGCTATCGACCGTGCGTATGCCATACTCGAACGCCACTGTAAGGTTGGCGAGTGCTTGGCCATAAGTATCATGAAAATGCGCGGCTAATTGCGCTGCCTTGAATTCGCTGGTGAGCTGCTTGAACAGCGTACGCGTGCTGGCCATGGTGCCAGTGCCAATGGTATCGCCAATTGAAACCTCAACACACCCGAGCTTGAAAAGCTCTGCCGTAACCCTGGTTGCAGCAGCAGGGTCGATATCGCCCTCAAATGGGCAGCCGAGTGCACATGAGACGTAACCACGTACCGGTATGCCTTTGGCTTTGGCAGCAACCGTAACTTCGGCAATACGGGCGAGGCTCTCGGCAATGCTCGCGTTGGTGTTTTTCTGGCTGAAGCTCTCGGATGCTGCAGTAAACACTGACACATGCTGCGCGCCGGCGGCTACGGCATCTTCAAACCCGCGCAGGTTAGGCACCAGCACCCAATACTTTTTGCCAGCCTCAGGCAATACAGCTTTCAGCACATCTGCCGAGCCAGCCATTTGTGGTACCCATTTAGGCGAGACAAAAGCCCCCGCTTCGATATGTACCAAGCCGCAATCAGCCAAGCGCTTGATCAGCTCGATCTTGGTAGCGGTGTCGATGTTTAGGGATTCGTTTTGCAGGCCATCGCGTGGGCCGACTTCAACAATTGTAACGCTATTGCTCATGCTGCGGGTTCCCATTCAATCAAATCGGTGCCTTCGGTTACCTGATCGCCAACTGCGAAGCGCACCATCTTTACCACGCCATCAGCCGGCGCGCGCAGGGTGTGCTCCATCTTCATGGCTTCGAGCACAATAATAGCGCTACCGCGCTCGACCTTCTGGCCATCCTTCACATGCACGGCAATCACGCGGCCGGGCATGGGGGCGCGAATATGATGTTCACCATCCTGCGTGGTGCCAGCGTTAGCCAGCGGGTCGATGATTTCATAGCGGTAATCATCGCCGTTTATAAAGAGCGTGACGGCATCGCTCGTGCGCACGCCATGCACCGTGGTTGTGGCATCTGTAGCAATACTGAGCTGATGGGTGACGCCAGCTTCATCGCGTAGCCATACGGTTTGTGTAGCAGGCAAGTTAAGCTTCCAGCCACTGCGCTGGGTCCAGGGGGTGGTACCAACTTTAGTGCCAAGGCTTAGAATGGCAGCTGCTAAAAGCCCATCCGCCTGCTCAGGCTTCGGTTGGGCTATAATGCCATCCACCTCGCGGTCGAGCCAATTAATGTCCGGCGGCGATTCCGTGAAAACGGCATTACGGGCCAAGCGGCGTAGGATATTGCGGTTGGTGGTAAGGCCGATAACTTCTGTTTCATCCAGCGCCTTGGCGAGGTTAGCGAGGGCAGTTTTGCGGTCAGCCCCTGTAGTAATGACCTTGGCAATCATCGGGTCGTAATGAATGGTAATCGCATCGCCAGCTACCACGCCGCTATCGATACGCGCTGTGGTAGGGAAGTGCAGATGCTCAATCGTGCCGGTTTGTGGCAGGAAGCCAGCCGCAGCATCCTCGGCATACAAGCGTGCTTCAACTGCGTGACCGGTCGCTTTAATCTCGTTTTGTTGGGCGGGTAGTTTCTCGCCCATGGCCACGCGCAGCTGCCATTCAACCAGGTCATACCCTGTAATACTCTCGGTAACCGGATGTTCCACCTGCAGGCGGGTGTTCATTTCCATGAAGTAGGGGTTCTTGCCATCCTCAAGCAAAAACTCAACCGTACCAGCCCCCACATAACCAACAGCGGTAGCTGCCATAACAGCAGCTTTGTGCAGTGTGTCGCGCGAGGCTTGCGGCAGGTCGGGCGCCGGGGCTTCTTCAATCACCTTCTGGTGGCGACGCTGCAGGGTGCAGTCGCGCTCGAACAGATGCACGGCGTTGCCATGGCTATCGGCAAAAATCTGTACTTCCACATGGCGGGGGCGGGCGAGGAAGCGCTCGAGGATCAGGCGTTCATCACCAAAAGATGACTTGGCCACGCTGCGGGTGCCGGGCAGAGCCTCTTTAAGTTCGGCTACACTATGGGCCACTTTCATGCCTTTGCCGCCACCACCTGCAGATGGCTTGAGGATGAGCGGGAACCCAACCTTCTCAGCAGCAGCGATGAAGGCGGCATCGCTTTGATCATCGCCCTCATAACCGGGCAAGAGCGGGCCGCCGCCCTTGGCCATTAGCTTTTTGGCGTTAGCTTTATCACCCATGGCGCGAATGGCGCTGGCCGGCGGGCCGACGAATACCAGTCCTGCGGCAGCAATCGCATCCGCAAAGGACGCATTCTCGGACAGGAAGCCGTAACCGGGGTGAATGGCCTCTGCGCCAGTTTCCTGGGCTGCCTTGATGATGGCTGTAAGGGAGAGGTAGCTCTCGCGCGCAGCAGCAGGGCCAATATAAACGGCGCTATCGGCCATCCGCACATGCAGCGCATCCTTATCGGCCTCTGAATACACTGCAATAGTGCGCAGGCCCATGCGCTTGGCGGTGCGCATGATGCGGCAGGCAATTTCGCCGCGGTTGGCAATAAGCAGGGAGGTAAAGGGGCGGTAGATCATTCTGTCTTGTCCTTGGCCGCGTGACGCCGGTGTTCCTTGGCGTGAGTAAGAATTTCGTTGAACCCGAAGAGTAGCAGCATGACACCGCAGATAACCTCAAACGAACTGATCAGGCGCATGAGATTGCTGGCCGGTACAATATCGCCATAACCGACAGTGGCCAGCGTGGCGATGGAGAAATAAAGCGCCTCAGGGAACGAGATAGACTGCAGATTGCCTAAGACCCTGAAGTGGCTATTGCCGGTTACTTGGTCGATGCCTGAGTAGACGGCGGCAAACAGCAATACGGTGAAGGAGTAGAAAGTGAAGAACGCAAAAATAGGCGCCATGAGGTTGGCGATGCGTTTGAAAAAACTTTCGAATAGCTGGCCAGTAATGAGCAAGAAAATCGCCACATCGCGGCTGGCGATGAAGGCTACAACTGATGTAACTCCCATGGCGATGATAAAACAGGTTTTAATGCCGTCAGCCGCTGGGTATTCACCAGCATAAGCCATGGCGATAATGGCGGTGAGGGCGAGTGGGAGTAGCACCAGTACCGCATGGGCGTAGCTGGCAGGGTCAGGATCGGCATTCTCCTGCACAATCCGCGAAATGGTTTTGCGCTGAAGCAGGATGCCGATGAAAAAGCCTACCAGCGGCATGATAAACCCCAGCCATTGCAGTTGCTGTGGCACACTGCGGAAGTCGGAATCAAGAATGATGACAAAGAAGCTGGCATAAACCGCGATGATATTGGCGAGGGCTAAAGTGAAGAACGGGCTGCCGGGCAGGAGGTAGCTGGAGGCCGCAACAGCGGCCAGAATGGCCAGAACCATGATGACGGATATTTCACGCGCAATCAGGTGCGTTGAGAATGTGAGCAGCGCTACCATAATGATGGTGAAAATAATACCGACTAACGGCTTATGCGCGGTGCTGTGTGCGGGCTTGGTCATGGCCCGCATCATAGGCGATTGTTCAGCTGTTCGGGAGCTGAATTTCGAGGGTCAGACGCTCGAATTCGCGCTGCAGTGCCGCATTCCCAACGGAGTCGATGGCCGGAATTTCGAGCTGACGCAAGCTGGCAATCTGCTGGCCTGAGGCTTTCATCTGCTCAAGCAGATCGGCTGAGATATTGGCGGTACGGTAGCTGTTCACCGCAACCTGGTGCTGCTCATACAGGCTCTTCCATGAGGCGTTGACGGCAACTGCCTGTGCACTCAGTGCCTCGCGGTACAGCAGGGCTGCACGCAGGCTGGAGGTGAGGGCGTTCATGTTGCCGCTCAGCTGATGCTTGAGGTCGGCACGGTTAGTGCTAGCCGCAATACGGCGGGCCTGACGGTAGGTATGGGCGGTTTCACTCGCCAGTGCATCAACACGCGGCAGGTAGTTGTTACGCAGCTTGAAGTACAGCTCTTCATGCATATGCATGGCCACTTCCAGCAGTACTGTATAAATGCCGTAGTAGCGGCGGATGCTGGCAGGCGAGCTGCCCTCAGCGCGCGCAGCTTGCTGCAGCTGGGCGTTGATATCCTTCAGGTTGGCGTATACGGCATGCAGGCCGATGATGTCCTTAGCTGTAGCCATCTGCAACAGGCCGCTGGCCTGCTCGGGCTTGATGTTGATGCCGATTTTCTGCAGATCGGCGGCAAACAGGTTCCGTTCGGCCAGAATTTGCTGCTGACGCTGCTGCACGGTGCTGCGCAGGGCCATAATATGTTCAGCCTGTTCTGCTTTGGTGGTTTCAAAATGGCATGAGATCTGGGCAAGGCCAGCCGCGGTAGCACAGGGCTGCTCGGCGGTTGTGCTCAGCTGCTCGCTGGCAGTTTGCAGCTGCTTGATGGTCTGGTGCAGGCTGGCCTGCAGGCCAAGCAGGCGGTTACGCGATTCAACTGCTTCGCCGCGGGTGAGCACGTTTACAGTATTGCTGAGCAGGGCGTTGAGGCGACCTTCGCGCAGCGGCATCGGCTGGTAGCTAGCTGGGCTGGTGATCCACTCGGGCGCGCGCATGCCAATGATTTGTGAAACGGGTGCGCCGAGATCGTCATAAGCCGAGCGGGCCGAGAGTGTGGCGGTGGTGCTGTGGCTTACCTGCGGCAGCAGCGCGAGGGCTGAAACAATCGCAACGCTCATCAGCAGCATGAAGCGCGAGCTGGGCTTGCGGGGAACGGGAGTGCGGATGGGGATCATGGTAGGCTGCCCTGTTCTTGTTTTATTGTTTACAAGGCAATTATCTACAATACATGATTAATGGTGGCTTAAATTCACGCTTTTTTAAGCATTGGCCACTGATTCAGCTCGCATTTTAGTTGCGAAGTCTTTCAGCTGATCCAGCTCTTCAGGCGACTTGGCAATGCGCTTGGGGATGAACAGGGTAAAGGCAGGCTCAATCTGGATGAAGATATGCTGCTTGTTTTCAAAGATGCCGACTACATCCTGCCAAGCAACCGTCATCTGCTGCTTGGCGCTGTTGTTCTGCACATGCTGGGGCGTAAACACCAGGGTGCGCGGAGCAAGGAAATAGCCGTTCTCAACATAAGTGCGCCGCATGATGAAGCGCTTGATGCCCGTCTTAAGAGCAAGGCCGATGTAGAGCACAACTACAAAAAGCGCAGCGCCACCCATAGCCTGATCGATAACGGCGGGATCGGGCGAGGTGAAGGCGGCATCAAGCAGCAGGATGAAACCAAAGGCCCCCGTTAGGCCGATGGAGATAATTGCAACGAGATAAACCCAATACAGCTGGCCCATGGCTTTGCGCGATATCCAGCGCTGCGCCTGTGCATAGTCCTGTGCAGTTGGCGTAAAGCTTATCTCAACGCGGTTTGAACTGTTCTCAGGCACTTAGGCCTTCTCGACCTGCAATACAGCGCCATCAAAACCGGTGACGCGCACCTGCGTGCCAGCAGCCAGATCCGGACCTTCAACTTTCCAGCTTGAATCGCCGATGGTGATGCGGCCGGTACCATTCTCGATTTTATCCGAGAGGGTATAGAGCTTGCCTACATGCTGGGCATTGCGCTGGTTGAGCAGTGGCTGGTCCGAGGTTACGGCAGCCTTCTTCACATACTTCCAGCCCACATACACCAGCACCATGGAGAGGATGCTGAAGAGGATGATCTGTCCTGCGGCACCAATGCCGGGGATGATGAGGGCAAGCGAACCGGTAATGACAGCGGCAATAGCCAGCCACAGGAAGAATACGCCCGGAGCCAGTATTTCGATAACGCCAAGCACAGCGGCTAGTACAAACCAGTGCCAGTAAACTAGCTCAAAGAAAGATACTTCTGTCATGCCTGTCTCCGTTAATCCCGATTACGAGCCGCTGCTGGGAACAGAACCACCGGTACGGCGGGTGGGGCTGCCATTGCTCATGCCATCGCCACCACGGTTGCCCAGGGCTTCCTTGGCCAGCTCGGCAATACCAGCAATCGAGCCGATAAGCGCGGTCGATTCCATCGGCAATACCAGCAGTTTCTGGTTGGGTGAGGTTGCAAACTTACCCAGAGCTTCAACATACTTTTGTGCAATGAAGTAGTTGATTGACTGTACATTACCGCCAGCGATAGCGTCAGACACCATCTTGGTTGAGGTCGCTTCAGCTTGTGCGAGACGCTCGCGTGCTTCAGCTTCGCGGTAGGCTGCTTCCTTCTTACCTTCAGCATCCAGAATTGCAGCCTGCTTTTCACCCTCAGCGCGGCGGATAGCGTTTTCACGTGCCGCATCGGCCTCGAGGATGGTCGCACGCTTGTCGCGTTCGGCCTTCATCTGGCGGGCCATACTATCGATCAGATCGCGCGGCGGGGTTACTTCACGGATTTCAATACGGTTGATCTTCACGCCCCATGGGTTTGTCGCTTCATCAACAACCTTAAGCAGCGAGGCATTGATGCGTTCACGCTCGTTGTTGATTTCGTCGAGAGTCATGGAACCCACAACTGTACGCAGGTTGGTCATCGAAAGGTTGAGGATCGAGCCAGTCAGGTTGCTGACTTCGTAGGCAGCCTTGGCGCCATCGAAGACCTGGAAAAACACCACGGCGTCTACACGCACCATGGCGTTATCCTTGGTGATAACTTCCTGTGAAGGAACATCAAGGAAGCTTTCCATCATGTTCATCTTGGCGCCGATGCCTTCGATGTACGGGGTAATAAAGCTGAGGCCCGGATAGAGCGTGCGGCTGTAGGCGCCAAAGCGCTCAACCGTCCAGTGGCTGCCTTGAGGAACTGATTTCACAGCTTTGAGAACTGTTACAATAGCGAAGACGAGAATCGCCAGCGCCATATACATCCAACCGCTCATAAGAACCTCCAAAGGCTAAAGTCGCGGCATACTGCCATAACTGCAGCTTTGCGCAACGGAAATTGGATGGTTAATTGCAAGGGCTGGCAGAAATACCGGCACCGGCGTTCAGCACCAGCGAATAGCGCGGCATATTGTAATTGGTCGAGCGCAGCAGAACCGAGGTATTGAAGATGGTGGCGAACCACGGGGTGAACTCATAGACCGCGCTTACTTCGAGCACATCGTTGAAGGGAGGCGCAGGATTGCTTCCCGTTGGCGCTTTAGGTAGAAGCGTGGCAGGCAGTGTAGAAGGATCGGCGCAGTCGGGAACTACCAATCCTAGCGCTGGCGTGAGCTGGCTGGCGGTGGCGCCACCCACGATGATACGCGACCAAACTATTTCAGCTGTAGTATAAGATGTTGGGCGGTGTACGGTCATGAGAATCGCGAGCTTCGGGCCCGCAACTGGCAGCGGCAGCATAATTTGCGTAGCTGCAAGCAGGGCGATATCAACTAACTCGGTTTCAGACACTACTGCGTTGGTTTTTTGTGTCAGCAAGTCAGACATGCTGGCTGCGGTATTGCGCAATTTGGAGTCGGCAATCAAAAGATTGGAAAGCTCGATCGTGCCAAAGAACAGGAGAATAAGCAGTGGTGCAATAAGAGCAAACTCAACTGCAGCCACACCGTCCTGGTTCTTGAAGAGTTTAAAACCGCGCATGATGGCCGTAGTCCTTACAGAAGATTGCAGGCGGTGCCGATACCGCCAGTAAAGGGCTCGTTCCTGAAGGCACTAGCCGCCGTAATATAAACTGTGCCCGGAACCACAGCTGCAAGTACGTTTTGAAGCCCGGGAACAATAGTTGTGTAGTTATAGAAGGCACGCACAATAACCGGGCATCCAGGGCCACCTGTATTAAAAACCGTCTCAGTATCTTCAATGACGCCGTCATTATCAGTATCATAGTTCGTGGGAATAACCACATTACCGTAGCTATCAAACGCATTCACATAGACCCTAATGTTGACATTGCAGTCGCCAAACATGCCAGTCACAATTTCTGAACATACCGCCGCGCGGAAGAGGTCGCGTGAGGCTGTATTGCTACCGATCACATTACCTGTACGAATCTGGCGGGCGGCTTGTACCACGCCATGCTGCAGCTGGCCGGCAACGAGGAAGTAGGCACCGACATCGATAATCGCGAGAATGAAGCCAAAGAAAACCGGAGCGATCAGCGCGAACTCAAGCGCAGTTGCGCCGCGCTCGTTCTTGATGATGTTGCGTCTGCGGAACATTTCATTCTCCTGCTGTTCTAAGCTTTATAATATATCAGACTTAATAACTATTTAGGAGTAGCAGTTAGAGGGCAATTATCAGGTATTGTTACATTTAAGCATGGCAAAACAGCGTGGCGTGGTTAAAAGCAGATTAATACTCATATTATTAGTCACTTTATTCTAGGGTTACAGGGCATGGATGCCATTAAGCCGTATCGCTGTCAGGAAAGTGCGCTCGATGAGAGCGCCCCGTTGGTGGTCGATTCGCCGCATAGTGGCAGCGTTTTGCCGCCGGATATGGGTTGGCAGGGCGACCTGCGCCTACTGCTGGTGAATGAGGATGTGGGGGTGGACACCCTTTTCGCCGATGTGCCTTTGCAGGGTGGGGCGCTGCTCACATCCTATATCAGCCGTCATTATATCGATCTCAACCGTGCGCTGGATGATCTCGACCCGCAGCTGATCGAGGGTGTGCAGGCTAAGGCCGAGGCACATGAAACTGGCGGCCTCATCCGCCAGCTGCCCGGCAAAGTTACCCGCATTAATCTGGCTGATGTTGAAAGGCGCGTGAGTGATGTATGGTGGCCATACCACCGCTGCCTCGCGCGGCTGCTTAAAACCCGTCAGCAGAAGTTTGGTGCAGTCTGGCATTTGAACGCTCACTCAATGCCGGCTGGTACGCGCGATTCAAAAGGCAGGCTGGTTGATATTGTATTGGGTGACCGCTATGGCGCCACGGCCTCGGCCGATTTTGTAGCGGCAGTAACGGAGCTGTGCCGCCGCGAAGGATTGGCGGTTGCGTATAACGACCCGTATGCGGGTGTTGAGTGCGTGCGTCGCCATGGCAAACCACAGGCAGGCTACCACAGTCTGCAGTTTGAGGTTGGGCGGCAGCTGTTTTATAACGAAGATAAGTTCCGCTTTTCGCCGCAGATGGAAAGTTTCAGGGCTACACTTAACCGCATTTTACAAGGCATTGTGAGGTATACCAAGAACGCAGACCGCCCACGCGGCAGCTTGGCGGCAGAGTAGCCTTAAGGCGCAAACTGCTCGGCTAGCACACGCTCTTCAAAATTATGGCTGGGATCGAAGAGCAGGGTGAGCAGACGTTCAGGGTCCTCAAAAATTTCAACCTTCACCACATCGCGCACTTCATCATCATCAGCTACCGCACTAACAGGGCGCTTTTCAGCCTCTAGAATATCAAAGGTAATCTGTGCACCATGGCGCAGTAGTGCGCCGCGCCAGCGGCGGGGGCGGAAGGCACTGATGGGGGTAAGCGCCAACAGGCCAGCGCCGAGTGGAATGATCGGTCCATGGGCCGACAGGTTATAGGCAGTTGAGCCCGCCGCGGTGGATACCAGCGCACCATCGCAAATCAGCTCGGGCATACGCTCAACGCCATCCACCATGATACGCACTTTGGCTGCTTGATACGTCTCGCGCATAAGCGAGACCTCATTAATCGCCAGTGCCTCGAACACCTGACCGGTAGCCTGATACGCGCGCATGCGCAGAGGAGTAAGGTGAACCGGCTGGGCTGCGACCAGCCGCTCGATCAGGCCATCTTCCTCAAATGTATTGAGCAGAAAACCAATCGAGCCACGGTTCATGCCAAAAACGGGGCGATGACGCGGTGGATCGGTTTGCAGGGTGCGATGTAGTGTATTAAGCAAGGCGCCATCGCCGCCGAGCGCAACGATGACATCTGCTTCCTCAAACGCCACCTCACCGTACTTTTTGCGCAATAGCGCAGCTGCCCCTTTGGCATCTGCGGTATCAGAAGCAGCAAAAGCCAGTTTGGGTTTGGCGGGCAGGGGGCAGAACATCGACTCAGCAGGCATGGCAGGAGGTTAGGCCAAGTTGTTGTTTACGCAAGCTCGATATTTATCTTGGCCGTACCCCCAAGAAGTGCTGCACTCTTGGCGTCATGCCTTGAACGGGAGTTCTCACATGCTGCGTCTGCTTAAAATTCTCAGTCTTTTTGTACTTATAATTGCAGGCATCAGCCCCGCCAGCGCAACTGAGCCGTTGCCAGATATTTTCTTCTACTCCGGCAACAGCATGGGCGGTATCGGGCGGCTAGCCTATAACCCGGTGACGCAAACCTATACGCTAGCGAATGGCCTGATTACGCCGTTTGTGGTTGAGCAGGCAGCTGAAGGCTCGATCCGCGCCATGCGGCCGGATGAGAGTGGCGGTGCGATGGCCGAGCCATCCGCGCTTGTAGCTGTGGGTAGTACGGTTACTGCTATGGTTGCGCCATATAACACGTTGCTTAAGCTCGGCGCGAATGGCGAGATTATAGAGCAAGCGCAGTTTGGCAGTTTTATCTATCAAGGCGCCAACAGTCGCGCCTTGCAGACTCATAACGGCAATCTGTTCTTTGCCCTGAATGACGGCACTATCATGGCGTATGATACCAACTTCAAGCAACTTGGCAGTATCAAGCCGGAGCAGCTGGGTTGGGCCAGTGCTGGTTTCCAGATTATGGGCGATAAGCTCTATGCCTTTGGCGCCAATGATCCGCGCCCTGCGATGGAATGCGCCGGCCCGGGCAAATGTGGCTCACCTTATGTCGTGGCTGTGGTGATCGACATCAGTAATCCCGCCGCCATGAAGATCGAGCGCGATGAGCAGCTGCCGGTAGCCAGTGTGCCTGATTATATAACCCATCATGGTATTGATGCGCAGCAGCAGGGCTGGCTGCTGGTAAATGGCAATTATAATGGTGGCCAGCAGCTTGAGTGGCGTAGCATGAACAAGCCAGCCGAGATTGCAGCCACACTTTCGTTAACCGGTAAAAAAGTCGTCGCCCTCACAGCCACTGCCCCCTTTTACGCAGTGATTGAGAGTGATGAGGGTGTGACACTGCAAAGTATTATGTTTACCGACAACATCTTGAGTTTAGGCGCACCGGCATATCTCCAGCTCAAGGCGGGCCATGCAGTAGGCTTGCAGCGCAGTGATAATAATATTTTCGTTACATCTGGTAGCCAGCTGCGTGTAGTTGATGTGAGTGCAAACCCGCGTATCGCTCATATGCAGGACTTCATCGGTAGCGCTGGCGATATGTTCAGTTTCAAGGTTTTTACGCCCGTCAGAGGTTTGCCGCCTGCTGCAACTGGTGCCAACAAGGCCCGCATCGAGGCGTTGCTGGCGCTCACCTATTGGGATGATAACAAGCAGATGGAACTCGAAAACCAGCTCAGTCGTTTAACCGCTGAAGATACATGGGCCTTGCCGTTGCTGATCGAAAAGCTTAGCCAGCGCGGCGGCTCAAACCAGACCATTCATCCATATCTCATCAAGGGCCTTGCCGGCATGGGGGCGGGCGCAGTGCCTGCCATTCCAGCACTGCTTAATGCCAGCATGGAGGGCGCAGCGATTAACGGTACCATGGCGCTGCTGATAGCCGAGGCGATTAGGTTTATCGACCCTGTGGGCGATGAAACCCTGAAGGCCATTCCTGCGTTTGTAAGCAGTAATTACGAGCCAGGAGCCAAACACGTGGTGCGCGATGTGCTGGCGCGTCTCTCCGGCCCTGCGGCAAAGTCTGCTTTAGCAGAGTATCAGTGACATATCGCGCATGCCGTATGGGGTGACAAGTCGGTGTGTCTGCGCTAGATACATCAAGACTATTCAATTCCATATGGAGGCACCATGACCGGTATCCTTATCGCTGCAATCATCATCGGCTTGATTGTTCTGGTTGGTGGCTTTGCGCTCTTCCTGCTGTTGCCTGTACTGATTGCAATTGTTGGCACATTGGCGCTGGTGGTGGTTATGGCGGTTGTTGCCATTCTCATGGTGCCTAACTTCATCACGCTTGATGGCTTCAAACCCGACATCATCAACATGCTCAAGCAGGCTACGGGTCGCGAAATTGCTATTGGCGGCCCGATTGGGTTTACCGTATGGCCAGTGCTCGGCCTGCAGCTGCGCGATATTTCGATTGGCAATCCCAAGGGGGCAGATGACCCGATCATGCTCTCGGCGCAGGAGCTTGGCGTTGGCGTTACATTAAGCTCACTCATGGACCACCGCCTAGAGCTGCGCGAGCTGCGCCTTGTTGGTGGCCAGCTTAACCTGATGACCGATAGCCGTGGCCGCGGTAACTGGAACTTCAAGCCCACAGATGGCGAGGCTACCAGCACCGATAGCCTTGAATCGGCAACCGCTACATCTGATGAAACAACCCCAGCGAGTGCCTCGCCGGATGAGCAGTTCAGCATCAAGGATATCCAGATCGAAAAGATTGAGGTTGTCCGCACCAACATAAGCTACGATTCAGCTGAGGGGGAGCCGGTTGATCTCGATAACATCAACCTTGCTATCAGCATGCCGAGCCTTGATAAGCCACTTAACGTTACGGGTAGCGTCAGCTTGCGCGAGACGGAGGTCAAGATCGCGGGCACAGTGGATAAACCCCGCGCCGTGATGGATAACAAGGAAACACCGGTTAACTTCACCCTCAGCCTTGGCGGCGATCAGGTGAAACTTGATGGTAACCTTCAAGGCACAGCTTTTAAGGGTAATCTTACGGCGGCAGTAGCCAATCTAACCAAGCTGGCCAGCTGGGCGGGCGGGGCGGCTACGCCTGTGCCATTCAGCACATTAAATATATCAACCGTGGTGGATGCGAATGCGACCCGCGCCAACCTGACCGATCTTGCCATCAAGCTTGATGATATGACGGTAGGCGGCAAGCTTTCGGCCAACTGGTCAGGCGCTCGCCCACGCCTGACGGCGGATGTGGACGTGAGTGCAATTAACCTCGACAAGCTCATGCCACCAGCCGCAGCTGCACCTGCTGGTAATACGTCTGCATCTACTGCAGCGCCTGATCTGAGCGTGCTCGACAAGTTTAATGCTGATATCACGGCACGTCTTGCGGGCCTTACAGTTAAAGGCGCTCAACTGGGCAGTACTACGGCAACGGTGACTATCAATAATGGCCGCATGCAGTCGGCAATTACACCCGCTGCGCTTTACGATGGTACACTCGCGGTGAAGGCGGATGTCTCAGCTGCTGGCCGTGGCGGCCGCACGTTTAATGCGAATGTAGACCTCAAGGGCGTGCAGATTGGCCCCGTACTGGTGCAGTTTGCCGGCTCAGACCGTTTGAGCGGCCTTGGTGATCTCGCCATGAGCATCTCAGGCCCTATCGCCAATAGCGATGTGATGAAGCGTGAGCTTAACGGCAACGGTAGCTTCATCTTCCGTAATGGTGCCATCAAGGGTGTGAACATCCCGGCCATGATCCGTAACGCCAAGGGCATACTCTCGGGTCAGCGTGCCGCTACCGAAAGCGGGCCGGTGCAGACCGACTTCACCGAGCTGACTGGCAGCTTCACCATTAATAACGGCGTAGTGAGCAATAACGATCTCAAGATGCTCTCGCCCTTGGTGCGTATCACCGGTCGTGGTACCGCCAGCCTGCCGCAGAGCAATGTGAACTATCGGGTTGAAGCTGCACTGGTGGCCGACCTTTCGGGTCAGGGCGGCGTGATGGAGCGCCGCGGGTTGATTATTCCCATCAACGTGCGCGGACCGTTCTCAGCCCTCAAGTATGAGCCTGACCTGCAGGGCCTGGTGCTGGGTAATATCGGTGCTGCCCGCGATGTTGGCACGGCGATTGAGAGTCTCGGCACCAAGGATGGCCAGCGCAACATGCGTGAAGGCCTGAAGAACATGCTGGGCCTGCCCAGCCGCCAGCCTGCGCCAGCGACGACTACAACAAGTCCTACCGAAGGTGCCGCCCCAGCTGAGCCTGCGGCCGCTCCGCCAGCACCGGCTTCGCCACCGCCGCCGCCGCCGCGCGATGTTTTGCGTGATCTGCTAACGCGTTGATAAACAACATTTTCTATATTCCCCCTTTTCTGAGGTTTCAGAAGAGGGGGAATGTTTGACTTAAAGGCGGGTTTCGGCTAAAAACCGCGCACTTTCCGTGAATGTGGATTGGCCGTTGTTGGTCATCTCCCTCCTTTAACTAGGGCTAGCGGGACAATAGGCACCAGCCTCAAGGCCGGGCCACAACAAGAAGGTAATGATATGTCAAAGCGCAGTTCAGTTAAGTTCAAGATCGACCGCCGGCTCGGCGTCAATCTCTGGGGCCGCAACAAGAGCCCCGTTGCCAAAGGCCGCGAAGGTGGTCCCGGCCAGCATGGCCAGCGCCGCAAGAAGCTGACCGACTACGGCACCCAGCTGCAGGCCAAGCAGAAAATCAAGGGTTACTACGCGAACATTGGCGAGCGCCAGTTCCGCAAGTACTACCATGAAGCCATGCGTCGTCGTGGCGACAACGGCGAAATTCTCATCCAGCTGCTCGAGCGCCGCCTCGACGCTGTGATCTACCGCATGAAGTTTGCTCCGACCCCGTTCGCAGCCCGTCAGCTGGTTAGCCACGGCCATATCAAGGTCAACGGCAAGCGCGTAACCATTCCTTCGTACAGCGTTAAGGATGGCGACACTGTTGAGGTTCGTGAAAAGAGCAAGCAGCTCACTCTCATCCTCGGCGCGACACAGAGCGCAGAGCGTGAAGTTCCCGACTACGTACAGGTCGATCACGGCAGCATGAAGGGCACGTTCGTTCGTGGTCCGAAGCTGGCCGACGTTCCGTACCCTGTTAAGATGGAACCGAACCTGGTTATCGAATTCTACTCGCGCTAATCCGCGAAACTATATTGCGAAGAGGGCTGCCTTTACCGGCGGCCCTTTTTGTTGGCTAAAAGCTCTGCCATGCTCACCCTCATAAACAGGGAGTTGGGCATATGCGTAAATTACTGGTCGCGCTGGCAGCAACCGCCAGCTTTGGCGCTCTCGCAGCACACGAGGAAAGCGATACAGAAGGGGCGCGGCCACGTCTTACCGCCACGCTGGCGCATCGTGCACAGCTTTGCCCATCCCAGTTTGATGGCGATGCCGCAAGTGGTGAGCTTATAAATGCCCAAATGCCAGAACTGGTTGCCGATACCGCGTTCAGATGGGCTTATGCGATTGCTTCAAACGGTCTTACGGCCTGCGTTGACAGCCGTTTGCGCAATATGCAGCTTGAAGATGGCCGCAGCGTTATTGCCAGTCTGCATCTGGGGGAGGGGCGCGTGCGCCTTAACCCCAAGGCAGAAAGCGACGAAGCGCTCGATATGGCAGGCAAGGGGGTAGCTGAAGCCCTGAAGCAAATTCAGATGCGGGGTGGGCCGCGACCACCTGCGCATATGCTGGTGGCTTTGGCCGTGGTCGAGGACAGGCAATCCGCCAGCGGATTTACCATCGTGCCCAATGACAGGAATGTGCTGAAGGCGTTTAGGCCTGCTGCTGCGCCGTAAAGATGCCGTTCTTTTGCATCAGCTCGGTCAGTTCGCCGGTCTGGTACATTTCGCGCACGATATCGCAGCCGCCAATAAACTGGCTCTTCACGAACATCTGCGGCAGGGTCGGCCAGTTGCTGAACTGCTTGATACCATCACGCAGGGCAGGGTCGGTGAGCACATCGACACCCTTGAACTTCACGCCCATATGGTTGAGCACCTGCACTACGGCAGCAGAGAAACCGCACTGCGGGAAGGCAGGGGTGCCCTTCATATAGAGCACAACTTCATTGTTGCTCAGGTCGTGACGGATCTGGTCGAAAACAGGGTTTTTGTTCATGGTGGTGCTCCTTAAGCTGTGGTGGCCGGCATTTCGGCAGATGTGTGAATGGCAAGCGCATGCAGCTCGCGGCCGACGGTACCCTTCAGGGCGGCATAGACCAGCTGGTGCTGCTGAACGCGTGAAAGGCCGCGGAAGGCGGTAGAATGGATATGGGCTTCGTAATGGTCGCCGTCGCCGCGCAGGTCTTTAATCACCACATGGGCGCCGGGCAGACCGTCTTTGAGCATGCGCTCGAGTGCGTGTTGTTCCATCGGCATAAACGCCACCTCTTTGCTTAAAAGTAAGGCAGCAATCTACCCTCGGCCAGCCCCGAAAGGCAAGAGTTGTGCGTTAATAAAAATACCAGTAAATACAGGGCTATGACGACTGACTGGAAAGAAACCATGGCGCAAGCCGCCCGCGATGCCGGTCTAGCCCCCAAGGTAGACCGCTTCTTCTTCCTTCGGCATGGCGAGACCGAATACAACCGCCGCCACATTGTACAGGGCTGGGCCGACATTCCGCTTAACTTTACCGGCGAGCAACAGGCCCATAAAGCCGCCGAAGTTGTTAAAGGTGCTGGTATAAGCCATATCATTACCAGCCCCTTGGGCCGCGCGCGCCGTACCGCCGAAATTGTTAGTGCTGCTGCTGGTGTGCCGATTCACGGGCTCGACGAGCGCCTGCGCGAAAAGTCGTTCGGCGAGTATGAGCATAATCAGGATCCTACGCCGTCGGTCTGGACGCGGCAGGACAGGGGCGCCGAGAGCTACACTGACTTTGCAAACCGTATCGTGGCTGGGCTTAACGATGCGCTGGTGGGTGGCGTGCCGCTGGTCGTGGCGCATGGTGGCTCACGCCGCATCATGCTTTGGGCGTTGGGGCTCGATGTGAAGGGGCCCGCCATGGGCAACGCCGTACCGCTGGAACTCACCCGTGTTAATAACCAGTGGTCTGTTAACGTGTTGGCGAGTCTGGCTGGCAATGCCGATACCTCCACACCTTAATTCCCCACGCCTTAATCCCCAAGTATTTAGTTAAGATCGTTCACAGCGCGTTGACAGCGATTTGTCTGCGCCGTACGCATGAACACGCAAATTCAACTGGGCGATTTTTATCGGGGGATAAAATGGAATTCTGGCGCGCTGAACAAGATATGACACCTTTGGCCGGGCAAATTTATCAGGCATGGCATGGTATGCGCGGTCTACTCGCCGACATGCGTGTGAACACCGAGTATCAGGGGGCAGTACAGCTGCTCAGCCAGTTTGCGCAACTCAACCTAAAAAAGTATGGCATCGAGCAGTTGGGCGTCATTGCGACTGGTATGCGTGATGGCGAGTTTGCCGACCGTATTACCAAAGGTCCCAACGCTTCTTTCACCAAAGAGCAGATTTCCCCTAACTGGTTACTTTGGTGGGGGGTACAGCTGGGTGGTACACCAGTGGTTGAATATTCTGATCGTGGCAAGATGCGCGATGGTCCGGCCAAAGTTCTACCTGATCTGCCAACCCGTGAGTTGCGCGATCGTTTTGGCAATAATCTGTCAGCTTTACAGGTGATGAGTATTGTCTGCATGGCCGCCAAAAAAATGCCAGCCTCTCGCTGGGCGCGTGACATGAGTATTGCCATTAATGCGGCTACCCACAAGTTCGCCCTCGAGCAGGGTATGGAAAGCCGCCTCAAGCAGCTGACCGCTGAAATTCCAAGCGTAAGCAAGCAACAGCTCGGCGATATGTTTGAGCATCTCAAGACCAATCGTGATCGAGCCGTAGGGAGTAAGGTGGACGATAACCCGTTGGTCGAAAGTCTTGAAAAGCAGGTGCGTCGTCTTACCCGCGCCCAGCAGGTTGCGGGTACAGCCGCCAAGGACATCAGCTCATTGGTGAAGCAGAGCACAACCGGCCTGTTTGCCGATGAAGAAGGTGGCCCGAGCGTTACCTTTAACGATCTGATCCGCGGCGCGAATGAAGCCCAGCTGCGCGAAGCTTTTGCTCTGATCGGCAACAAGTTGGGCACACAGCCTGCGGCTGCACCCGCTTTGCCAGCACCTGCCGCTCCTGCTGCAGTTGTTACACCTGAGACAGCGCTGGTTGCATCCGTCGCTGGCGATAAGGTTTCAGATAAGCCTGAGGCCAAGACAGCAGCAGCTAAAAAGCCTGCCGCGAAGAAGACGGCCCCTAAAAAGACGGCTGCGAGCAGAACAAAGGCACCTGCAGCAAAGTAAGCAGTAGAAAGAACTTATAAAAACAGGAGCGCTTAGCGGCGTTCCTGTTTTGCTTTAGGGGGAAGCCACAACTTCGATTGGACCAACCTCGGGCGCGATGCCAAGGCGGCGTGCAACCTCTTGGTAGGCCTCGGCCACACCGCCCATCTTCAGGGTCAGGCGGTCGTGGTCATAACGCTCGTTGGTCTTGATATCCCAAAGGCGGCAGGTATCCGGGCTGATTTCATCAGCTAGCACAATACGCAGCTGGTCGCCCTCATACTGGCGGCCAAACTCGCAACGGAAATCAACCAGACGTAAACCAGCACCCAGGAACAGGCCTGAGAGATAGTCGTTAATACGCAGGGCATTGCCGACCATGTCGTCAAGATCTTGCGGCTCGGCCCAACCAAAGCAGGTGATATGCTCTTCGGTTACGAGTGGATTTTTTAACTCTTCAGATTTATAGTAATACTCAACTACCGAGCGCGGCAGTACCGTACCCTCGGGAATGTTAAAGCGTGTGGCGAACGAGCCGGCAGCCGCATTTCGCACCATCACCTGCACCGGTACAATTTCAAGTTCGCGAATAAGCTGCTCGCGCATGTTGAGACGGCGAATGAGGTGAGTAGGAATGCCCATGTCATTAAGACGGGTCATCAGATATTCGGAGATACGGTTGGAGAGCACACCTTTGCCGGAGATTTCGCCCCCGGGGGCATCGTCCTTGAACGACTGGATCAGGGTGCCGGGCTCGGGACCTTCGAACAGGACCTTGCTTTTTCCCTCGTAAATACGGCGGCGACGATTATTCATCGGGTTTCTATAGCAATATCAATGGCCCTTCACAACAGCCGTAACTGGCTCTATATGATAACCACCATTTAAGGAGCGAAAACATGAGCTTGGACGACCGCAAAAATGCTTTTGAAAACAAGTACAAGCACGACGAAGAGCTGAAATTCAAGGTCGATGCCCGTTTGGCCAAGCTTTTCGGCCTTTGGATTGCCGAGCAGCTGGGCCTTGGCGAAGAGCAGGCAACTGCTTATGGCAAGCAGATGGTCATGACCCAGATGGATAGTCCGGGCAATGATGACATCATCGATAAGGGCCTGTCCGACCTCAAGGCTGCGGGTAAGGATTTTGCCCGCCACACGCTCGAGACACAGATCGGCCATCTCGAGGCCAAGGCTAAAGAACAGATCATGTCTGAGAGCTAAGTGAGCAGCTCATTAGGTTATCTTACTGCAGTAGCTGCGGCTGTTATCTGGGGCTTGGTCTATGCCGTGCGGCAGAAGACTTTGCCTTTTATCAGCCCGCTGGGGATGATGTTTGTGAGCGCTGTTGTCACACTTGTGCTTATTACCCCTATTATTCTCATGAACCGCAGCCACCTCAGCCAGATTGCCGCCGCCAAATGGAGCGATATTGGCTGGGTTCTCCTGGCCAGCGTTATTTCGTTTGTTGCCCTTTGGCTGTTGTTTGTGAGTATTGAAAAGCTTGGCGCCACTACAGCAGCGATGATCGAGATCAGCTATCCGCTGTTCGTGGTGTTGTTTTGCTGGTTACTGATGGGCACAACGGTGAACTGGGCCGTGCTGGTGGGCGGCGCGCTTATCTTCTGTGGTAGCTGCGTAATCATGCTTTTCGGGAAGTCGTCCTGATTTCATCCAGCAGTTTCTTACAGCCAAGTTCAATCATGTCTGCCACATCCTTAAAAGCCTGCGCACCATCATAATACGGATCGGGTATGTCCTGACCCTCCATAAACATACGTAATTGCGACTTGCTGCCTTTATGCTGGCGGCGCTGCAGGGCGGCCATATGCCCGCTATCCATGGCGATGATGATATCAAAAATATCAAAATCCTCCGGTACCACATTACGGGCACGCAGGCCGCTAATATCGTAGCCCAAAGAGAGGGCGGCTTGCTGGCTGCGGCGGTCCGGCGGCTCACCGATATGCGCACTGGCAACACCTGCTGAATCAACCTCAATATCGGTAATACCAGCCTTGGCCAGCATGTCGCGCAGCATGCCATCGGCAGTGGGCGAGCGGCAGATGTTACCGGTGCAGACGAACATGATTCTCATTACATCAGGCCTAGCGACTTGAGGCTGGCGTGCTTCTTGCGACTGATGATCAGGTGGTCATGCACCCTGATACCCATGGGCGAGGCCGCAGCGATAATGTCATGCGTCAGCTCGATATCTGCCTTGCTCGGGGTAGGGTCGCCCGAAGGGTGATTATGCACAAGGATGATAGCTGAAGCACCAAGGTCGAGTGCGCGCTTTACAATTTCGCGCGGATAGGCGGGGGTGTGGTTAACCGTGCCGCGCTGTTGCAACTCGTCCGACATCACGCGGTTCTTGTTATCAAGGAAGATGAGGCGGAACTGTTCCACCTTTTCGGCACCCATAATGGCCTGGCAGTAGGCCAACAGCTGATCCCAGCTGTTGATAACCGGCTGGTCTTTCACCTGGGCCTTAAGCCCGCGTATGGCCACTTCGCCAATACTGCGCAGGGCCACGATAACGCCGTCTGTCAGTCCGAAAACCTCAAGCCGTGCAGCAGGCGCGCGCACCAGCGACCAGAGATCGCCAAATTCCTGCAGCAGCTCTTTGGCTAGCGGTTTTACGTCGCGGCGGGGAATGGCAAGGCCGAGGACGATCTCGAGTAGTTCATAGTCCTGCAAGCCATCCGGATTATCCATAAAGCGCGCACGCAAACGCGCGCGGTGGCCAGCGTAGTGTGGCTCGTCTTTGTTGGAGGCTTCCTCAGTAGGGAGGCTTGTGGAGGCCGGTTGGCGAGAGAGTGAAGATTTCATAGCCTGTTTCGGTTACGGCAATTGAATGTTCAAACTGGGCGGAGAGGGCGCGGTCGCGTGTAACGGCAGTCCAGCCATCCGACAGCACTTTGGTGCGCCAGTCTTTACTGGCGTTGATCATCGGCTCGATGGTGAAGAACATGCCCGCCTGCAAAGTAAGGCCTGTACCCGGGCGGCCATAATGCACCACGGATGGCGCGCAATGGAAAATCTTGCCAAGGCCATGGCCGCAGAAGTCGCGCACAACTGAAAAGCCCATCGGCTCAACATGGCTCTGGATGGCGTGGCCGATATCGCCAAGGCGTGCCCCCGGCTTGACCAGTGCAATCGACTTCATCAGCGCATCGTAAGTCGCATCAATCAGCTTCTTGGCGCGTACGCCAGCTTCACCCGCTACATACATACGCGAGGTATCGCCATGCCAGCCATCAACAATGGTGGTGACATCGATGTTCAGCGCATCGCCCTCTTCAAGAATTTTGCTGTCATCCGGAATGCCATGGCAAACCACATGGTTCACCGAGGTGCAGATGGACTTGGGGTATCCCTTGTAGCCGAGCGGGGCCGGAATCGCGCCATGGTCGCGGATAAAATCGTGGCACAGCTGGTCGAGCTTGCCGGTGCTTACACCGGGCACCACATAAGGCGTAATCATATCAAGTGTTTCGGCCGCCAGCTTGCCGGCTTTGCGCATGCCCTCAAAGTCGGCAGGACCGTGCAACGGAATATTGCCGGGGGCGTTTTCGAAGTCGTCTTCGTCGTCTACTTGGGGCCTAGTCATAGGCATTAAGTAGCGTTTATACTGGTGAAAGTCTACTGTATTGAAGAAACGGCCCCTAAAATGACAGCGAATCCAACAGCCTGTATTGTCGTTATTGGCAACGAAATCCTCTCCGGCCGCACGCAGGACGCCAATATCAACTACATCGCCAAGAAACTGGGTGCGTCAGGCATTCCGGTGCAGGAAGTGCGCATCATCCCAGATGTGCCGGATGTGATTGTAAAAACAATCAACGAAGTACGCGCCAAGTTCACCTATATCTTCACCACCGGTGGTATCGGTCCCACGCATGACGATATTACAGCCGAGTGTATCGCTCAGGCTTTTGGCGTACCGCTTGAGCATAACGCAGAGGCACTGGCGATTTTGACCGAATATTATAAGGCTATAGGTAAAGAATTGAACGAAGCGCGTATGCGGATGTCGCATGCTCCCAAGGGGGCGAGCGTGCTGACCAATCCGGTGGGTAAGTTCCCCGGCTTCAAAATCGAGAACGTACATATCCTGCCCGGTGTACCGCAAGTGATGCAGAACATCTTCGATAATCTGTTGCCATCGCTTTCAGGCGGCCCGCCGATTGTGATGCATATTGTAACCTGCGATGTACGCGAAGGTGACTTGGCAGAAGACCTGCGCGAGATTGCGCTGCGCTACCCGACGATTGATATCGGTAGCTATCCCGGTGTGCGTAACGATCAGTTTGTCACACAGCTCATCTGTAAGGGTAGTGATGCCGAGATGGTAGCTACTGCAGGCAGAGAAGTTGCTGAGATGGCTGCACGTTTAGGTAATCTGCTGGACGTTGCGGCCTAGGCTACATTCCCGTTTTGGGTGAGCTTAAAGTAGCAGTGTGCTGGCGGTATCGGTCGGCTGGGCCGCAGTTTTCGTCAAACAGCCTGGCGGTATCGGCAAGCCGTGTTGCTTCAATCTGCACACGGCCGATTTCTGCAGGCGTATTGGCGTTATTCACATCTTTGCGCGCAGCATCCAGCTTTTCATCAATAATCGGCAGGGCGCGCGCGCACATGGCATCGCGGTTAATCTCGAAATGTTCAACCAGCTTGGCCTTATCAACATCAAGACCTTCAGGTATCTGCGGCGACTGCGCCGACTTGTTCATGCCGGCAGCCAGACCAACCAGTACTTCTTCCGGGCGCTGCTGCAGTGGGGCTGCGCCAAACGTCTGCATGGTCCGTCCGATGAGTGATTTGTTGAACGCATCCGTAGGCCCCGCGTTGGGGTTTTGCGCGATATATTCGGCCAGCGCTTCGGCGTCCTGTTTAATCCGATCTGTGCTCATTCTTACAGGCTAACAGTATAGGCTTAAGGTATGCTGAAGCGGCAGGTTAATGAATATTTACCATGCTGGTTTGCTTGGGCTATCGGCGGGACTTGAACCCGATTCACAGGGCCACAACCTGTTGTCTTGACCAGTTAGACGACCGATAGGATAAGCAGAATTAAAGGGTCGCAGTGGCCATATGTGCTCTGGGTGTGCGGATAACAGGCTTCTGCACAGGGCGCAGTCTATCTGCATCGCCGCGCATAATTGCCACGCAGGTGGCAAGATAAAGCGCCTGAGCAGGATCGGCGGGCTGTAGCCATGTTTCGTAATTCTCGGCAGATGAGCGGATGCTGCTGCGGATGCCAGCGGGAAGCTGCAGGAGTGGCGTTCGGTCAATCGGGGCGCGGCTGAAATAACTACGCAGGTCGGTATTCACCCGAAAGGCAGCTTCGGCAATCTCGAGCCCGCTGGCAGGCCTGTTCAATAGAGCATTGATGCTGGCTAAATAGCTGAAATACTGAGTAGGAGCAGGTGTTTGTAGGGTCATGATAAACTCGCGAGCTGAGAATGGAAATTCAGGTCGGAGTATCGGGGGGAGAAGTTCAGATCCGCCGACACGCCAAGGCGCGCCGGCTAAAAGCCAACGCGCTAAGCGTGATGATGGTGGCGTGTGAATAACTTCATGTTTCAAGCCTAAGCTAAATACAATCTGCAGGTCAAAAGGTTTTTAGTTAATGTGGTTACAGGCTTTGCATCATTTCGCGCGCTGCACTCTTCATCGGTTCTTCAAACGCACTGTGATTGCCGGCAATCATGCGAATTTCAAGCGATGGCAGGGCCTCCTTCAGGCGGTAGGCTTCCTCTGGCGGGCAGTCCATATCAAAGCGGCCATGCACCAATGTACAGGGGATGCTGGCGATCTGTTCCAGCCCAGTAAACAGGTCGTTGGGTTGGCGCAGGAAGAATTGTTTGGTTGAGTAGTAGAACAGCAGTTTCCACTTGTTCACATCCTTATGGGTAATATCCGCCTTGTTCACGGGTTTTGGCACCATGCGGCAGGATGTGCTGCTGAGTACTGACAGCCTATAGGCGGCTTCAAGCCGCAGGGCCTCATCAGCACCATTAAGTGTCTCAAACATGAACTGCGTGAGGCTGCGGCTATCGCCAGCAGGCTTGAGGTGCTCGAGTGCGGCCTGCTGCTCGGGGAAGAACAGGCGAATGCCCTCAAAGCTCCATTCCTGATCTGCTACCGAGGCGCCAAAGAAACTGATAATCGACATGCGTGTGCAGTGCTGAAGATAGTTTTTAACGTAATAAACCGCCAGCGTTGCGCCCCATGAGTGGCCGGTTACTGCCCATTTATCGATACCCAGCATCATGCGTAGGCGCTCGATATCGCCCAGCGCTTTTTGTGTGGTGTTATCGCGCAATTCGCCGAAGGGCAGGGAGTTACCGGTGCCGCGCTGGTCAAAAGTAATCAGGCGTATCCGCTCGAGCGGAAAAATCTCAAGGTAGTTGGTATTGAAGCCTGAACCTGGCCCCCCATGCAGAAACAGAACAGGCGTACCATCCGGGTTGCCATAGGCATACCACGCTACTTTGTGGCCATCCTGTTCGGGCAGTTGGCCTTGTGCATAAGGTTGCATGTTTAGACACACTCCAGAGTGTTCTTGCGCTTGTGCATTTGTACACCCGGGGTGAGGTCGATGTCACCCCTCAGTACTAAGCCCATTTTGGCCATGGCATAGGGGTAGCCGGCATCAGTGAAGCTGTTGTCGTAGCCGGTACCGGGGCGTTCGCTGTCTTTAGCCAGCCTGTGCCAGTTGGCATCGTAGACATGGATTTCGGCTTTGGGCAGAGCTTCTTTCACCATATTCAGTGTTTCGGGCTCACAGAGCGGGTCGTTGCTGTGCGCCATTACGATAACGGGAATATCAGTTTTGCCGATAGCCTGTAGCTGCGCCCGTACACCCATTTTACCGAGGTAGTAATTATCAGCCCCATACTGCGCCATGATGCGTGCTCTCGCGATGAGCTGGCGATCCATCGGGTCATCCAGATTCACGCTGTCAGCCGTGCGTGTATAGACCTCGCCATTACGGGCCTGCTCCCATCGCGATGCCGCGATGAAGGCAGCAACAACACGCTTCTGGTCATTACTACCTAACTCATCTGCCAGTTGCTGCAGTCCTTCCTGCGCGTTCATCTTGCCGGTGGCGGAAACATAGCGGTCATACTCAGCTGGGTAGCGCTGCGCGAGCAGGCCTTCTGCTCCATAATTGTGGCCAATATCTGCACGGCGGGCCAGGAACGGCAGGCCAAGGACAAGCCCTGCCACCTTATTGGGATAGGCAGCCGCATAAGCGGTGGCCATGGTCATGCCCCATGAGCTCCCCCTGATAACCACACGCTCATCGTGGCCCATGCCTGCTGCTATACGCAGAGCTTCCATATCCTCAACCAGCTTTTCGGTGCGGTTATTATCGAGGCAACCTGTGGGAGTTGAACTACCGGCACCACGCCAGTTGGCGGTTGCTACCCTGAATAGCTCCGGGCTGCTGTTGGTTTGCCACTGGTTGGTCATGGCTGTGCCGGGGCCACCTACAAGATCAATCGCCAGACGTGTCGGCTGACGGTTTTTGCGGCCTTCAAAGGTGCCGCGTACTTTATAGGGTATCTCGAAATTATCGTGCTTGAGCACGCCATCGGCCAGCTTCAGGTTGGTCCAGTTGTTGTAGTAGGCGTAGCGCTCGCGATCATACTCTACAAACGGGCTGATATCCGGCCTGCGGCTGGCTAGTGCCTCAAAAGCATTGATGAGGACAGATTGAGTCCCACTGGTGGTGGCGGCTTGGTTAGACATAATATACTCGCAGATAAGAGTTAGCTTGGCTTTTGGGAGGTTTTGGAGCGGTTATGCAGTTTTAAAGATTAAAACTGTGCATGCTTCCGGTGCGCGTGGGCATGATGGCCGACGCGCGAAGTAAAGTGGAAGAAGATGCCGCTTAAAATCATTATGCATTGTGCATAGCAGCACAGTTGGCGCGCCGTCAAAACGTTTTTGATAAAATGTCTGCTATTAAGATTTACGGCCTGTAGAGCTGATAGCCCGTGCTGGTACTCTTGGTTGTAAAGCCTAGCTGTTTATAAAGCTTGTTGGCTTCTTTGTTATTTGGCGTTGCTGCTGTATCAACCCGTGCGCAGCCCTTTACAAAAGCATCTTTCATGATGTGCTGAATGAGTTTGGTGGCAATACCCTGCGCCCGGAACTTGTCACTCACGAATAGATGGTAGATGTGCCTGACTTTAAAAGGTCCGCCAAAGCTCACCCATTCACCAGTCAGGGCAAAGCCAACGGCTTTACCATCAAGCAGCGCAAGCCATGCATCTGCCATACGCTTGCTGCCAAGGCAGTATTCTGCAAGATGGGCCTCGGTCACGCGGTTTTTATCGCCGCTCCACTTTGCGTACTGCTTTAATAAAAGCACGAGCTGATGCAAGTCAGCCTTACGAATACGGCGAATACGCAAGGTGCTGCTCATACCTTCTGCTCCCAGCCTTTTTCGGTTTGCTGCCAGTAGGTGAGCAGCGTGCCGCCTTTATCTTTAAAAACCTTCCACTGGGCGCGGGCCTGATCGAGTGCATCGTTATCGTTGCCATCGAACACATTACATACCAGCTCATACTTTGAGGTATCGGTACATTCGGCACCTTCAACCAGCATAAGCACCTGTGCGCCATTCGGGTTTTCATCTTTGGCTGTCAGCCATATCGGCTGCATCTCGGGATCACCATCCTTGGCACTGCCATGCGGGATGAATGAGTTTTCATCGCTCTTCCATAGCGATTCATTCAGCGCTTCAACCCGCGCATCTGAGCCAACCTTCACTACCGCACGCCAGCCCTTGGCCAGCGTGCGCGTGAGTAGCAGCGGCAACGCGCCTTCAAGACGCGTGCGCTGCAGGTGGTAGAAGCGGATCTCGGTTGGCATTACTCGAAGTGATCAGCCACAAGGCGGTCGAGCAGGCGCACGCCGTAAGCCGAAGCGCCCTTCGGGCACATGGCTGTGTCCTTATACGCCCATGCCATACCGGCGATATCGAGATGAGCCCACGGCGTATTGTTCTCAACAAAGCGCTCGAGGAAAACAGCGCCAATAACAGTGCCGGCTTCGCGCGCATTACCAATATTCTTCATATCGGCAATCGGGCTGTCGATATCGCGGTGATAGCTCTCGCCCAGCGGCAGGCGCCATAGCTTTTCACCAGTCTTGTCGCCAGCATCAATCAGCTGCTTGGTGAGCTTGTCGTTGTTCGAGAGAACAGCCGCCTGCTCTGTACCCAGAGCCACGATAACCGCACCGGTAAGGGTGGCGAGATCAACCATGGCCCTGGGCTTATAGGTGCGCTGCGCATAGGTAAGCACATCGCAGAGTACCAAACGGCCTTCAGCATCGGTGTTGAGGATTTCAATTGTCTGGCCGCTCATCGAGGTTACAACATCGCCGGGGCGGGTGGCTGCGCCATCTGGCATATTCTCAACCAGACCAACAATACCAACTACGTTTGCCTTGGCCTTGCGCTTGGCCAGCGCGATCATTGCGCCTACTACAGCGCCTGAGCCTGCCATGTCCCACTTCATTTCATCCATATTGGCGGCAGGCTTGATCGAGATACCGCCGGTATCGAACGTAACGCCCTTGCCGAGGAAGGCGAGCGGGGCATCGCCTTTCTTGCCACCATTCCATTCCATCGCCACAACGCGCGGCTCAATCGCGCTACCCAGCGCTACGCTGATGAGTGAGCCCATGCCGAGCTTCTTGAGCGCAGCAAGGTCGAGCACAGTGACCTTAAGGCCCAGCTTGGTGAGTTCCTTCAGCTGGTTGGCATAGCTCACGGGGTGCAGCACGTTTGGCGGCTCGCTCACGAGGTTGCGGGTGAACTCTACGCCCTCGCTAACAGCCTCAAGCGGGCCATAAGCCTTCTTGACAGCGGCGAGGTCTTTAGCGTGAACGGTTACCTTGCTCAGCTTTGGCTTATCCTCGGCCTTCAGTTTGGTGCGGTACTTGTCGAAACGGTATGAACGCAGCACAGCACCATGTGCCACCAGCGCGGCAGCGTTCTTGTTCTTCGAGTCAACCGCAACAGCTACGCTGGCAGATTCGCCGTGGGCGAAGGCTACATACAGTAAGCCGCCCGCAGCGGTGAGGGTAAGGTCGTCCGCCTTCTCAGCCTTGCCCGAGCTGATAATGGTTACACGGTCGTAACCACCAATAGCGTAAAGCGAGAAACTCGCGCCAGCCTTATCCTTAAAGCCTTGTGCTGCCATACCGCGCGAAAGCGCGCCGCCAAGGGTTTTATCGAGCGCCACACCGGTCGGCCCCAGCTTATCGCCTGCAATAACCAGCGCCACGGTGCCCTTGCTGGGCAGGGGGGCAGAAGAAAAGTCGATTTTAACGGTCATAACAAGCGCTCCGGCTGTGGGTGGACTTAATAGAGCCAACAAAGTAAAAGCTTCCCGAGAGTTGTCAATTGATGAACCGTCTAGATGCCTATCTTATGCGTGCTTTGGTGCTCGCCCTGGTGTTCGTAACCTTCGCGGTTACGGCGGCTGTCTGGCTGACTCAATCACTGCGCTACGTCGATGTTGTGGTAGAAAACGGTGCCCCGCTGCACCTGTTCGTATGGCTGGCGCTGCTCACATTGCCCACTTTCCTCTCGATTATTCTGCCAGTTGCGCTGTTTGTCGCGGTGCTGTTCACCTACCATAAATTCATTCAGGACTCGGAGATGGTCGCTATGCGCGCCTGCGGTATGGGGCCTCACGCTTTAGCTAAGCCTGCGCTGATGCTTGCCTTGGTCTGTACTGTACTTGGCTTCTTCATGAGCCTGTGGCTACAGCCCCTGGCCAGCCGTGAGCTGCTGAAGATGCAGTATTTCGTGCAATCGCAATTCTCTGCTGCGCTGCTTAAGGAAGGCACGTTTAACGACCTTGGCAACCGTATGACTGTCTATGTCGCGCGCCGTGAGCAGAACGCCGAGCTAACGGGCCTGCTCATTCACGATGGCCGCAATCCGGCCAAACCGGTCACCATTCGTGCCGTGCGTGGTCAGCTCGCCCAAGGGCCCAGCGGCCCGCAGGTGATTGTGTATGACGGTATCCAGCAGGAATATAACCGTGCCACCGGACGCTTATCAGAGCTGACGTTTGATAGCTATGCCGTCAGCCTTGATACGCTGGTGCCCACGTTGGCTGGCCGCACACCGCTGCCACGCGAGCTTGGCATATTTGACCTTATCCAGCAGTCGCGTACCGAAGCCGATGCAAACCGCCAGCGTCGCCTGACCTCGGAGCTGCATCAGCGCTTTACAGGCCCGTTGATGTCGCTCGGTTTTGCCATGATCGCCACTTGCTGCCTGCTGTTTGGTGAGTTTAACCGCCGTGGCAATGCGCGCCGCGTGATTTCGGCAGTAGCTTTGGCCGCTTTGCTGCAGGCTGTTGTGCTGGGCATGGGGCAGATGGCAACGCGTAACAGCTGGGCTATTACGCCGCTTTATTTTGCAGCCTTACTGCCAATTATATTAGGCGTTGAGCTGCTGTGGCGTTCCGAGCGCAGGAGGTGGGTATGAAAATTCCCATGACGCTATCGCTCTATCTGTTCCGGCAGTTTTTGATTTTCTTTGTCGTTATCATGGCTGGTTTGCTGTCGATTGTCTTTATCGGTGAAGCACTTGAGCTGCTGCGCCGTTCGTCTGCGCACCCCGATATCAGCTTTGGCCTGATCATGAGCATGGCCGCGTTCAAGCTGCCGGGCACAGGGCAGGTAATGCTGCCTTCGGTTATGCTGTTTGCGTCGCTTTATTTCTTCTGGCGGTTTACCAAATCGCGTGAGCTTGAGGTGGCGCGTGCCTCCGGCATGTCGGTGTGGAATTTTTTGGCGCCAGTCGCCTTCGCGGCGATGCTGCTGGGCGTGATCGAGGTCACTATCATCAACCCCATGAGCGCGGCGATGGTCGGTCGTTTTGAACGCATGGAAGACAAGCACTTTCGTGGCCGCCTGACCACGCTCGATATTTCGTCTGCCGGTATCTGGATCAGTCAGGCCGATGCGCAGGGGCAGGCGTTCATTCATGCCGAGGCGCTTAAGCCCGGCACGTTTGACCTGCTTAATGTGATTGTGTTTGAAAATCCGTCCGACCTGCCGCGCAGCATCCGTATTGATGCCGAATCGGCCCGCCTTGTGCCCGGGGCATGGGAGCTGACCAACGCTATCGTCCGCAAACCCGGCGATGCCGCGCAGGAGAAGCCCCTGTTCAGGCTGCCAACCGAGCTTACCCAGTCGCGTATTGAAGATAGTTTCGCTTCCCCCAACTCGCTCTCCTTCTGGCAGCTCTCCGAGTTTATTCGCACGCTGCAGGCAGCTGGCCTCTCGAGTGTGCGGCATGAGCTGTATTTCCAGTCACTGCTGGCCAAGCCATTACTCTTGGCAGCTATGGTGTTGTTGGCGGCTGTGTTTGGCTTGCGCTCATCGCGCCAGGGCGGGATTTTTGCCACCGTCGCCAGCGGGTTGATTTTGGGATTGCTGCTGTATGTTCTTAACGATGTTATTCATACTTTTGCACAATCTGGCGGCATGCCGGTGATTCTCGCAGCCTGGGGGCCTGCCTTGGTCGGGCTAACTGCCGGCGCTGCGGCGCTGTTCCACTTTGAAGATGGCTAAAATCGCGCTAGAGAGGTCATTACCATGAAGAAACTGCTCCTGCTCCTTTGTCTCTTTGCCGTACCGGTTCATGCCGAGCCTAATGCTGGCCCCAGCCTTGGCATTGTCGCGACCGTGAATGATGACGCCATTACCAGCTCTGATCTTGAAGGCCGCATGCGCCTCATGATGCTTGGCTCGGGCATTCAGCCCACCCCCGAGATCTTGGCTAAGCTGCGTCAGCAGGTATTGCGTACTCTGGTAGATGAGCGCCTGCAAGCACAGGAAGCCAAAGACCTCGGCATCACGGTTGAAGAGGCTGAGATCGATGAGCAGATCGCCAAGCTCGCGCAGCAGAATAATGTATCACCTGCAAATCTGCCGCAGTTCTTTGCCCGTGGCGGTGTTTCGATTGCCACCCTGCGTGAGCAGATGCGTGCCAATATTTCATGGACCAAGGTTATTCAGCGCAAACTGCGCCCGCGTGTTGATATTGGTGACGACGAGGTCGATGCCGAAATCGCCCGTATTCAGGCCAATGCCGGTAAACCTGAGTATCTGGTGGCGGATATCTTCCTGCCGGTAGATACCCCGCAGCAGGAAAGCTCGGTTGAGCAGTCGGCTAACAAGCTGATTGAGACGATGGCTAAGGGCGCACGCTTCTCAGGCATTGCCCGTCAGTTCTCGCAGTCTGCCAGTGCGGCTACCGGCGGTGACCTAGGCTGGCTGCAGCTTGGCCAGCTCGAGCCGCAGCTTGATGAAGCCATTCGCAAGATGAGCCCCGGCACGCTTTCGCCGCCCATTCGTACCGCGACCGGTTATCACATTCTTATGCTGCGTGATGTACGCGTTACGCAGGGCGGTAATACGCCAGACCCGACCAAAACTACCTTTAACCTGCGTCAGGTGCTTATTCCGCTTCCCCCGAGTGCCGATGAAGCCACTGTGTCAGCCGCCAGCCGCAGGCTTGAGCGTCTGCAGCCACAAGCCAAGAGCTGCAACGACATGGAGCGTATGGCTGCCGATATAGGCGATCCCAATCGCGGCCGTATTGGCGACATGAAATACGACCAGCTGCCGCCGGCTTTGCAGAGCATGATTTCGGCGTTGCCGGATAATACCGCCAGCCCAGCTCTGCGTAACGAGCGCGGTGCGTTATTCCTCATGGTGTGTTCACGTACTGCGCCGGAGGGAGCTGTCCTGAATATCGACCGCACGCTGGTGATGAACCGTATCGGTGCTCAGAAGCTTGAGTTGCTGGCACGCCGCTATCTGCGTGATTTACGCCAGAACGCGTTTATCGATATTCGCAGCTAATCTTAAGTGACCGACCACGCCACCGATCCTGTTGCTGACCTGCCGCCTCTGCGCGAGGTGATTTCTGCCTCGGGGCTTGATGCGCGTAAATCGCTCGGTCAGCACTTTTTGCTCGATCTCAATCTCACGTGCCGTATTGCCCGCCATGTTGATGGGCGAGAGCAGGGGACCATCATTGAAGTTGGCCCCGGCCCGGGTGGTCTTACCCGTGCTTTGTTGCTCGAGGGCGCAGGCAAGGTTGTAGCAGTTGAGCGGGATGACCGTGCAGTCGCCGCGCTCGAGCCATTGGTCAAGGCAGCTGCGGGCCGCTTGCAGGTCATTGGCGATGACGCCATGGTATTTGACTACGCAGCCCAGCCAGCCCCGCGCCGTATTGTCTCGAACCTGCCATATAACATCGGCACGCCGCTGCTGATCGGCTGGCTTGAGCACATGCATTTGTTTGAATCACTCACGCTTATGTTCCAGAAGGAAGTAGCACACCGTATTGTAGCCACACCCGGCAGCAAGGAATATGGCCGTCTCTCGGTCATGGCGCAGTGGTGCTGTAAAACCCGCAAGCTGTTTGATCTGCCAGCGCGCGCGTTTACGCCGCCGCCCAAGGTCGATTCATCTGTGGTGCAGCTGGTGCCGCATAAAGAAAAGCCGATTGGCGAATGGGCTGATATGGAGAAGGTGGTTGCCGCCGCCTTTAACCAGCGCCGCAAGATGCTGCGTAGCGCACTTAAAAGCCTTGGCGATGCCGAGGGTATTCTGGCTCGTGCCGGTATTGACGGCACCCGCCGTGGCGAAGAACTGTCAGTTGCCGAGTTTGTGAAACTGACTCAGGCTTTTGTCAGAAAAGACGGATAAGCCTTGAAGCTGAAGCTATGCTCCAGCTCCCATACCTTAATCGCATCGAGCGTCAGTTCTTTTTCAATTACCGAACGGGCGGTTTTACCGGCGGTGAAGGTCTCGTCATCCTGTGCCATCAGCTTGACCGCAATCAGGTGCTGATCGGCTTTAATCGCCTCAATTACCTTGTTATGGCCCTTAACTACAGCCCACAGGCGGCGTGCACAGCAAATGCGCACTTCAGGCGAAGCCATATCCTCAGCCGAGGCAGGCAGCGGGAAGAGGTTGCGCGGTGCAGCCAGCATCTGGTGACCTGTGCCATTTCGCTTGAAACCATCGGCAATCGCATCGCCAACTTCGGCCGCACTAGCCCAGCTGGTATCAATCGCGAGGTCGTAATTGCGGTAATGGCCCTGTGAGGCATCGTAGGTTTTTAAAAAGCGCAGGCGTTCGCTGGTATGGCGGGCCTGCATCTGCTCAATCGCATCTTCCTGTGAGGCGAAATTTTCGCTCACGCGTTCTTGCTTGAAGGCACGCTGCGCTGCCACAGCAGGGGGGCATACGAGGAATACCTTGAAGGACGATGGCAAAAAGCGCCAGGCCAGACGGGAGTCGATAACAAAGCTCAGGCCCGATGTCTCAAGCGCTTTGGTGCGGCCATCAATCTCTTCGTCAATACTCGGGTCGGTATCGGCGCGGTGGTTCAGCTCAAGCGTGGTGATCCCCAGCTTGGCCGCCATCTCGCGCTGGAATGCGCCGGTCGAGAGATAGGGGATCCCGAGTTTTTCGACCAGATACTTGGCTGTGGTCGACTTGCCTGACCCCAGCTCGCCAGTCATGCTGATCTGTACTAGATTACTCGACATTCTGCACCTGTTCCCTGAACTGTTCGATAATCACCTTCAGCTCGACACCGATATTGGTGAGCGCAAGGGTGGTAGATTTTGAGCACAGCGTATTGGCTTCGCGGTTCAGCTCCTGACACATGAAGTCGAGTTTGCGGCCAATAGCGCCCCCTTCGTTCAGTAGCGCGCGCACAGCGCTTACATGACCGAGCAGGCGGTTAATTTCTTCAGTAATATCAGCTTTGCTGGCGAGTAAGGCGGCTTCCTGCGCCATACGGTCTTCAGAGAGGCTCTGTTTTGTCAGTTCCTTGAGTTGCTCAAGCAGCTTATCGCGCAGCGCATGCGGGGCTTTGGCGGCTTCGGCCTTGGCATCGCCAGTCAGCTTTTCAATTTGCGCAAGATGCTCGACCAGCACCGCTTTCAGATGGCTACCTTCAATCAGGCGGGTGCTGAGCAGCTTTTCGAGTGCCGTGATCATGGCTTTATCAACAGCAGCCAGCAGCTCGGGCGAGGCCTCAAGTGTGCTTTCATCGGTCTCGATTACGCCGCGCACTGCCAGCAGGTGTTCCAGCTTGATGCTCTCGCTGCTCAGCTCTTTGGCGACCTTCAACACATCATCAAGGAGGGCGCGGTTAAGGCGCGCGCCTTTGGCACCGCCAGCTGCCTGCAGGTGCAGGCCTAGGGTGAGTGAGCCGCGTTTGATCTTTTGGGCGATCAAGCTGCGAGCGGCAGCCTCTGTCGCATCAAAACCAGAGGGCAGGCGGCAGCGCAGGTCAAAGCCCTTGCTGTTTACGCTCTTGATCTCAAGTCGCCAGTTCAGGTTACCGGTCTGGCCCTCGGTCTGGGCATAGCCCGTCATGCTCATTACGGCGTGGTGCGTTGTCATCCTTATGGTATAGCGGGGGGTATGAGACTTGTCATCACCGGAGCCTCAAGTGGTCTTGGGGCGGCTTTGGCTGTGGCCTATGCGGCCCATGGCAATACGCTAGCCCTTACGGGGCGGGATGCTGCGCGGCTTGAAGCCGTAGCCAGCCGGTGCCGTGCTTTGGGGGCTGAGGTTATAACAGCCGTGCTCGATGTTACTCAAAAAGAGGCACTGGCCAGCTGGCTACAGGGGCTGGGGCCAGTCGATATGATCATCGCAAACGCAGGCATTTCGGCCGGCACCGGCGGAGATGGCGAGAGCGAGGCGCAGGCCCGCCGGATTTTTGCCACAAACCTCGATGGCGTGCTCAACACCATCTACCCGATTTTGGACGGCATGAAGACCAGGCGCAGCGGCCATATCGTGCTTATGTCATCCCTCGCGGGCTTTAGGGGCATGCCCGGCGCGCCAGCCTATAGCGCCAGCAAGGGCGCGGTGCGGATGCTGGGCGAGGCCTTGCGGCCCGAGCTGGCCCTAGTGGGTGTGGCGGTAACTGTGGTTTGCCCCGGCTTTGTACGCACGCCGATGACCGCGGTTAATAACTTCCCGATGCCGTTTTTAATGTCGCCCGAGGCTGCCGCCCAGCTGATTAAGCGTAAATTGGCAAGTAAACCTGCGCAAATTGCCTTCCCGCTGCCGCTTTATCTCATGACCCAGCTGATTGCCTATCTGCCAGTCGGGCTGGGTAGCTGGATTCTGGCCAGAGCCCCTAAAAAACCGAGCCAATAGCCTTGTGGTAGCAGCAAGGCCTTTGCTAGCTTGGCTGCATGCAGCAGCCCCAAGGCCTTATTCTCGATTTTGACGGCGTATTTTACAAGTTCAATCCGAACTCCAATCACGTCCTCAGCCATACTGCTGCAACGGCTGCGCGTAACTGCGGTGTGCCTGATACGTACGAAGATTTACTCGCAGCTTTTCTTAGAGCGGGTGATCCGCATGCCTTCAGGCGGCAGTGGCAAAAGCAGCACAATGTTGACTGGCTAAAATACCATCACGCCTATCACGACGGTATCGACGTTGCTTCAATTAATTCGCAACAAGACGCGACTGCTGCATTTGCTGAGCTGGCAGCGCGCAAGCTGCCTATGCTCATTCTTACCCATGCCTCGCAGCCTTGGGTTAAGCGTGTTTTATCACATATCGGTTTGCATGCCTTTTTACCCGATAGCCATATCATCGGCCTTGAGCATACAAATGGCCTGAAGAAAAGTGAATCCCATGAGCCGATCATGATGGCGGCAGCAATATTGGGTATAAACCCTGACAGGCTTGCTATGCTCGAAGATAGCCAGGGCAACCTTGTTCATGCACATGCGGTTGGCGTACAAACAGCTTTTCTCAACTATGGCAAGCCGTTAGACCCTCAGCCAACGCATGTTCGCGTTCAGGCAGCCTCAGTTTCTAGTCTTGTCAAGGGCTTAGGCCTTTAGCACTTGCAATATTCCCGTCTTTCCGCTAAAAGCCCGCGTAAATCAACCGGAAGGACTTTAAATAATGGCTCTCGAACGCACTTTCTCCATTCTCAAGCCCGATGCGACCAAGCGCAACCTGACTGGCGCCATCAATGCCAAGATCGAGCAGGCTGGCCTGCGTATCGTTGGTCAGAAGCGTATCCAGATGAGCCTTGCTCAGGCACAGGCTTTCTACGGCGTACACAAAGAGCGTCCTTTCTTTAACGACCTCTGCTCGTTCATGGTTTCGGGCCCGGTTGTTGTTCAGGTTCTGGAAGGCGAAAACGCCGTTGCCAAGTACCGCGAAGTGATGGGCGCTACCAATCCTGCGAATGCTGCCGAAGGCACCATCCGTAAGGAATTCGCTGAATCGATCGATGCCAACACCGTGCATGGTTCGGACAGCCTCGACAACGCCAAGATCGAGATCGAGCAGTTCTTCAAGGCTGACGAAATCGTAGGTTAATCTGCGGCTAATCAAGCTGATCAAGTCAAAACGCCCTCGGCCAAAACCGGGGGCGTTTTTTATGTCTGAATTTCGTGAAGTTTAGTTGGCGTTTGCAGCAACGGCGGGGAGGGGCACACTCTTGGCGCCGCGCAGCATGGCTTCAAGCGCCAGTGCCTTGCCGATATTGGGGTCGAGTACACGGCGGGTTTGGGCCACCAAAAGCGCGCTGGCCTGTGCGCACAGGTAGGCGCGCTCAAGAATATCAATCTGGTGCAAGGCAAACAGCTGCTCTACCTGCGGGCGGATGCGTGAGACAACTTCAAGCGGGTCAAGCACAACCTGATGTTCATCAGGGATATTTTCCGGCCAGCTTTCCTTGCTCACATCAATACCCTGGCTGAATAATGCATTGATGAAAACATCCGATACTGTGAGCTGGCCATCAGCCTCGAACAGTAACTGGTTTACAACATCGCTGATGATGATGGTGCCGGGCTCGAGCCCAGAGTAATCATAGCCCGAGCTGCGCAGTACAAACTCACCAGTCATAACCGCTGCCGAAGAAATGGCTGTTTCGGCATGCACGCCACGGTCATTCTGTAACGAGGCAATAACGAACGAGACAATCTGCTCCGGCAGGCTGTTGCCTTCGGGCTGTTCGTTCTGTGGGCCGGTCAGGTTTGTCACGTCAGACCAGCGTCGCAGCCATAACTGCAAGCAGAACGACGATGGCAACAATGCCCCATGCAGAAAGCTTGGTAAAAGCAGCCCAGCCAGCATAGTGGGTGGTTGCGGTTTCGATGGCATCTTCAGGGTAGGAGGGGGGTGTGCTCATGATCTCACCTGTGGATAACTTTGCGTTGTCTAAGGATATGCCCTAGATACGAGACGAATTCAAGTTTACCTTAAGGGCCTAATCGAGGAGTACAAGAATATGAGTGCAGCCAAGCCGCTATTGAGCCGAACAGCCATATTCTGGCTGGGGGTAGGTGTGCTGTTTGTGGCACTAATATCGCTGCTGAGCGATGCCTTGCTGCCCTTCCTGATAGGTATTGCCATTGCCTATCTGCTGAACCCCATTTGCGAAATGCTGCATCGCCGCGGATTTAACCGTACGGCAGCTACTACCATCATCCTGCTTATCTTTGTCTTGATGGCCTGTTTGCTCATCCTCTTCATTACGCCAATTATCGCCGATCAAGTACGGCAGCTGGCGCAGGCAACGCCGGGATATGTTGAATCCATTCGCGCATATATCGAGCCCCGCCTGCAGGAATTCATGTCCACACTTACCGAAGAGCAAAGCCAGAAAATCCGCGAAGCTGCACAACGCTATGCCGGGAATATGGCGGGTGCCTTAGGCACGGCAGCCGAGGGCTTCTGGCGTGGCTCGCAGGCCATCATCAGTTTCTTCTCTCTGCTCATTATTACGCCTATCGTTGCGTTCTATCTGCTGCGCGACTGGCATGAGCTGGTCAACCGTATCGATAGCTGGTTGCCGCGTGCCCATGTGGCAACCATCCGTGAGCAGGTGCGTGAAGTTGACCGTACCCTCTCAGGCTTTGTGCGTGGGCAGGCTATGGTCTGCTTCCTCTTGGGCTCTTATTACTCCATCGCCCTCAGCATTGTGGGCGTGAACTACGGGTTTATTGTAGGGGTTATTGCGGGCCTGCTCAGCTTCATCCCGTTCGTCGGTTCTACGTTTGGCCTTGTCGTGGCGACGGCTTTAGCGCTTGTGCAGTTCGATAGTTATACGCCAGCCGCTATTGTTATCGGCATTTTCATGGTTGCGCAGTTCCTTGAAGGTAATGTGATTGCCCCCAAGTTTATTGGCGAGAGCGTGGGCCTGCATCCGGTGTGGATTATCTTTGCGCTCGTGGCTGGTGGCAGTCTGCTTGGCTTTACCGGTATGTTGCTGGCGGTGCCGGTGGCGGCGGTTATTGGCGTGCTCACCCGTTTTGTGCTGGGCCGGTATATGGAAAGCTCGTACTACCGCAGCGCACCGCGCAAGGCGAATGTCGCTCGCAGGGTTCGTCCGCTGTGACCAAACGTATTCAGCTACCACTCGGCTTCACGCCTCTTAGCGACATGAGCGAGGCCGATTTTGTAATTACTGAGGGCAATCAGGAGGCGCTGGCATGGTTGCAACGCTGGCCTGAATGGCCTGCACATGGCCTCGTGCTTTATGGCCCCAAGGGCAGTGGTAAAACTCACTTGGCGCATATCTGGGCGCAGCGGGCAGGGGCTGGCTTTATTGAGCAGCCCACGCTTGATAAAGGCAATCTGTTAGTGCTTGAAGATGCCGAGCGACTGGTGGGTGATGCGGCAGCCGAAGAAATGCTGTTCCATCTGCTTAACCAGCTTAAGGGCGAGCAGGGGCATATTCTCATTACAGCGCAGCAGGCACCTGTGCGCTGGGATGTTAAGCTGCCCGACCTGCGCTCGCGCCTGCTGGCTTTGCCTACAGCGCATATCGACCCGCCGGACGATGCAGCACTAACCGCCGTTATGGGTAAACTGTTTGCTGACCGGCAAATCAGGGTGCCCGCCGAGGTGATTGATTATCTGGTGCGTCGGATTGAGCGTTCGTTTGCTGCAGCGCATGCCGCTGTTGTGGCCTGCGATGCTGCTGCGCTGGCTACCGGCAAGGCCATTACCCTGCCACTGGTGCGCGAGGTGCTTGCACGGGGCAGCGAAATAGTGACGTGACGGCTACTCAGAATCAGGCCTAGAAAATCACATGGCTACGATTGATTTTGATATCTTTATCGAAGGCACTGACAAAGATGGCGCACTTCAGCTGGGCAATACCGCCTCGCTGGTCGTGGAGGGCAAACTGCCCGCCAAAATCAAACCCGAAAAATGTGATCTCATTGTAACCATCGGTACCTCGCAGCGTGGGCGGGGCGGCGGCGATAGCGAAGCTGGTTTTAGTTTAAGCGTGGCCGACTTCCTGAGCGGGAGCGGGCCATTTCTCTGCCAGATCGATTTTGAGGCCGAGGCCGTTGGCGGCATGAGCTTTAAGGTAGAGCTGGCGCATGGCCGCACGATTTTAGCCGAAGCTGCAACCAGCCTGCGCGTAACCAACCCACTGCGCGATAAAAGCGGCAAGATCCGCAAGACCGGCGCTGGCGCGCTCAAGGTAAAGAAGTAGCTAGCTTCGTAAAGCTAAGCCTTCTTCTCTTTCTCGGCTTTTTCTTTTTCTTTCTCGCTGGGCTCAATCGGGATCAGCTGAACCTTACCCTTTTTAACCGAGAGCGAGAGCTTGCCGTTTTTGAGGGCCAGGGCCTGCTCGCCAAACAACTCACGGCGCCAGCCAACCAATGCCTGTGTTTCGGCTTTGTCACTCGCGGCAATCGCCTCAAGGTCGCTGGTATTGGCAATCAGGCGCGGGGCGACATTACCTTCATCGGCAATATGGCGCAGCAGTACCTTGAGCAGCTCAACTGTGGCATGCGAGTAGTGGCCAAGGTTGGGGCGTGGCGGCATTTTGGGCGCTTCTTCAATCGGCAGCTCAACACCTTTGTGTACGGCCTTAAGCAGCGATGCGCCCATTTTACCTTCGGCCCAGTTCTTTGAGACGCCGCGAATACGCGCGAGGTCCTCAACTGTAGCAGGCGGGTGCGAGGCAATTTCCTCTAAAGCTTCATCACGCAGAATACGGCCACGCGGCAGGTCACGCGCTTGAGCTTCGCGCTCGCGGAAGGCGGCAACCTCCTTAAGAATGGCAAGGAAGCGCGGCTTGGTAATACGTGGCTTCAAGCGCTGCCAGGCTTCGTCCGGGTTGGTGCGATAGGTTTTCACATCGCTCAGCACGCCCATTTCCTCGGCCAGCCAGCTACCACGGCCGCTCTCGGCAATCATCTCGCGCAGCTTTACATATGCAACGCGCAGATGGGTAACGTCGGCCAGCGCGTAGGTCACCTGCTTTTCGGTGAGCGGGCGGCGAGCCCAGTCAGTAAAACGGCTCGACTTGTCGAGCTGGATACCGGTGATCTTGGCAATCAGGTTATCGTAGCCAACAGAATCACCAAAGCCGCATACCATAGCGGCAACCTGTGTATCAAACAGCGGCTCGGGCAGTTTGCCCATGGCATGATCAAAAATCTCGAGGTCCTGACGTGCCGCATGGAAAACCTTCACTACGGCAGGGTTCATCAGCAGATCGTAGAACGGGGCGAGGTCGATGCCTTCGGCCAAGGGGTCGATACAGGCAGCCTCGTCCGGGCCCGCCACCTGAATGAGGCAGAGTTGCGGCCAGAAGGTCGATTCACGGATGAACTCGGTGTCCACCGTCACAAACTCGACTTTGCCAAGGCGCTGGCAGAGGGCTTTAACCTCTTTACTGGTGGTCAGAATTGTCATGGGGCGGTGATAGCGCCTCACAAGCCGTCTTACCAGCCGAATCAATGGCTTCCAGCACAATTAAGCGAGATTTAAGGCGCAGGGGTAACACTGGGTAACATGGCCGACTTTGCAAGCAATCTCAAATCAGTAGCGGGTAAAACCCAGCATATCTGGCTGGCTGACGGGCAGTTTGGTAATGGTCAGACCTATCAGGCTTTGGCCCAGCCGGGGGTTTTGGCAGGGGTAAAGCAGGCCGGAATTGGTCATGTTTTTGTCGACCTGCCCAAATTCGTCGGATTCGTTAACGATGCGCTGGTCGATGGCCGCGCTAAGCCCGAGCAGCTGGCAAACGATATTGCCGAAAACCCGTCTTACCGCATTTATGCAAACAAAGCGCCCGTACCAGCCCAGCCAGCCGAGATTGCCGCTGTTATGCAGCGTGCGCACGCTGCTGGTGTGCATCTGCATTTTACCGGCGAGAGCATGCTCGAAAACTTTGATGGAACGCATATGCAGAATACCATCGAGGCGCAGTTTGTGCTCCATACGGTTAATAACCGCCAGATGCGCCTGTCCGATATATTCTCCGGGATGGGGGGTGATGCACAGCGCCGCCAGCAGTTTGCCGAACAGCAGATGAAGATTAAAGACAGCCCCATCGCACGCATTGCGGCTGATATTCTCGATGGACATAAAAAGCAGCTAGAAGGCACGGTGGCCGAAGTGAAGGCCCTGCCGGAGGGTGAGCGCGCGCTGATCATCCAGCACGCCAACCCGCAAATCGGCATGAGTGTGGAGAGCCTTCTAGGTGCCGATAAGGTCGGGCGCATAGAGGCCAGCGATTTGCACAAAGTCGCGCCATCTGGCAATACGCCGAGGCTGCGCGATAACGGCGTACAGGCTACGCCATAACCCCTCATTCTCCTTGACAAAAACCCGATTTTCGGGCCTTTTTCCCTGACTTTTTATCAGGTAGGGATTTTGTCATGCACGCATATCGCACTCACACTTGTGGCCAGCTCCGTCAGGAGCAGGTGGGCGAGACCGTCCGCCTTTCAGGCTGGATCAATCGCAAGCGTGACCATGGCAATCTCCTCTTCATCGATTTGCGTGACCACTATGGCGTTACTCAGTGCGTGGTCGATACCTCGCACCCGCAGTTCAAAGAGGCCGAAGCTGCCCGTCTTGAAACCGTTATTACCATCACCGGTAAGGTGCTGGCCCGCTCGGCTGACACCATTAACGAGAAGTTGCCCACCGGCCATGTTGAAGTGAGCGTATCTGAGCTCGCCATTCAGGGTACGGCGCAAGTGCTGCCATTCCAGGTGAATGTGGATGATGATGGCTCGGAAGAATTCCGCCTGCGCCACCGCTACCTCGATTTGCGCCGCGACCGTATGCAGAAGAACATTATTCTGCGCTCGGATGTTATTTCGTTCTTGCGTGCCCGCATGATCAAGTCTGGCTTCCATGAATTCCAGACCCCCATTCTCACCGCCTCAAGCCCTGAAGGTGCCCGCGACTTCCTCGTGCCGTCGCGCGTTCATCCCGGCAAGTTCTATGCATTGCCGCAGGCGCCGCAGCAGTTCAAGCAGCTGCTGATGGTTGCTGGCTTCGATAGGTATTTCCAGGTGGCCCCGTGCTTCCGTGATGAAGACAGCCGTGCCGATCGCTCCCCGGGTGAGTTCTACCAGCTCGACTTTGAAATGAGCTTTGTCACCCAGCAGGATATTTTCGATACCATCGGCCCCGTGCTGTATGACCTGTTCGAAAACTTCTCGAGCTTCACCGGCACCAAGCGCAAGGTCAGCCCGTATCCGTTCGAGCAGATCACTTATGCCGATTCAATGCTCAAGTACGGCAACGACAAGCCCGACCTGCGTAACCCGCTGGTGATTGTCGATGTGACCAGCGTATTCAAGCGTGATGATATTGAGTTCCGCGCCTTCCGCGAAATCATCAACAAGGGCGGTGTGGTTCGCTGCATCAAGGCACCCAAGGTGTCGGATAAGCCGCGTAGCTTCTTCGATAAGCTCAACGACTGGGCGCGCGGCGAGGGTGCTCCCGGCCTTGGTTACATTACGTTTGAGGCTGACGGTGGCAAGGGCCCCATCGCCAAGTTCGTACCACCTGCAGCGCAGGAAGAGCTCAAGAAGCTCATGGGTGCCGAAGCTGGCGATGCCGTGTTCTTCGTGTGCGATCAGGTAGCCGCAGCTGCCAAGCTGGCTGGCCATGCGCGTACGCGTATCGGTAACGAGCTCGAGCTGATCAACAAGAACGAATACAAGCTGTGCTGGATCGTCGACTTCCCGATGTACGAGTACAACGAAGACACCAAGAAGATTGACTTCAGCCATAACCCGTTCTCCATGCCGCAGGGCGAAATGAAGGCGCTGGTCGAGAAGGACCCGCTGGATATCTTGGCCTATCAGTACGACATTGTGTGCAACGGCATTGAGCTGTCGTCTGGCGCTATCCGCAATCACAATCCCGACATCATGATCAAGGCGTTTGAGATTGCCGGTTACAGCAAAGAAGAAGTTGAAAACCGCTTCAGCGGCATGATCAACGCCTTCCGCTTTGGCGCACCGCCGCACGGTGGCTCGGCTCCTGGTATCGACCGTATGGTGATGCTGATTGCCGATGAGCCGAACATCCGCGAAGTGATTACCTTCCCGCTCAACCAGCAGGCGATGGACCTGATGATGAATGCGCCGAACAGCGTTCGCCCCGAGCAGCTGAAGGAACTTCACATCGCCCTCAACTTGCCGAAACCGAAGGTTGCTAGTGCGGGGTAATGTGAGATTCGTCCCGACATTAAAATTATGGCATCTTTTTGCAGTTGTTATTGCTGGGGCGCTATATATTCACCATGACAACGAGACCTCTCGCCAATCCTTAGCAGCGCATCAGGCGGCAGAGAAGTTTGTGCCTTTTCTCAATAGCTCAATTAACATAATGCTCGCACAGAAGGATATATTTGTTGGTGTAATCCCACAAAGGCGGTCTGCAGTTATTACTGAGGCAATAAGCAAGATACAATTGGCGGATGAACAGAAAATAGGCCTATACAATTTAATCGATAGCCCTAACTATTCAATGCATTTTGATACTTGGGACAATTTTTTAGGTCTCACGGTTTATTATAATAATTCAGCTTTTTGTAAGGTTATATCTCGTGCAATTATTGACATGAAGAGTTCGCATGTAGAGTTAGATGGCGTGTCTTGGTTTGCAAGCTCTTCCCAGCGGGTCACATGGGATGCAACTGGGCGCAAGCCTATTGAAGTTTTTCCTTTATATGGAGTTGCGGCCGACCAAGATCCTATGGGAATACCAACAGAAGCACAGGTGGATTGGGCTTGTTCTAATTCAGATAATATAAGCCTAGTATTTAACCTTAATGATTGAGCGATGAAGAATTAATCAGAAAACCTGATCAGCTACATAAGAATAAAATAACCTCACCATATTGTCATCCCAGCGAAAGCTGGGATCCATCTTAACGTATGCGGTTATGTTGCCATGGATGCCAGCCTGCGCTGGCATGACAATTATCTTTAACTCGCATTAGCATCTGCCTATAGTTCTTGCAACAATCAGGGACCAACGTGGCGCATATAGACATAACAGGGCTACCGCCTGCGGCTGTATTCGCTGCACTGTTTAACTATGCGCGTATCGATCAGCGCGGAGAGAAGAGCACGCTTGAAGAAATATCCCTGCTCTCGGCGTTTCATATGCTCAAGGGCGTAGGCTTCAAGCTGCCGTATCAGAAGGAAGATGGCACGATAAGGTATGGCTACGATGGCCGATTGGTACCGGTCGATTTGCGCTCAACCAGCTTTAACCCTGTGCTCTATAATCTTTATAACGGCGATGGCGCGGCCGAGCTGATTATTGAGTGCATGCTTAAGCGCGAAGCGCTGCCGTATCGCCGTCTTAACCGGCCTATTACTATTGATATGACAGTAGTACAGCCTAGGTTGGGGTAAAGGCCGCTCTGATGGTCTTGCGCATTTGTGCTGACAACTGCGGATGGCTGATCGCCCATTCAGTTATATCATCATGCAGCCGGTTATCCAGCCACGCCAGATCCATGTTCTTTGATTGCATGAAGCGGGCGCTGCGCAGAATATTGCAGGCAAACAGGCTGTTCGCCTGAAGCGCAAGGCCGGTATGGTCGTTATAGCCTTTAAGCAGATGCGGTACTTCTTGTGGCCAATTGGGCATGCATTGTGAAAGCTCGGTAAACAGGTTGCTGCGGGTGGCGAGTTCAAAATCTATCGCGCCAGAGATTTTGCCATCAGGGGCGGTGATGATGTTGCGCTCGGCCCAGTCGCTGTGCACAAACAGTTTTCTGTCCATGTTTTGCGCCAGCTCATCTTCACGGTCGAGGCCTATCTGGGCCAATATGGCGCAATAAGCCCAACCCTGTTTCTTGCTCCAGCCGAGCTTGCGTATAGCGCTGCCTGCATGGCGATAGGCAGATGCGGGTGTAACCGGAATGTTCCAGCCATGGTGCGTATTGGGGGCCGCCTCATAAGGCACTTCTGTATGCAGTAGCCCGAGGAGCTTGCCCATTTCACGATAAACATGAACACGCTTTTGTGGTGTGAGAAACGGCAGGCGGGCTTGCATGCTCATGCCCGGCATAAACTCACGGATGATGATGCGCTGCTTGCGGTGGTGGCTGCCCGCGTTGAAGTCGGCCACAATGCGCGGCACCCGGTATCCATGCGGGGCAAGGGCATCTGCCACCACATCAAGCATCTGCTTGCTCTCGTGGTTCTTCCACTCCCAGGTTGCACGGGTTGGCGCACTTTGTATGAAATAGGTGCGGCCGAGAGGGCCTACCCAGTGGCGGCTGCCAATACTTACAATCCTGTTGTTTTTAAAACCCGACAGATCGAGCCCGGCCTCAAAGCGGGCAGATTTGCGGATTTCGCTCCAGCTGGGCAGGTCGGGCAGTTTGGCCATGGCATTTGCATTAACAGCATGTCTGGTATGTCCAATTCAATTGCATTTTAGGCGTTAAGGGGTTGCGTTCGGGCCTTGGGCAACGCTACAAATAGCCATGGTCACTTTGCCAAGCAACTTTGCTTCTGCAGCCCGCGCGTTAGACGCCCGGATGATGGCCATTATTATTATCGCCGCGCGAATTAGCCGCTAAGGCTAATTTTTCGCGCACCTCATCCCCACAATACGTGTTTTTTTGCCCATTTTCCGGAGTTAATCCGTGTCTGTATCTAACGCCCCAAGTGCCCGTAGCCTGTTTAAGCTTCTCGCTGGCACATCAAATGATCTCACCCCCCAGCGCAGCTGCGATGTGGTGGGTATTCTCAAGAGCGCGCATCCAGCTGTTTATGCTGGCACGCTTAAAAATTTCCAGCGCTGCACCACCCGCTTTGCCGCCGCCTGCCAGCGCTATGAGGAAGGGCCGAAGTCGCTAAAGTCAGGCCTCAGTCCGCGTTTCATGCAGCCGGAGTATCTGACGCATATGGGGCAAGCCATGCCATATGGTGTGTTGATGCCGGTTTACTTCCATAACGCCCGCTGGCCGTTCCAGTTCGCCAAGCAGGATGAGGCGCGTAGTAACCCCTATGGCAATACGGTGCTTAGTGCCATGGCGCAGCTACGCGCGCAGCAGGCCATGCTGCTCCGGCAGATGCGTCACGCCAAGCGCAAGCCAAACCTCAGTAGCAGGGTCGATGGTTGCCTTGCTGCCTGGCTCGGCAAGCAGGTAGCGGATAATTATGCACTGCTGCGGCCGCTCGAGCCGGTACGCCATACCTTCCGGCAGGAGGCAGTGGAGCGCGCGAAGAAGCGTGTACTGCGTGAGGGGAATGTCATTCAGCTGCGTAAACAGAAGGATTTCAGCGGGCTTCGAGTCGCTAGTATGTAAGTTGGTCTGGCTTTATTCTTGCATGTTTCCGGCACTATTTTCCTTTTGCCGGGAGGCTTGTATATGCAAATCTTTTCCAATCAACGGCTTATCCCGACCGATTTTAGCCTCACACAGGCACCACGGGAAAATTTTACCCGCGTTCAGGATATGCTGGGCATGGAAGGTCCACCGGCTGGCATTCTGGCGGATAATGACCCCAGCCAGGTGTTTGCCGAAATTGTCGTGAACGGGCAGTCGGTCGCCAAAATTTATAACAGCGGTGCGGTTGAAAGCTCCAACGCTTTGGGCGGGCGCATCAACGCGCTGGTGAAGGATGATCTGGGCAGTGGCCCCACGCTGGCAGCCAGCCGGGCCGAGCGCTTGGCCAGCATGCTGGGCGGCAAAGTCGAGAAGGCCGATACGGCCATGGAGCAGGGCGCATGGCAGGACTGGAAGCTGGACCGCGACCAGTCGCTCGCCAGCTATTACAACACAACGCCCACGCACATCGCAGCGCAGGATATTGCCAGCTCTGAAGAAGATGTTTTGCTTGATAGCCCTGCCGATGAGTTCCGCGAGTTCATGAAGAAGAGTGCAGGCGAGCGTATGGTCGATCAAATCCTCAAGTCCATGGGCCTGAGTGCTGAGGATGTTGCCGCCATGAGCCCGGAAGAACGCGCCGGTGTTATGGCCAAGGTGCAGGAAATCATCGAAGAGAAGCTGCGTCAGGCCAGTGGTGTAGCGGGTAGCGGTAACTCAGCCATCGACGCAGCTTGATTAACGTTTCCCGTTTAAGGGCAACGCCCGGCTTTACGCCGAGCGTTTGCCTTTACGGGCGGCTTTGTTGGCATAAAGGCGGGCATCTGCACGCTTGAGCACATCGTTAGCCGTATCGCCGCCCACATAGCTGGCAGCACCAAAGCTGGCGCGCAGGGGCAGGGCAAACTCTTTCCAGTTCAGCGCCGCGGCATTGAGTTGGGCTTGTAGCTGGGCAGCGCGGCGTTGGCCGGTTACGGTTTTGCTGCGTGGCAGGATGATGGCAAATTCATCCCCGCCCAAACGGGCCACCGTATCGCCATCGCGCAGCGCGCCCATCAGGGTTTTACCTACCAGCTGCAGGTAAGCATCGCCGGCGGCATGGCCAAAGCGGTCGTTCACCAGCTTGAAGCCATCGAGATCGACCATAATGATGGTGCCGCAGCTGTTGGGGTCGCGCTGGGCAGCGCCAATTTCACGGGTGAGGGCCATTTCAAAACCACGACGATTGAGGGTGCCGGTCAGTTCATCGGTAAAGCTCAGGTTCTCGAGAATCTTGATGCGGGTGCGCTGCTGGCTGATCAGGCGCTCGGCCTCGGCGACCATGGCATAGGCGCGGGCGAGCAGGCGCTCGTTCAGTTCCTGTGTTTCCTTCGAAACATCAAATTCCATCGGGGCGGTAGGCAGATTGTTGAGGTCTAAATGAAACGACATGGCCGGTATACTCCTGTTTGATAATCTGGAATGATAAGAGCAAGCCTTGTGCCAACAATAATTTGTGCAAAATCAAAGACCTATTGCTAATGAATCGTGAATGCCGTTAGGGCCCCGTGTCAAAAATGCCGATAGGCGGGGGCGGCAACTCATGTCACTGTAATGATGCAAATTCTAGCGAGGTAAGAGCATGACGTTGAGCAAACTCCGGGTGGCGGGAGCTGGTCTGGTCCTTTCATTGGCAGCAGTCACGGTCCTATTCCTGCAGCCCACACCGTCAGCGCAAGCAGCCTCGGCACCGGCAACAACCACTGCCAGCGCGGCTAACCTCAAGCCCAGCATTCTCCCGCATCGTGCCCTGTACCGCATGTCGCTCGATTCAGTGCGTAACGGTAGTCAGATTCAGGCATCTGAAGGCATGATGTATTTTGAGTGGCAGGACGCCTGCGATGGCTGGAACGTCGAGCAGCGCCTTAATCTGACCATGACCCGTGATGAGGGTGTCGAGCTTGAGATCAAGAGCAATTTCACCACCTGGGAGTCGAAGGACGGGCTGCGTTACCGCTTCAACTACCGCAATCTGCTCAACGGCCAGCTGCAGGAAGAATTCCGCGGTAATGCCAAGCTTAGCGCCCCGGGCGAAACTGGTCTTGCCACCTATAGCATACCTGAAGTGCGCGAAGTGAAACTGCCACTTGGCTCCTATTTCCCCACCTCGCACACCATGGCGCTGATTGGCGCTGCAATTGCGCGTAAACCGCTGTTCGCGGCCAGTGTGTTCGATGGCACCGATGAGCATGGCTTGAGCGAAGTCAGTGCGGTTATCGGCGCACAAAAGGATGTAAGCGTAGAAGCCGCTCGTACCGGCCTTGGTGATACGCCTGCTGTAGCCTGGCCTGTACGCATGGCTTTCTTCCCCTATGATCAGGAAGAAGCAGCGCCCGAGTACGAGATGGATACCACTATTCTGCCTAATGGCGTTTCCGAATTCATGCTGCTCGATTACGGTGAATTCCGCTTGCGCGGTGTACTGGAAAAAGTAGAAATTCTTGCCAAGCCGGATTGCTGAGGAATGATCATGCGCCATACTGCTTTTTCAATCGTTCTCGCTGTACTTATTGCCATGCCGGTTGCTGCAGAGGAGAGTGCGCCTGCTCAGCAGAGCAGTGGCCGCCTACGGGTGGATACATCGCTGCATCCATCCAAGGTTACCTACCGCGTCAGCCTGCTTTCGGGTACGGCGCAGCAGCAGTTTGCTTCAGCTGAAGGCAGTTTTACTGATAAATCAGTATTAAGTTGCGAGGGCTGGAATGTTGAGCAGCGTTTGTTCGTCAAGTTCTTGCCGCCATCAAAGCCGGGGGTGGCAACTATCCCGGTTTACTTGCGCACGGGCGCCAATAACTTTGAATCGCGCGATGGCCTGACCTACCGCTTTGAGGATAAAACCAGCATGGCGGGGCAGGTGATCAATTCACACAAGGGCTCTGCCACGCTTACAGGCGTAGGACAGGCGGGTACAGCTGTTTATACCGAGCCTGCGGGCGTGACCATTGAGCTGCCGGCAGGTACCATCTTCCCGGTTACGTATGCCCAGCAGTTAATAAATGCTGCTGGCGAAGGTCAGCCCCGTTACAGTGCCCGTGTATTTGATGGTTCGATGAGCGCCGAGCTGGGCCTCATTCGCATGGTCACCGATATCAGTGCGCCACGTGCCGCTGTTTTCAAGGATCCTGAAGCAAACAAGCCTACCCCCGGCCTTGAAAATGAATTCACGACTGAGCTGGCGTGGGGCATGCGCACCAGTATGTTCAAAGGCAATGATGCCAACCCGCTGTTCAAGCAGGGCTTCAGTATGCTGCCCAACGGCCGCTCCGAGACCATGATGATGAACTTCGGTCAGTTCTCCTTGCGGTTTGACCTCGTCAAATATGAGGAAATTCCGCTACCTACCTGTCCGTAACTCCGAGTCGCCGCCATTTTAGCGCTTAGCCCTCTCGATTCAGGGGGTTGTAGGCATGGTTAATTGTGTGTTAAATTCAAGGTAATAAAATTACAACGTAGCCTAGGGAGGCTACAAACTAGTGCAAGGATGTGGCCATGAGCCAGTTGCCTGAAGCACCCGATAAAATCGCCGGCGGGCTCCGGAGAATCTTAGTCGTCGAAGATAACGACCTGAACCTCAAACTATTCCGAGACCTCCTTATCGCTCAGGGCTACAGCGTGCTTCATACGCGTGATGGCGTAGAGGCGTTCAGGCTTGCGCGTGTGCATAAGCCGGATCTGGTCCTGATGGACATTCAGCTACCTGAGGTCTCTGGCTTTGAGGTGACGCGCTGGATGAAGGATGACCCGGCGCTGCGCGATATTCCGGTGGTGGCTGTTACAGCCTTTGCCATGGCAGGCGATGAAGAGAAGGCCAAAGCAGCTGGCTGCGCGGCTTACGTTACCAAACCCATCGCCGTTAAGTCTTTCCTTGAGACTGTCGCCAAGTGCCTTGGCCAGCCCCAGCGCCAGCTGGAAGATGCCTAATTAATCCCGCTTGAGAGTCTCTAGGCGCTTGAGACTGGGCGCTGCGAACTCTCGCATACTTCTTTCAGTCGCTGCTGCGCCATGCGTTGCTTCCATTTTGAGGTAGTGGTTTACCATAAGCAGGCGGCGAGTATTTCGCTTAACGCCAAGTGCACCTACAGCTGCAAACACGGCAAAACCGGCAGCAGGGCCGTATTCAGCAGGCTCTTTATCTACATTATCGTATGCTTTGTATCCGCCATAAGCCGTAATGCCAGCAAAGATAAGCGCGCTTATTGTCGTCTTGTTACGACCTGCCTGAAGCATGCTGCGCAGTGTTGCTCTAGGGCTTATCTTCTGGATAACCTCGTAAGCGCCGAGGATGGCAGCTGCAAATGCTGTGCGTGTTGACTCTTCTGGCTTTGTGTCTGACATGATGCATTCCTTTTTCAATAGGCAGTGCAAAGTTAGGCTTTTGCATGAATCGAGCGCAAGCAAAAAGGCCGCCTTGGCAGGCGGCCTTCTGTATCTCGTGAAAGAGACGGAGAGAGCTTAGCGCTTCTTGCCCGAATCCATCTTCTCTTCCTTGTACTCAACGTGCTTGCGTACAACGGGGTCGTACTTCTTGGTCTTCAGCTTCTCGGTCGCTGTGCGCGGGTTCTTGCTGTGCACATAGAAGTGGCCGGTGTCAGCGGTGCTGACAAGCTTGATACGGATGCGGGTTGGCTTGGCCATGGTAAACCTCTGTTCTTGATCTCAGGCGGCGGAAAATAGCGATTTCTACAGCTGAGTCAAGCATTTTAACCCTTTATTATGCTGATTCGGTTTAGACGCAGTTATACACGGGATTTATAACGGCACATTACCTGTTTGCTTGCGGTCGTTTTTAGGGGCCTGCTATAAGGCAAAAGAAAAGCAGGGGCCTTTTATGCGCATAGCACTGGCATTTCCAGACCTGAGCCGCGATCGGCCAGAAGACTTCATGCGGCAGGCTGTAAAGCTGCCGCAAAAGCCGGATTTGCTGGTTTTGCCTGAAAATGCCTATGCCATAACCGGTAATAACCTTCGGGAATTCCAGCAGCTTTCGCGTCAGCTGCAGGATTTTGCCTCAAATAGTGGCATTGCTATTATTACAGGCCTTGGCCTAGGCGGCACCGCCGGTACCAAGCTGACATGGCTGCAAACCGATAATTGGGCCCTCATGGCCAAACCCGGCGGTCAGGCAGCGGCCTACCACAAGCATACCTCATCCCTTAATACCGCGTTTGACGGGGCAGTGTGGAGCAGTGCCGAACACCTGCCTATACTTGAGCTAAAAGGCGGCAAGGTGGGGCTTACCATCTGTCACGACCTGTTTGTCTCGCCCTTACAGCGCCTGCAGGCCCAGCAAGGGGCGGAGGTGCTGATCAACATCAGCTACGCGAATGTGCGCTCTTACCAGTGGCGTACACTGCTGCAGGCGCAGGCTATTACTAACCGTGTACCGATGCTCTATACGCTGCACCGTAACCCCGATACAGCGTTGCCCCAACAAGCCATCTACGGCTTCGGCCCGCAGGGGGAGTTTAACCTGCAGTCAGCCTCAGGCCTATCGCTGCGCGATATCGACCCTGATGCGCGCACCGGCCAGCTCTATCTGTTCGATACCCACCAGCCGCAGCAGCTGGCAGCGCTACAACTGCAGCCCTCGCGGCGCGACTGGAACGGCAGCGGCCATATCGGGCGCGATGGTACGGTAGCGGGCAAGCATCGCCACTACTGTATGATTGATCTGGGTATGGATGACTTCCTGTACCATCCTGAGGCCATGTGGCGCCGTGCGCTGGCGCTGCGGCTTGAGGTAACTCCTGCTTTCCGGATCTGCACAACACCGGCCGAGTATGCTGCTCACCGCGCTGAGGTGCACGCCATAGCGCCTGCGCGTATGATCGAGTTTGGTGCCGTGGCCGTGGTGCAAACCAATAAGCCGGTAGCGGTGTGCTACCGCTCATCCAATTACAAAGATACCTTTTTCTCCGAGGCAACTGCGGGCAGACATTTGCGCATTGATGAGCGTTATCTGTTTGGCCCCACCAAAACGCTTGAGCTGCTTTCGGGCACGCAGGCCGAAGATGCAGCGCAGGCCGAACGCAACTTCCGCCGCATGGTGGGCGCGCCTATTGCCGTGCCAGCTCCAGTGCTTTAGTGAACGCTAGAGCTTCAAGATTTTCCGACTTGGGGCAGGGGCTCTGTCGCAGCACACACACGTTTGGCGTAACGCCTTCATGAACCCAGCTGCGGCCAGAGGGCGAGAGCAGATGCGCCCATGTAACCGCAATTTCGCCGCCATGCGGCAGCGGCCCCACGCTTTGCACACTGCCTTTGCCGTAACTGGTGCTGCCCACCAGTGTGGCGCGGCCACGGTCTTTAAGCGCCGCCGCTAATAACTCGGCAGCACTGGCGCTGCGGCTATCGATCAGCACATAAAGCGGCAGACCGTTCAGGATATCGGCACCGCTGGTGTTATAAACATGCGCAGCATCAGCATGGCGGCCGGTGGTGCTGGCAACGACGCCTTTTGGCACCAGCAGGCCGGCAATCTCGGTCGCGCTTTCAAGAATACCGCCGGGGTTATGCTGCATATCGAGCACTACAGCGATGGCACGGTTCCACACTGCTTGGCGCGCAGCATGCCTGAACTCACGCACGGTGCCTGGCATGAAGCGGCTGATGCGGATAACCGCTACCGAACGCTCCATGGTGAGGGCGACTGTGGTTGGAATAACGCGGGCGCGCACCACCACAACATCCCTGCGGGCTTCGCCTGCACGGCCTACTGTGAGTGTAACCGGGGCATCAACCGGCCCACGTACTTTGCTGGTAAAATCAGCAATGCTCAGGCTGCTCGCGGGTATGCCGTTAATGGCATAGATAATCTGCCCGGCTTTAAGGCCAGCACGCTGTGCCGGACTATCGATAAACGTATCCATAATCGCAAAGTCATTCCCTTTGCGCTCAAAGGTTACGCCAATGCCGCCATAGCCATCGCGCATTTCATCCTCGGCCTTGGCATCGAGCGGCGGTACGTAGCGCGAGAAGCCATCGAGCTTGGCCATAAGGGCAGGGTAGAAGGCGTTATAGATATCATCTGGCGTGGCGGCTGCCAGCTTGGGTGAGGTTGCCTGAGCCTGCCTTATGCTGGCGAGTGTCACATCGCCCCAATCGGCCCAGTCATCTGCTGCGGGGCTGGTGGTAAGCGCGGGCGTGTAGGCAGGGTCAATCTGCTTCAGGCCTTCAAGCCCTGCAGGCACCAGCTGCGCCAGATTCACAGGCTCGATGTAATAGGCGGTAAGGCGGCGGTAGCTCTCGGCAAATACCTCGTGGTGCAATTCTTTATTGTCCAGCTGGGTTGGATAAAAGCCAAGGCTAGGCAGGCTCAGGCTGGAGCAGGCGGTAAGTTGCAGCAGGAAAACGAACAACAAAAAGCGGTGCATGCTTGAACCATAGCAGGCGCCGCTTAAATGTCTAACGTACAGAAGGGGCCTTAACGCCGCGCCTTCATGTGCTTTTTGGTGCGCTGGTTGGTGGGTGGCCAGTTTTCTTGCGGCTCCTCTGCTTCCAGCAGTTTGAAGGTGGTTGAGCCTGAGAGTACATCCGCCTCCAGCAGCTCGACCTTCACACGGGCACCAAGGCGGAAAACCTTGCCATGACGCGCACCGATAAGGCAGTGATGCTTCTCGTCGTGCTCGTAGCGGTCGTCCGGCGTGAGGCTTCGCATGGGCACCAACCCATCGGCACCAGTCTCGGTGAGCTCAATAAACAGGCCGAATCGCGTAACACCACTAATACGGCCAGCGAAGGTGGCACCCTTGCGCTCGGAGAGATACAGCGCTGTATAACGATCGACCGCATCACGCTCGGCAATAGCTGAGCGGCGCTCGGTGGCCGAAATATGCTCGGCGATTTCCTGCATCTCGGCAATTTCGCGGCTGGTAATACCGCCATCGCCAAACCCATAAGCGCTGATGAGGCCGCGATGCACCACAAGGTCGGCATAACGGCGGATTGGCGAGGTGAAGTGCGCATAGCGGGTGAGGGCCAAACCAAAGTGGCCTTCATTATCCGGGCTGTAGTGCGCCTGCTGCTGGCTGCGCAGCACAACTGTGCTGATGAGCTCGGACAGCGGGCTGTCTTTGCTGTCTTCCAGCACCTTGCTGAACAGCTTGGGCTCAACCAGCTTGACCTGCGGCACGCTGTAGCCCAGCGGCTTGAGGAAGTCGCGCAGCGCTTCGAGCTTGGCGGGTGAGGGTACTTCATGCACGCGGTACATGCAGGCCATGCTCTTGGCCTCGAGGGCCTCAGCAGCGGCCACATTGGCGGTGATCATGAATTCTTCGATCAGGCGGTGGCTGTCCATACGCTCGCGCGTCGAGATTTCGGCCACCTGACCGTCTTCGGCGATCATTACCTTGCGCTCGGGCAGGTCGAGCTCGAGCGTGCCGCGCTTCTGGCGGCCAGCCAGCAATGTCTTGAACGCGCCATAAAGCGGCTTGATTACTTCATCGAGAATGGGTGCCGTGGTTTCATCCGTCCGGCCCTCATAAGCGGCCTGTACCTGCTCGTAGATCAGGCGGGCGCGGGACTTCATCAGGCCGCGCACAAACTCATGCTTAACAAGGCGACCTTCGGCATTAATCCACAGCCAGCAGGCCAAACACGCGCGCTCCACATTCGGCTTGAGCGAGCATAGCTCGTTCGACAGCGCCTCGGGCAGCATGGGGACCACGCGGTCCGGGAAGTAGGTTGAGTTGCCGCGCTCATAAGCCGAGCGGTCGAGCGCCGAGCCTGTGTGTACATAGTGGGCAACGTCGGCAATGGCCACCAGCAGCTTCCAGCCATCACCATCCGGCTCGGCATAGACTGCATCGTCAAAGTCGCGGGCGTCTTTGCCGTCGATTGTTACCAGCGGAATATCGCGTAGGTCGGTACGGCTGCCGAGGGTTGGCTTTTTCGCTTCGTTGGCTTCTTTTTCAACTTCAGGCGCAAAGGCTAGGGGTAGCTCATGCGTGTAAATCGCGATGAGGCTGATAGCTTTGGGCTGGTTGGTATCGCCAAGACGCTCGAGAATACGGCCCTTGGGCAGGCCAGCGTTGGAGCCCGGCAGAATTTCGGCCAGCACCAGTTCGCCATCAATCGCGTTCATGTTGTCAGCACGGCTGATCAGCACTTCTTCCTTCTGGCGGCGGTCGGACGGCACCACGCGGCCACCTGACTCGTCATGCAGATAAAGGCCAACCATGCGCGCGACTTTGCCATGTTGAATTCGCTTGAGCACGGTTCCTGAGTAAGCGCGTGAGCCCATGCGCTTGAGGCGTAGCAGGGCACGCTCACCCACAGCCAGTGCAGCATGGCCGGTTGAGGGGGCAAGGAAAATACGGGGCGGTTTGCCGTCTTCGGCTTTCCAGTCGACCGGCGCTGCTACGGCTTCGCCATCAGGGTCGATCGCTACAACCTCGCACAGGGCGACTTCGGCCAGCGCGGGTGAGCGCTCGAATGAACTCTTGTAGGGTTTCTTACCAAACTGGCGCTTGGGTGGGCCAGAGCGCTTACCGGACTGACTATGACTAGATTTTTTAGGTGGTTTAGGCATTTCTACTTTTCTATCTCCCCCTTGGGAGAACTATTTAAGCGACCTCAGTATCGGGGTCAGATTTAGCCTTCTTGGCTTTTGGTTTTGCTGCAGCCTTCTTCTTCGGGGCTGCTGCTTTTCTGGCAGGTTTTTCTGCCGTCTCTTTTGGTGCGGCCTTGGCTTTAGCTGCCTTGGCCTTCGCGCCTTTACCGCCCTTACCACCTTTAGCGGCTTTGGCGTTTATCAGCTCGATCGCGCGTTCGAGCGTCAGGTCTTCTGGCTTGCTGCCCTTGGGCAAGGTCACCATGGTTTTTCCGTGCTTGGCATAAAGGCCAAAGCGGCCCATGTGGATGGTGATAGGCTTATCATCATCCGGGTGCATACCGACATTGCGCAGCTCTGCAGCCTTAGCTTTGGCTTCGGCGAGCAGTGTAACCGCGCGGTTCATGCCGATGGTCAGCACATCGTCATCCTTGGGGATGCTCTTGAACGTGCTGCCGAGCTTAAGATAGGGCCCGAAGCGGCCAATTCCAGCGTAGATGATTTCGCCCGTTTCAGGGTGGCCGCCAATTTCGCGCGGCAGGGTAAGCAGCTTGAGCGCAATCTCGAGCGAGACTTCGTTGGGGTTGAGGCCTTTAGGCAGCGAGGTACGCTTGGGTTTATCGGCATCAGCCACTTTGGGCTTTTTCTTTTTCTTTGGTTTGCCGTTTTTATCCAGCTCAACTGGCGCTTCTTCAGTGGCTGCAGGCTTGGGTTCAATCGGGCCAACCTTGGGGCCGAGCTGCACATACAAACCATAAGGGCCGCGCTTGAGGCTCACGGGCAGGCCAGTCTCGGGGTCGAAGCCCAAATCCTTATCGCCTTCAACCAGCGCATCTCCGCCTTCAGTGGTGGCGATCGAGAGGCGGCGGGTGTATTTGCACTCAGGATAGTTGGAGCAACCAATGAAGGCACCGAACTTACCGAGTTTGAGGCCGATACGGCCACTCTTGCAGCTCGGACAGTCGCGGTTGCCATCCGGGAAGAAGTGGGATGAGAGAACGGCATCGAGGTCGTCAATTACCTGGGTAATTGTCAGGTTCTTAGCACCGTCGATGGAGGATGAGAAGTCAGTCCAGAACTGGCGCAATACAGCTTTCCACTGCTTTTCGCCACCTGAGATATCATCGAGCTGACCTTCGAGATCGGCGGTGAAATCGTACTGCACATACTTGCCAAAGAAGCTCTCGAGGAAGGTGGTAACGATGCGGCCGCGGTCTTCCGGTACAAAGGCTTTGCCTTCAAGGCGTACGTAATTGCGGTTCTGCAATACTTCAATAATCGAGGCGTAGGTCGACGGGCGCCCGATGCCCAGCTCTTCCAGTTTCTTCACCAGACTGGCTTCGCTGTAGCGTGGCGGCGGCTGGGTGAAGTGCTGTGACGGCTCAACCACATCGGTCTTGAGTTTATCGCCTTCCTTCACCGGGGGCAGGCGCTGGTCGTCTTCCTTATCTGCGGTGAGGTCATCAGTATCTTCGAAATACAGTTTTAGGAAGCCATCAAACACCACGATAGAGCCGGTGGCGCGTAGCTGGGTCTTACCGTCGGTTGGTGTGACATCGATAGTGGCCTGATCGAACTCGGCAGATTCCATCTGCGAGGCGACCGTACGCTTCCAGATCATTTCATAAAGGCGCGCTTCATCGCGGTCAAGGAAGGGGGCTACATCTTCCGGCAGGCGGCGCATGTCAGTCGGGCGCACGGCTTCGTGTGCTTCCTGCGCGTTCTTGGCCTTGGTCTTATACATGCGCGGGGCATCCGGCAGGTACTTGGTGCCATAGTTATCGCGGATCAGGCCGCGTACGGCATCAATCGCATCAAGCGAGAGCGACACGCCATCAGTACGCATATAGGTGATGAGACCCACAGTCTCGCCGCCCAGGCTTACGCCTTCGTACAGCTTTTGCGCAGTGCGCATGGTACGCGATGCGCCAAGGCCGAGTTTGCGGCTGGCTTCCTGCTGCAAGGTTGAGGTAGTAAACGGCGCAGTCGGGTGACGCTTTACCTTTTTGTGTTCGATGCTGTTAATGCTGAACTGGCCAGCTTTAATAGCGGCTACTGCAGCATCGGCAGCGCCAGCATTGCCCAGCTCAAGCTTCTCGAGCTTCTTGCCGTTGAAATGCGTGAGGCGGGTTTTAAGCGTCTGTCCGGCAGGGGTGAGGAAGTCGACCGCAACTGACCAATATTCCTGCGGGACAAATACCTCGATTTCGCTTTCGCGCTCACAAATAAGGCGTAGGGCAACAGACTGCACACGGCCAGCCGAGCGTGCGCCCGGCAGCTTGCGCCATAAAATGGGCGAGAGGTTGAAGCCAACCAGATAGTCGAGCGCGCGGCGCGCCATATAGGCGTCAATCAGCGGCTGGTCGAGTTCACGCGGGGCCTTGATGGCCTCAAGTACGGCGTTCTTGGTGACTTCGTTAAAGGTAATACGGCCAACCTTGGCGTGGCCAAGGGCTTTGCGGTCCTTGAGTGCTTCAAGCACATGCCAGGCGATGGCTTCACCCTCGCGGTCAGGGTCGCTTGCGAGCAGGATGTTATCGGCGCCCTTGGCAGCCTTGATGATGTCATCGATACGGGCTTTGCCGCGTTCGGCAAATTCCCAGTCCATGGCGAAGTCTTCGTCGGGGCGTACCGAGCCATCCTTGGGCGGCAGGTCGCGCACATGGCCAAAGCTGGCAATAACGGTAAAATCCCGTCCCAGATATTTGTTGATCGTCTTGGCCTTTGCAGGGCTCTCGACAATGACAACGGTTTGGCCTGACACTATATATGTACCCCTAAATCGCTGCTGACTGCTGGTCAGCTATTAACGCCACCTGATTGCCCGGTAGCCGCACAATTCGGCCAGCCAGTTCTAGTTCCAGTAGCACCGCCAGCACCATGGGTGCAGGCATTTGACATAGCCTTATAAGCGCGTCAACAGGGGCAGGGGTAGGGGAAAGTGCCTCAAGCACCTGAGGGCGTAGGGTGTTAAGCTCATTTTCTTTAATATTATCAATGGCTTGATTTTTATATGGCACAGGTTCAGATTCTTGTGCCGAGGCCGGCCTTAAAATGGCCAAAACGTCTTCTGGCCCCTCAATCAGGGCGGCGCCGTCCTTAATTAACTTATTGGTACCAGTCGAGCGCGGGTCGAGTGGGGAGCCGGGAACGGCCATCACTTCGCGCCCCTGTTCGGCTGCCATACGGGCGGTGATGAGCGAACCAGACTGCATGGCCGCCTCAATGACGATAACGCCCTTCGAGAGGCCGGAGACGATACGGTTACGCCGCGGGAACAGGCGAGCGTTAATCGGCGTGCCAAAGGGCATCTCTGCTACCACGCAGCCTTGCTCGGTCATGGCTTTATGCAGGGCTTCGTTCTCGGGTGGATATACAACATCAATGCCCCCAGCAATAACGCCTATGGTGCCTTTGGCGAGTGCGCCTTGATGGGCTGATGCATCAATTCCGGCTGCGAGGCCCGAGACGACCATCCAGCCTGCTTCAGACAGGCTGCGGCCCAATCGCTCGGCAAAGCGGCGGCCGTTGAGCGAGGCGTTACGTGCCCCCACAATTGCTACGCAGGGTTTGCCCAGCAGCGCTGCATGGCCGTGCACCGCGATGACGGGTGGGGCGTCACTGATATGCGCGAGCAGGCGGGGGTAGTCAGCATCACCGCTCAGCAGCAGCCTGGCACCCATGTGCTGAATGCGGCCAGCTTCATCCTCAACACTGGCTTTACTCGGGATGCTCAGTTTGCGTTTGAGCCCACCTTTGCTGGCAAGTTCAGGAATGGCTTCGAGCGCGGCGCTGGCCGACCCATAGCGGCTGAGCAGCTGATGGAACGTCACTGGCCCTACATTTTCGGTGCGGGCAAGGCGTAGCCAGTCAAGACGCTCGGCAGCTGTCATTTCTTTGCGCCAATCTTGGGCTCAGTACCATTGAGCAGGCGCTTGATGTTCTCGTGATGGCGCGCCCACACAATAGCGGCAACAACAGCGAGCGGAATGATAAGCGCATTAAAGCCGAGCAGCGGGTCGCCCTTGTTGATGTAATAGGCATAACCGGGCAGAGCACCAATCGCCACCAGCGCGGCCAGCGATGAGCGGCGGAATGCCAGTGCCATAAGCAGCCATGTGGCACAGGCAGCAACACCCAGTATCCAGTTAAGCCCAAGCGCAACACCAAGTGCTGTTGCTACCCCTTTACCGCCCTTGAACTTGAGCCAGATGGGGAAGCAATGGCCGATAAGAGCAGCAAGGCCTACCAGCGCAAGCGTTTCAGGGCGTGCAGTTTCGCAATAATAATCTACACAGTCAGTGAATATGCTTTCGGGATTGGTGAGGTACCAGCGTGCAGCTTCAATCGCGATGCAGCCCTTGGCGCCATCGAGAAACAGGGTGAGGGCAGCCAAGCCCTTGCGGCCCGTGCGCAGAACATTGGTTGCGCCAATATTACCGGAGCCGATGGCGCGGATATCGCCAAGGCCCGCCATGCGGGTAAGAAGGAGGCCGAAGGGGATGCTGCCGATCAAATATGCAGCGATGAGGATAAATACGAGTTCCATACGCGCAGAATGGCCTGAGTGCGCCTATTATGCAAGATACGGCTTAATATCCGAGTGCCTTGCGCACAATTTCCTGCGCTTCGCCATCACAGGCACGTGAGATACGGTCATATTCCATGCGGGTATCCACCTGCGCTTGGCGGCGGCTGCGCTCGCCCAGCATGGTCTTGGAGCTTTCCTGCAGACTACTGCGTAACCGCGATTTCAGTTCTTCCATCGCCTGTTCCTGATTATAGCTCCAGATAGGGCCAAGATCGCGCACGGCATAGTCAGCTTCCTGCTGCAGGCGGAAATGCCATTCACGCAACAGCTGCGCATCAACCGCGACGTGGCGGCGCTCATGTTCTTCAACCTTGCTGAACATACAGGTACCGACAGGTATTTCGCTGGCAATATAAATGGCGGTATCGGCAAACGCATATTCAATATCAGCCTCAACCAGACTGACACAGAAACTGCCATTCGGCAGCGAGGTGACGCGTGCCTGTATGCTGATCTGGTAGGTCACATCCGCCTTGGCGAGGCCGAGAGGTACATGCTCATGCCCGCCGGCTGCACCGGAGGTGCTATTACGGATGCCGCGCAGGCCGGCGATATCGACATTGGTAATCAGCCGCGGGGTATCCTGCCGCACCTTCACAAGAGCAGTGGGGTTGTTATTGCGTGGGCAGTCTTGCGCCAGCGCAAATTGCGGGCACAAGGCTACCAGAAGGGCGATGAGGAGTAGGCGCACCCTCTTAGACTAGCCCTCTAGGGTTAAGAAGGATTAAACCTTCTGTTTACCTAGCCAATCGCGCAATATTTCGGCGCTGTGCTGGCCCAGAGTGGGCGGCGCGTAGCGATAGCTTACCGGCGTATCCGAGAGTTTGATGGGCGATCCGATCAGCTTTTGCGTATCCGGTGTAAGCGGATGCGGCATTTCGATCACCATATCGCGGGCGATAGTCTGCGGGTGCGCGAATACTTCATCAATCTGGTTGATGGGGCCGCAGGGCACACCCAAGGGCTCAAGCCCGTCCAGCCATTCGGCTTTGGTTTTGGTCAGCATGCACTCGGCGAGCAGCGGCACCAGCTCGGCGCGGTTAATTACGCGCTGGCTGTTGGTGGCGTAGCGTGCATCTAAAGCCCATTCGGGTTTGCCCGCAAACTCAGCAAATTTGGCGAACTGGCTATCGTTACCTACGGCCAAAATCACATGGCCATCCGCCACCGCAAAAACCTGATAAGGTACAATAGTTGAATGCGCATTGCCCATGCGTGGCGGCAACTTGCCAGAGGTAAGGTAGTACTGGCCAAGGTTAGCCAGCCAAGCCACCTGCGTATCGAACAGGGCAATATCTATGAACTGACCTTTGCCAGTATGTGTGCGGGCATGTAGTGCAGCCAGAATAGCAGTGGTGGCATACATACCGGCCATAATATCGGCCACCGCAACGCCGGTTTTCATCGGCATGCCATCCGGCTCACCGGTCATACTCATGATACCGCCCATACCCTGCACCATAAAGTCGTAGCCTGCGCGCGCAGCATCCGGCCCGCTCTGCCCAAAGCCAGTGAGGGAGCAGTAGATGAGGCGGGGGTTAATCTTTTCCAGGCTGGCGTAGTCGAGCCCGTATTTGGCGAGGGTGCCAACCTTGTAATTTTCTATCAGGACATCGGCCTTCTTAACCAGTTCGAGCAGCGTAGCCTTGTCGTCTGGCGTAGTAAAATCGAGCGCGAGTGAGCGTTTGTTGCGGTTACAGCAGAGGTAGTAGGCGCTTTCGGTGGTTTTATTCCCGTCCTTATCAGCGAGATAGGGCGGGCCCCACTTGCGCGTATCATCGCCTTCCTGCGGCTTTTCAATTTTAACAACATCAGCCCCGAGGTCGCCCAGGGTCTGGGTTGCGCTCGGGCCGGCGAGGATTCTGGACAGATCCAGCACCTTCAAGTCAAGTAAAGCTGTAGCCATTTAACCTCTTTCTTGGCTTTCATTGTGCCGTGAATCCTGCTTTATGGAAGCCATAAATAAAAACAGTTTTGGGGATGGTACACATGGGCTCAACGCCTGATTTGAAATTTCAATCCTTAGCAGGAAATGCCTTGCCAAGGGTCGGTCTTGCCTTGCAGGGTGGCGGTACATCCGGTGCTTACACCGATGGTGTGTTAAGAGTGTTGCATGCGTATTTTGAGAAGTGGGGTATATCCGTTGTCGGCGAAACCGGCGATAGCGCGGGCGCCTTGAACGCGCTTTATGATATGTATGGCTACATCACTGGTAAGCCTGGCCAGAAGGCTGAAAAGGCTAATTTTATGCGCGAGCGCCTGTGGTGGTCGGTTGACCGTATGGCGTTACTGGCCCGTCATAGCCAGTCACTACATAACATGTTCAACCCGGCGACTGTGATGGGTGAGATGATCGAGCAGGCTGGCCATTTATTTGACATGCCGCGCGATGCCATGGCTGCGTTTAATCTCTCTGGTCGTCATCCTGCTCTCAAGATTACTAATATGCAGGTGCCGCCGCTGCAGCAAATGGTAGCTCAGCATATTGATTTCAAACGCTTTATGGATAAAGGCGCACCGGTTGTTATCATCAATACAACCGACAAGCACAACGGCCAGCCCAAGCTGTATCTTAACTCAGCCCTTTCAGCACAGGCTGCGGCTGAGTCTGGTTACTTGCCGCGTATTATCCTGCGTATGTTCGATGGCAACCACCCCAGCCTTAAGACCCATGATCATGATGGCGGCTTTACGGCCAACCCGCCGGTCATGCCGCTGTATACTTACTGCCCCGATATGACTGACCTGATTGTCGTGCGCATTACCCCCTTGGTGCAGAATAATGATGCCGTGCGGGGGCTGGATGAGGACAAGCAGATGGCTGATAAACAGCTACGCTACCTCTACAATGCTGCCTGTGAGGCCGAGTTGCGCGCGGTTAGGCGCGAAGCCGAGCTCGAGGGGCGCAAGCTCAACATTCATGTGATTTCGGTTAAGCCGGATTGGCCTTATCCCATGGATACGCAGGCCAGCATCAAGCATACCAACTGGAATTTCTTTAGCGAATTGCGCCATGCAGGCGCTCAGCGTGCAACCGAATGGTTGCAGAACGAAGGCCAGTATCTGGGCAAGCAAAGCACATATGAGGTCGGCTATCAGGTTTTCGGCCAGGTGGCTGGCAGTGTGCCAGCGCGCAATAAGCTGGAGCCTGCCTGATTTACAGGTACTGCTCGCGTACGTTAAGTGATGAACGGTTGTTCAGGGCCGACCAGTGCTTCTTCAGCCAGCTATCAGTTGCCTGATAACCAGTATCGCGCAGTTCGGTTAAAAAGTCCCATTCGGCGTTCATCTTGCTTGAGGCATCATACTTGTTCAGCTGCCGTTCGCTATGAATGCGGTGGATCAGCATTTGCTTGTATTTTTTCTTGTCCAGTGCGCCTTCATTAATCAGCTTGGTTACAAAGTTGATCGCGCGCATTTCGCTGATGAGCGATGAGTTGAACGTGATTTCGTCAATCCGGTTACGGATTTCTGCTGCCGTATCCGGTGTATCGCTGCGCTCAATCGGGTTGATCTGCACGATAACGATATCGCGTGTATCGCAATGGTAGATGAGTGGCCAGAGTACGGGGTTACCCATATAGCCGCCGTCCCAATAGGCTTCGCCGCCAATTTCAATCGCCTGGTAAAGCGTAGGCAGGCAGGCGGAGGCAGTAACAACATCGGCTGTCAGCTCGTTGCGCTTGAACACGCGCGCGCGACCGGTTTTAACCGCGGTAGCCGAGATGAAAAGTTTTATCGATTTACAGGCCCGCACAGCCTTGAAGTCGATCATGTTCTGCAGCAAAACGCGCAGCGGGTTAAAGCCCAGCGGGTTGAGCTGGTAGGGCGAGGCCACGCGGCTGAGCAGGTCGAGCGCGGTGTAGACTGGTGAGTTATTTAGGCTCCAGTTACCCATCATGGTGTCCATGGGCGTGCGCTGTACGGGCGAGAACACATGCATGTCGCTCACATTCTTCCACAGCTCGGCCAGTGAGGCTTTGGCGCCTTTGCGCCCGCCTGCGGTATAGCCCTGCGCCAGTGCAATCGCGTTCATCGCGCCTGCTGAGGCACCGCTGATGCCTTCAATGGTCAGGCGCTCTTCTTCCAGCAGTCGATTGAGCACGCCCCATGTATAAGCGCCATGCGAACCACCACCCTGCAGCGCAAGGTTGATAGTACGCGTGTCGAGCACGGCTGCGGCTTTACGCGTCTTTTTAGGGGCGGGTTTCTTTGTGGGCTTGGCTGCTTTGCCCTTAACCGGTTTTACCACGATAGCGCAAACTTCAGCAGGAGCAGGAGCGAGCAGCCCATAAGGGTGAACAAGGTAAGCACAGTACCGATAAATCGGCCGGGCGAGTGGTTAGGCGATTGTGAGAGGCCATAGGCGTGCAGTACCCGAGCCATAACCAGTACAATCCCAAGGAAATGGATAAACCATGCGCTGTAGCCCGCCAATTCGACAAAAGCCATGAGAACAAGAATGAACGGCACAAATTCGGCAAAATTGGCATGAACACGAACCGCTTGGCGCAGCACGGGCACATCGCCATCGCCAAGGCCGACGCGGTAGCGCATGCGCAGGCGGGGAATCCGCAGCGAAAGGCCAAAGAAAATCAGGCCTAAAAGCCCGGCATAGAGGGGGGTAATGGCAAGGGTAGCGGCGAGGGTCATAACAGCAGAGTAGCGCACCAAAACCATTGGTCAACCGTCTGGACGGGCTGGGGGAACGGTGGCATAGTGCGGCCCATGAAACGCTCATTTTTAACGCTGCTTAACAGCATGTATCTGCGCCTGCTCACTCTGCGTCAGGGTAAGCTTGTCGGTACCGACTCCTTCGGCAATGCCTACTACCGCTCAGCCGGTGCCAAGCGGCACGGGCGCGAGCGCCGCTGGGTCGTGTATGGCGGCAGCTATGGTGTTGATCCTGAAGCCTCGATGGTTCCGCCCGAGTGGCATGGCTGGCTGCACCACAGCTACGATGCACCGCTGCCAGTTGATTCTGCCAAGCCCTGGGTTAAGCCGCACCAGTTCAATCTTACAGGCACAGCCTCCAGCTACCGTCCTGCTGGCCATCAGCTTTCAGGCGGCAAGCGTGCTGCTGCGACCGGCGATTATCAGGCTTGGAGCCCAGAGGGGAGTGCGCAATAGCCATGAAGCATAACGTCATCGAAACAGCCATGGGCGCCGTTGTTCTGGCAGCTGCAGGCATCTTCATCGTCTTTGCCATGAAAACAGCTAATGTCGATACCGCTAGCGGTTATCAGATCAAAGGTGCATTTACCAATGCCAACGGCGTGATCGTGGGTAGCGATATCCGGATTGGCGGCGTGAAGGTGGGTAGCGTGTCGAAGCTTGAGCTTGATCCTGTCAGCTATCAGGCTGTTGTTACCATGAACATAGGTGACGATGTTAAGCTGCCAGACGACAGCAGTGCCACCATCCGCTCCGAGAGCCTGATGGGCGGCAAGTTCCTGGCACTCGACCCCGGTGGGTCAGAAGCCATGCTCACCGCTGGCGGCATGATCAGGCATACGCAGTCGACCCCTGATCTCGAGCAGTTACTCGGGCAGGCTATCTTCAGTATGAGCCAGAGCAAGTCGGCCGAGCCTGCAGCCACTAACCCGTGAAATTACTGGCATTCATTCTGGCGCTTCTGGCGCTTCCTGCCTTGGCGCAACAGCCCACGGGTGAGGTTGTTTCTGCCCGCAGTATGCTGACGCGTGATGTCGCAGTGCTGCAGGTGCTGGATAAAATCTCAGCCCGCACTACCAAATTGCGTATTCCGGTTGGTAGTTCAGCTGCGTTTGGTCTTATTGTAATTAACGTGCGTAGCTGCCAGATCGCCCCGCCCAGCGACGTGCCAGAGTCGGCTGCGTTTCTTGAGATTTCAGAAATCGATATCAACAAGCTGCCGCGTTCAGGCGAAATTCCGGCCGGTCTTGCCCCATCGCGCCTGCTTTATAGCGGCTGGATGTTTGCCTCGAGCCCCGCACTGGCAGCGCTTGAGCATCCCACTTACGACGTGACCGTCATGAGCTGCGAGATGCGCACCCCCACAGTGGCCGAACGCGCTGCTGGTGGTGAAGAAGGTGCCGCGCCGCTTACCGCACCAGCAGTTGCAGCGCCTGCAGCCGAGGCTGCACCAGTTGCTGCTGATGAAGTGGTTCCGCTGGATTAAAAACGGGCAGGCTTCGCAATCGCGGCCTTAAGCTGCTGGCGGTATTCGTCGCGGGAAATCTCGACCACACCAAACTGCGCAATATGCTCGTTATGGAACTGTACATCGCAAAGCTGGAAGGCTGAGGCGCGCAGGCGTTCGGCCAAGGCCACAAGGCAGGCCTTGCTGGCGTTGCTCACGTGACTATACATGCTCTCGGCAAAGAAGGCCGAGCCGATGCTGATGCCGTAGAGCCCGCCCACGAGATGACCACCTTGCCAAGCTTCAACGCAGTGGCCGTGACCCTGCCGGAAAAGGTCGATGAACACTTCGCGGATAGCAGGGTTGATCCAGGTCTCTTTACGGTCGGCGCACCCCCGTATCACGCTCTCAAAGTTAGTATCAAACCTGATATCAAACGGCTTGGCGCGCAGGAATTTGGCCAGCGAGCGCGGTATATGAAAGCGCTCATCCAGCGGTAAAATGGCGCGCAACGGCGGCTCAAACCAGTAGATTTCCTCGGCATCCTGATGCTCCGCCATCGGAAAAATACCGGCGGTATAGGCTTTAACGATTAGATCGGGCGTTAGCTGCATGGCACTTTTATAACGCTTTTTGCGTTGCTCTGGCAGGGGTCAGCTGCCAGACTGAGGGCAATAAAACAAAAAATCAAACAGGCGGGCGTTTCATGTCGGTAAGCGATAACTTTAATCTCAGGTCACGCGTGGCAGGTGTAGCTGTTGGTCTGCTTAGTCTTACGGCTGCGTTTCTTAACGTGAGCCAAGGTAATGGCATGCAAGGTCTTGGGCAATATCTGATGCATTCTTATGCTTTATTCTGTGCAGTTGGTGGCGGTGGCTTACTCGCCATCTCCCTTAGTGGCCTGCGTGATACGCGTCAGTCGGCAGCAGTACCTGCTCAAACTTACAGTACCTTCGCACCGCCAAGCTATAAAGCAGCAGTGCAGGCCAGCCGCGAGGAGCAACTGCGCAGCCAGCGCCATGGCCGCCTGACGGATGGCGGTGCTGCACTCGTCTTTTCAGTTATGGCCAGCCAGATGCCTGCCGGGAGTGGTGGCGAGCTGCTGGCGCTGGCTTTAGCGGGTTATGGTGCAGGCAGCATGATGGGCGCTACATGGAACACAGCGCAGCTCAAGTGGCTTAAGCGTAAGCCTAGCGCTGAACTCTGAGCAGCAGGCTTGGCTGGCCGTTGGGGCTGTATTCTTTGACGCTTTCAAAGCCTGTTGCCCGTGCAGCACTGATGGCCAGTTGGTCGTCCAATGCATAGGTGATGTAGCAATAAGGCTCACGCGCAAATACAAGGAAAGCGATATCGCCGATATAGGCCGAGAGCATACGCGAGCCGATGCCTTGCCCCATCAGGCTTGGGTCGGCCAAAAACAGGTCAATCCCCACACCCTCGATAGCGCCAATATCCCTTGCAAAATCAGGATAGGCACGGGCGCTATAGCATTGCAAAAAGCCCATCGGATGCTCGTTCAGCGTTGCGAAATGGCAGTGGGTTGGTTCTTCGCCTTTAATACGCGGCAGGAATTTTTCGGATATCTGCTCGGGCGAAATCGGACCGTCAGAAATGCGCTCGCGGTTGTGCAGGCGGTTAAGCCATGTGTGCAGTAAGGGCAGGTCAGCTTCGGCTAAAGGGCGGAAGCGGAAGTCCATTATTTGGTCTTCAGCAGCTTCTTCTCAAGCCAGTGAATATTGTAATCACCGTTGATGAAGTCAGGCTCGGCCAGAATGCGCTTGTGCAGCGGAATGGTGGTTTTGATACCGCCAATTACGAACTCATCGAGGCAGCGGCGCAGCTTCATGAGGCACTCGTTGCGCGTTGCGCCATGCACAATCAGCTTGGCGATCATGCTGTCGTAATACTGCGGAATCTTGTAGCCATCAAACAACGCACTATCCACACGCACACCAAGGCCACCGGGAGCATGGAAGCCCACGATTTTACCGGGTGAGGGCGCGAAGGTTTCGGGATCTTCGGCGTTGATGCGGCACTCAATCGAGTGACCAGAGAACTTGATATCTTCCTGCTTGAAGGGCAGCGGTGCGCCGGAAGCCACGCGAATCTGCTCACGCACGATATCGATACCGGTAATCATCTCCGAAATCGTATGTTCGATCTGCAGGCGGGTATTCATTTCGATGAAGTAGAACTTGCCGTCTTCGAACAGGAATTCCATGGTGCCAACGCCGCGGTATCCGAGGTCGCGTACAACCTTGGCAGCCAGTTCACCGATATCCTTGCGCTGCTGCTCGTTAAGGGCAGGCGAGCCTGCCTCTTCAACCACCTTCTGGTGGCGGCGCTGCAGCGAGCAGTCACGCTCACCAAAGTGCACGGCATTGCCATGCATGTCGCCCAGCAGCTGGATCTCGATATGGCGCGGATGGGAGAGGTACTTCTCCATATAAACCTGATCGTTACCAAAGGCAGCCTTGGCTTCGGCACGGGCGAGGGTAAAAGCTTCTTCAAGCTCGCTCTCGCTATGCGCGACCTTCATACCCTTGCCGCCACCACCAGCTGCAGCCTTGATGAGCACAGGGAAGCCAGCTTCTTTAGCTGCAGCGCGAAGCTCTTCAAGCGATTCAACCGGGCCGTCTGAACCCGGTACCAGTGGCAGGCCGAGTTTTTTGGCAGTGTGCTTGGCCGTTACCTTGTCGCCCATCTGGCGAATATGCTCAGGCGAAGGGCCAATCCAGGTAAAGCCGTGCTCTTCCACCATTTCGGCGAATTGCGCGTTCTCGGCCATGAAGCCGATACCGGGGTGAATGGCATCCGCACCTGTAATAGAAGCGGCTTCAAGAATGGCGGGGATATTGAGGTAGCTCTCGCGCGCAGAAGGCGGGCCAATACACACGCTCTCATCGGCAAGGCGCACATGCATGGCCTCGGCATCGGCGGTCGAGTGCACAGCCACAGTCGCAATGCCCATTTCCTTACAGGCACGAATGAGGCGGAGGGCGATTTCGCCGCGATTGGCGATGAGGATTTTGTCGAACATGTTAGCTGATAACAACGAGAACTTCGCCGAACTCAACCGGCTGGGCATCACTTACCAGAATGCGGCTGATGGTGCCGCCCTTCGGCGCCTTGATCGGGTTCATTACCTTCATGGCTTCAACGATGAGGAGGGTATCGCCTTCCTTTACGGTGTCGCCAACGCGGGCAAAGGGGGCCGAGCCGGGCGAGGCCGAGAGATAGGTGGTGCCAACCATGGGCGAGGTTACCTGTGTGCCAGCCGGCAGGTCATTCCCCTTGGCTGCAGGTGCACCAGCAGGCGTTGCAGCAACAGGGGCGGCCTGAACCGCAGCAGGAGCAGCCGCAGCTACGGTGACAGTGCGCGCAACGCGAATGGCGTTTTCACCTTCTTCAACCACGATCTCGGTCAGGCCGGTGTCGTTCAGAATGGCGGCGAGCTTGCGGATTGCTTCTTCATCGATCTTCATTTTTTATTCTTTCCCTAGCAAACGGGCCATTGCATCCAGCCCTAACAGATAAGAGTTGATACCAAAACCACAGATAACGCCCTGCGCAGCGGTAGAAACATGCGAGTGATGGCGGAACGCCTCACGCTTGAAGATATTGGAGAGGTGCACTTCAACCACCGGCACATCCACACTCAGCAGCGCATCGAGGAGCGCAATAGAGGTGTGGCTATAGGCACCAGCATTGATGATCACGCCCTCGGCCTCGGTGCGGGCTTCCTGCACCCAGGTGACCAGTTCGCCTTCGTGATTGGTCTGACGGAACACGATGTCGAAACCATAGCCCTTGGCATGGTCGCGGCAGGCCGCTTCCACATCTGCCAGTGTATCAACCCCATAGATCTCTGGCTGGCGTAACCCGAGCATATTCAGGTTGGGGCCATTCAGGACAAAGAGGGTGGATGGGCTGTCAGACATAAGGGGGCAGTATTAGCCAATCTTGCGCCCCTGCACAATAGGGCAATGAGGGCGCAAGAGTTTGATTCGGCTACGTAATTACGGCTGGGCAGGTGCCGCAGGTACGGCAGCAGCCAAACGGGCCTGCGAAACAGCGTTTTTCAGGCCGTCAATCGCCAGGGCGCCGGGGAACATCTGGCCACCAATAACGAAGGCTGGTGTACCCCTGATGCCCATGCTTTCGGCAAGCTGGAAGTTGCTGGCCAGCTCATCCTTCACGGCCTGGCTTTCCATATCCGCCTTCAGGCGGGTGAGGTCGAGGCCAACGCTGGCAGCAACGGCGTAGACATCTTCATCCGTGCTCAGCTGGCGGGTACCGCTCATCAGCGCATTGTGGAAGGCAGGGTACTTGCCCTGAGCAGCCGAGGCCAGAGCGGCCTTGGAAGCTGTAACCGAGACAGGACCAAGGATGGGGAATTCGCGGAAGACAAGGCGTACCTTGCTGTCGGTGGCGAGGAACTCGTCAACCGTCTTGGCCATCGAGCGGCAGTAGCCACAGCGATAGTCGAAGAACTCAACCACCGTGACATCGCCAGCAGGATTGCCGCCAGCAGGGACAACATTGGTGGCCTGAAGTTTCTCAAGGTTACTGGTGATGGCAGTGGCCTGACGGTTGCGCTCATCGTTCTGCAGCTTGAGCTGCAGGGCGGCGAGGGCTTCTTCGAGTACGGCCGGGTTTGAAACCAGATACTCTTTCATGATGGACTGAATTTCAGTTTTCTGGGCTGGGCTAAAGGCCGTTTCGGCGCGAGCCGGTGCAGCAAATGAGATAACAACAGTCAGCATCAGGGCTGCAAGGGTACGCACAGACATCAAGTTCCTCCAGTTAAATGGCGATATATCCTAACATGTTCGCCCCGCGTTGTAAGGGGCTGCTTTCATTCAATTCGTTATGGTTTTTATCTAATCATCATCCTTGGTTTCGGCATTAGCCAGTACATCGCCAGCTTTAATCCAGCCGGGTGAGCCGTTACGCAGCAGCTCCTGTGCGCGCTTGGCTTGCTGGGCTGCAAGCGGTTTGTCGCCGCGGGCCAAGGCTTCTTCACTCAGGGCATAAGCGGCCATGCCAAGGTCGTTCTCGCGGCCATAAGCGGTGGCGAGCAGGCGCCACAACAGTGGGGAGCCTCGTTCGCTGTGGATGGCGGCTTCAAGCTCGGTGACGGCGGCTTTCAGGTCGCTCTGGCTGCGGCCATCAAGCAGGGCTTGCGCCAGGCCAACGCGTAGAAGTGCATTTCCATCTGAAAGCGCAACTGCTTTACGATAGGGCGTAATCGCCTCTGTTGCCTTGCCACTTTCATAAAGGATCTGGCCTTTGAGCTCATATAGATAAGGGTTGCTCGGCTCCATCACGATCAGCTTTTCGGTCAGCTCCAGCGCACCGCGGGTATCGCCAGTCAGGTGAAAAGCGATGGCGCGGGCATAACGCGTGGCAAAGTCGGTCGCGCGGGCATCGGTCCGCTGCAGCGTGCCACGCGGGTCGAGGAAGCCATCGAGCTTGCGCAAAATGCGGTTGAAGCTTTCGGCGTAGCTGGCGGGCAGGGGGCGGGCGTTGGCGGCATCACCGGCTATGGTGGCTGATACGGTTTCAACACGCTCACGGGTGAGCGGATGGGTGCGTACAAATTCACTTTGCTGTTCGGTTGGTAACAACTCCTGATCCTGTAGACGCTGCAGGAAGTCGCGCATGCCAGCGGCCGAAATATGATTAGCACGCAGATATGAAAGGCCAGCCTGATCAGCGGCTGATTCTTGTGTGCGGCTGTATTGCAGGAATGTGCGTTCAGCCACTGAATTACCAAGGCTGATGGCCGCAGCACCTGCGCCGCCATTCTGGCTGGCAGCAGCGGCAGCAATACCCGCGATGGTGGCGAGAATGGCGGTGGCCGAGGCCTTACGCATTTCTTCGCGCATACGCACCAGATGGCCACCGGCGATATGGCCGGTTTCGTGTGCGATTACGCCAATCAGCTCTTCTGGTGTACGCGCGGCACGCAGCAAACCGGTGTAAATGAACATATTGCTGCCACCGGCAACAAAGGCGTTGATCTGGTTATTCTGTACCAGCACGAAGTTGACCGATTCAGGCGAGAGACCTGCCGCTTCAAATATCGGGCGAGCGAAGGTTTTAAGCATTTCCTCGGTTTCTGCATCGCGCACGATGTTCATGTTTGAACTGGCGTGTGCAGGCCCCACTATGAGAATGAGGGCTAGGGCGAAGGAGGCGAATTGGCGAAAGCGCATGTCTCTGATACTCTAGTGCTGATAAGTTAAATTACCACCCCTCGCGGTGCTTCAGGATGTGACAAATATGGCGCTTAAAATCTCCCGCCGCGGACTCGCAGTTCCCGGTTTCCTGGCCCTTAAAATTCTCGCAGACGCTCGCGAAATGCAGGCAAAAGGTGCTGATGTTGTGGGAATGTCGGCTGGCCAGCCAAGCCGCGGTGCGCCTGAGCGGGTGCTGCGCTATGCGGCTGAAGCTTTGGTTAAAGAACCTATGGGTTACACCGAAGCCCTTGGTTTACCAGCCTTGCGTGAAGCAATTGCTAGTTACTACGAGCGCAAATATGGTGAGCGGGTGGACACGCGCCGTATCGTGGTAACCACTGGTTCATCCGGCGCCTTCATCATGAGCTTTTTAGGTGCATTTGATGCAGGCGATAAAATTGCCATGTCGGCACCCTGCTATCCGGCCTATCGCAACATCCTTTATGCGCTTGATCTGGTTCCGGTTGAGTTACCGAGTACCTATGAAGAAAAATTCCAGCCCACGGTTGAGCGGCTCGAGGCCCTGCCCGAAAAGCCAGCTGGCCTCATCATCGCCAGCCCCAGCAACCCTGCAGGTACCATGCTCGATAAAGCCGAGCTCAAGCGCCTTGCTAATTACTGCAAGAAGCACGGCATCCGTATTATCTCGGATGAAATTTATCATGGCGTGACCTTTGGCAAAGAGGGTACGTCGCTGCTGTCAGTGACCGACCAAGCTGTTGTGGTCAACAGCTTCTCCAAATACTTCTCGTGCACCGGCTGGCGTTTAGGCTGGATGGTAGTGCCGGAAGACATGATTGATGTCAGCATCGCGCTGGCCCAGAATCTGTTTATCTCGCCACCCACGCTCTCGCAGCACGTTGGTATTGCTTCATTGGCCGATACCAGCGAGGTCGATGAGTATGTGAAGGAATATAAGCGCAGCCGCGATTTACTCTTCACCGAATTGCCCAAATGCGGTTTTGGCCAGCTCAGTCAGGTTGAAGGCGGTTTTTATATCTATGCTGATGTAGTCAACTTGACCAACGACAGCATTAGCTTCTGCCAGCAGATGTTGAATGAAATTCATGTGGCCATCACGCCGGGGGTCGACTTCGACCCCGCACGCGGTAGCCGCACAGTACGCCTGTCCTTCGCAGGTTCATATGAAACAGTTGAGAAAGCGGTTGAGCGTATGCGCGGTTGGCGGCGCTAGTTAAAAAAGACAGGCAATAAAAAACGGGAGCCGAAGCTCCCGCCTTTATTTGTTATGGATTAGCCCATCAGCCTTTTCCACCAGCCGCTCTTGGGCTTATCACCATTGGGCGGGCTGCTGTTGCCGCTATCATTGCTGCTGCTCATCACTGCTGGAGCAGGTGTTGAAACCGGCGCTGCAAGCGGTGATGGTGCATCGTTACGACCACGGAATTCACTGATGATCTTGATGCCGCCGCCGCTGCCACCACTTGGCGGTGTGCTCTGCAGACGGTTTTCACGAGGTTCTCTGGGGCCGCGATCTTCACGGGGGCCACGATCCTGACGCGGGCCACGGTCTTCGCGCGGCGGGCGATCACCATTCTGTTCCTGACCTTCACGGCGCGGACCACGGCCGCCATTATTGTTTCTGCCGCCTCGGCCACCACGGCTACGGCCTTCACCACCTTCACGCGGGGGACGCGGTGCGCGGGCTTCGCCATTCTGCATCTGCCCACCTTCAGCGGTGGCCATTTCGCGTGGCTGACCATCAACACCGTCTGCCACGTTACCATCAACCATGGGCTGGCCTTCGGCAGTTAAAGCATTCGGGTCACGATTAGCATCTCTCGGGCCACGATCATCACGGAAGCGACCACGGCCACCACGGCGACCACGGCGACGCGGACGACCATCCGGACCTTCGGCGCGCGGCGCCCTTTGACCTTGCTGCTGGCCATTCTGGCCCTCGCCAGCATGACCAGTCATCTGCACATAAGCGTTCTGCTCATCAGGTGAGGGCAGGTTAGCGGGCTGAATCTCGTTACCATCAGCATCGAGCATGGGCATCATGACATCGGGCTGCGGTGCACCGGGTTCGGAAACATCGCGCGGGCCACGGCCACCACGACCACGGCCACCATCGCGGCCTTCGCCGCCACGGCTGCGGTCACGGCCACCACGGCTGCGGCCATTACGGCCACGACCGCCACGATCACCGCGGCTGCGGCCTTCGCCATCTTCGCTGGTCTGGCTCTCGCCTTCGCCATCAATACCATCGTCGCTTGATGAACCTTCATCAATGAATTTGTCTTCATCGCTTTCATCGATCAGCAGATCTTCCGGATCGATGACAGGAGGCGGTGCCTCAGGGAACTGGAACTCGCCAGCAACACGGGCCTTCAGGCGCTCGATCTTGTGATCGGCATTCTTTTCGATCTCGGTATCCGAGTGAACGAAGACCTTGATGCCATAACGGCGTTCGATATCGCCCAGCGCAGCGCGCTTGTGGTTGAGCAGGTAAAGCGCAACCGGCTCGGCCACTGTCACGGCCAGTTCACTGGCCTTCTGCAGCAAGCCTTCTTCTTCAACAGCGCGTAGTACGTGCAGAGCAGCACTCTCGACACTGCGCACATGGCCAAGGCCACCGCAGGCCGAGCAGACACTGAAATTGCTTTCGATAAGCGATGGGCGCAGGCGCTGACGCGAGAGCTCGAGCAGACCGAACATCGAGATGCGGCCAATCTGGATACGCGCGCGATCATTCTTCATCGCCTCGCGCATACGGCGCTCAACCTGTGCGTTATGGCGGTTGTCTTCCATATCGATGAAATCGATAACGATAAGACCGGCCAGATCGCGCAGGCGCAGCTGGCGGGCTACTTCGTCGGCAGCTTCAAGGTTGGTACGGACAGCTGTTTCTTCGATGTTACGCTCACGGGTCGAACGGCCCGAGTTCACGTCGATGGCAACCAGAGCTTCAGTCTGGTTGATAACGATATAACCGCCCGAGCGCAGACTAACCGTGGTGCTGTAGAGCGATTCAATCTGGCTCTCAACGCGGTAGCGCACGAACAATGGTACGGCCGGGTCGCGGTAATGCTGCACGCGGCGCGCGGCCGAGGGCACCATCATGCGCATGAAGTCCTTGGCGGTGCGGTAGCCCGCATCACCTTCAACCTGAACTTCGGTTACTTCGCGGCTGTAAAGATCGCGGATGGCACGGCGGATCAGGTTGGCTTCTTCATGGACCAGAGATGGCGCAACGCTGGAGAAGGTCTTATCGCGGATGCTGTCCCACAAACGGGTGAGATATTCGAGATCGCGCTTGATATCTGCCTTGCTGCGCTCGAGGCCTGCTGTGCGCAGGATGATGCTCATACCCTGCGGCAGGTCGAGCTCGGCCAGCAGCTGCTTCATGCGGCGGCGTTCTTCGAGGCTGCTGATCTTGCGCGATACGCCACCACCACGGTTGGTGTTGGGCATGAGGACGCAATAACGGCCGGCGAGTGACAGGTAGGTGGTGAGGGCCGCGCCTTTATTGCCGCGCTCTTCCTTAACCACCTGGATCAGCATGATCTGGTTTTTCTTAATTACTTCCTGAATCTTGTACTGGCGCAGGATATTGGCACGACGGCGGGCGCGCTTGCGGCGGTCCATGTCGTCTTCGCCTTCTTCGCCGGTTGGCGGCGTAGCGCCTTCTTCACCAGCAACGGCAGCAACTTCACCTTCAGCCAAGGCTTCAACACCCTCAGCAATTTCGGGGGCTTCACCATCGGCCAGAGCCTCTGGGGTAACTTCGGTGCTGACTTCGGCCGAGATAACCGAGCTTTGGGCAATTTCGCTAACCGGCGTTACGGGCAGGGGCTCAGCAGAGCTGCTGCCCGCTTCAACGGCCTGTACCGGAGCCGAGAGGGCTTCGAGAACCGGGGTTGAGCCTTCGTCCGGCCGAGCATCCAGCGCAGGCAGGTCACGGTCATCAAGATCCTCGTCGTTGTCGCGGTTGGCTTCGGCCAGGGCTTCGGCAGCCAGTTCGGCCTCTTCCTCGGCGGCTTCGCGTTCAGCTTCTTCACGCTCCAGCTCCAGCAGCTTTTCGCGGTCGGCAACCGGGATCTTGTAATAATCAGGGTGGATTTCGGCGAAGGCGAGGAAGCCGTGGCGGTTGCCGCCATACTCCACAAACGCTGCCTGAAGGGAAGGTTCGACGCGCGTTACCTTGGCAAGGTAGATATTACCTTTAAGCTGCTTGCGCGAGGCAATTTCAAAATCGAGTTCGTCGAGACGGTTGCCACTAATAACTGTTACGCGGGTTTCTTCACCTTGCGTAGCATCAATCAACATCTTTTTGGCCACAATAAGCCTGTCCTTTTCACCGCGCCAGCGTCATGCCATCCGTGCGACCGGCGGAGGGCGCGTCTGTCGCGCCGCTAATGAAGGAGTGGAACCAGGCAGTGAACTCGTCAATCTAACAGCGCCACGGGGGTAGGCAGCCAGAACGAATTTTTTCCGTAATCCCCGGTTGAGCTTCCTTGGCATCAACCGACCTTCGAGTTTCGTGTCACACCCCTATGGGTGGGTCGCGGAACAGAACATAGACTTATATATGTAGCGGCACAATACCTACTTTTAGCCATCTATGCCGATTCCCCGTCTCATGTTATGCTCGCAACATGTTGGCGAGACTGGCCTTTTTCTTTGCGCTGCTGTTGGCCTTCCCGGCCAGCGCCGACCTGACCGTGCGTGATGTACGCCTTGGCCAGCAGGAAGGCGGCGCAACCCGCTTTGTGCTTGAGCTTGAAGCAGGGGCCGATTACCGTCTGTTTGTGCTCGATAATCCGCAGCGTGCGGTAATCGACCTGCCAACGCTCAGCTGGCCGTCCAGCCTCGCACCTTCGGGCCGAGGGGTGGTGAAGGGTTGGCGCTATGGCCAGTTCGGCTCCGGCACCCGCGTTGTGCTCGATCTTAATACCGCAGTTAAAGTGGTTGGTACCCAGCTCATTCCGCCGCGCGATGGTAATGGCGCGCGACTGGTTGTCGATTTGGCGCAAACCAGTCAGCAGGAATTTGCAGGCCTGATCGGCCGTAACTGGGGCGGCAGAGCTGCGCAGGATTTACAAACTACTGCCGTTGCGACACCTGAACCAACGGTTACTGATATGATAGCGCGGGCAGACAGGCTCAATCTGGATTGGTGCCCCAAACCACCACCGCTGCCTGCCGCCCGCCGTAATATGGACGTGCGCCCGGTTGTGGTGATCGACCCCGGTCATGGCGGGGTAGACCCCGGTGCGATTGCCGTAACCCGTAAACGTGAGAAAGACATTACCCTGGCGGTAGCGCGCCAGCTGGCCACAAAACTCGAGAGCTCAGGCTATCGCGTGGTGCTTACCCGTAGCCGCGATATCTTTGTGCCGCTGCAGGGCCGCGTACGTATCGCGCGCGATGCGAATGCCGACCTCTTCATCTCTCTGCATGCCGATAGTGTGCGCAACCGCGATGTTCGTGGGGCGACTGTGTATACGCTATCTGACCGCGCGAGCGATGCCGAAGCCGCCGAACTGGCTGAAAGCGAAAACCGAGCCGATACTTTGGCAGGTCTGCCCGCTGCCGGGCGCGATAACACTTTGGCCGATATCCTGACCGCAATGAGCTATCGTGCCAGTGTGAATGGCGCACGTGACCTGGCGGGGCTGGTGGTTAGCAGCTTGCGCGAAAGCAACATACGCCTTAACGACCGCCCGCACCGCTCGGCGGGCTTTGCCGTACTCAAGGCGCCGGATATTCCCTCGGTCCTTATCGAGATGGGGTATCTCACTAGCCGGTCTGATGCCGACCTGCTAGTCACCTCTGCCCATCAGCGCAAAATAGCCGCCGCTATCGCCAGTGCCGTTGATACCTATTTTATGCGCCACAGTGCAGCGGGTGAGGCCATGGCTGTGCTCACCCGTGGCGAATAAGCACTTAAAAATGCGCCTGTAGGGGCTGGTGGTTTTAATCGAAGCGCCCTAGTATCGCCTCACTTTTTCTGGGGGCGGTTGTGCGAATACTGGCGTGGATGTTGTCATTGGCAATGCTCGGTGGCGTAATTGGCCTCGGGCTGTTCATGATGATTTATAAAGGTCTCACGCTCGATCTGCCAGCAGTTACCCAGTTACAGAACTATAATCCACCGGTTGTAAGCCGTGTTCATGCTGGCGATGGCCGCTTGATGGCCGAGTTTGCTGCCGAGCGCCGTGTGTTTGTGCCCATCGAGCGTATGCCCCAGCGTGTTATTGATGCTTTCCTCTCGGCTGAAGACAAGAACTTCTACACTCACCCGGGTGTCGACTTTGTGGGTATTGCCCGCGCAGTTATCAATAACTTCAGAACCGGCAGCATGCAGGGGGCATCTACCATTACCCAGCAGGTGGCAAAAAACTTCCTGATCGGTAATGAGCGCTCTTACATTCGCAAGGTACGCGAGGCTGAACTTTCATTCCGTATTGAAGCGGCTTACAGCAAGGATGAAATCCTTGAGCTGTATCTGAACGAAATTTTCCTCGGTATGCGTGCTTATGGCGTTGCCTCGGCGTCATTGGCGTATTTCAACAAAACACTGGATGAGCTGACGATTGCCGAAGCTGCTTATCTGGCGGCACTACCCAAGGCGCCAAACGACTATCACCCCGTGCGTGATAAAGAACGCGCGCTTACACGCCGTAACTGGGTGATCGATCGTATGTTTGATAATGCAAAAATTTCTACAACCGAGCGTGAAGCTGCCAAAGCCGAGCCGATTGAGATGCGCCCACGTTCGCAGGATGAATTCTACCGTGGTGGCGATTACTTTACCGAGGAAGTGCGCCGTGAGCTGGTTGCCCGTTATACCGAAAAGGGTGTGCTTGAGGGTGGACTGCTGGTACGTGCCACACTCGATCCGCGCCTGCAGGATCTTGCAACCAAAGCTTTGCGCAACGGTATTACCTCGTACGATCGCCGGCATGGTTGGCGTGGGCCGATAGCACGCGTCACCCGCGGGCAGGACCTGCGCGCAACGCTGGCGGCTACGTTGGTTCCGCCCGGTGGTGAAATGTGGCAGCTCGCTGGTGTAACGGATGTTGGCGCAACGACTGCCTCCATTATTCTGCTCGATAATACGCGCGCCAGTATTCCGCTAGAAGAACTGAAGTGGGCGAGGGCATGGAAACCCGGCCAGAGCCTCGGCCCTGCTGTAACCAAGCCATCAGATGTATTAGCGGTTGGCGATATCATTCTGGTTGAAAAGCTTGAGGCGGAGAACACCTATGGCCTGCGCCAGATACCGGCGGTGCAGGGCGGCTTGGTAGCGATGGATGCCAATACCGGCCGCGTGCTGGCTATGGTGGGCGGTTTCAGCCCACGCATGAGTGATTTTAACCGCACCACCCAGGCACAACGCCAGCCGGGGTCGAGCTTCAAGCCGTTTGTCTATATCGCTGCGCTGGAGAGCGGGTTCACTCCGTCATCCCTCGTGCTTGATGCGCCCATCAGCCTGCCGCAAGGACCGGGCATGCCCATGTGGACGCCCGGCAATTACAGCCACGACTATCTTGGTCCTACCACACTGCGTGTAGGTATGGAGAAGTCGCGCAATGTCATGACCGTGCGTCTGGCGCAGGCTGTAGGCATCGAGAAGGTGGCTAATGTCGCTGAGGCCTTTGGCGTGATGGACCGTATGCAACGCAATCTCTCGATGTCATTAGGTGCGGGCGAGACCACCGTTATGCGTATGGTCACTGCTTATGCCGAGATGGTGAATGGCGCGCGCAAAGTAACGCCCACGATGATCGACAGCATACAGGATAAAGATGGCCGTATCATCTATAAGCACGACACACGCCCCTGTACTAACTGCAATAATGTAATGTGGCGCGAAAACCTGACGGTGCCCACAGTGCCGGATACCCGCCCGCAGGTTATCGACCCGCGCTCGGCCTATCAGATGGTGCATATCCTTGAAGGCGTGATTGAGCGTGGTACCGGTACACGCGTGCGCGGCCTGCCGTGGCCGCTGGCAGGTAAAACCGGTACAACCAACGATGGCCGTGATGCGTGGTTTGTTGGCATGTCATCCGACATGGCCGTTGGCCTATACATCGGGTTTGATCAGCCTACACCACTTGGGGATCGTGAGACGGGTGGTGCTGTTTCAGCCCCTGTGTTCCGCGAGTTCATGAGTGGCGCGCTTGAGGGCACACCGCCAGTCCCCTTCCGTGTACCGCCGGGGCTGCGCCTTGTGCGGGTAGATGCTGCAACCGGCCGTCTCGCCCAGCCGGGTGATACAAAAGCCATTTGGGAGGCCTTCAAGCCGGGTACCGAGCCACGCCCCGGCCAGTCGCTGCAGGCGGTTGACCCTGACCTGCAGTGGGGGGCTGATGCCTTGCCCAGTGTTATCCGTATGCCGAATGATAATATTGGCGGCACAGAGCAACCACCACCAGCGGCTGTTGGCGGCGATCACAGCGTGCCTAGCTACCTGCCGCCGCCTAGCACCAGCGATGGTCTGGATGGCGTGTATTAATTTTCTGGAATATTGATGGGATTTTTTCTTTCCCCAAGTGTTCACATCATAACTGCTTTATTCGCTAGCTTGATCTTGCAGTGATAAACAGCTGCAGAGTGCTAACAACTAAGGAGAGTTATTATGAGTATTGAATCATTAGGCTTTATTTTGCTCATCGGTTTGGTCGCCGGTTTTCTGGCTGGTAAACTGGTCAAGGGCGGTGGATTTGGGCTGATCGGCGATATTGTCGTCGGTATTATCGGCGCGTTCGTGGGCAGCTTTGTGTTCGGTGTGCTCGGCTTAAGCGCTTATGGTATTCTCGGTCAGATCATCGTTGCCACAATCGGCGCGATCATCTTCCTGGTTATCCTGCGCGTCCTTAAGAGAGCTTGAACGGAATATCGCGGCGGGGGAGGCGAACGATCTTCGCTTCTTCCGGTGCGATGCTCATGTCGCGGCTGACACTGAAGGTGACTGGGGCGATATCGCGGTTGGTGAGAACCAACATTGCATCACTTGGTGTAGTGGCTGTGCGGTATGTCGTCATGATTACAACTCCCCCTGTTTGATAGGTTTATCACCTATACCGATTGGGTAGCACACCGTTGGTTAAGCGTGTGTGAAGCTTTCATGACAAAGCCTGCGGAATTATCTAAAATTGCTGTGTTAATGCGGGTTAATGCCCGCTGTCCTGCTTCTGGACCATACCAATATTCTTGGCGCCACCGAGGTCAAGGAACTCAAACCCGTTTTCCTCAAGCTTTTTCAGCAGGGTTGCCATATCCATGTAAACGCCGAGGGCATTGACGGTTTGATCTCCGTCAATATAGACGTTGCAGGTACCGGGCATAACCGCAGGGCGAATCATGTGGATAGACCCGGGGGCTACCGCAGCGGCACCCATTGTCTGGCCGTCGAAAACAGGGAGCAGGAGCATTTTGTGAGACATGCCCTGTCTTACCAGCCTCTTGCCCTTCGCGCAAGAAAGCCTTACTGAAATCAGCGATATCAAGGGGAAGTACCATGAAAGCCGAAGTCGAAGCCGTAATCGCCGAAATCCGCAAGTCGCTCACGCTGCTGCGGAGGCATCTTTGACTGGGATAATGCCCTTCGCCGTTTTGATGAGCTGAACGCGCTCTCGGAAGACCCCAACTTGTGGAATGACAGCCGCAAGGCGCAAAAGCTCATGCGCGAACGCAATCAGCTCGAGCGCTCGATTGGCGGCTACCGCTCGCTCGAAGCGCAGCTTAATGATGGAATTGGCCTGATCGAAATGGCTGAAGCCGAAAAAGACGAGGCGATGCTTAAGGAAGCAGAAGACTCGCTCTTCCTTTTGAAGGCTGAAGCAGGCCAGAGAGAATTGGAGAGCCTGCTGAGCGGCGAGGTGGATGGTAACGACTGTTTCCTCGAAGTGAACGCTGGTGCCGGTGGCACCGAGGCGCAGGACTGGGCGCAAATTCTGTTGCGCATGTACTTGCGCTGGGCGGAAAAACATAAATTCAAGGTTGAGTGGCTGGATGAAACCGAGGGTGAGGGGGCGGGCATCAAGTCAGCGACGATCCAGATCTCAGGCCCTAATGCCTATGGCTGGCTCAAGACCGAAGCTGGCGTGCACCGCCTTGTGCGTATCAGCCCGTTTGATTCAAACGCGCGTCGCCATACCAGCTTCTCGGCGATTAGCGTCTCGCCGGTGATTGATGACGAGATTGAAATCGAGGTATTGGATAAAGACCTCAAGATCGATACCTACCGTGCCTCGGGCGCGGGCGGTCAGCACGTGAACAAAACCGACTCTGCGGTACGTATCACGCATATTCCAACTGGTGTGATTGTGGCCTGCCAGCAGGAGCGATCACAGCACGCCAACCGCGACCGTGCGCACAAGATGCTGCGCGCCAAGCTGTATGAGCTTGAGGTGCGCAAACGCGAAGCCAAGGTAAGCGCGGTTGAAGCCGCCAAGACCGATATTGGCTGGGGTCACCAGATCCGCTCCTACGTCTTGCAGCCCTACCAGCTGGTGAAAGACCTTCGCACCGAGGTTGAAACCAGCAACACCAGTGGCGTGCTTGATGGCGAGATAGACATGTTCCTCTCTGCTGCTCTGGCGCACCGGATCAAGGGCGAAGATGCCACGAGTGGCGCGGCTTAAGTTCCTGTAACCAAAACCTTTTGGCCGTCATTTAGCGGTTTTTAAGGTGACATTTGGTAAAAAAGAACATTGATTCAAGTGCCTTGGCTTTGGTAGGTTCAGGGCCTGACAAATTTTGGAGATTTTTAATGGCTGGCAAGATCCGCACCGCGCTCACGACTACTTTTGCTGCGCTCTCTACATTTATGGCTGCCTGTGGCGATAAGGCTGCTGTAGCTGCTCCCCACGGTGTCGCTGCCAGCACTGAAGTAAAGTTGCCAGCCGCCGCCGTGCGTACGCCAGTTGATGCCAAGGCACTTGCAACCGCCACCGATGCAATGAGCCGTGGCTTTATCTCAAGCACCCGCCCGCTGGTGAATGGCGTTGACGATGGTAATACCGGTGTAGGCCGTTATGTTGCCCGTACCCTGGGGATTACGCAGGAAGAAGAGTTTATGGACCTGAGCCGCCGCATGTTCGATGAACAGCCCGGCAGCCGCCTTTCAAACGCTGTGCGCAATGCCATGGAAACCAACCGTGTGCAGGTTTATGGCGCTGGTATGCAATTCCCCGGCGATAAACTGAGCCGTGTTGAATACGCTGCATTGGTTTATCCGCAGGGTGGTGGTCAGGTGATCGTGCGCCAGTATATGGGTGATATGAACAACCCGCAGCCGCTGAGCGATAACGCAGTGCTCAATAACAATGGTGTTCTGGCCAAGCATGGTGTTGCACCACTTACCAGCAAGCTGCCAGGCTTCCGCACTATCTTCGCGGCCGATATCGATGCCAAGGGCGACTTCAAGATTATTCCAAATCCCGAAAAGCTTGATGTGAAGGCGTATGGCATTGATGATGCCTTCTCACCCGCGCCGCGTGAGCCTGTGGATTCACCAGCTCAGCGTACCAGTGCTGTGCTCAAGGCCAAGCCAGCTACTCTCGCTGCGGGTTAATGTTAGGCGGGTTGCTTAACCCTAATAACGTAGCCTTCTTTAAGCGTGAAAAAGAAGTCGACACCGCCCCAAGGCGGTGAGCGTAATGCTGTGCAGGTATAGCCAAGTGCGCTGATTTTCTCGTGCTTACCAGCCACATTATCGGTCACCAGAATAATCTCGATGCCTGAGCCTTTGGGCCCGTCAGGGAATTTCCAGTGGCCTTCTTCATGCGCGTGCTTAGCCTCATCAAACAGCATGATCTGATAGTTACTAGTATGAGATAGGGTGCGCCAGCCATCGTGGCTTTGCGTTACGGTCATGCCAAAGACTTCAGCAAAAAGATTAGCTGGCTCTTCTACGCCATCAACATAAAGTTCGAGCTGAAGCATGATTAGCTGCTAATGCGCCCGCGGGCGATGAAGCTGGGGATATCAAAGGTTTTAGTGCGATAGTTAATCGCCTCACCAGTCGCGGTGCTCATGCGTCCGCCAGCCGCCAGCACAATTGCGTGGCCAGCGGCTATATCCCAGCCCATGACACGACCAAAGCGCGGGTAGATATCGGCATCGCCTGAAGCCAATACGCCAAACTTGAGCGCTGAACTCATGCGCTTGTGCGAGGCAATCTTAAACTCACCCAGATACTGCTGCAGATCCGGTGCGCTACCGTGGTGGCGGCTTGAAAGCACAGTCACGCCATCATGTGGGGCATTGCGGGCCCTGATGTCTTCGGCCTTGTTCTTGCGCGCGCGGGTGGCGCCAACACCAACCGCACCCGCGTAAGTTACTTCCATGGCAGGGCCGTGGATAACGCCAAGGGCAGGGGTATCGCCAACGACAAGCGCAATGACGATCGCGAATTCAGACTCACCAGCGATGAAGTCTTTGGTGCCATCCAGCGGGTCGACAATCCAGAAAGGCTTATCGCCAATTTCAGGAGCGTTACCGTCGGAAACCAGCTCTTCAGCCACAATCGGGATATCAGGCGTCAGCTTTTGCAGGGCGGCGACGATATATTTCTCAGCTGCCTGGTCGGCCAGCGTTACCGGTGAGCCATCCTGCTTAGCGGCGATGCCCAGCGCTTCATTACGCGCTTTCATGACGATACGGCCAGCCTCGAGAGCAATCTCAAATGCGCTGGTGGTGAGTTTGGCAAGGTCGAGCGTTTCAGTCATCGGCAGGAAATTACCCTATCTTGCCCCTGCCGCGAAGGGGCAGTGTGAGATATAGTGCAAGGATGTTGCGCTTTTTGATTCTCGCCCTGCTTATCGCCACGCCTGTTTGGGCTTCGGGTACCCCATCGCAACCGGCTGCGCCTGCGCCCATCATTCCATTCGCGCCAGCCACCAAGCCGCCGCCATTCCCAACCACAATCGGTTCCGGTACAGCGGTTGAGGGTGATCTGGTTTCAGTCAATGGCTCGGCTGTAAAGCTGTGGGGTATTGATGCGCCAGACGCGGGCCAGACCTGCCAGACCAAAGCCAACCAGCCATATGATTGCTTCACCCGCGCCAAGGATGAGCTGAGCCGTCTTGTAGGGGCTAATCAGGTAACCTGTTATGTGCGCGGAACTGACCGGAATGGCCAGAGCATAGGCACCTGCGCTGTTAACGGTCTGGACCTTGCTGCCTTGATGGTGCGCAATGGCTGGGCCTTTGCCTATACCGAATTAACCCCGCAATATGCTGATCTTGAAGGATATGCGCAAACCCGTGTGCGCGGCGTTTGGGGCGGGCGAGCAGAGTCGCCATGGCATTACCGCAGCCGGGTAGCCGCCGAGCGCCTGCGTGACCGTAACAAATAGCAATATCAAGTGACCGCGTGGGGGCAGGGTGCCGCAGCGGATTCGGCTTGCTGTTGACGTATTATATGTAGGAAAACTGCTGTATTCCGAGATTTAGAAAGTGAGGCAGATAATGTATAAATTACTCGCTCTGGCCGCCGCCCTTGTTATTGCAGGCCCTGCCATGGCTGCTGATGCGCCTTCTGCTCCTGCACCCGATCATAATCTCAGCCTCACCTACACGCTTTATGCGGGTGGCCTTAAGGTTGTGAACGTGGGTGTTACCTACCATCTGGGCGAAAAGGCGTATGACATTCACGCTAACGCCCGCACCACCGGCATGTGGTCCAGCCTTGTACCTTGGCGCAATATGATTACAGCGCGCGGCACGGTTGATGAAAAGGGTGTGCACCCACAAATCGCCCGTTATGACGATGCCTGGCGCGAAAAACTACGCACCACTGAGTTCAGCTTTGTGAATAACGTTGTTACATCGGTTGCTACACCCCCGCACAAGCAGGATGGCCGTACCGAGGCCACGCTCGAGCAGCGCACCGGCGCTATGGACCCCTTGAGCGCAGTGGTAAACGTACTGGCCCAGGGTGGTGCCAAGGGCTGTGCGGGTAGTATCCCGGCTTTCGATGGCCGCCGCCTTTACAAGCTGGTGTTCAGCAACCGCGGCGAAGAGGTTCTGGCCAAGACCAGCTACTCCCTGTTTGCGGGCTCTGCGCTGCGCTGCGAAGTGCTGTTTGAGCCCGTGGCGGGCTTTCCCCAGCGTGAGGCCCGAGCCGGTTTCTGGAGCGCTCGCGACAATGCCGAGGCCAAGAATCCGCTGATTATCTGGATTGCCAAACCCTCCGCCGAGCTGCCCGAACTGCCGGTTCGCGTACAAAGTACGGTTGAATTAGGCACACTGGTGGCGCATATCCGCGCAATTAACCCGGTTCAGCAATCAGCCGGATTGCCATAAAGGCCGCTGCTGGCTAGTCTCTTTGGCATGAATTTTGACCCAGTCTTCCAGCAGCACCTAGATGCCCTCAAGAGCGAGGGGCGTTATCGCCACTTTGCCGACCTTGAGCGTATTGCAGGCAAGTTCCCGCAGGCCCTGTGGCGCAAGTCGGTTGACGCTGCGCCAAAGCAGGTGACCATCTGGTGCAGTAACGATTATCTGGGCATGGGCCAGCACCCCAAAGTATTGCTAGCCATGCAGGAGGCGCTTGCTCGCTATGGCGCTGGTGCGGGTGGTACCCGTAACATCTCCGGTACTACGCATGCGCATATCGAGCTCGAGATGGAGCTGGCAGCCCTGCATGGTAAGCAGGCCGCATTACTGTTCACCTCGGGGTACATTTCAAATCAGGCGAGTTTGGCCACATTAGGTAAGCTGCTGCCGGGTCTTATCATTTTCTCGGATGCGGATAATCATAACTCGCTGATCGAAGGTATTCGCCAGTCGGGTGCTGAAAAGCGTATTTTCCGTCATAACGATGTGGCACATCTAGCTGAGCTGCTCGAGAGCGCGCCAGTTAATGCGCCCAAGCTGGTGGTGTTTGAATCGGTCTACTCCATGGATGGCGATATCGCGCCCCTAGCCGAGATTGTTGATCTGGCCGAGCGCTATGGTGCCATGACCTATCTTGATGAAGTGCATGCTGTTGGCATGTACGGCGCTACTGGCGCGGGCGTGGCAGAAGAGCTGGGCCTTTCGCACCGCCTTACCATTATCGAGGGTACATTGGGCAAGGCCTTTGGCGTGATGGGCGGTTATATTACCGGCTCGATGGCGATTGTGGATGCAATCCGCTCGTCAGCCGCCGGATTTATCTTCACCACCTCATTACCACCGGTTTTGTGCGCAGGTGCGCTGGCCAGCATCAGGCATTTGCGCAGCTCGAGTGTTGAGCGCGAGCAGCAGCGCGAACGCGTGGCACAGGTCAAAGCCATTCTGACCAAGGCTGGCATGCCTATTATGAAGAATAAAAGCCACATCGTGCCGCTGATGGTGGGCGATGCGGCCTGCTGCCGTGCGATAACCGATTACCTGATCGAAGAGCACAGCATATATGTGCAGCCAATTAATTACCCGACCGTGCCGCGCGGCACCGAGCGTATCCGTATTACGCCACTACCCATGCACACGGCTGAAGATATTAACAAGCTGCTCAATGCCTTGCTCTCGGGCAAGCATCTTGCACACGGAGCCCGTGTCGCTGCGGCGTAACGCAGTGAAACATCATATGACTAGGCAGATGGCGAGATTCGCCCCATGAATTGGTCATTATGACGACCAACGACCTTACCTGCCTCATCCTTGCCGCTGGCCGCGGTACCCGCATGAAAACCGCTATCCCCAAGCCGCTGCACCTCGTGGCCGGTTTGCCGATGGTGAAATACGCTGTCATGGCGGCCGAGAGCCTGAAGCCAGAGCGCATTGTTGTAGTCATCGGCCCGGGTATGGAAAAGCTGGCGGATACCGTCGCCCCGCATGCAACCGCGCTGCAGGCCGAGCCCAAGGGTACCGGGCATGCCGTACAGGCGGGCATGAACGGCCTTAATCCCAAAGGCGATGTGCTGGTGCTTTTTGGCGATACGCCGCTGATTACCCCTGCCACGCTTACTAAACTGATTGAACGCCGCAAAGCAGGCGATAATCCGGCTGTGGTGGTAAGCGGTATGACGCCTGCCAATAACACCGGCTATGGCCGCCTGATTATCGAGGGTGGTCAGCTGGTAGGTATTGTTGAAGAGAAAGATGCTGATGAGGCACAGCGCGCCATTTTCCTCTGCAATGGCGGTATCATGCTTTTTGATGGCAAGCTGCTGCCCGAACTGCTCTCTGGCCTTTCTAACCAGAATGCGAAGGGTGAGATTTACCTGACCGATACAATCGCCGGTGCGCGCCGCAAGGGTCATGTTTGTGCGCATGTCGAGATTGCGGATGAGGATGTGCTGGGCGTGAATTCGCGTGCCGAGCTGGCGGCAGTTGAGAAGGTTATGCAAAAGCGCTTGCGCAAGTTGGCGATGGATAACGGCGTGACATTGACCGATCCTGATACTGTTTATTTAAGCGCGGATACCACATACGGTATTGATGTAACCATCGGCCCTAACGTGTTTATTGGTACGGGTGTGAGCCTGGGCGATAATGTGGATATCCGCTCGTTCTGCCATATCGAGCAAAGCAAAATCGGCTCTAATGTGCATCTCGGTCCGTTCGCACGGCTACGTGCCGGTGTACAGATTAGCGATAGTGCACATATTGGTAACTTTGTTGAGTTGAAGAATACCAAAATGGGTGAGGGTGCCAAGGCTGGACATCTGGCTTATCTGGGCGATGCGACTATCGGAGCGAACGCGAATATCGGCGCTGGCACCATTACCTGTAACTATAATGGTTTTACCAAAAGCAAGACCGAGATTGGTGCGGGTGCCTTCATTGGCTCCAATACCTCGCTCGTCGCGCCCATTAAAATTGGTGCAGATGCCTTGATTGGTGCAGGTAGTGTCATAACCAGCGATGTACCGGCAGATGCACTGGCGCTGGAGCGCAACCCACAAAAAATGGCACCGAACCACGGTATGGCAACACGCCGGAGAGAACGCCAGTGAGCGATAACTCAATCGATAGCTATGTGCCAACTTCACGCCTGCGTCGCGCGCTGGCTTTTTACCTCAACCTGATTATCGGCGTAACGGTTATAGGCGTGTTGCTCGAGTTTGTGCCAGTACCTGAAGACCGGAAGTTTATTGTCCGCTGGTCACTCGCTTTGGTTTTTGCGGCGCTTGATGAGCTGCTCTTGGGCAAAACGCCGGGGCATATGATTTTGTCAATTACGCCGTATGGTGTGCCGAACTCGGTTTTTGTGCGAGAAACATATCTCGGCATGTTTTTAGGCGTTATCTGTATTCTCGATGGCTGCAAGCGTGCGGTGTTGTGGACGCAGTATCAGCTGCCTGAGCCGATTATGGGGCGGATAGCTGAGGGGATACAGCTGGGTGCCTATAACATGGCTTTGGGTCTGCTCTTTATAGCGGCGGGTGTATTGATCCTGCGGCTGCACAAATTTGGCTGGATATTGGCACTGTGCGGGATTGGCGTACATGCGCTGTCTGTTATCACCAGTTGGGAGCTGTGGGATGGGTATGTGGCCGAGCTAGTAACGCGCCGCCGCGAGCTACAGGGTATTCCTGTGCGTCCGAATGAAATTGAATTCATGCAGATGCTGATGCCGGAAGGTGTGATGGTTGGTTTTGCCATTGCAGCGATTCTGCTATTTGCAACGTATCGCAAGATTTTTAACAAAGGGGCCTAGTATGTGCGGCATCGTCGGGATCGTTGGTAAGCAGGATGTAGCGTCGCAGGTGCTTGAGGGCCTCAAGCGTCTTGAATACCGCGGGTATGATAGCGCAGGCATTGCCACGCTGACCGCTAACGGTATCGAGCGCCGCCGTGCCGAGGGTAAGCTGATTAATCTGGCTAACAAGCTGCAGGACCAGCCTCTCGCAGGTTTTATCGGTATTGGCCACACCCGTTGGGCCACACACGGCGGCCCGACCGAGCAGAATGCGCATCCGCATGCGACTGATAAGGTGGCTGTAGTACACAATGGTATTATCGAAAACTATCAGGAGCTGAAGAGCGAGCTTGAGGAGCATCAGTGCCGCTTTGTGACTGAAACGGATACTGAGGTGATTGCGCATCTGCTTACGCACTATGCGCGCCAAGGCATGAATCCGGTTCAGGCGACTTCAGCTGCACTCAAGAAACTGAAGGGTGCTTTCTCTATTGCCGCTCTGTTTGCGGGTAATGATAACACCATTATGGCTGCGCGTCGTGGCACACCGCTGGCTGTTGGTTATGGCGATGGCGAAATGTATCTGGCCTCAGATGCTTATGCACTGGCCCCGCTTACCAACCGCCTGAGCTACCTTGAGGACGGCGACTGGGTTGAGCTCTCGCGTGATAGAGCCATCATCCGCGATGAGAACGATAATATCGTCGATCGCCCGATCAAGCTCTCGAATGTAACTAAAGACATGGTGAGCAAGGGTGATTATGCGCATTTCATGCTTAAGGAAATTCATGAACAGCCCGAGGTGATTGCAGCCACGCTCAATACCTTTGTACATCCTTCAACCGGCAAAATTGCGCTGCCGGTGCTGCCGTTTGACCTTAGCACAGCCTCGCGAATTACAATTGTTGCCTGCGGTACCGCTTATTATGCTGGCTGCGTAGCCAAATACTGGTTCGAGCAGGTAGCACGTATTCCGGTGGAGCTGGATATTGCCTCCGAGTTCAGGTACCGCGAAGCACCGATGCCTTCGGGTGGTGTAGCGCTGTTCATCTCGCAGTCGGGCGAGACGCTCGATACACTTGAAGCACTGCGTTATTGTAAACGCCAAGGCCAGCGCATTCTGGCAGTTATCAATAAGCCTGAGAGCACCATTGCGCGTGAGAGCGATTATGTGTTCTACACCCACGCTGGCCCTGAAGTGGGCGTAGCCTCCACCAAAGCCTTCACCACGCAGTTGACTGTGCTGGCCTGTCTGGCTGTTGCCTTGGCACGCCAGAAGGGCGTGATTACTGCCGAACGTGAGGCCGAGATTGCACAGGCCCTGCGGGAAGTGCCATCACGCGCGGCAGAAGTGCTGCGCCATGATGCGGCCATCAGGCAGCTCGCGGTTGATGTGAGCAAGGCACGTGATGTGCTCTATCTTGGCCGTGGTGCATTATACCCCATCGCGCTGGAAGGCGCGCTCAAGCTGAAGGAAATTTCCTATATCCATGCCGAAGGCTATGCCGCTGGCGAAATGAAACACGGCCCGATTGCGCTGATCGATAATAATGTGCCGGTGATTGTGGTAGCGCCGCGTGATGCCTTATTCGAGAAGGTCGCCGGTAATGTACAGGAAGTGGCGGCGCGTGGCGGGCAGGTGCTGTTGATTTCGGATACTGAGGGTTGCGCCAAACTGAAGGCACAGTCGCGCTGGCAGCTGGAATTGCCGGTGTGCGATCCGTTTGTGGCGCCCATTCTCTACTCCATCCCTGTGCAGCTTTTGGCCTATCATGCCGCTTGTATTAAAGGCACGGATGTCGATCAGCCCCGTAATCTGGCCAAAAGTGTCACAGTCGAGTAGTTAACGTGTTTTCTTGCTTGAGATTGGCAGCTGCAAACGGCTAGTTTGCGGCTATGACACACAATTTCATTGAGATTATTCCGCAAGCGCGGTCCGTATTTCCGATTCAGGATATGGATCTCGATGCGCCGCGTTCGCTTAACCTGCTTGGCCGCCCGCAGCGGGCGCAGCGTGTAGGCTGGGAAAATCCGGCTGAGCTTATCCTGAGTGACAAGTTTGATCTGTTTATTCCCATTAAGGCGCCGGGCACCAATATCTTTATTCCTGAGTGGCTTTCGCCGCGCGGTGCATTCCAGAAAATTGCCGACTTCCGCGCAGCCACCAGCCAGCGCTACGAGCACGAGTGGATGCATATGCTGTATGAGCACACGTATTTGCACAAAGGTGAGCCTGTACGCCGGAATGCCGGTAAGCACATTGATGATGACGAGCACCTGCTGATTAAAGGTGAGGGCAGGGTGACGGCCAACTTCCTGATGGCGAGCAGTCTCAACACCGTTTTTTATGATGGTTTGAAAAACTTTGATGCCAGGGAATATGCTGAGCTGCTGCCGGTATGGGATCGTATTACCGATGAAGATCCGGATGATATCGACCCCATAGAGCTGGCGCGGGTCCGTAATGCCTATTTCGATAGCCGCGTTTACCCTGCTGAAGGCCGTAACTGGCCTGCAGGCACCATTGTGTGCACCAGCGGTGTAACCCCGCACGAGCCGCAGCTGGCTGATGGCAATTATGTGCGTGCTTTCCTGCATATAACTGCTTATGAGGGCCATTCGGTTACCCAAGAGGAAGGCAGGGTGCGGCGTGATAACCCTGCACTGGCGAAAGTTTATTTCGGGTAATGCTTGCTATTGAGGCAGGGGATAGGTTATAAGCCCCTCACGCAACCGATTTTGGTTGCAAAAGCGTATCGTAATCGCGCGCATCGTATCAGGCTTAACTATCTGATATATAGGCATTTCGAGCGTTTCCTGTGAAATAAGGCCCCTCCGGCTTGCGTGCGGATGGCCTCAACTGGAGCGGCTCGACGTGCCTTTTGAAAAGGGCCACGCGCGCTGGATATGTATATCTATGACTACACCTATTACATTTGCTGACCTTAACCTCCGTCCTGAAATCATGCAGGCCGTAGCCCGTGAAGGTTATACCAATCCAACCCCTATTCAGGCTCAGTCGATCCCTGCCGTTATGAACGGTCAGGACGTGCTCGGTCTGGCGCAGACAGGCACCGGTAAGACTGCTGCTTTTGTTCTGCCGATGCTGCATCACCTCATGGTTTCAGAAGGTAGCCGCCGCGTTCCCCGTGCACTCATCCTTGCTCCTACACGCGAACTGGCCATCCAGATCAGCGACAGCATTCAGCGCTACGGTGCTGGCCTCAAGCTCTATCACACCCAGATCGTTGGTGGTGCAAGCCAGGTTCGCCAGGTTGAGCAGCTGCGCCGCGGTGTAGATATTGTTATCGCTACCCCGGGTCGCCTTGAAGACCTGATGCAGCAGCGCCTTATCGACATCAGTAAGATCGAAATGTTCGTTCTTGATGAAGCCGATCGTATGCTCGAAATCGGCTTCATGCCCAGCATCCGCCGCATTACACAGGCGCTGCCGCAGAAGAAGCAGACACTCTTCTTCTCGGCTACCATGCCGCGCGAAGTTGCTGATCTGGCTCGCGGTCTGCTGCATAATCCGCTTCGTATCGAAGTTACACCGGTATCAACCCCGATTGAACGCATCAAGCAGATGGTTATTCCAGCTACCATCTCTGAAAAGCGCCAGATTCTGGTCGATCTTATGGCCGATCCAGCACTCGCACGTGTAGTTGTTTTCACACGCACCAAGCATGGTGCCGATAAGGTTGCCCGCGTTCTTGAAAGCGCTGGCGTATCGACCAGCGTTATGCATGGCCGTAAGTCGCAGGGTCAGCGTCAGGCTGCTCTCGGTGCCTTTGGCCGTGGTCAGGTGCGTGCCATGGTTGCAACCGACATCGCCGCCCGCGGTATCGATGTGGATGATGTAACACACGTAATCAACTACGACGTTCCGCATGAGCCGGAAACATATATTCACCGCATTGGCCGTACCGCCCGTGCTGGCAAGAGCGGTGTTGCTATCTCGATGTGCGAACCGAATGGCGAAGAGCGCGGTTGGCTGCGCCAGATCGAGCGTCTGACCCGCCAGACCATCGAAGTTGTAGCCCGTCCTGCTTCTTCAGGTATTGTTGCTGTAACCCCGGCGCACCAGCCCCAGTATGACGACCGTCGTGGTGGCGGTGGCCGCTCGCAGGGTGGTGGTCGTTCGCAGGGTGGTTATCAGGGCCGCTCACAGGGTGGCCGTAGCGAAGGTGGCTATCAGGGTCGTTCGCAGGGCGATCGCCCGCAGGGTGACCGTCAGGGCTATCAGGGTCGTTCACAGGGTGGCTATCAGGGCCGTCCCCAGAATGACCGTCCGCAGGGCGACCGTCAGGGTTATCAGGCCCGTCCGCAAATTCAGCGCGACGAGTTTGTAGGCCAGCCGGGCGACCAGCGCCGCGAGCCAGGTGCTTACCAGCAGCAGCCGCAGCGTCGTGAAGGCTTCATCAAGCCCTACGGCAGCGAGAATGCCGGTAACGACAATGGCTCAGCCCGTCCAGCCGGCAAGAAGCCGTTCTGGAAGAAGAAGGCTGATGGCCCGCAGAACCGCGGTAGCTTTGGTCGCAAAACCGGCTCGTAATAAACACAGCTTGTTCTAATAGTTTATAACGCTATCCTCCAACCCGGAGGGTAGCGTTATGATTTTGAAGCTAAAAGATCCTACATTATTGCGTGAGGCCAATCTGGTGAATGGCCAGTGGGTGCCTGCTGGCATGAACGCGATTGAGGTGAAAAACCCTGCCACCGGTGCACTGCTGGGCCGCGTGCCGCGGCTTACCGAGGCCGAGGCCGTGAAGGCGGTTGAAGCTGCGCACCAAGCCTTCCCCGCATGGCGTGACATGCTGCCCAAGGACCGTGTGGTGCTGATGCGCAAATGGTCTGCGCTCATTACTGCGAATATGGATGATCTGGCGCTGCTGCTTACAGCCGAGCAGGGCAAGCCGCTGGCTGAGGCCAAAGGCGAGTTGGGTAGCTGTATTGCTTATCTTGACTGGTTTGCCGAAGAGGCCCGCCGTAGTTATGGAGACGTTGTACCGCCCTATAAGGCAGGTGCCCGTACGCTTGTGGTGAAGCAGGCTGTGGGTGTTTGCGCTGCTATTACGCCATGGAATTTCCCTGCCAGCATGATTGCGCGGAAGGTTGCCCCTGCCATGGCTGCGGGTTGCACCATTATCATCAAGCCGGCATCCGCCACACCGCTTATCGCGCTGGCACTGGTCGATTTGGCCATGCGTGCCGGCATACCAGCTGGCGTGATTAATCTTGTGACTGGTGATGCGAATGTGATTGGCGATTTGCTTTCCACCCATCCGCTTATCCGCAAAATATCCTTCACTGGCTCAACCGCTGTAGGTAAGGCGCTTATGGCCAAGGCGTCCGGTACCATGAAGCGCATTTCACTCGAGCTAGGCGGTAACGCACCGTTTATTGTATTTGACGATGCTGATCTCGATAAAGCTGTTGAAGGCGCAATGGCCTCGAAATTCCGCAATAGCGGGCAGACTTGTGTGTGCGCTAACCGTATTCTGGTGCAGGACGGTGTCTATGACGCGTTTGCCGCCAAGCTTGCGCTGGCGGTGAAGGCGCTCAAGGTTGGCGATGGCACAGGCGAGGGCGTACAGCAGGGGCCGCTCATCAACATGAAGGCGGTTGAAGGTGTTGAAGCACTGGTAGCCGATGCCACAAGCAAAGGAGCCAAGCTGGCTGTGGGCGGTAAGCGCCATGCGCTGGGCGGCAGCTTCTATGAGCCAACGGTTATAACCAGCGTTACGCCAGCCATGCGCGTTGCGAAAGAGGAAATCTTTGGCCCGGTTGCACCGCTATTCCGTTTCAAGGACGAGGCTGAAGCTATTAAAATGGCGAATGATACCGAGTATGGCTTGGCAGCATACTTCTATGCGCGCGACTTGGGCCGTGTTTGGCGTGTGGCTGAGGCGTTGGAGTACGGCATGGTCTCAGCTAACGATGGCATGCTCACCACCGAGACAGCGCCCTTTGGCGGCGTGAAGGAAAGCGGTATCGGTCGTGAAGGTTCGCGCTACGGGCTCGATGAGTACCTGAACATTAAATACATCCAGATGGCGGGACTTTAATGAGCGTAGCTTTACGCGAACAAACGATTACCGATTTTGGTGATCAATGGGGCCGGTATACCGACAACTCGGGTCTCTACGGGTCAGTTGAGTTCTTTGCTGATATACTGGGACCACTGGTTGCGCCTGACAGCCTCAAGGGCCGTAAGGTAATGGATATCGGCTCGGGCTCGGGCCGGATTGTGCAGATGCTGCTGGGGGCTGGGGCTGCGCATGTTGTGGCGGTTGAGCCTGCACTTGCAGCTTTTGAAACACTTAAAACTAATACAGCCAGTCTGGCAGATCGTATCACCTATATCAACCAGCGCGGAGATGAAGTATCACCCGAACTGCAAGTGGATGATGTCGTATCTATAGGCGTTATCCACCATATTCCCGACCCCGTGCCAGTAATCGCCGCCTGTTATGAGGCGCTCAAGCCAAATGGCCGCTGTATCCTCTGGCTTTACGGATATGAGGGAAATGAGCTTTACTTGAGCGTGATAAACCCACTGCGCTGGTTCACTGTAAAACTGCCGCATGTCGTGCTGGCTGGCTTATGCCATATGCTCAATGCGGTGCTGTCGCTCTACACATTCTTGTGCCGCTGGCTGCCGTTACCTATGCGTGGTTATGCAACTGGCGTGTTGGCCAAGCTACCAAGCAGTAAACGCTACCTGATCATCTATGATCAGCTCAATCCGGCTTATGCCAAATATTACCGCGAAGCAGAGGCCAAGCAGCTGCTGCTCACCGCTGGTTTTAAAGATGTACAAACCTACCACCGTCACGGCTATAGCTGGACTGTTGTGGGCACGAAAGCATAGTATTTTAACCAATCGGCGTTGCACCGGCGTGGTAACTCTGCAAAACTCATGCACCTAATTTCAAGGAGCGCCTGATGACTGCCGAGTGGACCCCCGAGAGCTGGAAAACCAAGCCTGCCAAGCATATGCCCACCTATCCTGATGCGGTAGCGGCAGAGGCTGCGGTCAAGAAGCTCCGTAACTATCCGCCACTCGTGTTCGCTGGCGAAGCACGCAACCTCAAGAAGGCGCTCGGCGATGTGGCCATGGGCAAGGCGTTCTTACTGCAGGGCGGCGATTGCGCCGAGAGCTTTGCCGAATTCCACCCGCAAAATATCCGCGATACCTTCCGTGTGCTCTTGCAAATGGCTGTTGTGCTGGTATTCGGTGCGGCTATGCCGGTGGTAAAGGTTGGCCGTATTGCAGGTCAGTTTGCCAAGCCACGATCGGCCGAAACCGAGACGATTGATGGCGTCACGCTCGAGAGCTACAAGGGCGATATCATCAACGGGCCTGAATTTACGCCCGAAGCCCGTATCCCTAATCCTGAACGCATGATTCAGGCGTACAATCAGTCAGCCTCAACCCTTAACCTGCTACGTGCGTTTGCGCAGGGTGGTTATGCCGACCTTAACCGTGTGCATCAGTGGACGCTGGGATTTATCGCTAACAGCTCATCTGGTGCCAAGTATGAGCATCTGGCTGACCAGCTGGGCCAATGCCTGAAGTTTATGGAAGCTTGCGGTATTACCGGTGAGACTACACGCTCCATCCGTGAGACTGATTTTTATACCAGCCACGAAGCGCTACTGTTGCCTTACGAGCAGGCGCTTACCCGTGTCGATAGTACCACTGGCGACTGGTACGATGTGGGTGCACATATGCTGTGGATTGGCGACCGCACCCGCCAACCGGATGGTGCACATGTTGAGTTCCTGCGCGGTGTTGGTAATCCGCTCGGCATCAAGTGCGGGCCGACCTCCGATCCTGACCAGCTGATCCAGCTTATCGACATTCTCAATCCCAGTAATGAGGCGGGGCGTATTACGCTCATCAGCCGTATGGGCGCAGGCAAGGTCGAGGCGCATCTGCCCAAGCTGATTGAGCGCATCCGCAAGGAAGGCCGCACGGTTGTATGGTGCTGCGACCCTATGCACGGCAATACTATTAAAACCGATAATGGCTATAAGACCCGTGATTTCGATTCTGTGCTGGCTGAGGTGAAGGACTTCTTTGCCGTGCACCGTGCCGAGGGCACGCATCCGGGTGGTGTGCATTTTGAGCTGACTGGCCAGAACGTTACCGAGTGTATTGGCGGCGCTGAAAAAATTACTGCCGCCCGCTTGGGCGAAAATTACGTAACCGCTTGCGACCCGCGCCTTAATGGCAGCCAGGGCCTCGAACTGGCGTTTTTGCTGGCTGAAATGCTGAAAGCCGAGCGTGTTAAGCTTGAAGCTGCCAAGAAGGTTGCTTGAACCCCTTAACTATTTAGTTTCTTAACCCTGCAGGCAGAACTTGCATTTGCAGGGTCATTTTCTTTAAATTTCGCCCACATCAGCAGAGGGCTTTTACGTGGCAGATAAATTGGCAGTTCGGCGTTATTGGCGCCGTGGAGTTACAGGCGTTACAGTGGGTTCGGTTGTAACAGCAGCCTTTTTGGCTTTAGCTGGCGTTGTTGGTTGGTACGCTAAATTCAGTCATGACCGAGATGATGCCAGAGAGGAATTTCATAATACTCTGGTCGATAAGGCTGAAAAGAAGTGTGATACAGATGTGCTGGCCAAGAAAATCCAGCCCGGTACCTTGCTTTTCCAAAGTGCTAAAGAGAGATGCATTACAGAAGCTGCAAAGACTTTGCCCCCTAAGGCAGAAAAAGTAGCTTTACCTTATAAGCTTTACCTGATTGCGGGGTTACTCATGCTGGGTGGTGCGCTGTTTGGCGCGCGTATGGTTCATAAGGGCGCAGCCTATATTCAACTGGCGCGGCGCAAGGGTTATACCTCTCGCCAGCTTGCAATTGCAGATATACCGGATACCACCAATACAGACGCTATACTGAAAAGGCAGGGTGTTGTTATTAAAAATGGCGTGAGCGCGATTGCCGAAATCAATCTGACTAAAGGCGCGGGCGTGGTTGCTCAGCCCGGTTCACTGGCTGCAATGGATAGTGATATCGGTATGCAGATGCGTATGATCGATACACCTAAATCTGCAGCAGGGCTGTTTGGCAGGTTGGCATCAGGCGAGGGGCTGTCCATGGTGCATTATCGTAATGAAGGTACAGGCACAGCGCAGCTGGTACTTAGCCCTGAGGATAGCCGCGGCGTGCTTGCCATGCCCCTGCAGGGTAACGAGGCTTTCTACTGTAAGCGCGGTGCTTTCTTTGCGGCTGTGGGTGAAGTAACAGTTGGATTTGAGCGCATAAAAAACATGAGCCTGACCAAGTTTACTGGCATGTTCGGTCTGCAGCGTATTTCTGCAACCGGCGATGCGCCAAGCATTGCCTTGTTGGCTACCAAAGGCTTGGTTCAGGACAAAGTTTTAGGCGAGGGTGCTACCATTCGCATTCCTGCTAAAACACTGGTTGCAGCTGCAGGTAATGTAACAATTGGTTTATGGGAGCAGCCCACAGGTATGGGCCGCTTGTTTAGCGGTAATGGTGCATTCCTCACCACCGTAACCGGCCCCGGCCGTGTGTGGTATGAGGTACCGTTGGCTACCAGCAGCACGAAGGAAGGCGGCACAATTAGTCGCCTGATTGACCGCGTATTGCCCGGCTAATAGCTTCTTGCATGAACTAAATTGTTGTTCTAACCTAATTATGGGTAGGCAAATCGGCTAAGCCGATTATGCTGTTACCCGTGTAAACATCGTCTATCGCTTACGCGATAAGAAGGATTGTAGAAGATGACTGATCGTTTCAAGCTGGCTTTAGCCACTCTTAATCCCGTTGTGGGCGATGTCCCCGGGAATTTTAGAAAAATTGAATCTGCTCGTTCTGAGGCTGCCCGCCTTGGCGCTGATCTTGTGCTTACCTCCGAACTGGCCACTTGCGGTTACCCGCCGGAGGATCTCGTCCTCAAGCCTGCGTTCCAGCAGGCCATTTATGCGGCGCTCGAGAAGCTGGCTGCTCAACCGGGGCCGGATATCATCGTCAGCACACCCTTTGTCGCGGATGAAAAGGTCATGAGCTCGGTAGTGCTGATCTCGAATGGCAAGATCGAGGCCGTGCGCCATAAGGTCGATTTACCCAACTACGGCCCGTTTGATGAAAAGCGTGTGTTTACTGCTGGCCCGCTGCCGCAGCCGATTGTCTGGCGCGGGATCAAGCTGGGTGTGCCGATTTGTGAAGATGTATGGACTCCTGCCGTTTGTGCCCATCTGGCCAAGCGCGGTGCAGAAATTCTCATCTCGCCAAATGGCAGTCCGTATGAGCACAAGAAGGACCATGTGCGGGCCGAGATTGTAAGCGACCGTGCGCGCGAAAACGGCGTGCCGATGACCTATCACAATCAGGTCGGCGGGCAGGATGAGCTGGTGTTTGATGGCGGCTTGCTGGTGGCCAATGCCGATGGCGAGATTGTGGGCCGCACAGCTTATTGGCGCGAGGCCGTATCCATCGTCGAGTTCAGCCGTGGCAAGAAGGTATGGGAAGTCATCAGCGCCCCGCAAGAGACGGATGATGATGGCATTGACAGTATCTACGCTGCGCTGGTCATGGGCCTGCGTGATTATATCGAGAAAAACCGCTTCCCCGGCGTGGTGCTGGGCATGAGTGGTGGTGTGGATAGCGCACTTTGTGCTGCACTGGCGGCAGATGCTATCGGTGCAGATCGTGTGCGCTGCGTGATGATGCCATCGCCTTACACATCACGCGATAGTCTAGAGGATGCCGAGACTTGTGCCAAGGCACTGGGCTGCAAGTATGAAAGCATCAACATCGGCCCTGCCATGCAGGCTTATGAGCAGATGCTGGGTGGTGTATCTGGTATCGCGGCTGAGAATATTCAGGCGCGTGCGCGCGGTGTTATCCTCATGGCCATTTCCAACTCTACCGGTCTTATGGTGCTTTCAACTGGTAATAAGTCGGAGATGTCGGTTGGCTATGCCACGCTCTATGGCGATATGTGCGGCGGTTTCTCCGGCATTAAAGACGTTTACAAGATGACGGTTTATGCCCTGTGCGAGTGGCGTAACAAGCACAAGCTGCCTTGGGGCAAAGGGCCGGGTGGGGTGGTTATCCCTGAGCGTATCCTCACCAAGGCGCCTTCAGCCGAGCTGCGGCCTGACCAGAAGGACCAGGACAGCCTGCCGCCTTATCCTGTGCTCGATGGCATCCTCAAGGGGCTGGTTGAGAAAGAGCTGGGCGTTGATGATCTGGTTACCGAGGGCTTTGAGCGTGCGACCGTGCTGCGCATCTGGAAGCTGCTCGACAGGGCAGAATATAAGCGCCGCCAGAGCGCGCCGGGCGTTAAGATTACCCCACGCAGCTTTGGCAAGGACCGCCGTTACCCCATTACCAACGGCTTCACGGATGTTGTGACAGGTTAGGGGTTTGTGCTATGGAATCCCTGTGAAAATATGACTTTCCGGGGATTCCATGGAACTCAAGCTCTACAATACACTGACGCGCGAAAAAGAGGTGTTCAAGCCTCTCAATGAAAATATGGTGCGTATGTATTGCTGTGGTCCCACGGTTTATAACTATGCGCATATTGGTAATATGCGCACCTATGTGTTCGAGGATATTCTCCGTCGTGCGCTTCATAAAGCCGGTTACAAGCTTAGCCATGTCATGAACATTACTGATGTTGGCCATTTACAGTCAGACGCCGATGCGGGTGATGATAAAATGGCTTTAGCTTCCAAGCGCGAGAAGAAGTCGCCATGGGATATTGCCAAATTTTATGAAAACGAATTTTTCCGCCAGTCAGAACAGCTAAATGTGCAGAAGCCGGACGTTGTTTGCCGCGCGACTGAACATATTCCTGAAATGATTGCGATGGTGCAAAAGTTGATTGAAAACGGCTATGCCTACTTTAGCCGCGAAGGTACCAGCAACCAAGGTAACGTTTACTTTGATGTATCGAAGTTTGACCGCTATACCGAGTTTGCGCGCCTGCGTCTTGAGGCCCAAACCCAGACTGACCGTGTAGAGATAGACAGCCTGAAGCGTAATCAGGCAGATTTTGCGTTATGGTTCTCTGTTTCCAAGTTCCCTGATCAGATCATGCAATGGGATAGCCCATGGGGTCGTGGTTTCCCGGGCTGGCATATCGAGTGCTCGGCTATGGCCAGCAAATATCTAGGTGAGCGGATTGATATTCACTGCGGCGGGATTGATCATATTCCGGTGCATCATACTAACGAAATTGCTCAGTCTGAATGCTGCCATGGCCATAAGTGGGTGAATTATTGGCTGCACGGTGAGTTCCTGAATGTCGATTCAGGCAAGATGAGCAAGTCTAAGGGCGATATCCTGACGGTTGATACGCTTATTAAAGATGGATTTGAGGCACTTGATTACCGCTTCCTCATTCTTACTGCGCATTACCGCAGCGAGCTGAAGTTCAGCTATGAGGCGCTTACTGGTGCGCGTACTACATACATCGGCCTTAAGGAGCGTGCACTTGAATGGCGCAAGGCAGGCGGTGAACCTGTTGAAACGCCAGCGTTGAATAACTATCGCGAGCAATTTTTTGCTGCTGTGATGGATGATTTGCATATGCCTATCGCACTTACTGTCCTGTGGGCAGTGGCCAAGGATGATAAGCTCAGTTCAGCTCAGAAGCTTAAACTGGCAACTGAGTTTGATGAGGTTATGGGCCTCAAGCTGCTTGAGTATGTGCCGCCTGCGCTAGATGATGATGAGCATGCCAAAGTTCAAGCCATGGTCGATGCCCGTATTGCGGCCAAGAAGGCTAAGAACTTTGCAGAGTCTGACCGTCTGCGTGATGAGCTGATTGCCATGGGCATTGAGCTTAAAGATAACCCGCAAGGCACCGAGTGGCGGTTTAAGGGCCAATAATGAGCAAGCCGATTGTCATTCTGGTAAATCCACAGCTGGGCGAGAATATTGGCGCCTGCGCGCGCGCTATGCTTAACTGTCATCTTACAGAGTTGCGTCTCGTTAAACCGCGGGATGGTTGGCCGAGCGAGAATGCGCTGGCCAATGCCTCTGGCGCGGACAAGCTGATTGAGGAAGCCAGGCTGTATGAAACAACACAAGAGGCGATTGCAGATCTCGAGCTGGTTTATGCAACTTCTGCCCGCCAGTTCAATCTCAACAAGCCAATTGATGATCTTGAGGAAGCAACTGAGACAATCGCCAAGAGCGACCTGAAAACCGGTATCCTGTTCGGGCCGGAGCGTACCGGGTTGCATGGCAATGATGTAGCGCTGGCAGGGCGTATCCTCACCATTCCACTTAACCCAACGTTCTCTTCCCTGAACATTGCACAGGCTGTGCTGCTGGTAGCTTACAGCTGGCACCGCGCTAATGGGCTTGCGCACCCTGAGCCGACTCCGCGGGTGGAGCGTCAGAAGCCTGCTACGCAGGACCAGTTCGAGGGCATGATTGAGCATTTCACGCGCGAGCTGGATGCGGCCGATTTTTTTACCAGCCCTAACAAGCGCCCGTCTATGATTCGTAACCTGCGCGCAGCCTTCGCGCGCATGGAACCAACCGAGCAGGATATCCAGACCTTCAGGGGTATAGTGAAGGCGCTGGTATTAGGCAGGCGTAACCCTAAGCAATAGCCACATCAGGCCGCCAGCCAGCGCAAAGGTGAGGGGAATAGTCAAAACCCACGCCCACACGATGTTACCAACCACACCCCAGCGTACAGCCGATAGGCGTTTGGTGGCCCCAACGCCCATAATAGCACTGCTGATCACCTGTGTGGTGCTTAAGGGAATACCAAAATGCGCGGTTGTCGCCAAAACCAGTGAGGCGGTTGTTTCGCAGGCGAAGCCGTGAATGGGCTGTAGCTTGATAACGCGGCTACCTAATGTGCGTACAATACGCCAGCCCCCCATGGCCGTGCCAAGGCCCATAAAGATGGCACAGGAGATCATAACCCATAGCGGTATGTATAATTCGCTACCTGCAACAAAGTTGGCTGGTGGATAAGTAAGCATCAGCGCAAGAGCGATAATGCCCATAGACTTCTGCGCATCGCTCATGCCATGGCTCAGGGCCATGAAACCGGCTGAGACTATTTGCAGTTTACCAAAAACCGAGTTGATACGATGCAGATGCTGGCGGAAGACCAGCCAGGTCAGGCCAAGCATAAGTCCAAAGCCAACCATGAACCCGACAATCGGTGCGCCAATCATGGGGATGATGATTTTCTCGAGTACTTTATCGAGGTGGATATTATCCCAACCATGCTGGCTGGAGAAATAGCTGGCACCCAGTAAAGAGCCGATAAGCGCGTGCGATGAGCTGGTCGGCAGCCCGTTATACCAGGTTATGAGGTTCCAGACGATAGCGGCAACCAGTGTGCACAAAACTGTATAAATGGTGATGCTGAAGGCATCGACCAGACCACTGCCAATCGTCTTGGCTACTTCAGTACCAAGCATGGCGCCAATCAGGTTGAGCACAGCGGCGTAAAGCACAGCCGTACGCGGGCGCAATACGCGGGTAGAAACGACCGTGGCGATAGCGTTGGCGGCATCGTGGAAACCATTGGTGAAGTCAAACACCAGCGCCAGTACGACAACAATACAGAGGAGGATAAACGGGTCCATGCCTTTAGCTGTTCTTCAGAACAATCTGCATGGCCACACCGGCAACATCACGATACCGGTCGACTACTTTTTCAAGCATGTCGTAAATATCGCGGCGTACCAGCAGATCGCGTACATCGCGGTCGCTGGTGTAAAGCGCTGCCAGTAGGCTTTGGCGTACATCATCGCCCTTCTGCTCAAGCTGGTGGAGTAGGGCCACCTTATCCAGAATACGTTTGGTATCGCCTTTAACGCTCAGTTCCTTCACGATGTCGCGCATCGCTTCGGCTTCCTGCTTAATCAGGTCAATCTGCGGGATGAAGTCGGTGTTCTTGCCGGTCAGCTTATGGATGCGCACACGGTCCATAATTTTTTCGGTAATCTTGGGGATTTTGTAGAGATGATCGGCAATAGCCTGAATATCTTCGCGGTCAAACGGCGTAATAAAGCTGCGGCACAGCTCCTTGGTGATTTCCATCGATACGGCTTTGGCTTTGGACTTGGCAGCAACAATACCGGATGACGCTGCAACCTCATCGTGCGGGGTCGAGCAGTGCACCAGCGCATGCAGGTTGATGGCCGCATCATAGGCAACACCGGCCAGCTGATCGAGCAGGGTATGAAATTTCTTGTCACGCGGAAAAATGGAAAACATAAAAAGCCTCCGTTATTATATTTATTGCTGACGCAGGCCGGCGCTGGCCAGTTGCTGCATCAGGGCGTTCTGATCACCGTTATACAGGATATTGCCTTCAACATACATGCGGTTAAGGGCTATAATCTCGAAGCGGGCTCCCGGGATGGTTTCGATCTTGCGACGGTAGTTGGTGAGATCGCCCGGCGATGAAAGCGGAATGCGCACCCACAGCTTGCTTCCTGCAGTAGCTGGTGCGGCAGCGCTGCTGTAGGTATTGCCGGTATTACCTGATACACCAATCTGATTGGCGGGCTGATAGGCATAATTCCCGCCTGGTGCAGTTGCGGCGGCTGGTGCGTCGCCCATACCGGTAGCAAGGCGGGAAAGAAGCTTCTGGCCCTCGGTAACCGCAGCGCTATAGGCAACAGCAGTATTACCTGCGGTGATGAACATGGTGGCCTTATCGGTTAGCACATCCGGCATGTCCTTTTCGAGGTAGGTGACGTTTACCTCAACCTCTTCGTTAATACCGACTTCGGGGCGCTGGCTATCGAGGATAACCAACGCTACAGCCGGTGCGCCGTATTTATTGGCAAGGGCGCGCAACGTATCAGTCAGGGCAGGGTCATATTCCTGCAGCATGGTGGGCTTGAGGCGTAACTGATCGGCTGAATCGCCGGTCGCTACCGCTGTTGAAATGCCGGTTGAGGGTGCGCGCTGCCAGGCTTTGCTCCATTCATCTTCAGCATTCCAGAGTGTATATGTGCCGCCATTCTCGCGCCCGGTGATGATGAGCACCCATGAGGGCGGTTCGTTGCTAACTGCTGCCGTTGTTGCCGCATAGGGCTGTGTGGGGTCATAGGCATCAGAGGCTTGGGCTGTAGGGGCCTGCTCGGCGACTGCACTCTGGCCGCTACCAATACGCAGTAAGCTGTTTACGTATATGCCGATATTGAAATTGCCAGCGTAGTAATTGGCCTGTGCCACTTCGTTGGTCACATCGACATAGCTGGCAATCGTTTGAAGCTGGGTGGGGGTGAGTTCAGGCAGCGGTGTGGTGCGGCCCAGCTTGCTCCATACCTGTGCGGCAGCCTGCTTGGTGGCTTCGCTTACAGCCGCATCGCGGTTGGCTGAGCCATCTACGCGCACGTTCTGTACTTCCATCACGCGGTCGGCATGGGCAGGGCTGGCAAATGCAAAAAGAAGGCAGGTGAGTAGCAAAAGGGCGCGCATGAAAACCTCGGCTGGGATAATAGCCTATTTATAGCGGGGTTCGCGCCAGTATTACAGTGCCTAAAGGCCGCAAGTAACTGAATTATCGGCCTAATTATTGCGCTGTTTTCTTGAGTTTTTTCTCGAATGCGGTGGCGTGTAGCGCCTTGTAGAACAGCCAGCCCTGGCCGATATCGCATTTGCGTTCTTGCAGGAATAGCAGCTGATCTTCGGTTTCAATACCTTCGGCCACAACCTTAAGCCCCAGTTCGCGGCCAATTTGCAGAATAATGGCGGCAATCGAGTTGGCTTCGGGCTTACCGGGAACGTCTTTCACAAACGAGCGGTCGATCTTCAGCTCACTGATCGGCAGCTGGCGAAGATAGGCGAGGGAGGAATAGCCGGTACCAAAGTCATCGAGCGCTATACCAACACCTTCATCACGCAGGCGCTTGAGCGGGCCCAAGACCTTGTCCATTTTGGTCATGACCGACGACTCGGTAATCTCAATCTCCAGCAGATGGGCAGGCACCTCAAACTCGCGCAGCAGGCGCAGGATCAGCTCATCTACGCCGCCCGCCATCAGCTGCTTGCCAGAGAGGTTGACGGCAATAGGCACCGGCTCAAACCCGCGCGCACGCCAGCTGCAAATCTGCGCCAACGCTTCGCGTAAAACCCATTCACCAATCGCCAGAATCTGGCCGGTTTCTTCAGCCACCGGAATAAAATTCATGGGGTTGATCATGCCATGCACGCGGTGCGGCCAGCGGATGAGGGCTTCGGCCCCGATAATCTCGCGGGTCTGGATATCGACCTTGGGCTGGTAATGCAGCATGAACTGCTGGCGCTCGATGCCCTCATGTATCTGGCGCTCGATGTTCAGGCGCTGCACTGCTTCTTTGTTCATCTCTGCTACAAAGAAGCGATAGCAGTTACCGCCCGCTGCTTTGGCGCTATGCATGGCGGTATCGGCATGACGCAGAATATCCTGTGAGGCCACGCCATCACTAGGGCTTACACTGATACCAATCGACATACCAATATTCAGCTGGTTACCATCGACCATAAAGTGTGCGGCCATGGAGCTGAGCAGGCGCTTGGCTACACGTGCACCTTCCTGCGGTGTGGGCAGGTCTTCGCAAATCACCACAAACTCATCGCCCGAGAGGCGGGCGAGTGTATCAGTCGGGCGGATGTTCTGCTGCAGGCGCTGAGCTACTGAGCGGATGAGCTGATCACCAATTTCATGACCTAGGCTATCGTTAATCAGCTTGAAACGGTCGATATCGAGCAGCAATACGGCCACCATCAGGCCCACGCGCTGGTTGCCGATGAGCGCGTGATCGATACGGTCGTTCAGCAGGGTACGGTTCGGCAGATCAGTGAGCGGGTCATGCGTGGCCATATACATCATCTGCTTTTCGAAGCGCTTACGCTCGGTGCAGTCGTTCATGGTGCCGCTAAAGCGCAGTGCCACGCCTGAGGCATCCCACTCGGCGGTGCCGCGGTCTTCTACCCATACCCATGAGCCATCCTTATGCTTCATGCGGTATTCGGGGTTATAATCAGCTGCTTCCTGCGCTAAGTAGCGCTCGGCCGAGGTTTTAACCCACGCCAGATCTTCAGGGTGTGTCAGCTTCAGCTTTTCTTCCAGCGCTGCCGGAATTTCGCTTTCTTCATAGCCGAGCATGCTCAGGAACTCGGGCGACCACCAGAACTTGCCGGTTTTCAAGTCATGATCCCACACACCGCAACGAGTGGCACGTACGGCCAGCTTGAAGCGCTCTTCATTTTCCTTAAGCTTGACCTGTGCCCGCTTGGTTTCGCTGATATCGCGGAAGACGATGATGTAGCCGCTATTCCCGCCATTACCCAAGCGGGTGAGGTTGAGTGCGATATTCACTTCGCCGTCTTTGCCCATGATGCTGGCTTCTAGCGCCATTGAGCCTTCGGGCGTGTCGCGGTTGCCCAGCTTGGTGAAGCGTGAATTGAGGCGCGGTCGGTCGCCAAAAGAGAGCAGGGCCGAAAACTCAGTGCCGATCAGGTCGAAATTCGAGCGGCCAATCAGAAGATTGGCGGCATGGTTCACGCGGGTGATTTTCAGATCAGGCCCGAGGCAGGCGATACCTTCCACCATGTTGTCGAGGATTTGCGCCAAAAATAATTCGCGTGCTTCAATATCAGCAGCATGTAGGCGCTCGTTCTTCAGGCCGTCATCAATTTTCTGCAGAAGTTGGTTGGTAGCTTGAATAACATGGCCAATTTCATTGCCCGCCACATCCGCCGGAATGGCCATGATCGATTTGGCTGGCTCAAGCGGGTTAACCCGGCGCATACGGCGTGCAAGCTGCTCGATCGGCTCGGTCAGCTGGCGCAGGAAAACAAAAGAGAGCAACAGGGCAAAACCAAGTAGCCATGCCACAACCACTAGCGCAACCACGGTCATCAGCAGATTACGGAAAGGTACCTGCTCAGCCGAGCGCAGAATGATGTCGATAGCGCCCAGAATAACCACAAGAAGTAACAAACCCGCTGGCAAGGTAATGCGCACAATACGGCTGACATGCGTGTTGAGCAGTGCGGTTGTGGGCTTGCCGGTAGCTGGTGGTTTAGGCGTAGACAATGTTTTGGCTCATCAAAAAGGCATAGATATGCCATGTGGTCACGTTAACCATGCCACGGCAAGCCTTAATGAAAGGCTAACTACTTGATGAATATGGATTATGCCGCTTTACGCAATTGTGGGGGATCGGCGTAATACTGCCCGAACGGAGTCGCCATAAAGTCACTCAGGCTTACCTGTTCCTGCTTGATGAGGCCGGATTTGGGTAATTTACCCTGCGTAAACATGTCAACCACGCCGCAAATGCCAGCCGCGGTCGTAATCTGTATAGCGCTGCGCAGCTCGCCTGCAACTTCGCGGCCGTAAATCTTGCGCAGGAAGTTTTCCTGGACCAGATGGTTGCCGCGCCAGCCGGTTACGCTGACAAACACAATCACTTCGTCCTGCATGGTCATCGGAACTGACGCCTCAAGTACATCCTTCAGGATTGTGCGCTTATTGCTAAGGCCAAGTTCGTTGATAAGCAGCTTGGCAATCGCGCAATGGCCAGGGTAACGAATGGTCTTGTAGCTGAGGTTCTCGACCTTGCCAGCCATCGTATCGCATAGGGTGCCAACACCGCCTGAAGTGTTGAAGCACTCATACTCCACACCATCGAGCGAGAAGTTCTCGAGACCTTCGAGCGGCAGTACTTCGCGCAGCAGGCCATCATGAATAGCTTCGCACGGCATGCAGTATTCATTGATCAGGCCGTCAGTGCTCCAGGTCAGGTTGTACTTGAGGGCATTGGTAGGATAGACGGGTAGGGCACCAACGCGGCACATCACATCCTTCACCTTGTCAAAGCGCTGCACGAGATCATGCGCGGCGATGGCAATATAGCCGGGTGCAAGGCCGCATTGCGGCATAAGGGCGGTAGTGGCCTTGCTGGCCAGCATCTTGATATGGCGGGTGCTGGCCACATCTTCGCTCAGGTCGAAATAATTAACGCGCGATTCAACCGCGGCGGTGGAGACCAGCAGGTTCAGGTGATGCGGCAGGGCGTTGATGACAATATCCATGCCCTTAAGTGCGGCAGTGAGCGAGCCGTGATCGGTTACATTGACCTTGATGGTCTTGATCTTGTGTGCAGTAGCTTCGGCCAGCATGGCGTCGTTGGATTCGCCAACGGTTACATCGTAACGGCCGGTTGAGTTAAGCATATCGCAGATGGTGCGGCCGATTTTGCCAAAGCCCAGAACAATCACTTTCATGGTTATCTCCCCTGTATATCGTTTGTAATTCTCCATAGTCGTGCCAAGCGGCGGGCTTTGCGTCAATGGGGGATCGGTGGAGGATTTGCAGGAGATTAGCGGTTTTGGGTGGCGCTTGCCCAAACCAGCAACTTGATGCAATAATTGCTTGTTTGAGTCTGCCGGGAGTTTTCGATGCGTATTCATAACGTTCTTGTTGTTGCCGCGGCTTTTTTTGCTATCTCGCTCATAGCTTCTGACTATGCTTTTGCTCAGACCGAGGCCCGCACTTTTGGTCGTGGTGTGAGTGGAAGCCCAACAGTTATCGCAGGCGAACAGCCGGTTGCGCAGGCTACGGCCAGGCGACCTGGACAAATCCTCAATCTAACTGATTTCCAGCGCTGGTCAGGCCTGCAGAGCCGTGCCACCCGTCCCGGTACACATGTGATACGTAACCAGCAAGACTGGAGTAATATCTGGAAAACCACCAATGACGGCAAGCCACCGCGCGATCTGCAACCAGGAGAAATGGCAATTGCCATTTTTATTGGCCCTAAGCCATCAGAAGGTTATTCGCCCGGTATTGTCTCGGTTAATCGCGATGGTGAGAACTTGTACGTGACCTATGTGCTTAATAAGCCGCGCGATGTTGAAGCTGCTGGAGGTGTTAAAACATCGCCATGGCTGATCCAGCTGATTCCGCCAGCCTCAGGCCGCGTTCGCTTTATCTCGGTCGTTAGCGCAGCCGGGCAATAGTATTATACTGATTAGTTTGGGCCCGGCGTACCGCTCTTAGGAGGAGCAGGGGTTTTCGCTTTGATGCCAAGTTTTTCACCAATTGTGGTGTCTACTTTGGCATCATAACCTATGGCTGTTTTTCCATCACGACCTACGAATGCTGACTCTTCAACTTGTGATCGGCGAAGTAGTGGAAACGCACGTGGCGAAATCTCCGCAGTACGCTCGGCTACGGCAATATCGTTCAGTGCCGCTGTTAGGCTGGGCTTATCATCGCGGTGATCTTTCTTGGCAAGAGCGCGGTCTATCATCGCGCTTTCCTTGATACTCGACATATACTGCTTCTCTTTGGTGTCATAACCGTAGAGCAGAGATGTAACGCCAGCACCATCTCTCATGGTGGCACCCTGAGGCATGGTTCTACGGCGTGTTAATTTCATGACTGCTGAAGTGCTGATACGCATTGCAGCTGTTGCTGCAGCCAAAATCGCCAAAGCAAAAGCGCCGCCCATGATATGGCTGTTATCAGCTGCCTTTACTACAGCAGCTGAACCTACCAGGGCCGGGGCTTCGCTAAAGCTTTTACCGTTAGACATCTCGCTTATAGTTGGTTTACGTGCAGCACCAGCAATTCCCTCTGCAGTAGCAGCCAGACGCTGGTCACCGGGCGCGCGTGCCTCAGTGCCCGAACCGATCGAACCGGGCGCAAGAGGCTTACCGGCAAGAGCAGCAAGCTTTGCTTTGCGCTCTGCTTCGCCAGCCTGAGCTTTATATTGTTCAGTTACAGACCTTACCTGCGGGGTATCAGCCTTTGCAAGTACACGAACCTTCTCGTGTGATTCATCACCATAATACATTGAGCCAATAGAGGCTGCGACTATTGCAACAACTGCGCGGAATGCATTTACTTTGGTCTGACCGGAGACAGGCAGACGCGGAGCCTTGGCCCGATTGTCTGCTTCGCCTTGGTTATTTTCTTCAGGCTTATCGCGCCTGGCAGCAGGACCACCAAGCTGAGCGGTGCCTGTAGTGGCGGGAGCAGCGGCCTGAACAGGAGCATCATAGCCAAGACGCACATTATCGCCGGCTTGGGGATTGGCTTGGCCAAGGTTGGCAAGAGCCGAACCAGCGGGTGCGGGGAGTTTCTTATCAGACATCCTAAGCTCCTATTTCTACTTACACTTTAGGCTTTTTCGCTTTCAAAAGCCTTAATTATGCAACCAACCATTTGTAACTACAATGTTATCTGCCGAGCTGGCGAGCTGCTGCCCCCGGGCTTGCTGCCCCGATGCCACGAGTAGCGAAGTCTCTACCAACAGCAACAAAGCTGTTACCAGTGCCGGTAAGGGCTTGCGAAACCTGTTCGTCCTGATGGATCTCGCGAGCCGCATTCTGGTTAATCCAGGTCATGGCACGGTTGGGGATTTCTTCAATCAGCTTGAAGCAGAGGTTGCAGAGGCCATAGGCAATCGCAACGTACATAACCGTATACATGATGATCGAAAGGCCGCCATTAGCATTACCAGTAGCCGTACCCATGAAGCCGGTTACAGCCGATTTATAGAGGTCATTCAAAATGCCGATGCAGATGGAGAACATCATGAGGGCAATCACCATACCTACGATCAGCAATGCTGGGCGCAGGAAGATAGACAGAACCATAAAGTATGCTGTCCTGGCCAGATCACCAGACAGGCCTTCGCCTTTGCTGGTGAGATGCGCAACGGCAACCAGTGGGATGGCAATAACCGCCTCAAGAATGTTGAGTAACCAGCCAGCTACACCAAACAGCAGGCGAATAAACGGCATGAGCGGTGTAACATAGAAGAGCAGAACGCCAGCGCCAAAGCCCATCATGCCAAGAGCAATCAGAAGAATTTTTGCGCCACCTGGAGCAACCGCGCCCAGACCAAGAAGGATAAGACACTTATTGATCAGCCAGTCACCAATTTGTGCCAGCTGAGCGAGAGGGTTAACCTGCGAAAGGCTGGCCTCAGTACCCATACCAATAGAGCCGAACGGGCCGCCCACGAAGGTATTGGTGAGAACCCAGTTGATTGCCGTACCGATGGCACCTGTCAGATTGCCACCAACAGTTCCGCTATTATCGAGGCCTTGTGATAGACCTGCCATAACAGCAGGTGTGGCTACATTACCTACAGCACCTGCACCTGTATTAAGAGCGTAGCTGATGCTCGGGTAAATTGCGGGAATGTTATCAGCAAACTGCTTAACCAGCTCAAGGCCCTTGGCAACTGAGCAGGTATGGGCAGTTGTACTTGATGCGCATACATCAGCAGTAATTGCACCGGCTGTGCTGGTTAGGCTGGGCGGCTGGCTGGTAGGCATGGCACGGGCAGCGGCCATAACCTCGGCATTCAGGCGTGCAATAGTATTAAACCATACCGAGGCACCAGCCCAGCCCTGCTGCTCTACAGCAGTGGTCATGGCATCTGTTGCCTGTGAGGTCTGGGTTGCAATTGTATTATTAATCGCGGTTGCCAGATCCTGTTGATACTGGTTGACGATATTTACAAACTCAGTCGTGAAGAAGGCTTTTGTGGCGGCTTCCTGGCCAGCAGCAGGCAAGGCTGTGTAAATGTCAATATAAGCAGGGCTGTTGAGAGTTGTGGTGAAGGCTTCAACAGCTGTACGCATGTTGTTATACGCTGTTTCAAATCCATTTGAAATACTGGCAGCCATAGTATTAGCGCCAATCGCCTTTTCGTAATACGTGATACCGCAATACGAGCTCTGAACGTCAGCGCTGGTAGTATAGTAATTCACAATACGGCCATTAGCTGTGATTTGATTAATAGCTACCAGCGGCTCACCAACAAGCGGAATTGTATTTACGATGATGTTGTAACGGGCTTTGCAGAACTCATTGAGCATAACACCGCGCACAGCAGTGGCCGCGGGCTCAACACTCGGAGTGCCGATAACGTCACCACGGTTAGCAAGAGCAGTGGCGAAAGGTACCCAAAGGCTGCTGGCCATGCCCGAGCCCCACTCGGCAACTTTCATGACGATATACTGTCCGCTATTGTAGCCGTTATAGCCACCAGCCATGGGCAGTGGAACCAAAAGGCCGATAGCCACAACCAGACGGATAGGGGCCCAGATCTGGTTGAAGCCACTGCCACCAAAACGGCCTTCGTGTGCCGTAGCCGCAATAGCTGACATTAGGATATAAAGCAGGATGAAGCCGGCCAGAACCAGCATGCACATCGAGTAAAGCGCCATCATGCGCTGGAAGCCACCAACTACGCCATCAATAGTAGCAAGCGGGACACCCGGGATACTTACACCGAATGAGTTGCTCATGTACTTGAGCGCAAGGTCAGTACCGGGTGAGGGCGCAGCGAACATGCTGGCATAAGCCTCGCCAGCGCCAAGCATGCTTGAGGTAACCAGACCAGTTGTAGCAAGTGTACCGCAGGCAACCATCAGAGTAATCGAAGCAGCCATAACGGTGGGCAGGGCCAGAGGCTTCTTCCAGTCAGCCTTGGCGCAGGCATAGCTCAGCACCTGAAGTGGGCGAGCGCGCATGGTGCTGCGCAGCCAAGGGTGGGTTTTATCAATAAGGCCGACCTTGGAGAAGGTCTCAACCAGCATTCGGCCAAAGTTGAAATAGGCCTCAAGGAAGGGCTGCAGCGAGCGCTGGAAGTTCATGCCGTAAGTCACGCGCAGGATCTTCGAGAGTTTGGGGAGCAGGGCGCGCAGCAGGGTCATTCTGTTTCTTGCTTCCTCTAGGCTTTTGCCTAAAATTTTATTAAACCTTTAATATCAATACCATATAGGTTAAACCTTATTAACTAAGTACCATGCCAGCGTCGTTAAACGCAAGGCCTGCACACCAAGTATCGTGTGGCAATTAGGTAGAATTTGATTGATTCTGGTTAGCGCGAGAGGCCAGCAAACATCATGCTGAACATGGCATAGACAAAGCCAAGCGCAATAACACCAAGCGCAGCGCAGACAGCCAGGAACATCGATATCTGGGCGATATTCTCCTGCCGCCATTCAATTCGCTCATAGGCCAAACCAATGATATCAAAGAGATTATACTTGTCCTTGCCATTCGAGACGATGGCGGGGTGGCGCTTGTCGATAAGATCGGCCTGCGCAAAAATGAGGGCAATCAGATGCACGAACATGCGCCCGGTTTCTTTAAGCGCACCAAAGCTGGCGCCCAGTGCCGGATTAAAGAACACGCCTAGTCCACCACGGGTGCGCGACTTTTCGCGCTGGTTGCGGGTCGGGCGGTTGCGGTTATTGCCATAAGAAGCCATGTCTACTTACCTACCCCAGATTCCTTAACAAATCATTTTAAAAGAAAAGAGGCAGGTGGTTAGCCTGCCTCTTATTCCTTGTACTTGTATTCTTAGCCTTTTCTGGCGCCCATAGCCGGCAGACCAGCGTAACGCTCAGAGGTACCCGAGAGACCGGTGGATACCTGCTGACCAGCCTGACCAACAGCACCGCTAACATACTGGGTGCCATCAACACCCTGCTGGGTAGCGCCACCAATCCACATCAGGCACTGGTTAGGTACCATGTCGATGGCCTTGAACGAGGCGTTTGCCAAGCCGTAGGCGAGAGCCACATAGATAACTGTGTAGACCACAGAAGCTAGGGCACTTACACTACCGCCACCTTCGGCACTGCGCACAGCCTGCGAGTAGAACTCATTGAGCGCTACAATCATCAGGTTGAACACAAGCAGGGCAACCATAAGGCCGAACACCATAAGTACCGGCCGCAGGAACACCTGCAAGAGCAGCATGTAGGCGCTGCGGGCCATGGGGCCTGCAAGACCGTCACCATCCAGCTTGATGTGTGCCAGAGCCACAACCGGAATAGCGATCACAGTTTCGAATACTGCGATGATCCAGGTGAGGATACCGAACAGGAAGCGAATGAACGGCAGTAGCGGCAGCACAAAGGCGAGGGTAATACCAGCCATAACTAAAGCACCGCTCACAGACTGTACAATAAAGCCGGCAGCCGGATCCATTTTCTTTAGTCCTTCGCACATTTCAACAACTGCTGCGCGTTCATCTGCGACGTCATGCCCTGATACGCTGATACCGCTCATCCGTCTGTCAATGCAGCTCTTAAGAGATGTTGCGTCATTTGACACAAACGCAGCTTCAACCATACGATGACCGAGAGCAGAAAGTTCGGCGAGCGGGTTTGCGGTATTAAGCGCTAATCCACTGGCGTATCCTGGCAAACCAGTCGTCGACATTTCGTCAATGCTATTGGTTGTGCTACCGAGAATACCCTTAATGCGCTGCGCCAGACTGAACAGGTAATTATCCATAGGCGAGCTATTCTCAGTATCCTGCAAGTAGCTCAGCGGCTCGTTCAGCGGTGTACCTGCAACTGCAGCCATGCTGTCGAGCTGGCCAAGTACATCGCTTGTACTTGCTAATGCTGTTTCAGCGCGAACCAAGTATTGCCCATCCAGTAGACGCTTGAAGTTGAAGTTCACATTCGGAATTGCCTTGGTATAGTCAATCAGCATGCCGTTGATTTTGGCAATCGAGTTGAACCATACAGCAGCCGATACCCAGCCGCGGCTCATGGCATCCGCAGTCATGTTCATACCGTTCAGCAGGGTCGAGCCGATAACAGCGGCTCGTACACCAGCAGCCAAGTCCGTACGGTATTCACCAACTGCTATATTGAACTCAAGAATATCAGCAATGCCAAGTGTAACGTTGGTGTTGGCGCTGTCAGATGAGTCATAGATTTTCTGTGCCAGCACATCAAGGCGGCTACCGGCTGCCATGGCATCGTCGATCGCAGTACGATGAACGTTCAGGACAGCAGTACGTATGTCAGCACTGGCATCAAGACCTGCAGACGAACTGAGGAACTGTGATGCAGTACCAGATGGAGCATAGTCGGCGCGCAGCATCTCAATGTTGCCGCACAGGTTATATTCACGGTCGTTAGTACCGACATTGTTGCGGTAGAACCAGCTCTTGGCAATCTTCATGCCATCGCTCGTGTTATACCAGCCTTCAACACCAGTTGTAAAACCGTCGTTGCCAGCCAGAATGATCTCAGCTGCAGCACTAGAGTATGCCTTCTGGCAGACCAGAATTTTAAGGGCATTGGTCATGGCCGGTACAGTCTGCGGAATAGGCGGCAGAATGACGTAAGGGCTGTTGGTAAAGGTGTTGGCAAAAGCCATCCAGGTGTTACTGGCAAGGCCTGAACCCCACTTGGTAACCTGTACGGCAATCATCTGGCCTGAGTTAAGGCCGCTGGCACCACCGAGCGGTACAAGCATACCGATAGCAGCTACAAGGCGGATAGGGGCCCAGATCTGGTTCATGACCTTACCGCCAAGGCGGCCTTCATGCGCGGTACCGGCAATCACCACGATCAGGTGGTAGAGCACCAGGAAGCCGGCCAGTACGAGAATGGCCAAGCTGTAGGTCTGGAACATCGCGCCAAGGCCGTTCTGCATGGCGGGCGAAATGAATGTTGTCTGGCCAAGCCACCAAGGGTTGGCACCTAGCAGCAGCGCATCAATCCACTGCTGCGCCATATCGCCAGCGCATGATGTAGTGAAGTACGAGCTGGCGGCAAAAGTACAGGCCGCAAAGCTGAAAGTAATGGTAATGGCCGCGTGCGCGGTACCCATCAGCATACTGAAGATGGCGTAGGCGGCCATCATGAGCATAAGCGCGAAGAGGGCAACTACACCGCCGAATACGACATACTGATCGAGACGTGTGCCGGGGCGGCGCAGGTTGGCGTAAGCGAGCGCCAGAACCTCGCCCAAGCGGGCATCTTTAGATGAAAGGGGGCGCAGCGAGCGATGCGTAGCGGGGATCAGCTCGGCGGTGGCCAGGAATTCGGCAATCATCTGCACGAAGCCCATAAGGACATTCTTTACAGGCTGCAGGCTGCCTTTGCCTAGAAGCTGCGGCGCAAAGAAGAACCGCATACCCTGACCGGCTTTGCTTTCAGCTGTTGCTGCGATATTCGCCATGTGTCATCCCCGTCATACGTAAATAAGCACTGCAGCCCGCTACTGCTGCAATTAGACTCACTTTATTCAGTTTCTCGCTAATGAAGCCTTAATTCGCCCCGATTCCTTTGAGGATAAGGCCAAAAAAGCCTGATAATTGCCCATAAATCGTTTCGGATTTGAGCGGTTATTTAGGTAAGTGGAAAATTTTGTAGACGAATTGTTAAATCCTGCAGACGATATATACTGTCAGAGTCTGGCTGGTGAGCCAGAGCAACAAGGAGCCGGGTAAATGACTATTGGTGTGCTGACCGAAATGAAGATCATGAAGGACAAGAAGGAAGTTGAGCTTCTTCTGTCCACGGGTAACGGCATGAAGGGTTTCTTCTTCCTTGCCAAGGGTCAGCGTCCGCTTGATATGCTTAACGATAGCCGCAAGTTCATTCCGTTTGAGGATATTGGCGGTGCGGTACGTCTGGTTAACAAGGACACCATCGTAAGCGTTAAACCCACCGGCAAGATGGAATAGTAGTTATTGAATTCATAAATCCCAGTTGCTAGCCTGCACCTAATAATTTTATGGGCAGGGCCTTGGGTGATCATTTGTATTTGTAAAAACCTCAATGAAAAGAGGATCCGCGAGGCCATCACCTCGAACGCGGATAGTCCTGCAGTAGTGTTTGCGGCCTGCGGCGCGCCGCTCGACCCCGAAAATCCCCGAAAAGACCGTTGTCTCATTTGTGTTCGGGATATTCGCGAGGAAATCCACAAAAAGGTCATTCCTATCGTACCTGCATAAAAAATAGTCATTAAGCTTGCACTCGCACCTGTCTTTTTGCTATGCAGCATCATCTTGTCACATTCAAAGCAACCGGCCCGGCCATTAGGGTTCAGCTGCCATTCTAAAGAGACGGAGTTTTAAACTTATGACGAACAGCAATATTCGCCCGATTCGTACCGCTGTATTCCCGGTCGCTGGCCTTGGCACCCGTTTTCTTCCTGCCACCAAGTCAATTCCCAAGGAAATGCTGACGCTGGTTGATAAGCCGCTCATTCAGCACGCTGTGGATGAAGCCCGCGCTGCCGGTATCACCAATTTCGTATTCGTTTCCTCAAGCGGCAAGACCGCCATGGAAAACCACTTCGATCGCCATAACGAGCTGAATAACACACTCGAGCAGCGCGGTAAGCTGAACGAGCTGGCAGCGGTTGAAGCAGCCGAAATCCAGTCCGGCAAGCTCACCGTTGTGCGTCAGCACAGCCCGCTCGGCCTTGGTCACGCTGTTTGGTGTGCCCGTCAGGCTGTTGGTAACGAGCCGTTTGCAGTTCTGCTGCCGGACGATACCGTATTGGCCGATAAGCCATGCCTGGTGCAGATGGTTGAAAGCTACAATGAAACCGGTGGTAACTACATCGCTGCCATGAAGGTTGACGACAGCCAGATCCCGACCAAGGGTATTCTCACCCCCGGCAAGATCGAGGGTCGCCGTGTTGAGCTTAAGGGTATGGTGGAGAAGCCGAAGCTGGCTGATGCGCCGTCAAATCTTGCTGTTCTTGGCCGCTACATTCTGCAGCCTGAGATCTTCCCGATCCTCGAGAATATCGGTACCGGTTCAGGCGGCGAGATCCAGCTGACCGATGGTCTGGCCAAGCTGCTGCAGAGCCAGCCGTTCTATGGCTACTCGGTAGATGGCGTATGGCATGACTGCGGCAACAAGCTGGGCTGGCTCGAAGCCAATGTGGCCTTCGCGCTTGCCCGTCCCGAGCTGCGTGCTCAGGTTCAGGCTATGCTGGGCAACTACATGGATATGCCGGTTCCAGCTCGCGAAGCAGCCTAAGCAATATTATTTCCGTAAAACCGCAGGGTGCGACTCATGCTCCCTGCGGTTTTCACTTTACGTAGCGTTTTTTGCGGCGATTATGCCTTAACACCGAGGAGCACCAGTTATGACCTATACTTTCGATCCGACCATTCTGCGCGAATACGACATCCGCGGCATTATCGGCAAAACCCTCAATCCTTCTGATGCCAAGGCTGTAGGCCAGGCTTTTGGTACCATGGTAAAGAACAAGGGCGGTAAGAAGGTGTGCGTTGGTTATGATGGCCGCCACAGCAGCCCCGATATGTCGGCTGCCATGGTTGAAGGTCTCGTCTCAACCGGACTGGATGTTGTACGCGTTGGCCTTGGCCCCACACCGATGCTCTATTTCTCGGTCAAATTTACCGGCGCTGATGCCGGCGTGATGATTACCGGCTCACATAACCCGCCTGAATATAATGGCATCAAGATGCTGCATGACGGTCCGGTTTATGGTGCAGCCATTCAGGAAATTGGCAAGGTTGCTGCCAGCGGCGCTCTGGCCACTGGTGCGGGCAAGGCCAGCGACCTTGATGTACGCGAAGACTACCTGAAGATGCTGATGGGCGCCTACAAGGGCAAGAAAGACCTGAACGTGGTATGGGACTGCGGTAATGGCGCAGCTGGCGAGATCATGATCGAGCTGGCCAAGCGCTTGCCCGGCAAGCACACCGTATTGTTTGGTGAAATCGATGGCGATTTCCCCAACCATCATCCGGACCCCACAGTTGAAAAGAACCTTGTTGATCTCAAGAAGGCTGTAGCCGAGCAGAAGGCCGATATGGGGATTGGTTTTGATGGCGATGGCGACCGGATTGGCGCAATCGACCAGCATGGCAATGTTGTATGGGGCGACCAGCTGCTAGCCGTCTATGCCAGCGAAGTTCTGAAGGACCACCCGGGAGCCACCATTGTGGCCGACGTGAAGTGCAGCCAGACCCTTTATGATGAAATTGCCCGCCTCGGTGGCAAGCCGCTGATGTGGAAGACCGGTCACTCGCTGCTCAAGGCCAAAATGGCCGAAGTTGGCTCACCGCTGGCTGGCGAAATGTCAGGCCATATCTTCTTTGGCGATAACTACGGTTTTGACGACGCGCTTTATTGCGGCGTTCGTCTGATGAACATTGTGAGCAACGGCACCAAGACCCTGAGCGATCTGCGCAGCGCCTTGCCCACAGTGGTCAATACCCCTGAAGTGCGCTTCGAGGTTGATGAAGTACGCAAGTTCGCGATTGTTGACGAGATCAAGGCACGCCTGAAAGGGCTGCCCGGCATTGAAGTAAATGAGCTGGATGGCGTACGTGTAAAGACCAAGGACGGCTGGTGGCTGCTGCGCGCCTCGAACACACAGGATGTGCTCGTGGCCCGTGCCGAAGCTGCTGATCTTGCAGGTCTCGAGCGACTTAAGGACAATATTGTTGAGCAGCTCACCGCCAGCGGTGTTCCAGCGAAACAAGTATTTGGCTGATGCCGGCCGAGGTTTTTCCTGAGTGGCCTGATTTTGCCGAGCTGTCAAAGCACGGTAAGCAGGCTTCACTCAGTGATGACCTCGGGCGTAGCCAGTTGCAGCTCAGTGTGGTTCACCCGTATTGGACCGAGCGCTGGGTTTCAGCTACCGATAAACATACACAACAGAACGCAGGCCTTCGCTTCCTCTGCCCGCTAGCGGGCGGGGGACGATCGCCGTTTACGCTGCTGGCTATTTATAACCTTCAGGCAGCGTTATTGCAGGATGTTGAGCCGGTTAAAACCAAACTCAGTCCGCCCGTACAAGATAAGGGCAAGGTGCGTGAAGGTGATTGGCGCATAGCCGATAGCGGGCAGGGCGGGTTGGTTGTGCAGCGCCTTAACCGTGACTGGCTGGCGCTTACCGTGAACGATGAGAATGTAATGCGCGAGAAAATATCGCCGTCAGTCACGCTGTTCTTCAACCGCCACCGCCGCCCCAATACGTATAAGGCACTCGTTGCGCTGGCGCAGAACATCCGCCGCGATAACCATCATTTCCCGTTAAAATGAAACTAGCCGGTTGGCGGCATCGGTAGGCACTGCATACCCTTGCGGCTGAGCACAACACATACGGCTTTGGCCTGCCGTTCATCGAGCCCGATCAGCTGGGCGCGGTGCAGCTGGCCTACATTGGTACTGGTCGGGATGGTGCGCGGGTAGGTGGCGCCAAGAATGGAGGGCAGCTCGCGCGTGGCTTTATCCAGCGCCTGCTGCGCCTGACTGGCATCGCGATAGGCGCCCACCTGCACAGCCCAGCTGGTGCTGAATGTAGGGGCATTATAGGCCACAGCCTGTGGCGGTACTTCGGTTACGTTGGGCGGCAGGCTGGTTGAAATAACAGGTGCAGCAGTGGTGCTGGCTGCAGCGGGTATGGCGGTTAGGGTGCCCATTTGCGCATCTTCAATAATGCTACCAATACCATCGCCGGGTTTGCGCGGTGGAACAGGAGGGGCTGCAGCGACAGTTGCAACTTGGGTTGATTGGGGCAGGTCCTGCCGGTTGGCAACGCTCGATCCGCCGCGCAGGAGCTGCAGCATCTTGGCGTCGCGCGTAGCATACGTCCGGCCACCAAAGACCGCGCCAATCAGCAGGCGGCCATCGCGCTCGGCCCATGCCACCAGATTGTAACCTGAGCGGTTGATATAACCGGTTTTGCCGCCATCAATCTCGCCGCGCTTGAGCATATGGTTGTGGCCTTCAATCCGGCGGCCTGCAACAGTAGCTGAGGTGAGGGCGAAATAGCGGCGATAGCGCGGGAAATCGGCAATCACGCTTTTGGCTAATGTCGCCATATCACGCGCGGTTGTAACCTGGTCATCATCCGGCAGGCCGGAGGCGTTGCGGAAGGTGGTGCGGTGCATGCCCAGCTGGCGGGCCTTGTTAGTCATCTGGCGGCCAAAAGCAGACTCACTACCTGCCAGTGCCTCGGCAATGACGACAGCCGCATCGTTGGCAGATTTCACCAGCACAGCTTCCAGCAGGTCTTCTATCGTAATGCTCTGGCCCACCGAGAAACCGATTTTAAGGGCAGGCATGGATGCCGCAAAGCTTGAGACGCTCACACGGTCGGTCATGCCAAAGCGGCCGGATTCAATTGCCTCAAGCAGTAAATACACGGTCATGAGTTTGGTGAGCGAGGCTGGATAAACCCTTTTATCCATATCACTTGAGTTGAGTACCGTGCCGCTGGCAGCATCCATCACGATATAAGCGCAGCGGCTGGAGATAGTGCAGTAGGGGCCGGTTGTGGTGGTTTGTGAGTGTTGTGTGCGTGTACGTGTGGCGGAGCGGCGCTGCGCGGCAGCTGCTTCAGCAATCGTACTGGCTGTAAACAGCAGCACGACCAGGCAGATGAGAAGGCGGCGTAGTGTCATGTGGCTCCGGAGTCGACCACCTGACTATAACATGCCTAAACAGTTACGCGAAGTCCTTGAGATCAGGTCTTAGGTCCGCCTGCCACCTTTTTGGGTGCGGTACGTTTGACCTTTTTGATCGGCTTCTTTTTCTTGGCCGTCGCTTTAGTGGCCACTGGCTCGGTTCTGGCTTCAGCACTCGGGATGAGGGCATTGAAGATCTTGTTGAGCATAACCACGGTGTAGCTGTCGCGTGTCCGCGCACCGGGGCTGCCCAGTGTTGTAAAGGTAACGCCATAATTTCCGCGCTGCTCATAGCCAGCCACGTTCGAGCCACCAGCGTCGAGCCCTGTTTTACCACCCAGAATGTTACCATTGTTAAGCAGGCGCAAATGCCCCGGCACTGTATGGCCGGCAATGATTGTCTCCTTCTGCCCGAAAAGGGATGAGAAGGTTTCGGCACCATACTTATTCACAATATGATGTACCAGACGTGACATATCCTGTGCCGTTGTAATCTGCCCCGTAGCAGGCATGCCGGATGCTGTTTTGAAGGTCGTATCATTCATACCGATACGGCGGGCCTCATCCGTCATCATCTGGGCAAAGGTCTCTTGTTTGCCATCGGGAGCCAGCATACGGGCAGTGGCAGCGGTAAAATCATTAGCCGAAAAGACCAGCATGGCACTGATAAACTCGCCATAGGTGAAGACGTGATCTTCAGGCAGGCCGGGTAGATAATTTACACCTTTGGTGCGGTAGCGCAGGGTGCGGCCATCAGTAATTGCCCTGTCATTACGCTCACCCGTACGGCCAATCTGCGCATCCTCGCGTGAGACATAGGTAAAGGGATCGTCCATTTTCTTGCCGTGCTCTGCCATGTATTTCATCAGCAGATGGGCGGTCATCATTTTATTAAGCGAAGCGGGTGCTAGCTCGCGGTCAGCATTTTTGTTCAGGTCGACGCCTTTAACATCTATCTGCATACAGGTTTTTTCGGGATCGCTGAGCTGATAGACGCAGGCGGAGAAGGCGCGCGCAGGTTCGGCCTTGGGCGCTTTGTTCTTGGGGGCGGCAAGCGCCCCAAAAGAAAGCGAGAGCCCAAGGGCTCCCGAAATAAGTGTGGCTTTAAGTGACAAGCCCGTATCTCCCTGTTTTTTATTACAGTTACTCTGCGCGTTTTTGCCGAGAAGGCAAGAGGCAATTGTGTTTTTTAATAGTTCCTTTACCAAGGACTCGGATATTTGTGCACTGCAACAAAATTACACTTGCCAACTGCATGTTGCAGTGCAATGTTAAAGGTGTCGTAGCGTAGCCGCTACTCATGAAGCGCCTAGCTGGCGCGCAACGAGAGGATTCTATTATGGCCAAGAAGAAAACCACCAAGCCCGCCAAGGCAAAAAAAACCGCCGCTGCTTTCAAGCCAGCCGCTAAGGCTGCTGCTTCGGTAGAGGCACTGTTCAAGCCAACCAAGGGTGTTGAAGCCCTGCATCAGATGTTCAAGCCGTTTGAATTCAGCAAGGCCCCCGGTCTTGAAGAGATCAAGGCTCAGCTCGAGAAGTTCGGTCCCAAGTTTGGTACTGATGCCTTCAAGGGTCTGGCCGATGCTAATCAGGCCAGCAAGGACACGGTTGAAGCGATTGTTAAATCATCGCAGATCTTTGCCAAGGCCGCTGAAGAGCTGAACAAGGCAATCAGCACTTTCGCCCAGTCATCGATGGAGCTTAACGTGCAGGCCAGCCAGGCCATGCTCGGTGCCAAGTCTCTGCAGGACCTCGTTGAAGTGCAGCAGGAACTGGCTCGCAGCTCGTTCGATCACTTCATCACTGGCAGCTCGAAGATTTCGGATATGGCCCTGAAGGTCACCAACGAAGCGCTTGAGCCCATTCAGAGCCGTGTAAATCATACGATTGAGAAGCTGCACAAGGCTGCTTAATCAGTAGTTCTGGTTGATATCATTGATTGTTGCGCGAGGCCCGGGGAGAAATCCTCGGGCTTTGTGCATTCGGGCTTACTGCGAAGCAATATCCTTAAGCGCGCTTTGCAGCACTGTGGCTTCATGCTCAGCGCATTTACCCTCAACAACGCGTATGGTGTAAACGGGGTCAATCACGACTTCGGGCGCCACATCAAGGAATGAAGGGCTGCCGAGCACCAGCACCTTATCGCCGGGTTGTGCCATGCATGTGGCATCGCCTTTTATGGTGGCGATCTCAATGGCAACAGTTGCTTTGGTCTCAGAGCTGGTGGTGCGGAACGCCTGTGCTTCAAGCGGCAGGGCTGCGAGCAGCAGGGCTAATACAAGATATGTACGCATCATCAAATCGCTCCTTGTGGTGACCTAACGCTAGCATGGATGTAGTCACTTGCAACGCATGCATTCAGTTACATGTAATTCCGATGGCAGTAGTAGCCAGGAGCCCCAAGTACATGAATACGAGTAAATTTCATAAATCGGTAACCTGTGAGTCTGTGGATAACTGGTCATTTTGCCCCTTACCAAAGGGGGGTAAATCGCCCTAAAGTATTAAGGCGTGGTAGTAATCATAAAGGATGTCTAAAAATGTTGGAGTCTTGGTATATGAGTGATGAAAAATTTTCGGGTGACGACGATTCACACGACGGCTCAGATTCTAGTACGCAAGTACTGGAAAGAACACAAACAAAGCCAAAAAACAAACGTCCTTCACTATATAAAGTCATGGTTTTGAACGACGATTATACGCCAATGGACTTTGTCGTTCATGTTCTTGAAAGGTATTTCCATAAGACTAGGGATGAGGCGACAAGCATTATGCTGAACGTCCATCACGAGGGGGTAGGGATATGCGGTGTGTATACCTACGAAGTGGCGGAAACGAAGGTGATGCAGGTCATGGAATTTGCACGGCAGCACCAACACCCGCTGCAGTGCGTAATGGAGAGGGAATAAGATAACCATGCTGTCACGCAATCTCGAACAGTCTCTGCACCGCGCTCTTGCCCAGGCGAACGACCGTCGCCATGAGTATGCAACGCTGGAGCATCTCCTGCTGGCCCTGACCGAAGATACGGACTCAACCCCCGTACTGCGTGCGTGCGGCGTTGATGTTGAGCGTCTCAAGCGTGACCTGACCGAATATCTCGATACCGAGCTGGGCAACCTCGTTGTGCCTGCTTCGAGCGAAGCCAAGCCCACTGCTGGTTTCCAGCGTGTACTGCAGCGTGCTGCCATTCATGTGCAGAGCGCTGGCCGCGAAGAAGTAACCGGTGCCAACGTACTGGTAGCCCTGTTCTCTGAGCGTGAGAGCCATGCTGTCTACTTCCTGCAGGAGCAGGAAATGACCCGCTTCGACGCTGTCAACTATATCAGCCATGGCATTGCCAAGGTTCCGGGTGCGCCCGAGCGCCGCGCTGTACGCGGTGAAGACGAAGGCAACATGGGTAATGGCCGTGGTGAAGAGAAATCGGGCCCCAAGAAAGACAAGGACGCTCTCGAGGCCTATTGCGTTAACCTCAACGAGAAAGCCTCACGCGGCAAGATCGATCCGCTGATCGGCCGTGAGCATGAAGTTGAGCGTACCATCCAGATCCTGTGCCGCCGTACCAAGAACAACCCGCTGCTGGTGGGTGACCCTGGTGTAGGTAAGACCGCGATTGCCGAAGGTCTCGCCCGCCGGATTATCGAAAATGATGTGCCTGAAGTTCTGCGCGACATCACCATCTTCTCACTCGATATGGGCTCGCTGCTGGCTGGTACCCGTTATCGTGGTGATTTCGAAGAGCGCTTGAAGGCTGTTGTGGCAGCGCTTGAGAAGCATGGTAAGGCTGTTCTGTTCATCGACGAGATCCACACTGTCATCGGTGCGGGTTCAACCTCAGGCGGTGCGATGGATGCCTCCAACCTGCTCAAGCCAGCTCTGTCGGCGGGTACACTGCGCTGCGTTGGCTCGACCACCTATAAGGAGTTCCGCACTTTCTTCGAGAAGGACCGCGCACTCGTGCGTCGCTTCCAGAAGATCGATGTGAACGAGCCTTCGGTTGAAGACACCATCAAGATCCTCAAGGGTATCAAGCCGTATTACGAAGAGCACCACAAGGTGCGCTACACGGCTGAAGCCATCCGCTCGGCTGTCGAGCTGTCGGCCAAGTATATTGGCGACCGTAAGCTGCCGGACAAAGCCATCGATGTGATTGATGAAGTTGGCGCCACCCAGCACTTGCTGCCAGAAGGCAAGCGCAAGAAGGTCATCAACGTCAAAGACATTGAAGCCATCATTGCGACCATGGCCCGTATTCCGGCCAAGAGCGTCAGCCGTGATGACCGCGAACAGCTCGCCAGCCTTGAGCGCGATCTCAAGACCATGGTGTTCGGTCAGCCGCAGGCGATTGAAGCGCTGTCGTCAGCCATCAAGCTGGCTCGTGCCGGTCTGCGTTCAGCCGATAAGCCGATTGGTAACTACCTGTTCTCCGGCCCCACGGGTGTCGGTAAGACTGAGGTTGCCAAGCAGCTGGCCCGCTCACTGGGTATCGAGCTCATCCGCTTCGATATGTCCGAGTACATGGAAAAGCATGCCGTATCGCGCCTCATCGGTGCACCTCCGGGCTACGTTGGCTTTGAGCAGGGCGGTATGCTGACTGATGCAGTTGACCAGCACCCGCATGCGGTTCTGCTGCTCGACGAAATCGAAAAGGCACATCAGGATATCTACGGCATCTTGCTGCAGGTTATGGATAGCGGCCGCTTGACCGATCACAATGGCAAGACCATCGACTTCCGTAATATCATCGTCATCATGACGACCAATGCGGGCGCGTCAGATATGGCCAAGCCCGCAATTGGTTTCGGCTCAGGCATCCGCTCGGGTGAAGATGTTGAGGCCATCAATCGCCTCTTCACGCCTGAGTTCCGTAACCGCCTCGATGCCATCATCCCGTTCAAGGCGCTTGATGAAAGCACCATTGGCCGCGTTGTCGACAAGTTCGTGATGGAGCTCGAGGCCCAGTTGGCCGACCGTGCTGTCACCATCGAGCTGAGCGACGAAGCCCGCAAGTGGCTTGGCGTTAAGGGTTACGATCCACAGATGGGGGCACGTCCTCTGGGCCGCGTCATTCAGGAAAACCTCAAGAAGGCTCTGGCCGAGGAAATCCTGTTCGGTAAGCTCACCAAGGGTGGTGTGGCCCGCGTACGAGTTGAGGCCGATAAGCTGGCCTTCGAGTTTGTTGCCGGTAACGGCAAGGCTGTTGAAGAGACGGTAGAAGAAGACACCGCCAAGGATTCGGAAGAAGCCTTCGACTAACAGTTTGAGATTGTTGCACATGTAAATTCCAGGGGTGCCCTAACCGGCACCCCTTTTTTCTGACTCTGCACTCTTGCCGCCTGTGCCTAACAGGCATAGGCTTGCCCTAAAGAATGAGACCCCGAAGAGGGCTGGGAGCAATAAAATGGGCAAATTAAGAACGGGCGCCGTCACGGCGTCTTTTGTTGCTTTGGCTGTTTCTGCTGTGCTTGCAGGCTGTGGGCAAGAGAAACCGGTAGCCAAACCCGTCATACAAACAAAAGCAGCTACTCTACCACTGCAGCTACCGGACCTCGATCCGCCACTCTATAAACCACAGCCGTATGAGCAGCGCTTACAAACCGCTATGGCGCCGCTGGTAAAAACAGTAGCGGGCAGGGCGGCAGCACCGCTACCAAGCTATATTGGCGATTGCATTACCGAGCTGCGCGAAACTGCACTGGCCTATTACACCCAGCAGCTGGTGCGTTCGCACGACCTGCTGGTTGAGGCACGCATGGGGCTTTATGCGCATGAGGAAAAACTGGGTGGGTGGGATGATAAAACCATTACCCGCACCGGACAGCGGCTTGAAAAACTGGAAGCCGAGTGCAGGCGGCAGCTGCCATTAATGGATAAAAATTACGACCCTGTATTTGATATAACCCAAGGCGTGGCACATGAGGCACGGCAACTCATCTTTCTCGCCATTGAACAGCAAGGCCCGCATATGAAGGACTATCTAGATCAGTGGGCTTCACAAAAGGTAAGTGCACCGAGTCCCGTATTTTGTGCTGGCATGGATAGCGCATCCAACCTGTGGCGCACGCTGCTCCTACGTTCATTCAAAAGCCCAGAAAAGACGGAATTTGCTGACAAATTCAGCACATTTTTCGAGGCCTATCCGCATATATGCCCGCCACCAGCAAGTCGCTTTACGCTGTAAAAGAGCAATTTAAGTGGACCTTGCGCAGAGTCATCAATGATTTTGCCTAAAGCCTTTATGCATTTATTAACCGCAGCTTTATACTTAAGGTGCAGGATTAGAGAGTTAGCAACTGCGGGAAAACTCATGTCCAAAATTCTGACGTTCCTTATGGTACTCATCATGACCTTTGTGCCGCTGCAGGCTATGGCTAACGAGAGTGCCGAAGCTGAAGAGGGCGGCCCGCCAGTTCCGCAGTTCGTGCCGGTTGGACCGCTCACTGTCCCCATTCTGCGCGATGGCCGTATTTTCCAGTATGTAACAGTAGCTGTGAAGCTTGAGACCAAAGATCAGGCTGATGCGACACAAATTACCAACCGCCTGCCATCCCTGAATGATGCTTACCTCTCATCGCTCTACGGCGCATTTTACGCGGGCAGGGATATGAACGGTACCCTGATCGACCTCGAGAAGCTCCGCACGCGTCTGGCCAGTGCAAATGAGAAGGTCCTGCCACCACATATCGTGCAGAACATCCTGATCCAGCAGATCAGCCAGAGCAGCCGTTAGTCAGCTTTAGCCGAAATCATGGTGCATGCGCCTTGAGTACAGGCAGGTTGCATCTGTTCTGTGACTTGATTGGATTGGCATGAAATCATCCTGCCTTCTTCCAGCCAGCGTTGTTTCATCTCTTCAGCAAACTCGGTATTTACGGCTTTAGCTTCGCCACAGGGGCCAACCGTGCTTACACACTCGCTATCGGTTGTACATTTAGCCCAAAAGGCGACACCTACACTCTCGGCCTGTGCCAGCGAGGGCAGACATAGCAGGGCCAAAGCCAAAAGCGTTTTATTGAGCATGGGGTTCTCCATTTGGCTGAATCGGGTGGGTGGGCGCAATCATGACGCATGTTTTATCTGGTGAGCAGCTCGGCACATCCTCGGGCACGACGCCCAGGCCAGCGCATTCAACCAATGCGGCCATCCTGTTCCATTCGGCCTGAATTTGATCGTGATAATTGCGGTTCACTGCCCGAATTTCGCCGCATGGTGCGCGGGCGGTTACGCAGTCGGTATCTGTTTGGCACATATATTCAGGCTGAGTTTCAAAAGGCTCAGAGCGTGCATGGGCGGTGCCTGCAAGAGCAAACAGCGAGAGGGTAACAATGGCGGTTTTAAGTAGTTTCATGGGCAGGCTCCATTCATGTAAAGTATGACGCTGGGCAAGGCAAAAAGCTTGGCACAAAGAGGGCGCGTCGCCTGTTTTTCTTAATTCTGCCTCTAAGTATTTGATTTGCAATATAGAAGCCGAATTACCACATATCGCAAAACTCTCTGGAGTCGCCTCAATTCAGGTGATTGCCACAATCATGGGCATGATGCACCTTTTTGCACCTCCTCCCATTACGCTTGGGCGGAGCATAACCAAGGGTTACATATAAGTGACCAGCAAGAGGGGTAGGAAAAGTCATGGATCCAATATTTGTTTCAACAATGAATTTAGTCATAGCCTGCGGCGTGGTCGCGGTGCTGTTTGGCTGGCTACTCGCCAATCGGGTGAACGCAGCACCTGCGGGCGATGCCAAGATGCAGGAAATTGCTGCGGCCATTCAGGAAGGCGCTAAAGCCTATCTCAACCGCCAGTACACCACCATCGGTATCGTGGGTGTGGTGGTTGCTGTGCTCCTTATGTATCTCGGCTGGTACGTCACCGTCGGTTTCGTGATCGGCGCCGTACTTTCGGGTATCGCTGGCTACATCGGCATGAATATCTCGGTGCGTGCCAACGTGCGTACGGCCGAAGCTGCCCGCAAGGGTCTGGCGCCTGCGCTCGACATTGCCTTCAAGGCGGGTGCTGTAACCGGTCTGCTCGTTGTTGGCCTTGGTCTTCTGGGGGTGGGTGGTTACTACTACTACCTCAAGACCATGCTGACCCTCAGCAGCCATGACCTTGTCATGGCACTGGTGGCACTTAGCTTTGGTGCATCACTCATCTCCATTTTCGCGCGTCTTGGCGGCGGTATCTTTACCAAAGGTGCCGACGTGGGTGCCGATCTTGTAGGTAAGGTCGAAGCCGGCATTCCTGAGGATGACCCGCGTAATCCTGCTGTTATTGCCGATAACGTTGGCGATAACGTTGGCGACTGCGCTGGTATGGCTGCCGACTTGTTCGAAACTTATGCGGTAACCACTGTAGCGACCATGCTGCTGGGTCAGATCGTATTTGCAGGCAATCTTGCACATACCGAGCTCACCATGCTGTATCCGCTGGTTATTGGCGCGGTGTGCATCATCGCTTCGATCATCGGTACGTTCTTTGTAAAGCTGAGCCCCAGTAACAACATCATGGGCGCACTGTATAAGGGCTTCGTGGCCGCTGCAGTGATCTCGGTCGGCTTTATCTATGGTGCGACCATGCTGGTGTTTGGCGATATGAGCTATAGCCTCGGTGCGTTTACCGCAGGCGACTTGTTCTATTGCGCACTGGTGGGTCTGGCTGTTACCGCCCTCCTGATCGTAATTACCGAGTATTATACCTCAACCAAGTATCGCCCCGTTAAGAGCGTGGCCGATGCCTCGGTGACCGGTCATGGTACGAACGTGATTCAGGGTCTGGCAATCTCGCTCGAGTCAACCGCGCTGCCGGTTATTGTTATCAGCGCTGGTATCTTAGGTGCGTTCTTCTTCGCCGGTATTTACGGTATCGCTATTGCAGCAACTACAATGCTGGCGTTGGCCGGTGTGGTTGTGGCGCTCGATGCCTATGGCCCGGTTACGGATAACGCAGGCGGCATTGCCGAAATGGCAGGCCTGCCCAAGGACGTGCGCGTAAATACAGACGCGCTCGATGCCGTGGGCAATACCACCAAGGCTGTGACCAAGGGTTATGCCATCGGTTCGGCTGCTTTGGCCTCGCTGGTGCTGTTTGCTGCTTATGTACAGGATGTGAAACACTACTTCCCCGGTGCGGTTGTCGATTTCAAGCTCGATAACCCCTATGTGGTAGTTGGCCTGTTCATCGGTGGTATGCTGCCTTACCTGTTCGCAGCCATGGGCATGACCGCGGTTGGTCGTGCGGCTGGTTCGGTTGTGGTTGAGGTACGCCGCCAGTTCAAGGAAATCCCCGGCATTATGGAAGGCACAGCCAAGCCCGAATACGGCAAGGCGGTTGATATGCTGACCAAAGCTGCAATCAAAGAGATGATTGTTCCATCGCTCCTGCCGATTGCCGCGCCGATTATCCTGTTTGTGATCATCAATGGTATTACCGGTGATGTTGGCCTTGCGCTGTCGTCACTCGGTGCGATGTTGATGGGCACAATCATCACCGGCATTTTCGTTGCCATCTCGATGACCTCGGGCGGTGGTGCTTGGGATAATGCCAAGAAGTATATCGAAGAAGGTCATCATGGCGGCAAGGGCAGCGATGCCCATAAGGCTGCTGTAACCGGCGATACTGTGGGCGATCCGTACAAGGATACTGCAGGTCCGGCCATCAACCCGATGATTAAGATCATCAACATCGTGGCACTGCTGCTGCTTGCTGTTGCCAGCAAGATGATGATGTAACTTGTAAGAACTGTCATTTAAAAGGCCCGGGCTTTTTGGTCCGGGCCTTTTTCTTTAGTAACGTGCTGTTGTAAAGCGCGCTTCAATTTGCTCCTTAACATCTGTACGCCATCCCAGCTTGAAGCCGAATTCGGCCAACAGGAATAACGGTCCGATGGGGATGCTGCGGATATCATCAAGGAATGCCGGCTTGCGGCCTTCGTGCTTGTGGCCAATAAGCTGCTGTGTCCAGCCGATAACCAGTGTGATGAGCGAGATTACCAGCCAGGGCAGGGTGGGTAGTGAGGCGATGTATCCGGCCGCAATCAGTATCAGTACGAGGGGCGTTACCATGGCGATACAGTATTGGCGGTCAAGCTTGGCGTAATAGGCCAGCAGGATAATACCCGTAACCGTAGCCAGATTGAGCGGTAAACCCATAGGCGCAAAGCCAGCCTTGAACAGTAGTGCTGCAGCACCAAGCGCAATCAGCGGAATACCGACAAAATGGGTGCGGATGTTATTGGGATTACGGTGGTAAGCGGCATAGCTCGCCAGCCGGTCGATCAGTTCATGCATGGCGGTCTCCTGTTAATAATTGCAAGTTTGACACTGCTTCTCCGAGCTTGCTAGCCTCATTCAACAATAAGAGGAGAACAGGATATGGGAATTCTACTGGCTGGTCTGGCTAATCTGATGATGAAGCGCGGTGCTTTTGTGCTGAGCCAGACTCATGGCGATCAAAAGCTTTATTACAAAGGTGAGCAGTTAGGTGCGCCCAACTTCATCGGGCTGCGTCCGTCGCCCGTGTTCACCATGGTCAACCGGCGCGAGGATGCCACCCATTACAGCCACTGGCTTACAGCATGGCATTACCGGCAGGCGCTGCACCGCTCATCCATGCAGGCGTCTGCTATTGCGATTGAGCCGGTGCGAAGTCCTAAGCCGTAATTACTTGGTTGGCGGGCTGAAGCGGCCGACGTTGCCGATAACCTGTTCGATCACGCCAAGGTTATGACCGGCAGTTGGGGTGGTGCGATCAACCACTTCAACATACTGGCCGCTGCTTTCATCCATCTGCTCGACTTTGGCAACAGTACCATCAGCAGGGTTGAAGCTGATACGCACAACGCTGCGCTTGACCACTTCGGGGGCCATGAAGGCGGTTTTTTCGGTAGTCTGGCCGACATAGTACCATTCATTCGGGTTAAAAGTGCCTTCGGCTGTGGGGGTGCCGAGCAGGGCTGCTACATCCGCCTGACGGCTAACGCCGGGGTTTACCTGCTGCAAACGGTCGGTCTCCACCATATTGCCGTGGGTGCGCACAATCGGCGCGCAGGCAAAAAGAGCGAAAACGAGGGGCAGGGCGAAGAAGGCACGAAGCATGGTGTTTATGGCTCTGGTTGACGAAACGGCCTACAAAGTGACATAAGGCACTGATTATCGCAAGTTACTCAGGTGAAGACATGCTGTCGCTGTTCCGGTCCAAGGTTAATCCTGCTGTAGGGGCGCTGCACGAGTCTATTGTGGCGGGCAGCCGCGTGGAGTCGTTCTATACCCGCCTTGGTGTGCCCGATACGGTAGATGGCCGTTTTGGCCTTTTGGCCCTCCATACCTTCCTTGTATTGCGCCGTTTGCGTGGTGTGGCAGATGATCTGGCGCAGGAAATTTTTGACCGCATTTTCGCCCAGCTCGACCTTAACCTGCGCGAACTCGGGGTTGGTGATTTAGGCGTGGGCAAGCGCGTACGCGCGATGGCGGAGTCGCTTTACGGCTCCATGTCGGCTTATGAAGCAGCGCTCAAGAGTGATGATGAGGCGCTGCATCGCGCACTGGCTAATAACCTGTTCGGTACACTACCCGAGGCACCGTCACACGATATGACCAAACCCATCATTGCTTATATACGCGCTGCTGCCGCCAGCATCGAGGCACAGCCAATTGAAGCGATTATCAGTGGTAAAGTGGAGTTCCCCGATGTCTGAACCTGTACCTGAATTCTCGCGCCGGGTTGAAATCACCAAGGTGCACCAGCCGCACAAGCTCAAGGCGAATGAGGCCGAGCTGCTGGCCATCGCCAAGCGTCTCAAACTGCCTGAGCTGACCAAGCTCGAGGCCGAGGTAAGTATAAAGCGCGGCCGGGGGGATACAATTCTAGTAACCGGCGAGCTGTTTGCCAGCCTGAGCCAGACCTGTGTTGTCACGCTCGAGCCGTTCCCGGTTGAAGTGAACGAACTGATTGATGCCACTTATACGGATGGCGAACCGCCACCCTTAAACGAGGTGCTGACTCTGGCTGAAGACGATCCTGATGCGCCCGAGCCTGTAATTAATGGCAAAATTGACCTTGGCGAGCTGGTGGTGCAAAGCCTGTCACTGGGCCTCGACCCTTACCCGCGCAAACCCGGCGTTGAGTTTCAGGGTTACGATAAGTAATTAGCTCTTGCGCTGGCAGCCATAGTCCTTAGGCTTACCCCTAATAAACAGGGGGCATATAATGGAACTCAGGGTTAAGCCAGCGCATGTTGGTGAATTGATCGAGCGGTTTAATGAGTTGAGTGCACAGCCACCATCTCTCGCCAATGTTGCACTTAAACTCGAGCCAATTACCGAGGCTGTAACCCTGTGCATCAAGTACAATACGCAAATACGGCAGGCGCAGCGCGTGGCGATATTCCTCGGGAATGTGATGGCCGATAAAAAGCAGGAAGAGACTGTGCATGTGGTCGCCAGCATGGCGCTGCAGACACTGATGAATCACATCAGACCAGTTGAGGCGATTATCGAGCGCCCGCTGCAGAAAACCCGCCACTGGAGCATGGGCTCGGCCCCGCAGCGGGTGCACGCAGGTGCCATGACCAAAGCCGCTCGCCTGCATGCCGATATGGCGCATATGCGGGTGCAGCTGGCGCAGTCGCGCAGAGCCGATAAACCCGAGCCACATGAAATGCCACAAACGCCCTACATGCGCCGTAAGCTCGAGGCCAAGGCTGCTGCCGCCGAAACCGCCACGCCAGAGGCCAAAGCCAGGCATAAACGCTGGGAGCGGGGCTCTTTACTGGGTAAAACCAAGCCGACCTAGGGTCATTTTGTTAACCTTTATTAATCCGCTTGCAATGGCTGGCGGTTTCGACTATCCAAGCTCCTCGCGCCGGGGGCTGGGCCCCTCCATATGAACAAGAGAGACTATTATGGCAGTACCTAAAAGGAAAACGTCCCCCGCTAAAATGGGCATGCGCCGTTCACACCATGCCCTCGTAGCGAACAAGTCGCTCGAGTGCACCAACTGTGGCGAACTCAAGCGTCCGCATCACGTCTGCACATCTTGCGGCCATTACGATGGTCGTGAAGTTGTAGCCAAGACGGCGACAGCTTAAGTCTATTGGCCAGTCATGGCCACAGGACGCATCGTCATAGCGCTTGATGGAATGGGGGGCGATCATGCCCCCGGTTCTGTTATTGGTGGAATTGCACTCGCGCTAGAGAAATACCCCGACACTGATTTCATAGTCTTTGGCGACTCCCAGAAGCTTGTGCCGATGGTTGAGAGCAATAAGGCTTTTTCCAATCGTGTAACGGTTCAGCATGCGCCCAGCAGCATCGCGGGCGATGCCAAGCCGGCTGTGGCCCTGCGCACTGGCCGCGATAGCTCCATGCGTCTTGCAATTGACTGTGTGCACGAAGGCAAGGCTGCGGCCGTTGTCTCAGGCGGCAATACTGGTGCGCTTATGGCTATGGCGTTGTTTGTGTTGCGCCCGCTGCCGGGCATCGAACGCCCAGCGCTTACATCGCTATTGCCTACTCGCAAAGGCGATGTGGTAATGCTCGACCTTGGCGCCAACCTTGAAGTTGATTCCGACAACCTCGTACAGTTCGCCATCATGGGCTCGGCTTTCGCTACCTCTGTTTTGGGTAATCGCAATCCCACCATTGGCCTGCTTAATGTGGGCTCTGAAGATACCAAGGGCAAAGACAGCCTGCGCGAAGCCGCCCGCGCACTCAAGAGCGTGAGCGCCCAGCCGTGGAAGTTCCATGGCTTTGTGGAAGGCGATGATATAACCGCAGGCACGGTCGATGTTGTGGTAACCGATGGCTTTACCGGCAACGTCGCGCTTAAAACCGCCGAAGGTGTGGGTAAGCTTTACACTGAATTCCTGAAAAAGATTTTTGAGAGCAGTTCATGGATGAGCAAGCTCGGCTATCTGCTGGCCAAGCCCGCTTTCCGTACACTTAAAGAACGCCTTGATGCCCGCCGTTATAACGGCGCAGTATTCTTGGGCTTGCAGGGTGTTTGCGTGAAAAGCCATGGTGGTATGGACGCGCTGGGCTATGCCAACGCGATTGGCGTGGCGCATGACCTTGTAAAGCACGGCTGTAACGAGACCATTAAAACCGAATTGGCCCAGCTCTCCAGCGTTTTTGGTAACGGGCTTGAGGAAAAGACATGAGCATTATCCGCTCGCAGATTATCGGCTGCGGCAGTTATCTGCCTGCCAAAGTTGTCACCAATAACGACCTCGCCGCCATGGGCGTTGAAACATCTGATGAGTGGATCGTGCAGCGCACTGGCATCAAGCAGCGCCATATTGCGGCTGAGGGCGAAAAAACTTCCGACCTCGCCATCGCTGCTGCCCGCGCCGCGCTAAAGGATGCAGGTATTGAGGGCAGCGACCTTGACCTCATCGTGCTGGCTACCACCACGCCTGACCATACATTCCCGGCCACAGCTGCGCGGGTGCAGGCGGCTTTGGGCATGACCAAAGGCGCCGCGTTTGATGTGCAGGCTGTGTGTGCTGGTTTTGTGTTTGCGCTAGCACAAGCCGATAACATGATCCGCCTTGGCCAAGCCAAGAAGGCACTGGTTATCGGTGCTGAGACCTTCTCACGTATTCTCGACTGGAAAGACCGCACCACCTGCGTACTGTTCGGCGATGGTGCGGGCGCTATAGTGCTTAGCGCAGGTGAGGGTAAGGGCGACAAGACCGACCGCGGCGTGCTTTCAACCCATCTGCATTCTGACGGCACTCAATACGATATCCTTATGGTTGACGGCGGCCCGTCATCAACCGGCACCACTGGCTGCGTGCGTATGCAGGGGCAGGAAGTATTCAAGCACGCCATCAAGCGGCTAGCTGAAGTGGTCGATGAAGCTTTCAAGGCTAATAGTGTTGAACCAAGCGAACTTGATTGGTTCGTACCGCATCAGGCCAACAAACGTATTATCGATGGCGTGGCTGTGAAGCTGAAGCTTGATGAGAGCAAAGTTGTGCTGACGGTTGATAAACATGGCAACACATCAGCTGCATCGATTCCATTAGCCATTGCAGCAGCGCATGCCGAAGGCAAGATCAAGCCCGGTCATCTGGTGATGATCGATGCGATAGGCGGCGGTCTAGCCTGGGGCTCGGCATTAATTCGCTGGTAGGCAATAATTGCGAATCCGGCTGAATCGGCCAAACCCTGCGCAAATATTAGGCTTTCGTGGTTAATGCTATGCAGCTTTTGCCCATGTATCGTGTTAGCAACGACTCCTAACATCTCGCAATCTAAAGATATTTTCTGATTCGTTTGTTGACTCTTAACTAGGTGGCCGTTAGCGTTGGAGTCGTTAACGAGGGAGGCCATCATGGCTGACGTAGAGTCGAATACTGGTACTATCACCCGCGCTGATCTCAGCGAAGCAGTTTACGCAGACGTAGGTCTGTCGCGCCATGAGTCGGCGCAGTTCGTCGATCTCGTCCTCGAAGAAGTTTCCAAAGCACTGGTTGCAGGCGAGCAGGTCAAGCTCTCTTCATTCGGCAGCTTCAGTGTCCGTCATAAAAAGCAAAGGGTAGGGCGTAACCCCAAAACTGGCGAAGAGGTACCCATCCTTCCGCGTCGTGTGCTCATGTTCCGTGCGAGCCACACACTGAAGGAACGTATCTCGGCAGGCATGCGTGGCTTGCCAATTCCGCCGGCACCAAAGGATGACGTCGAATGAGCGATCCACAGTTAGACATTCCCGCGCTGGCTAAATCAGCCTCAGCGTTTAAGACCATCAGCGAAGTTTCGGCTGAGACAACCGTTCCCCAGCACGTTCTGCGTTTCTGGGAAGCCAAGTTCACTCAGCTGCGCCCGTTAAAGCGTGGTGGTGGTCGCCGTTACTACCGTCCTGAAGATGTAGCCCTGCTGCAGCGCATTCGCCGTTTGCTGCATGAAGAGGGATACACCATCAAGGGTGTGCAGAAGGTTCTGCGCGAAGGTAAGTCGGATGAGGTGCCGCATACAAGCAAGCTGGCCAAGATGCCGAGCCCCGCTCCTGATGCGTTCCCGCGTACCCGCCAGGCTCTCGCTACCGGTACCGAAATGCAGCCGCTCAAGTCGGGCCGCCTTATTCTCGATATCGAGCAGATGAAGTCGCCAGAGGGTCGCGACCGACTCCTTAAGGACGTTCTTGAGGATTTGGTGTCACTTCGCCGTACTTTGGAAGATATCTAAAACAACTAAGAATCTTTTGTTTTCAAGCCGTTGGCTAACAGGTCAACGGCTTTTTAACTTTACTGCGTCATTCTGTCTGCATAGGGAGACCGCATAATGACAATGGACGCCGTAAGCGAAGCCTCAGTGAACAGCTTTTTCAGCCAGTCTCCTATTGGTGCTGTGGATGTGACCATGGCAGGTGATCCTGCCACGCACCGCATGCCCGCCAGCCTCAGCGAAGTGAGTTCGTTTGTTAGCTGGAACATGCCAAGCGCGCAGGTTTCTATGGCGCCGCTTAAGGTTGAGCAGGTCATCGATATGGATGGCGGCATCGACCTGAGCTCGATTGGCGGTATTAAGCCTGAGCCCGGCCCGCAGGTTGGCGGACCTAATCTAATGGCACGCAAACCGTCTAACCCCGGTTTTAGCTGAAAAACACCTTCTTAGCTGTTGACAGAATCAGCGTAAAGCGGTGGTAATGCCCCACTGTTAAAGCTGGATACTGCTGCAATGACATCATTATGGGTCAAGCCTTTGGCTTTGGTGGACAACAAGACAGGGCACCTGATGCTCCTGATTGATGCCCGCACTTTGACGTCGGAAATCGACGGCGGTTTGCCATGCTCACTGCGGGCCGATGAGGGGCGCTTTGTGCTCGATCTCGATACCCGCCCTGAATCGACCCATATCGGCCCGTTCAGCCGCAGCGAAGCCGATAAAATCCGCCAGTGCCACCGCCTGACCGTTGCTGCCTTCAAAGATGGCATCGTCACCCGCGCCCGCGAAGTTACGCTTAAGGTTGCTGCCTAAAACCCGTATAACCGCCCGTAAGTTCTGCCTTTAAAGAAGGCACTATAAAACGCTAGCCTTTCTGCCAGTGTGTCTCTATATTCTCGCGCCTATGGTCCCGGAATGTAGCTCAGCCTGGTAGAGCACTTGCATGGGGTGCAAGGGGTCGTGGGTTCGAATCCCGCCATTCCGACCATAGATAATCATAAAAATAGCAGGGGGCCTGTAATGCCGGATAATCCTGATTTCAAAGTGCTCAGCAATAAGCGGGCCTATGCAGGCTTTCTGAAAATCGATGTGATTGAGGTTAAGCGAGGTCGCTTTGACAGCGATGAGACCGATACCATCAGGCGCGAGGTGATGGAGCGCGGCGATGCTGTTGGCATCATCGCGTATGACCCGATGCAGGACCTTGTCATCGTCGGGCGCGAGCTGCGTGCAGGTGTTTTGCTCGCTGGTGAGTATCCGTTTGTTTATTCACTGCCTGCCGGCGGCATCAACAAGGGCGAAGATGCAGTACAGGCTGCCGATCGCGAGATTGGCGAAGAGGCCGGTATTCCGATCAGCAACCTCAAGGTTGCGCATGATCGTTTATATGTAAGCGCAGGCGGTACATCCGAGCGCGTGACGCTGGTGTTTGGCACTGTAACAGCGCCGCGTGAAAGCGCGGTGCTCGGCCTTCCTGAAGAACACGAGAACATCCTGCGTGTCAGCATGCCGGCCAAGCAATTCTTTAAACTGGCAGGCACCCGCGAAATGCCGGATATGATGACAACGATTGGCGCATACTGGCTTAAGGCGCATCGCCCTGCGCTGCGAAAGAAATATGGCCAGCCCTCTGCCACCTGATATGCAAAAGACCATTGAGGCGACGCCGCTGCTGTTGCTGCGGCACGACCTCTGCGCGGCTGCAGCCGATCCGCAATATACGCGCGGCGCGCCGCCGGTTTACATTCCTATTCAGGATTATGAGCAGGCCATCAAGAAGCTGAGTGATCCGTCCATGGCGGTGGCGCTCAAGCCTGAGGATGTGCCGGCGCTTTACAGCATTGAGGCGCAGCAGGGGCTGCTCTATCTGCCCTATTCATACCTCGTGCCGGGTGGCCGTTTTAACTCGATGTATGGGTGGGATACCGCATTTCCGGTGTTTGCATGGGCGGGTGAGCACCCGCAGGTCATGCGTGAACAGGTCGATAACCAGCTGTATCAGATCAGCCGCTATGGCAAAGTGCTGAATGCCAACCGCACCTATCATCTCTCGCGCTCACAGCCCCCACTGATTGCTGCCATGGTGCTGAGTGTTTATAAGGCGGCGCAGGGCAGGGCCTGGGCCGATTTTGATAGAGATGGCTTGTTTACAAATGCGCAAGCATGGCTAGCGGCAGCGCTGCCCATGCTCGAGCAGTTTTATACCTATTGGACTACTGGCGAGCGCCTTGCAGGCGAGACTAAGCTTTCGCGCTACTGGGATGAAGCCGACGTACCCGCGCCAGAAGTCATTATGGGTGAGCCCGGCCATTTTGAGCAGGCGCATGAGCGATTTGTGCGCCGGAGTAATGATGCGACTGAAGAAAGCATTTTCTTTAACGACAAAGCCGACAGCCTCTCCCCCCTGTATTACAGGGCCGACCGCGCCATGCGTGCTTCAGGGTTCGACCCGAATGCCCATTGGGGATATGGCGCTTTGCGTTGCCTGTTCCATGCACCAGTATGCCTTAACTCGCTGCTCTATCAGATGGAACACGATATAGCCGAGATATGCCAGCTATTGGGCCAGCCGCATGATTTATGGAATGCACGCCGCGCTGCCCGTAAAGCGGCCATGCAGCAGTACCTTTATAATACCGACAGCGGCCTGTATGAAGATTACGACTTTGTACGCGGGCAACGTAACGCCAGCATCTATGCCACCGCTTTTTATCCGCTCTGGGCCGGGCTTTATACCGAGGCTGAGGCGAGCCGTGCTGCCAAGGCCATTTTGGAGCAGCTGGAAACGCCTTATGGAATTGTTACCTCGCTTGAGCTGAGTGGCTGCCAGTGGGACTTCCCTTTCGGCTGGCCACCCTTGCAATACTTCGCCATGGCAGGCCTAAGCCGGTGCGGCCTTGCGGATGATGCCAAACGCCTGGCGCAAAAGTACCTCACGTTAGCCGGTCATGTGTTTGCCGAGCACGGTGCGCTGTTTGAGAAATACAATATGCGCGATGGTAATGCCGATATTAAGGTCAGCCTTGGCTATCACGATAACGCCAGCGAGAACGGCACATTCCTGTGGACCGCTGCCTGCCTCAAGTTAGCGCAGGATTGTCTGGCGGGTAAAAAGCTTTAGCGCAGCTCACGCATGGATGAAGTTGCCACCTGCAGCACATCGCACCAGCCGCCAGCTGCTTTTACAGCTTCACAGCCCTTGTGGGCTTCGCTTGAGGTGTTGAACGGGCCTGCCGACAGGCGCAACCAGCGGCGATCCTGATTGTCATTATATGGCGTTACATAAGGCTTGAGGCCTGCAAGGGCGCTGGCATTCTTCGCACTCAGCTGGCGCCAGCCCGGCTTAACTGGTGCGCTGTCAAGATATGAGGCCAAGTGCACAAGATATGTCTGTGGGCGGCCGCCAGCGGCTGCGCGGGCAGGGGCTGGCTTTGTGGCCTCGGTCTGTGCTGCTTGTGCTTCAGGTGCTGCAGCCGCAGGTGTAATGGTCGCAGCAGGCACGGCTTGAACCGCCATATCTTGATCAGTCAGGTCGCCAACCAGCGTGGTGGGGCCGGTTGGCTTTTGGCCGCTTGTCTCGGTCGTGGTAACGGTCGTGGTTACGGATGTACGCTCCGGCGCGGCCTGCGGCGCGGGCGCGGTTGATGCTGGCTGCGGCAGCGTGGCAACGTTACGGTCCTGCTGACCTTTAAGCGCTGCAATCCGGGTTTCAAGGCGGGTGAGGGTTTCGCCCAGTGCATCATACTGCTTACGCATCTGCTGCTGGGTGCGTTCGAGGTTGGCGATTTGTGTGGTCAGCGTAGTGCCCGAAGCGATGGGCTCACGGCCGGTAGATGAACAACCAACCAGCACAAGGCAGCTTAAAACAGCAAGGCCAAGAAAACGACGCATGAGCAAACTCCATAACGCGATAACCGTTATGTATGCGGTGCGCTGATTCTGTTAATGCCGCAAGGGTTTACGGTTTAGTGGCGCAGGGCCTTTTCGGCGAGCGAGCGTGTATCCATCTCACCGCTGTCGCGGCGCCACATACTGAAGTCGACGCGGATAACGCCTTCCTTGTCCTTCTGCAGGGCAATACGGCCGGTCTCAGTCAGACGGCAGATCTGGTTTCCGGTACGGGTGGGGTTGAGCGCCCAAGGCTCAGCCCATCCAGCCTGTACGCAGGCTGTAATAAGATCGGCTGAGACGCGTGCGCCCTTTTCATCATACAGCGGCAGCTTGCCACCAGGCTGTTGCAAACCCATGCTGAGCCAGCGGCGCTGCTCGTCGGTAGGAGCTGAAGAGGCTGAGATGAAGCTTGTTTGAGCGGTTCGCATGAGATCCGTTCTCGAAAAGGGAGCGAATTCGTAACACAGGCTTGCGCCAAGCGTGAAGGGGGAAATTTTGCATCGCGAATCACCTGTCGCGACTCTGTGTCTTGCCTATCACAGCAGGCCGCGCCATAGACTGAGTGTATGAAACTTATCGGCCTGCTCATGACAATTTTTCTCATACTCACTGGGTGCGCGCAGGCCGAACCACAGCAGCTACAAACCATTCCACTTGCGATCATGACCGCCGATCTCAAGGTACATAGCTTTACGGTCGAGGTTGCGAATACACCCGCCACCCGCCGCGACGGGCTGATGGGCCGTACCGAGCTGGCACCAGATAAAGGCATGTTGTTTGTGTTCAGGGAGGCGGGCGTTCTTGGCTTCTGGATGAAAAATACCCTCATTCCGCTTGATATACTGTTTATAGGCGAGGGCGGGCGGGTGCTGAAAGTGCACGAAAACGCCAAACCGAACGATCTGACGGTCATTTCCTCCGAATTTCCGGTGCGCTGGGCGCTGGAATTAGCAGGCGGACGTGCAAAAGCGCTGGGCATAACCGCTGGAAGTGTGGTAACCAGCCCATCCCTGAGATTTGATTAGTTGAATTGACGGCATTTTATTGTTCATTATAACCCTCTCGGTTACAGTGAGTTCGGTTGTCGGGGTGTGGCGCAGTCTGGTAGCGCGCCTGTTTTGGGTACAGGAGGCCCCGAGTTCGAATCTCGGCTCCCCGACCAACCGGAAGACCACTGTAGGTCAGGCCCTTAGGCCAGAAGAGAGAGTTTTATGAAGGTACGTATTTTCAAGCCTAGCAAAACCGCCATGCAGTCTGGCCGGGGCAAAGCCAAGCTCTGGCAGATGGAGCCTGAGCTGGAATCGGCCCGCGTGCCTGAGCCGCTGATGGGCTGGACCTCGTCTGAGGATACGCTCAACCAGATCCGCCTTCGTTTTGATTCGGCTGATGATGCATTGCAATACGCCGAAAAGCAGGGTTGGGAATATACCGTTGATGCCGAGCAGGAGCGCCGCATTGTGCCGCGCAATTATACCGACAATTTTAGGGTTCGTAAGAAAGCTTAGTACTTTCTTGGGGGTTAAAGCACCCTTAGCTCAGTTGGATAGAGCAGTCGCCTTCTAAGCGACAGGTCGCTGGTTCGAATCCAGCAGGGTGCGCCACTTATTGTTCCCATGGTAAATGGTCGCGTTATTAACCAAAAATTCATTTTTTGTGGACTTCACCACCTCATTTCGTCATGATTACCGAGATTTTAAAACTTGCATGTTATGCCTGACATCATATCAGTGCGGGTCCTTTTCATCGGCAACATAAAACTAGCGGAGTACAACAACATGGTTGAACAGACACCGACGGACAAGACGGTCATTTGCGATACGCCGAATGCAACCCCGACTGAGGGTGATACTGCGGCGATGCCTTTGACCTCTGCTGCTGCCTCGGAAGAGACTGCACCAGTGTCTGCTGCTCCAGGTAGCGAGACCGATGTTGCCAAGGCGCTGAATGAGATTGCGCCAGCTGCCGGTACACCAGCCGAGCCCGCAACTACCGAGCCTTCACCTGAAGTCTGCGCCGTTCCGCAAGGCGAAGAGCAGGCGAGTGCCGAGATGCTTGCTGGTGCCGTGACCGTACAGAAGCCGAATGCAAACGAAACCGTAAACTATACGATCGCTTCCGGCCAGAACTACAACCTTGCGTTTAACACCAAAGACGCACTGGTTGAATCACAGGGTGAGAATCTGGTTATCCGTTTTGCCGATGGTGCCGTGATCATTCTCGAGCAGTTTGAAACTGCTTCAACCGCCAACACCAAAGTGATTGTTGATGGCTGCCAGGTTGTCAGCGGTGCTGACTATGCAACCATGGCTGGTCTGGCTAATGGCCTCAACGATATCGCTCCGGCTGCAGGTGGCCAGCAGGCTGCTGGTCCGCAGGGCAATACTGCCCCCGGTAATTCGGGTGCTGGTTTTGGCCAGTTCGATGGTGGCAGCCTTCCCGGTGGCCCCAATCCGCTGGGTCCGCTCGGCGCAACCGCTCTTACCTACAGGCTCATTGATGGCCTCACCCCAGAGGGTGGCCCAACACGTCTTGATGGTAAGCCAACCATTTCACTCGAAACACCGCTCAACGTTGTTGATGAAACTGGCGGCGGCGGCTCAGGTGGTGATTTTAATACACCGCGTACCAACACAGGTACTTTCAATTACGACCTCGGCCCGGACGGCGCAGGTTCGGTCAAGATCACGGTTGGCCCTGTCGGCCTGACCCATCATGGCGAGCCAGTACTGGTTACTGTCTCGGTTGATGGCTTTACTGCAACCGGCACAACCCCGAATGGTGATGTGATCTTCATCTTCACCATTGACCCCACCACCAGTACCTATGTGTTCACACAGTTTGGCTCACTGGATCATCCGGATCCAACCGACCCGAATGAAGCACTCGACCTGCCGTTCGTCATTCGCGTGACCGATGCCGATGGCGACTTCGTGGAAGGCGCTGCGGTTATCCGCGTGCTCGACGATGCGCCGGCCATTCTGCCTGCTAATGGTACAGTGGATGAAACAGATGGCGGCACACTTGCTGCCAGTGGCACAGTCAACTTCTCGTATGGTGGCGATGGTGCCGGCAGCGTGAAGCTTGTTGGTGGCCCTGCAACCGGCCTCAGCTCGGGCGGCAATGCCATTACTGTCACTGTAACGGATACTGTTGTAACCGGCACTGCTGCTGGTGTTACCGTATTCACCCTTACACTCAACCCCGCCACAGGTGGCTGGGATTACAAGCAGTATGCACCGCTTGACCATGGTGACCCGACCAACCCTGATGATGCTGTTACCCTTGGCTTCACAGTTCGTGTGACCGATTATGACAGCGATACCGTTGATACTGCCATCAATGTAACAGTGCTTGATGACGGCCCAGAAGCCTTCAGCAGCGTGAACACCGTTGATGAAACTGGCGGCTTTGACACCGTTACCGGTACATTGCTGTTTTCGTTCGGTCAGGATGGCGCAGGCAGCGTGAAGCTCTCAAGCGTACCAACCGGCCTGACCTCGGGCGGTCAGCCCGTAACCGTAACCCTGAGTGCTGATGGCCTGACCGCTACCGGTACCGCTGGTGGTGCAACAGTATTCACTCTTACTGTGAACCCCGCTACAGGTGCGTATAGCTTCACCCAGACAGGTGCGCTCGACCATCCGGATGGTACAGATGCCAATGATTCAATCAACCTTGGTTTTGGTTACACCGTAACCGACAAGGATGGCGATACTGTTTCTTCCAACCTCAACATTGAAGTGCTGGATGACGGCCCATCGGTTGAAGTTTCGGCTGTAACCGTTGATGAGACCGGTGGTTTTGACAGCGCAAGCGGCAGCTATGGCGTTAACTTTGGTGCCGATGGCAAGGGGAGTGCAGGTCTTGTTAGTGGCCCCTCCGGCCTGACCTCGCATGGCCTTGCTGTAACCAACACCGTAAGTGCAGATGGCCTGACAATTACCGGCAGCACCGCTGGTACCAAGGTTGTTTACACCCTTACGCTCGACCCGAGCACCGGCACTTATGTATTCAAGCAGTTCGCACCGCTTGATCACCCGAATGCTGCTGACCATAACGATGCGCTCAACCTCGGCTTTGGTTTTGTTGCAACCGATAAAGATGGCGATACGGCTAATGCCACTATCAACGTAACCGTTCTTGATGACGGCCCGGTTGCTGGCAATGTTGAGCTGCATGATATGCGTGCGGGCGATCCTCCGGTTACCGGCAATCTGCCATATGACTTTGGCACTGATGGTGCAGGGCAGGTTAAGCTTACCAGTGCTGGCACTGGTCCGCTGGGCCTTACCGGCCTCACATCGGGTGGTCAGGTTGTTACTGTTACAGTTACGGCCACTGGCGCTGTAGGTAAACTGCCGGATGGCTCAGTTGCTTTCGAGCTGACTGTTAGCGGTAATGGCGTCTATAGCTACACCCAGAACGTTAAGCTGGATGGCAACCCCACATTCGAATTCGGCTACACCGTATCCGATTTTGATGGCGACAAGGCCAAGGGCACCATCACCATTGATACATTCAATGGTGTTCCCACAGCTTGTGATACTACCAATGTGGTTGATGAAACTGGTGGTTTTGACACCGTAACCGGCCCGCTGCTGTATGACTTCGGCCCGGATGGCGCAGGTTCAGTCAAGTTCACCTCAGGCCCCACCGGCCTTACGGCGCATGGCGTACCTGTAAACGTTACCTTCTCGGCCGACGGCAAGACCGTTACCGGCATGGCTGGCGATAAGGTGGTCTTCACACTCACCGTTGGTGCAGATGGCAAGTACACCTTTACCCAGCTCGGCGCGCTTGATCATCCGAATGCGGCTGATCATAACGACAGCCTCAACCTCGGCTTCAGCTTCAAGGTAACCGATGCAGATGGAGACACAGCAAGTGCCAACCTCAGCATCAAGGTTTACGATGACGGCCCGACCGCTGGTACCACCAACGCTTCAGTAGATGAAACCGGTGGCTTTGACAGCGTAAGCGGTACTATTTCGTATAACTATGGTTATGATGGTGCAGGCAGCGTGAAGCTGACCAGTGCGCCAACAACCCTGATGACTGCCGATGGTCAGCCAGTTAGGGTAACAATCAGCGCCGATGGCCTGACCATTACCGGTACAACTGAGACTACAACCGATAGTCTTGTGTTCACCCTCACGCTTAACCCGGCTACAGGTGCATATACATTCACACAGCTTTCGCCATTGGCTCATGCCAACGGCAGCAACCCGAATGATGCCCTTGATCTGGGCTTTGGCTTCCAGGTAACCGATCACGATGGCGACACAGCCAATGGTTTGATTTGCGTAACCGTATATGATGATGGCCCAACAGCGACCTCAAGCAGCGTCAAGGTAGACGAAACCGGTGGTTTCGACAGCGTATCAGGTAACCTCAGCTTTGGTTATGGTCAGGATGGTGCAGGCAGCGTGAAGCTGACCAGTGTGCCAACAGGCCTTACCTCACTCGGTCAGCCTGTAAATGTTGTCGTAAGCTCTGATGGACTTACTGCTACAGGTACGGCTGCTGGTGTGGTTATCTTCACCCTTTCTGTTAATCCGGCTACAGGCGCGTATACCTTCACACAGTCAGCCCAGCTGGATCATCCGGATGCGGCTAACCCGAACGATGTTCTCAACCTCGGCTTTGGTTACACCGTCACCGATAAGGATGGCGATACCGCCAGCTCACAGATCAAGGTTGCGGTTTACGACGATGCGCCCAAGGCTCATGACGATGTAAACGAGGTCGGTCCCGGCACCAATGTTGCCACTGGCAATGTTGTCACCGGTCTCAACGGTGGCCCTGGCGCTGCCGATGAGCTGAGCATGGACAAGACCAACAAGGTCGTTCAGGTTTCTTACAACGGCAAGATCGTGAACGTACCTGCCAATGGCGAAGCCACGATTGAAGGCGAAAATGGTACGCTCAAGATCTCGGCTGACGGTAGCTACACCTACACGCTGAAGGATGGCGCGGGTAATGCTGGCACAACCAGCACCATGGCCCCGATTGTTCTGACCGACCCGTCGACTGGTGCGAAAATCGAAGTTACAGCTGTGCAGACAGCCAATGGCGTCGAATTCACCATCAAGACCTTGGCTGGCGATGTTGATCTCAACAAGTTCTCGCTCGATCTGGGCGGTAATGGTAGCGTTGATTTCAGCCAGATTATCGGCACACAGACCCGTACTGATGCCAATGTTGGCAGCACCAAGTTTGTGGTTGTTGGTACCGACCTTGAAGATGTGGCTAACGCCATCATCACCGTCAAGGCTACTGCTGAAGGCATGTGTGGTTGCGAGAGCTTCACGCTTTGCGCCAAGGCTGTTGTTACAACAGTTGAGTGCGGTTGCGACCCCACCAGCGACCAGTTCACCTATGTTCTGCAGGATGGTGACGGCGACAAGAGCACAGCCACGCTTACCATCAGCTCGGATGATTGCCTGCCCACAGCTGGCGATACCGTTGCCGTTGTTGATGAAACAGGTGGTTTTGACACGGTCACCGGTGCCTTGCTCTACAGCTATGGCGAGGACGGCGCAGGCAGCGTGAAGTTTACCGCTGGCCCCAGCGGTCTGACCTCACATGGTGCAGCTGTTGTCAGCACCGTAAGTGCCGATGGCCTGACCGTAACCGGCAAGGCTGGCGACAAGACGGTGTTCACCGCCACGCTGAACCCCGCTACAGGTACCTATACCTTCAAGCAGATTGCTGCGCTGGATCATCCGAATGCGTCTAACCCTGACGATGCCATCAACCTTGGCTTCAAGTTCAAGGTAACAGATGCCGATGGCGATACTGCTACAGGCAACCTCACTGTTACCGTGAAGGATGACGGCCCATCGGCTGGCAGCAGCACGGTTGTTGTCGACGAAACGGGCGGCTTTGATACCATCTCCGGTACTGTAAGCTTCAAGTATGGCCAGGATGGTGCGGGCAGCATTGAGCTGACAAGCGCTCCTGTCGGTCTTACTTCAGGTGGCCAGCCGGTTAGTGTTGTTTATCTTGCCAACTCGGTTACGACCGTTGCCTTGGGCAAACTGCCTGATGGTACAACCGTATTCACGCTGTCGCTTAATACCCAGACAGGCGCTTACACCTTTACACAAGGTGCAGCGCTGGATCATCCGGATGCGTCGAACCACAACGACATTCTTAACCTTGGCTTCGGCTTCAAGGTAACGGATGCCGATGGTGACAAAGCCAATGGCACGCTCTGCGTAACCGTGTATGACGATGGCCCGACAGCTGGCTCAGTCACCCTCGAGAACGTACGCGCCGGTACACCTGAAGTTAGCGGCACACTGCCGTATAACTTTGGTGCTGATGGCGCAGGCAAGGTACTGCTCACCAGTGCTGGTACAGGTCCGCTTGGTCTTATCGGTCTCACCTCTGGCGGTCAGGCTGTAAAGGTTACCTTCACCGGTACCCATGCAGTTGGTAAGCTTGAGAATGGTACCGTGGTATTCGAGCTCAAGATTGATGCTGCAGGCAAATATACCTACAAGCAGAACCTGAGCCTTGATGGCAGCCCGACCTTCGAGTTCGGCTATACCGTTAGCGATGCCGATAGTGATAAGGCCAAGGGCACCATCACCATCGACACAGCCAATGGCGTTCCCACAGCCTGCGATACCAGCAACAAGGTTGATGAGACCGGTGGTTTCGATACGGTTTCGGGTACAGTACCGTTCAGCTTCGGTCCGGATGGTGCAGGCACAGTGAAGTTCACTGCCGGCCCGACTGGTCTGACCTCGCATGGCACAGCCGTTGTCAGCACTGTAAGTGCAGATGGCCTGACTGTAACCGGCAAGGCTGGTGGCGTAACTGTATTCACCGTGACCCTGAACCCCGCGACTGGTGCTTATACCTTCAAGCAGCTGGCCGCTCTGGATCACCCGAATGCAGCCAACCCGGATGACGTCCTCAACCTCGGCTTCGGCTTCAAGGTAACGGATGCTGACGGCGATAGCGCCAACGCCAAGCTCACCATCGCTGTGCATGACGATGGCCCATCGGCTGGTCTCACCAACGCAGAGGTAGATGAAACCGGTGGCTTCGATACAATCTCGGGTACATTGGCCTTCAGCTTCGGTCAGGATGGCTCGGGCGCAGTGCAGCTCACTATTGCACCTACTGGTCTTACTTCGCATGGCGTGGCTGTAACCAACACCATCGACCCCAACGGTCTGTCAATTACCGGTAAGGCTGGTGGAGTTACGGTTTACACCCTCACGCTCAACCCGGCGACTGGTGCTTACACCTTCAAGCAGCTGGCAGCGCTGGATCATCCGGACGGTAGCAACCCGAACGATGTTCTCAGCCTTGGCTTCGGCTTCAAGGTAACTGACTACGACCTCGACACAGCCAATGGCGTGCTTTGCGTCAATGTGAAGGATGATGGCCCATCGCTGACCGGCGCCAAGTCGGTTCTCGATGAGACCAACGCCAACGATGCCGTCGGTTCAAAGACTGATGGTATTTGGGCCAATGCAACCACCGGCTCACCGCTGGTTGCAACCGGCAAGGTTGCCTTCAGCTTCGGTGCAGATGGTTCGGGCGCAGTTCAGCTCACCAATGCACCATCAGGCCTCAAGCATCATGGCGAAGCGGTTACCGTAACCATGGTTGGCAACTCGGCAACGGGTACTCTGGCGAACGGTACACTGGTATTTACCCTCGTGCTCAACGCCAGCACCGGCGAGTATACCTACAAGCAGTACGCCAGCCTCGATCATGCCAATAAGGCTGATCATAACGATGTGCTGGCCTTCAACTTCGGCATCAAAGTCACTGATTACGATGGCGACAGCGTAGCCGGTAAGATCGAGTTCTGCGTGAACGATGACGGCCCATGCGCAACCCTGAGCACGCTCAAGGTTGACCAGAGCTGCCTGCAGGATGATTGCAACCCCAACACACCGCTGTTCACTGCCACCTCGGCGCTGGACTTCGGTTATGGTAACGACGGCAAGGGCAAAGTTGCTCTCTCTGGCGTTCCGACGGGTCTGTACTCAAACGGTCAGATTGTGACTTCGGTACTCGTAGGCTCGCTCATCACAGGCAAGACAGCTTCGGGCCAGACGGTTTATACCCTCGAGCTCGATGCAGCGACCGGCAAGTACACCTACAAGCAGTATGCCGAGATCGATACTCAGGGCACGACCACAACCACACTCAACATCGGCTACAAGGTAACCGATGGCGATGGTGATACGGCCGATAGCAAGATCAAGATCGAAGTATCGGGCGACCTGTGCGATCCCAAGCAGCCGCCGGTTATCTGTGTATCGGTTGAGCAGTGCGTTTCAACCTCGAGCGAGACGGTTACGTTCAAGCACGAGTTCAGCGAAACGCGCACATGGCAGAGCACGAAGGAATTCGAGCCTATTAGCAAGGTGCTGATCGGCATGAATTCGGACAACCTCACGATTGGTGGTAACTACACAGTGCCCACCAACCTTGCAGGTGGTACGCCGCAGCATATGGTGTCGATTGTCTTCGAAGGCGAAACAGCTGGTTTCAGCAACTCGCTGGGCTGGTTCACTGTTGGCCCGAATGGCGAAATGAACTTCACCAAGGTTGCTGTGGTCAACTCGGACGCCTTTGCAAAGGGCGGCAAGGTTGATCTTGGCTATGTACCTGCTGGTACCGAAGTTGAGTTCTTCATCATCCCCAACGGCGCGCAGCTCAACGACTTCGCCAGCCTGCCCACAGGCGGCAAGTATGAGTTCTGGTCGAATGGTGCGCCCGGTACTGCCGGTGCTCACCTCTCGACTACTGCCGATGCAGCAAGCAGCATCAAGCTGTTCTATGTTGCAGGTGGTACGGCTATCGAGATCAAGACAGCTCAGGAAGGCATCTTCTTCGCGACGCATGAGAACCTCAATAACGACGGTATGGATCATATCGCTTCGGGTATTGATGCGGCACATCCGGGCGAAATCTGGATGGGCTTCGAAGACAAGGCCAAGGGCACCTCAGATCTCGATTACAACGATCTGATGTTCCGCGTACAGGTTGGCACTGCTTGTGGCACGGTTGTAACCACCTGCTCGGATATCAACCTTACGGCTTGCATCAGCGATCCGGACAGCACTCTGCTGTCAGCCGCTGCCATCAAGCTCACGGTTGGCGTTCTGGGCGACAAGCTGGATCTGGGCGGCGATTACACGCTCTCAGGCACTAATGTGCTCAAGGCCGGTGTGGATACAGGTGTAGACTTTGTGCAGACGTCAGATGGCGGCTTCACCCTGTCGGGCAATGCTTCGCTCAGCACCTACCAGTCGATTATCAGCTCGGCCGAATTGCATAACAGCAACGGCACGCTGGTTGGCGACCGCACCATGAGCTTCCAGGTAACCGACGAAACAGGCCTGACCTCGAACGTCTCCAAGGTTTCGGTTAATTATGCCGATAACACCTACGGCGACGATTGCCTGGCCTGCGGTGTGGGCGACAGCCTGCCGGTAACCGAGCCAGGTTGCATCCTCACAGTTGGTCCGGACGTACCGGGCTACCAGCCGCTCAGCCTCAGCGCTGTGCTTGAGGGTCATACCGGTACGGTTGAAGATCTGGCCAGCTATGTGAAGGTTGAATCGGACGGCCTGGGTAACACCATCGTCAAGGTCGACGCGACAGGTTCAGGCGAGCACTTCGAGTCGATGGCTGTGATGCAGGGTGTAACCGGCGTTACGCTCGACAGCATGGTTTCAGACGGCAGCCTCGATGTAGGTCGCTTCCTGAACGGCTAAGTCTTAATACATTAAGTAAGAACCGGGCTGGAACTTATTCCAGTCCGGTTTTTTCTTTAACGATGTGGCAATGTTAAGTGGCAAGTTAAGCACATCATTAACAAGCCATTGTAATCTCGGCAGTATTCACTTGCACAGTAGTGCTTTTTTAACTACATCAGCATGAGACTCAGGCGGAAATTGTTACGTCCGGAGCATTGCCGCTGCGGCGGACATCGGGGGAGTTATCTGATCATGATGAAGTTCACACAAGTTTCACTCGCAGTTCTTGCGCTCGCGCTCGTCGCGATGCCGGTGCAGGCAGAAAGCCTGACCGAAGCCGTACAAACTACGGTTGTATCACACCCCAAGATCGGCGTTGTCGCTAACGACCGCCGCGCGATTGACGAAGAGCTCAATCAGGCCTTCGGTCTGTTCCGCCCGCAGGTTGATTTCCGCGGTGACATGGGCGCTGCCTGGTCAAACCGCTGGGGTCCGGCTGATGCACAGGACGATGGCGATATTCTTCCCAATGCAGCTGCACAGCTCACTCTGCAGCAGATGCTGTTTGATGGTTACAACGCTTCAGCCGAAGTTGAGCGTCAGGAAAACCGCATTCGTTCAGCCGCGCACCGCGTACGCGAAACCGGCGAGTTCGTTGGTCTTGATGCAGTAGAGGCATACCTCAACGTGCTGCGTTCACGTCAGCTGCTTGAATTGGCTAACCAGAACGTTGCCGATCACGGTGGCCGCCTTGAAGACATCACCCGCCGCGAGCGCGGTGGTGCTGGTAATATGGCCGACGTCCGTCAGGCCGATGCGCGCCTTGCGCAGGCTCAGGCTAATCGCGCTCAGGTAGAAGGTGACCTTCGCCAGGCCGAAAGCCGCTATAACAGCATCGTTGGCCGTTTCCCGACCGACCTGACCCGTCCGCAGGTTCCCATGGCCTATATGCCGGCAGATGAGCAGGCAGCAGTTGATGCCGCGCTGGCCGATAGCCCGACCATTCACATCCGAGACACCGATATCGATGTTGCCAATGCCGAACTGACCCAGACACGCGCCAGCTTCTACCCGCAGGTTAACCTAGAGGGTAATGCTTCGCGTCAGAAGGATATTGGCGGTCTGCGTACCACCAAAGACGAAGTTGGTGCCGGTCTGGTTATGCGCTGGAACCTCTACCGTGGTGGTGCCGACGTTGCCCGCTCGGAAGAATTCACATGGCGCCGTGCCGAGGCCCAGAGCCAGCTTGATGATGCCAAGCGCGAAGTTGAAGAGCGTGTACGCAGCGCCTGGGCTGCCCGTGAGTCAGCCCGCCAGCGTGCCGAGCTGTTCGCTTCGCAGGTAACTGCTAATGAGAGCGTATTGGGCTCCTACCTCAAGCAGTTTGATGCGGGTGAGCGTACACTGCTCGATGTACTCGATGCGCAGAACGAGCTGTTCCTGTCACGCTCGAACATGATCACGGCATACTACACAGCATTGTTTGGTGATTATCAGGTTCTGGCCGAGCGCGGTGTACTTCTCGCCAGCCTTGATATTACCCCTGTTGCAGCGGCGTCGGTAGTTAGTGACGAGCAGCAGAGCCGATAACGACGGAGCGCCGCAAGGCGCTTCGCCGCAACCGTCCACAGATGACGGCCCCAGCTGGCTGGCTGAGGCCGCCCTGCTGGCGAGCGCAGACCCGTTAATTGAGGCCTTTACCATCCTCACAGGGCGCTTGCATCAGCCCATCAGTTCCATTCAGCTTAAGGCAGGCCTTTCGAGCGGAAGCTCGAAGGTCTCGCCGGCTGGTCTGGTTGAGGCAGCTGAGTACGCTGGCTTTGAAGTGCGCATTCTGCGTGTGCCACTTGAAAAAATCGGTGCCATCACCTTGCCGTGTATCCTCATCCTCAAGGGTGAGCGCGCCTGTGTGCTTGAGCGCAAACTGAATAAAGAGACCTATCAGGTCACATTCCCCGAGCTGCCGGGCGAGAGCAAGCGCCTCTCTCATAAACATCTGTCAGCCGAATATGGTGGTTTTGCCATCTTCGCCCGTCCGGGCACGCTTAATAAGCGCATCAGTGAAAAAGACGACTTCGAATACAAAAAGAAGGGCTGGTTCTGGAGCGCGATCAGGACACATCGCAAGATCTATCGCGATGTAATTGTGGCCGCGCTGGTGGTCAATATGTTTGCAGTGGTCTCGCCGCTGTTCGTTATGAACGTCTATGACCGCGTGGTGCCTAACAAAGCCATGGACACCCTGTGGGTGCTGGCAGTAGGCGCACTGGTCGCCTATCTGTTCGATATGTTCCTGCGCGGTTTGCGCGCCTACTTTGTAGATGCTGCCGGTAAAGAGGCAGATAAAGTCATCTCCGGCCGCCTGTTCCGCCATCTTGTGGCCATGCGTCTTGATAGCGGCCGCATCTCCGCTGGTTCGCTGGCGGATGAGCTCAAGCAGTATGAATCCCTGCGCGATTTTTTCACCACTGCCGCACTTACCACCGCTATCGATATTCCGTTCCTGTTTGTCTTCATCATCATGATCTGGCTCATTGGCGGCTGGGTTGCCATCGTGCCACTCATTACAGTGCCGATAGCTCTGGCTGTGTGCTGGTCGGTGCAAAAGCCGCTTAATGAGTTGGTCAAAGTCGGCATGAAAGAGCGGGCGTATAAAAACAGCCTGCTGGTCGAGACCATCTCGGGCCTTGAGACAATTAAAACCCAGAACGCCGAAGCGGAAATGCAAGGGCAGTGGACCCAGCTGGTCGAAATGGGTGGCCGCAACTGGGTACAAACCCGCGCCATCAGCAACTTCGCGCTTAACTTCACTGCGTGGATTTCGCAAATCTCCAACATCCTCATGGTTATTCTGGGTGTGTACCTGATTGCGCAAACCACCATCACCACCGGTGCGCTGGTGGCTTGTACCATTCTGCTTGGCCGCGTGATGGCACCGCTCGGCACCATTGCCAATTTGCTCACCCGCTTTACTCAGTCGCGAGAATCCCTCGAACAGCTCGACCGCTTCATGCAGCGCGAACCCGAGCGGCCACAGGGCAAAACCTACCTCTCACGCCCAAAGATCGAAGGCGACTTCCGCTTCGATAACGTGAAGTTCAAATACCCCGAGCAGGGCCCTTGGGCGCTTGAAGATATCAACCTGCACATCCGCCCCGGCGAACGTGTTGGTATTATCGGTGGTATGGGCTCGGGTAAGAGCACCTTCGTGCGTCTGCTCACTGGCCTTTACATGCCCACCGAAGGCTCGTTGCTGGTTGACGGCGCAGACATCCGCCAGATCGATCCCAGCGAATTACGTGCACGTATCGGTTTTGTCGAGCAGCTACCGTTCCTGTTTGCTGGTTCCATCCGCGATAATATCGCCCTCGGCCACCGCGATATTGATGATACCGCCGTGCTGCGCGCTGCGCGTATTGCCGGCGTAACCGAATTTACCAGTAATAGCGAAATGGGCCTCGACCAGCCGGTTGGCGAACGTGGCGTATTACTCTCAGGCGGGCAACGCCAAGCCGTAGCCCTTGCGCGCGCCTTCCTGTTCGACCCGCCGATTTTGTTGATGGATGAGCCCACCGGCTCGATGGACCGTGCATTTGAGAGCCGCTTTATCGACCGCTTGGGCAGCATCACCCATGGCAAGACACTGGTGATCATTACACATCGCCAGGCCATGCTCGCGCTGTGTGACCGCCTTATTGTGATGGATCAGGGCGTTATTCTGGCCGATGGGCCGAAGCAGGAAGTCATGAACGCGCTCAAGACCGGTCAGATCCGCCGCATGCGCCCGGGCCGTCCGGTTGGAGGCCTCACATGAGTGGTATTCGCCGTTATATCGATATGCTCATGCCGCTGCATGATGACGTACTTGAAGATCCGTTCCACGATGGTGGCGCGCCGCGCATCACCCGCCGTCAGCAATGGCTGCTTTATGCGATTGTCTCGTTCTTTGTCGTCTTCCTCATCTGGGCGTTTTTCGCCACCGTGGATGAAGTGGCCAAGGCGCAGGGAAGGGTAGTGCCGTCTTCGATTGCGGACCGCATCATGCCAACCCAGCCGGCGCGCGTGGCGCAGGTGCTCACCCGCCTTGGTGAATCGGTTGAAAAAGATCAGGTCATTTTGCTGATGTACCCGACGATTGCACAGACCGATAGCGCCACCGCCGAAAGCCGTTACTACACACTGCTCGCCAAGCAACAGCGCCTGCGCGCCGAGGCTGAGGGCATCGAAGCGCCCGAATTCTCGCCTCTGCTACTTGAGAAAGCAGCTGATGCTGTGCGTAGTGAGCAGCAGACATTCGATAGCAACAGCGAGCGTAACCAAACCCAGCTGACTACCATTAAAGAGCAGCTCGAGCAGCGTCGGCAGGAGCTGGAGCAGATTACCCAGCAGATTACTGATCTCTCGCGGCAGGCTGGCCTTGCAGCTGAAGAAGTGAATATGCTCAGCCCCCTGGTGCGCGATGGTGCTGCTTCCCGCCGCGATTTGCTGCGCGCCCAGCAAAGCCTTGCTGCTTCCCGCTCCGAGCTTAACCGCCTGACCAACAGCAAGCCCACAGCCGCCGCTGCGGTGCGCGAGGCCGAGAGCAAAATTGCCGAGTTTGATGCCACCTTTAAGGCCGACGCGCGCACCCAGCTCAGTCAGCTTGAATCTGAAATCGGCCCACTCGAAACTGCGGTTAAGTCAGCCCGTGGTGAGCTGGCAGCGATTGAGGTACGTGCCCTGCGCGCAGGCAAAGTACAGCTGGTTACAGTAACCGAAGGCAGCATCGTGCAGCCCGGCCAGCAGCAGCCGATGATCGAGATTGTGCCCGAAGGCGAAGCGCTGGTGGTTGAGGCGCAGGTGCGCCCGGCGGATATTGCCTTCATTCGTCCCGGCCAGAGCGCGACTGTAAAGATTACAGCTTATGATTTTTCCATCTACGGCGGTCTTGATGCCAAGGTGCAGGACATCAGCCCTGATACGATTACCAATGAGCGCGGCGACAGCTTCTACCGCGTACGCCTGCAAACCACCCGTAACTGCTTTGTCGATCTGGCTGAGCGTTGCCGTCAGGGCCGCCAGGGAGAAAGCCTGATCATTTCAACCGGTATGACCGCCGAGGTAGATATCATTACCGGCGAGAAGACTGTGCTTAACTACCTGCTCAAGCCGTTCATCAAGGCCAGCCGCAACGCTATGACAGAGCGCTAATAATCCGCTAGCTCATAAACTTCGTAGCCGATTTCTTCATACGGGTGGGCAGCACGCATAGCGGCTAATACCGCTGCAATATCACTTTGCATTACATCGACCTGAATTTGCTCTTCCTCAACCACCTCAGGCGTACCAACTGCGCCGATATGCGGGTTAGCGCCAGCTAGCGGCGTAAAGCGCCCAGTACCGCGAATGGAGAACGAGCAGTGGGAGTAATTTCGCACGCGCCCCGCACCAGCATCGCCCAGTGCTTTACGCACAGCCTCCACATGCGTGAGCGGCACATTTACGATCAGCTTAAGGCGTTTGTCAGCCAAGGCGGGTTACTTGAGCGTACCGGGGGCCATCCAGCCATTGGCGCGGCCATTTGGCGTTGCAAAGCTTACGGCAATCCAGCCATCAGGGCGCACTTCAACCACCGTCAGGCGAATACGCGGCGGGCCGTTAAAGGCGGGCTGGTTATTGGTGTTACCAGGTGAGCTGTAAATCGGCGTGGTAGCGGTCAGCTGCACTTCGGTGCCCACAGTCGGGCCTGCCGGAACAAACTGCTGGCCCTGCTGGCTAATCGCGGGCGGAACGGCAGGCGGTACTTCAGGCGCAGATGTACAGCCACGGCCAACCATGAGGCCAGCGAGCAGCAGGCCAACCGACCACATACCCACGATGGGGGCAAACTGCATAAAGAACTTCTGGCGCGAGGCGGGATCCATCTGCTTGCCGGTCTGCATCTCTTCCAGCATCTGGTCCATACGGGCCTTGGATTCAACGAGTTCAGCGCGCGCCTCTTCAAGATGGCGGCTGTTACTCTCGATCAGCGTAATCAGCGAAGCTCCACTATCACCAGAAAGGCCCTGCTGCACACCAGCCGCTACAGCGGCGTTCAGGCCTTCACGGTCGAGGTGGAAGGCAGGCAGGCGGGCCAGATGCTCCATCGCCTGCAGCATGCGCTTGGTATCGCCCACGACCTGGGTAAGGGCATTGCCCCACTCAGGGGTCATGTTCATGCCCTTGCGTACTTCCTGCTGCAAACCTACCAGTCGTTCGGTCAGAACGGCGGTGTGATTGACGAGTTCCTGAATTGCCTGTGCTGGCGTATGAGTTGCCATCATCTACCCCTTGAATTACCACGCAGTTATACGGCTTCTCGGCTTTTTTATAAAGGCCCTGTTTCGTAAGGGTGATTCGCGCTCTCCAGCCCCCATTCGGCCCAGGAACCGTCGTAAACAGCTACATTTGGCACACCAATTTCATACAGCGCCAGCGCCAGCACACAAGCGCTAACCCCGCTGCCACAGCACACTGTAAGGGGTTTTGTGCGTTCGATTGCACTAAACCGCTGCTGCAGCTCGGGCAGGGGACGCAGGGTTTGCCCGGCCACCAGCAGCTCGGCAAACGGCAGGTTAAGCGAATGCGGAATATGGCCACCGCGGCGCTGCGGCCACACTTCTGGGGCTCTTCCTTCGAATCGGCCAGCCGGGCGGGCGTCGATCAGCAGCTCGGCCTGTGTGGTGAGATTTGCAGCCACCTCATCCAGTGTACGTAAAAGCTGTTTGCGCAACACTGCCTTGAAGGTGCTGGGGAGTGGTACTGGCACATCAGTAGTAACAGGACGGTTTTCTTCGCGCCATTTAGGCAGGCCACCATCAAGCACCATAACCCTATCGTGCCCCATGGCACGCAGCATCCACCAGGCACGCGGCGCGCTGAATATGCCCATCGCGTCATACGCCACCACCAGATCATCATTTTTGATACCGAGCGCAGAAATCTTTTCGGCAAAGAATTCAGCCGCTGGCAGCATATGTGGCAGGCCGGAAGATTGATCGGCAATCGCATCAATATCGAAGAAAATTGCTCCCGGAATATGTGACGCAGCGTACTCTGCGCGCGGGTTACGTTTGATATTAGGGGGAAAATAGCTCGCATCGATAATCTTGATGCCCGGATTACCGAGATTCTCACTCAGCCACTGCGTTGTTACCAAACCTGAAGACATGATTTTATTTGCTCCCTAAATGCCAATCTCAAAACTTTGTAAGCCTTGTTGTGCCAGAATCAGAGTGTTGAGAAGGGTAAGGTAAATGCATCTTAATTAATAGGGTTGCTGCAAATTAACCGGATTATAAGGCATTTGTGGCAATCTGATTTTAGAAGCATAGACCTTCAGGGATAAGGGCAAACAACCAGATGGCGTATTTGGATACATATACTCCGATCACCGTCGCGAACAGCAAGTCGTTCAACGATGGCGCTGACTTTAATCGCCCTGAGCTGATGGGTGGCAGCGTTATCTCCATGGCGCCCGGTGGCCGTTCACTCTCTGACATGCTCAAAGGTTTTGATGAACCGGGCCCAGCGCCTATCACTCCGGGTACATTTGTGCGCGCCATTGAGGCCGAAGCCAATGCCTGGGGTAACCAGTTTGCACAAACAGTACAGCAGGCCCAGCAGGCTGCTGCCAGTTATTGGGCTGCACCTCCTGTACCCGCAGCCAAGACCGCACCTTCTGGTTACGAGCGTGCAGCTCAAGTTGCTGATGGCTTGGCCAATACAATTGGCAGCTTTGCCGATGGTCTGGCTGGGTCGCTTACAGGTGCTTCCAAACCGGCAATGCCTGAAGTGGGTGTTGAAATGGCCTCACTCAGAGGTAGTTTCGGTCAGCTCTCGCAGAGCGAACCTTCGGCCTTCGAGCGCCGCTACCAGCAACCGGGTGTACCGCGCAAACCGGGTGGCAGCGACTACGTATAACTGAGCTAAGCTTCAGAACACACCGGCTGGCGCAAAGCCAGCCGGTTTTGTTTTATGCAGCTGACCATTCTTGACGCAAACGTGCGCGGTGACGTGCCAACCAGTTGAGCGCCAGCAGGCAATTGGCATCCTTGATAAAACCGCTATCGGCCATCTCAAGGGCGGCATCAAAATCCAGAATATGTGTGCGGATGTCTTCCTGCTCGGTATGCAGACCCGCAAAGGCAGCAACCTGCTGACTATCAACGCTACAAATAAACAGGGTGGTATCTTCCGAGCAGCCGCCGGGATTACCAAGATAATGCCCGATTTTAATGATCTTTGTAGCAGTAGCTCCCGCTTCCTCGCGCATTTCGCGAACAGCTGCACGTTCAGCTGTCTCACCCGCATCGCGCCTGCCAGCTACCGGCTCGAGCGTCCAACCGGCCGAGATTTTGGCGGCATAAGCCGAGATGCGAAACTGCTCGATGAGAATAACCTTATCGCGAACAGGGTCATACGGCAGCACCACCGAACAAGCATTAGTTCCCGCTTCCGACATTACCTCGCGCGAGAAAACATCGCTCATCTGGCCATTAAACAAACGGCGTCTGATGGTGTATTCATGCATCTGCCTGAAACCAGCATAAAGCGTTTTGGTTTCAATCACCTCAACTGCGGCTTCGCCAAGAGGCACCACTGGCCCAAGCGTGATTGGCATTATCGCCATTCCTTGCGCAGACGCTCGCGATGACGTGCCAGCCAGTTCAGTGCAATCAGGCAATTGCCGTTATCAATCTGGTTACTGTCGACCAGTTGCATAGCCTCATCAAAACTCAGTACATGCGTGCGGATATATTCATGCTCGGCCTCAAGTCCGGCAATATCGCCGCCTTCGCCAGCCTCAATCTCGCCAACGAATAAATGAATGACTTCGGTAAAGGCACCGGGCGAGGGCATGTAATGCCCGATTTTTACAACGCGCTTGGCTTCGCGGTTGCACTCTTCAAGGCATTCGCGGCGGGCAGTGGTTTCAGGATCATCGCCGACTTCAATTAAACCAGCTACAGGCTCGAGGGTCCAACCATTGGTACGTTTAGCGATGTAGGAGGGCAGGCGTAGCTGCTCGATCAGCACCACAACATCGCGCACAGGATCGTAAGGCAACAGCACGCTGGCCGACGCAGTAGGCCCAACCGACATGATTTCGCGCATATACGGCTGTGTAACCTCGCCATTATAGCCGCGGGTGCGCAGGCTGTAAGTCTCAACCCGGACGAAGTTTTTGTAGGAAAGCTCGTGGCTGAGAACCTCAAGCGCAACCTCACCAGGCTCACATTGGGGGCCTAGCGGGAATAATTTTGAATTAGACAAGGAAACCTCATACCGGACGTGAGGTGGAAATCATGGCTCCCTGAGACGGGCTCGAACCGCCGACCCGGTGATTAACAGTCACCTGCTCTACCACTGAGCTATCAGGGAACAACATGAGGGCCGCGTTGTAACAATCATCTCACTGATTGCCAAGCACAAAATGCACAAACAGCAATAATGCCCAAATATCTGGCATTTTAGGCGTTAACCAAGGAAAGGGTTTGCTTTCGCGAGCGCGTTTTAATATGTTGTTAACAAATATTTCAAGCATACTTTGGAGTTTGCAGACAATGTCTTTGAAAAAGACGGCTGGCAGCCGCTTCTCGATTCGTCACCTCATTGCAGGTCTTGCCCTCACTTTGGGCGCATCGGCCATGGCCCATGCTGCAGCGCCATCGGTGCATGAAAAGCCTGTAGATGGCATGGATTGCACGCCTGTGACGGTTGCCATACCCGGCAAAGCTCCCACCGCTGTGAAGGTACCTGTCAAAAAGCTTACTGCCGAGCAGCTGGCCAAGGCGAATGCTGAATACAGGAAGCTCACACCAGAACAGCGCGCCGCCAAGGATAAGGCCTTTATCGCTGCGCGTGCTGCCAAGGCTGCTGCGCTGGCCAAGATGAATCCCGGCACACCTGCTAGCTCGAAAACCCTTTATAGCTGCGTAAACCCGCAGGCGCCTAACGCCCCTGTTATTCCTGGCCTGCCGCGCTTTGGTGTACCTGATACACCGCAGAACTTCACACCCAACCCGAACGTGACACCGCGCACGCCATTGTTCCCGCCGGGTATCTACATTCCTGGTGTACCGGGCATTCCGACAGTTCCAACGGTCCCGACCGACCCGACCAATCCCTGCACAGCCTTCCTTGACCTGCTGAAGGATGATCAAGGCAAGTACATCGATAGCCGCGTTGAGAATGCGTGGAAAGATATGCCGGGTATGGCCAAGAAGTGTGAAATTCCCGAGCCCGCAACACCGCCGGTCGTAACACCGCCTGTTGTTGTGCCCCCAGTAGTTGTACCTCCTGTGGTCACACCCCCAGTCGTGACCCCACCTACCGAACCCCCAGTAGTTACACCGCCAGTTATTCCGCCAGTCGTAACCCCTCCGGTATTACCGCCGGGCGTGATCGACTGCCGCGATTACATAAACCTGCCGCCAGACCGTAAGCCGGTTGAGTGCCAGCCAGTGCACAACGTGCCTGAACCGGGCTCACTTGCACTGGCCTTCCTCGGGATTGCTGCACTGGCATGGACGCGCTTGCGCAAGCCAGCAGCTGCGCCATCTAACAACCCCAAGCCTTAAGCGACAGATAAACGCAAAGTGCAGCCAGCTCCGTAAGGGGCTGGCTGTTCTGCTTTGTGGGCAAGAAATAGGTTGGAGGCACGGGCCGGAATCGAACCGGCATTCGAGGATTTGCAGTCCTCTACATCGCCATTCTGCCACCGCGCCATCCAGTTTCGTCCGGCTTGAGCCGGAGGGCAGGGCACGGATATAGGCCATTCTCGGTGTTTATGGCAAGCAGTTGTTAAAACGGCACCAAAAGCATATAAGGTTGGCGGATTATCCGGAGTTAACAATGTCGACCACAACAGCCACTTTACGTCAGCGCACCAATATGATCGAGGGTCAGCTGCGCCCGAACAAGGTAACCGATGACGCCCTGCTGGCCGTGGTTGCCGAGGTTCCACGTGAAGCATTTGTGCCGGAAGAGAGCCGTACAGTGGCCTATGTCGATGAAATCATTGATCTTGGTAATGGCCGTTTCCTGCTCGAGCCGATGATCATGATTCGCCTTATACAGGCACTTGAGATCAAGCCGACGGATGTGGTGCTGGATATCGGTGCAGGTACAGGCTATGCCGCCGCACTCATGGCCAAGCTGGCTGCAACTGTTGTAGTTATTGAGGAAATTCCGGCACTTTCTTACATCGCCATGGCCCAGCTGCAAAAGCTCGGCCGTGATAATACAGCGGTTATTACCAATCCGCTCTCGGCTGGTTACCCCAAGCAGGCGCCATACGATGCCATTCTGATTGAAGGTGGCGTAAGCGCCGTGCCCGAGACCCTGCTGGCACAAATTAACGAAGGTGGCCGCCTTGTAGCGGTTGAATGCACCAAGGGCCCGATGGGGCAGGCCATGTTGTGGCAGCGCGTGAATGGCGTTGTCTCAGCACGCCCGCTGTTCGATGCCGGTGTGCCAATGCTGCCCGGCTTTACCGCCAAACCCGGCTTCGTTTTCTAGACCCAGAATCGGATAGCTGAAGCCTGTGGCAGGTCTGCACTGGTAGCTCTGTGCATGATTCCTGTTTGTAAACCAATGCTTTAGGATGCAGCCGTTTCTACAGGGATAGCGCGGTTTCTACAGAGTGAGTATGAATGTATGCTCCCTCGCCATTGTTTTTACTGAAAAATATGCCATTTTAACGCGGTAACAAAAATGCTGAGGAGCACATTATGCGTATTATCCAATTACTGGCAGTGACATCGGTTCTGGCCTTAACAGCCCCCGCACATGCCGAGACCCTCAGCGAAGCTCTGGCCAAGGCCTATAGCACCAACCCTGAGCTGTCGGCTGCCCGCGCGACTCTGCGCGCGACCGATGAATTGGCCCCGCAGGCCCTGTCTAACTACCGCCCGGGCCTGTCCTCGAGTGCCGCCATTTCGCGCACCAATGAAGAGAATCAGGCTGGCGTGGACGACGATTACACCAGCCGCTCGATTGCCCTTAACCTGCAGCAGCCACTCTACCGTGGTGGCCGTACAGTTGCTGCGGTTCGTCAGGCTGATAGCGCGATTGCTGCCGAGCGCGCCCGCCTGCGCCTGACCGAGCAGGACATTTTGCTGAGCGGTATTGAAGCCTATCTGAATGTACAGCGCGACATAGCCGTGCTTGATCTCAACCAGAACAACGAAGGCGTGCTCACCCGCCAACTGCGCGCCACACGTGATCGCTTCAATGTCGGCGAAGTTACCCGTACCGACGTCAGTCAGGCCGAAGCCCGCTTTTCAAGCGCAACTGCTGCCCGTGTTCAGGCTGAAGGCGATGTGATTTCAAGCAAAGCTGCCTATCAGCGCATCTTTGGCGAAGCACCAGCGGACCTGCAGAAGGTGAGCGACTTGCCGGTTCTTCCTGCCAGCATTGATGAGCTCGTTTCGCTGGCCGAAGAGAATAATCCCGCCGTTGTTGCTGCTGTAAACAGCCGCGGCGTGGCCGATGCCCAGCTTGATGGCGTGAAAGGCGAGCGCCTGCCCACCATTACGGCTGAGGGTAGCCTTGCCCGTAACTACGATGCGGGTGGCTCAGCCGCTGGCCGGCAGGATGCAGCGACGGTTGGTGTGGCCATGAACTGGGCCCTTTACACTGGTGGCGCCACTTCGAGTCGCATCCGTGAAGCCCGTCAGAATCTTTCGCGCCGTGCCGATGAGCTTGAAGCGACTCAGCGCAGTGCCGTGCAGATTGCTACCCAGTCATGGGAGCAGTACCAGACGGCCAAAGCCACGGTAATCTCGCGCCAGGCGCAGGTTAAGGCTGCAACTGTTGCATTAGATGGCGTTCAGCAGGAAGCCACGGTAGGTAACCGTACAGTGCTGGACACCCTGAATGCCGAGCAGGAACTGCTCGACGCCCGTGTAGGGCTGGTTCGGGCCGAACATGACGAGATTCTGGCCCAATATCAGGTTTTGGCAGCTGCCGGACGCCTTACCGCCCGCGACCTGCAATTACCGGTCGAATACTACGACGAAACATCCTATAGTAACCGCGTTCGCGACCAGTGGATTGGGAGCGGCGAGTAACTATTTCAGGATGGTGTTGGTGTGAGTAATCCCGCGCAGCCAGAACCGTCGATGGAAGAAATTCTGGCTTCCATTCGCCGTATCATTTCCGAAGACCCTGCCACGGCCCCCGCAGCAGCGCCTGCTCCTGCGCCTGTGGTGCTGACGGCAGAACAGGAAACGCCGTACAAGCCCATGCCGCTGGACGCACAGCCTACCGAGATGGCCGATACAATCGGTGCTGATGACGTATTTGAGCTGACGCCCGATATGCGTGCCGAAACATTTGCGCCTGCGCCAGAGCCTGTTGCTGCAGAGCCTGCCCCACAACCACTTGCCTACGAACCGGAACCCAAACCGATGGCCTACACACATACGCCACCTGAAGAAGATAACTTTGCGAGCTCACCGCTTATGTCGCCACAGACCGAGGCAATTGCTTCAGCCGCGCTGGCAGGTTTCACCAGCTCCATTACATCGCGCCACGGCTTTACCGGCAACACGGTAGAAGACATTGTGCGCGAGTTGCTGCGCCCCATGCTGCGCGAGTGGATGGACAACAACCTGCCAACACTGGTTGAGCGGCTGGTTGAGGTTGAGATTGAGCGTCTGGCGCGTCGCCGCGGCTAATCCATCAGGCTTTATTGTTTTGATGCCATAACAGGTACTGCATCATACCCCACATGATCAGCAGTCCGGCTACGGGTACATTCTGCTGCCACATGACCGGTGCGAAATCGACCTGCGTTACCGGCAGCGCTATACCATAAACAGCAGCAAATACTGCGCACCAGATATACTGACGCTGGTTCCAGGCCATGGCCAAAAACCACACCACTGCAAACAGCGTGTAGGTGAGGTGTGCCAGCCATGTAAAGGGCGCAACCAGCAGAGTGAGCCACATGAAGGCAGCGAAATGCCCAGCCAGCGGCTCGGGCCGCTTATAGGCTGTAAAGAGCGTAGCCGCGAACAGCATCAGTGCCGAGCCGTAGGCTAACAGCTTGATCAGCGGCGGATTCTCAAACGTACGCATGAGCAAACCATTGATGTTGAGATTACCATGGTTATTGGTGTGGATAAGGTCGGGCACGTTACTACCATAGCCATAAATGGCGACCTTATTGAACCAGTCAGCCCACAGGTAATGTGGCAGCCACACCCATGCAAGCACAGCCAGTGCCGCTATGGTACCAAGGCTCCAGCCCAATGTTACCCAGTCGCGCCGAAGTGCCAGCCATGGCAAGAGCAGGGCGGGATAGAGTTTGATTGTGGAGATCACCCCCAGCAATACACCCGCCAGAGCGCGGCGCTGCTGCATAAGGCACCACAGTATAGCCAGCAGCATTACGGCCATTATGGCATTGATCTGCCCATATAACAGGGTTTGCAGCAAACCGCGGCTGCCTTCAGTCAGAATGGGGATCATGAGTAACGCAGCCAGAAAACTGCCAGTAAGCCGCAAGGTCCAGAACGCCATACCCACAACCAGCACCACAATCAACAGGGCGTTGAGGTAGAGCAGGCTTTGATAGACTACCCCGAAGTCTTGCCCGGCCATGGGCCAGAAGAATGGGAGGGACGACGGCAGGTAGACGAACGGATGAACGATATGAATGCCAGGTGCTTTATAAAGCTTGAGTATCTCGATGTTATAGGGCGAGGCATGGCCAGTAAAAACCGCTTCGGCGGCGGCGTAGAATGTATAGACATCGAGGAAGGGCGGGCCACCCAGCGAGATAATATAAAGATTACGCAGTACATAAAATAAAGCGACTGCGCCGCTAAACAGGCCAATGAGTATATATTTTTGTGCCGGGGTGAGCGGCTCGATATTCAGGCGATTCATGCCTGCGATACTACAGCGAAAATGTAAGCTTAGCCACCAGCTGTGCGTGCACCTGCGGTTCGTGGCTTCTCGTTGGGATCGAGGCTACGCGGCTTCACTTCGCCTTTGCCCGGCACACGGGTAAGGCAGTGGCTTTCATCCTGACACAGCGAGGCAATGCGCTCGGGCAGGCGTTTATCAGCAGCAGCGGCCAAGGCCTTGTTGACCTCGTCCTTCTCTTTGTCTTTATTACTTGAAAGTGCCATCACCAATGCCTTCCTCTGGATGTCCGACCGGACCTAAAAAGAACTCGGTGGCCGGACCTTTAAATACGCGCTCGTTGATGCTTGAGCCGGTGGCAACAGCCACCTGCTTGGCCAGCAGTGGCATGGTCTCAAGTAAGGGTGGCAACAGCTTCATGAGGCGGGCGATGGCTTTGTTCTCGATGGCCTCGATCATCTCAGGGGTGCGCTGGCGCTCGGTGAGCGAACTGAAATTCTTGCCAGCTTCCATAAAGATGCTGTCGAAAATACGGGCCTGGTCGCGCAGCTGCAGGGCGCGCTCGGCAAAACCTTTGCGCTCGAGAATGCGGGCGGCGAGGCGGAGCTGCTTTGACAGCACCAGCATGGCTTCGTCCCATTCCTCAAAGGTGGGTTTGTTCTTCAAATCTAGGCTTCGCATGGCGGGGCTCCTTTGTGGGCACCTGACGTAACTTGATTGAAGGTAGATATAAACCGGTTGAAGAAGTGTTAGCGTAAGGTTTTGTTAACCAGATTTTTAACGAAATTACCCATTTTTCGAGTTTTGTTGCGCTGGCCTTGGGGGCTTTGCTAGTTTTTGACCCGACTCTAGGGGAGACTCGCAAATGCCAAATATGGCCGATTTCAAGTACCTGCTACCTGTAAGCCGTGTTGGCACCAATCTGATTGTAGCTTTTCTTACCGCTACTGCTGGTGGCGGCCTGGGCGGTATGGTGGCGATTGATGCGGGCAGAGCCAAAGCCAATACCCCCAGCGCTGATGAAGTGAAGGTAGCTCAGGATGCTGCACGCAAGCTCCGCCAGCTGGCAACTGCACCTCAGCCCTATCCGGTAAGCAGCGTGACCAATCCGGTGGCACGTTTTGTACTGTCTGAATGCCAGTCACAATTCGCCAGTTCGGTTAATCGCCAGCATATCAATGTCTGTCTGATTAACAAAGCCGAGGATTTCAGTCGTACGGTTTTAAAACCACTTGAGGTAAAGCCGACCGGGCAGGGTGCTTTAGTAGCCCAAGGTGTGGGGATTGGTGCGCTTGCAGGCGCTGCAATAGGACTGCTGGCCGTGCGCCGCCGTAGCCTGCGCCCTCAGCCTGAGCGCAAGTAGCTGGCAGCCTGATGCCGCTCATAGAGATGCAGTAGAATACGCAAGGCTTTACCGCGCTCGCTCTCGAGCTGCGGGTCGAGTTCCATAATCAGGCGGCAATCATCTCGCGCTGTAAGCAGCAGGTCGTTATGGAAAGCAAGGTTTGCCTGTTTAAAGTCTGGTAGGCCGCTTTGCTTGGTGCCTAAGAGCTCGCCCGCACCACGCAACCGTAAATCTTCTTCCGCTATCTTAAAACCATCCTCTGTCTCGCGCATGATGGTGAGGCGCGATTGTGCGGTCTGACCCAAAGGTTCAGCATAAAGCAAAAGACAGGTAGATGCAGCATCACTACGCCCTACACGACCACGCAGCTGGTGCAACTGCGCCAAGCCAAAGCGCTCGGCATGCTCTATCACCATGACCGTGGCTTCTGGCACATCAACGCCAACCTCAATCACTGTTGTAGCGACTAGAATTTTTGTTTTACCTGAGCTGAAGGATTCCATCGCAGCATCTTTCTCGGCCCCCTTCATGCGGCCATGGATAAGCGAAACCTGTCCGGCAAAACGGGTATTCAGCTCGATGTGCCTTGTCGTAGCGGCGGCAAGGTCGCTGTCCTCCGAATCCTCAACCAGCGGGCAGACCCAATAAACCCGTGCCCCCTTGGCGATGGCGCGGCCTATGCCATCAACCACCTCGTCATAACGGCTGAGTGAGACAATCTTGGTGGTTATCGGCGTGCGGCCCGGCGGTTTTTCAGTGAGCTTGCTGACGGCCATATCACCATACGAGGTAAGTAATAGCGTGCGCGGAATGGGCGTGGCGGTCATCACCAGCATATCCACCACATCGCCTTTGCGCGAAATCTCGAGCCGCTGATGTACACCAAAGCGGTGCTGCTCATCCACCACGGCCAAGCCAAGGTTACCGAATTCAACCTCTTCCTGAAACAAGGCGTGCGTGCCAATCAGCAAGCTGGTTTTACCGTTCTTCACATCATCCAGAATGGCTTCGCGCACTTTGCCCTTCTCGCGGCCCGTGAGCAAAGCGCAGCTAACGCCAATACCCGCACATAGCCTGCTGATATTGGCAAAGTGCTGGCGGGCCAGAATTTCAGTCGGCACCATTAGCGCGGCCTGATAACCAGCCTCAACCACTGCCAGCATGGCGAGTAGCGCCACAAGGGTTTTGCCCGCACCCACATCGCCCTGCAGCAGCCGGAGCATCTGGTTGGGGGAGTTCAGGTCTTCCACAATCTCAGCCACTGCAGCTGTTTGGCTGCCGGTCAGCTTATAGGGCAGTTGCCCGATCAGCTTGGCGCGCAGTTGCCCATCGCCAATACGGCCAACGCCAGTACGCTTAGGCCTATGGTGGCGCACAAGGGCAATCGCGAGCTGGTTAGCCAGCAGCTCGTCATATGCCAAGCGGCGGCGCAACGGAGCTGTGGGTTCGACATCGGCCCCTGTTTGCGGGTTGTGCAGGCCCACAACAGCAGCTTTCCATGCCGGCATTTTTTCCTGCCGCAAATAAGCAGCATCACACCACTCCGGCAAGTCAATCGCACGGCCCACAGCCTCGGTCATCATGGTGCGCATGCGTTTGTTGGTAAGGCCTGCGGTCAAGGGGTAGACGGGCTCAAGGCCGGGCAGAGTATCACGCTCCTCAAGCCTCAGCATGTAATCCGGATTGGCCATCTGCAGCGTATCACGATAGCGTTCGAGCCTGCCGCTCACAATCCGCGTGCTGTTAAGGGGGAGGGCCCGTTCCACATACTCAGCCTTCATGTTGAAGAGGGCTATTTCAAGCTTGCCGGTGCCATCCTGCGCCAAAATCTTGTAGGGCTGGCCGCGGCGGCTATTCGGTATATGTTTGTCGATGGTTACGGTAACGGTAGCGATTTGTCCCTCGGCTGCCGAGCCCAGAGTGGGGCTATAACGGCGGTCGATAACGTTAACAGGTGCCAGCCACATCAGGTCACGCACTTTATAGATATCAAGTTTCTCCAGCAATTTGCAGAGTTTTGGGCCCACGCCATCGAGTGTGGCGGGGCTGGCAAAAAGCGGAAAAAGGATGTTCGGGCGCGACATTTGCGCTATAGGATAGCGCGCTTTTTCATAAGGCAACAGATGAGCAATGATGCATTAGATATTCGCCGCCGCCAGCTCCGTTTCAGGGCCTGGCATCGTGGTACCCGCGAGGCCGACCTCTTGCTCGGCCCGTTTGCGGATTCGTATCTGCCAGACTGTGAAGAGGCGGGTGTAGATGCCTTCGAGGCGCTGCTGGATATCGAAGATCCCGACCTGTGGGACTGGATTACCAACCAGAAGCCCAGTACCGTGCCGGATAATACAGCTTATCAGGCACTGGTGAGCTTCATCGCCGCTCGGCAAACATCATGATGCCAGCCCTAAAGCTCAAACGCGGCCTCCTGCCCGAGAGCGGGCAGGTAACCATTGGCGGCGTGCCGGATGGCATGACTGCTCTGGTCCTCAGCCGATTGGCGGAAGAAAACCAGCTGCTGCATATCTCGTCCGATGAGGCCGAGGCCGAGAGGCTGATGGATGCGCTCAAATACTTCGCGCCCAAGGCAGAGATCATTTACCTCCCGCCGTGGGACTGTTTGCCATACGACCGCGTATCGCCCAGTGCCAATATCGTGAGTCAGCGCCTCTCGGCGCTCTACCGCCTCACGCAGCCTGCTACCGGCCAGCGTATATGCATTACCACTGTGGCTGCAGCCTTGCTAAAGGTTATGCCGCGCCATGTACTCGCCCAATCAGGCTTTAGTGCCAAGGCAGGCAGTGTGCTGGATGCCGAGAAACTGCAAAACTATCTTGTCCTTCATGGCTATCTACGGGTGGATACTGTGCGCGAGCCGGGCGAGTTTGCCCGCCGTGGTGGCTTGTTTGACCTCTACCCGGCTGGGCGCGAGCAGCCCCTGCGCCTCGACTTCTTTGGTGATACGGTTGAAAGCATCCGCTCGTTTGACCCCATCACGCAGCTCACAGTTAAGCCAGAGTCAGACTTCAGCCTGCTGCCTGCGACTGAGTTCTCACTCGATGAAGAGAGCATTAGCCGCTTCAGGCAGGCTTATCGCGAGGCCTTTGGCGCGGTGCTTGATGATGACATGCTCTACGCCTCGGTTAGCGAAGGTCGCCGCCACCCGGGTATGGAGCATTGGCTCCCGTTCTTCTTCAGTGGGCTTGATACAATTTTTGATTACACACCCGGCGTACCCATGGTGCTGGCCCCGCAGATGGAAGAGTCCATCGACGCCCGCTTAGCCCATATTGCCGACTATTATCTCGCGCGGCAGGAAATGCAGCAGGTAGACCGCAAGTCTGGTGCGCCGATGTATAAACCCGTGCCGGTGGATAGCCTCTATCTCGACCGCACCCAGTGGGAACGCTGCCGTGCCCTGCGCCCGTCAGCCCAGCTCACACCGTTTACAGGCGAGATCGACCTTGGTGGCCGTATGGGCCGCAACTTCGCCGAGTTCCGTAACAAGCCAAATGTAAATCTGCTTGATGTCGTGGTTGAGCATATCGAGGCGCGCAAGAAAGAGAAAAAGCAGGTTCTGCTCGCTGGCTTTACTGAAGGCTCGCGCGATCGCCTCGTGAACATGCTGAAAGAGCATGGAGAAACGGCGGTTGAAACTATAGTGCTGCCGCTCGACCATGGCTTTGATACGCCTGAGCTGAGCATTATCACCGAGGCAGATATCTTTGGTGAGCGCCTCTCACGGCCACAAAAGAAGCGCCGTCAGGCTGCCAATTTTATTGCAGAAGCGAGCTCACTTGCCACGGGTGATTTAGTCGTACATGTCGACCATGGCCTTGGGCGTTACCACGGGCTTGAGACCATTATGGTAGGTGCCGCCCCGCACGACTGCCTGATGATTATCTATGCCGATGGCGATAAACTGTTTGTACCGGTTGAGAATATCGATGTACTGACCCGCTATGGCGATGCCGAAAATGGCGGTGTACTGGATAAGCTCGGCGGCACCTCGTGGCAGGGCCGCAAAGCCAAGGTTAAAAAGAAGCTGCTGGAGATGGCAGCCGCGCTTATGCGTATTGCGGCTGAACGCGCGTTGCGCAAGTCAGACCAGCTCACGCCACCTGAAGGCCTGTATGAAGAGTTCTGTGCGCGTTTCCCCTATACCGAAACAGAGGACCAGCTGCGCGCAATTGAGGAAGTGCTGGAAGATCTGCACTCCGGCCGCCCGATGGACCGTCTGGTGTGCGGCGATGTTGGCTTTGGCAAAACCGAAGTCGCTCTGCGCGCCGCCTTTGTGGCGGCAGCCTGCGGCCTGCAGGTAGCCGTCGTTGCGCCGACTACGCTGCTGGTACGCCAACATTATAAGAACTTCCAGAACCGGTTTGCCGGCATGCCGTTACGCATCGCGCAGCTTTCGCGCCTTGTAAGCGCCAAGGATGCGAGCAGCATCAAGAAGGATCTGGCTGAAGGTAAGGTTGATGTCGTCATCGGCACGCATGCCCTGTTGGCCAAGAATGTCAGCTTCCATAACCTTGGCCTGGTAGTAGTCGATGAAGAGCAGCGTTTTGGCGTGAAGCAGAAAGAGCGCCTCAAGGAACTGCGCCACGAGGTGCATGTACTCACCCTTACCGCAACGCCTATTCCACGTACGCTCCAGCTCTCACTGGCTGGTGTACGCGAGATGAGCCTCATCACCACACCACCGGTCGACCGCTTGGCTGTACGCAGCTTCGTCATGCCGTTCGACCCGCTTATTGTTAAAGAAGCGCTCATGCGTGAGCATTTCCGTGGTGGCCAGAGTTTCCTTGTCTGCCCACGCATCGAGGATATGCCCAAGCTGGCCGAGCGTCTTGATACGCTGGTACCAGATCTCAAATACATTTCAGCCCACGGCCAGATGCCTGCCGAGCAGCTGGAAGAAGTGATGACCGATTTTTATGCCGGAAAATACGATATTCTACTGGCTACCAACATCATCGAAAGCGGGCTGGATATCCCGAACGCCAATACGATGATCATTCACAGGGCAGACCTGTTTGGTCTGGCACAGCTTTATCAAATCCGCGGGCGGGTAGGGCGCGGCAAACAGCGCGGTTATGCCTATCTTACGTATCTACCCAATATGCTGCTCTCGCCTACAGCCAAGCGCAGGCTTGAGGTGATGAGTACGCTTGATAGTCTCGGCGCTGGCTTCACGCTCGCTAGTCACGATATGGATATTCGTGGTGGCGGCAATCTGCTTGGTGAAGAGCAATCCGGCCACATTAAAGAAGTTGGCGTTGAGCTATACCAGCATATGCTGGAAGAGGCTGTGGCCGAGGTCAAGGCAGGCGGTAAGCTACAGATAAGCGCTGAGTGGCAACCGCAAATCAACATCGGGATCCCGGTGCTCATCCCCGAGGCTTATGTGAGCGAGCTAGGCGTGCGCCTTGGCCTTTACCGCCGTCTGGCCGAGCTTGAAACACCGGAAGAGATTGAAGGCTTTGCCGCCGAGCTGACCGACCGCTTTGGCAAAATTCCGGCTGAGGTTGAAAACCTGCTGGCAGTTATCGGTATCAAGCAGTTTTGCCGCAAGGCGGGCATTGATAAGTGCGATGCTGGACCCAAGGGAGCGGTCATTGGCTTCCATGACAATAAACACCCCAACCCCACCAAGCTGGTTGAGTATCTCTCACGACAGGGTGGCGCCATGAAACTGCGGCCAGATCACAAGCTGGTGGCGCTGCGCGCGTGGGATAATCCGGCCATTCGCCTTAAGGGCACCCAGCGCCTGATGAAGGAACTCGCCGAAACAGCGGCCTGATTAGCCGCGGTACCAGCACTGGCGATAAAAGCCCGGGCCATATTCGCTGGTCATGAAATTCTGGCAGTTTTGATCGAGCTTGTACGACGGGCCGCAACCAGCCAGTGCGCCGAACACGGCAGCAATACCTATGTATCTGGAAATACGCATTTAAATATTATCCCCTCAAGATTTTTAGTGTGCCGCAGGGTAACAAAACTAAAAAGGCGAAGTCAAATTAAGAGTTCATCAACCCTCATGGGCCGAAAATGGGTCTTAGGGGGATTTATGTCGTTTCTTGCACCTATTGCCGTTGTAAAAGCTCCAGCAGATCCGCGCGCTTTGTGGCGCCGCCTGTTTATGGAAGCATTGGCAGGACAGAACGACCCCTCGAATGACGAAATTTCTTCAGCGCTTTACGCGGCGGCCCTGCTCAGCGCCACGCCGGTTATCCGGGTGGTCGATGCACTGGTCGAACTCGGCCTGCGCGCACCGATGGAAGCCTTCCCCAAGCCGTGGATTGCCACCATGCGCGGCCGTGTTCTCGATCTTGCAGATCGTGAGCTGCTCTCATACCCACTCGCCAGCCTTGCCGCATCATGGGGATGGGTTGCTCCGCCAGTTGCGCGCATGAGTCTGCCGCTTGAGGTCGATCCTGAGCTTGACCCTTATGGTGCCGACCTCGCGCTTATCTTTAACGATGACATTGGCCTGCAGCCGCGCTTTGGATATACGCCTGCGCAAATTCGCTTAGGTCTGCTGCGCACAGCGGTTGGCCTTGGCCGCCCGTTGGCCGAAATCGTCACCTCATTGGTTGAGCGCGGCATGACTATGCCGGGCGAGGCTGTTCCTGCGGGTTGCCGAGAGTCACTTAAAGAAACAGCAACGCATCCGCTGGTGAAAGAGCTGCTCAGAAGCTGGCACGAAGCGCGTATCGTTCAGGCCGAGATCATCCAGCTGCGCCGAGCGCAGTAAGTTCCGCCAGATCAATCAGCGGTGTAAACGCAACCGGGTCGTGCGCGCCGGCGATGCTATATTTTCCATCAAACAGGAAGTAGGGCACAGCGCGTATACCCATTTGCCGTGCTTCCTGCTCACTGTCTGCAATACCGGGGTGCGGATCGTGGCTGGTGAGCTGTCCCTCTACCGCCTTGGCTGAAAGGCCCGCGAGCTGGCCGATTTCACGCAGCACAATCGGGTCGCCAATATCGCGGCCCTGTACAAAGTAAGCGACAAAAAACTCATTCAGCAGCTGATCGATCTTGTTGGTGTGCTGGGCCAGTAGCATCAAGCGGTGGCCAAGATAAGTGTTTGAGGTCAGTTTGATGCGATGCAGGTTAACGTGTATACCATCGGCGCGCATGGCGTTTTCAACCGCATGAAGCACTTCGCGCACCCGCTCGGCGTTACCGAATTTACGTAATAAATAGTCGCTTCGGTCGGTGCCGGTCACTGGAATATCAGGATTTAATTGATACGGGCGCCAGCGCACGGCCTCAGCCGCACCTGCACGGCTGGCAAGTGCAGTCATCAGGCGCCGCCAACCAAGGTGGCACCAGGGGCATGTCAAATCGCCGTAGAAATCTATTTTCATCTGGAGCATCATGGCATTACTGACCTAGGGGGGCAATATGGCTGGCAGAATTACTATCGAGGCGCACAATGCACTGGCCAAGGCCAACGGCAACAAGACCCTCGCCCAGAAAGAGCTGATTACCGCCGTACTGCGCGACGATGAGTTGCTGCGCGAACTGGTCGCCCCGTTTTTAAAACCGATTGCCGCTCAGGCGATTGAGCGCGCGCTGCATGGCGAGCCAACCGCCCGCAAGGCGCCGCCGCCGCCCTTAGGCCCGAGCCTAAGTGGCGCCGCCAAGGCCATCGCCAAGGATTTGCGTGCGGGCTACAACCCGATGCGGGCCATGTCGGGCAGCGACCCGGAATTAGGCGTAAGGCCGGAAGCGAGCGGGCGTCATGTCTCAACCCTCAAACTGCTGGCCAAGGTCTATGAAATCAAGCGCGGCGGGCAAAAGGCCTGAGTTAGCTGCCTTCCAGGGCCATATCCACTGGCGTGAGCGATGTGGGGGCAGAGGGGGCTGGAGCCGCGGTGTTGGAGGGTGTACTTGGCCGTGCAACTGGCAGTGTACCCGCAGGCTCCAACATTGTAGGGGCTGGAATAGGTGGCGATGAGCTTGAGGCGGTTGCCATCTGCCCATCAGCTGTAAAAGGTTGTTTCAGCACAATCGGCTGGTTGCGGTTGCCGTAGGGGTCGAGCCTGTCGGAGCAATCAGTATCTCCAAGGCTGCGATAGCAGTAAACCGTACGCTCGGGCTCTACCTCATAAACGCCATTCACGCAGTACAGGCCTTCGTATTTCTTGGGGTTGCGAATATCGCAGTTCTGCCCGCGGTATTTGCTGATTGCATAATCAACCGGGCTCTGGCCCACAACCGAATAGCTGGCCACCGTAGCGCCACCCATAGCGAAATTCGTGAGTACGGCACTGCCAAGAATATCGGCCCCGCATCCGGAGAGCAGGGGCAGCAAAGTCAGAACAGGCAGAATCTTCCGCATAAAGAACACCTCGCAGCTGTATATGCAGGTACTGTGCCGTAATTTCGTTAATAAAGGTTAATTTAATACGACACACTGGCGATTACGGCAGCGCAGCGTAAGCGCCTTCGGCGCGGCTTCAGACGCGCCTGCCACGTTGTTCAGGCAGGTAACTGTATATGTGGTTTCACCAACTGGCCCGACATAAAGTTGCAAAACCTCTATCTTTGTTGGCTTACAGTTGTTCTGCAATGCAACAGCGCGGGCCTCACTCTGCGCATATGCAGGTAGGGCAAACAGACACAGCAGGCACAAGAAAACAATTCGCATAGGCAAATAATACGCCGCTATTGCCGCTGCGCCAAGAGTGACAGATGCATCACGGATCTTGTATAGTAACGCCAATAAAAATGGGCAGTCCACAGGAGCACAATATGACCGACAAAACCACAGCACCTAAAGTTTACCTTGCTGGCCCAGATGTGTTCCTGCCCAATACCGCCGAAATGGCCGATACCAAGAAGGCCATTTGTGCCGAGTACGGGCTTGAAGGTGTGTGGCCGCTCGATAACACGCTCGACCTTAAGGGCATGGCCCCGCCAGCTGCAGGGCTGGCTATCGCCAAAGCGAATGAAGCGCTGATGAAGACCTGCGAAGCGATTATCGCCAACCTCACTCCGTGGGATGGCCCGAGTGCCGATGTAGGCACAGCCTTTGAAGTTGGCTACATGCGCGCATTGGGCAAACCCTGTTTTGCATATTCAAATGATGTGCGCTCGTTCGAGCAGAGGGTTGAGCTACATGTACTCGACCATGACAAAGGCCCGATTACACGCAACCAGCATGGCGAGAAGTGCGATGCCTCTGGCCGTATACTCGAGAGCTACCAGTTGAACGATAACCTGATGCTGGATGGCGCGGTGCATATGTCAGGTGGCAGCTTCTGCCTCAGCTCGGTACCTGCCTGGACCTCCGTTTATTATACCGACCTTACAGCCTTCAGGCAGGCGGTGCAGGCCGCTGCTAAAGCACTTGGAGCATCCTTAAAGGGAAAAGCCAAACAGGTAGAGCTGGCTGACTGACGCTAAGCAGATTTAGTGGAAGCTGCGCTGCTGCTGTTTACGGCGGCGGTTATAATCAATCCCGCGATCAACAGCAAAGCCAAGCACGCCACCCGCAAGACCGCCAATTAGGCCAAGAATTGCCACTTCGCCCGAGCGGAAGCGGTTGATTTCATGCCCACCAGCGAAATTGGCTTTATAGGTCGTCTCGCTACCTTCAAGCAGCTCTTTCCTCTGTTCATCAGGATTGCCGGGTTTGCCGTCCATAACCGTAGCGACATAAGCATGCGCAACGGTGTTTAGACGCGGAATATTAGCCGCGCATTGCTGCAAGCCGGAAGTGACCTTGTTGGTCATGCCAAACAGACTGGAGATATGTTCACCAGCACTGTCTGCCAGCTGGTATTCGCGCGGACCATCATCTGATTTTCGCTCGGTGCGGTAGCTCTGGCTACGGGCCGTTTGCATGGCCTTGCCCCAATCGCTCATAAGAGAGGGCAGGCCTGCCTGCAGGTTATTGATCTGGCCTTCATAGACCGCAAAGTTGGAGCCCGTAAGCCAGACATTCGCCAAGCCAAGCGCTTGCGCTGTGGTGGGAATTTTGTTCTCAAGAAACTCGCGGAAGCTTTTTTCTATCGCATATTCATTCTCGGGGTCGGTCTTGCTTGAAGGGACCATGCGCTCATCAATCTTGAGATCGGGCGTTTTTTGCAGGTACTGCGCCAGCAAGCTCTGGGCGCTGTGGGCTGCCTGCGGGTTATAGGTATAGTGCTGAATGGAATGGCTATAGACACGGCAGGTCTTTTCAACCTTCTTGCAGTTCTCGCCTTTCGCATCGCACTGCTGGTAGCTGCAGTCCTCATCTTTTTCAAAATCTTCGCGGTCGTGCTTCCAGGTCTGACCGAATGTGCCAATCACGGCGGGCAGGGCAGCATTGGCCTGCCGGTATTTATCGAGCGACTGCAGCGCTTCCTTTACATCCTGCCCGATGAGGGCGGCATCTTCGCCAATCAGGCGGTGTACCTTGAGGTCGCGCGAAATCTTGCGCTCAATCTCGGATGCAAAAGCCTGATGGCTGCCATTAGCTTCCATAGCGAAGTTATAGGCTTCGTTGATTTTCATGATCGGGTCGCTGCAGCGGGCATTGGCGCGGGTGAGGGGCGGCACCACCAGATCTTCCTGCGCATAGGCCTGCGCGGTTTTGCCGAATTCCGATAGAGCGACCGGCCGCACCTGCGCGCGGGTGGCGTTCTGGTTGTAGCCAACAGTCAAGCCCACAATGGCGACGACACCAATACCCACACCCACCTCGATGTGTGTATTGTAAATCAGCTCGAGGCTTTTGCTTTTAAAGCGCTGCCAGATATCAGTCGGTCTTTGCATGGGCGCAGATTAGTAATTTGTGGCAGCCTAAGTCAAAGGCTCACTATAGTTAATTTGTCAGTTGGAACCTATAGGCCTAGTATGTGTTAATATTGTAGCCGACCTTCAGGAGCCGACCTTGCGCAAATTCCTAATTCTGACGCTGCTTTGCCTAAGCTTTAGCGCAAACGCCCAAACAAATGCGCCTGTCGGCTATGGCACAAACCCAGAGCTGCCAGCCCCCAGCAGCAGCCTGATCCCGACCACCAATATCGCCAAGGTCATCGGCTGGGCTGAGGGCGCCAAGCCTACAGCCGCCTCGGGCCTTGCCGTAAATCTGTTTGCCAAAGACCTTGATTACCCCCGCTGGCTGTATGTGTTGCCGAATGGCGATGTATTGGTGGCCGAGAGCCGCAGCCCGCGCCGCGCGAGACGCAGTATTATCGACCGTGTGGCAGGTTACTTCATGCGGCAAGTTAAGGCGGCAGGTGCCAGCGCCAATCGTATTACCCTGCTACGTGATGCTGATAACGATGGCGTAGCCGAGCTGAAAACAGCTTTCCTCGAAAATCTCAATTCACCCTTCGGCATGGTGCTGCTGGGCGAGACACTTTATGTGGCCAATTCGGATGCGGTTGTAAGCTTCCCCTATAAGGCTGGCGAAACACGCATTACCACTGCGCCTACATTAGTTACCAAGCTTCCCGGCGGCCCACTTAACCACCATTGGACCAAAAACCTTGTGGCGAGCCTCGATGGCAAGCGCCTTTATGCATCAGTGGGCTCGAACAGCAATATCGGCGAGAACGGCATGCAGGCGGAAGAGATGCGCGCTGCCATTCTCGAGTACAACCTTGAGTCCAAGCAGCTACGCGTGTTCGCCAGTGGCCTGCGCAATCCTGTGGGTATGGCATGGCAGCCTGAAACCGGTGAGCTATGGACTGTGGTAAACGAGCGCGACATGCTGGGTGATGATCTGGTGCCGGATTACATGACCTCGGTTAAGGATGGCGCCTTCTACGGCTGGCCTTATAGCTATTTCGGCCAGAATGTGGATACGCGGGTCGAGCCTGCACGGCCCGATTTAGTGGCCAAGGCTTTGTCGCCTGACTATGCGCTTGGCGCGCATACTGCCTCACTCGGGTTAGCATTCTCAGGCACTAATGCACTGGCACCGAGCTATCACGGTGGTGCGTTCATCGGCCAGCACGGCTCATGGAACCGCTCCGAGCTCGCGGGTTATAAAGTGGTATTCATCAAGTTTGAGGATGGCAAACCGCAAGGTCTGCCGATTGATGTACTCACCGGCTTCTTGAACGCGAGCGGGCAGGCACAAGGTCGCCCTGCAGGTGTGGCGTTCGATATACATAAAAACCTGCTGGTGGCGGATGATGCAGGTAATGTGATCTGGCGTGTCTCAGCCCAATAAAAAAGGCCGCGGGGTGAGCCGCAGCCTTTTTCATATTAACAGCCAGCTTAGGCCGAGTAGTACATCTTGTACTCAATCGGGTGCGGCATGGTCTCATAAGCCAGGCATTCTTCCCACTTCAATGCTAAGTAGCCTTCGAGCAGGTCGGTGGTGAATACGTCGCCCTTGAGCAGGAAGTCATGGTCCTTCTCGAGCGACATGAGCGCTTCACGCAGCGAACCGCAAACGTTCGGCACCTTGGCCAGTTCCTTGGGCGGCAGCTCGTAAAGGTTCTTGTCGATGGCGTTGCCCGGATGGATCTTGTTCTGGATACCATCGAGACCGGCCATCAGCATGGCTGCGAAAGCCAGATAGGTGCAGGCGGTCGGGTCCGGGAAGCGTACTTCAACACGCTTGCCCTTCGGGCTGGTGACATATGGAATACGGCACGAAGCTGAACGGTTACGCGATGAGTAAGCCAGCAGCACCGGCGCTTCATAACCCGGCACCAAACGCTTGTAGCTATTGGTGGTGGGGTTGGTGAAGGCGTTGAGTGCCTTGGCGTGCTTGATGATACCGCCGATGTAATACAGCGCAGTATCCGACAGGCCGGCATAACCACTGCCAGCGAATAGCGGCTTGCCGCCCTTCCACAGGCTCTGGTGCACATGCATGCCCGAGCCGTTATCGCCAAACATGGGTTTGGGCATGAAGGTTGCGGTCTTGCCATAAGCATGAGCCACGTTCTTCACGACATACTTGTACAGCTGCATCGCATCGGCGCAGTTCAGCAGTGTATCAAACTTGATACCCAGCTCGTGCTGCGAAGAGGCTACTTCGTGGTGGTGCTTCTCAACCTTCACGCCCATATGCGCGAGGGTCTCGAGCATTTCGCCGCGCAGGTCCTGTGCGCTATCCACCGGACCAACGGGGAAGTAGCCACCCTTAACCGTGGGGCGATGACCCATGTTACCCTGCGGGTAGGCACGGTCGGTATTGGCGGGGCTTTCAACGCTGTCGAGCTTGAAGCTTACTTCGTTCATCTCGACCTTGAACTTCACATCGTCGAATACGAAGAACTCGGCCTCAGGGCCAAAGAAAGCGGTATCACCCAGCTTGCTCTTGATGACATAGGCTTCGGCAGCCTTGGCAATCGAGCGCGGGTCGCGGGTATACGGCTTGTTGGTTGAAGGCTCATACACATCGCAGAAGATCATGGCAGTCGGCATGGCCATGAAGGGGTCCATACGGACGGTGCTGAAGTCGAGCTTCAGGATCATGTCCGACTCATTGATGGCCTTCCAGCCAGCAATTGAAGAGCCGTCAAACATGATGCCTTCGTTGAGGAGATCGAGATCAAGCGCTTCGCGCTTGTAGGTCATGTGGTGCATAACACCACGCATATCGGTAAAACGGACATCGAGATCTTTACAGCCCTGATCGTCCATAAACTTTAACAGCGCTTTCGCGTCTTTTACTCCAGCCATTCAGGCCTCCCTTGGGTGTGAAAATACAGGCTGGAATAATCGGTTAACATCAGCCTTGAAAACGGTCAAATGAAATTGTGCGGCGCAATATTCCTGTGATATATTGGGAAAAATCTTGACGGGCAGGGTGCACTACTGCCATTAAGACGGCCCCGAGCCTAAATCTCGGGCTCCAAATGGTTGTGGAGGCTGTAGCTCAGTTGGTAGAGCATCGGATTGTGATTCCGAGTGTCGCGGGTTCAACCCCCGTCAGCCTCCCCATTTCTCTCTGATATGATTATCTAATTTAGCCGATTAAGTCGCTGTAAACGCGTTTGCGATATTTTTTGTGAATGAGTGATCTGCCAGCGATTCTGACACAATATTACGGCCTCGATTGGGCCGCGATGATACTTGGCCTTAGCAGCTATTACCTTATTACCAAACGCAACAGATTCGGTTTTGCGCTACAGGCTGTGGCCAGCATACTCGGCTGCGTTCTGGCTGTTCTGGCAGGACAGGGCGGGTTTATAGTCTCCAACATCATTTTCATCGCCATGGCCAGCTATGGCTATGTAGCCTGGTCACAGCAACAGCAGCAGGAAAAACTGGCCCCTGTAACAGCTATCATTCATGAGAACAGGAGCTGAAATGGACTTCATCAACTTGGGTGACGGCAGCAAGGTTCAGTTCCTCAGCCAAGGGCGCAGACTGAGCTTTAGTCAGGGTGATTTCCCGAACGATGCAGATGTAAGATATGCCAATCATTATGGCCATCTGCCAGGTTATCCAGCTTACGCAGTTAAACATGACGAGGTTCTGATTGGTGTTCCCAGCCAGAATTGCGCGAGCCTGCGCGGTGAAGCCCTGGTTTGTCTTGTGGGTGGCCAGCTGCAGGATATCCAGAAAGTTACACAGAACGGTACGGTCGACTGGTATGCAGTACCGCACAGTGCCCTACCTGAAGACCTCCAAAAAGCCATTAAAATGGGCGAGCACGAGAACAAGCTCGCAAAAGAGGCCCGCAGCAAAACATTAGCAAACGAGGCCAACGCGCAAACAATTGCAACAGCTCAGATGGAGATAAGCAGATTAACCGCAGGCTGGAATACGATTGCCAGCGGTGAGACGCCCTTTGATGCTACCCTTAAATCCTACAATACGTACCTCACAAACAAAAGCCGAATAGCCTATGCTGCAAAAACGGACGTTGATATCGATCATGAGTTTGTTTTTAAAATGCTGGGGGATTTGAGCAAGAAAACCGCAAGTAGCGACCCTTGCGAGGAAGTAGGCAACAAGTTCAGGCTGTCAAATGCCATGTTCAAATATGTCGACAGTTGCTTTACTGAGGATGAAAAACGTCAGCCCATGCTGAAAGCTGGTGTGTCGGCAAATATTGTGGCGGCTGTTACTGGTATGGCCAATAAGATTACAGCCGAAGCATCAGAAGGCTTTTCAGCGCTAACCGATAAACAGAAAATTGATTTGTTCACGGTGTCTGACCCTGAAACAGCAAGACGTTCAGCAAGATATCTTCAGACATCAATGACGCTGACAACCTCACCTGACGAAGATAACCCAGTGAGCGTGTGGGCGAGAATGATCAGAAGCCATGCCGACGGGCCTCAAGTTAATAGTTATGTCATCAACCATGCCCTTAACCAGTTCAACCCGCGAAAGCTGAAACCGGTAGTTGCCGATAAGCTTGGGCTTTCGGGATAACAAACAGCTTACTATAGTTACTTTTAGGTAAGTAGCAGCTCAACTGCTACCGCCAGCTGCTGCCTAAATAATGCGCAGTTTATCCGGCAGAGCTGGCGAAATAAAAATAGGTGCACATTTTCGCCCTCATTTTTCCACTGTTCGCCCCGCGTTCCTGTGCTAAAACCGCGCTTCCCTGAGTAGGGGCGCTGCGGGCGTGGCGGAACTGGTAGACGCGCTGGATTTAGGTTCCAGTGGTGAAAATCGTGTGGGTTCAAGTCCCTCCGCCCGCACCACCATACTCTCGTAATTATTTGTTCTGTCTGGAGTTTTGAGATGCAGGTTGCCGAGAAAAAGGTTGAAGGTCTGAAGCGCGAATACACTGTTACGGTGGCCGCAAACGATATCGCCAAGCAGGTTGAAAGCCGTCTTTCTGAAGTTGGCGAGACCGTGCGTCTGCCCGGCTTCCGTCCTGGCAAAGCTCCTGTTGCGCTGATCAAGCAGCGTTATGGCCAGAGCGTTCAGGCCGAAGTGCTTGAGAAGGCCATTGGCGATTCATCGCGCGAAGTGATGACCGAGCGCAACCTGCGCCCCGCCATGCAGCCCAAGGTCGAGATCGAAGCCTTCGCTGAAGGTCAGGACCTGAAGTACAACCTCGTTCTCGAAGTTCTGCCGGACATCACTCCGTGCGATTTCAAGACCATTACTGTTGAGCGCCTCGTGGTTGAGCCTTCGGCAGCCGACCTTGAGAAGGCCCTGACAGACCTTGCCAACATGAAGAAGCCAACCGTTAAGGTTGAAACCAAGCGCGCCGCCAAGCTGGGCGATACGCTGGAAATCGACTTCGATGGTTCGGTAGACGGCGAGCGCCGCCCCGGCATGAAGGCCGAGAAGTTCAAGATCGAACTGGGCAGCAAGAGCTTCATCGACACCTTTGAAGAACAGATGGTCGGCATGAAGGCTGGCGACAGCAAGAGCATCAACGTAACCTTCCCCGAGAACTACGGCGAAACCACACTGGCTGGTAAGGCTGCCGTGTTTGAAGTGAAGGTTCACGATCTCTATGAGCCGGGCGAAGTAAAGCTTGACGACGAGCTGGCCAAAGGCTTCGGCATCGAGAGCCTTGAGAAGCTCAAGGAGCAGATCAGCCTCAACATGAGCGAAAGCTACAAGCAGGCTGCCCGCCAGAAGACCAAGCGCGCGCTGCTTGATGAGCTGGCCAACAAGCACAGCTTTGAAGTGCCACAAGGCATGGTGGACTTCGAGTTCGCCAGCATCTGGCAGCAGCGTGAGCAGCAGGGTCCGGATCCTGAAGAGAAGGGCACCACTGAAGACGAAATCAAGGCCGAGTATCGCGATATTGCCGAGCGCCGCGTGCGTCTTGGCCTGCTGCTGGCCGAAATCGGCCGCAAGCAGAACGTTGAAGTATCGCAGGACGATCTCCGTCAGGCCGTATTCCAGCGCGCCCGCGAGTTCCCCGGTCAGGAGCGTCAGGTGCTTGAGTTCTACATGAAGAATCAGCAGGCCCTCGACAGCCTGCGTGCACCGCTGTTCGAAGATAAGGTCGTCGATTACATCCTCGAGCTGGTGAACATCAAGGACAAGGTTGGCACGGTCGATGACCTGAAAGCCGAAGGCGAAGATGCCGAAGGTGGCGACGAAAAGCCCAAGGCGAAGAAGAAAGCCGCCAAGAAAGACTAATTGATCTGCTTAGGCCACCTTCGGGTGGCCTAAGTGCTTTAGGGGTAACTGCAGCTCCTTATGCGTTGAGATTAATCTTCACTTAACACCAGTAATGCTACCCATGGCTACATGACCAAGGGGAATCTGATGAATATTAGCCGTACCGAAGAATCAACATCCAGCAACGTTTATTGCCTGCTGATCATGGCGTTCTCATTCTTCTGCTTGTGTTACACCGTGTGTAGCGTGATCTATTTTCAGGACTTCTTCCGAATCTCCAAGGCGGGCAATTTCCTACCCCTCACGCTTTTTGCGGCCATGCCGCTATGCGGTTTTTTAAGCTACTACTTCGCTTGGCTAAACTCTGGAACTTCCGCCAAGCCTTCAGCTAACTGGCCTTACCTTCTGGTCGCTAAAAGCTCCAGCATGCTGGTGATGATTATAACCTGGCCATTTCTTGCTATCTTCTTCCTCATGATGCCGCAAATTGGCCTTATGGGCGTTTACTTTGGAGGTGGCCGATAATGCGTATCGTAGCCAAACTCTACTCGTCACTATTTATGATTATTAGCATCCTGGCACTAGGTATTCTGATTGCAGCTGTGATTACCATTAAGAATGGAGGGATGGGATCAGTGATATTGATTATGCCCCATTTCTGGCTGTTTGTAGCGCTGTATGCTTTACTTCCCATATTGTTCTGCATCGGACTTTCATTGCGTAGTCACGCAGCACTCAGCTCGCGCGCATATGTAGCTGTGGGCATGATTTGCCTTTTGCCGTGGCTGGGCGGTATGACCGGAATGATGATGACAATGACCACAATTGCGCCTCGGGTTGAGCAGCATGTGCTGCAGATGAACCTTATCAACCGTGTGGCTGAAAGAATGGGCACCCTACCGTCAGCTCCAGCACAGCCAGCCGTACCAGTAGCGCCTCAATAATAGGCGCAGAATGGATATATTGGGGGTTTGCTCTTGATTACCGCCCGAACAGCGTTAGTAATAAATAGTAAACCAATTCCCGGCTATGCAGGGGGTAGGCCTAACCAAAGGAATATACATGAGCTGGAATGACATGAGCCCCGAAGACCACGTAACCCGGATGAACAATCTGGTACCGGTCGTTGTTGAACAGACAGCGCGCGGCGAGCGTTCGTGGGATATTTATTCGCGCCTTCTGAAAGAGCGCATCATCTTCCTCACCGGCGAAGTGAACGACTACAGCTCGAGCGTTATCTGCGCCCAGCTGCTGTTCCTCGAGTCGGAAAACCCGAACAAGGACATTTCCTTCTACATCAACTCGCCCGGTGGCGTTGTAACTGCCGGTCTCGCGATTTACGATACCATGCGCTACATCAAGTCGCCGGTATCGACCGTCTGCATGGGTCAGGCTGCCTCTATGGGCTCACTGCTGCTCTGCGCCGGTGAAGCTGGCAAGCGTTACTGCCTGCCCAACGCCCGCGTTATGGTTCACCAGCCACTCGGTGGTGCCCGCGGTCAGGCCACCGACATCGAAATTCAGGCCAAGGAAATCCTCAAACTGCGTACGCGCCTGTATGAGATCTACCAGGAACATACCGGCCAGAAGATGGACAAGATTGCTCTCGCTCTCGAGCGCGACAACTTCATGTCGGCTGAAGAGGCCAAGGCATGGGGTCTGGTCGATGAAGTTGTGACTGTTCGCCCTGAAGGCGCAGCCGCAGACGACAAGAAGGCCTAATCGAGTTAATCCAGTATGGAGTCGGCAGAGGGCTCACCAGTCCTCTGCCGTTTTCTTTTGCAGTACACCGTATTTGCGTAACGGCAGTGCTAATATAATCAGCATATGGCGATATGAATGTGGCCGTTTACATTCAGTTAAGACTTATTGCCGCAAAATAAACCAGTTGGTCTTGTCTGCCTGATATGGGGCTTTAATCTCATTCTCAGGTGTGGCAAAAGACCAGTAGCAAAGTAACGAGGGAACCATGTCCAAGACCACGAGCACCGGCGATAGCAAGAACACGCTCTATTGCTCATTCTGCGGCAAGAGCCAGCACGAAGTCCGCAAGCTGATCGCGGGCCCGACCGTATTCATCTGCGATGAGTGCGTTGAGCTCTGCATGGACATCATCCGCGAAGAGAACAAGACCTCACTGGTCAAGAGCCGCGAAGGCGTGCCCACACCAAAGGACATCAAGACCGTCCTCGACGATTACGTTATCGGTCAGGACCGCGCCAAGCGCGTGCTCTCGGTTGCCGTACACAACCACTACAAGCGTCTGGCGAATGGCCAGAAGAATGACGATGTCGAGATTGCAAAATCGAACATCATGCTCATCGGCCCCACCGGTTCAGGTAAGACCCTGCTGGCCCAGACACTCGCCCGTATCCTTGATGTTCCTTTCACCATGGCCGATGCCACCACGCTGACCGAAGCCGGTTATGTAGGTGAGGACGTTGAAAATATCATTCTCAAGTTGCTGCAGGCTGCCGACTATAACGTTGAGCGTGCACAGCGCGGTATCGTCTACATCGACGAAATCGACAAGATCAGCCGCAAGTCGGATAACCCGTCCATAACACGCGACGTCTCGGGCGAGGGCGTGCAGCAGGCACTGCTCAAGATCATGGAAGGTACTGTTGCTTCGGTTCCGCCCCAGGGTGGCCGCAAGCATCCCCAGCAGGAGTTCCTGCAGGTTGATACCACCAACATTCTGTTCATCTGTGGCGGCGCCTTTGCCGGCATCGAGAAGATCATTGCTCAGCGCAGCAAGGGCACGGGCATTGGTTTTGGTGCCGATGTGCGTAACCACGAAGAGCAGCGCCAGGGCCAGCTCCTGCGCAAGCTTGAGACCGAAGATCTGCTCAAGTTCGGCCTCATCCCTGAGTTCATTGGCCGTCTGCCGGTTCTGGCAACGCTCGACGATCTGGATGAAGTTGCGCTCATGTCGATCCTCTCGGACCCGAAGAACGCGCTAATCAAGCAGTATCAACGCCTGTTCGAGATGGAAAACATCAAGCTCGAGTTTACTGAAGACGCCATAAAGGCCATCGCCAAGAAGGCTATCGTGCGCAAGACTGGTGCTCGCGGCCTGCGTTCGATCATGGAAATCTTCCTGCTCGACCCGATGTATGACCTGCCGGGCATGACCACAGTTGAGAAGGTTGTGATCAACGCCGATGTGGTTGACGGCAAGGGCGAACCCCTGCTGATCCATGGCGATAAGCCCAAGGCCGAGCCCAAGGCAAGCGCCTAAGCTCTAAGTAACAAAAAACCCCCGCTGCGGCGGGGGTTTTTCTTTGCAGTTAATTCGTATTCGCTATGTAAACGCCCAAGCCATGACCAAACACAGCACGGTGGCAATACCCGCCCAGACGAATAGTGGCAGCGATATTTCCTCAAGCTTCATGATGTTGGCTCCTGCTTAGACTGTATCGCTATCGCCTCGGCCAGACGCGCAAAAAACTTATCCGCCAGACTATGCGCCAAGCCGGTGGCCAGCCCCATGGCTTTATCGAGCGCCTTGATGCCTACCTTTACATGCGCTGTGTAGGTAAGCTTGGTGCCAGTGGCTGAGGCCACCAAGGTTACATCCGCCGTACCATTTGAATGCCCCATCCAGCTCTCGGCTTCAATGGTAATGGTGTAAGAAGAGGGCGGGTTGAGGTTGGTCAGCGTAACAAGCCCGCTGAACAATGTACTGAGCGGGCCCACTTTTACCCGCGCCGTGCCACGCCACTGCGTCTCGTTTATACGCTCAATACTTTCACACTGAGGGATGCTTTGCTTAAGCGCCACCGGATCACAAATCACGCGCCAGACATCCTCTGGCGATGCTGCAAAATGATAGGTGCCGGTGATATCCATCAGCTACGCTTACCGCCAGCTATCCAGAGCCATGCAAACCCACTAAGGCCGGAGATAAGTGAGGCGATGAAAATACCCATCTTTGCCTGCAGGACCAGCTCAGGGTTATTGGGGAAGGCCAGCTGCGCAATGAAGATCGACATGGTAAAACCAATACCCGCCAAAAGCGCCACACCGGCTATCTGACTAAAGCTGGTGCCTTCAGGTAAGGCGGCTATCTTAAGCTTGAGGGCGATACCGCAGAACAGCACAATCCCGATAAACTTACCAAGTACGAGGCCAGCCGCAACGCCAATCAGCACCGGGCTGGAAAGGGTGGCCCCCATATTGCTGAAGTCGAGGTGGATACCCGCATTAAACAGGGCAAAAATAGGAATAACCAAGAATGCTACCGGCAGATGCCAGATATGCTCCAGCCGCTGCAGAGGAGCCATAACCTTTTGGGTGGCACGCTCGATAGAGTGTACCGCGGCGCGCAAGGCATCGTTGGTTACGATATTGGGGTCGGCCTCAAGGCTGGCTTCAAACTGCGCGAGCAGCTCGCGGTTGCGCTGAGTGAAATACTTGGGCTCATAACGCGGCCAGGCAGGAATGGTGAAAGCACCAATCACGCCAGCCAAAGTCGGGTGAACGCCCGAGAGCAGCAGCGCATACCACAGCGGCACCGCTAGCAGGAAATAAGGCAGAATGCGCCGCACACCACCAAGATTTAGCCCGATCAGCAAAACGATGATGCCTGCCGCCGCCAATAGTGCTTCAAGTACGATTTTATCTGTATAGAAAATGGCAATTACCAGCACAGCGCCCAGATCATCCGCAATCGCCAGCGCAACTAAAAACGTGATAAGTGCCTTTGGTACCCGAGCGGCTAAAATAACGAGCGCACCAACCGCAAAGGCAATGTCTGTGGCCATGGGTATGGCCCAGCCATGTGCAGCTGTACCAGCGGGGTTTATAAGGTAATAAATAAAGGCAGGGATCAGCATACCGCCGAGGGCAGCGATAACAGGCAGGGCAGCGCGGCGCAGACTGGCGAGTTCCCCCACCAGAATTTCACGCTTCAGTTCAAGCCCAACGACAAAAAAGAAGAGGGCCATAAGACCGTCATTCACCCAATGGTGCAGGCTGTAGTTGATCGACCAGTTACCTAGAGTTAACCCAACAGGCAGATGCAGCATGTGCTCGTAAGCGGGCGCTAAAGCTGAATTAGCAATAATGAGAGCAAGCACAGCCGCTGCCATAAGCAGAAAGCCGCTGGCGGTCTGGCGATGGATGAACTCCTCAAACGGCGTGAGGATACGGCCAAATTGTCGCTCCAGCGGTGCGTAGTGAACTCCGGTTCTGTCTGTCATTCTTGCCTCCTGCCTGAAAAATCACATGATTCTGGGTACTGCGCTAGAAGACGCACTGCCGCGCCAACAATGCGTTTCAAATACGTTTAAAATGCCGGACAGCTTTTCTTGCGCCCAGTACATGCAGATGATACCGACTGGTATTGAATTTCAAAGGCTTACGGCAGTGCTTAGACGTTATTTAACCTTACTTGTGTTTCAATCGGCATTGAGTGTTTTCACGCCGGAAGAAGCCATGGCCAAGCCTAAAAAACCCGAGCCGCCCAAAGAGCAATACATCACAATTGAACGACGTGAGCCGAATGCTGGCGAACTGCAATTACTGCTCGAGGCTGCCTTAAAGCTGGGCGTGCGCCCCGGTTATGCGGGCGTAATGGCCAATCACGAGAGTGCAGGCACGTGGCACCCGCAGGTTCGCCCCAATCACCCCGATAAGCCGCCAGTTAAAATCACAACCACTGGCGAAGTACGCGGCACGCCGGGCAGTACAGGCGTTGGCATCGGCCAATGGCTCGAAACCCGCTGGATGCTCGATATGTATAAGCATGGCGAGTCAATCATCGCTACCGCAGGGCTTGAGAAGGTAAACCCTGAGGCGGTGCGTCTCATCCGCTCAATCAATAAGTCAGTTCAAGCCGAGCTTGACCGCACCAAGCAGAAAGCTAACTGGAACAGTATTGATGTGATTGAGGGCAAGCTCGACAGCACGCCGGATGGTATTGCCTTCGCCAAGCTGCGCTCGGACCCCACCAATCGCATTCCGATTTACATGCTCATGCATAACCTGCGCGACTACCAGCAGGAGCTTGAATCTTTCGGCCTTCCGGTTAACGGGCAGAATCTTTACGGCACCCACCACACCAGTGCGGCTGAAGTGGCAAATCTGGTGCGCAAGAAAGACTATATACCCGGCGACGACCCCAAATGGGCCAAAGCTGCCGAGCGTAATGGCCTTGTCTTCATGCACGCCGATGGCACCATGAAGACCGGCGCTGAAACACACAACAAGTACGGCCAGATCGTGAATGAGGCTTTAGCCACCCGATTTGAGCAGGAGTATTATGGTCGTGACTTCGGCACATCGCCTGACGCCAGCAAGCAGCGTGTACTGAAGGCAAATGATGGCCAAGCCTATAAGGTCAGAAACGACCTGATTATTCCACGTCTGCCGGCCGAGCAGTTTTTAGCCGCTTGGAAGCAGCCTTCAGTAACAGCCGAAAAGCCGGAGCATCTGTCAGCCACAGTGGCCGGACTCGAGCGTCTGGGCTTTGATTTCGGTAAGGCCAAGCCAACCGACTTTAATAACTCGCGTCTGCGCGCTGCTATAACATCTTTCAAGCATCAGGCTGGCTTACCTTATGCCGATAAAGGTGAGCTTGATACCAATACGCAGCGCTATTTGCAGCAGTCGGTCAGCAATGCCGATAAGTATATTGCTCTGCAGCAGGGGCAGAAGGCATCACTCCAGCAGCGCAACGGGCTTGATCTGAGAAATATAGCTAAACAGCTTCGTGATGTGCCCAAGGATAATCCTGTGCATGCGCAGGTTGCTAATGTTGTTATCGACATCAAGCAGAAGCTGGCTAAAGAAGGCCTTCTGAAGGAACCCAGTACCCTGCAGCGCGTTAAGGGCGCTGATGGTAAAACCCGCCGTGTTGAGGTGAAGAAGCCGTTTGATGGTCTGGTAGATGGCAGAACCATCAGTGCGCTTAGCGCCTACCAGCGTAATAACGGCCTGATGGATACAAAAGGCGTGTTCGATAGTATTACGGCAACCCGCCTGTCGCAGGGCGCAGCGCCTGCTGCGGTTGCCCCTGCACCGGTTAGGACACCTGCACCAGCTGCAGCACCGCCTGCACTACCTAAAGCGCCATCGCGTTCGGCTAGCGGTATTGTTACCGGTAAAGCCGAGCCCGTATCGCCCACACAGCAGTTTACCGCCATGAGCACATCGCTCTCCACCGTGGTTAACCGCAAGGTTGGCGTAACGGCTGGCAGCACGCATATTGGTCCTTATGTGCCAAGCTATGGCTACAGCCTAAGCAAAGGCAACAAAGAGTTTGATGAGCGCGTTTACGAGGCCCAGCGCCTGATTGAGCGCACTGGCCATGGCCATTTGCTTGGCAAGTTAGGCAGTGATGGTCTTTATGGGGACGATACAGATAAAGCCTTTGCTGCCTATGCCGCCAGCAAGCACATCAGTAAAAAGCCGGGAGAGGTGAATGACGTACTCCTCGCCGCCATGCGTGAAGACCGTTTGGCACTGGCGACTAAAGGCCGTACGCCTGATTTCTTCGAGCAGTATCTCACCCAGTTTGGTGCTCCGGCAAATGTGTCTGGCAGCCCGGATGAACGCGCGCGACTGTTTAATAATGCCTATCCGAATGTCATCAGCTCGCAGCTGCACGATCCCAGCAACCGTTGGGGCAAAACGGCCTTTGGCATCACACCGAATGAGGCTGACTTCAAGGCTGCCACACAGGTTCTGGTCGATCGCGGCCACTTGAAGCCTGAAGAGCTGCAAGGCCCCAACGCAACCGAACGTGCCAAGCTGGCGCTACGTGAATATCAGGCGGATATCGGGCTGATCCCAACCGGCAGGCTTGATCGTGCCACTGTTGTCTCAATCGCGCAGACCTATCAGCAAGCCGAAATGCTGGCGGGCAGGGCACCTGCAACGCTCGAATCTTCAGCTAATAAAGGGGCCAGCGGCCAGTTCAATCTGCTGGGTACAACAACGGCTGGGGTATCAACCTCTGTACTCGCCAGCTCATTGGGAATGGATGTGCCTGAGAAGACACCTGTGCTGCGCCGTATCTTGGCTGCAGCGCCCGAGGCCAAGCACCGCCCTGAAGTTTAAAGGGCTGACTTCAGACGGGCGTGATCGATTTTAATGCAGCTGTCTTCAACATAGCGCAGGCCAGCCGCACGGGCCTTGGCGGCAGCCTCTTTATTACTGATGCCAAGCTGTAGCCAGATGCCTTTGGCGTTCACGGCTATCGCCTCATCCACAACCGCTGGCGTAGCTGCAGGCTCACGGAAAATATCCACCAAATCGACCGGGAAGGGGATATCCGCCAGGCTGGCGTAGACCAGCTGCCCCATCAGGGTGCCGCCAGCCTGCCCGGGGTTAACCGGCACAACTTCAAATCCGTTGGCCAGCAGATACTGCATCACCCCGTAGCTTGGCCGCTCCGGCTTGCTTGAAGCGCCGACCATCGCAATAGTGCGGGTGTGCTTCAAAATATCAATGATATCAGTCTCTTTGGCATCAGGCATCAAACGGTCTCCGGCTCTGTTAGGAGGATAGTAACCGCTTAGGGTTATCATGAAAATAACCATAACCCGGGACATTCAAAAATGGCAGATACCCCAAACGTAACCGACTTCAGGCCTTTTATGGAAGACATCCTGCGTCTTGGTATGCAGGGCGTTCCGGGCATGACCAACCGCGCTGTCGACCAGATGCAGCTCGAGTATATTACCAATCCCTACGGCCGCCAGCCGCCGCACATCCTGTTCTTCCCTGACGGCCGCGTTGAGCGCATGACCCCCTTCCAGGTACCAGTACCCGGTTATGGCGCTAATGTTCTGGCCATCGAGCTTTTGGGTTATGTCGGCCAGAAGCCGACAGATGTTCAGCTCAAGGCCCTCAAAGCCTTTGGCGCGCAAGTGCGCGAAGTACTGGCAGGCAAGGTAGCCTTTACCGGTAGCGCCGAGCTGCTTGATATCGCCACGCGCGATGACAGCGAGCGTCCCGGCTTTATGGCCAGTGGCCAGCTGAGCATGGCTGATATTGTGCCACCGCCTGCACCGAGTGCACTCTCGAATGTACAAAACCTCTTTGACATTCTCGGCACGCCTGGGGAAAAGCGCGGTGCGTTGCCACCAGGCAGTATCTTCAACACGGTTACCGGTGGTAGCGGTGTCCAGGCCATTGTTATGCGTGATATCTTCAAAGCGCCCGGCACGCGCATTGTGAAGGGTCTGGTTATAGTGACTTCACACGATGCGTTCAAGCCTGAGCCAGAAGATGCAGGTTCATATACACTCGAAGCCCTGCGCAAAGCCGACCAGCGCCTTGGCATGAGCGACTTCCGTGGTCATTACATCATTGCGCGCGATGGCACGCTTATTCCGGGTCGCGATATCGAAAAAATCGGTAACTGCTGGCCGGGTAAGAACGAGGGCACCATTCAGCTGGTGCTGGCCGGTAACGGCAAATCGCCCACAGCCGAGCAGCGCAACACCATCTATCAATACGGCGTAGCCATGCGTAAGTACTACGAATATCCGCTTACGGCCTTCATCAAGGAAGTAATGTATGCCGACCAGCTGCTGGGTGTTGATCCCAACAACATCATGGCAGCCGACAAGGCGAATGCCGCGCTCATCGAAGCACCTGTGGTTGCCCTTAATCGCGGCGGCCAGCAGCGCCACGCCTAAGGTTTTCGGCACTTTCCTGGCCTGAGCCAGCTATGGGCAGTAAACGCCCATGGTACAAAGGCCTGAATTCCCTCAGATTCCCTGAATGTGGTAATATATTACCGCAGCACTTTCGCCTTGACGGGCGTGGGCCAGCGCGCCTATAACCGCCACTCATTAATTGTTTGAACCACGACTGCGAGTAAACACCATGAAGAGCATGATGCTGAAGGCAGGCGAGATCGACAAGAAGTGGCTGGTCATTGACGCCGATAACGTCGTCCTTGGTCGTCTCGCTTCAGAGATCGCGCTGATCCTCAAAGGTAAGAAGAAGACCACTTACACCCCGAACCTCGACTGCGGTGATAACGTTATCGTTATCAATTCCGACAAGGTCGCGCTGACCGGCAACAAGGCTGATACCAGCCTGTTCTACTGGCACACCGGTTATCCGGGTGGCATCAAGAGCCGCAGCAAGGGCCAGATCAAGACCAAGGATTCGACCCTTCTGGTTTATAACGCCGTGCGTCGTATGCTCAGCCGCGAGCCTCTGGGCCGCCAGCAGATGACTAACCTGCGCGTTTATCCGGGTGCCGACCATCCGCATGAAGCCCAGACGCCAGTGAAGTACGACTTCGCCAGCAAGAACCGCAAGAACACAGTGACCAAGAAGATCCCTGTGTCCAAGACTGCAAAGAAGGGTGCGTAAGCCATGAGCGACAAGCAGGATAAGCCGACTGTAGAAGTCGAAAAGAAGAAGCCCTCGCGCGCCAAGAAGCCCGCCGCTGAAGCTGCAGCTCCTGTAGCTGCCGAAGCGAGTGAAGCCAAGGCCGAGAAGAAGGCTGCCCCGCGCCGTGCAGGCAAGGTCACCGGTATTGCTGACGTATCAGCTGCCCTCAAGACCCCCAAGGCCGAAGTTGCAAGCAATGAGCAGGGCGTGCGTTCGCACATCGATGCTCAGGGCCGTGCAATCGCGACCGGTCGTCGTAAGGACGCAACCGCCCGCGTTTGGCTCAAGCGTGGTTCAGGCAAGATCACTGTTAACGGTCGTACGCAGGAAGTTTACTTCGCGCGTCCGGTGCTGCGCATGATCATCAGCCAGCCGCTCGCCGTTGTTCAGCGTCTCGGTCAGTATGACCTTACAGTGAACGTATCGGGTGGTGGTCTGTCTGGTCAGGCTGGCGCTGTGCGTCATGGTCTGTCACGTGCATTGACTTACATGGAGCCGGAACTCCGTGGCATCCTCAAGAAGATGGGCTTCCTTACCCGCGACAGCCGTGTGGTTGAGCGTAAGAAGTATGGCCAGCCCAAGGCTCGTAAGGCCTTCCAGTTCTCGAAGCGCTAAACCGCCTCGAATGGTCAAAAGAAACGGGCGCCTGTTTGGGCGCCCGTTTTTCTTTGTCTGGGAAACGGTATCAATCGAGCTTGGTCGAAGGGCAACGCTTGGCCAGCTTGCCTTTTGTCTCTGCCACTACCTCAGGAACCTTGGCCTTGGTCATCTCGTCCTCAAGAATGGCACGCATGGCGGGCAGGCGGCTGATATCGCGCTGGTTCTGGATAATGCCCTGCTGCGACTTGAAGATTGAACCAAGATCATCGCAGGAACTGCCTTTATCAGCGATCAAGCCCTGCAGCTCTTTCATGCCGCCAATAGCCACATCATTAGCAAATGTCTTGCTGTTGTTGCGGATGCGCTCAGCCATGGCAGGCGGCAACTGCATGGCCTGCGGGCCAGCCGGAGTTGCGCTCGGTGCAGCAGGCTGTGCAGGAACAGTGGGGGTAGCGCCGCCCGGCATCGGCTCGATACGCAAAGGTGTCTGGGCCGTTGCAACCGTTGCTGCAGTGGCCAGTGCCACAAACATTGCCTTGGGACCGCTCATACCTACCTCACTTTAAAAAGATGAACTCACACTTTTATACTGTTTTACAGTTTAGCCGGACAAGGTTAAAAACGCTTTAGGGGAGCGCTAACGCCATGATTTTACCTTATAAAGGTATATTACCTAAAATACATCCTACCGCTTTTGTGGCGGAAACCGCTGTTATCATTGGCGATGTAGAGGTTGGTGCAGGCTCGAGCATCTGGTTTGGCTGCGTGGTGCGCGGCGATGTGAACATCATCCGTATCGGCGAGAACAGCAACATTCAGGATGGTGCAGTGGTGCATGTTTCAACCGGAGGGCAGGGTACGCACATCGGTAATAACGTCACCGTGGGCCATATGGCTTTGCTGCACGACTGTACGGTTGAGGCTAACAGCTTTGTCGGCATGAAGTCCTGCATGCTGGATAAATCAAAACTCGAGAGCCATGCCATGCTGGCAGCTGGCGCTTTGCTCACGCCCAGTAAAACTGTACCAGCAAACGAGCTATGGGCTGGCAACCCGGCCAAACACTTCCGTCCTTTAACTGAAAAAGATTTGGCCATGATCGCCAAGTCGGCAGAGCGCTATGTTGAGTTGGCCCACACTTACCGGTAACTGGCAGCTCGAGCGCCAGACCAGCCATGGCATGCGTGCGACGGGAACTGTAAGTATTCTGGGTAGTGGCGAACAGCTGCATTACCATGAAGATGTCATGACCAGCCTGCAGGATGGCACCGTGCTGGCAGGTGAGCGGCGCTATAATCTGCGTTACACTGGTCCGCAGCTTAAAATGTATTATGCCGATGGGCCGGATATCGGCAAACTGTTCCAGACGTTCAATCTGCAAAGTGGCGAGGCACAATCAACTCATATTTGTGGAGAGGATACATATCACTCGACCTTTAAATGGCACGCAAACGGCAGCTTCAGCCTCACGCATGATGTGCAAGGTCCTGCCAAAAACTACATCATGCATACTGTATACACTAAGGCCCTGTAGCTTCGGCAGTAACAACATTCAGCCCAAAAGCCTCCTGCCGCGTGAGGGCGCGCGGAGCTTCATAGGGTATACTCATCATGAAGGTGTAAAAATCGAGACTACCAATCATGCTGCGCACATAGTCTTTAAGCTGCTGTACAGCCTGCTGCATAACAGGGTTGGTCGAGCGTAAATAAACATCTGTTGCCAAAGGCTGGTGCACTGCGAGCGATGCACCTCCGTGAATATCCGTTCCGCCTAGAATACGCATGGTGCCGCCCAAAAATGTAAGCACACAAGCCGAGGCGCAATAGCCATGCGTAACAGTTGCGTTGTGTTGCCGTAATAAGGCGCCCAGCGCCTGCGACTCTTCAATATCACCGCCGCGCGAGGCCAGGTGCACACGTAACTGGCCTGTAGGTGCACTATTGAGCATATCGCGCAAGTAGGCAGCATCCCCCCGGATAATCACGTCATCCAGCACCAAGACGCCATCTTGCCAATACATATTAGCGGCTTGGGCAGGAACCGCAAAAAACAGAGTGAAGAAAAGAAAACCAATAAGCTTCATGATTACTCCTAGCGCTTCACCATAGCCTCGATATTAATTTGGCGCAGATACTCTGGTGTTGCAGCCATTTTCTCCTGCACGGTTGTAACCCGACTAACAACAGAATAAGTCGCAAGCCACACCAGTGTAAGAAAAACGGTAAAGCCAATCAGGATATAGGCGTTTTCTATAGCTACAGAAGGATTAGGGCTCCAGTAATCGTTACTTATTTTGCGTAAAATAATATGCTCGGCCACATGCAGTAGGGTAAGAGCGACCAGCCATATATGCAGCCAGGTCATGCCCTTAACCTCAACACCAATTGCACCCTCATGTTTCGTTGTATGCCATACGCTTTGCATAAGCCTGTGCGGCATCAACAAATCGGCTTCACTCGAACTCTCAATTCTTTCAATACCACGCAGTTTTAGGGCCTGCTGATTGCGGTAAGCCCATTTTATCCAGCTATTCAGTACAAACAGAAGAACAACAGAGAGGATAAAATGAATATCATAAGTATAGGTAATGCCATCGCGTATCCAGCCCGGCAGTACAGCACGTACCGGATGCTTAGGAGCTTTAAGCTCAGGATTTTCAAAATAAATGGCATATGCACTTTGCAATACTTCAATACGCGCAAACTCAAGACCGACGTTAGCCAGCATAAGCGCAATAACAATCAGGATCGAAATTTTAATGATGCGGCTATAGCCAGTAAGCGTGTGATAGGCAGGAAGAGTATTATCACCCATCTGCTGCATCATACTGCCCTGACTTTAACATAGCGGCCCGGTGCAGGCTCGATGCTCTTGGCAATCTTGCGGGCAGGCACTTCGCCACCGTCGTATTTCCCAAGCCATTTGCGCCAGCGGGGCCACCATGAGCCGGCATGTTCATCGGCATTCTTGAGCCACTGTTCGGGCGTTGCCGGCAGGTTCTTGTTGGTCCAATACGCATACTTGTTGCTGGCGGGTGGGTTAACCACACCTGCAATATGGCCCGAACCTGCAAGCACAAACTCAACATCGCCCTTATACAGCTGTGTGGCGGCATACGTGCTGGCCCATGGCGCGATATGGTCTTCACGCGTTGAGAGCATGAATGTAGGGGTGGTAATACGACGCAGATCGATAGCGGCGCTGTTAAGCTTCAGCGCGCCGGGCTTGCACAGACGATTATTCTGGTACATTTCGCGCAGGTAATAGCTGTGCATAGCGGCGGGCATGCGGGTGTTATCCGCATTCCAGTACAGTAAGTCGAACGGGAAGGGCTCTTTACCGAGCAGGTAGTTATTTACAACGAATGACCAGATAAGGTCATTCGCGCGCAGCATGTTAAAGGTGGTCGCCATCTGGCTGGCATCAAGGTAGCCCTTACTCTCCATTTCGCCTTCGAGATTGGCAATCTGCTCTTCATCAATAAACACACCAAGATCGCCGGGCTCGGCAAAGTCCACCATGGTGGTGAAGTAAGTCGCGCTGGTAATGTCTTTCGCCAGCTTCGGCTCATTAGCATGGAGATAGGCAAGTGTGGCTGCCAGCAGTGTGCCGCCGAGGCAGTAGCCGATAACATTCAGCTCGCTCTCGCCAGTAATCTTCTGCACTTCTTTAATGGCAGCGAGCATGCCTTTATTCATATAGCCTTCAAAATCGAGCTTCGCGAGTTTGGCAGAGGGGTTAACCCACGAGATACAGAAAACCGTAAGGCCCTGATCAACCGCCCATTTCAGGAACGAATTTTCAGGTTTGAGATCGAGGATGTAATATTTGTTGATCCACGGCGGCGCAATAAGCAGCGGGCGGCGGGCAACATTAGGCGTACTCGGCTTATACTGAATAAGCTGCAATACTTCATTTTCAAACACCACTGCACCGGGCGTGATGGCAAGGTTCTTGCCAACTTCAAACGCCTTCTCATCGGTCATGGTAATGCGGCCGCTCTCGAGATCGGCAATCAAATTCTGCAAACCCTTGAGCAGGTTTTCGCCACCGCTCTCGAATGTCGCGCGCAGGACCTGCGGGTTAGTAAGGGCAAAGTTACTGGGCGAGAGCGCATCCACAAACTGGCGGGTATAAAAGTCGAGCTTCTTGCGCTCATCTGGGTCGATTCCCTCAACCTGATGCACCTGCTCCTGCAGCCAGTGCGAGGTGAGGAGGTAAGACTGTTTGATATAGTCGAACACAGGGTTCTCCTGCCATGCAGGATCCTTAAAGCGCTTGTCACTCACCTTGGAGGCTGCAACATCCGCCCCCAGAAACTTCATCCAGCTCTGCTGCCAGATTTCAAAATACTTTTGCCCCAGCTCAGCCTGTGCCTGCATGAGCTTAACCGGGTCAGCCATCAGCTTGGTGGTGAGGTCAGCAAACGAATTGAGTACATTGCTGGGCAGCAAGGCACTGCCAGCACTTTCATGACGCTTGGCTAGCTCACCCATGACCTTCTGGGTATGTTCAGCAATTTCAGCCATGCGACGCGACCACTCAACCGGATCGGGGAGTTTGACCTTGGGCTCTTGCGTCACCTGTTCTTTATGCGGCTTGGCTTGCGCCTTAGGTGCTTCGGGCTTGGGCTGAGGTTTGGCCTCAGGCTGAACATCAGGCTGCGGTTTTGGCGCGGGTTTAGGCGCAGGGGGCGAGGCTGTTTTTTTAGGCTTGGGCTCAGCCGTAAATTTAGGCGCACCGATGGGGCCAAACAAAACTGCCAGTTGTTCGGGCGTCAGTTTTGGTTTGGGCTTGTCTGAAGCGCGCTTCTCGGCCATTCTGCCCTACAAATCGGTTGAGAGAAATTGTCGTGCAAATCTTAACAAATAAAGGCCTCCGCGCCAACCTGCTCCTTGCATGCGCTTTGTTAGCGTTGCCAGGTTGCACAGGTGCGCCGTGGGAAAAGAGCTTCTGGAATCCGCCAGCAGCCAGCGGCACGGCTGAAATCACCGAAGGGCCGATCTACCCCATTCAGCGTGCCTCGGGTGAAAACCTGCCGCAGGAATGGCCCAATCTGGCCGATGTACCAACACCCAGCGAGAACCCGCTGCCCCCCGCTGAAGCCGATAAGCAGCTTAATGAGCTGACAGCTGACCACGCCAGCGCAACAGCGCGAGCTAACGCGGCTGCAGCCGGTGCCGCCGCTAGCGCGGCTACATCATCTTCGGACATCAAGGTCCCCACCACTTCACCATCACCGCCACCAGAACTCTAAAGAAAAGAGAGTTTCAAATGTCATCTGCTGATTTTCTGCGCATCAAGCGCCTGCCTCCCTATGTCTTTGCCGAAGTGAACCTCATGAAAGCCGCCGGCCGTGCGGCAGGCGATGACATTATCGATCTTGGCATGGGCAACCCCGACCAGCCCACACCACAGCATATTGTCGATAAGCTGATCGAAAGCGTGCAAAACCCCAAGGCACACCGCTATTCCATGTCGCGTGGCATTCCCGGCCTGCGTAAAGCCATTTGCGGTTACTACGAACGCCGATTTGGCGTTGATCTGGACTTTGAAACCGAGGCAGTTGTTACCTTGGGCTCAAAGGAGGGGTTGGCCAATCTTGCGCAAGCTATTACTGCCCCCGGCGATGTGATGCTGTGCCCCAACCCCAGCTACCCGATTCATCCCTTCGGGTTCATGCTGGCGGGGGCTTCGCTACGTTTTTTACCAACTGTACCGGGCGAAGAGTTCATGCGCACGCTTGACCGTGCCGTGCGCCACTCGGTCCCGCGCCCGATTGCACTCATCGTTAGCTACCCCGCCAATCCAACCGGCCTTACGGTTGAGCTGCCGTTTTATGAAGAGCTGGTGAAGTACTGCAAGCAGATGGGGGTGTGGATTATCTCTGACCTTGCATATTCAGAGATTTATTTTGAAGAGCCGCCGCCATCGGTACTGCAGGTGGCAGGGGCCAAGGATATTGCCATCGAGTTCACCTCCATGAGCAAAACCTACAATATGCCTGGCTGGCGTATTGGTTTTGGCTGCGGCAACCAGAAGCTGGTGGGGGCACTCGCCAAAATCAAATCCTATCTCGATTACGGTGCATTCACGCCTATTCAGGTTGCAGCCTCTGCCGCGCTTAACGGCCCACAGGATTGTGTGAATGAAATTCGCGAAATGTACCGCCAGCGCCGCGATGTGCTGGTCGAGGGCCTCAAGCTGGCAGGGTGGGATGTGCCAGTGCCCAAAGCCTCGATGTTTGTATGGGCTCCCATACCTGAAAAATACAAACATCTCGGTTCGCTTGAGTTTGCCAAACTGCTAATCCAGCATGCGCATGTAGCCGTATCGCCAGGTATTGGCTTTGGCGAATATGGCGATGATCACGTGCGTTTCGGGCTGATCGAGAACCCGCAGCGGTTACGGCAAGCCTGCCGCAATATCAAGGCTTTCCTGAACGGGCAAAGCCTCAAGACTGAAGCTCTAGCATCGTAATATTATTTCACTGGAGCTGACAGATTGGGCTTTGCTACTAATCTGCCAGTTCTGTTTTCTGGAGATAGGCATGAGCAATACTTCTGAGCCGCGCAACCAGCTGCCCGCTTACGATAAAGATTTCCTGCTCAGCTGGCTTTCTCAGCCAACCAATCCCGCGCAGGGCGAAGTAGAGGTCGTGCGCGATCTGGCTTTGGCCACTCGTGTGCTAGGCACTGAAACACAGACCCTTGATACCGAGGAGCATATCTGCCGCCGCTGGGAGCTGCTGACGCGGGCAGGCGATAAACTCGAGCTGACTTTTAATAGCACCTATGCTGGGGCTTATCCGGTTCGGGCCGGTATTGCGGCTGATTATGAACTGCGTTTTATACCTGCTCAAGATCCCGATCTCTCACTGTTTGCCGAGAGGGAAGCACGCGTTTTTGAATTTGGTAGCCAGACACCAACACAAGCCTATGGCAGCATCAGCCCGACCATTCGTCAGCCAGCTTATGTCGAGGCTGTACGAAACGACCTGCTCAAAGCGCCTCAAGTCTATGATACAGTTAGCAAATATCGCTCAGCCGGATTGGCTTGATTTTGTAGAGTGATATCGGGAAGATAACTGCATGACAAACCCCAGTTTGAACGAGCGCTATAACGCGCTGGCCCAGCGCTTTGATGACCGTGCGCAGCTGACATGGCTTAAAACCCCAACCAGCGATTTGAAGCATGATTGCATGCGCGATCTCATGCTGGCTACGCGCCTCTTGGGCACCGAGCAGCCAGCCACCAACAGTGGCAACCTGATCGAGCGCTCATGGGAATATACGGTTGGCGATACGCGCATGAAGCTGGCGTTTCAGGCCATGACGGATGAGGGCAATAACCAGCTGGGTGGCTTCCAGTTTAAACTCATCAGCAGCGCAACAGGTTTTGAAAAAGTCCTGATGAATGGATTCGATAGCCGTAACTTTAATGGCAATACCGGTGCCGAAAGCAAACCAACAGCACACGTGAGTATGGCAAAAGGCTATGAGCCAATAGCCCAATTACACCAAGCGATTGCCGAACAATGGCGCTCAACTGAGGTTGGTAGTCTCAATTTCCTGTATCAGCGCGCTCTGCGACAAGATTTACAATAAATTTGATGCGATTGAGTTTGCCTTTGGCCTGCACAAGCTGATAGAAGGCGCTGCCTAAGAGGTACATTCAATGACAAATTCTTCAGGCGTTAAGCCCCGCTTTGGCGCAGACTTTCTTTTCAACTGGCTCTCTGAGTCTGCCGATAATCCTGCTGCCGCAATCGAACGCCAGCTTGCCCTCTCGGTATTCCAGCGCGGTAAGCCAACAACTGAGGTTGTAGCCCTTGGCTATAGCCGTCAGGACTGGCAGCTTGAGCATCAGGGCATCTCAGCTACGCTTACTTTCCAGAACTTCGCTCAGCGCGAGGGCAGCACCCCGCGCCAGTTCGCAGCCTATACACTTTCGGTTACATCCCCTGCCGTAGAGCAGGATAAGCCAGCAGTTGGCCTGCTGCGCAGTGTGAATGAGCAGTCTTTCAAATACGGCACAAATATGAGCTGCGGTTCTGAAAGCACCATGCAGCTTGGCAATCCTGATGTGCTTGGCCAGCTGAGCGCAGCGTTGCCCAAGCCGCTGATAATGCATCGCCAGCCGGTACCTGCTGCTGCCTGAAACTGGGCTGATTAATCTGTTGCCAGTTCAGGCAACACCCCCTTTAATGCACTGCAGCATATAGGGGGATATCATGCAGCCTGTTCGTGTTGGTTTAGCCGGTCTTGGCACTGTGGGTGGCGGCGTTGTTCAGCTGCTGCACGATCAGGCCAAACTCATAGAAGCCCGCTGTGGCCGCCCGGTTGTTATTACCGTCGCCAGTGCACGTACCCTCACCAAAGCCCGTGACCTACCTCTCGAAGGTATCAGGATTATTGCCGATGCGCGCGAAATACCTCACCAGCACGATGTAGATGTGGTGGTTGAAGTTATTGGCGGCGATAGTGGCGTTGCCCGTGAAACAGTCGAGAACGCGCTTAAGGCAGGCAAACCTGTTGTTACGGCTAACAAAGCCTTGCTCGCACGCCATGGCGCAAGCATCGCCAAACTAGCCGAAACCCACAAAGTCCCTCTGCTATGGGAAGCGGCAGTGGCTGGCGGTATTCCGGTTATCAAAGGTATCCGCGAAGGATTGGCCGCGAATGACATCAGCGAAGTCATCGGCATCCTTAACGGTACCTGCAACTATATTCTCTCCACCATGACCGCCACCGGCCGCGACTTTGCCGATGTGCTACAGGAAGCGCAGGCCCTTGGCTATGCCGAAGCTGATCCCAGCTTTGATATTGATGGTATCGATACCGCCCACAAGCTGAGCCTTCTGGCCGCTATGGCTTTCTCGAGTATCCCGGATTTTGAGTCGGTACGGGTTGAGGGTATTCGCCACGTCAGTGCACTCGATATCAAGTTCGCAGGCGAGTTGGGCTATGCCATCAAGCTGCTGGCGATCGCGCGGGTCAATGCCAATGGCCTGGAGCAGCGCGTGCAGCCCTGCATGGTGCCCGCCAATTCCCCGCTCGGCCAAGTGGGCGGTCCGTTCAATGCCGTATTGGCACAGGGTAACTTCAGCGACCGTATTCTCTGGAGCGGCCGCGGTGCGGGCTCACGCCCCACAGCCTCAGCCGTGGTGGCCGATATTATTGATCTGGCACGCGGCGCGGTGCCCTACGTATTTGGTCTGCCGGTAACAATGCTTAACAGCCGCAAAGCCCTGCCACCTAGCGCCTGTACCGGCAGCTATTACGCGCGGTTAATGGTAGAGGACCGCCCCGGCGTTATCGCCGATGTGGCTGCAATTCTGAGGGATTCCAACGTCTCGATGGAAAGTTTCCTGCAGCATGGGCGCGATCCCGGCGAAACCGTGGCCGTAGTGTTTACTACCCACGAGACCAACGAGGCCTCCATGCTCGACAGCCTCAAGCGAATCGGGCAACTTGGCGCTGTTCGTGAACCGCCGAGGCTTATGCGTGTCCTTGACTCTGTCTGACAGCAAACCTGACCTGATCGCCACTGCCGAGCGCAATTTGGCCCTGGAAGCCGTGCGCGTGACCGAGGCAGCAGCCCTGTCGGCCTCTCTCTGGGTTGGCCGTGGGGATGAGAAGGCAGCTGACCAAGCCGCAGTCGACGGTATGCGCAAGGCTCTGAACGGATTGGCCATAGATGGGACCGTGGTGATCGGCGAAGGCGAACGCGACGAAGCCCCCATGCTTTATATAGGCGAGCGTGTTGGCGCTGGCGGCCCCAAGATGGATATCGCACTCGACCCGCTTGAGGGCACAACTATTGCCGCCACTGGTCGCAGCAATGCGCTGGCAGTTATCGCCATGGCAGAAAAGGGCGGCTTCCTCAATGCACCCGATACCTATATGGAAAAAATTGCGGTAGGCGCTGGCCTGCCTGATAGTGTGGTTGACCTTGATGCCTCACCACTCGAGAACCTTAAAAACCTCGCATTGGCTAAAGGCGGTGAGGTGAGTGATTTGCAGGTATGTATCCTCGATCGTCCCCGTCATGCTGAGCTGATTGCCAAAGTACGTGAAGCGGGGGCGCGTATCATGCTGATCGGCGATGGCGATGTTTCAGGCATTATCGCAACATCCACGCCCGATAGCGGGGTTGATATTTACCTCGGCTCCGGTGGCGCACCCGAGGGCGTATTGGCTGCTGCCGCACTGCAGTGTATTGGCGGGCAGATGCAGGGGCGTTTGATTTTCAGGAACGATGACGAGATACTGCGTGCCAGCCGCTGCGGTATCATTGATCTTTCCTGCAAGTACGAGCTGGATGATCTGGCTCATGGCAATCTCATGTTCGCCGCCACTGGCGTGACCAACGGTACCATGCTTAAGGGCGTGCGCCGCTTTGCTGGTGGCGCTTCCACACATTCCATCATCATGCGCAGTAAAACTGGCACTGTGCGAATGATTGAAGCCACCCACAACTTCCGCAGAAAGAAGGGGTACAGCTAATGGGCAAAGCTGCAACTAAAGACGACGAGAGCACACCGGAGTCCCGCTTTAACGGGCTGATTACGCTGGGTGGCCGCGAGATACACATACGCACCGCGCCCGAACGCATCATCCGCGGTATTGCACAGGAACATAACCTAGACGATGGCGTCGCGCAGGCTCTTGCTAAACGCGGATTTAATAAAGAGAACGCCGGCCCGTTCATGAACCCCGCTCTGGCCACCCAGCTGCCTGACCCGTCGACGTTTATCGATATGGACAAGGCGGTTGCGCGCGTCATCAAAGCTATAATGAACGATGAGCAGATTGCCATTTATGGCGATTATGATGCGGATGGCGCCACCTCATCTGCCGTTTTGCAGCGTTACCTGCGCAGCATTGGCCACGCAGCCCGTATTTATATTCCGGACCGTTTTGCCGAAGGCTATGGCCCCAATACGCCCGCCATGCATACGCTGATGGAAGAGGGCGCAACCGTGTGCCTGATGGTGGACTGCGGTACAGCTGCAGTCGATCGTAAGGCTGAAGATGGCACGGTTGTTCCAAGCCCACTGCGCGTTGCGCAAGATGGCGGCATGGATGTGATTGTGCTTGATCACCATTCGCCCGAAGCGGCGCTGCCGCCAGCCCACGCGATTGTGAACCCCAAGCGACTGGATGAAAACTCGCCCCACACCATGCTGGCGGCTTGCGGCGTAAGCTTCATGTTCGTTGTGGCCCTTAACCGTGCCCTGCGCAAACAAGGCTATTTCCGCGACCTGGCTGATACCAACAGCAACAAGCCGGAGGAGCCGGATATCCGCAAGCTCCTTGGTATAGTCGCGCTGGGTACCGTGGCCGACGTTGTACCGCTGACGGGTGTTAACCGCCTGCTCGTGCATTACGGCCTGATTGAGCTTAATAAATATGAGATTCCCGGCATCGCAGCTTTGTGCGAAGTCTGCGGCTTTGGCCGTGAGGATATGGAGAAAAAGGGTCGCCAGATTACGGCGCAGGATATCGCCTTCTTCCTCGGTCCACGCCTTAACGCGGCTGGCCGTATCGACCGCTCACGCACGAGCGCCGAGCTACTGACCACCAACGATATCGCTCAGGCGCAAGACCATGCGCTGGCGACCGACACTATTAACCGTATCCGGCAGGATATCGAACGCGATATCGTGGCCGAAGCCCTCCCCATGGCTGAAGAGCAGGTGGCGGCAGGTGCGCCCATCATCATCGTCGCTAATGAGACATGGAACCCGGGTGTGATTGGTATTGCGGCCAGCCGCCTGAAAGAGCGGTTTGACCGTCCGGCGATTGTGATTGGCGCACATGAAGGTAGCTGGAAGGGTTCGGGCCGCTCGGTTGCGGGTGTGGATCTTGGCGGCGCTATCATGAAGGCCAATCAGCAGAAATTGCTTTTGGCAGGCGGTGGTCACCCCATGGCTTGCGGCCTTTCGATCAAGCCCGAGAAGCTTGATGAATTCCGTGAGTTCATGAGCGCGCTGATCGGCCCGCAGATGGATGCACTGCCCAAGCGCGCGACCTATCATATCGATGCCGTACTTGGTCCCGCCAGCGTAACTGAATCGTTCATCCGCCAGCAAGAGCGCATGGCCCCGTTCGGCCAAGGCAACCCAGAGCCGCTGTATCTGCTCACTGATGTGCAGATCAAATTCAGCAGCGTTGCCGGTACCGATCATATCAGGTGCACGCTGACCAAGGATGGTAATGACTTGGGCGCAATTGCCTTCCGCTCGGTCAGCCAGCCGCACGGACAAACACTGCTCGACCGCTCGCATACTGTACATGTTATTGGCACGGCCGACCTCAACACCTTTAATGGTCGCACCAAGCCGCAGTTCAAGGTTGTGGATGTTGCACTGGCTTAAATTTACCCTAGTGCTGCTTTTGGTTGGCACGCCCGCCATGGCAGCTGAGGACGAGGGCCTTTATGCGCCACCACCGCCTGCAGGCGCAACGTGGATACGCTATATAGGCGAGGGCAGTTTAAGCCTGAAGGATGTGAGCCTTACAGAGCGTGAGTACAGGCAGGTCATGCAGGGGCGCTATACCGTAAGCCAGCACAGTGCTGTAGCGAATATCGCGCTTGAGGCAGGTAAATATTACACACTCTCATCACTTGGTGGGCGTAGCCTTAACCTACTCACCGACCCTACACTCGAGAATCGTGCGCGCGCTATGCTCGTGCTCTATAACTTTACTGATAAGCCAGCGCTGGACCTGATAACTGCTGATGGTGAACTTAAGGTGATTGAGGGCGTAACAGTGCAGGCCAACGGTAGCCGTATGGTGCAGCCGATTAATGTAAAACTGGCTGTAGCCATAAATGGGCAGGTGATCACCGAGCTGAATGAGCTACAGCTACAGCGCGGCGAAACTTACAGCATCATTGCAGCCGGCACTGGCGATGCAATAACTGCTGAGCTAATGCAGAATACGACCGAGCAGCCTGATTAAGCTGATGCCACAGGTACTGGCTTACGGTCTGTCCCAATGGCTACAAAAACAAAACGACCTTCGGTTACGGGTTCGATCGCGTTGCCGTCCTTACGCTCGACCTTCACATCAATTTTTACCGTGATGCTGGTGCGGCCGATTTTCTCGGTCGTGGCAAAGCACATCAGGCAATCGCCCGCATAGACCGGCTTATGGAATACGATATTATCAATGGCGATGGTCACGATACGCGCCTTGGTGAGCTTGCGCGCGTGTACATAGGCTGCCAAGTCCATCTGGCTTAAAATCCAGCCGCCGAACATATCGCCGTCCGGGTTCATATCGCCGGGCATAGCCACGACTTTGATTACAAGTTCCTGTGTCATGCGTTATATCTATCCCGATTCCAGCACAAAAGAATAGGGGCACCCCGCAGGATGCCCCTATTTACCTATACCAGCTGTTTAGTTCTTGATCACTTCACCATGCTGGGTGCTGTCGAGGCCAGCGGTTTCGTGCTCAGTTGAGACACGCACCGTAACCACAACATTCACAACCTTGATGATGATGAAAGTTGCAACCACACTGTAAATGGCAACCATCACAGCACCGGTCAGGTTAGCCTGGAACAATGTATCGCCACCATTAAGCATGCCGTGACCTGCCGAATTGATATTCGGGTCGGCCAGCAAACCGGTCATGATCACACCGAGCAGACCGCCAAAACCGTGGCAAGCGAATACATCCAGCGAATCATCAACATGGAACGAACCCTTGATGATGCGCGCGACGATATTGCAACCTGCACCAGCCAGTGCGCCAATCAGCAGGGCCGAACTGGTGGTCACAAAGCCTGCAGCCGGTGTAATGGCCACAAGGCCAGCGACTACACCGATACAGCCACCCATGGCGGTTGGCTTGCCATCCTTAAGTCTGTCAAACAGCGTCCACATCAGCATGGCAGCAGCTGAGGCAAGGAAGGTGTTAGCCAAGGCCTGTGTAGCAAGGCCATTCGCACCAATTGCCGAGCCAGCATTAAAGCCAATCCAGCCGAACCACAGCAGGGCGGTGCCGAGCACAACCATGCCAACATCATACGGCTTGGGCGCTGAGCCAAAATCGCGGCGCTTGCCAAACATGATTGCAGCAGTGAGAGCCGAGAAACCGGCAGTCATATGCACAACCAGACCACCAGCAAAGTCGAGCGCACCCATGGCAGCAAGATAGCCACCTGGCGCCCAAACCCAATGTGCAACCGGCGAGTAAACCAGCAAGCTCCACAGCACCATAATTCCAAGCCAGGCCGAGAAGCGAACGCGCTCGGCAAAGGCACCGGTAATCAGGGCAGGGGTGATGATGGCAAACATCATCTGGTACATCATGAACAGCAGATGCGGAATATTGCCGTAAATCGGTGCGCTATTCTGATCAACACCGTTGAGCATCATGTAAGTAGCGCCACCAATCCAGGGGCTACCGTTACCAAACGCCAGCGAATAGCCGATAATCGCCCACGTAATACCAATAACCGCTACCGCAATCATGCTCTGATAAAGGGTAGAAACTGCGTTCTTGCGGCCAACCATACCGGCATAGAAGAAGGCGAGACCGGGGGTCATCAGCAATACCATGGCGGTGGCTACAATTACCCACGCGGTGTCTGCCCCGTTAATTTCAGCCGCGAGGGCAGGTAATGGGCAAAGTAATAATACTGCTAGAAATGGCAGTAATTTCTTGAATGAAAGCATAAGCTCCCCCTTTAGTCGCATCATTGTGCCTCATGGGCAATTCCGCTGAGTAAAGGCTGAGTTGATTAATTTAACATTAATCATGACTTACAGAATTTAGGTATTACGCGTTCTGAGCAGTTTGAGGCAGAGCCAAAACACACTCAGGAAAATGAGATTATTTGCTGCAGCGCGATAAATATTATTCCCGATAATCCCGCAGCTGGTTTGGGGGACGACATACATCCAAGCCTGCATAATCGGAAAATAGGAATCAAGCACCAGTATAAAAGCTATTCCAACAGCTATAACCAGTTTTGGAGCCATCGTTTGATGCGCATTACCAACAGGAGGCACTGATATAGCTGGCTTGCTTGAATGAAAAATTACCGCAAAGTCTCGCAAGGCGAAAATTAAAACCAGCAAGAAAGGTAATGTTGTGCCGATAAAAAGGCCGGCGACAGTCATCTGTACTTCTGGCTGCATCACATGCTGCAGGCATGAAGATACAAGGTCAAAAGCTGGAATAATAATTAGTCCATTCAGGAGTGAGAGGGAGAGTGGCCCTATATAATCCTGCATCACCCAGCTGTCTTTAATGGCACCCAGTAGCAGGCACCAGCAGCCATAAATCAAAATAAGCTTCGCGATTTTTTGTGATGGATTGACCGAGGCGCTTACATGCAGCATGCAGATATACTCAATGAGACTAACTTCTAATTATCACATAGGTACAGCAAAGCCCTGCTGTTTTTATACAGCAGAACATTGCAATACATCTGTTTGATAGATGGCGTCCCCAACGAGATTCGAACTCGTGTTACCTGCGTGAAAGGCGGGTGTCCTAGGCCTCTAGACGATGGGGACCCGAGGCGGGGAGAGATACCGGGCTTTAATACCAAAGTCAAGCGCCACAGAATGGATAATTTCAAACCGCCAAAGCTCAAGAATCCGCATTAACCCTGATAATAATTGATATCGCGGGGGCAGGCTTGTTAATGTCTGGGCATGAAATCAAAAGGATTTATCAATAAGCTGCTGCTCAGGGCATCTGGCGCCTGTCTGTTGCACGCTTTGACTGGGTGCCTGATTGGCCCGGTTATCCTTGATTACGGCATGTCCAGGCTCTATGTGCCCGAGGGCAAAACAAGCGAGCCAGTCTCAAAAAGCATGAGAGCAGATGTTTTTTCTGCCGGGCTTAACGATGTTCTTAAACAGCACAAACAGAAGCATGTGTTAGTCGGTGATAATAACCACTGCGATATGCGCCCGCTGTCCTATCTGGCTGACCCTAAGGTTATGAAGGTTCTCGCTAAAAACAGCATCACTGACATATTCCTTGAACTAGGCACCGATAGCCAGCCAGACCTCAATAAAGTTCTTACTGACAAATCTTATACTTTCCCCCATTCCAATTCGATTTGTGGCGAGGATATAGGCGCAGAAAAAGGCCAGCTGATCACAAACGCCATCCGAAACGCGCATGCAGTTGGAATAAAGGTTCATGCGGCAGATTCGAGCAGCAGGCTTCTGGGCGCGGTTTGGGGCATTAACATGATGGCGGTACTGACAGAAGGCTTGGCTCTATCAGCTATTGGTCTTGAACAAGCCGGTGGTTGGTGGATAGAAAATGCTGGTATGAAGCCATTTCTGGCCAATCGTATGGATGACAGGCTTACGGCAAGCTTTATTACCGCCAACACATCAAAAGCAGGCAGAAGTCTGACCTTTTATGGCCTTGGCCATGTTCAGGCTCCCATCAGCCATGGCATGAGAGCCCAGCTGCCCGATAACCTTGCGCTGGCTTTTAATGATCCAAAAAAAGATAATCTAGGTGAAAAGCCAGACTACGAAGGCTGGCCAAACAGGCTACCCGTCAGCTACGTGATTAATCTCGATAACGGCAAAGTGAATCCTTACGCACAACATATGAACAAAGCCAAAGCCATGTCACAGGTATCGGCGCCGCAGCACTAAAAACTAACGCTCACCTTATTTATGGTGCAGGTATGGAGCTTCTGCTCGGTGCAAGACCGCCAATTGCAGTACCCACACCACCAGCAGCCGAAAATACGCAAGTTGCCACGGCCAGAGGGGCCCAAAGGCGCTGTTCGGCCAGCTCGGGCAGGGGCTCGGCCAGAGCTGTAAAGCCCAGACAATTACCCGCCACATGCCGCCAGGCACGGCTAGCGCTTTCGGCAGGATTAGGGGCCATGGCCGTTACCGCACCAAAGTACGCATTATAGATAACAAACATACCGGCACAGATGCGCTTGGCGGTCTGGCGGTTCTTGGCCTCTAGTGCCGGATCAAGCGGTTTGGGCTTATGCATCAGCAAAACCTAGAACTGCGGGCAGGCCGATGTAAACTGGATAATAAACTGGGCAATAAAAAAGACGGCCGGAGCCGTCTTTTTTGTGGTGGGCGATGACGGGCCCGCCGCGCTAGCGCGGCAATAAAAAAAGCAGCCGAAGCTGCTTTTCTTGGTGGGCGATGACGGGATCGAACCGCCGGCCAACTCGGTGTAAACGAGCCGCTCTACCGCTGAGCTAATCGCCCGGGCGGAAACTATTCAAACTGCTCACAAAATGCAAGCGTTTCGTTCATAAAATTTTTTACGTATTAACTGATTGACAGAACGCCCCAGCCCCGTGTATCAGGGCGCTCTCGTTAATTCGAGATTGCGCGGGAGTAGCTCAGTTGGTTAGAGCGACGGCCTGTCACGCCGTAGGTCGCGGGTTCAAGTCCCGTCTCTCGCGCCATTACCTACACTGAATCCAAAAATCTTGAGCCAGACGCACCGCGGGGCGCAGCTTGGCCTTTTTAGCCATACTTCTTTATTGCGGCCGCAATACCTGCAAGCAGCGCGCGGCCGGTCTCGCCACCATCGCCCTCTACCTTTTCGGCAATCACCACTTTAATGGCATCGATATGCGCCTTGAGCAGCTCATACTCGTTATCCGATATGGCTTGCATATTCTTGTTGGTGGTGAGGAAGAGTGACTTTGAGAATTCAGTAATCAGCGGATAGCCGAAGATACCACCTTGGCCGCGCATTTCGTGCGCACCGCGATTGATACGGGCAATCAGAACACGCAGGTTGGCGCCCGGCTCGCGCACCTTATGCAGTGCTTCATCAAGTTTACGGATTTCATCAACCACCCAGGTTGAGTAATCACCCGACATTTCCTGAATCTTTTCCTGCACCTTGTTGAGTACTTCAACATCCAGCTTTGGCAATTCGCCGGTTGGCTGGCCACCAACTTTACCAGCAAGGCGATTGCTGAACTCAAAGTGCAATACATCATTGCTGTCGAGTTTGATCTTTTTGGTATTGGTGCGCACGATCTGGATGTCTTCCAGCTTCTTGACGCGGCGGTTGGTTTCAACCGGCTTATCAAGGCGGCGGCGATCAGGCCCGAAGTAGCCACCTCCCAATACATAACGGCGTGGCTTGTAGATAATCTGCATCAAGCGTTCCCACACAGCCTGCGTAGAGAAGGGTTTGGCAATGAATTCGTTTGAGCCCAAATCACGGCATTTGGAAACAAAGCCAGCGTCAGCCGCGCCCGAAAGCATGGCTACCGGCATGAAACGATCGGGCGATTCAGGCGATGAGCGCACAAAGCGCAGGAACAGGAAGCCATCCACCTCTGGCATCAATAGGTCACACACCACCAAATCGTAAGGCGGTGTACCATCGGGCAGGGTCTTGGCCCGCTCTTTAATCATCTTGATGGCCTCGGCACCATTCTCGGCGGTATGTACGCTCTCAACACCCAAGGCCCGCAGCACGCTTACAATAAGCAAGCGAATGAAGCTGGTATCCTCAATAACGAGAACAGAGAGAAGCGAAAGGTTTACACCCGGTGAGGCAATTGCAGTGGTCATGCCATACACTAAAGGACAAGAAGGTTAAATAACCTTAACCTCAATCCCGTGCAGTAGCCTGTCTTGCCAGCTGTAGCGCGATGGCCACGCTAGCCTGCCTTATTGCAGTGCGGTCGCCGGGCAGGACATGACGCTCTGTATGCGTTGGCTGGCCGCGGCGCGCACAACCAAACCACACGGTGCCAACAGGCTTGCTATCCGACCCGCCGCCAGGCCCAGCGATACCTGTAACACTAAGGGCTATATCAGCAGGGCAGCTCTCGATCACACCATCCGCCATCGCACGTGCAACTTGCTCGCTCACAGCGCCATGCTGCTCGATGAGGGCGATCGGCACACCGATATCCTCCTCCTTGGCTGCATTTGAATAGGTCACCCAGCCACGTTCAAAAACATCCGAGCTGCCGCCAATTGCAGTAAGTGACGCAGCGACGAGGCCGCCGGTGCAGGATTCTGCGGTAGCGAGTCGCAGCATCTTGGCGCGCAGTTCAATCAGGGTAATTGAGGCCAGTTCGGTTAACTCACTATTCAGCATGGTTTTTTCGCCCTTCATAAAAGTTAAGCCAACCTAGCTCGAAACAGTTGAAATGCACGCGCGGATTTCGTAGTTTGCCCAAGAATTAAGCATCCCCTACAAGATGAGTTTTATGAGTATCCACATCGGTCCTGTCAAACTTGCTGCGCCCGTCATTCTTGCCCCTATGACCGGGGTAACTGACCTGCCGTTCCGCCGTCTCGTGAAGAAGCATGGCGCAGGCCTTGTCGTGTCCGAGATGATTGCCTCGCAGGCGATGATCCGCGAGAACCGCCAGTCGATGCTGATGGCCAAGACTGTGCCGGAAGAATTCCCCATGGCGGTGCAGCTGGCTGGCTGCGAGCCTGAAGTGATGGCCGAAGCCGCCAAGCTGAACGAGGATAACGGCGCTGCCATAATCGATATCAACTTCGGCTGTCCGGTGAAAAAGATTGTGAACGGCCATGCCGGTTCGTCCCTCATGCGTGATGAGCCTTTGGCCAGCCGCATTCTCGAGGCCACGGTTAAGGCTACGCGTCTGCCGACCACGCTTAAAATGCGTATGGGCTGGGACAGCCAGAGCCTGAATGCGCCAAAGCTTGCACAGATTGCTGAATCAGTTGGTATCAAGATGATTACCATTCATGGCCGTACCCGCTGCCAGTTCTACGAAGGTTCGGCCGATTGGGCTTTTGTGCGCAGCGTTAAAGAAGCGGTCAAAATTCCCGTTATCGTGAACGGCGATATTACCGGCTACGACGATGTTGATAACGCGCTCAAGCTTTCGGGCGCCGATGGCGTGATGATTGGCCGCGGCTCATATGGCCGCCCGTGGTTTATCAGTCAGGTTATACATTATCTGCAGACAGGCGAGCGCCGGGCCGACCCCACGCTGGCCGAGCAGTACGAAATTGTGCGGGAGCATTTCGAAGATATGCTGTCGCACTATGGTATCGACGTAGGTGTGCGCATTTCGCGCAAACATCTGGGTTGGTATAGCAAAGGCCTCGAAGGCTCATCTGAATATCGCGCGAGCATGTACACGCTTAACACGCCAGATGCAGTACGAGAGTCGCTCAAAGCATTTTATGAACCACAACTTGAGAAAGCAGCATAAGCCATGGTTAATGTTACTCCGTTTATCCGTCCTTCCAGCCTGTCCGAGAGCGTTGCCGCGCATCTGCGCGATTACTTCAATGCGCATCCGGATCGCATGCCGCCCGCTGGTGTCTACGACCGCATTCTGGCCGAAGTTGAGCGCCCGCTGATCGAGCAGTGCCTTGAAGTATGCCACGGCAACCAGATCAAGGCTGCCGAGCTGCTGGGCATCAATCGCAATACCCTGCGCAAAAAAATCCGTGAGCTGAATATCATCGTCAGTCGCGGCCATGTGGCCACCCGCCTGAGGGATGCCGCGTGAAGTCAGCCATCGCCGACCGCGCCTTTGCAGCCCACTGGCTGGGGCGGGTTGGCTTGAGTAACGCACTGGCTTTGGCATTAGCCATTGCCAGTATCGTTGCTGGTGTCGCGACTTATTTTTTCATTACCCAGCAGCTGCCCATGGCGGCCAATCCGGATAATGTTGCACTGCTGATCATGTTCGATCTGGTGCTGCTGGCGCTGCTCTGCGTGGTTGTAGGCTGGCGTATTATCGTCATGCTGCGTGCCAAAGCGCAGGGCAGGGTGGGTGCGCGGCTGCATTTCAAGCTGGTGGTTACTTTCAGCCTGCTGGCTGTTACGCCTGCGGTTATCGTTACCGGTTTGTCGGCCGTCTTCCTGTTTGCGGGTGTACAGACGTGGTTTAGCGGCAGTGTATCCAGCGCGGTACGTGAATCGCGTGCTGTGGCTGAATCGGCCATTGAAGCCCATCAGCGCACTATTATTGGTGATGCGCTGACCATCGCCAGCACACTTAACCGCGAAATGGTGGCCATCGGCCCTAATGAAGAGCAGCTCGAGAATGTACTTAACCGCGAGATGCTACAGCGCGCCTTAACCGACGCGCTGGTATTCGATGGTTCGGGCAAAATTCTTGCCCGCTCCAACCTTGGTTACTCACTTGGCGTTGCTGCTGTACGCGATGTGGATCTGAGCCGCGCCAAAAGCGGCGATATTGTTTTGATGCAGGATGCGGATGATGGCCGCGCCCGTGCCTTGTTAAGGCTCGACCGCTATGTCGATACCTACCTGCTGATCAGCCGTCTGACTGACCCCACCATTTTAGGCCACCTGCAAAAAGCCGAGGAAGCCTCGGCCCAATACGCTGCGTTTGATGCCAAGCGCGTGCAAATCCAGTACGGCGTGATGTTCATGTTCGGGATTATCGCAGTCGTACTACTGCTAATGGCAGTTGTGCTCGGCCTTAATGTAGCTAATCAGCTGGTACGCCCTGTAAGCGCACTTATTCAGGCATCCGACCGCGTACGTAATGGCGACCTTACAGTACGCGTAAGCCAGACCGACCGCGATAACGAACTGGGCACACTCATCCGCTCATTCAACCGTATGACCAACCAGCTGCAGACACAGCGCCGCGAGCTGATTGAAACCAACCGCATGCTCGATGAGCGCCGCCGCTTTACTGAGGCTGTTTTGGCTGGCGTCTCGGCCGGTATTCTCAACACCAACCCCGAAGGCGTGATCCGCCTTGTTAATACACTGGCGTGCGACCTGATCGGGCTTGAGCCTGAGCAGATCATCGGCCGCCCGGTGCTTGAGCTGCTGCCGGAAATGGAAAGCCTGTTTGAGGAAGCGCACCGCCGTATTGGCCGTAATGTAGACCAGCAGATCATCATCAAGCGCGCAGGGCAGGGTACCCGCACCATCCATGCACGTCTGGCGCCTGAAATTGTAGCCGAAGACCTGATCTCTGGTTATGTGCTGACCTTCGATGAGATCACCGAGCTGGTTTCAGCCCAGCGTATGGCGGCATGGGCGGATGTCGCCCGCCGCATCGCGCATGAAATCAAGAACCCGCTGACCCCCATTCAGCTCTCGGCTGAACGCCTGAAGCGTAAGTACCTGCCGCAGATTACGCAGGACCAACAGATATTCAGCGACTGCACCGATACGATTTTCAGGCAGGTTGATGATATCCGCCGCATGGTGGATGAGTTCTCATCCTTCGCGCGCATGCCGGCGGCTGTCATCAAGCCCCATAATATAAGTAACCTCATTCGTGAGGCAGTGGTGCTGCAGCGTGAGGCACATCAGGACATCAAGTTCATTACAACATTGCCCGAGCAGGACCTGAGCCTGCCGTGTGATAACCGCCAGGTACGTCAGGCCCTTACCAACCTGATCCAGAATGCGGTCGACTCCATCACCGAAAGTTCGGAGTCGAGGGAAGAGCCGGGCCAAATCGAGGTCGCGCTCACCCAGGATTCAGAGTCGGTCAGCATCAGCATCATCGATAATGGAAAAGGTTTACCGGGCGAGGATCGCGACCGTCTGACCGAGCCTTATGTAACGACTCGCGCAAAAGGCACAGGTTTAGGCCTCGCAATCGTTAAGAAGATCCTTGAGGACCACAGCGGAGCCCTCGTTCTGGACGACCGTTCGGGCGGCGGCGCAATTGTACGGCTGGTGTTTCCTGTAACTGATGCTAAAACGATACAGAACGAACCTGTTCTAGTGACGACGTGAGGTTGATATGGCTCATGATATTCTGATTGTTGATGACGAGCGTGACATCCGTGCACTTATCGGTGGCATCCTTGCCGATGAAGGCATGACCACACGTGAGGCTGGTAATGCTGACGAGGCTCTGGCCGCCGTCCGTTCCCGTCTCCCGTCTCTGGTGGTCCTCGACATCTGGCTGCAGGGCAGCAAGCTCGACGGTATCCAGATCCTCGACCAGTTGCAGAAAGACCACCCGCTGTTGCCGGTGATCATGATCAGCGGCCACGGTAATATCGAGACTGCTGTTAGCGCGATCAAGAAGGGCGCTTACGACTTCATTGAAAAGCCGTTCGAAACCGACCGTCTCTTGCTGCTGGTTAACCGCGCGATTGAATCAGCCCGCCTGAAGCGCGAAAACGCCGAGCTTAAAATCCGCGCTGGCGGCGAAATCGAACTGACCGGTAATTCGCCTGCCATTTCGCAGGTGCGCCAGCTCATTGAGAAGGTAGCGCCTACCAACAGCCGCATCCTCATCACTGGCCCGTCGGGTGCAGGCAAAGAGGTAGTTGCCCGCCTTATCCATAACCAGTCCAAGCGTGTTGATGGCCCGTTTGTAGTGGCCAGCTGCGCTACCATGCGCCCTGAGACCTTCGAGCACGAACTCTTCGGCACCGAAGCTGTAAATGGCCAACCGCGCAAGGTTGGCCTGTTCGAGCAGGCCCATGGCGGTACGCTGTTCCTCGACGAAGTGGCGGATATGCCTATCGAAACACAGGGCAAGATTGTGCGCCTGCTGCATGAGCAGAGCTTCGAGCGCGTTGGCGGCACTAAGCCGGTGCAGGTAGATGTGCGCGTTGTAGCCTCAACCACCCGCGACCTGACGCTTGAGATTGAAGCCCGCCGCTTCCGTGAAGATCTCTACTACCGTCTCAACGTAGTGCCTATTGCCGTACCGCCGCTGCGCGACCGCCGCGAAGATGTACCGGTTCTCGCACGTGAATTCATGCGTCGTGCTGCCCAGGGTTCGGGCCTGCCGGTGCGCGAATTTGGTGAAGACTCACTGGCTGCCATGCAGACCTACGATTGGCCAGGCAACGTACGCCAGCTGCGTAACATTGCCGAATGGCTGCTCATCATGGTGCCGGCTGAAGCACAGGGCGTTATCCGCGCCGATATGCTGCCGCCTGAGCTGGGCTCGTCCACACCTTCGGTCCTTAAGTGGGAGAAGGGCGGCGAGATCATGAGCCTGCCACTGCGCGAAGCCCGCGAACTGTTTGAGCGCGAATACCTGTTAGCGCAGGTTACACGCTTTGGCGGCAATATCTCGCGTACCTCAAACTTTGTCGGCATGGAACGTTCGGCCCTGCATCGCAAGCTCAAGTCATTGGGCATTACCAGCGACCGCGGTACCGAGCGTCACGTCAACAGCAATCAGCTTGTAACGGAGCCCGAAAAAGCTCTGGCTGAGTAGGGTTTTGTCATGAAGGTTATCGTTTGCGGCGCTGGCCTTGTGGGCAGCAGCATTGCCGAGTTTCTCGCTGCCGAAGGCGTGAAGGTTACGGTTATCGAGCATGATGCCAAGATTGCCGCTCGTATTGCCGATACAATGGATGTGCAAACGGTTGTAGGCCACGCTGCCCTGCCAGATACACTGGCGCAGGCCGATGCTGCCAATGCCGATATGGTGGTGGCCGTTACCCAGAGCGACGAAGTGAACATGATTGCATGCGAAGTGGCCGATGCGCTCTTTGCTGTGCCCAACAAAATCGCACGTATTCGCCACCAGTCTTTCCTTAAGCCTGAATGGGCCAATCTCTTCAGTCGCGATCACCTCTCGATTGACACCATTATCTCGCCAGAAGTTGAGATTGCCCGCGCTATTGCCCGCCGCCTGCATGTGCCGGGCTGTTTCGATACTAAACTGGTCGCTGATGGCAAGGTGCGTCTTGTCGGTGTGAATATCGGCAAAGAGGCGCCCGCGCTCAACACACCACTGCGCCACCTGATCAAACTGTTCCCCGAACTGACAGCTGTTATTGTTGGCATCATCCGCAACGACCGTGCTTTCATCCCAACTGTTGATGATATGCTGCTGGAGGGCGATGGCATTTACCTGCTGTGTGATGAAGCGCATACCGCACGCGTTATGGCCGTACTCGGCCATACCGAGCGCGAAGCGCGTAATGTCCTGATTGTGGGTGGTGGTAACGTTGGCCTGTTCCTGTGCCAGCTGATTGAGGACGAGTTCAAGGATGTGAATCTGCGCATCATTGAGCGTAACAAAGAACGCGCCGAGTATGTAGCCGAGCAGCTGAAGAATGCGATTGTACTGAATGCCGATGCGCTCGATCTCGAAATTCTCGAAGAAGCCAAGATCAGCGATACTGAAACCATCGTCTGTATCACCAATGATGACGAAACCAACATCCTCACCTCGCTGCTGGCTAAACGCCATGGCTGCGAGCGCTCGATTACACTGGTGAACAAACCCACCTATGCGCCGCTACTGAACAACCTCGGCCTTAATGCTGTGGTAAACCCACGCCTGATTACCGTCTCCAGCGTCATGCAGCTGGTACGCCGTGGCCGTATCAGGGCGGTGCACCATCTGCGCGATGGCTTTGCCGATATGATTGAGGCCGAAGCACTTGAAGGCTCGCCCGTCCTCAACACACCACTTCGCGATTTGCGTCTGCCTATAGGGGTTGTGATCGGCGCGATTGTGCACGAAGGGCAGGTGCTGCGCCCATGGCCAGACTCAGTTATTCGCCCACACGACCGGGTTATCATCATGTCGAGCCGCGAAAATATTAAAAGAGTTGAACAACTGTTTTCAATTAGGCCAGAATATTTCTAGTTTTCAGCAACTTATAGTTTTTAATATCCATTTTGCCGCAGGGTCATCTTTTAGTTTACCTATTCGCAAATAGCGTTATATTCCGCCACCGATGCTGTACGGGGATAGCCGCTCATGACAGTTCAGCCAGGTCAAAAATAACAACGGCAATAAAGAAGGAATAATAAAGTGGCAGAAAAAAGCCAGAACGTACAAGACGTGTTCTTGAATCACGTTCGTAAACTCAAAATGCCAGTCACGGTCTTTTTAGTGAATGGCGTCAAACTGCAGGGGATCATCACCTGGTTTGATAACTTCTCGGTGCTGCTGCGCCGTGAATCGCATGCTCAGCTTGTCTACAAGCATGCCATTTCAACCGTTATGCCGATGAACCCGCTTAACCTGTTCGAAGGCAAGAACGGTACCGAAGGCGAAACGATCTAGCGTGTCAGCTCCTGATCGTTCAGACCGTATGTCTGCATATGTTGTGCACCCGTGGACACCCATGCCACGGAGCGTAGCAGTGCTGCGTACGCCTGAATCGGCACTACAGGAGGCTGTTGCACTTGCTGGAGCTATCGACCTCGAGGTTGTGGGCGGCGAAGTCATCAAGCTTGCACACCCAACCTCGGCCACACTTATGGGTGGCGGCAAGGTTGAGGAACTGCGTGGCAAGATCGAAGAGGCGCACATCAGCTTGCTGATCGTCGATCATCCGCTCACACCCATTCAGCAACGCAACCTTGAGCAGGCCCTCAAGTGCAAGGTGATTGACCGTACCGGCCTGATCCTTGAGATTTTTGGTGCCCGCGCCAGCACTGCCGAAGGGCAGATGCAGGTTGAGCTGGCCTCGCTCGATTATCAGCGTTCGCGCCTTGTACGCTCATGGACCCATCTTGAACGTCAGCGTGGCGGCTTCGGTTTTTTAGGTGGCCCGGGTGAATCGCAGCTCGAAATCGACCGCCGCCTGATCGAAGACCGCATGATCCGCATCCGCAAGGATCTGGAGAAAGTGCGTCAAACCCGAGGCCTGCAGCGTACGGCGCGGGTTGAAGGCGAGGTTCCGCTGATCGCCTTGGTTGGCTATACCAACGCTGGCAAATCGACTCTATTTAACCGCCTCACGGATGCCGGCGTGCTGGCCAAAGACATGCTCTTTGCCACACTTGATCCCACTATGCGCCAGTTCAAGTTGCCCTCAGGTCGCAAATGCGTGATGTCGGATACCGTAGGATTCATTTCCAACCTGCCGCATCAGCTGGTTGAATCATTCCGCGCAACGCTGGAAGAAGTTGAACTGGCCGATATCATACTTCATGTACGCGATGCCTCCAGCAACGAGAGCGATGCCCAACGTATTGATGTAGAAACCACCCTGTCCGAAATGGGAATTGATGCGAGTGAAGATAAACGTATCATTGAAGTACTGAACAAGATCGACTGCATGCCCGAGCATGAACGCCCGTTCGGCCTTAAGCGCGATGGGTATGAGGTAGTACCTGTTTCAGCCATCACAGGTGAGGGGATAGACGCGCTGCTGGCGCTGATCGACCGCCGTTTGGCCGCACGTAACGAAATTCTTGATATCATCCTCACGCCAGAGCAGGGCGAAGAAATGGCCTGGCTTTACCAGCACGGGCAGGTGCTTGACCGACAGGAAACCGAGGAGCAGATGCGCCTGCACGTTTCACTTTCTCCAGCAAATGCAGGGCGTTACAGGCAGAAGTTTTTATTGCCGCAGGGTTAGTCTCCAGCCGCCGTACAAGGTAGCGTCAGGGAGACACACACCATGCTTCGCTACCTCGTACTTGCACTTGCCCTTATTTCAACTAACGCCGAAGCGGCTGTTACCAAAGACATTGCCTATGGGCGCGATGCGCTGCAGAAGCTCGATGTTTACACACCAACCACTTGCCCGACGGGCGGTTGTCCGGTCGTTATGTGGGTGCATGGCGGCGGCTGGAGCAATGGTGATAAAGCCGGTATGGGTAGTGAGGATGGCACAGCAATAGGTAATGTCTGGTCCGAGAAGGGCGCTGTCGTTGTTGCCATTAACTATCGCCTCACACCACAGGTTGTGCACCCTGCTCATGTGCAGGATGTGGCATCCGCCGTTAACTGGGTGCACAGGAACATCCGCAACTACAAGGGCAATCCCAATAAGCTCTATCTGATGGGACATTCAGCTGGCGGTCATCTGGTAGCGCTGGTGGCAACCGACCCACAGTATCTGGCAGAGCATCGCCTCACGCCTGCAGGTGCCTTGGCTGGCGTCTTTCCGATTGATAGTGGTGGCCTCGATCTTGAGGCCAGCCTGAGTGAGCCTATTGCAGGCAAGCGTATTGCCGATGCCTTTGGTATGTCGCCACCTGCCTTGCGGGCGGCATCCCCCATCTACAACGTCAAGCCAGGCCGCCGCTATCCTCCGTTCACGCTGGCTGCAGTCAAACAGCGTCAGGTCTTTGCAGTTAACCAGATGCGTAAACTCGAAGTATTACTACGTAATGTTGGCGGCAAAGCTGTAGGGATAGTCGTTGATTATCCCGGCGCTTCGCCACTTGAAGCGCATGGCTATATTGCCCGTGATCTCGCCAATATTAATAGCGAGTTGACCAAGACACTAATGCGAACTGCTGGTATTATTAAATAGAATCGGGGGCGCAGCATGCTGAAATCAATTAAACAGTTTTTTCTGATCTGTTTATTTTTAGTCATGGCGATAACGCCAGCAACTGCCAGCACCACAGTTAAAAGTGATATCCAGTATGGGCAAGACAAGTTGCAGGCGCTTGATGTTTATACGCACAGCCAGTGCACCAGCAGCAAGCTTTGCCCTGTTCTGATATGGGTGCATGGTGGCGGCTGGAGCAATGGCGATAAAACTGTGATGGGCGGCGAGGATGGCACCAAAATCGGCGCACTTTGGTCGGCCAGCGGTGCTGTTGTTGTTTCTATCAACTACCGGCTAACGCCGCAGGTTGTACATCCCGCCCATGTGCAGGATGTAGCAGCTGCCATCAACTGGGTGCATAAGAACATCCGCAGCTTTAATGGCGATGCGGGTAAAATTTATCTTCTCGGCCACTCGGCTGGTGCGCATCTTGTAGCGCTGGTCTCTACCGATACGCAGTATCTGGCAGCGCATGGGCTTTCGCCCGCACAGAATATCTCAGGTGTTTTCCCGATCGACAGCGCGGCCTATAGCCTTGAAGAAGACCTGAACACCCCAATCGTGGGCAGTCGTGTCGAAGCCGCCTTTAGCAGCGATAAGGCAGCCTTGCGCGCGGCATCCCCACTCACGCATGTGCGTAGCGGCCAGTCCTATCCGCCGTTCATTCTGGCTGGCACAGTGCAATACCCTAAGGGGGTTGAAAGCATGAACGACATGGCTAACAAGCTGCGGCAGTCTGGTGCCAGAGCCGAAACCTATGTAGCGGATTATCCCGGCACGCGCCCCTTTACAGCACACCGCAGAATTGCTGAAGACCTGTTCAATCCGGCATCACCCATGACCATCAAGCTCATGGCCGCCATGGGCCTGCGCCCGAGTGCTTCGGCACCCACTGCGAGTAAACCGGCAGATGACAATAGCGACCGCCGCCGCGGCCTGCTCTTGCGCCGCATGAATAGAGAATAATGTGAAATACCTGCTGCTTCTCATTTTTCTAGTATTCACCATGCCCGTCGCAGCAGCTGAAGTTATCACGACCTCAGATATTCCTTATGGCGAGGCACCGCTACAAAACCTCGATATCTACAGCTCACCTGAATGTAAACAAACTGGCTGCCCTGTTGTCATGTGGGTACATGGCGGTGGCTGGGTTATGAACGACAAGACTGACCGCGGCTGCCGCAACCTCTGCAATGCCTGGGCAAAACAGGGCATGGTTGTTGTTTCAATAAACTACAGGCTTTCGCCCACACATAAACACCCTGCACATGTTGAGGATGTTGCAGCCGCAATTAACTGGACCAAGACCAACATTGCCAGCTATGGCGGCAATCCGGCAAAGCTGTATCTGCTCGGCCATTCAGCTGGTGGGCATCTCATTTCACTGGTTGCAACAGCGCCTGAGTATCTTGCAAAATACGACCTTGCACCAGCTAAGGATATTTCTGGTGTTTTTTCGATTGATGCCGCGGCATATGACCTGACCAACCAACGCTATATTCTCGGCCAGCTTATTACAGTATCTTTTGGTGCAGATACTAAAACTCTTTTACAAGCCTCACCACTACTGCAGATAAAGCCTACAGGAAAATATCCGCCATTTATTATGGTCGCTATTCGGCAGCGCATGCCATTCCTCCTTCAGGCACAAAGTATGGTGTTAGCCCTTAAAGCTACAGGTGCCTCTGCCGAGCGGCTGATTGTTGATTACCCGAACGAGCACACCGAGATTGGGGCGCATATGCGCCTGCTCAGTGATCTGGGCAATATCACTAACCGGATGACCAAGCGCCTTATTGATACTGTAAAAAGTAATTAGCCGAGGAGACTATCATGCTGCGACTTTTCACTTTCCTGTTGCTCATCACTGCGCTGCCGGCAGGTGCTGCCGAAGTCACCAAGGTGCGTGATATTGCCTATGGAACCGATAGATTACAAAAGCTAGATATCTATACACCACAACGTTGTCAGCAAGGTGGCTGCCCGGTGGTAATCTGGGTGCATGGCGGGGGCTGGCGTAACGGCAATAAAAACTCGGGCGGGCCCCAGAACATCGCTAACGTCTGGTGCCCTGCTGGGGCCATTCTGGTAGCGGTTAACTATCGTCTATCGCCTGATGTTGTGCACCCGGCGCATGTGCAGGACGTGGCCGCAAGCATCAACTGGGTAAAACGTAATATCCAGAGTTATGGCGGCAACCCAAACATGATCTCGCTGCTGGGCCATTCGGCTGGTGCCCATCTGGTAGCATTGGTAGCAACCGATCCACAATATCTTAAGGTATTTGGCCTGCATCCTGCCTCTACACTGCATGCCATTTTCCCGATTGATAGTGCAAGCTACGATTTGAACGCAAGCAGCAAAGAACCCTTAGTTGGCCGTATGATTGATCAGGCTTTTGGTGAAAACCCGCGCGTACTGGCATCGGCATCACCGATCTGGCTGGTACGCAATAACCGTGACGAGAAATATCCACGTTTTGTACTGGCGGCTGTTAAGGCACGCAGTAATGCCGTGTTCCAGATGAATAAGCTGATTGAAGAGCTGCAGCGCGCAGGCGGATATGCCACTGGTATTGTGGTTGAGTCCACAGCACGCGGGCAAATGCGTGCACATGGCGATATCGCGCGCGATCTGGCCGATGGCAGTAAAGCCATGACCCGGCAGCTGATGGCCGAAGCCGGACTTCAGCCGTAACGGTGTACGCTCAAGGGGCCTGGGGCCTGCGTGGTTGGCATCAGCTCGATACGATTGATGTTGAAATGCGCGGGCAGGGTAGCTGACCAGAATACCGCCTCGGCAACATCCTCCGCCTTCAAGGGCTCGGTATTGGCATAAACGGTTTTGGCTTTATCGGCATCGCCTTTAAAGCGCACGAGTGAAAAGTCGGTTTCCACCATCCCGGGCTCGATATTTGTGACGCGTACTTTGGTTTTGTTAAGGTCCGCCCGCAGCGCAAGGCTGAACTGTTTTACAAAAGCCTTGCTGGCGCAATACACATGCCCGCCGGGGTAGGGGTAATTACCGGCAGTCGAACCGATATTGATGATATGGCCGCGCCCACGCTCTACCATGCCCGGTAACAATAAGTGGGTGAGGGTAATCACGCCTTTACAATTGGCATCGATCATCTCCATCCAGTCATCCAGCTTGGCCTGATGTGCAGGCTCCTGCCCAAGGGCAAGGCCAGCGTTATTCACTAATAAATCAACTGCAGTAAACTCAGGCGGAATGGCCTCAATCGCCAATCGCGATGCTTCAGCATCGCGCACATCAAAAGTAGCAATATGGCAGGCAACAGCAAGTTCGGCAGCCAAGGCCTCTAGCCGCTCGCGGCGGCGGCCACAGAGAATCAGCTTACAGCCTATTGCTGCAAATCTTTTTGCAAAAGCACGCCCAAAATCGCCAGATGCGCCTGTAATCAAGACAATTTCCGGCTTGTATATGCTGGCCATGGTGCGCTCCTGTGGTCTAAGATGCGCGGAGTTTGGAGGGGTTATGACAGACAGTCAATCAGCTTCAGGGCAAACAGCCTCACGCCTTATGGGCTGCCTGCTAGGCGGCGCGCTGGGCGATGCTCTTGGTGCTCCGGCTGAAGGTATCCGAACACTCGAGGGGGTAACCAGCAAGTTCGGCAAAGCTGGCCTTAGCAAAATGCACCCTTACACTTGCCCATGGGAGACCGTGAGCCATACGGGAATTGGCGCTGTGACGGATGATACCACCATGCATGCCGCCACCCTTGGCGCGATGATGGCGGCAGCGCATCGGCCGGAGCAACTGCACCAATACGCATGGCAAGGCTATGTACGCTGGGCCATCCAGCAGGAAGATGGCTTACGCATATTACCCTTGGTCGACCTTACGGTGGATTGGCCACGCGAGCTACACCCCTTCTGGTTTGCCTGCGGAGCGGGGCGCGGCACAATTGCAGCACTCGCCACCGGCAAGGCAGGCAGCATCGAGCAGCCTCTACAATACGATACTGTTATTCGCGAGAAGCGCGTAGTAGGCCCCAATTCAGGTTGCGGCGGCATGATGCGTACACCGGTGCTGGCTTTCTGGCCGCATGTTTTTGATAAATTCCGGCTGGGCATGGAGAATGGCGCGCTCACTCATGGCGCTGCGGATGCTTATCTGGCAACTGGCTGTGTAACCGAACTCACGCATGGTGTTGTGCAAGGCCTGAGCTTGCCTCAAGCCTTTAATCGTATGTCCGCGCGCTTGGTAGCTGAGCCGCTGCATGAGGCCACGCTCGCGGCCTGCAGCTATGGCTGGCAGGCAGGTACGGGCGAACCAACGCTTGAGGCAATCGATGCTGTACCGCGCGCACTTGGTTACAAAAATGCTTTTCTTGCTTTGCCGGTTATGGGGCAGGTGGCGTTTGCACTGTCAGCCAGCCACCACCATGGCCTGAGTTTTAAGCAAACACTCACGCTGGCGGTAAGCCATAGCGGCGATAGCGATTCAGTGGGCGCAATTGTGGGGAATGTACTGGGCGCTGCCTGCGGCGAGCAGGGGCTACCGCAAGACTGGGTAAAGCAAATTCAGTTAGCACCACAACTTCAGGCTTTAGGTCACCACGCAGTTAAGCGACTTTCGCTTTAGTCTTGGCTTCTTTCCACAAACGCCACATCTCGGCCATGCCGGCAGTCTTGGGGTCAATCCCGCGTTCTTTAAGACTACTTTCGATATGGCGCATACGACCTTCAAATTTATTATTGGCTTTGCGCTGGGCTGTTTCAGCATCAATCCCCAGCTCATAACACAAGGTTGAAACAATAGAGATGAGATCGCCCAGCTCTTCTTCAATATGCGCCTTATCCCCCGACTTGATGGCAGCTTCAACCTCTTTGGTCTCTTCCTGCACTTTGGCGAGAATGGGGGTGATATCATCCCACTTAAAGCCCATACGTACGGCGCGGTCCTGCAGTTTATTGGCGCGCACGAGGGCGGGCAGGTTAGGCGCAATCCCATCGAACACGCTGGTATACCCCTTAGCCGCGCGCTCCTGATTTTTGATTTCTTCCCACTTGCTCAGCTGGGTTTTTACATCTGTCTCAACGCCTGAGAAAAAGGCAGGCAAACGTGATTTGATTTTGGTGTTAATCGTCTCAACCACTTCATTAAAGCCAAAATGACCTTGCTCCTTGGCGATCTGAGCATGGAACACCACCTGTAGCAGCACATCGCCCAACTCACCTTTCAGCTCGTTCATATCGCCACGGGTAATGGCATCAACCGCCTCGTAAGCCTCTTCAAGCATATTCGGGGCGATGGAGAAGGATGTCTGCTCACGCTCCCATGGGCTGCCCGTTACCGGGTGGCGCAGGCGTGCTAGAATATCGAGCAGTTCCTCAATTGGTGTAGGCGGGGCAGGAGCAGTTACGGGCTTGAGAGTCATGACGAGCAAGCTAGATTATTCTCTGAATGGAGGCAATTGATATGGAAAAAGCTATTTTCGGAGCAGGCTGCTTCTGGGGTGTGCAGGTGGCGTTTGACCATATGCCGGGTGTACTCAGTACCAGCGTTGGCTATAGCGGCGGCAAGCGCGAGCGCCCGACCTACGAGCAGGTGTGCTCCAGTGCCACCGGCCATGCCGAGGTGATAGAGGTTAATTTCGACCCCGCGCAGGTAAGCTACCAGCAGCTGGTTGAGAAGTTTTTTGACCTGCACGACCCAACCCAGCTTAACCGCCAGGGGCCGGATATCGGAACGCAATACCGCTCAGTTATTTTCTATACCACGCCAGAGCAGCAGGCAGTAGCAGAGCAGGTGAAGCTGACCCTGGCGCCACAGCACAGCAGACCGATTGTTACAGTTATAGAGCCCGCACAAACTTTCTGGCCAGCTGAAGAGTATCACCAGAAGTATCTGGAAAAGCGCGGCCGCGGATCCTGTGCTATATAATCAGGATGAGGACTGCTGTTTTTCTCACACTGATCTGCCTGTTACCACAGGCAGTGCAGGCTGCAGAGAATTGCAGCATCAAACCGCATGTGCCGTTTTATGCGGTCGACCCCCAAGGCTATACCAATCTCGTGCAGGGCACTGACGGCTGGCTGTTTAATGCCCAGCAGGATCTGGTTTCACATTTTGATATTTCAGCTGAAAACCTCAGTCTCCTCAAACAGCTCACAGAAGTATTAAGGGCAGGCGGCAGCGAGCTGGTTATTGCGTATCATCCGCTACGCAGCATGGCCGCCATCAAGCATGTGCCGATGAATCATCCGCTTGTTATTGAGCGCAATTACGACCCGGTCAAAGCGCTGCAAAGCTATAGCGACCTCATAAAAGAGCTTAATTCTGATGGGATTACAGCTGTTGGTACGCCTGAGTTTAAGTCAGGCGAAGATTACTTCCGCAAATTTGAATTCCACTGGAGCCCGCAAGGTGCACGCGAGATGGCGTATGCCGTAACCGAGGCAATGAAACAGCGCGGCTGGGTGAGACAGTCCGCCAATAAAGCGGCGCCAGAGCTGCTGGAGAATCCGGCTGATATCAAGATCACGCTTATCGGCACCAGCTTTACTAACGTTCCAGCCTATCAGGATGCTATTTATGAATTTCTGGGCGGCGCGAATATCTGGAACGCGGCCATCAATGCTGGCGGTATGGATGACTCGCTGCTGGCGTATCTGGCATCTCCCATATTCAGGCAGACCCTGCCGCGTGTGCTGGTGTGGGAAATTCCGGGCTATTTCAGCCTTGGCAGCAACGAGATGACGGTAACCCTACGTAGCGCCATCGCCGCCGTTTATGGTAACTGCACACCGGACAAAACCATGAGCGATGAGAAAGTGACCTTCGGACCCGAGCCTACGGCAATTGCGCCTATGGCAGCTACCGGGGGCGTGGCTGGCACATACCTCTACTTCAAGTTCCCGCGGCCGCTGGATAGGGGAGCCGCGCTGGGCTACACCAGCGCCACCGGCGAGGTCTGCGCCCAGCTTGAACGGCCTTATATTCCGCCCGAGCACAACAACTTTTACTATCTGCTGCCAGATGCCAGCAGCGCCCTGAAATTCCATGCACCAGCAGAATTCTATGCGCAAAGTGGCCAGATCAAGCTGTGCCGCCTGTAGCCCTACCAGCCTATACTAATAATCGCATATGTATATTATGGAAAATACAGTATTGGCTTATTTGGCTCGGCGCTGTTAATCTCTCTTACTTTAACGCTTGCGGCTCATAGGCCGGGCTGTGCTTGCGCTGTCTGGCTCGGCATACACACCTGGTGCTCACAGCAAAGAGCTCTGCCCGTCTTGGCCAAGACAACTTTTTACGGCCACTACCCGAGCCTGTATTTGGTCTGATCAACTTCGTCACCAGCACGTTTGAAAGCTCGGAAAAATTCAGCACCGTTTGCTTTGCTGGTCATACTGACCAAAGCCAGCATTTCTGCAACAGACGGGTAAAGATTAATATTCAAAATGGCATGGCCACAGCAGCATTTCTTATGTTATTTTCCTCTCCATGATGACCAAAGCCTTCCTGCACCTTCTTGCTCTTCTCGTTCTTCTGGCGCCATCACTGGCACATGCAGAAAGAATTGCGGCCATGAACGACCCTGAGCGTGACTACACGCTGGAAGGCGATGTCGTTACCGTATGGACCGACAGCTTTCTGCTCAACGATGGCTCAGGCCAGGTTATCGTCGATATCCGTCCTTACAATACCTACGACCTGCGTATTGCCGGCCGCGATTATGTACAGGTGACCGGCCGCGTGAATGATGAAGGCGTTATCCGCCCGCTGGTGCTGGCACGCGCTAACGCCAGGCCTGTGATGTTCCAGGGCACCGCCATGCTCGAGCCGCTGCCGCTTAACGAAGTCATGAAGAATACTGTGCGCTACCGCCTGCCGCGCCGAGTAGCGCCTGCAACAAACTCTGCCGCTAATGCAGCTGCCAACCAGCGCCTTGCCGAGCAAACATCATCCAGACCACCAGCTGGCGCTGTTGCACCGAATTCTGAATACACAAGCACCGGCGCAAGCCCTACAGCTGCTGTTACCCCTGCGGGTTCGGCACCGGCTGGCGGCGCTGCTCCAGCAACGCCATAATTACATCCGCTGCTTTGGCACTGGGGGTCGCATGGCCCTCAGGCGAAAGCCAGTCGTGGACCTTGCCTAGAGTCTCTGCTTGCTGAGCCCGCACAGCCGGGTCGCTTAGCAGCTTGTCGAGCGCAGGCGCAATTTTCTCAGGTGTGCAATTTTCCTGCAAAAATTCAGGCACTACCATTCTATCAACCATCATGTTCACGATGTTCGCAAACTTCGCCTTGATCAGGCGGCGGTAAAGCGCTGCCGTAACCGCATGAATGCGATATGCGATGATGGCGGGAATACCAGCCAAGCCCAACTCCAGCGCCACGGTACCGGAAGCAGCTAAGGCTGCAGTACCCGCCTTGAACGCATCGTATTTATCTTCATCAGTGGTTACAATCAGTGGCTCGTAAGGCCAGCTCTGTGTGCCTGCCTTAATCGATTCAAACAGATGCGGCATGGTTGGCAAAACCACTTTAAGATCGGGATGCCGCGGCTTAAGCAAGGCCAGCACTTTACCGAAGTCGCCAAGCAAGGTGCCAATTTCACTACGACGACTGCCCGGCAGCAGCACCAGCACAGGCTGATTGGCTGGAAGGCCATATTTGCTGCGCAGCCGGTCGGCTGAAGCCTTATCGATGCCAGCCTCCACCAGCGGGTGGCCAATAAAGGTTGCCGGCAAACCAACCTTCTCAAAATATGGTGGCTCGAACGGGAAGAGCGTAAGTAGATGGCGGAATAGGGGCTGAATCTTTTTTGCGCGCCCTGCCCGCCATGCCCACACCGTTGGCGCTACATAATGCACGAATGGAATATCGCTTCTGACCATGCGCTTGGCGATGCGGAAGCAGAAATCCGGCGCATCAATCGTCACCACAATATCAGGCTTGATGCGCTTGATAGCCTCAACTGTCTCGCGCATGCGGCGCAGAATAAGCGGAATTTTTGGCAGCAGCTCGGCCAGGCCAAACAGCGTAAGATCACTCATCGGGAACTGGCTGATGAGCCCCTGCTCTATCATCCGCGGGCCTCCAATGCCGCAAAACTCGAGGCTGCTGTCTTTGCGCTTGAGCTCAGCCATGAGGCGAGCGCCAAGCAAATCGCCCGAAGGCTCGCCCGCGATCAGGAAGATTTTCATTGTGTGAGCTCCACCCCGAGCAGGAACAGGCCAGCGCTATCAGCCGCTGTAACGGTTGCCACCTGATCGAGCAAGATGGAACGGCCCGCCTCAAATGCGATACCGCGCAATCCGGCCGCAGCGCACTGGCGCACTGTCTCAGGGCCGATAGTTGGTAAATCAAACTTGCTGTCCTGCTGCGCCTTGCTGAGCTTGACCAGCACACCGCCCTCGCCTTCACGCCGAAGTTCGCCAGCGCGCTTGATGAGTTGCTGCGTACCTTCAATCGCCTCGATACCCAGTACGAGACCCTGCTGCACCACAACTGCCTGCCCGATATCAAGCGGAGCTAATGTCTGTAAAATCGCAACACCGCGGTTGATGTCTGATTCGGCTGTAGCATCCGGCTTGGCGGTAGTCAGCACGCCAGCGGGCGAGATCAGCGATTGTAAAACATCCTGCGGACCGATGAGGCTGAACCCCTCACCTTCAATTTCATGGCGCACAGCCTTGAGCAGGCCATCATCGCCCAGCATTGCAAACCCGGCTTTGGCAAAGAAGCGCGCGGCGCGCCAATCGGGCCGCAGCTCGAGCAGGCTGGGGCGGCGGATATGCCCGGCCATGACAATCTCTTTCACACCAGCAGCCTTGAGCGCAGCAAAAGCTTCGCCTGCAGCACCAAGGCGGGTCATGAGATGCGGAGTATTGGCAACAGTTTCAGCATCGGTCTGCCCATGAAAACCGATAATGAATACATCGCGCCCGCTGGCGTTGGCGGCGGCAACCAGGCGGCGCGGCAGCTCCCCGCCCCCTGCAAGAATGCCGAGTTTAGGCAGCATCCCGCACATCTGGCTGGCATACGCCATGCTTTGACTTGTTACGCAGGAAACTGACCATCTCGGATACCGCCGGATTAGCCGAGAATTCACTTGAGGTGTTTTCAACGCGCTCAGCCAGTGTGCCGGTTGCATGGAACAGCGCTTTGTAGGCATTGCGGGCAATGACTACATCTTCACGCGTATAACCGCGGCGCTCCATACCCACGAGATTAAGTCCGTGCAGGCTGGCGCGCTCACCCTTGACCAGACCATAAGGGATAACATCGCTCTCAACACCAGACATACCGCCGATCATGGCATGCGCACCAATACGTACAAACTGGTGCACAGCTGAAAGACCACCGAGAATAGCGTAGTCGCCCACATGCACATGCCCGGCGATGGTGGCGTTATTGGCAAGGATCACGCGGTTACCAACCTGGCAGTCATGCGCCACATGTGCACTCACCATAAAGAGGCAATCATTACCCACAACCGTCTTCATGCCGCCACCTTCGGTGCCGGGGTTCATGGTTACATGCTCGCGGATTTTATTGCGTGCGCCGATGATGAGCTGGCTCTCTTCGCCATGATACTTGAGGTCCTGCGGGGCGGTGCCGAGTACGGCAAAGGGATAGACAATTGTATCTTCGCCAATCTCGGTGCGGCCATCGACCACCACATGGCTGACAAGGCGCACGTTCTTGCCCAGCTTTACATAAGGGCCAACCGTGCAGAATGGGCCAATGACAACGCCATCGGCAATCTGGGCGGTTTCAGCGATAATCGAGCTGGGGTGGATTTGCGGCGCGCTCATAATTTTCCTTTAATACAGACAAACCAATATCTTAAGACAGGCGCATTCTAGTGATTGGAGGCCTTACCTCCAGTCACAAAGCCTTACTTAATGTTACGGCTTATCTATCGAGAATCATTGCGGAATATACGGCTTCCGCAACCAGCACGCCATCAACCTTGGCCTCGCCTTTAAACTTCCAGACGTTACCGCGGCTGCGCTGTTTGAGCACATGAATGTGTACCTGATCGCCCGGAACCACTGGCTTGCGGAAGCGGCACTCATCAATGGTCATGAAATAAACCAGCTTGCCCTCGGCCTCTTTGCCCATGGTGGCAACCACCAGCACACCAGCGGTCTGCGCCATGGCTTCGATAATCAGTACACCGGGCATAACCGGCTTCTGCGGGAAGTGACCGGTAAAATGCGGCTCGTTGATGGTTACGTTCTTGATGCCGGTTGCGCTGTTATCCAGCACAACATCAATAACCTTGTCGATCATCAGGAATGGATAGCGATGCGGGATCATGTCCATGATCCGGTCGAGTTCGATAATATTGCTCATTCTTCTGTTCCAGTTTTTTTACGTAGTTTTGCCATTTTTTCTACCCAGGCGTATTGCCGGAAGAATTGCCGTTTAGGTACAGCGGGTGAACCAACGAGCTCTTCGCCTGCTTCTGCATCACGCATAATACCGCTCTGCGCTCCAATACGCACGCCCTTGCCAACCTTAAGATGACCAGCAACACCGCTTTGCGCAGCGAGGACAACCCCCATACCCAGCTGCGAGCTGCCCGCAACACCCGACTGGGCAACCAGCACACAGCCGGGGCCCAGCACGACGTTATGCGCGACCTGCACGAGGTTATCGATGATGCAGCCCTTGCCGATGATGGTGTCTGGGCCTGAGCCACGATCGATGGTGCTGTTAGCGCCAATCTCGCAGTCATCCTCAATCAGGACACGGCCAAGCTGAGGTACTTTGACATGCCCCTGCGCCGACAAGGCATAACCGAAACCGTCCTGGCCGATACGCGCACCTGGATAAACTGAAATACGGTTACCCAAAATTGAATGGCTGATGGAAACACAGGAGCCGATACGGCAGTCGTTACCGATTTTTACGCCGCGATCGATAACAGCATTAGCCTCAATCAGGCAGCGCGAACCGATTTCAACATTTGGGCCGATAACAGCACCAGCACGAATTTCGCAGGCAGCGCCAATTTTGGCGGTCTCGTGGATAAAGGCCTCGTCTGAAATACGGCTCTTGATGATCGGGCGCGGGTACAGTGCATCTGCCGCAATGGCATAAGCGTAGTACGGGTTATCATGAATGAGCACGGCCATGGTGATAGGCGCCAGCTCGGCATCTTCAGGGCGCACGAAGCAAGCCCCTGCTCCACTGCCAAGGAACATGTCGCGGTATTTGCGGTTGTCAAAGAAGCTCAGATCATCTGTCGTGGCTTTATCGAGTGGGGCAATACCTTTGATCTCGCGCAGGGAATCTGACTGCATCCTGAGCTTGGCGCCCGTCAGCAGAACAAGATTCTTGAGCGGCATGCGCCCGGCGAAGTCAAAAAAGCGGGGATCCGGCATATATCCTCAACACTAAAGCGTTAGTTAGCGGCCCTGCGCCTGAGCGCGCGGTGCTGCAGCTGCTGCAGGCACACGAACCTCAAGACGTGGCAGCTTGGTGTTCAGCTGCGTCAAGACACTGGCGGTGAGGTCAAGTGATGACTCGACCACAATAACCTGGCTCTTGTCGAGAACCACGGTCACACCGCGTGTCTTGGCCAGTTCCGCCACGATCTGCGCTACATTCTGCTTAATGGTGCCAAGGGCCTCGCCAAAAGCGTTATCGAGCACGCGGGCGCGCTCCTGCACACGCTGCTGGGCAGCACGGGCCTGGGTCTCGAACTCGCGGCGCTTCACATCAAATTGCTCAGGTGTAAGGGTGGTACGCTGTGCAACCAGTGCCTGCTCGGCTTCACGCAGCTTCTGCTCATCAGCTGTGACCTGCTGCTGGTAGCTGGTGCGGCGGGTAGCGAGCTGGTCACGCACATTCTTGCCGGCAGCCGATTCCTTCATGATGCGCTCAATATCCACAACCGCAATAACGGCGGGCGGGAAGTTGGTGGCGCTGGCAGAAGGTGCGGCAGCAGCTGGCGCTGTTTGAGCCATGGCTGGCAGGGCGCCAGTCAGAGCCAAAACAACACCCGATACCAGAAGTAGATTTTTAAACATGGTTAGAACCTCGTTCCAAAGCTGAGACGGAATTGTTGTGACTGATCATAATCTTCTTTCATGATCGGGAATGCGAGGTCGACACGCAGCGGGCCAAGTGGCGAGCGCCACGATACACCGGCACCGGCAGCAAGACGGATCGAGTTGTCCTCTACAAAGGTTTCGGTAACCAGCGGCTGGGCATCGTTACCCCACAGCGTACCAGCATCCACAAAGGCATGCCCCTTCAGGCCAAGCTCTTCCGGCAGGCCGAGCGGGAAGCCCAGCTCAAGGCTGGCGCGAGCGAAGTAGTTACCACCCAAGGCATCTTCCTCAGATGTGGTCAGATCGCGCGGACCGATACCTGAAGTCTTGAAACCACGCATTGTATCACCACCAAGGAAGAAGCGGTCAGTGATGGCCACATCATCATCCAGGCTTTCAATTGCGCCGACTTCACCAAGGAAGCTCAGTACCCACTCAGGGCTGCCGAGCGGGAAGTAGGCTGAACCACCGGTGCGAACCCGGATGTACTTCGCATCACCACCCAGACCAGCAATATCGGTCGAGAGGCGCAGGATGTAACCATCGGTCGGGGTACGGCGGCTATCGCGGCGATCATAGGTCAGCTCCTGGCCAACTGATGATGTGAGGCGGTCACCTTCCTGCTCGCGAATGAAGCGAGAGGCCGTAACCGGCACGTTCTCAATACGCGTATTGTTAAGCGTATAGTTGAGGCGCTGGCGCAGGTTCTCGGCCAGCGGGTAGCCCATACGCAGTGCAAAGCCCGAGCGCTGCTCATCGTACGAGCTTTCGTCATTCTCGGCACGGGTATGGAAGACATCCACACCAGCTGAGAGGTCACGCTCGAGGAAGTACGGCTCGGTGAAGCTTACATTGAACTGCTGCGAACGACCCGACAGGGTAGTGTTGAAACGCAGGTCCTGACCCTTACCAAGGAAGTTACGCTCGGAGATACCGAAGTCGGCCAAGGGGCCATCGGCGGTCGAGTAACCGGCACCAATCGAGATTTCACCGGTCGACTGCTCGGCCAAGTTTACATCGATATTAGCACGGTCAGGCGCACTGCCCTGAGATACGTTCACGTCTACGGTTTCGAAGAAGCCGAGATCCTTCACACGCTGCTCCGACTGCTGGAGCTTGGAGCGGTTAAAGGCATCGCCCTCAACCAGCTGCATTTCGCGGCGAACAACACGGTCCTGTGTACGCAGGTTACCATTGATGTTGATACGCTCAACGAACACACGCTGACCTTCGCTTACATTGTAGGTAAGGCCGATGGTGCGGGCTTCACGGTCGCGGTTCACTTCCGGGCGAATGTCCACAAACGCATACTGACGATCGTTCAGCTCTTTGGTCAGTGCGGCGATGCTGGCTTCTACCTTATCGGCATTATACCAGCTACCTTCGCGGGTGCTGAGCTGCGGGCGCAGGCTCTCGGGGTCGAGCTGCTGCAGCTGGGTTGCGATGTTGATGGTGCCAAACTTGTAGCGTTCACCTTCATCCAGTGTGAAGGTTACATAGAAGCCCTGATTATCAGGCGCCAGCTCGGCCACGGCCGAGGTTACGCGGAAGTCGGCATAGCCCTTCGAGAGATAATAACGGCGAAGCAGCTCTTTATCCACTTCAACGCGGTCCGGATCATAAACGTCCGAAGAGCTCATGAAGCGATACCAGCGCGACTCACGGGTTGAAACCTGCTCGCGCAGGGTTGCGTCGGCTACGTGGGTGTTGCCTACGAACTTGATGTTGCGAACCAGAGTACGTGCACCCTCGTTGATTTCAAACACGAGGTTTACGCGGTTCTGGTCGAGAGGAATGATCTTTGGTGTAACCGTAGCAGCAAAATAGCCAGAGCGGCGGTAAATTTCCTGCACGCGCTGAACGTCGCTAAGAACCTTGGTGCGGGTATACACAGCGCGCGGACGCGACTGGATTTCGCTCTCAAGATTTTCGTCCTTCACCTTGTCGTTACCTTCAAAGGCGATTTCATTGATGCTGGGGTTCTCGGTAACTTTCACAATCAGGACGCTGCCGCGGCGGCTGAGTGTCACGTCGGCAAACAGGCCGGTGCCATAAAGTGTCTTGAGCGACTGGTCGATAGCGGCCTGATCAAAAGCATCACCAGTATGAATGGTCATGTAGCTTTTAACAGTCTCTGCCTCGATGCGCTGCGAGCCCTGAACTTCAATTGCAGAGACAGCATCCTGCGCATGAGCCGGTACAACCGCAAAGAGAGCGACAGCAACAGCCAGACCAAAACGCATAAACGACTTGAGCATCAAAACCTTCTCCCCGACTAGGCCCGGTGGTGCCGAGCCCTTCAGTCTAGGAGAAGAGCTTGGCCATTGAGTCGAATACTCCGAAATTACGGAGGTCGTTCCACAGGGCAAATACAGTGAGTGTTAATACCAGAGCCAGACCAAAGCGCAAACTGTATTCCTGCACGTTATCGCTCAGTGGCTTTCCACGCAGCGCTTCTGCCGCATAAAACATCAGATGACCGCCATCGAGTACGGGAATCGGGAAAAGGTTAACAAGGCCCAGATTCGCCGACAACATAGCCATGAACCAGATCATCGCGCCAATGGTTTTGGCATAATCGATTTCCTGATTCTCGTTCTCGATAACCGTGTTACCCGAGAGCTTGGCTATGGTGATTACACCACCCAGCTCCTTCGAATCGCGCTGACCAGTAATGATCTGATAGAGGCCTACAAACGTACCCTTGATCATATCGCCGGTATCGTACAAGGCCTGACCGAAAGCTGGCAGCAGGCCAAGCTTCTGGTACTCAACCGCCCCACCCGCCTTGATGCCAAGCAGGCCGGTACGGTGCGAGCTGCCGATGCTGTTCTCAACTTCCTGAATAATCGGGGTCACGTTAAAGCTCATAGCCTGACCGGCACGATCCACATGGACTACAACCGGCTTGCCAAGACCGAGCGACATCACGCCGCGAATATCCTGGAAGCGTTTAATAGGGGTATCGTCAATCGCGGTGATCAAATCACCAGCCATGATACCGGCAGCAGCGGCGGGCTTGCCCTCCATCACTTCCTGCACCAGTGGCGGGGTCATGGGCTGGCCCATGGTCACGTAAAGGCCAACCAGCGCCACGATGGTAAAGAGGAAGTTGATACCGGGGCCGGCAAAAACAATAGCTGCGCGCTGACCAACCGTTTTGGCGTAAAAAGCCTGTGCGCGCTCTTCAGGCGTATGCTGCGCTACTGCTTCTTTATCGGTCTGCGCACTGGCAGGGTCGGCATCGCCAAACATTTTGACATAGCCACCCAGCGGAATGGCAGCAAAGCGCCAGCGGGTGCCGCGGCGGTCGATGATATGATAAAGCTCGGGGCCAAAACCAATCGAGAAGGTCTCGACCTTCACCTTGTTTTTAATGGCAACATAGTAGTGACCAAACTCATGGATAAACACGAGAAAGCTGACAATCAGGATGAACGCAAAGAAGTTCTGGCTGATTTGTTGAAGCAGATCCATGGCTGGCCTTGGGGTAAATGGTGGTCCTGAATATAAGACGTCCGATATTATGACTTACTTGGGGTGTTTTTACCACCAGTTCAAGTGCGCACCGATTGTCACATGGAACAAGACAAAACAAGGAGTTGCAGCCATCAGCCCATCTACACGGTCGAGAATACCGCCATGGCCGGGGATGAGCGCACCCGAATCCTTAACACCAAATTTACGTTTGAAAGCCGATTCGAGGATATCGCCCGCTTGCGCAACAACGCCAATCAGCAGGCCCAGCAGCAGAGTAATCTCAGGCAGGCGCGCACCCGCAAACCATGCCCAAGCGTGGCCAATAATAGCTGCCGCTACCATGCCGCCTACTAAGCCTGCCCAGGTTTTGCTTGGGCTGAACTTGGGCGCCAGCTTGGGCCCGCCGATGCTACGGCCAGCGAAATAGGCGCCGATATCCACCGCCCATACCGCAAAAACGATATAGAAGGTGAGGCCCCGCCCTATCTGGTCATCACCCGCATCGCGCAACCACCACAGGCACACGAACATAAGAAGAATGTAAGGGATACCTAAAATAGCCAGCGTATTGTTGGGCCCGCGGCGGCACATTACGACCCATTCGTAAATCGAGAGTAACGCACCTACAGCAAGCACTGCTGCAAAAGCCCAGCCCCCAAACCAGATAGCCGCAATAACCAGCGGCCCGAGAACAACGGCCGAAAGAGTACGCAGGAGCAGGTCTTTACCGAACATGCGCTAACTGACCGAACGCATCACGCCGCCAAAGCGACGCTCGCGGCCATTATATTCGGTAATTGCTTCCTCAAGGTCGTTTCGGCCAAAGTCGGGCCACAGGGTATCGAGGAATACCAATTCGGTATAAGCCAGCTGCCAGAGCAGGAAGTTACTGATGCGCTTTTCACCACTGGTGCGGATGAGCAGGTCGGGATCCGGCATATCGGCCGTGAGCAAGGCATGCGACAGGCGAGTCTGGTCGATCTCTTCAGGGCGCAGGGTGCCAGCCTGAACTTCAAATGCCAGCTTTTGCGCCGCCGAGACAATTTCCTGCCGTGCGCCATAGCTGAACGCGATGGTCAGGTGCAGCTTATCGTTAGAGGCTGTGGTCTTTTCAGCATGTTCAACAATTTGCAAAATATCTGGTGCCAAACGATGGCGCTCGCCGATGATACGTAGCCGCACGCCGTTTTTATGCAGCTCAGCGATATTGCCTTTAATGTAATAACGCATCAGCGACATGAGCTCTGTCACTTCTTCGGCCGGCCGATTCCAGTTCTCGGTCGAGAAACCAAACAGCGTCATGTACTTGATACCCAGCTCAGATGCAGCTTCGGCAACTTTGCGCACAGTCTCGGCGCCTTCTTTATGGCCCATAGTACGTGGCAGGCCACGCTTGTTGGCCCAGCGGCCGTTGCCATCCATAATGATGGCAACATGCTGAGGAATACGGCGGCTGTTGGCGTTATCAGTCGTCATGAAAAATCTTATACCTGCTTGATGTCTTTTTCTTTGCCTGCGAAAGCCTCGTCCACTTTCTTGATATGGTCGTCGGTAATGGTCTGAACCTTGCCCGACCATGTCTTCAATTCGTCTTCGGTCAGCTCGCCGTCTTTCTCGGCCTTCTTGAGGCTGTCCATACCATCGCGGCGCACGTTACGAATAGCCACGCGGGCATCTTCAGCATACTTGCCAGCCAGCTTCACCAGCTCGAGGCGGCGCTCTTCTGACAGCGGCGGGATGGGAATACGAATGAGGTTGCCGTCAGACATGGGATTGAGGCCCAGATTGGCCTGCATAATCGCCTTTTCAACCGCCTTGGCATTAGCCTTGTCCCATACCTGCACACTCAGCATGCGAGCTTCGGGCACAGAAACAGTACCAACCTGCGTCAGCGGCATCATGCTGCCATAAACATCCACCATGATGCCATCAATCATGCTGGTGGTCGCACGGCCGGTACGCAAGCTCGAAAAATGCTTCTTGAGGGCATCAAGTGTGCTCTCCATACGGCGCTGGATATCATCGGTAACAGCTTTGGACATGGCCTACTCCTTGATCAGTGTAAAGCGACCCCGGCCCTGCACAACTTCGGCAAAACCACCCGGGGTGTTGATTGAGAAAACAGCGATTGGCAGCTTGTTATCGCGTGCCAGTGTAAAGGCGGTAGCATCCATCACTTCGAGGTCGCGCTTGATCGCCTCGCTGAAGGTGAGTTTGTCAAAGCGCTTGGCCTTGGGGTTCTTCTTCGGGTCACTGTCATAAACGCCATCGACCTTGGTGGCCTTAAGCAGCAAATCGCAGCCAACTTCAGTCGCGCGCAGCGTGGCAGCGGTATCGGTTGTGAAGAACGGGCTGCCCGTACCGGCAGCGAAGATAACCACCCTGCCCTTTTCCATATGACGGATGGCACGGCGGCGAATGTACGGCTCGCACACCTGTGACATGGAAATGGGCGACTGCACCCGTGTCGGTACACCAAGCTTCTCAAGAGTTGCCTGCATGGCAAGTGCGTTAATAACAGTACCGAGCATACCCATATAGTCGCCGGTTACGCGCTCCATACCCAGCTCAACACCGGTAGCACCGCGATAGATATTGCCGCCGCCAATAACAAGGCAAACTTCCATGCCCAGATCGACGACTGATTTGATTTCCTTACCGATACGGGTAATGGTCTTGGGGTCGAGCCCGAACTCACGCGCACCCATCAACACTTCGCCCGAAATTTTGAGCATTACCCGCTTGTATTTGGGTTTGTGCATGGCGACGACGTTTGATTTGGCTTTGGCCATGTGCGGGCTCCGAGGTTGAGTGCGTTTAACCTAGCAAAAAACAACCCCGGCGGTAAGGCCGGGGTTGCTGATTCTATAGCGGCAATTTAGCTCGCCATCTTGGCTTGGGCGGCAACTTCCGCAGCAAAGTCGCTCTGCTGCTTCTCGATGCCTTCGCCGAGGCCAAAACGCTCGAAAGCGACCAGCTTGACCGGCGCGCCAACAGTCTTGGCCGCTTCTTCAACAGTAGCCGAAACCTTGAGCTTGTCGTTCATGATGTAAGGCTGTTCAAACAGTACTACTTCTTCATAGTACTTGCGCATACGGCCTTCAACCATCTTGGCAACGATGTCGGCAGGCTTGCCGGCGGCCTTGGTGGTTTCCTCAACAATGGCCTTCTCGCGGGCAACCTTGGTCTGGTCGAGATCAGCAACTGTCAGGGCTTCGGGCTTGGCGGCTGCAATGTGCATGGCCAACTGCTTGCCGAGTTCGGCAAGCTTGGCCTGGTCACCGGTGCTCTCAAGAGCAACCAGAACACCAATCTTGCCAAGACCGGGGGTTACAGCACTGTGAATGTAGCTGGCTACAATACCGCTGCTGACCTTGAGGGTCTTGACGCGACGCAGGCTCATGTTTTCGCCAATGGTGGCAATGAGATGCGTAATCGTTTCGGCTACTGTCTTGCCGTCAGGCAGCTTGGCATCCTTGAGCACTTCGATATCTGAAATGCTGCCAGCGAGTGCGGCTTCGGCCGACTGCTTGACCATTGCCTGGAACTGATCGTTACGGGCAACAAAGTCAGTCTCCGAGTTCACTTCGAGGATCGTGCCGGTGTTACCATTGGCGGTAACAGCAACCAGACCTTCGGCAGCTACGCGGCCTGCCTTCTTGGCGGCTGAAGCGAGGCCCTTTTTACGGAGCCAGTCTACTGCGGCTTCGATGTCACCATTGTTTTCAACGAGTGCCTTCTTGCAATCAAGCATACCGGCACCGGTTTTCTCGCGCAGCTCTTTTACGAGCGCTGCAGTGAGTTCTGCCATGTTAAATCTCCTGTATCTGTTGAATTAAGCTGCGTCGGTTGCTTCTTCGCCAGCCGGATCGATTGCTTCACCAGCATCGCGACCACCTGCTTCAGCCTGAATACCGGCGAGAGCGGCGTTAGCCACGATATCGCAGTAGAATTCAATAGCGCGCAGAGCATCATCGTTGCCCGGGATCGGGTAGGTGATGTTGTCGGGGCTCGAGTTGCTGTCGATGATGGCGATAACCGGAATACCAAGAACCTTGGCTTCTTCAATCGCAATCGCTTCCTTGTTGGTGTCGATTACGAAGATGATGGCTGGCAGACCGCCCATGTCCTTGATGCCGCCGAGCGACAGGTTGAGCTTGTCGGTATCGCGCTGCATTTCAAGCACTTCGCGCTTGGTCAGACCTTCACGGTCGCCACTGAGCTTGTGCTCATTGTCGCGCAGACGCTTGATCGAACCGCTGATGGTCTTCCAGTTGGTCAGCATACCGCCGAGCCAGCGATGGTTGACGTAGTACTGGCCGCACTTCTCTGCAGCTTCCTTGATCTTGTCCTGAGCCTGACGCTTGGTGCCAACGAAAAGAACGCGACCACCATTCGCGGTTACATCGCGAACGGCTTCAAGGGCACGGCCAAGCATCGGAGCGCTCTGCTCGAGATCGAGAATATGAATACCGTTGCGAACGCCGAAAATGAACGGCTTCATCTTGGGGTTCCAGCGACGGGTGTGGTGACCAAAGTGAACACCGGCTTCGAGCAGCTGGCGCATGGTGAATGTTGGCATCATAATAGTGTTTTCCTTCTTCCAGTTGTTCCGCCGCAGGGGATAAGTAAATGAGCGCAAGCCCATCACCGGAAAGGCGCTGGCACTATGCCAAAGCCCGCCCCTGCGTGAGAGATGGCGCGCTTTTACGGTGTTAAACCCTGAAATGCAAGGAGTTTTTGGGCTTTTTAGCGTAGCGGAACACGCTAAGTTATTGATATTGCTAGAGCGGGGCAGCAGAACTCAAAGGTTTGGGATTATTCGCCAGTACAACGTCCAGCGCTGCCATAGCTTCTTTGCGGTATTCCCGCATTTCGGGCGAGAGGTTGGCATGGGCGGTTACCAGCGCATTAAACATAAGCGGGTTACTCATAACCTCGCGCAGTGGCCATATGTAAGTCTGCACGCCAAAAACAATAGCCTTACTGCCGGGCAGCCGAATAAAGGTTTCATGCTCCGAGCGGATATGTCCATGAGCCAATAAATTTTCGGGCGTCATCTCAGGGATTGAAACTGGCGGCTCTACATCTGCATGCAGGAATAAATGATCGGTTAGTGGCAAGCCCCAGTTACGGCGCCACAGGCCTTTACCGGGTGCCATGGCATTGAACATACGATTGACGGGATCTTTGAAGTAGCGGTCATAATGCGGCACAATACCGTGATGAATTTCCATCACCGATTTACCAAGCCGTGCTGCACGCAAACTGGTGGCCTTATTGCTCTGCCAGTTATCATGAGCCTCTGTATCAAGAACCGATGGCTCTGCCTCAGTAAAATGGCTGCGAAGTGACCATCCGTTTGGTGTTACCAGTGCACCGCTCATCAAGCGGTAAACCCGCTGCTGCGGTTTGCCCCTCTCTTTCACTCCGATACGCTGTGCCGGAAGCATGAGCAACAAATCAGTATTCTGCAGTGCTGCGACAGCTTCCATAGGGTGTGCTTCAGCTATATCAACCGCCACACCTGTGAGCGGCGATGAAACCACTTTACCCTTCTTGTGGAAGTAATCCGGATAGGTACGCAAGAGATATGAAGTAACGGTATTACGCAACTCAACCTCCGCCGCGCGGACGTGCGGCGTATCTACGCGATCAATTACCTTGGAATTATGTTCTGCCAGAATATTGAAGCGCACTGTCATCTGCGACGGATAATTAGCATCAATCCGCAACCATGAATCGTCGCTTAGCAATACAGTACCCATAACTGTCTTGGGCACGATCGGGAGTTTTTCCATATGCCTGTCATCAAGCGTGGCGATAAGCCCGCTATCAACCGATGCTGCATTTAAATAAATGCCCCTCATGATTACTCCCTGTTTTATTAGGGGCACGATAGGACAGCGATTTGCCAACAGCAACGAGGAAAGGGTTAATATCCCTCGATACTTTCGATACCGGGTACACCGTAAAGCTCGGCCTGCAGCTCCTGCGACAGGGCGTAATGACCGGGTAACGTAATTTCAACCTCGCGGCTGGAATCGAGATCAATTGTAAAGGCCAGTTTCTGTTTACCACCCTTGGCAGCCTCTAGCTTATTATGCAGACGAGTAAGGCCTTCGCTACCCGAAAGACGCACCATCACCCCGCTTTGCATACGGTCGAGCAGGTCATCCAGCGGCTCGACATTAAAGCAGGTCAGGCGCACGCCCTCGTCCTGTACCTGCACATCAACCGAGGCAATAATCCGGTTACCAACCTCGAGCTGGTCGCGCTGCATGGCCAATATCTCGGAGAAGACCGTCATCTCATACATGCCATAGCTGTCAGACATCGAGATGAAAGCGAAACGATTGCCCTGCTTGCTCACGCGCTCCTGCTTGGCAAGAATAACACCCGCCACCCTGAAGCGCGTCATGCTGGCGCCACGCGCCTTATTAGCCAGACCGGTCGAGCCCACTACCTGCAAGCGGTTCAGGATACTGCGGTGCTGATCGAGCGGATGAGCCGAGAGGAAGAAGCCAATAGCCGAGAATTCTTCCTGCAGCTTGGTCATGGCATCCCAAGGCTGTATTTTGGGGAGCGCCGGTGCTGGCGCATCTTCAGCCGAACCGAAAAGGCTTACCTGCCCGCTCTGCTTTTCGGCCTGCGTGCTCTGGCCATAGCTCATCATCAAATCAAGACTGGCCACCATCTGCGCGCGGTTGGGATTAAGCGTATCGAGCGCACCCGCACGGATAAGGCTTTCGAGCGTCTTGCGGTTAGCGCCGCGCAAGTCGAGCCGCCGGAATAGCGCAGCCCAGTCCTTGAACGGGCCGGTCGCATCGCGGTCTTTGGCCATATCCGCCATCGCCTGTGCGCCCACGCCCTTAAGCGCACCTAAGGCATAGCGCACGGCTTTAGTACCATCTGGCAGCTTTTCCACCACAAACTGCGCCTGCGATTTGTTGATGTCAGGCGGCAGCAGCTTGATTCCCATACGGTCCAGCTCCTGCCGGAACTGACTGAGCTTATCGGTATTACCGATTTCGTAGGTCATGGACGCTGCCATGAATTCGGCCGGGTGATGGGTTTTCAGATAAGCGGTCTGATACGCAATCAGGGCGTAAACAGCCGCATGTGATTTATTAAAACCGTAGTCAGCGAACTTGGCGACCTTATCAAAAATTTCACCGGCCAGCGCCTTATCGACGCCATTTTTACCCGCACCCTCAACGAAGATTGAGCGCTGCTGCTCCATCTCTTCACGGATTTTCTTACCCATAGCGCGACGCAACAAGTCAGCACCACCGAGCGAGTAGCCAGCCAGCACCTTGGCCAGCTCCATCACCTGCTCCTGATAGACCATGATGCCATAGGTCTCTTTCAGTACAGGCTCGAGCTTGGGGTGCATGTAGTCCGGCTTCTGGGTGCCGTTCTTAACTGCAATATAAGCCGGGATATTATCCATCGGCCCCGGACGGTACAGCGCCACCAGCGCGGTAAGGTCCTCAAGCCGATCAGGCTTCATCTTGCGCAAAACATCGCGCATACCAGCTGATTCAACCTGAAACACACCGGTTACCTCAGCCCGGCCTAGCAAGCCATAAGTAGGCACATCATCGAGCGGCAGCGTCTGCAGATCAATCTTGATACCATCATTCGCGGCAATCATATCAATCGCACGTTTGATCACCGAGAGTGTTTTTAGACCCAAGAAGTCGAACTTCACCAGACCGATTTTTTCGCCGTCTTTAAAATTGAACTGCGTGACCGGCATGGTAGAGCGCGGTTCGCGGTAGAGGGCACAAATCTCTTCAAGTGGCCTGTCGACGATAACCACACCACCCGCATGCGTACCTGCATGGCGGTAAAGACCTTCGAGCTTCAGGGCAATTTCAACCAATCGTTCATTGGTATCTTCCGACTTGATGAGGTCACGTAGCTGCGATTCACTTTCAATCGCCTGTGCGAGCGTCACAGGATTAGCAGGATTATTCGGCACCAGTTTACAAAGGCGGTCGACCTGCCCCCATGAAAGGCCCATAACACGCCCCACATCGCGCAGCACAGCGCGCGCCTGCAGCTTACCATATGTAATGATCTGCGCTACCTTATCGCTACCATAGCGCTGCTGTACATAGTTGATCACCTCGTCGCGGCGGTCCTGACAGAAATCGACGTCGAAGTCGGGCATGGATACACGTTCGGGATTCAAAAAGCGCTCGAACAGCAGACCAAACCGCATGGGGTCGAGGTCGGTAATCGTAAGTGCCCAAGCAACGACCGAGCCAGCACCCGAACCACGGCCCGGCCCCACCGGAATGTCATGAGCCTTGGCCCATTTAATGAAGTCAGCCACAATCAGGAAGTAGCCGGGGAACCCCATTTTATTGATAACACCCAGCTCGAACGCCAGGCGCTCGCGGTAGATTTTATCATCGGTAATACCGAGCACTTTCATGCGTGCAGCTAAACCCTCTTCGGACTGTGCCTGCAGCTCCTGCTCTTCGGTACGGCCCGCCTGTGTGGGGAACGGCGGCAAAATCGGCTTGCCCTTCTTAGGCATATAGGCGCAGCGGCGCGCAATCGCGATGGTGTTATCAGCCGCTTCCGGAATATCGGCAAACAGCAGGCGCATTTCGGCAGCAGTTTTAAAACGATGCTCGGCAGTAACTTTGCGGCGGTTGGTTTCAGCCAGAACGGTGCCTTGTGCAATGCAGAGCAGTGCATCATGGGCCTCGAACATATCTTCGGTCGAAAAGAAGCAATCGTTGGTCGCCACCAAGGGAATATTGTGTTTATAAGCCAGATCAACCAGCGCGTTCTCAATCTTGTTTTCAATCGAGAGGTTATGGCGCTGCAGCTCAACATAAAGACGGCCGCTAAAAGCCCCGTTGAGCATAAGCAAGATTTGCTCGGCTGCCTCACCCTGCCCTTCGGCTATCAGGCGGCCCACAGTACCCATCGGCCCACCTGTAAGGCAAATCAACCCTTCAGCATGCGGCAGCAGCTCTTCCAGTTTCATCTGCGGCTCAGCCATAGCGCCACTCTCGAGGAATAATTTACTCGAGAGTTTCATCAGGTTTTTGTAGCCCTTTTCATTCTGCACCAGCAGAACGATCTGGTCCGGCGCTTTGGCAGGGCCACCACGGTTATCGCCCGGGCGGGTAATGGCAATCTGGCACCCGATGATGGGCTGAATACCGCTATCTGCCGCCGCACTGGCAAACTCCAACGCACCAAACAAGTTGTTGGTATCAGTCACTGCCACGGCGGGCATGTCGTTATTCTTGGCGAGCTTCACCAGATCCTTGGTACGGATCGCACCTTCGGCCAATGAATAGGCCGAATGTACACGTAGGTGGATGAAGCTGTTAATCTCAGGCATAGGCGACCAGCTTACCTTCGCGCAAAGTGACGATACGGTCCATACGCATCGCGAGGTCGAGATTGTGGGTGGCCACTAGTACGGCCAAGCCTTCAGCCCGCGTCAAACTCTTGAGCAATTCAAACACACCATCCGCTGTATGCGGATCGAGGTTACCAGTGGGTTCATCCGCAATCAGCAGCTTGGGGCGGTTAGCCAATGCACGGGCAATCGCTACGCGCTGCTGCTCGCCACCCGAAAGCTTACCCGGGCGATGCTCGGCACGTGCTTCAAGACCAACCGAGCGCAACAGCTCAAGCGCACGCAGCTTGGCAGTCTGATAGGCCACGCCTGCAATCATCTGCGGGAGTACAATATTCTCAAGGGCTGAGAACTCAGGCAACAGATGATGGAACTGATAGACAAATCCGATGTACTGGCGGCGCAGTGCAGTGCGCGCCACATCATCCAGCATCACGGCAGACTTGCCATGAATAAGGATATCACCTGCAGTGGGAGTATCGAGCAGACCAGCCGCATGCAACAGGGTTGATTTACCGGTACCAGATGGCGCAACCAATGCTACCAGTTCGCCGGGCTGCAGGGCAAAGTCGACACTCTTAAGGACTTCGAGTGGCGCACCCTCCTGAGGATAGGAGCGCACGAGGCTGTTGAGAGCAAGCACAGTATTACTCATAACGCAGGGCCTCCACCGGATCGAGGCGCGCGGCTCTACGTGCCGGCATAATTGTTGCTGTAAGCGAGAAGAAAAGCGCGATAGCCACCACCTGCACCACATCTGAATAAACGACTACTGCAGGCAACTGGCTGAAGAAGTAAAACTCGGCATCAAACAGTTTGGCATCGGTCATCTTCTGCGCCAGCTGGCGGATGGTCTCGATGTTAGCCGCAAACAGTACGCCAATACTGGTGCCGAGTATGGTGCCTACCACACCCAATGAGGCCCCAGTGAGAATGAAGATACGTAAGATCATACCGCGCGTCGCGCCCATGGTCCGCAAAATGGCAATATCCCTACCCTTGATCTGGACCAGCATATAAAGACTGCAGATAATATTAAACGAGGCAATCGCCGTCATGAGCGAAAGTATCAGGAACATGACGTTACGCTCTACCTGCACGACATTGAGGAAAGCGCCGTTCAGGTCCTTCCAGTCGAGAATGCGTACATCCGTACCCGCCCCCGCCTGAATTGCCGCCTTCACTGCCTCAAGGTTATTCACATCGCTGGTAATGACCTCCAAGTAAGATACGCTCACCGGCATCTGGTAAAACGCCTGTGCGCTTTCAAGCGGCATATACACATAGCCGGCATCAAATTCGTACATATCTACATTAAAGATAGCACCAACAGTATAGCTGGCATACCGCGGGGCCGAACCAAAAGCTGTGGCACGCCCCTGCGGACTGATGAGGGTAATGTTATCGCCCACACGCACACCGAGGTCTGTTGCCAGCCTTGTGCCAATCGCCACCGTTGTATCGCCAAAGGCAGCGGCATCGCCATACTTCACGCTGGTCGAAAGAATGGGCTTGGTCATGAAATCTTCCGGCTTCATGGCCCTAATCATCACACCACGGGGGCCGCCACGACCGGTGACCAGCGCCTGCCCGTTAATCATGGGCACGGCGCGGGTTACGCCCGGCAGCTGCCGCACACGCTCGGCCACATCATCATAATTACCGAGATTACCCATGCTAGACTGCACAGTAATATGTCCGTTGAGGCCTATGATGCGGTCAAATAACTCGGCCCTGAAACCATTCATTACTGACATGACGATGATAAGTGTGGCCACGCCCAGCATAATGCCGAGGAGCGAGAACACGGCAATAACCGAGATGAAGCCCTCGCTTCTGCGTGCACGCAGATATCGCCAGGCCACCATACGTTCGAATGGAGAGAAAATCACTTAGTACGACCTTGCAAAAATGGCCACACAGGTGGCGGGTTTACCGGTAAGCACGCAACTGGCTGGCTTATCACTTTGATCAAACGGCAGGCAGCGGATTGTTACACTGAGCGACTTCAGTACTTCGGCCACCGCAGATTCATCGCCGCAGAAACCAGCGCGCACAAAGCCCTGGCCGTTATTAAAACTCTCATCGCCCGAGCCGCTGAAGTAAGCCTTGAACTCATCGAGTGTTTTGATATCGGCACGTGTACGCGATGTGCGCAGCTCCAGCGCCTCATCATACAGCTTCTGGTGAATGCCCTTGAGTATGCCAGTGAGGTTAGCAGCGAGGTCAACTACCGGCATGATCTCTTTTTTGGCAGCGATATCGATACGACGGGTAAGTGCAACGCTAGCGCTCTCTACATCACGGGGGCCGATTTCAAGAATGATGGGGGCACCCTTCTTGATCCAGCTCCAGCGCTTTTCCGAGCCTTGCTGATCGCGGGTATCGATACGTACACGAACCGACTGGCCTATATAATGCTGCGCGCGGCAGTCTTTGGCCACTTGCTCACAATAGGCCATAACCTTGGCCTTCTCGGCTTCTTCGCGAATGATGGGAATAATCACAATCTGGCTTGGCGCAATTGCGGGCGGAAGACGCAATCCATCATCGTCCGCATGGCTCATAATCACGGCGCCAATAAGACGGGTCGAAGCACCCCATGATGTTGTATAGGCAAGCTCAATTTCGCCAGCTTTATTCTGGAATGAAATATTGGCCGCCTTGGCAAAATTCTGCCCAAGGTAATGCGACGTACCTGCCTGCAGCGCCTTGCCATCCTGCATCATGGCTTCGATACACAAGGTCTTCACTGCACCGGGGAAGCGTTCACCAGCGGTCTTCTCGCCGCGAATAACCGGCAGCGCCAAAGCCTCTTCAGCATGCTTGGCGTAAACCTCAAGCATGGTCTCGGTCTCAGCCCTCGCTTCAGCTTCGCTGGCGTGCGCCGTATGCCCTTCCTGCCACAAAAACTCAGATGTACGCAGGAAGATGCGTGTGCGCATTTCCCAGCGTACAACATTGCACCACTGGTTGATGAGTACCGGCAGATCGCGATAGCTCTTGATCCAGCGGGCAAAAGCCTCACCGATAATGGTCTCGGAGGTCGGGCGCACGATCAGCGGTTCATCGAGCTGGCCATCGGGCACTAGTTTGCCATCCTTCTGTATCAGGCGATGGTGCGTAACCACGGCCATTTCCTTGGCGAAGCCCTCTACATGGCTGGCTTCCTTCTCCAGCAGTGAGAGCGGAATGAACAGCGGGAAGTAAGCGTTCTCATGGCCGGTTTCTTTAAAGCGGCGATCGAGATCATGCGTGATCTGCTCCCACATGCCAAAGCCCCACGGCTTGATCACCATGCAGCCGCGCACGCCCGACATTTCGGCCATGTCGGCACCTTTAATAACCTGCTGGTACCATTCGGGGTAATTTTCGCCACGTGTAGGGGTAATCGCCGTCTTGGGCTTGGTTTGTGTTTTTTGGGCCGCAGCAGTCATGGTGAACCTCTCAAAATCTGACCTAAACTAGAGAAGTTCAGGCGCGGCGTCGAGAGGACAGAATAGCGCTATTTATGGGTTCTTTGACTGCTCACAGGCCTCAACCCAAGCAGCCGGATCGGGATTAACCAGCGGCTCACCGTTTACGGTCAGATTGTTCTCATCGTCAACCTCGACCGTGCCAACCATGAGACGCTGGCGGATGAGCTTTTCGGGCATCCCTAACTGCACCGCCAAATCGCTGGTAATTTCGATGGTGATTTTACGCAGTAAGCGGTCGGCCAAAGCCTGCTCACGCTGGGCTGCCATAGAGGCAGGGGCTACGGGCTTACCCTCAACATCCACACCGCCTTCATAGGCTGCATCTTCAACCGGAGCGTTGGTTTCGGCCCACTTGCAAACTTCTTCACCGATAAATAGCGACGTATCGCCCACACTGCGGTTAATACTGCTGGCATGTGCCACAACAGGTAACATCAGCAGCGGAATGAGAAAAAGAAAGCGCATTTGAATTCTCCTGTTACCTATAAAGGCATCTGGCGTGCAGCCTGCCGGAACGATAGAAGGCCTGGCTGACTGGCTATGTAATAGATGATGACCCAAATGACTGCCGTTATCAAGGTGGTGGCGACAAACTTACGCAGCAGCTGCGGCGCTGCGGGCGCGCCAATTTGTCCTGTTTCGGGGTCGGTTTTTACGCCCCAGGGCAGCACCGCAAACAGCACGGTCCACCAGACGACAAAAAACACAGCTAATCCAGTGACTAAACCCATTATACCTGCTCCAGCTCGATGAGGACGCCGCCAAAGTCCTTAGGATGTAAAAACAGCACCGGCTTGCCATGCGCGCCTATTTTGGGCTGACCATCACCAAGTATACGCGCCCCCTGCCCTAAAAGATGATCCCGCGCGACAAGAATATCCTCAACCTCGTAGCACATATGGTGAATGCCGCCGTCTGGCCGCTCAGCCAGAAACTTAGCAATAGGCGACTTATCCCCCAGTGGCTGCAGCAACTCCACCTTGGTATTGGGTAGCTTTACAAAGACAGTAGTTACGCCGTGCTCAGGTAGATCTACCGGCGCCGAGACCTCAGCCCCCAACGTATCGCGGTAGAGAGCGCTAGCCTTGGCAATATCCAGCGTAGCAATAGCAACGTGATTGAGGCGACCCAGCATGGCTTTAAGTCCTCACGATATGAATATCTATAACCGGCTTCTTGTTATGAATTTTATTTACCGTACGGCGAATGGCAATACGGATGCTCTCTTCAAGCACATCATCCTTCGAGCGGGCGCTATGCGGCAGCTTCTCGAAGGCGTATTCAATAGCGGCCTTAATCTCGGCTTCATCATCCAGTAGCGCTTCGCCGGTTGAAAGACCACGTAATGTGAGTTTGGGCCGTGCGATAAGACGGTGTTTTTCATCAAGAACCAGCGTTGCCAGAACCGAGCCGCCCAACATCATCTTGCGGCGCAAGCGGATGGAGTCTGACTGGTCAGAAACCAGCGCCTTGCCATCCAGCGCCAACCTGCCGGTCGTAACATTACCCACAATCTCGGTTGCACCGGGCTTGAGGCAAATGACTGAGCCGTTTTCCGGGATAACCACATTAGGTATCTGGCACTTACGCGCAATCTCGGCATTCGCTTCCTGAAAACGGCGTTCACCATGCACAGGGATAAGAATTTGTGGGCGCAGCCACTGGTACATCTGGGTAATTTCATCAATACCCGGATGACCCGAAGCATAAATGCATTCTGGCACACTATCGCGCGTAATAACCTCACGTCCGTTTGCCATAAAACGGTCATGAATCCTGCCAACCGGTACTTCGTTACCGGGAATAACACGGGCCGAGAAGATAACGTGATCGCCCTTGTTCAGGTCAATCGAAGGATGCTCACCCGCTGCAATACGGCTGATGGCGGCACGCGGCTCGCCTTGCGAGCCAGTACAGATAAATACAATCTTGCTACGCGGAATATAGCCCACATCCTCAGGCGATAAAAACTCGGGTAGTCCATCAAAATAGCCAAGCTCACGGCCAATGACGTTCGATTTCCATAATGAGCGCCCGACCAGTGCAACATCGCGGCCGTTGGCCTTGGCGGCTTCTGCCACCGCGCGGATACGCCCCAGATTACGCGACATGACCACAACTGCAATACGGTTATCAAGCCGCGCCATCAGTTGCGTCAGGCCATTCTGGACATCAAGTTCCGAGAGGCTAGAGCCCGGTACATTTGCGTTGGTCGATTCAGAGATACAGGCCAATACACCTTCGCGGCCCATTTCCTGATAAAGCTCTTCCTCATAAGCATTACCGACCAGCGGGTTCTTATCGAGCTTCCAGTCGCCGGTATGTACCACACGGCCAACCGGCGTCATGATCTCGACCATGCAGGATTCAGGGGTTGAGTGTGTAATACCAACCAATTTGCAGGCAAACGGCCCGAGGTGGAATACCTCCCCCGGCTCAACGATACGGATATCAGGCCGCTCGCTGCCTTCGTGTTCGGCCAGATGTGCACGTAAGAATGCTGCTGCAAATGCAGTAATATAAATGGGGCAGCGCAGGCGCTTCCAGAGATGGGCAATACCGCCCAAATGGTCTTCATGCGCATGGGTTACAATCAGGCCAGTCAGGCGATGACGCTGCTTTTCGATATAGCTGGGGTCTGGCACCATCAGCTCAACACCCGCCATATCGCCACCTGCAAAAGAGATGCCGAGGTCGACCATCAGCCACTGGCCGTTATACTGGTAGAGGTTAAGGTTGCCACCATACTCACCCGAGCCACCGAGCGAGAGGAAGTAAAGCTCCCCCTGCTTATAGTCGTTAAAGTCGCTAAATTCGGTCGTCATGCAAAGAATACATCCCCTGCCAATATACGTTGCTCTTCGCCGTTTTGGTTTGCAATTAACAGCGCGCCGTCTTTATCGAGGGATGTGAAGCGCCCTTCAGCGAACTGGCCATTGGCCAGCGTCACTTTAACAGCACCACCGATATTATAGGCGTGCTTGAGCCATTCTTCGCGCACCGGCATAAAACCCTGCTGTTGCCAGAGGGCGTACCAATACGCAAACCGCTGCATCAGAATGGCAATAACAGCCTCAGGCGTTGTTTCATGCCCCTCCTGCCGCAGTGAGGTGATGGGGCGGTCGGTCGCGGGCGGTGTATGCTGCACGTTAATACCGATGCCCGCGACAACCCAGCCTGGCTCGCTCTCGAGCAGGATACCGGCAATCTTCTGGCCATTAATGTAAACATCATTCGGCCATTTAAGCTGCCAGCTAACACCATAGCTACCGAGCGCCTCGCCCACAGCAAGCCCAACGACAAAGGCCAGCTGGCCAATGGTGGCTGATTTTTCCTGCGGCGGGCGCAGCAGCATGGAAAAGAAGACATTACCCGGCAGGCTCTGCCAGTTACGGCCCTGCCTGCCCCTACCCGCGGTTTGCTGCCGCGCAAACACAGCCAAGCCTTCTGGAGCACCGGCGCGGGCGGCTTTGGCTACCTCGTCATTGGTGCTACCTGTTTCATCCAGCGTGGTGAGCTGAAAGATCACGGCGCAAGAAGGCCAGCAGTCGCCAGTTTGGCGAGCAGACTGAGCGGGCCAAGCAGCACGACACCAGCCAGCGTGATCATGCTGGTTGCAACCAGTGTGGTCGAGAGGCACGGCTCAGGCGGCTGCTCAAAGCCAGCTACCGGCTCATCAAAGTACATCACCTTGATAATGCGAATGTAGTAGTAAGCGCCCACAACGCTGGCAATAGCACCAACAACCGCAAGCCAGAGCAGGTCAGCCTGCAGCGCCGCTACAAACACGTACAGCTTGGTAAAGAAACCAACCATGGGCGGAATACCAGCCATGGAGAACATAAGTACAGCCATAGCCGCTGCCATACCGGGATGCAGGCGTGAGATACCGGCAAGGTCGGTAATCTCTTCAAGCATGCGGCCATCACGGCGCATAAGCAGAACAACCGAGAAGGCACCAATGCTCATTACCACATAAAACGCGAGGTAGAGCAGCACGGCCTCTATACCCGCAGGGCTGTTGCTGGCTAATGCCATAAGCGCAAAACCAACATGACCGATTGAGCTATACGCCAGCAGACGCTTGATATTGGTCTGGCCAATTGCGCCCAAGGCACCCACAATCATGGAGAGTGCCGCCATACCTGCAACCAGCAGCTCCCAGTCTCCTGCCAGCGGCTTGAACGGTACCAGCAATACATTCATGAGCAAGCCCATAGCTGCCAGCTTCGGCACTACCGAGAAGAAGGCGGTGACTGTGGTTGGGGCACCTTCGTAAACATCTGGCGTCCACATATGGAAGGGCGCTGCCGATACCTTGAAAGCCAGAGCCGCAAGAATAAAGGCCAGACCAACTGTTACACCCATGTGTGCTTCATTAATGGTTAGTACACCGGCAATACGAACAAAGTCGAGCGTACCTGTAAAACCATAAACCAGAGAAATACCGTAAAGCAAAAGGCCCGAAGCCAGCGCACCCAGTACGAAATACTTAAGGCCAGCTTCGCTTGAACGGGTGGCATCGCGGCGGAAAGCGGCAAGCACATAAAGCGCAAGGCTCTGCAGCTCGAGACCGACATACAGCATCAGGAAGTTGCTGGCCGATACCATCAACATCATGCCAACAACCGAGAATAGTACCAGCACGGGATATTCAGGACGCGAAATGTCCTTACGCACCAGATAGCCCGGTGCGATGAGCAAGCACAAAGCTGCTGCAGCCAGAATCATCAACTTCATGAAGGAAGTGAAGCTACTCGCCGTATGGAAGCCACCCGGTGTTATCAGCTTGCCTTCAACGCCCATGCCGTTCTGCAGCACCCATACGATAGCAGCAACAACCAGCAGACTGAACACAGCGCCGATGTTGACGCTGTTGGTTGATTTATCACCACCGAAGGCACCAACCAGCAAAAGAACCATGGCCGCAAAAGCCAAGGCCAGCTCCGGCAGAACGGCAGTCCATGGCAGAATAAGATCGAGGGTCACGGGAAAACTCCTTAAGGCTGCATAACAGGTGGTGTCATGACCTGACACAGCGACCGGTCGGTAATAAGTGTGTTGTAATAATCAAGATTACTACGCAGGAAGTCGAGCAAGGCATCGGCATGTACACCAAGCCACAGGACAACAGCGGCCATGGCCAGCAGGGCCAGCAGCTCACCCTTATCAATATCTGGTAGCTTGGCCACATCAGCGTTGGCAATCTCGCCATACATCACCTTGCGGTACAGCCAAAGCATGTAAGCAGCACCCAAAACCAGCGCGGTTGCAGCAATAACAGCCACAGTGGGCGCCCAGCTGAACATGGCAACATACTGATCATTCATAGTACCACTTGCGCAGGCCGTTGCCTTGAACAGGCCTACAAAGGTCAGGAACTCACCCACAAACCCACTGGTACCCGGCATACCAACCGACGCCAGCGTCATGAACAGGAATAGCACAGCAAAACGTGGCATGACGTTTACCACACCGCCATATGAGGCGATCTGGCGGGTGTGCATACGGTCATACAGAATACCCACGCAGAAGAAGAGCGCACCCGAGACCACGCCATGCGAGATCATCTGGAACATGGCAGCCTGCAGGCCGTACGTGTTGAACGAGAAGAGTGCCAACGTGACAAAGCCCATATGCGCGACAGATGAATAGGCAATCAGCTTCTTCATGTCTTCCTGCACCAGCGCCACCAGCGAGGTATAGACAATCGCAACCAAGCTGAGTGTCCATACCAGCGGGGCAAAATACTGGCTGGCTTCTGGCAGCAACGGTAGCGAGAAGCGGATCAGGCCATAACCGCCCATTTTCAGCAGCACGCCAGCAAGGATGATCGAGCCTGCGGTTGGCGCTTCAACGTGCGCATCCGGTAACCAGGTGTGCACCGGCCACATAGGCAGCTTAACCGCGAATGAGGCGAAGAACGCCAGCCACAGCCACTTCTGCACATCAAGACCGAAGATGGAGCTGGTACCGGCCATCTGCAACAGCACGGTCATATCTGTAGTACCAGTCTTAAGGTACATAAATATCAATGCCAGCAGCATGAGGATGGAACCGAGCAGCGTATAAAGGAAGAACTTGAACGATGCATAAACACGGCGCTGGCCGCCCCAGATACCGATGATCACATACATCGGGATCAGCACACCCTCGAAGAAGGCGTAGAACAGCATGGTGTTAAGTGCACAGAATGTGCCAATCATCATGGTCTCAAGCAGCAGGAAGCTGATGAGGTATTCACGCACCCGTAGAGTCACATGGCGGCTGGCGATAATCGCAATCGGCATTAGGAAGGTAGTGAGCACCACCAGCGAGAGCGAAATAGCATCAACACCCAAGTGGTAGCTGAACAGCTCAGGGATAATACTGATATACTCATTAAACTGGAAACCACCTGCTGACTGATTGAACAGGAACAATACCTTGAGCGACAGGAGGAATGTAATACCGGTGAAAAGCAAAGCCACATTACGGCAGTTGCGGCTTACCTCTTCGGGAGTGCCGCGGATGAATAACATCAGCAGTGCGCCAATCAGCGGCAGGAAGGTAAGAAGAGAAAGTAACGGCCAGGTAGACATCAGTAATTAACCTCTTTGCAGCCAGACAACCGCGGCAACAACCGCGATGACCATGGCAAACGCATAGTGATAGACATAACCAGATTGCAGGCGGCGCAGATAAACCGACATGCAGGAGGTCAGCGAGCTCACGCCATCCGGGCCATAAGCATCGATAATACCGGCATCGCCCTGTTTCCAGAACATACGGCCGAGCTTGAGCGATGGCTGCACGAATACAGCATCATACAGCTCATCGAAGTACCACTTGCGGAAGAACAGCTGATGTAGCGGTTTGAACGCGCCGGCAATCTTCTCAGCCATACCCGGACGCAGGAGATAAACAACGAATGCGAACACAATACCAACGACACCCACAATGGTAGGCATATACTTGGCGAGGCCATGAACATGGTGAGCGGCCTCAATCGCATCGCGCCCCTCAGTGACCTTAAGTGCGGTACGCCAGAAATCAGCCCTGCCATCACCCACAAACCAGTCGTGCGCATACCAGCCTGAGAAGATGGCACCAACAGCAAGAACCAGCAACGGGATCATCATCGACGGAGGCGATTCATGCGCATGATCATAGGCATGATGGTCAGCACGCGTCTTGCCGTGGAAGGTCAGGATCAGCAGACGCCAGCTGTAGAAAGCTGTCATCAGTGCGGCAGCAATACCCAACACCCAGGCGAACTGACCAACCGGCGTATGGGCGCCATAGGCAGCTTCAAGAATGATGTCTTTTGAGTAGTAGCCAGCGAACAGCGGCACACCCGCCAGCGCAAGCGAACCAATCCACATCAGGATGCAGGTGGCCGGAATCTTCTTGGCCAGACCACCCATCTTGCGCAGGTCCTGTTCACCTTCAAGAGCATGGATGACCGAGCCCGAACCCAGGAACAACAGCGCCTTGAAGAAGGCATGTGTAGTCAGATGGAACATCGCTGCACCATATGCGCCCACACCAACGGCAAAGAACATGTAGCCAAGCTGGCTCATGGTTGAATAGGCAATTACGCGTTTGATATCCCACTGCGTAAGGCCGATGGTTGCCGCCACAAATGCGGTCAGTGCACCAACGATAGTCACAAACTCAAGCACATGAGGCACCTGCTCGAACAGCGGCGAGAGGCGGCAAAGCATGAATACACCAGCTGTTACCATTGTTGCGGCATGGATGAGGGCCGAAACCGGCGTCGGGCCTTCCATTGCGTCCGGCAGCCATGTGTGCAAACCAAGCTGAGCCGACTTACCCATCGCGCCCATGAACAACAGCAGGCAGCTTACCGTCAGCGCATCAAGCTGATATCCGAACAGGTTGAAGGTCGTGCCCGCAACTGTTTGCGCGAAGATGCCGTCAAACTCAACGGTGCCATAAATAAAGAAGATACCCATAATTCCAAGGGCAAAGCCGAAGTCACCCACGCGGTTAACCAGAAATGCCTTCATGGAGGCGGCGTTGGCACTCGGCTTCTTGAACCAGAAATTGATCAGCAGGTAAGACGCAAGACCCACACCTTCCCAGCCGAAGAAAAGCTGCACGAGGTTATCAGCCGTTACCAGCATCAGCATCGCGAAGGTGAAGAGCGAAAGATAAGCGAAGAAACGTGGGCGGTGCGCGTCATGCGACATGTAGCCAAGCGAATAAACATGCACCATACAGGACACGACATTGACCACCACCAGCATAACGGCGGTGAGCGCGTCAAAGCGTAAGGCCCAGTCAATTTCAAGCGGGCCGATGCTCATCCAGCGCAGGAGCGTTACCGTCTGCTCGGCACCGCCGGTCGCGTAAACGCCAAACAGCTTGATCGAGATAAATGCCGTTATCAGCATCAAGCCAACGGTAACGTACTCAGCCCCATGCTTGCCAAGGCGGTAGCCGCCCAGACCAGCAATAAGAAAGCCGAGCAACGGCAGGAATACTACAGCGGTTTCCATGGACAGCATGGCTTAACCCTTCATCAGATTGATATCGTCAACCGCGATGGAGCCGCGGTTACGGAAGTAAACAACAAGAATGGCAAGACCAATGGCGGCTTCAGCTGCGGCAACCGTCAGCACAAAGAGCGCAAAAATCTGGCCAGAGAGATCGCCAAGTTTTTGCGAGAAAGCCACGAAATTAATATTCACCGCCAACAACATCAACTCGATCGACATGAGAATGACGATCACGTTCTTGCGATTCAGGAAAATGCCGACAATACCGATAGTGAACAGTATTGCTGCCAGCACCAGGTAATGCGAGAGGCCAATTGTGAGGTCCATTTAGATACCCTCTCCTGTTTCGGGCCGTGTAAGCTTCATGACATCGGCAGGATTGCGGCTGTTCTGGGTGGCAACCAGCTGACGACGTACACCGGGTCGGGTACGATGCGTGAGCACGATTGCACCAATCATGGCAACCAGCAGAATGAGACCCGCCACCTGGAAGGGAATGACATACTGGGTATAGAGAATCTGGCCCAAAGCCTCGGTATTGGCGGTTTCAACCGGTGTGCGGCTGGCAATTTGGCTATCTGCACCATTCGCCATACTCCAGCTGAGCACCAGCATGATCATCTCGGCGGCCAAGATGCCTGCAGTCACGAGCCCAACCGGCAGATTGCGGGCGGCGCCCTTGCGCAGCTCGGCAAAGTCGATATCCAGCATCATGACCACGAACAGGAACAACACTGCCACAGCGCCCACATAAACGATGACCAGAATAGCAGCGAGGAACTCCGCCCCCATCAGCAGGAACAGGCCAGCAGCATTAAAGAAGCCAAGGATGAGGAAAAGAACCGAGTGTACCGGATTGCGCGCCGTAATAACCATGACAGCCGCAAACAGCAGTACCGTTGCAAAGGCATAAAACATGGCAAAGGTACCGACAATTTGCGGGCTGTTGATGAGTTGATCAGAGAGTTCAGCTAGCACGTTCATTCATCCTTCAGCGGTAAGGCGCTTCGCGCTCGAGATTGGCAGCAAGCAAGGGTTCCCAGCGGTCGCCATTGGCCAGCAGCTTGTCCTTGTTGTACATCAGCTCTTCACGTGTTTCGGTAGCGAACTCAAAGTTCGGACCTTCGACAATCGCATCAACCGGGCAGGCTTCTTGGCACAGGCCGCAGTAAATGCACTTGGTCATATCGATGTCGTAGCGCGTGGTACGGCGGCTGCCATCTTCACGTGGCTCGGCCTCAATTGTAATCGCCTGCGCAGGGCAAACTGCTTCGCATAGCTTGCAGGCAATGCAGCGCTCTTCGCCATTAGCATAACGGCGCAAGGCATGCTCACCACGGAAACGGGCGCTGATCGGGCCCTTCTCATACGGGTAGTTGATGGTGACCCGCGGCTTGAACATGTATTTGAAGGTCAGCCACATGCCGCCGAAGATTTCGGCCAACAAGAAACTGCGCGCAGTGCGATCGATGAAGCTCATACGGCCCCCTTAAAGAAAACGACATAGGCGGCCACAGCCACAACATACAGCAGCGAGCCCGGCAGGAAGACCTTCCAGCCCAAACGCATCAGCTGGTCATACCTGAAGCGCGGCAGCGTGGCGCGGATCCAGATAAAGCAGAACAGGCTGAACGCAATCTTGGCCGAGAACCAGATAACACCGGGAATGATTGTATCGGCAGCACCAAACGGCGAGAGCCAGCCGCCCAGGAACAGCGTGGTGGTCATGGCGCTCATCAAAATCATGTTCGCGTATTCGCCCAGGAAGAACAGTGCGAAGGTCATTGATGAGTATTCAGTATTGAAACCACCTACCAGCTCGGCTTCGCCTTCGGGCAAGTCAAACGGGGTTCGGTTGGTTTCGGCCAGACCAGAAATAAAGAACATGATGAACATGGGGAATAACGGCACCATGTGCCAGCTCATGATACCACCTTCCTGATTGCGCACGATCTCGGAAAGATTGAGCGAACCAGCCAGCAGCAGCACCGTAATCATGATGAGGCCGATGGAGACCTCATAGCTCACCATCTGTGCAGCCGAGCGCATGGCACCAAGGAAGGAATATTTAGAGTTAGATGCCCAACCCGCAATGATGATGCCGTATACGCCAAGCGATGAAATAGCGAAGAGATACAGGATACCGATGTTGATATCTGCCAGCACCAAGCCATCATCAAACGGCATAACCGCCCAAGAGACAAGCGAGAGGAAGAACAGCAAGATAGGCGCCGCAATAAACAGACCGCGATTAGCGCCTGACGGAACGATGGTTTCCTTCGCCAGCAGCTTCAAACCATCAGCAAACGGTTGCAGCAGACCAAACGGACCGACGACATTCGGGCCATGGCGCAACTGCGCCAGAGCCAGAACCTTACGTTCCATGAACGTAACATAAGCAACAGCGATAAGCAGCGGTACCACGATAAGCAAAATCGCGCCGACAATATAAAGCAGGCCCAAGAAGAAACTAAGCATGGGTACCACTCCTCTTGGCAGCCGCATTTACAACTGACCAGACCTCGTTTGTGCATTTCGCCATAGTTTCAGACGAACGGCTGATCGCGTCTGTCATATAGTAATTGGCAACCGGGCTCTTGAAAGCCGCATCGGTAAGAGCACCGGCAACACCAAAGCTCTTCCATTCAGCTGCCACTACTTTACCAACATTTGCAAATATGGGGTTAAGATCAGCCAGCGCCTTGCGGATATCCGCCAGCTGGTCATACGGCAAAGTTTTACCCAAACGCTCCGACAGCGCACGCAGAATACGCCAATCTTCCTTGGCTTCACCCAGCGGGAAGCTGGCCTGCTTACCAGCCTGTGCACGGCCTTCAGTATTCACATAAAGCGCGTTTTTCTCGGTATAGGCAGCGCCGGACAAAATAACATCAGCACGCTGAGCGCCACGATCGCCATGATGACCCTGATAGATCACGAAGGCACTACCGAACTCGCTGCCTTCGATTTCATCGCATCCGAGATTATAGATAATCTCAACATCGCCGCGCTTGGCAGCCTCAAGAATACCCTTGGTGGTAAGGCCGCCCTCGCCGGGTACAAAACCAACTTCAAGGCCGCCAACGCGGGCAGCGGCTGTATGCAGAACATTAAAGCCGTTCCAGCCATCTTTGATAAAGCCAAACTGCTCGGCAATTTCGCGCGCACGTGCGTGCACGGCTGCGCCATCAGCACGGGCCAGTGCGCCCATACCGAGAACCAGCATCGGCTTCTTGGCATTCTTCAGTTTCTCGCCAAAGCTGCCGAGGTCCTTCAGACTAACAGCGCCAGCGCCGAGATAGTCGTAGGTATAAGTCAGATCAAGCTTCTCGCCGATCACACCAATCGGCAGGTCAACCTGACGCCAACGCTTGCGGATGCGGGCATTGACCAATGGCGCTTCATGGCGTGGATTGGTGCCAATAAGAAGAATGGCATCAGCCTCTTCAATGCCGGCAATCGTGGTGTTGAAGATGTAGCCTGCACGCTGGCGCACATCAAAGTTCGCACCATCCTGACGGCAGTCAAGATTCTTGCTGTCCAGCTTGCTCATCAGCTGCTTAAGCATGAACTGCGATTCAACATCAACCAGATCGCCAGCAAGAGCGGCAATTCGCTCACCCTTCACGCCCGAGAGCCGCTTGGCGATAGCCGCAAAAGCCTCATCCCAGCTGGCTGCACGTAGCTTACCGTTCTCGCGCACATAAGGCCTGTCGAGGCGCTGGCGCTTGAGACCGTCAATCGCGAGGCGCGATTTATCGCCCAACCATTCTTCATTAATGTCGTCATTCAGGCGCGGCAGAACACGCAGCACTTCGCCGCCACGGCAATCGATACGGATATTGCTGCCTACAGCGTCAAGCACATCTATGCTCTCGGTCTTGCGCAGCTCCCAAGGGCGCGCCACAAAGGCGTAAGGCTTGCTGGTCAGTGCACCTACAGGGCAGATATCAACAATATTACCCGACAGCTCTGATGTAAGCGCATGCGGCACATAAGTGGTAATTTCAACATCCTCACCACGGCCTGTCATACCAAGCTCAGGCGTGCCAGCAATCTCATCCATAAAGCGTACGCAGCGGGTACACTGGATGCAGCGGGTCATGACAGTAGCGACAACCGGACCAAAGTCCTTATTAGAAACAGCGCGTTTGACTTCTTCATGACGCGAGCGATCGTAGCCATAGCCCATGGCCTGATCCTGCAAATCGCACTCACCGCCCTGATCGCAAATCGGGCAATCCAGCGGGTGGTTGATCAACAGCATTTCCATCACGCCTTTGCGGGCCTGCTGGGCAATCGGTGAATTGGTCTTGATAACCATTCCTTCGCCACACGGCACAGCACAGCTGGGCACCGGCTTGGGGGCCTTTTCCTGCTCAACCAGGCACATGCGGCAGTTCGCCGGCACAGACAGCTTGTCGTGATAGCAGAAGCGCGGCACTTCAATCCCCAGCTGCTCAGCGGCCTGCAGCACAGAGGTGCCCGGTGTTACTTCTACTTCCATTCCGTCGATTGTAAGCTTGGGCATGGTCTAGCGGGTTCCCTTGACGATCTTGCCATCCTGCACAGAATGCGATGGCTGCAAAATAGGCCGGTCATAAACAGCGGCATATGGACTGAAATTGAGGGCAACAACGAGGCACAACATCGCCTCGTTCTGCGCAGCGCCAGCAAGGCGAATACGCGGAATGGTAATGGAACGGAAGTGTGCTTCAGCCGCCTGCACCAAACGTGTTGCTACGCCCATACGGCGCCAGTTCGGCAACACAAAAAGATCGCGCACAAAGGCATGCTCACGGGCACGATCTTCAAGCACGGGGTCGGGATCCGACATCACATAAGCAGCAATAAAACCAACCGGAACTTCACCCACTTCGGCAATCAGCAGGCAGCCACGCCGTGTTTCAACCGCGTCTACCAGCTCGTTTGCATACTGCGGGGCCATCTTGCCACCGTGAATACGGCCATCATTCTGCCGCTCGCGTTCATGCTCATATTGCATGGCGATGAATGCCACCAGACCAGGAAAATCCACCTCTCCCTGATACGGCCGAATGGCAACCGAGCTTTGTGGCAGCTTACTGGCCATCAGGCAGCCCTGCTCTTTCTGTAGTCGAGCAGACGCTGTTCAACCTGCGGACGGAAGTGACGGAACAGACCCTTGATTGGCCAGGTCGATGCATCGCCGTGGGCGCAAATGGTCTTGCCTTCAATTTCCGTACCGATATCGAGCAGCATGTCGATTTCTTTAACCTCGGCCACACCGCGGTCCATACGCTGCATGATGCGGTACATCCAGCCCGTACCTTCACGGCAGGGAGTGCACTGACCGCAGCTCTCATGCGCGTAGAAACGGGCAAGGCGTGTAATGGCCTTAACAATATCAGTGCTCTTATCCATCACGATGAGTGCGGCAGTACCAAAGCTTGAGTTTACTTCGCGCAAGGCGTCATAATCCATCAGGACGGTTTCGCAGATTTCCTTGGGAATGAGCGGACACGATGCACCGCCAGGAATCACTGCAAGCAGATTATCCCAACCGCCACGCACACCGCCGCCATGCTTTTCGATCAGCTCTTTCATGGGAATGCTCATCGCCTCTTCCACATTGCACATGTTGTTTACATGGCCGGTGAGGCAGAACACTTTGGTACCGCGATTTTTCGGGCGGCCGATACTGGCAAACCATGCCGAGCCACGGCGCATAATGGTTGGGACAACCGAAATGGTCTCAACGTTATTGATGGTGGTCGGCATACCATAAAGACCAGCTACAGGCGGGAACGGCGGCTTGTTGCGCGGCATGCCCTTCTTGCCTTCAAGGCTCTCGAGCTGGGCAGTTTCTTCGCCGCAGATATAGGCACCAGCACCGCGATGCACATAAAGGTCGAAATCCCAACCGCTCTTGGCTGCATTCTTACCGAGCAGACCTGCTGCATAGGCTTCGTCCACCGCCGCCTGCAGACGCACAGCCTCGTGATAGAATTCACCGCGAATATAGATGTAGGCCACATGCGCGCCCATAGCGAAGCCCGAGATCAGCGCCCCTTCAATCAGCTTATGCGGATCATTACGGATGATATCGCGGTCTTTGCACGTACCCGGCTCTGACTCATCAGCATTGATAACGAGGTAGTGCGGACGCTCAGGGTTGATCTCTTTGGGCATAAAGCCCCACTTCATGGCGGTTGATGCACCGGCACCACCACGGCCACGCAGCTCTGAGGCTTTAACTTCTTCAATAATCGCTTCGCGACCCTTGGCGATGATGGCGGCGGTACCATCCCAATCGCCACGGCTTTGCGCGCCCTTCAGGCCACTATCGTGGAAACCATAAAGGTTGGTGAAGATGCGATCTTTATCGGCGAGCATGATTACACACCCTCCTTCAACGTCGTGGGGCCGGTGGTGGCGCAGGAATTCTGGCGGCCAATCTGCGAGCCAAGCTTTACAGCCCTACCGCTCTTCAGGTTATCAAGCAGAGCGATGAAGTTGTCTGGAGTCAGGTCCTCGAAGGTATCGAGGTTGATTTGCACCATCGGAGCATTTACGCAGGCACCCAGGCACTCAACCTGTACGAGGCTGAACTCGCCGTCGCTGGTGGTGCCGCCCTCTTCTACATACAGATGCTTCTTGCAGACATCCATCAACTCGTCTGACCCGCGGATCATGCATGGCGTTGATGTGCACACCTGAATGTGATGTTTGCCCACAGGGTGGCGGTTATACTGGGTATAGAAGGCAGCCACTTCAAACGCGCGGATCTCGGGCATGTCCAGCAGTTTTGCGCAGTAGGCAATAGCCACAGTTGGCAGCCAGCCATGCTGCCACTGAGCCAGCCAGAGCAAAGGCATGATGGCGCTTTGCTGGCGGCCAGCTGGATACTTGGCCATATGCTGTTTGGCCTTGGCCAGATTTTCGGGCGTGAACTCGAAAGTCTTGGGCTGCTCTACGCCTAACGGAATACCAGCTTCAATCATCTGTCGATTTCTCCAAATACAACGTCCAGCGAGCCGATAACGGCTACGGCGTCGGCCAGCATATGGCCGCGGGACAGAAAATCAGTTGCCTGCAGATGAGCAAAGCCTGGTGCGCGGATCTTGCAGCGATAGGGCTTGTTACTGCCATCTGAAACCAGATACACGCCGAACTCGCCCTTCGGCGCTTCGACTGCGGTATAGGTCTCGCCCTCAGGCACATGGTAGCCTTCAGTATAGAGCTTGAAGTGATGGATGAGTGCTTCCATCGAGCGCTTCATATCCTTGCGCGACGGCGGAGCAATTTTATGGTCATTCACCTTTACAGGGCCCGCAGGCAGCTTGGCCAGTGCCTGCTTGATGATAGCAAGTGACTGGGTCATCTCTTCCATACGCACGAGGTAGCGCGCGTAACAATCACCAGTATTACCGGTTGGAATGGCGAAGTCATACTGCTCATAGCCATCATACGGCTGTGCCTTGCGCAAATCCCAGGCAATACCTGAACCGCGCAGCATGGGGCCGGTAAAGCCCCAGTCATAGGCTTCTTCAGCTGTTGCGATGCCGATATCTACTGTGCGCTGCTTGAAGATGCGGTTATTGGTGAGCAGGCTGTTAAGATCAGCCAGAAACGCCGGGAACTGGTCACAGAACTTGGCGATATCATCGGTCAGGCCAACCGGCAGGTCCATGGCCACACCACCCGGGCGGAAGTAATTAGCGTGCAGACGGGCACCTGAAGCACGTTCATAGAACTCCATAAGTGTTTCGCGCTGTTCAAAGCCCCACAGCAGAGGCGTAATCGCGCCAACGTCCATTGCAAAGGTGGTGATATTAAGCAGGTGATTAAGCAGACGGCCAATCTCAGCAAACATCACGCGAATGACCTGCGCACGGGGCGGCGGCGTAATACCCAGCAGCTTTTCAACTGCCAGAGCAAATGCATGCTCCTGATTCATCGGCGCTACATAATCAAGGCGGTCGAAATACGGCAGCGCCTGCATGTAGGTTTTATACTCAATCAGCTTCTCGGTGCCGCGATGGAGCAAACCGATATGCGGATCAGCACGTTCAACAATTTCGCCATCCATCTCCATAACCAGACGCAACACACCGTGCGCAGCTGGATGCTGGGGACCGAAGTTGAAGGTAAATGGCTTGATGCGCTTTTCTGCTGCAGGATGGGTCATACCTTCTTCTCCTCGGCAGGCTTATCTGTACGCGGGTCGCCCTTGGCACCTAATGGAATAACCGCCTTCTCGTCGCCGGGCAGCATCACGTTGGTGAGGCCTTCCCATGGGCTGGTATAATCAAAATTACGGTAGTCCTGTGTCAGCTTCACTGGCTCGTAAACAACGCGCTGCTGGGCAGGGTCGTAACGCAGCTCGACATACCCCGTAAGCGGGAAGTCCTTGCGCAGCGGATGGCCTTCAAAGCCGTAATCGGTAAGGATGCGGCGCAGGTCGGGGTTACCGGCAAACAGAATGCCGTAAAGATCCCAGGCTTCACGCTCAAACCAGCCGGCACTGCTGTGTACACCAACCACACTCGGCACCGGCGTTTCCTCATCTGTCACCAGCTTGACGCGAAGGCGGATGTTATGGCGCAGTGATAAGAGATGATAAACAACCTCAAAGCGCTCAGCGCGATCAGGATAATCAACACCGCATAAATCGATGAGCTGCTTGAACAAGCAGCGTGGCTCCTCGCGCAGGCTGAATAAGACGCGCGCAATACTCTCGCGGCGTACAATCAGGTTCAGCTCGTTCTTCTCAAACCCAGCCGAAATGAAATCGCGGCCCAGCAGCTGCGGGAGGAAGGCACAGAGTTCCTGCAGTGCAGGATGGATGGTCAGCGTGCTCATTAGCGGGCTATCCGGCTATCGCGCCGGATCTTCTTCTGGAGTTGGAGAATGCCGTAAACCAGCGCCTCTGCGGTGGGCGGGCAGCCGGGAACATAGATATCTACCGGCACGATGCGATCGCAGCCACGCACAACCGCATAGCTGTAATGGTAGTAACCGCCGCCATTGGCGCAGCTACCCATCGAGATCACCCAGCGCGGCTCGGGCATCTGGTCGTAAACCTTGCGCAGAGCGGGTGCCATTTTGTTGGTAAGCGTGCCTGCCACAATCATCACGTCCGACTGGCGAGGTGATGGGCGTGGGAAAACGCCCATGCGGTCAAGGTCGTAACGCGCAGCGTAAGAGTGCATCATCTCAACCGCGCAGCAGGCCAGACCGAAGGTCATGGGCCACATCGAGCCGGTACGGGCCCAAGCCAAAAGGCTATCGACCGTGGTTGTGACAAAGCCTTTTTCGGCCATTTCCTCAGCCAGAGCCTTCATCACCACTTCGCTGTTCGCAGGAACGGCGGCAGGCAGATTGTCGGGATTAATATTGGGTTCTACTCCCATTCGAGAGCCCCCTTCTTCCATTCATAGATAAAACCGATGGTCAGGATGGTCAAAAAGCCCATCATCGACCAGAAACCATAAACGCCAATCACGTCGAGGCTAACTGCCCATGGGAACAGGAAGGCCACTTCAAGATCGAAGATAATGAAAAGAATCGCCACAAGGTAAAAGCGCACATCAAAGCGCCGGCGGGCGTCGTCAAACGGTTCGAAACCGCACTCGTACGGCGAGACCTTTTCCTTGTCAGGGTTCTGTTTACCTACGAGATAGGCCCCCAGCACCATCAATGAAGACAGCACCATCGCCACCACAAGGAAGATAAGAATGGGGAGATATTCCCCCAGATAACTGGTATCCATGCCTGAGCCTCTTGAAGCCGGAGTCAATTCCGGCCCATAGGGCATTGGTATACCTTAAGAATAATTAAACGTAAGGGGGTTTTTGCTTTTTTCTTCTAGGGCTTAACCGACTCGGATCGGTCCTGTTTCCGCTTACCAAAGGTTATTTCACAGAAGTGTCATACAGCCGCCATCAGGCTGTAACA
>JBEIQE010000088.1:0-1055 GCA_040376705.1 Micavibrio sp.
ATCTAGCGAGCGGCCAGCGATGATGAGGCTAATTTTGGCATCTGCCGCCAGCTTATGCGCGATATGGCTGCCAAAATTGCCGTAGCCACCAATGATGAGAAGTTTTTTCATGTGCCTTGCCTCTAGCCCAAGTTACCCGCACAATCACCTTCCATGAAGCCGCTTTTTGCCCGAATTCTTGCTGATGCGTTTATAGACCTGCCGCCTGAGGTTAGGGCGCTGCACAGCGTGGCTGAGCGCCGCCATTTTACCGGCCATGCCGCCGTATCGGCCAGCTGGCTGGCGCGTAAGCTGCTGGGCTTCCCTAAATCGGGTTATAACATCGCCATCGGGTTCATTCTCGAGGTGCTGCCGGATGGGCGCGAGCGCTGGGTGCGCGACTTTGGCGACGATCATTACTTCACTACCATCCTGCGCGAGCATAACGGCCATCTGGTTGAGTGCTGGGCTGGCTTTGTCGATTTTGAGTTTGTGCTGCAGGCCACGCCTGAAGGTATCAACTGGCAGCTTGTGGGCCACCGTATTTGCGGCATTCCGGTGCCGCGTTTCTTGTGGCCAAGCATCAGCGCAAAAGAATCGACCGAGAACGGTAAATACCAATTCTCGGTCGAGGTAACAGGTTTGGTCAGCCTTGCTTATGCAGGCTGGCTTGAGGTTTAAGGTGTCAGTTCAAACACCACAGTCACGCTGGCGGTGAGGTTAAGCTGGCCAGCGGCTACTGGTGTAGGAGCTGCATCGGCAGCCATAGCGCTCATACGCATCATCGGCATCGGGGGCATGGGCGGCTGTACGCTGCCTTCGCTGATGCGGACAATACGGCCAAGCTTGAGGCCAGCTGCAGTTGCCATAAGCGCAGCGCGGGCGCGGGCCTTGGTAATAGCTTCGGTGCGGGCGGCATCGAGCAGTGGGTCCTGCTTATCAATACCAAATGTAGGGCCATTAATCTGGTTTGCACCGTCCTTCACCAGCGCGTCAATCACGCTGCCTACTGTCTCGAGCTTGGTGAGGCGGATGTTTACATTGTTGCTGGCCTGATAGCCCGAAACAGTGGGGGC
>JBEIQE010000020.1:0-37171 GCA_040376705.1 Micavibrio sp.
CGAACCTTCGTACGCTTGCACGGGCAGATTTACAGTCTGCTGCCATTAACCACTCGGCCACCCTTCCGGCCAATCAGAGGAGGTGGAAATACCCAGAATCTGTCCAAAGAGTCAATGCCGTTAACCAAATTCTCTGCAAAATTTGAAATTGACCCTGAAAATGCCTATTATTTGCTCCATAGCGTTAAAGGGACCCTAGGGCAAATGCAGCGGATTTTAATCGTCGGCCAGTCAGGCAGTGGTAAAAGCACATTGTCGTGCATGCTCTCAAGCGGCCTTGGCTTACCTTGGTATAATGGCGACCAGATTTTACGTCATCCAGATGCCAGCCTGCGGAATGAGCAGGACTTTCACCAGCAGCTCGACCTGACCTCGGCCAAACCAAGCTGGATCATGGACGGCAATATTATCGCCAGAGATCCACAAACCATTGCACGCGCCGATACTCTGATATGGCTTGATTATGATACGCCCCTTACGGCGTTCCGTTTTGCCAGCCGTAGCATAGCACGCCTGTGCGATGGTGAGACGCTGATTGGCGTACCGCGCAAACCGCATGAGAGCTTTGCCAATATCGCCAAAGATATTTATTGGGGAACAAGGGCATTCATTCGCCGCCAAAGCGAGCTGAAAGCGTTTTATACGCCCATATTCGAGAATACAGCTGCACACGACCATCTGCAGAAAATTCGCCTGCACTCGCCAACCGAGACCTCGCGTTTCCTGAGAGATATGGGCATTGCCTCTACGCCAACCCGCGCCCAGAAGCGCGATGCCCGCAAGATTATCCCCTCCGCTACCCGCTAACAGCATAAACGCTGGATTTCGCCTCCCCCTTCCCCCTATATTCCGCCCTCATTTAATAACCCAAGGATACACCATGGCCCGCCGCCCTTCACATCAGCCCAATAAAGCCAGAGGCCAGCAGGGCGAGCGCCAGACCACCTGGATTTACGGCCTGCATGCCGTGCGTCAGGCGTGGCTGAACCCGGAGCGTAATTGCCGCCGCCTGCTGCTGACCGAAGGTGCTGAAGAGTCATTCCGCGAGGTGCTGCTCGAAGCCAAGCGCATGAACCTGCCTCGCCCCACCCCCGTGCGGGCCGACCGTGAAGGGCTCGACCAGCAAATGCCCGGCGCTGTGCATCAGGGTATTGCCCTTGATGCCGCCCCACTGCCCGAAACTGACCTTGGCGATATCTGCCGCATGGCCGATGGCATGGACAGCGCCTGCGTGATGATCCTCGATCAGGTGACCGACCCGCACAATGTGGGCGCCATTCTGCGCTCTTGCGCTGCCTTTGGTGCGCTGGCGATTATCATGCCTGACCGCAACACACCGCCAGTCACTGGCGTATTGGCAAAAATCGCCTGTGGCGCTGTGGATGTTGTGCCGATCATCAGTGTCGGCAATCTCGCGCGCGCCATGGATGAGTTGAAGGAAGCTGGCTTCTGGAGCGTTGGTCTGGCCGAAGAAGGAGACAAGCTGCTCTCCGAGGTCGACCTGAATGGTAAGATTGCATTGGTTATGGGCGCTGAAGGCGAAGGTATGCGCCGCCTGACCATGGAGCATTGCGATATCATCGCCAAGCTGCCCACCGTGCCGCCGATTGGCAGCCTTAACGTTTCAAACGCTGCAGCCGTATCGCTGTACGAAGTTACGAGACGCGCAAAACCTGCGGCTTAAGCCAGTTCGAATTGGCGCCATAACCGCCGGTGAAAGCCTCAATCAGCTTGGGCACTTCTGAAGGTGCCTGATTGGCCAGCATGTGGCTGGCCAATGCTGCGGGCAGCTCGGTGCAATCAACTACCGATTTGGCGGGCGGCGTAAAGCCAACCTGCTTTGACAGCGCATAAGCAGATGAGTAGGCCACCTGTAGCTGGCCTAGAGACAGCTCAGGCGTTGAAAAATCGGTCAGCCCCATGCTGCTGGCCATATGCCGCTGAATAGCACCACGAATTTCACCCTTACGGGCAGCCACATCACTCGGGTGACTTTCAGCACGCAGCCTCTCATCTTCACTCGCATCGACCTCCAGATTAGCCTTCAGGCGAGCTGAGCGGTCGATCATGCACGGGATTGGCGCATCGAGAATGCCAAGGTTAATCCCGTAAGCCATTTCGGTACTGGCGCGGGCAATCGCCATCTGCAGCGGGTTGTTGGTATTTGCTGTGGCGTAGATTTTACCAAGGCCGCGGTCGGCGTACCACAGGGCGGCACGTGCCTCTTTGCTGTTCGCCAAATGATAGGGTACTGCATTCCCCTTATTGAGGTGCTCCACCATATGCAGCACGGTTTGCATGTTCTGACAGTGCTTGACCACCACACCGTTAAACTGCGCGAAATGGCTAAAGCCCTCGGGCTCATCATAAGCTGCCATATAGTTGCGCAACAGTGGCACCACACTGCGCGGCAGCATATCAAGGTTGAGACGAGTGGTAACCTCACTCATCGCGCTCTCGATCTGCTTGCCAATCGTCTGGCCGACGATTTCTTCCTTGTGCTGGACCTTGGGGTCAACCGTGGCGCGTATCGCATCAATCTCTTTATCAAACAGCTTCTTCTGCTTGGCGGGGTCATCGCTTGCCAGCACAGCATAATACGCAAGGCGCATGGCAAACTCGGCAATCTTGCGCTCGACCTTGGGCTGCTCGGCCACCTTCTCGGCCAAACGGCGCTGGCTGAGGGATGATAGCTCGCAAATCTCTTCACCCAGATCATGCATGAGCACCTGAATGCACATATCGTGCACCATATGCTGTGCGGCCTCCGCGCCATTCTGCCAGGCTTTGGAGTTGAACTTGCGCACAACGCCCGGCTTGCCCAGCGCCATGCTGCCCACAGCCGCGATGAGTGGCATAACCATCAGTGTGTGCTGGCCGGTGGTACCCTTCAAACACTCATCAAGATGGGGGTTGCCTTCAAAGCGCTTCACTTCACACAGCTTGCCCAGCAGCAACTGGAACGCACGATGGCTGATAGGATCGATACCCAGATTAAGCGCGCGGCAGGTCTGGTCAAACGCCTCAACCACCTGACCTCTTTCGGTCAGGTTATAAATATCGCGGTAAAGCGTAATGAGCTTCGGGAGTGGCGTAAGGGCAGATGTAGTCATGAGGCACAATAGGAAGCGCACACCGCCTATTTCAAGGCAATTTTAGTGCGTTGCATCAATATGTTGGGGCCGCTAGTATCCGCCCATCCCCACCAACACTCATAAAGGAGAAAAACTATGTGTGTTAATACCAAGGGCTACAATTGGGAACGCCCTGCAACCTATGGCGATTGTGCCGTACTTGCTGAACATTTCCCTAATACAAACTTTACCGGTCTGCTGACAGCCATGTCACAGGACGGTGCCAAGCCGCTCACGGTTGATCTGGCCCTTGTTGGCGCCATGATGCACACCGAGGCAGATGACCGCGGCATGCGTTATGTACCGTTCACGGCTGTTGAGACCAATGGCAGCCAGAACGTTGTAAAGCTGCCGGTTATGGAGCAAGTGACGGATTGGCTCGAGAACTCGGCCCTCGGCACCGATATGTGGAACAATGCCTCCAACTGGTGCGAAAACGAGATGGGCACACGCGTTCATTTCGCTATGAACTGCGGTTGCGGCCTGGTTGCTGTTTCAGCCTATAAGAACGGCCTGTGGCAGTCATGGAAAGAGCGTTTCAATGCCTCGCGCGCACATTTGTTTGGCCGCACCAGCGTTGTAACCCGCAGCACCAACAGCATTGAGGGTCTCGATATCACAGAAGCTCAGTTAGCTATGTGGCAGCGTATCCGTCAGTGCCTTGAAGCTCTGCCGGCTGTATCAGCTCAGCCTGAACTGAAGATGGCCGCCTAAAACGTGAACCTGCCTTCGCATAACTCTTTCCGCTTCTTTGCCGCATGGTGTGCCCTGCTGGCGGTGATGCTGCAATTTGCAGCCATGCCGCTTGCCAATGCCCATATGCTGCAGCGTGGCTTGGAGCGTGTGAATGCGCAAACAACTACCATCTGTACGCCTTTGGGCAGCACCGAGCTGCAACTGGGGCAGGATGGTCAGCCGTTACAAACTCACGTTAGTGCATGGGTGCATTGCGTTATCTGCTTTGTGGGTGGCTCTGCGCCGCTCATTACCGGTAGTGCCGCAGTTGTACCTGTTATTCACCTCACCGCTCTGGCTGGCGGTAAGGATTATACCGCGCTGGTGCCGCAAGGTGCTGGTAACTTATGGCCGCACGGCCGAGGCCCACCTGCCTGATCTGTTCGCATTTTTGGTTTTCGCTAACATATCAGGATATTCATCATGACTGACATACCCATGGGTGGCTTTACGCCGCGCCCGTTCCCCATACCTGTTGTTGCACAGGAAGATGGTCCCTGCCCGCGCGCTTTGCACGAGCAGGCCCGAGAGAAACTGTTTCCGTTTTACAAGGACGCAGCCGATGAAGTGCGTAGCTGGCGGCGAGAGGCCTATGAGGCAGGCCAGCGCCGTAAGGCAACGCATAACCCGCTACGCTGGCTGATGGCGATGGGCGATCAGCTCTATGCCAAAGCCGAGCAGCACTGGGCCAGCCAGCGGCTGGCTGTTATCGCTACGCATGTTGATAATGCAGCTGTTAACCGCCACCTCGGCTGGAGCCCCGAGGCAGCAGCACCTCTATGCCAACCTCAGGCAGCCACGCGCAGCACCGCCAGCGTTGTTACGGCTTTCGTAACGGCAGGCGCAGTGATGATGGCTCAAACCGGCATCGAAACCGTGCCATTTACCGCCGATCAACGCTTTGAGGCCGCACTGGCATTTGGCGCAATTTGCGGCAGTGGTGGCGGCGATAATAAGCGCGAGGCCCTGTGCCATGCCCCCAAAATGACCTTGAGGCGTAAAACCTTAGGAATTGGAGGCGAGAACACGCTGGCATAAGCCAAATAATTTGCTATAAGATGCCCAAATGAGTGCCGGCATAGCACAGCGGTAGTGCAGCGGTTTTGTAAACCGAAGGTCGGGAGTTCAATCCTCTCTGCCGGCACCATTTTAAGACTCTACCTTCCTGCAGGTGTGTCATGGCTTATTGCCGTTTATCTTCCGAACAACCCGAATGCGATCTGTACTGCTACGATAGTGGCACAGGTTACGAAACACATGTCGGCCAGGCTGGCCTGCCGCATGATGGCGCCAGCTTTACCGATACCAACCTGACCAGCTTTAAAACCCGCCTGCTTGAGCTGCGCACCATAGGCTATCGCATACCCGACAAGGTGTTCATGCGCATAGATGCCGAGATAGCCGAAGCATGATCAAATGGCAGGAGATGGATGAGCGCCTAGAGACAGGCGCGCTCGAAGTTCTTGGCAAACAATACCGTATTGTTCAAACCTGCATCGCGGCTCCAGAGCAATACGATGTTTTTCTGGGTTCTCTTGAAGTTGGCTATCTGCGCCTGCGCAATGGCAAATTCAGAGCCGACTACAAAGCCGGCCCTACAGAAACCGTTTATAGCTATAACGACCCGCAAGGGCGTGATGATTTTTTGAAGAGGCACGCGACCGCTTTATAACCGAAGCTGTTACCGCCATTCACTTCAAGCATCATGAAGATAACGGCGAATAGCCAATAATTACACAGCTGGTGATATGTGGCGCGCAGGTGCAGGCTGCGCAACGCCATAGCGCGTGAGCAGGCTGCGCATGGCAACAGGCTCCATATCGGCTACGCTGCTATAATTTGCTTTTGCGCTTGCAGGGTCAGCTTTCAATCCGGTTTGTACTGCCAGCTTGGTGTTATGGGTCTCGATACCTTCAATGACTTCCTGCAGGGCAAAAGCCTTATCGAGATGGCTAAGTGAATTTACCGGGCCTGAAGGCTTTATACGGCCTAGCTTATCGAGTACATCGGTCATGCTGCGGCCAATCCAGGCACCAATTTTATCATTCGGCAGCAAGCCAGCAGGCAAGCCTGTATCAATACTTGTTGGTGTGTGCTGGCTCAGTAATTGGCTGCGGCCGGTTACCGGATCGATCTTGTAGAATGAAATTTCATCAAGTGCACCACCACGCTCCTGCTTTACGGCATCGAAATTAAACTCGGCGGCAAAGACCTCGCCCTTAGCAGAGCGCAAGTACTGCACCACGCGGCGCGCCTGTGTCGGCAGTTCATACGAGCAATGGAAATCTACTGGCGTTCTCAGCTTTTCGGTTTGTAGCTTAAGGTCGGCATCGAATGGCACATCCTGCGCACCAGCAGCCAGATAGCCAGCCTTGAGACTGCCGCTGTTGAGCACCAGATGGTCCTGCGCCAGAACTTCCTGTACTACACCAAGAGCATGAATGGCTTCGCTGCGCACACCAATGGTGGGGCGCGCATCCTGCGTGCGGTCTTTACCCCATACAGCCTGATAACCAATAGGCGTAAGAGCGCCATACTTGGCCTCAAGCGCTGCTTTATCCTTGTTATAGGCATCAAACGCAGGGCTGAAGTTGATGATGGTATTAAGGCTTACATAGCGGCTGGCAAACGCGGGATACAACTCGCGCGTTTCCTCAATTGTTTCGGTAATCGGCTTCTCAGCCAGAATGAATGAAACTTCTGGGCGCTTGGCAAATACTGCCCGATACGCATCGGCATGGTACTTATCGTTGAATGCAGCCACTATGCCATGCAGCGGCTGCTGGGGCGCGAAGTGATATAGCGCATCGTCAACACTGGGATAGGTCGCGATATGAGCCGGCACGCTGGCCAGCTTTGCGGGGTCCTGATCGACTACGCCGATGTTAAGGCGAATGCCGTGCTGCGCTTCCATCCAGTTACCGAAACGCGCCAATGCCGCCAGATGCGGCGCACCCATTTTGCCATGGCCCATAACCAGCATGTTCATCTGTGATTGGGCAGGCTGGCGTAAGCTGCAGGCGGCAAAACTGGACTGCAGTGTCTCGGTCATCAGTGCCCCTTTTTAAGTTGTTGATTTTAAAACAATATCAAATCGACTTAGTTAAATACAATTAGCCATTATAGTTAACCGGAAAACTATTAATAAAACCTGACAAAAAGATATTATGTTCACTATATGTTCTTTTTATGCCAGCATGACTTATGACCTCGCTTCGCCCACCCGACCGCTTACGCTGGCTGTTCCTCGACCTCAACAGCTACTTCGCCAGCGTCGAGCAAAATGAAAACCCCGCCCTGCGCGGCAAACCCATTGCGGTACTGCCGCTGATGAGCGATAGCACCTGCGTGATTGCCGCCAGTTATGAGGCCAAGAAATTCGGCATCAAAACCGGCACGCCTGTATGGGAAGCCAAACAGAAATGCCCCGGCCTTGTGTGCCTCTCGGGCAGGCACGATTTATATGTAGAGTACCACCACCGGATTCTCGAAGAGGTGGATAAATATATTCCGGTTACCAACATCTGCTCGATTGATGAGGTCGCCTGCCTGCTCGATACACGCGAGCAGAAGCACGAGGTGGCGGTTGATCTGGCCCAGCGTATCAAGGCAGGTCTGCGCCAGAATATTGGCCCCGCGATTGGCTGTTCGATTGGCTTGGCCCCTTCCCGCCTCTTGGCCAAGATCGGCACTGACATGCAAAAGCCGGATGGGCTGGTGGTGCTCGAGCCGCATGAGCTGCCGGGTCGCTTGTTCGACCTTGGCCTGACCGACCTGCCCGGCATTAGCCATGGTATGGCCAAACGCCTTGCGCGCGGGGGGATTACCACGGTCGAGGCGTTCTGGAACCTTGAGGCCCGCCACGCCCGCCGCCTGTGGGGCAGCGTCAGCGGCGAGCGCTATTGGTACGCGCTGCATGGCTATGACTTTCCTGAGTTTGGTACCGACCGCTCGAGCGTAAGCCACTCGCAGGTATTAGCACCCGAAACCCGCCCGTGGCAGGAGGCCCGCCATGTGGGCCGCCGCCTCACGCAAAAAGCCGCCTCACGCCTGCGCCGTATGAGTATGGCTGCGCAGCACTTCGGCCTTTCGGTCCGTGGTGTGCAGGGCGAGCGCTGGGCGGCAGAGCTTCCGGTTGAAGCGGCGCAGGATAACTTCAGCTTCCTCAGCGCCTTTGAGCAGCTCTGGTCAGCTGCTGGCACAGAGCTACGCCAGCCAGCCTTGCGCAAGGTCGGTATCTGGATGAGCGGGCTGGTACAGCCGGGTAGCGTAACCGGCGATCTTTTCAGCGCGCCGCGCGACCTGCGCCAACAGCAGCGACATGAAAAAGCCTCTGCCGCCATGGATGGCCTTAACAAGAAATACGGGCGCGATACCGTACTCATGGGCCTACCCGCCAAAAAACTGGCGCATTATACCGGCACCAAAGTGGCGTTTACCCGCATTCCAGATATGGAGGAATTTTATGAATGAGGCGTCAGGCAGGCCGCAGGCGGCTGTAGCTGGCCATGCGCTGCGCCGCGGCCTGATGTTCCGGCACCGGTTTTGAGGGAGCAACCCCCAGCATGACATACAGCACCGGATCACGGCCTTTGCTGATCATGCTGAAAATGCGCGCTGGTGCCATCATCTCTTCATAGCGTTTAAAGCCGTTACCACCCCGGCGGTCTATTAGCACCACCGCACCGCCCACATGAATTTCAGGGCCGGTATAAGCTGGCGATGGTACATAAACAACGTTGTTAAACTGGTCAGTCCGCACCACCACATCGTGATGGATCTGGTTGAAGATACTGACCCTGCCGGTCATACGGAAAATTTTAGGTGGCGTTGGCCGGCGCGGGGGTGCGGGCATAAATGATATCAGCTCAGCCGCATGCCGGTATGAGACGGCGCAAAAGATGTGAGGATCAACCGGCCATCACTCACTACGCCGCAGAGATCGGAAAAACGACTGGTCACATTCTCGGAACGCAGGGGCCTTTCGGTCTCGCCTAGCAGGAAAACCGGCATTTCGGGTTTCAGCTTGCTCAAGTCTTCACGCGTAATCTGATTGGGCACATCCAGCAACACAAAACAGTTCTGCTTGTCGGCCTCACTCATGAGAACCAGCGTGCATAACCCCATCACTTCATTGGTCATGGCAATTTCGCCAAGCTTTTGCATGGCAGATGCCGGACCCGTGAGCCGCGCATCGGATGGTGTAACGGTGAGGACCTGCATAGTGCACCTGCCCTTTGGCTTGTTGTTTTGCCCTGTTCTTATGCCAACATGGTGCAGCAACCAGCTGCCTTTGCGCAAGTCCAAAAAATTGGCGTAAATGAGGGAGTTACAGATGGGCTGTGTCGGGCCAGACGGACAGGAAGATGTGGTTATTCTAAATTTCGGGCTGATAACTGCGCATCAGCTGGGAATTGGCGGATGCAGCGCCGCTAGAAAAGTAAAGAGGGCGCTGAACCTGGCTCCTATGCCCGCATCGTGCAAATGCGACCAACCAGATAAAGCGCCCTCAATTCCACGCATAAAAATCGTGCGGAAAACTAACTACTCAGCAGACTCGCCCTCGCCTGCATCTGGTCCGGCCATCATGGCTTCGCCTACAATACCGGCGTTGGCGCGGATTTTGGCTTCAATCTCGGCAGCGACCTTGGGGTTATCGCGCAGATACTCTTTCGAGTTCTCACGGCCCTGACCGATGCGTGTACCGGCATATGAGAACCAGGCACCCGACTTCTCAACCACATTCGCCGCAACGCCAAGGTCGATCAGCTCACCCATCTTGGAGATACCCTCGCCGTACATAATATCGAACTCAACCACGCGGAAGGGGGGCGCCATCTTGTTCTTCACGACCTTTACGCGGGTATGATTGCCAGTCACTGTCTCTTTGTCCTTGATTGCGCCAATGCGGCGGATATCAAGGCGAACCGAGGCGTAGAACTTGAGCGCGTTACCGCCGGTGGTGGTTTCGGGGTTACCGAACATGACACCAATCTTCATACGGATCTGGTTGATGAAGATAACCAGTGTCCCCGACTTCGAAATGCTCGAGGTGAGTTTGCGCAGCGCCTGACTCATGAGGCGGGCATGCAGGCCCATGTGGCTGTCACCCATTTCGCCTTCAAGCTCAGCGCGCGGCACGAGAGCCGCTACAGAGTCGACCACCAATACGTCAATCGCGCCCGAGCGCACCAGCGTATCAGCGATCTCAAGGGCCTGTTCGCCAGCATCCGGCTGGGAGATAAGGAGGTCGTCGACCTTTACGCCCAGCTTTTTGGCATAAGCAGGGTCAAGCGCATGCTCGGCGTCCACAAAGGCGCAGGTGCCGCCCGACTTCTGGGCTTCGGCAATAACCTGCAGCGCCAGAGTGGTTTTGCCTGAGCTTTCGGGACCATAAACTTCGATTATACGGCCACGCGGCAAACCGCCAATACCAAGGGCAATATCAAGGCCCAGCGAGCCGGTTGAAATCACTTCGGCATCGACCTGCTGGTCAGCGCCCAGCTTCATGATCGAGCCTTTGCCGAAGGCGCGCTCGATCTGACCCAAGGCGGCTTCAAGAGCCTTGTTCTTCTCGGAATTATCTTTGTTTTCGACAACACGCATTTCGGGCTTAGCGGCCATGACGGGCTCCTTGGGGCTGGACTGAACTGTTCCGACTGTACCTGTTTTGTTCCCATCGTCAAGCGTGTTCTTTTTGCCTCTGAGATACCCGCAAAAACAACCGAGTCGTGCAGTTCCTCTCCGCAGCCTACCTATACTCATGAAATATTAACCAGAGTGCGTTGCACTGGAGCCGAACCGGACTAGCATTCTCTACCGGTCATTCTGAAGTTTCCACGAGGTCATCCATGAGCAGCGAACCCACCAAAGCAACCCGCGCTACCGCCAAGCAGGTTGATACCGTTACCATTACTTTCGAGAAGTCGGGCACCACTGTAAAGCTGCCGGTTTTGGGCGGCACTGTTGGCCCCAACGTGATCGACATTCGCAAGCTCTATGCCGAAACCGGCTGCTTTACTTATGACCCCGGCTTTACTGCCACCGCCGCCTGCGAGAGCGGCATTACCTATATCGATGGCGATGCCGGCGTGCTCACCCACCGCGGCTACCCGATTGCCCAGCTGGCCGAGCAGAGCGATTTTATGGAAGTCTGCTACCTGCTTATGCATGGCGACCTGCCTAATGCTGCGCAGAAGGACAAGTTCGTTTACGACATTACCCACCACACCATGGTGCATGAACAGCTGATCGCGTTCCTGCGCGGTTTCCGTAGAGATGCCCACCCCATGGCTGTTATGGTGGGTACAGTTGGCGCCCTCGCCGCCTTCTATCACGACAGCCTCGACATCAACGATCCGGCCCAGCGCGAGATTTCGGCCCACCGCCTGATCGCCAAGATGCCGACAATTGCCGCTATGGCCTATAAGTACTCACTCGGCCAGCCGTTTGTGTACCCGCGTAACGACCTCAAGTTCTCGGAAAACTTCCTGAACATGATGTTTGCCGTACCGGCCGAGCCCTACATCATCAACCCGGTTCTTGCCCGCGCGATGGACCGCATCCTCATTCTGCATGCCGATCATGAGCAGAACGCCTCGACCAGCACCGTACGTACGGCCGGTTCATCGGCGGCTAACCCGTTTGCGTGTATCGCTGCCGGTATTGCCTCACTGTGGGGCCCTGCCCATGGTGGTGCTAACGAAGCCGTGCTGCACATGCTGACCGAAATTGGCGATGTTAAAAACATCCCTGCCTTCATCGAGCAGGTTAAGGCACCGGACAGCAAGGCCCGCCTCATGGGCTTTGGCCACCGTGTGTACAAGAACCACGACCCGCGCGCTGTTGTCATGAAGAAGACCTGTGACGAAGTATTGAGCGAACTGGGCATCAAGAACGACCCGCTGCTCGACATCGCCATGGAGCTTGAGCGTATTGCCTTGTCGGATGAATACTTCATCAAGCGCAAGCTCTACCCCAACGTCGACTTCTACTCAGGCATCATCCTCAAGGCCATGGGTATTCCGCTCAGCATGTTCACTGTGCTGTTTGCGGTTGCCCGTACCGTGGGCTGGGTCAGCCAGTGGCAGGAAATGATCTCCGAGCCCTCGCAGAAGATCAGCCGCCCCCGCCAGCTCTACCTTGGCGAGGATATTCGCGACTACGTACCTGCAGGCAAGCGCAAGTAAGCATAACGTATGTCAGATGATGGCATTCGTCGCAGTGTAATCGAGAAACTCAGCCGACGCGTACGGGTCGTTTTCTACCCCCGCGTCGGCATGAGCCTTATCCTCATCATTACTTTTGCCGGTATGCACCTCAGTACACTCGCGCTGCACGCCTATGGCTGGCACGACATGTGGCTGCGCTATCTGCTCACATGCGTATTTGGCTACCTGCTGTTTCTGCTGTGCCTTTACATCTGGACTCACTGGAACGGCTACGATTTTAACGGCGTAGATTCAAGCGGCTCTGATGGCGGCTGTACCGGAGATGTTAATACTGTAGATGCCTCTTCTGCCCTTTCCGATACCTCGGGCGTTGATATCGCAGATGGCGTTGCCTCTGGCGCGGATGAGCTGCTGGGCCCGCTCATCATTCTCGGCATCGTCATCTTTGCCATATTCGGATTTATCTGGTTCCTGTTCCTGTCGTCCGCTCATGTGCTGCTGGCCGAACTGATGTTCGACGCTGGCCTGACAGGTATTATCTATAAATCCATGCGCGGGGTTGAACCGCAAGGCTGGCTACGCACCGCCCTGCGCCGCACGTTACCAATTTTCGCTGTTGTGACCTTTGTTATGGTAGGCACGGGCTACTACATTGGCAAACACCTGCCGGAGGCCACCACACTAGGTGAGGCTTTTAGCCTTATGGGTAAATCAGTACCTCGATAAAGCCAATAGTTGACTAGCTGTGTCTAGATAACAAGGCATACGCCTCAACGCCTTCATTAGCGCATTGGCTGGCTTTTGCTACAGCGTCTAGAACCTGTTTCAGGCTATCATCAATGTGGGTGACCGAGCCTGAAGCTACTTGCATACTGGAGGAAATATCATGTGTCACTGCACTCTGCTCTTCAATTGCCGCGGCTACACTTGAAACGCTCGATCGCAATGTATCCATAGTTTCCTTGATCGAGGAAAGCGCACCTGTTACCGAGCTGGAAATATCCTGCAAACCTGCAATTTTGGTTGTAATTTCCTCAGTTGAAATAGCTACTTGCTTGGCCAGACTTTTAACCTCACCTGCCACCACTGCAAAACCCTTACCTGCCTCACCTGCCCTTGCCGACTCAATCGTGGCATTAAGCGCCAGCAAGTTAATCTGACTGGCTATCCCCTGAATAACTTCAGTTATACTGCCCATCGCCTTAGCTGCACTGTTAAGTGCTTCAGTCTGCTGATCGGCGTTACGAACATGCCCGATTACATCGCTCACTGCCTTTTGGGAGCGGTCAACACTGGAAGATATCTCGCGAATTGAACTACTCAATTCATCTGCGGCGGCAGCAACAGTCTGTACTGTATTCAATGTGCTACTTGAGGCATTAGTTGCTGTGTGGCTACGGACACTGATCGCATTCACCGAGGCCATAATGTCATCCAGCTTGTTATTGACTACTGAGCCGACCCGCGAAGACTCCTCACGCTTTCTAACCTGCTCGGTGATATCAGTCGCGAATTTGACAACCTTAAAGGGACGGCCCTCGGGATCAAAAATCGGATTATAACTGGCTTGAATCCAGACTTCCCTGCCCCCTTTGCCGATGCGGCAATATTCACCTGTCTGGAACTCACCCGCACGTAAGTTGTCCCATAAATCACGATAGGTCTGGCTTTCTGCGTACTCTTTCTGCACAAACATACGGTGGTGCCTGCCCCTCACCTCATCGAGTGAATAACCCATGGCATTAAGGAAATTACTGTTCGCATCGATAATGGTGCCATCGAGATTGAAGTGGATGACGGCCTGTGCCTTGCCAATCGCAGATACCTGACCCTTGTAGTCGGCATTCTCCAAAATCTGCTGCGTTATATCTGTAGCAAACTTGATCACCTTGAGAACTTTTCCGCTCTTATTAAAAATCGGGTTATAACTCGCCTGAATCCAGACCTCCCTGCCACCGTTACCGATACGCCTGTATTGAGCTACCCGATATTCGCCACGGCCAAGATCATTCCAAAAATTACTATACTCAGCACTACGGGCGAATTCAGGCTCTACAAACATTCGGTGATGCTGGCCTTTGATCTGCTCGAGCGTGTATCCCATCGCATCGAGAAAATTTTTGTTGGCGTCGAGGATAATCCCCTCAGGTGTAAAAGAGATCACTGCTTGAGACTTATCAAGCGCCTGAATGATACCTTCAAGTTCGTTCTGCCGACCCGATGTAAACATTGCAACCTCGCAGGAATTTTTATGGAGACTGTATAATGTACGTAAGGTAACCAGCTCTGGTTTTTTAGATACTAAATTTAATCTCGCTAAGTTTTTTACGTAAAACTGGCTACCAGCTATAGTTGCCGAATTACTAATACGGCAATCTTGGCGCTAAAAATGCCACTATAGCAAGCATCTGATAAAGCTAACTTCTTAAGCTGCCTTGGGCACGGCATCGGCCCGTTTGTAATGGCGGCGTGGCTGGCCTGGCAGATCGGCACTACAAGTCAGCTCACCGCGGCTATCGAGCGAGAGATACGCACTACGGCCCTCTGGTCCATAAGGCTCGTCACTGGCGGCAAGCGCGGTGGTAAGGTCGCGTAAAATAAGGCGACCAAAGGCAGCGCTCGCCTCACCATCCTTGGGCAAGCCCAGCGCGGGCAGTATCTCGCCCGCGAAGTGATCGAGCAGATTGCCCTTGTTATCCGCCATCGGCAGATAGCCGCCCTCCACCCAGTATGAAACCGAGGCAAAACGGGTAATGCTGTTCCACACAGCGCGCACAATAGTCTCTTTGGGATTGGGCGAAGTATTATAACCAAGAGTGCTCACCAGCTCGACGCTGGGCCATTGGTGCTTGGGTGCATTCCAGTCTTCCATTATAGCCTCCCTTATTTTTGAGAAAGGCTACGCTGGATTTGCGGCGTTGGAAAGAGCAGCTGGGGAAAGAGCAGCTGGCTTAGGCCTGGTGCTTACGGGGAATGGAAACGCCGGCAAAACTGCGGCGAGCCCGCATGGGCAGATTATCACGGCAAACCAGTTGGGCTGCTGCCTCAGGCTGCGGGGAAGCTGTAAGACGAAGGGCCTGCGCCACCGAGGCAAAGGTCGCGACTGAGTTCCAGACGGCGCGAGTAATGAGCTGGCGCGGGGTGCGGAAAGTTACAAAAGGCAGTTCCACCACCGCCAAAGTGCTGGCGCTTTCTTGTGGCGGAATAACCTCTGGCAAACTCAATGACTTGGCCTCCTGCTTTGATATCTAAAATTTAGCTTTGATTCTACGCAGTTGGAAAGAGGTTACATAAAACAAAGCCCTCCCCCGTTTACGGGGGAGGGCTCTTTAGATACAAGAGGGCTTTTTCTTCAGCGCGGCGGGGGTGGGAAAGCAACACCGCCCTCTTCGGCTGGCAACGGCTGCATACCGCTAATCGCCTGCGCGGTGCGCACGAGGTCGATGAAACCAATCCGCTCACCGCTACGGTCTTCGCCGCGGGCACCATCGGCCAATGCCAGCACATCGTTATAACCAAAGTTGGTTACACCCGCTGAATTGCGCAGTAAACGGCTGAAGCCGGCAACCGCAGTAGCAAACCGTACATCAACCGAGGCTTCACGCAGGTCGGTACGGTCGCTATTCACAATCGGGCGCTCGATCAAGGTGCTGGTGTCGCTGTCCGGCAGCTTGTAGCGAATGCGTAGGTGGCCAATTTCATTATTCTCAGCGCTCATGATGCGGTTTTCGCCAAGCACTGGCTGCTCTGTATTCTGGTAACGCGAACTGCCGGTTGCAGGTGTGCTGCCAGCCGGTACCACTTCGTAAATGGCGGTTACTTCGCTACCGGCACCTACTTCACCTGCATCGACCTTATCGTTATTAAAGTCCTGCGTACGCAGCGCGCGGGTCTCGTAGCCCAGCAGGCGGTACGACTGCACCTGTGCGGGGTTGAACTCAACCTGGAACTTCACGTCCTTGGCTACTGTAAACAGCGTGCTGCTTACCTGCTCGGACATAACACGGCGGGCTTCGCTCATCCCATCGATATACGCAGCAGTGCCATTACCGTTCTGTGCCAGCGCCTGCATGGTGCTGTCCTGGTAATTACCCATGCCGTAACCGAGGACTGAAAGGAAGATACCGCTTGAGCGCTGGCTGGCTACATACTGCGCCAAACCACCGGGCTCGCTCACGCCAACATTAAAGTCACCATCCGTGGCCAGGAGAATGCGGTTTACGCCTTCCTTGTTGTAGTTGCGACGGGCCAACTCATAAGCCTCACGCAAACCAGCTTCGCCACCTGTGCTGCCACCAGCGCCAAGGGTTGACAGCACACGCATGATCTTCTCACGCTCGGCGGCCTTGGTCGGCTCAAGGGCAATACCTGAATTACCAGCGTAAGTAACAATCGCTACAGTATCCGTGGGCTTAAGCTGGTCGAGCAGCATGCCGAACGAGCTTTTCACAAGGCCCAGTTTATCGGGGCCGCTCATCGAACCTGAGACATCTACCAGCAACACGAGATTGACTGGCGGGCGCGCCTCGGCGGGCAGGTCAAACGCCTTGATGCCGATGTGCACCAACTGCGTGCCCTTGTTCCACGGGTTATCATAAACAGCCACCGTAGGCGCGAAGGGCTGGCTGCGGCTTTCGGGCAGCGGGTAATTGTAGTTGAAATAGTTGATCATCTCCTCAGTGCGTACGGCATTTGGGGGCGGCATTTGCCCGCCCTGCAGCATACGGCGTACGGTTGAGTAAGAGGCTGTGTCTACATCAGCCGAGAAGGTCGAGATCGGCTCTTTAGCCACATCCTGCAGTGGACTGTCTGGCAGGTTGGCAAAACTATCGGTACCCTGCGGCTGCGGCATGCGCTCATAGTCGAGCTCAGCTGGCGATGCGGGTACGCCCGGGGCTGGCGCACGGCGGGGCTGAACAGAGCTATCAGCCGACAGAATCTCTAAATTTTGGAATTGTGGCGCACCAACAGGGTTCTGCATGGGAGTGGGTATCGCGCTTGCGCCCTGGCCCCGTGAAGCATCGGCCCGCTGCGCATCAAGCTGCTGTACAGCGCTCCGATATTCAGGTGTTGGTGCGGCAGCGGACTGCTCGGCGCGGGCGCGGCTTTCTTTTTCATCACCTGTGAAGAAGGAGGTAATCGATTCACCAATCGACGGCATTCTTGAGCCGGTATTGCTGATCATATCGCTTAGCTGCGCGCCACCGCTGCTCCTTGGAGTAGCTGCAGCCTCACTCGCACTGCCATCACTCAAAGCCGAGAGGCTCTGGAACTGGGCATAGCCTGTGGTGGTGGCGGTGCTCTGGCGCAAATAATCGGTGCCCACGCTCACGCTGAGAATACCAACCAGTGCCAGGGCGCTGCCGCCCATAAGTGTACGCATCTTCATTTTGTTCTCCGAGGTATGTGGGCCTATACCTAAGAGACGTTTGAAGAACCCAACCTGTTGGGTCTTGGCCTGAACTTTTTCACGGAAAGCGATATTTGCCTTTAAAAGCGCATCGGCGCGGCGGTTTGCGCTTGGCGGCGGTACCGGCTCATCGGCCAGCAGCTTTACATAGTCGTTATCGGGCAGCGACATGCTTAACTCCCGTTAGTATTTGCGTCAGCTCATCGCGCGCCGTTGAAATACGCCACCCCACCGTGCCTGCGGTGCACTCCAGCACTTCGGCCATTTCGGCGTGCGTCAGGCCTTCGGCTGCCAGCATAAGCGCATGCTGCGACTTCTCCGGCAGCTTGGCCATGGCGCGCATCACTTCATTCAGGTAGGTCTTGTGATCTGACGCTTCAACGGCGGCAGGTTCGGCCACATCATCGATATGCGAGGTTTTGCGGCGGGTTTTCTGGCGCAGTTTATCGTGACCCGCATTAATGACCACCCGGGCCAGCCAGCCGCGCGAGCTGCCCTGCCCTGTATAACTGCCGATCCGGTCGGCCAGCTTGATGCAGATATCCTGCGTCAGGTCTTCGGCGTCCATCTGGTGCCTCATAAGGCGGTAAGCAATGCGGTAGATAAAGTCATATTGCCGCTCCAGCCAGACGCCAAAAGCCCAAGCATCGCCCTTCTGGGCTTTAGCCAGCAGCTCATCGTCCGCAGGGTCAACAGCATCAACCATGATCTCCCTTGTACAGGAGACGCGCAGGAGTGGCAATTCCTTGGGGAAAATTTGCCCCAAAAGCAAAGAAGCAGCACGCTAAGCGTACTGCTTCCTTACAATTCGGGTGTTTTGCTAAGGGTTATTCAACCGTCATGGATTTTTCGCCATCTTCAGCAGACTCGGCCGGATGATCAGCATGCTCGCCCATGTCATGGTCGGTAGCAGCCTCAGCGGCTACGGGAGCCTCAGGGGTGGTGGTTACTTCCGTTGTTGTTTCAGTTGTGGTTTCGGTCGTGGTTTCAGTGGTGGTCACGGCTGCACCCTCAACCGGGGCAACAGCTACGGGCGCTACAGCAGGCTCGGGCGTAACAGCCGGCGTGGCTGAGGTTTCGGCCAGAACGGGCTTTAGCTCTTCAACCACTGTTTCGGCCTGCGCCGATGCACCAGCGAACACGAAAAGCGATGCAGCAAACAGAGCCACCTGAACTTTTTTCATAGATACTCCTTCTTGGCCCTCGGGCCCACAGCGGTTGATAGAAACAGCATCTCATAAAGATCCCGCCACTAACATGCGACGCAATAGCCGGGCCTATGGTTAATCAGATGATAATTTCGAGGCCGTCATAGGCAGGCTCTACCCCTTTGGGGCATTTGGCCAGTGTCTCGTCATAATCGAGGTGGATATCCATATGCGTGAGCCAGGCCCGCTCAGGCTTTACTCGTGCAATCCACTCCAGCGTCTGCGCCAGATGCGAATGGGCTTTATGGCCGGGTTCTTCGCGTACGCAGTCAACCACCCATACCTTGATACCCGCAAGCACGGCAAAGTTCTCTTCACTCATGACCCGTACATCGGTTGAATAGGCAAAGTCATTGAAGCGGAAGCCCAGTGTGGTGATATGGCCATGGTCCTGCTCGAACGGCGTGACAGTAATATCGCCAAACTGCATAGGGCCGGTAATGATATTCTGTGCAAATGGCGGCTCGGGCTTGACGCCGTAATTGAAGGGTTTGAACGCATAATCAAACCGGCGCTCCAGCTCGCGCATATCCTGTGCGCGGGCATAAAGCGGAATGGGCGTATTGTTATTAATCCAGTAAAGCCTGCGTAAATCATCCAGCCCGTGTACATGGTCGGCATGCGCATGCGTGTTCAGCACACCATCCAGCTTGGTCACCTGTACGCTCATCAGCTGTTCGCGCACATCCGGTCCGAAGTCGACTAGCAGGTTGGTTTCGCCCTCTTGCACTAAAATAGAAACACGGCGGCGGCGGTTCTTGGGATTATGCGGGTTACAGGTGCCCCAGTAACCACCGATAACCGGCACACCGCCCGACCCGCCACACCCCAGAATCGTTACCTTCATTGCAGCTTCGCTTTGTTAAACAGCTTGAAGAAGTTTGTCGTGGTTACGCTTTCAAGCTCCGCCTCGCTTACGCCCTTCAGCTCGGCCAGCACTCTAGCGGTATGCACAGTGTTGGCGGGCTCGTTGCGCTTACCGCGCAACGGCATAGGCGCCAAGTACGGCGAATCTGTTTCAACCAGCAACCGGTCGAGCGGGACATCCTTCACGATATCGCGCAAATCCTGCGACTTCTTGAAGGTGAGAATACCCGAGCAGGAAATAGAAAAACCGATTGCCAGCGCTTCTTCGCACAAGTAGCGCGTGCCTGAGAAGCAATGCATCACACCGCGCAGCTTGGGGCCTGCGGCCTTGAGAATACGGATGGTATCTTCATCAGCATCACGGCTATGAATAATCACCGGCAGGTCGAGCTCCATTGCTGCGCCCAGCTGCATCTCGAAACTCGCAGCTTGCGAGATGCGGTCGCTATGCTCGTAGTAGTAATCCAGCCCGCATTCGCCAATACCCACCACGCGCGGATGCTGCGCGAGGCGGATGATCTCTGAAGCCTCTACCTGCTCCGGCGCATCGCCGCCATGGTGCGGGTGTACGCCTACCGAACACCACACGTTCTTATTGGCATACTTCTCAGCCACCGCCAGCACCTGCGCAAACTTGCTTACCTCAGTGCAGATGGTGACCATACCGCCCACGCCCGCCGCATGCGCACGCGCGATTACTTCGGGCACTTCATCCCCGAAGTCAGCAAAGTCGAGATGGCAGTGTGAATCGATAAGCATCAGCCGCCTCCACCAAACCGGACTGACTGCTCGGCCACCCAGGTATCTTCAATCTTCTGGAACAGCACATCTGGCGGGGTTACATTGGCCTCCACCGTCAGCCTGCTCAGCAACGAAGCCGCATCACCGCTTGGCCACTTGGCATCTTTAATGGTGCGACCAAAGGTAGCGAGGATTTTATCCGCTGTAGCAGGCACAAACGGCGCGGCAATCTCGGCAAAGAAGATGCAGAGGTTAAGGCCCAAGCGCACACCCGCTGCAGCTTGCGCAGGATCGGTCTTAAAGACAGTCCATGGCGCTGCCACCGAGAGGTACTCGTTACCCGCAACCCACAGCGCGCGCGTTTCGGCTGCAGCTTTGCGGTATTCCATCTCTTCATGCAGCTGTGTGAGGCGCGGCAGGCGCTCATTGATTTCGGCAAACAGCTTCTTCTCGGCCTCACCATATGCGCCGCCATCCGGCACTTTGCTCTCAAACTTGCTGGCGTTGAAACGCGTAATACGGTTCACGAAATTGCCAAGGATGTTAGCAAGGTCAGAGTTGACGGTGCTCTGGAACTGCTCAAGCGTGAAGGCCGCGTCCGAGCTCTCGGGCGCGTTCGCCATAAGGTACCAGCGCCAATAGTCAGCAGGCAGAAGCTCAAGCGCCTGATCCATGAAGATGCCGCGCTTCTCGGAGGTCGAGAACTTGCCGCCATACCATGTGACCCAGTTGAACGCCTTCAGGCGGTCCACCAGTTTCCATGGCTCTTCTGAACCCAGAATGGTCACAGGGAAGCTCACGGTGTGGAAGGCTACATTATCCTTACCCATGAACTGGATATAAGTGACATCGCCTGCGCCTTTATCCGTACGCCACCAGCGCTCCCAATTGCCGCCTGTGGCATGAGCCCATTCAACCGTACTGCCGATATACTCTACCGGCGCATCGAACCAGACGTAATAGACCTTCTCTTCAAAGCCGGTGCGGATTACGCCATCTTTGGTGACTTTCACACCCCATGAGAGGTCGCGCGTAATCGAGCGATCCTTGAGGCCTTCATCCAGCCACTTGTAGGCGATGGACTTGGCCAGCTGCGGCCACTCGGTGGCTTTATCTACCCAAGCCTTGATGCGTGGCTGCATCTTCTCCTGCAGCAGGAACAAATGCTTGGTATCGCGGATCTCGATATTGGTTGAGCCCGAGACCTTCGAGCGCGGTTTGATCAGCTGCACAGGGTCAAGCAGCGTGCCGCAACTATCGCACTGGTCACCACGCGCGCGCTCAAAACTGCACTTGGGGCATGTGCCCTCGACATAGCGGTCGGGCAAAAAGCGCTTGTCATCCACCGAGTAAACTTGCTGGCTGACACGCTCCTCAATCAAACCATTCTTCTCAAGCACTTCGCCGAAATGCTGGGTGAGGTCATGGTTAGGCTTGTTGCTTGAGCGGCCGAACCAGTCAAACGACAGCAGGAACTGCTCGCCGGCCTTGCGCTGCACTTCGTATTGCTCATCGCAATAGTGCTTTACGGTCATGCCCAGCTCGTTAGCGCCCAGCTCGGCGGGCGTACCGTGCTCGTCGGTCGCGCAGATGAACAGAACCTCATGCCCCTGCAAGCGGCGGAAGCGCGCATGGATATCGGCTGGCAGCATCGAGCCCGCCAGATTGCCGAGATGCTTGATGCCATTGATGTAAGGCAGGGCAGAAGTGATGAGGAAGCGCATAACGGTCCTTAAATTTAGGCCGCCGCGGCACCTTTCACGGCAAGCAGGGCTGAAAGCAGCGTCTGTTTGCGGTCGAGATAGAGGCCGTCAGCCTGATGAAACAAATCGCGTACTTTTTCCCACAGGGCGAGGCTTCGTTCAAGCCCGAGAGATTGAGCCAGTTTCGCAGCGGCAACGCCCTCACCCTCCAGCTTTTCCTGCATATTCCCGGTCGCAGCCATACGGGCGACATCCGCCAGCCAATTGGGGAACAGGCGCGAAATAACAGTATAACCGGCCTCGCCGCCCTTGCGGCCCAGCTTTTCGGCGTAATCGAGTAAGGGTTTGGCAGGCAGCTGGTCGAGGTTGCTCAGCAACATTAACAGCTCGCGGTAAACAATCAGCCCCTCGGCCTCATAGAGCGCAATCGCCTGCCCGAGCGAGCCTTGAGCCAGACCTGCGAGCTGTACCCGCTCCTGCGGGCTGAGGGCAGGCAGGTTCTGCTCAAGCAGGTTATCGAGCACAGCGACTGACAACGGCTCAAGCGCCAGTGTGCGCACCCGTGAGCGGATGGTAGGTAACAAGCGGCCGGGTGCTGACGCGGTGAGGATGAGCAGCGCGCCCGTGGGTGGCTCCTCAAGGATTTTCAGCACCGCGTTTTGGGCCTGCACGGTCATGGTATCGGCATTATCGATCAGCACCACACGATAGCCGCCTTCGGCTGAAGTACGGCGGAACAGTGGTTCGATCTTGCGTACTTCTTCAATACTGAGGTTGCCCTTCTCATTCGGCGCAACATCCACAAAGTCGCCATGGCCTGCAGCTGCGATGCGCTTGAAGGTCTGGCTCTCGGCTGCAACCGCCAAAGTCTCGCCTTTACCACCGTTAAGCAGGTAGCGCGCAAAACGGTAACCTAATGTGGCCTTACCAATGCCCTGCTGGCCGGTAATCAACCAACCATGGTGTAAACGGCCAGACGCTACCGCGCGCAGCAGTTGACCTTCGGCCTGTTCATGGCCGAGCAGATTGGGGTTGGCGCGTGGTTCAGGCAGCATTCTTGATATCATACCGCTGGCTGATAGCGGCCCAAACGCGCTGCTGCACTTCGTCCATAGTGCCTTGGGCATCAATCAGCACGCAGCGTTGCGGGTTGTTTTTAAGAATGTCGAGGAAGCCAGCGCGTACCTTCTGATGGAACTCGAGACCTTTACGCTCAAAGCGCGTATTATCAACCGGGCGGGTGGCGGCATCGGCCATAGCGCGCTCAAGTCCGCGCACGGGGTCGATATCGAATACCAATGTCAGGTCGGGCGCAAAATCGCCCAAGGCGGTGCGGCGTATGTTATCGAGCACATCCATACAAAGCCCACCTGCGTAGCCTTGGTACACTGTGGTAGTGTCATAAAAGCGGTCGCTGAGCACCCATTTGCCGCTGGCAACGCTGGGCTTGATCAGCTTTTCGGTATGGTCGTGGCGTGCGCCGTATATGAGCAGCGCCTCGCTCAACGCATCCCAGCGGCCAACATCACCGCCCTGCACCACTGGGCGCAGCAGCTCGGCGCCTTCGGTGCCGCCCAGCTCACGTGTAATCACGACATCCAGCCCGCGGGCCTTCAGCGTCTCGCCCAAGCGGTTGCGCTGGGTGGTCTTGCCGCAGCCTTCCCCACCCTCGAATGAAATGAATACACCGCGCTGACTGGTCATGCTGCTTCCTTGCTCAGAGCGCGTTTATTAGCACGCGCCTGCGCCTTTTGCCACTTTTCCAACCGTGGCTCTACCGCATTCCAAACCCGCTGCTGCACTTCTTCTATTGTGCCTGCCGCATCGATAAGCACTACGCGGCGGGGGTTGGCAGCAGCTACGGCCCTGAAGCCATCCCGCACCTTACGGTGAAACTCAAGCCGCATGTTTTCAAACCGGGTTTCGTCATTACCTGCCCGCGCCAGCGAGCGTTTAACCCCATGTTCGGAGTCGATATCGAGGAAAATGGAGAGATCAGGGCGCACACCTTTGGTCGCGAGCGCGTTAAACTTGCGAATACTGTTCATGGGAAAATCGCGGCCATACCCCTGATACACCGTGGTGCTGTCCAAAAAACGGTCGGTAATCACCCATTTACCCTCGGCCAGTGCGGGCAGAATCTTGCGGCGCAGGTGGTTATGCCGCGCGGTTGAAAAGAGCATCAACTCCTCAGTCGCATCCCAAGCATCCGCATCACCGGTCAAAATCAAATGGCGCAGCTGCTCGGCCTGCGGGGTGCCGCCGGGCTCGCGCGTCAGAACAACCTCGAGCCCGCGCGCAGCCAGCACCTCAAAAAACAGTCTTATCTGGGTGGTTTTACCTGAACCTTCGCCACCCTCGAATGAAATAAAAATACCATGCCCTGCTTTATCGTTCCCTGTTTGCTTTTTTTCTTCTTGTTGGTCCATCAGTCCCCTCCGCCTAAGAACATGTAATGTGCTTTGGCTGTCAGCTGACTGAGGAAGCCAAGCTCGGCTACATCGGCCTGCGCATAGAGCGGATATTCTTTGGTTTCAAGGCCCGGAGCGGTCAGGCGTACAACACCCATCTGCTGGCCTGCAACCACCGGCGCTGGCACCGGCTCTTGCAGTACCACTTCTGCCTTAAGCGCACTGCGGGCTTCGCGCGTGAGGGTCATGCTCACATCATCCTTCACCATGAGCGGTACGCTGGCCTGTGCGCCCATCCATACAGCAGCATTATCGAGGACTTGCCCTGCCTTAAGCAGCGGGTAAACACCCGTTGAGGCAAAGCCCCACTGCATCAGGCGGGCCGATTCATCAGCACGCGCCTGCGCATCAGGCAGACCCATAACCACCAGAATAAGGCGGCGGCCATTCTGCACTGCCGAGCCGATGAGGCTATAGCCGCTTTCATCGGTATGACCGGTCTTCACGCCATCGGCACCGATGTTCATGCTGAGCAGCGGGTTGCGGTTATACTGGCGGATGTTGTTATAGGTCCACTCACGCTCTGAATCGTACTTGTAGTACTCAGGATATTCGCGGATGACATGCAGCGTGAGCGTGGCAAGGTCGCGCGCGGTTGAGTAGTGCTTGGGGTCAGGCATGCCGCTGGCATTGGCGAAGCTGCTGTTGGTCATACCCAGTTCCTGTGCGCGGGCTGTAGCCATGCTGGCAAAGCCGGCTTCGGTACCACCAACTGCTTCGGCCAACGCTACCGCCGCATCGTTACCTGACTGAATAACCATACCCTTGATGAGATCTTCAACCCGCACTTGCGAGCCCAGCTCGAGGTAGGTACGTGAGCCCTCCTGCCGCCAGGCATGCTCACTAACAGGCACTTTGGTATCGAGTGTCAAACGGCCAGCCTTCAGGGCTTCGAACACTATATAAGCCGTCATTACCTTACTCATGGAGGCAGTTGGCAGGCGCTCATCCGCGTTCTTTTCGTACAGTACGGTGCCGGTATCGGCATCCAGCAGAATAACGCCGCGCGCCGGGCTTTCGGGCAGGTTGGCACTGGCCGTAACGGGCATAAGAACAGCCAGAGAAACAGAGAAGGCGATAATAATTTTCTTCAGCATTTATAATCCTCAATCAACAACAATACGGGCATCGGGCGCCAGATCGCCGATGCGGTTCAAGGCCTGATCGGCCTCTTCAATACTGGCAAACGGGCCTACACGCACACGGTGATAGGTCACGCCACCCACCTCAGTATTCACAATATAAGCACGGCTACGGGCCGAAAGACGCTGCGCCAGACGGTCGGCATTATCCTGCTGGCTGAACGAACCTGCCTGAATGAACAGCTGGGTGCTGGCAGGTACCGGGCGCGGGGTAACAATTGGGTCAGGATAATAAGCCTGCCCAACCTGATGCACAGCCACTGGCTGACCATCAATTTCATACGGGCGCGGGGCTGAGGCCATGGCGGGCACTGGGGCTGGCTCATAGCCGGTTGCAGTCACATGATCCTCTGGCAGTGAACCATGCCAAGTGCGACCTTCGCGCGCGGCTTGCGCAATCTGACGACTTGCATCGGGCAGCACCTGCACACGCACACGGGCAACGCCATTGTTCTTGAACTCAAGCAGCTCAGCCGCTCTTTCAGATACGTCTATAATACGGCCTTTTGCAAACGGGCCGCGATCATTCACACGCAATACCACCGACTTGCCATTCGAGAGATTAGTTACACGCACAAAACTGGGCATTTGCAGGGTACGGTGCGCGGCGGTCATCTCGCGCTGGTTAAAGCGCTCACCATTGGCGGTGCGGCGGTTATGGAAACCCGGACCATACCACGAGGCAATGCCTGTTTCATCGTAGCTATAGCTCTCTTGCGGGTAATACCACTGGCCATCAATCTGGTAGGGGCGGCCCACCTTGAAGGTGCCTACGTCTTGCCCGGCGGGCATGGTGTCTTTAACCACTTCGGCCCCCATCCGGGCCCATGAGCAGCCGGAAAGAGCAATCACCAGAACCAGAAGTAAAGCGCGCATTACATACCAATCCTGTCGGCAAGGCTGCCGACCAAAGTTGCGAAGTAAGTTGAACGGTTCCAGTGTTTGATGACCTTGTAGTTAGACGTCACCAGATACGCACGGCCACCTGCCCCATCTGGCTGCACCAGCGAGAGTGCAGCAAGCGGCATATTGGCAGTTGGCGATGGTGCATCAGCCAGTACAGGCTTAAGGCCAAGGTCGATCCACTCAGCATAGGGCATGGCGGTATCGGCACCGATACTGCGCAAATCGGCAGGTACGTTCACCTCAATACCCCAACCGATGGTGCCATCCCAGCCTTCGCTTTTAAGGTAATTGGCAGTTGAGGCAAATACATCCGGCAGGCTGGCCCAGATGTTCTTCTTGCCATCGCCATTACCATCGACCGCATAATTCCAGAATGAGGTTGGCATGAACTGGCACTGGCCCATCGCGCCCGCCCATGAGCCGCGCATATTGGCCGGCGTGATATGTCCATCTTTGAGAATGCGGAGCGCCTGCAGCAGCTCACGTTTGAAGTAATCGGCACGGCGGCCTTCATAAGCCAGTGTGGCAAGGGATGAAATGACATCAAACCCGCCGGTGTTGGCACCGTAGTTGGTTTCAACACCCCAAAGCGCCACGATATACTGCGCGGGTACGCCATACTCTTTAGCCACGCGCTCAAGCAACGCGCGGTGCTGCATATACAGCTCCTGCCCGCGGTTGATGCGGGAATCGGTTAGCTGCTTTTCAAGATAAGTCTCGAAGGTCATGGTGCCTTCGGGCTGTTTGCGGTCCAGCTCGATCACACGCGGCAGGAAGGTCGCCTTGTTCAGGGCCGCCGCCACTGCAGGGCCTGTGAGGCCCTGTTCGTTCGCTTCGCGTTTGAACTGGTCGAGCCAGACGATGAAGTTGTTGGCATCGGCCTTGGCCACACCTGTGGGCAGCGCGGCGAACAACAACGCAGAAGCAACAAGCGTGCGAATCAGATGACGTTTCATAAGGGCCGTTTTGGCACAGCCAGCCAGCCCCTGCAATGCGGCTAAATATGATTAAGAGACTTTATCCGGCTGCTTCGATTCGGCCTGCTTTGATTGTGCTGGTGTTTCACGCCAGCCGAGCTTGGCGCGCACAGCTTCCTGCACTTCTATGGGCATCTCGCGCAACTTCATGCCTTCATAGGGCTTGAGCACATCCTCAAGCTCCTTGAGCTTGCTCTGCACACGGTTATCCGAGCCGCCAACATAATCTGTCAGCAGCCATGCCATAGCGCCAATCGCGATAACAGCGATGCCAAAGACTTGCGCCGCGTCATGCGGGGTAGCCTTGGTGAATGAAAGAATCACCAAAACAAAAAACGCGAGCAGACCGAATGGCCAGAACGTCGTGAAGAGTTTTGAAAGCTTTCGCACCATGAGGCAGAGCCTAGCAGTTAACGCAGCTGTTTCAACCGGTAATTTCCCCCAAAACTTCAGAGTACAGGCCGGGGTCCACATTCCCGCCCGAGATGAGTACGGCAACATTCTTGCCCTTGGCATCGAACTTGCCAGCCAGAAGCGCGCCCAAAGCCACCGCTCCACCCGGCTCGATCACCAGCTTGAGGGTATTAAACCCATAACGCATAGCCCTCTTGGCATCGTCCTCGGTTACGGTAATACCTTCAACCCCATAATGCTGCAAAACAGGGAAGGTCAGCTCGCCGGGCGAACTCGTCGATATGGCATCACAAATCGAATTGGCATCTTTGCTAATCGAGAGCCGCTCACCCGCTATGAGCGAACGGATGGTATCGTCATAGCCAACAGGCTCTACTGCATAAACCTTGGTTTGCGGGGTATAGTGCTTTATCGCTGTTGTAATACCCGCCGTCAGCCCGCCACCACCGCAGCAGATAAGTACGGCGTCTAACACCACACCCGCCTGAGCCACCATTTCCATGCCTATGGTGCCCTGCCCGGCCATAACCCATGGGTTATCGTAAGGATGCACGAACACACAGCCGCGCTCTGCGGCGAGGGCCTTGGCAATAGTATCGCGGTCCTGTGTTTTGCGATCATAGGTGATGACCTCAGCCCCCAGATTGCGCGTGTTATCAAGTTTGATGCGCGGTGCATCTGCAGGCATCACAATCGTGGCCTTCATGCCAAGGCGATTGGCGGCATGGGCAATGCCCTGTGCATGGTTGCCGGTTGAGGCGGCCACTACACCTTTGGCGCGTTCCTCTGGGCTTAATGCCGCCAGGCGATTATAGGCACCGCGGAACTTGAATGCGCCCCCCACCTGAAACGATTCAGCTTTAAGGAAAATACGGCCGCCGGTGCGCTGGTTGAGATCGGGATATTCAAGGAGTGGCGTTACAACCGCCTGCCCTTTAATGCGTGCGGCAGCAGCCTCAATCGCGGGGAAATCAACAGCCAGTTTGATAGGTGTCATACCATCGGCAGCCATAAGGAAATTATCCCATTCGGTTAGCTCTAGGTCGAGCTAATCCGTTGCTGCACTGCGCCAATCTCCAGCCAGTGGCTGGAAACAGCAGTTTAGCTAGCTTTCGCCAGCTCCTTCATACCTTCCCGAGCGGCAATCTGCGCAGCCTGAACCGAGCGGAACTCGGTGCCATGCAGGGATGTCAGCTTGGGATGAACAGTGTGGAAGACAAAGCCCTTGGCGGTCTCAACGAGAACACCGGCGGCTGCGTCGCCTACTTCAATCAAAACGCTCTTGGTTGTGGTGGCCATTGGGCCCTCCTCGTCCGTTAGCACGCTGGGGGTATAAGCCTGATTCTTTAACAGAATCTTACTTCGCGCCCTCAGCGGACAGGTGTATAAACCTTACCCATTGTGACTGCAACAGCTACTTCCACCTCTTCTGGCAGCCCGCCCGCCGCATCCAAACAAGACCGTAAGCTCTTGGACTTGTTCGTTTCCGAGTCTCCCGAGCCGGGCACCCTGACCGATATCACGCCGGATGTGAAATGGCTGCGCATGGGCCTGCCGTTCAAGCTCAACCACGTGAATGTATGGCTGATCCGCGATGGCGACGGCTGGGCGATTGTCGATACCGGTATTGGTGCCACCATGTCGCAAGAGATGTGGGATAAAGTGTTCGATGAACAACTGGGCGGGGCCAAACCCACCTGCGTCATCTGCACGCACTATCACCCCGATCATATTGGCTGCGCAGGCTGGCTGGTAAGCAAATATAACGTGCCGTTTTACTCGACGCTTACCGAGTGGAGCTTTGGCCGCATGATCAGCCTGGTTGAGGGTGATGACTACAAGAAGATCACCACCAACTACTACAAACATTTTGGCCTCGCGGGTGAACGCTATGAGAGCGTGCTTGAGTATGGCAACCACTATGCGCGCAACGTCACGCCGTTGCCACTGCAGATCAACCGGCTGCGGCAGGGCGATAAGCTCACCATTGGCGGCAAGGACTGGCTGATCCTCACCTATGGCGGCCACACGCCTGAGCATGCCTGCCTTTATAATGCGGGCGATAACATCTTCATCAGTGGTGATCAGGTACTGCCCTTTATCAGCCCCAATATCAGCGTCTCGTTCTATGAGATGCAGGCCGACCCGCTGACCGATTATCTGGTCAGCCTGCGTGCTATGAAGCTGCTACCCGCACAAACACTCACCCTACCTAGCCATGGCATCCCGTTCCGCGAGCTGCATATGCGGCTCGATCAACTTGAGGCCCATCACGCCGAGCGGTTGGGTGCGATTATCGATTACTGCAGCGAGCCGCGCACGCCGGCTGAAATTATGGACTTTTTGTTCCCGCAAGCGCTCGACCCGCACCAGATCATGTTCGCGATTGGCGAAGCCGCCGCCCATGCCAACCACCTCGTTGGCCGCCAGAAACTGAAGCGTATTGATGGTGATGTGGTGCGATACACCAAAGTCTGAACATATTAACCTTGAAATAGGCCCCATACGCCATCTAGTCTGGCCTTCTTACAAAAGAGGGCACCATGACCACACCGCTTACACCCGCGGAAGACCGCGTATTCAATCTCATGAGCGCAAAGCCCGCAGGCACGCGCCTGCTGCAAACAGATGTAGAAGCCGCGCACAGCCAGCTCTACGGCACCTATAAGGGTGTGAGCGATGCCCTCAATTCGCTGGTCGCGAGTGGCAAAGTTGAATCCACCCGCCTTGAGGCCCCCAACCAGCCACGCAAGGCGCTCTTCCCGGTCATGCAGACCTGGTACAGCCTGCCCGCTACTCAGCAAGCCAGCCCGCTGGCTGGCTCGAGCATCGGTACTGGCAAGTCAGAGAAATACCGCCGCGATACGGTGGATCTGCATAACCTCGGTTATATTATTTAATCAGCCCTGCTCGCCGCCAGGCACATCCTGCACCAGCTCAAACTCATTGGGGTCGAGCAGGATGGATGAGGCCAGCGTACGGCGGGTTGAAAGCTCATCCCTGCGGCGCAGCTGTACATGGTTGTTGCCAAGGGTGTCGTTCTTGACGCTCATTACTTCGAACACATAGCCGGTGCTGTCCATCTTGCGATAGAGCTGCCCTGCCAGAACTTCGTAACGACGACCAAAAACCACGGTTGCACTCCCTTATGTCTGGGCACCCTAGCAGAAAATAGGGAATTTCAACAGCGGCGTTATAAACCCCTCTCCCGCAAGGCGAGAGAGGGGCTAAAACTTCAATTATTCAGAACTTATCAGCCGGCAGCTTCTGGCAGACCGCCACCGCTGGTCGGCACCGAGCCAGAGCGGCCACCGTTACGTACCACCGGCTCAACCGGCGGCGGTACAACCACTGCAGCTTCCCCATCTTCGGGGCGAACAATCTTCTCGCCACGAATGAGTGCCTTGATTTCATCGCCCGAGAGCAGCTCATATTCGAGCAGGCCCTGAGCCACTGTATGCAGCTCATCGATGTTATCGGTCAGTACCTTCTTGCAGTTGTTATAGGCTTCCTCAACGATGCGCTTGGTCTCTTCATCCACCAGCTTGGCGGTTTCGTCGGACACATTCTTGCTTACTGCCATCGAGTGGCCATAGTAACCGGATTCCTCGTTATTGCTGTAACGCAGGGGCCCGAGCTTGTCGGACATGCCCCACTCGGTCACCATCTTGCGGGCCATGGATGTGGCCATGTTGATATCGCTTGAGGCACCGGTGGTCACTTTGCCATAACCAAAGATCATCTCTTCGGCGATGCGGCCACCCATGGCCACAACCAAATCTGCTTTAAGTTTGTCACGCGAGATGGAGATACGGTCGCCCTCAGGCAAACGCATGACCATACCCAGTGCTCTACCACGCGGAATGATGGTCGCCTTATGGATGGGGTCGCTGTCCGGCATATGCAGGGCGGCGATGGCGTGGCCGGCTTCGTGGTAGGCAGTGAGTTTCTTTTCCTCATCCGTCATTACCATCGAGCGGCGCTCGGCACCCATCATCACCTTGTCCTTGGCGCCTTCAAACTCGGCCATACCTACGGCCTTCTTGCCGCGGCGGGCGGCCAGCAGCGCGCCTTCGTTTACAAGGTTCGCCAGATCAGCACCGGAGAAGCCGGGCGTACCGCGGGCCAGAATCTTGGGGTCCACATCGGCTGCCAACGGCACCTTGCGCATGTGCACCTTCAAAATCTTCTCACGGCCGGTCACATCCGGATTAGGCACAGTCACCTGACGGTCGAAACGGCCCGGGCGCAGCAGCGCAGGGTCAAGCACGTCGGGGCGGTTGGTGGCGGCAATCAGGATCACACCTTCATTGGCCTCAAAACCATCCATCTCAACCAGCATCTGGTTGAGGGTCTGTTCACGCTCGTCGTTACCGCCGCCAAGGCCGGCACCACGGTGGCGACCAACAGCGTCAATTTCATCGATGAAGATAATGCATGGGGCGTTCTTCTTGCCCTGCTCGAACATATCGCGCACACGGCTAGCACCGACACCCACGAACATCTCGACAAAGTCGGAGCCCGAGATTGTGAAGAACGGCACATTGGCCTCACCCGCAACTGCACGCGCCGTAAGCGTCTTACCGGTACCCGGAGGGCCAACCAGCAGTACACCTTTGGGAATCTTGCCGCCCAGACGCTGGAACTTGTGCGGGTCCTTGAGGAACTCCACGACTTCCTGAAGCTCTTCCTTGGCTTCTTCGATACCGGCCACATCGTCAAAGGTCACGCGGCCGGTTTTCTCGGTCAGCAACTTGGCCTTTGACTTGCCAAAGCCCATGGCCTTGCCATTGCTGCTCTGCATCTGACGCATAAAGAACACCCAGATGCCGATGAACAGCAGCATCGGCAGCCAGGCGATGAGAACCTCGAACAGCGTCGCGCGCGGCTCGCCCGGCGGTACGGCAGTAATCTTCACGTTACGCGAGCGCAGCGTATCGACCACATTGGTGTTGTCCGGCATCTGGGTACTGAACCCGCCAAGGCCGGCTTCGCCATACATGCCTTTGATGACGCTGCCCTGAATGACAACTTCGGAAACTTTGCCCTGCTGCACGGCGTCGAGGAACTCGCTGTACGAGATTGGCGCAGCTGTGCTGGTGGTGCGCTGTTCCGGCGATTGGAACAGGTTGAGCAGCGAGATCAGGAGAACGACGATCATCAGCCATAGCAGAACGTTCTTGCCGATATTGTTCATGTTTCTCGTGTCCTTCCGGAGCGATATGCCCCAACGTATACAATAGCCATCACAGCCATTAAATAATGCCTAACCGTATTGCGGCAACCCGGTAAAAATCATTATTTTTCAACAAAACTAGACCGCATTGGATGATAATACGGCAACCACCGCCCCTTGAGAACCGCGACTAATCGCCCGTCCTGCCAAAGCGCAGGCAGGGCTGCCCGCGCCGCGCCGGGGATTGATTCGAGCCATTCAGTCCCCCTCAGTGCCCGCCAATTGGCATTTTTGCCCAAAGCGCCAAGCACTTGGGGGGCTTTGAGCCTGAAGCTGAGCTGCCAGCGTCGGTCCCACCATATATAATGACGTCCGGCCGCCAGATTCATTGGGGTGATGGCAGAGGGTTCGCGCGAAATAATGCCGCCCTTGATGATACAGCCCGCCAGAGTAGCGCCCTGCCCGGCCTTGAGGCGGCGCTGCAGCTCGATGAGCGCTTCCTGCCGGATGGGTTTATCCTCCTGCCCGATGTGCTGGAGCAGCAGCTTGAGCAGATCGGGGCTGGCCTTGCTGTAACTCGCCCAACCTTCATGTAGCTCATAAGCTTGGCCCTGCACCAGCTTGGCCAACTCGCGGTTACGGCGCGCGGCTGCCTTTTGCTGCTTGGCAAGTACGCCTTTATAATTTGGTGCATCGAGCCGCAATCGCGCGCGGGTATATTTGGGGTTTTTGTTGGACGGGTCATCCACCGCCACCAGCCCCAGCTTTTCGCAGGTCGCAACCAGCTGCGCTTTTGTAAAGCGCAGCAATGGCCTGACGAGCGTGACATTGCCCAACTGCGCAGTGGCAGGCATGCCGGCCAAGCCGTGCCAGCCACTGCCCTCAGCCATGCGCATGGCCACAGTTTCCAGCTGGTCATCCGCATGGTGGCCCAAAAACAGATGCGTGCATTTATGCTTTTGCGCCGCCTCAACCAGCAGCTGGTAACGCGCAGCACGCGCCGCCGCCATAATGCCGGTCGCTGGCTTAGCCCCCTGCCATTTCAGGATATGCGCCTTAACGCCGAGCGCGCGGGCGCGGCGCTGTACGGCCTTGGCCTCGGTAGCCGATTCAGCCCGCAACCCGTGATCAACGATAAACGCGGTAACCGGCCCAAGCTGGGCCAAGAGCGCGGTAAGGGCCAAGGAGTCAGGCCCACCCGAAAGCGCAACCGCAAAGCTGCCTTGCTTCACACCAAGCTTTTTCAGCTCGGTACGAAGACTAGTTGCGCTGATTGCGCGTATTGCGGCGAGGCGTGGTGGCACTGGAAGCTTGCGAACTTGCGGGGCAATTAAGCTGGGTGCGTTCCTGCTCAACGCGGCGGCGGTTGGTTGCGCTCATCCGCGGGAATTCGGCCACCAGCTGCTCGAAGGTCACGCAGGCATCAGTCGTGCGGTTAAGCGCGCCCAAGGCCAGTGCGAGCTTTAAAAGTGTATCTTCCGACTTCGCGCCCTTGGGATACTGCTGATAAGCCTCGGCAAACGACTTGGCGGCGCCGGCGAAATCGCCACGCACATAGAATGTCTCGCCCAGCCAATAGGCCGCGTTGCTCGAGAGGTCGATATCTGGCCAACGCTGCAGGAAGGCGCGCATGGCAACCTCAGCGCTCTCATAATCGCCATCACGGATTTTCGAGAAGGCCTGATCATAGGCCACATTCGCATCTGCCGGCATCACGGGGGCTGTACCTGCAGCTGCGGGAGCGGTCATCTGGCCCAGTGTCTGCGGCTCGCTGGCCGTTGTAGCAGCAGGTGCTGGTGTGGCGGCAGCCTGCGCTGTTTGCGCTTCGAGCATACGGAAACGGGTGTTGAGGTCTTCCTCCAGACGCTGCAAGCGCTCTTGCGCCGTGCGGGCCTGATAGTTGGCCTGCTCAGCCTGATTGGTAAGGGTTTGCACCTGCTGCTCGAGCGAAGCCAAACGGCCCTCAAGGATGTTCACATAGTCGGCACTCGGCTGCTGGCCGCGGGTTTGTGCCTGCGCTGCAAACGGCGCCAAAGTGAGAGCGAGGATGAGGAGAAAGCGGGGCATGGTCTTCATGAGGGTAAATTGCGGCAGATGGAGGCAAAACACAAGAGAGGCAAAAGCCGCACAAAAGAAAAGCGCCGGACTGGTCAGACCAATCCGGCGCTTAAACATTTAGCTGTTAAGCTTGTTCTTACTGAACAACGCTTACGCCACGACGGTTGCGGGCCCAAGCTTCGTCGGTCGAACCGAGAACTTCAGGGCGCTCCTTGCCGTAGCTGATGGTGCTAACGCGGCTAGCAGCAACACCCTTGGCAACCAGGTAGTTACGGGCAGCGGTTGCACGACGCTCGCCGAGGGCAAGGTTGTACTCACGTGTGCCGCGCTCGTCAGCATGACCTTCAACGGTCAGGCGAACTGTTTCATACTTGGCCATCCATGCTGCCTGACGATCGAGGATCGCGCGGGCATCAGGTGAAAGGGTCGAGCTGTCGGTGGCGAAGAATACGCGGTCACCAACGTTCTGTACCAGGTCGGCCTGTGTACCAGGAGCAGCCTGGCCTACGCCATTGGCACCCATACCATCGGCGCCGCCGTTGCCTGATGTACCCGAGCAACCTGCGAGCAGCAGAACGGTAGCGGCCAGTGTGAGAATCTTATTACGGATCATTATTATACCCCTTCAGGAACAAAAAAACTTGCACCCGATGTGGGCGCGCGACATGGGTGGATTATGGGAAGTGACGGGGAGTCGCAAGGTGCTATTTTGTCCCGCCCCTTGAATCGGCCATACAATACAAAGACTCCCCCCTGAAGTTGCTTTTTTGCAACAATTTACGTTACGGGCTCTTGATAACTGTTGAGCCCAGCCGCCCGGGTTGGCACTATTGCGCCCGAGGAGTGCTGATGCAGCGATTAAGCCCTGTTGCCGCCCGTTTTGAGAGCCTTGCCGAGCTGCGCGCCTATAAAGGCGAGTGCCAATCCTTCATGAGTGCGCCCCTGCCCTTTACACCCGCCGCGCTGGCTTATGTTGCCAATCTTGATCTGGCCTATAGCGGCAAAGCCACAGCACAAACGCCCAACCTGTTCCCGCATAACCTGACCATACACGACCGCGCGGGTGAGCTGAACGCGCAGCGGGTTGAAAGCCTGTTGCAGGATGGATTACCAAAACTACCGGGGCGGCAGTCGTTTATTGAAACGCTGGTTGAGGCGCATGAGGCCTTTAACGCCATCAAGCTGACGCGATTTAACGAGCAAGCCACCGTCTTCTCACTCGAGATTGGCAATTACGTGCCGCGCTTTAACTGGCACCGGGACGATACCGCCATCATTACCCTGCGCGGACCTGCCACCTGTTGGCTGCCGGATGAGCGCAATACAGATGCCTGGCAGATGATGCCGCAGCAGAGCTTCAATATCTGGGATCAAGGCATCAAGCACTCAGGCCCCAGCCTCAATATGAAAACCGAACCACGCCTCTTAGCCGTTATGATTTAATGGCGTAAGGCTGTCTGGTCTTGGCGATGGCGGCTTTGAGAATATCCGGCAAGGTATGATAAATCCTTGTGCCATAGCGCTCAGCCAAGTGGCCCAAATAACGCATCTTGGGGGCATCCTCGGGGTAGCCCAACAGGCATTTGCCTGAGGCAATCATCAGCCCGAACTCAACATTGGTGGTAAACGCCGGCATAACCTTAAGGTCGCGTGGTACCCAGAACACAGCAACAGTTGAGATGGACAGCGCCTCCCACTCCCATGTCACCTGATTATCGTAATGATCGTGTTTGGCCCAATCGGCCTGTTCGGGCACATACACATGCCCGTCGAAGCCCAGCTGTTTAAGCAGCTCGAGCGCCTCAGGCCGCCAGCTCTTGGTTGCTTCATCGCGCGGCGTGGGGCCCGCGAGGAAAATCGATTTGGGCAAAGCCTCGAGCGCGTAAACCGGTTTCATTTTTTGGCCCTCAACGCGATGGCCTTAAGCAGCAACCGCACCATGAGCATAAGGCCAGCCAGCGCGGTCAACAACAGCGCGATTTCGGGCCCGTAGTCATCCGCCGGAATGAAGTAGTAGGCTGCTGCAATAACAAGCGCTGCAGCTGCCGCAAGCGAGCG
>JBEIQE010000045.1:0-1651 GCA_040376705.1 Micavibrio sp.
AATGACAGATAAAACTAGAATAGTTACGCTCGATAATGGAGCGCGTATTGTTACCCGCAAATTTGCCGGTGCCGCAACGGCCCACCTTCAGTGGTCGGTTAACCGTGGCGCTTATGATGAAGCGCCAGACGAATATGGTATAGCCCATTTTCTTGAGCATACGCTGGTGCATCCCGATATCATCGATAAGCCAATCACTAATCGCGGTGCTAATATAAACGCCTATACGAATTACGATAACATTGTGATGTGGGCACGCATGCTGCCCGAGAATGCTGCTCATGCGCAGCCATTGCTGATTGATCGCGGCCTCATCAGCCCGCCTATCGAGCAGGCAGATTTTGACCGTGAGTTCGGCCCCATCAAGATGGAAATCACCGAGCGGTTAGCTAATCCTGGCCTGCGCTTACTCGTTAACGCTAACAGCGTTATGTATGCAGGGCAGCCGCGCGCTCACTTTATTGGCGGCACGCATGCCGATATGGATACGCATAATCTGGGGAAGCTGCATAGCTTCCTTGAGCGTGCGCGCGACCCACAGGGTATTATTGTAGTAGCGGCGGGTAAGTTCAACGAGCGCGCCTTCATCAAGGCTGCAGAAAAAAGCCTGCGTGATTTGCCCCGTATCGGTGCTGAACGTGTGGATCCCGGTCATTTCTCTTCCGGCGAAGCTATTTTTGTAGAAGAGCCTATTAGTGCAGGGCTCAAGCAAAGTGAATTGCCGGTTGGTCTTGTTGCGCGGTTCAAGGGCACGGCAATCGGCTCGCCCGAGAGGTTGCCTTTTGTAATCCTTGGCGCAATGCTGGCAGCAGGATCAGATTCGCCCTTGATGACGGAGCTGCGCGAGAAGCGCGGGCTGGTCTATGGGGCTCGCGCTGGCCTCGATGCGTGGCGTACCGATGGTACATTCCAGGTAGGGCTTAATACGAGCCGCCAGAATATCGAGCAGGCAACCCAAGTGATGGCCGATACATTAGCCAATGCCCAATCATATCTCACGCCGCAGCGGTTTGAGAAAGTGCGGGCACTGGTTGCGTTCGAATTTGCCGATGCGACTGAAGATTCTGAAAACTGGTCGCAGCGTGTAGTCAGTGATCTGGGTACATTTAACCGTATCCGTAGCCGCGATGAAATGGTAGCTGGGTTCCAGGCCGTTACACTGGAGGATGTGAAGCGTGCGGCAGATAGTGCCTTCTCGCAGCCAGCGTTTGTGGCCGCGCAGGGCGCTATCGAAGGACTCAGCTTCAAGCCGGTATTCGATAAGGCGATGAAGCTTACTGCGTGAGGGGTGCCCCACATGATCAGGCAGAGTGTTCTCGCTAATGGCGTAACTGTTGCGACCAACGAGTTTGCAGCGGGTACTGCCTGTTTCAGCTGGACTTTGGCTGGCGGTACGGCTGCCGAGCCCAAAGGATACCATGGGGCTGCGCATGCGTTTGAACATGTGACCTGCAACGTCATGAAGGTCATTCGCCCGATTGAAAATCTGGGTTGCGATTTTCAGGCTGGTACCAATCATGAGCTGATTAAAATGGAGGCCGAAGTGTGGCCTGATAAAGGCCGTGCCACCTTGCGCCGTTTGCTGCAAAGCGGGCTGCGTCATCCAAACTTTACTGCCAAAGACTGGGAGCGCGAGCGCGCCCGTATCCAT
>JBEIQE010000069.1:0-1161 GCA_040376705.1 Micavibrio sp.
ATGTCCTCGATACGCGGGCATACCATAAAGCTCTGCCCGCCACGGAAATGCTCACGCATGAGCGCTTCCTTCACAATCAGCGGATCGAACGGCATGACGAAGCTGCGTACGGCCAAGCGGTCCACCGGCGGTGTGGTAATCAGGCTCATCTCGCGCACGCCAGCCAATGAGAGCTGCAGCGTACGCGGAATTGGCGTGGCGGTAAGCGTGAGTACATGCACCTCGTGGCGCAGTTCCTTGAGGCGCTCTTTCTGCTTCACGCCAAAGCGCTGCTCTTCATCCACCACCACAAGGCCAAGGTTATGGAAGCTCACGCTTTTGGCCAGCAGTGCGTGTGTGCCGATAATCACATCAACCTTGCCATCAGCCAGATCTTTCTTGATGCTGGTGGCATCCTTAGCGCTCACAAGGCGCGAGAGCTGCGCCACACGCAGCGGCATACCGGCAAAGCGGGTCTGGAAGTTTTTATAATGCTGGCGCACCAGCAAGGTTGTTGGTGCAACCACAGCCACTTGCAACCCGCAAGCTGAGGCAACAAAAGCCGCACGTAGTGCCACTTCGGTTTTGCCAAAGCCAACATCGCCGCATACAAGGCGGTCCATCGGGCGGCCTGAGTGCAAGTCTTCCAGCACTTCTTCAATCGCGCGCAGCTGATCATCCGTCTCGGTATAGGGGAAGCGTGCACAGAACTCTTCATACAGGCCTTCAGGCGGCGTGAGCTGGTCCGACTTGCGCAAGGCGCGCTCAGCAGCAATGCGCATAAGCGCCTTGGCCATCTCGAGCAGCTTCTTCTTAACTTTGGCTTTGCGGCCCTGCCATGAGCTACCACCGAGTTTATCGAGGACGCCGCCACCCTCGGCATCGCCATAGCGGGTGAGAACATCGATATTCTCAACCGGCACGAACAGCTTGTCGCCATCGGCATAGATAATCATCAGGCAGTCGTGCGGCGCAGCACCCACCATAATGGTCTCAAGGCCGTGATAGCGCCCAAGGCCGTGATCGACATGCACAACTAAATCGCCCGTAGCGAGTGAGCTGGCCTCAGCAATAAAGTTGGCGGCTTGGCGGCGCTTCTTTTGTGGGCGCGAGAGTCGTTCACCAAAAATATCCGCCTCGGTGATGATACTGAGCTCGGGCGTATCAAAACCATGATCGAGC
>JBEIQE010000074.1:0-1127 GCA_040376705.1 Micavibrio sp.
CTGGTTAAACGCATTTGCATCTATCGGCAGCGCGGTAGCGGGCGGCGAGACGAACTGGCCAAAGCCATCCAGCACGGTAACCGGCAGCAGCGCGCCCGCAGCTTCTGTTGCTGATAAACCGCTTGAGAGCTGCAACAGGCGCCGCAGAATATCGACATACACGCCCGAGAGCGCGAGGTTTGACCAGTCGGCATTAGCAGTCGTATGCACCAGCACCAGCCAGCCCTTGCCGCGCTGTGTGCCTGTTACCAGTGGCGTGCCATCTTCCAGCGTTACCCATGTTTTGGCTGCTAAATCGGCCTCGGGCTGGGCTAATACCTGCTTGTTAATGCGCACATCATCGGGCGGCGTAAGCCCTGCCAGTGGTGTATCTGGCGTAAAGCCCTTCAGGCGTTGGGGTTCGGACCACGAGAGTGTGCCTCCCAGCGTGCGCTCGCCTGCGCGCAGGGTTACCGGCAATAGTGTATCGGGTGTGTTGGCAAGATTGGGGCCGGCAAAGCGCAGCAGCACGCCGCCAGCTTCCATCCAGCCAGTAAGCTGCGCTTGTTGCTCGTCCGACAGGCTGGCGATATCCGCCAGCACCAGCATGGCAACGCCTTGTGTTACCAGTGTATCGATATTGCCTTTGTGCACATCCGCAAATGGCTGCAGTGCCTTCTCGAGGTAGAAGGTCTCGCCCAAGAGCGGCTGGTCAGCCCCGCTGCCAGCCACAAGACCAACAGGGCGGCGGCGCCAATGCTCATCGAGCAGCACTACTGCGCCTGCATGGCGCTCGCCCTCAAGCTCCAGCCTTGTAATGGCGTTGCGCAATTCGGCGGGTAATGTGAGCAGCGCTGTAACATCTGTCTGGCCAGCAGGCAGGGGGATGGTTTCGCGCGAGAGCAAGCGGCCATCGTTAGCGGTAGCGCGCAACATGGCTGTCGTTTCGGGCAGCGGCCCAGCCCTGCGAACAGTCACTTTAAGCCCGTCCTGTGCGCTTTCAGGCTTCATCAGCAATAACGGCAAACGCCCGCCTGCTGGGGTGTAAAGCTTGGCTACGCCGATGTTGCGCAGGGCGATCATCAGTTCGGTGCTGCCCACGCTATCGGTACCATCGCTAAAGTACAGCGCATCCGCATCATCAAATC
>JBEIQE010000002.1:0-365901 GCA_040376705.1 Micavibrio sp.
GCCAAGCTGCGTAGCGGCATCAGTAGCCTGAACAAGGAAGCGCGCGAGCGCATGATGGATGCTTATGGTCTGGTTCAGGGCCACTTCAAGCGCCTTTTTGTCGAGCTGTTTGGTGGCGGTCAGGCCGAGATCAAGCTGGTCAACGCACCGGGTAGTGACGACCCACTCGATGCCGGTCTTGAGATCATCTGTTCGCCCCCGGGCAAGAAGCTGCAGAACCTCACCCTGCTGTCGGGTGGTGAACAGGCTCTTACCTCGCTGGCGCTGTTGTTCGCGGTGTTCCTCGTCAACCCGTCGCCCATCTGCGTCCTCGACGAAGTCGACGCCCCGCTCGATGAAGCCAACATCGGCCGCTTCTGCAACCTGCTCGATGTGATGGTGCGCGAAGGCAAGACCCGCTTCCTCGTTATCACCCATCAGCGTCTCACCATGAGCCGCATGGACCGCCTCTATGGCGTCACCATGATGGAAAAGGGTGTCTCACAGCTGGTGTCGGTTGACCTGTCGGCTGCACAAGAGATCCGGGGCGCTGCATGAGCGGGATTGGAAACTCCAATCCCCGTATTGCATCGGCTGCATCAACCGATGACGAAATCGCTCCCGATCTTCCAAGCCTGATGGAGCGCATGGAGCGCGCGCGCAAGCATCTGTTTGCCGAGCGTGAGTATATCAAGCTCATCATCATCGGTGGCGGTTTCATTGTGTTCGGTACGCTCACCTCGCGTACCTTCCCGTGGGCGGCTTATGTAACTGTTGCCATCCTCTTGCTGCCGTTGCTGTTTGGCTGGTACAACCTGCCGCGCTATCGCCTCGCTAATGCGTTTCGTAATGAGACCCTGCCGTTTCTGCTGCGCGACTATGGCCGCTGGAACTATGCGCTCGAAGGCGCGCACTTCAGCCGCGAAGAATTAGGCCAGAGCGGCCTGTTCGGTCAGAATGATGGTGTAGGCGTTAACAGCATCATCACCGGCGAGCGTTATGGTGTGCCGCTGCAAATGGCTGTGCTTTCGGTATGGCCGGTTGCACGCTTTGGCTACTTCCGCGGCATGAAGGATGTTTTCACCGGCTGGGCTGCCAACATCCGCCTGCCGGGCCTGCCACAGGGCAAACTGCAAATTCTCCCCAATGGTGTAAATCCTTTGGGGGCCGAGTGCAAAGACTGGGTCGCGCGTCCGTTCAGCGCCAGCCACCAGGTCTGGAGCGCGCGCGGTGCTACCATCGAGATTGAGAATACTCTGCAGGCCAAGCTGCTGCAGCTTATCATCAAGGCGCCGGGTAGCCGTTTTGCCATCGCCACCGGCATGTTGTGGGTGCTGGTGCCCGCTGCGCTCGACCGTTTCCACCGCGCGACCGACTTTTCGGTCATGCTCAACGAGCCCGCGCCGTACCACAAAACCCGCGCCGAACTGGCTGAAATGTTTGAGCTTATTGACGTTATCGTGTGGCCGGAGGCCCGCTAGGCGTTAACACTCTTTTGCTTGTTCTGGCCTTGGCCGTTGTTCTAGCCTCATCCTCATAATCAAAAATATAAACAGGATGGGCCAACATGCATGATCTCGATCTGTCACCATATTCATTTACTGACAAAGCCAAAAGCGAACAGATTACGCCGGATGAAGAGCTGCGCCTGCTGACAGCGTATAAGCGGGATGGCGATATCAAGGCGCGAGATGCACTTAGTCATGGCATGCGTTGGGTGCCTGCTGTTACTGCCCTTAACCGCTGCAAGGGCTTTAGTATACTCAATCATTTTAGTGACATGTATATGGAAGGGCATATTGCGCTGCTCGAAGCCATGGAAACTTTCAAGCTTGAGCAGGGCACGCGTTTTGCCATGTATGCCTATACCGCTTGCGACCGTGCGATGAAGAATTATATCCGTAATAGTGCAGGCTCGTTGGTGAGAGATCCGGTTAAAACCATCAAGAAGGGTGTGCGCTCAACCAACAAGCTCATTCTCAATCTCGATTACTCGCTGGATGCATCGCCCACAGGCGTAGACGACGAGGATGGCTATGCCTTTCTTGGAGATCGCCGCTTTAACCCGGAAGATGCCGCCGAAAAGAAGCAGATCGAGCAGCGCCTGGAGGAGGCCTTCACGCAGCTCAGCTATCGCGAACGCGTGGTAGTGCATGACTGCCTGCTGGGTGATAAGAAACTCGCTGATCTGACCGAGCAGTTCGGTAATGTGAGTGTTGAGCGCGTGCGCCAGATTGGTGCGGGTGGTGTGGCCAAGCTGCGCGAGGCGATGCTCAAAGACGGGCAGCCGAGCACTGGCAGCAGGCCCAAGAGCCGCCAGTCAGCCAAAAAGCCTCAGCCCGCTGCGGCCCATAACTGATCATCCACCTCGCTCCATTTGCTATAGGCAGCGGGAATGGGCGGTGAGGTTTCATCGCGGCCCACAAGGTGCAGCACTTCGGTTGGCTTAATCGTGCCCTGTGGCGAGGCGAAGAGCCCGCGCACCAGCGCCAATGCTGCAATCTTGCCATCTGGCAGCTCGAAGCTCTGGATCATGTACATCCACTTGTCGTCCCAGCACATAAGCTTGGTGCGTAGCTTGTATTTCTGGAACGGGCCGAGCGGGCGGCGGAAGCGAATGGTGCAGCTACCCAGCATGGGGTACCACTTGTGTTGACGGATATGCGGTAGCAGTCCGCCGCGCACCACAAGGTCAATCCGGCCAAGGTCCATCAGCGTCAGGTAGCGGCCGTTGTTCATGTGCAGGTTAAAGTCGAGGTCGTTCGGCAACACGCGCAGCTCGAGCACGCTCTCGAAGCTCATCGCGCCTTTGGGCGCGCGCAAACCGCGCCACAGTACCCAGAACAAACGCAGGAAGATGTACATCAGCAGGCCTAATTACCCTGCGGAATCAGCGAGATAGCATCAACCGGGCGGGCACCTTACCATTACGATAGCTTGGCCGACGCGTTTGTAAAGCCCCGTTACGGGTAGGCACAGGCACTCAGGAGTGCGTTATTGGCGGCGCTGGCCTCGTAGGCCGCGCGCTTGGCTTCGTCCTGATGGTAGACGTAGTTGGAGTGCTTGCCGCCGGTGAGATAGCGCAGCGGCTGTCCCGCAAGGTTGGTCAGGCAGCCGCCCTTGGCGATGGCCATGGCGTTCCATGCGGCAAGGTCCCAGTCGCCTGCGCCGTTGGCTGGCTTATGCACGCTGTACAGCCGGTTCTCGATTTCAGGGAACAGGAACGGCAGGAACGCGCTGAAGATGGTTTTGGCACCTATGGCGGTAATCCCGCCGCGGCAGGCACTGAAGGCCTCCTTCACTGCAATGATATGCGTACGCACCGCCTCGTCGCTGCTCTCAAGGAAGCGCTGGGGCAGGGCAAAGCATCTGGCTTTAAGTGTGGTGGCATCAATATCGGTCAGCGCTTTCAGCTCATCAAGCTGACCTACCTTGTTATCAGCGTGATGGTATACGCTTATATCCTGCGTCATGCTGCCGCCCGCAAGGGTAATGCCATAAGCAGGCATAACGGCAATGCCATGGAACGGCAGACCATCGATAAGAACAGCAACCAGCACTGAATATTCAGGCGAATTGTTGTTAAAGTTGGTGGTGCCATCGAGCGGGTCGATGACCACCGTTAGGCCCCGGCGCAGGCGTAGCATTTCATCCGGGTGGTTTTGCGCCACCTCTTCCGAGAGAATGCCCACATCCGGACCGAAGATATGCTTGATACCGGCAATCAGAATATCGTTTGAGGCAAAATCGGCACGTGTGACCAGCGAGCCGTCTTCCTTCAATACACCGCTGCGATCGCGCACCGCCAGAATGGCTTGCCCAGCACGCTCGCTTAAAAGCCTAAGCTGCTCGAGCTGATCGAGACTAGGCAGCACCACGGCCAACACCTAAGGGCGGCAGGTTGAACTGTTCAACCTCCATATCCATAAGGCTGGGCGCACCGGCCTGAATGGTCTTGGCCAGGGTGTCGGTTGCGGGCAGCAGGCGGGCGAAGTAGAAGCGCGCGGTCTTGATCTTGGCATCGTAAAACGCTGCCTGACCACCCGCTGTGGGTAGATTCTCGCTCGCTACCTTTATCATCTTCAGCCACATCCAGCCGAGCGCAACAAGGCCGAACAGGCGCAGGTAATCAGTACTTGCCGCACCAGCCTCATCAGGATTCTTCATACCCTTTTGCGCGATAGTGGCAGTAGCCTGCTGCAGCTTGGCAAAGGCCTTGGTGAGCGGAGCCACAAACTCAATGAGTGCAGGGTTGCTGCTCTCGGCCTCAAGCTCGGCCATCATCGGGTGGAAGAAGCGACGCAGCAAACGGCCCATATCCTGCGGGATCTTGCGGCCTACCAGGTCGAGGGCCTGAATACCGTTAGCACCCTCATAAATCTGGGCGATACGCGCGTCGCGTACAAACTGCTCCATACCCCATTCGCGTACATAACCATGGCCGCCCAGCATCTGCATGCCAAGGTTACAATTCTCGAAGCCAAGATCGGTGAATAGTGCCTTCACAATCGGCGTGAGCAGGGCCACCAGGTCATCCGCTGCCTGGCGTTCCTTTGCATCCGGGCTCTTCATGTGGTGGTCGATATGGAAAGCCAGCCATAGCGCCAGGCAGCGCGAGGCTTCGTTATATGCGCGCATGGTCAGCAGTGATTTACGCACATCAGGGTGCACGATAATCGGGTCGGCTGGCTTATCCGGGAACTTAGGCCCAGTCAGCGAGCGGCCCTGCAGGCGCTCCTGCGAATAGGCGGTTGAGTTCTGGTAGCTCACTTCGGCAAGGCCAAGGCCCTGTACACCAACGGCCAGACGTGCGGCGTTCATCATGGTGAACATGGCGCGCATGCCTTTATGCGGCTCACCCACCAGCCAGCCCTTGGCATCGTCAAAATTCATCACGCAGGTGGATGAGGCCTTGATGCCCATCTTGTGTTCAATCGAGCCACAGCGTGCACCATTACGCTCGCCCGGTGTGCCATCCGCCTTCGGGATGAACTTCGGCACGATGAAGAGCGAAATACCCTTAATGCCCGGCGGGCCGTCTGGCAGCTTGGCCAGCACGAGGTGAATGATATTCTCGGTGAGGTCGTGCTCACCAGCCGAGATGAAAATCTTGGTACCGCTTACGTTATAGCTACCGTCGCCATTAGGTACGGCTTTGGTGCGGATGAGGCCAAGGTCGGTACCACAATGCGGCTCGGTCAGGCACATGGTGCCCGACCATTCGCCGCTCACCAGCTTGGGCAGGTAGCGGTCCTGCAGGTCTTTCACACCGTGCTTCATTAGGGCTTCGTAAGCACCATGCGAAAGGCCGGGATACATGCCGAACGAGAGGTTGGCCGAGCAGATCATCTCCATCACGGCGTAATTCACCACCTGTGGCAGGCCCTGACCGCCAAATTCCTCAGCACAGGAGAGGGCAGGCCAGCCGCCATCGCAGAACATCTTGTAAGCTTCTTTAAAGCCCTTCGGCGTGGTGACGGTACCATTCTCGTACACGCAGCCTTCTTCATCGCCACTGCGGTTGATTGGTTGCAGCACGCCTTCGCACAGCTTGGCGGCTTCTTCGAGCACGGCGCTCATCGTGTCGGTATCAAAGTCAGGATAGAGCGAGGTGAGGGACGAGACCTTGAGCACTTCGTTGAGTACGAAATGCATGTCATCGAGCGGGGCTTTATAGCTGGGCATGGTTAGTTCCTCACTTAGTTGCGCAAAGGCTTGCCGGTTGTCAGCATATGCTCGATGCGCTCGAGCGTACCTTCGGTATGCACAAGTTTCATGAACGCGATGCGCTCAAACTTCAGGATTTCATCCTCGGTTACATCATCCAGAATGTCTTTGTCGTAACCGGTCAGCACATCGGCCAGATGGCTCGAGACCACCACGTCATACGGCGTGGCCTTGCCCTGCTGGGCGAAGCCTGCCACCGCATAATCCAGCGCGGTCTTGCCCGAGATGCCCGCGAGGCGAATAACCTGCGGCTCTGGCGGTTTATACCCAGCTGCCACCAGCTCGAGAGCCTTCTTCTTGGCATCGAACAACAGGCGGTCCTTGTTCATGGAAATACCATCGCTCTCGCGGAAGTATCCCAGTTCTTTCGCTTCAAAGGCCGACTTGGCCACCTTGGCGGTGCCGAGTGTCTCAAATACCTGACCCACCGGCGGCATGGGGCCACCCGAGCGGCGCTTGGTATTATAGGCACGTAGCAGCATTTCTTTGCAGCCACCCCAACCGGGGATCAGGCCTACGCCAACTTCAACGAGGCCGATGTAGGTTTCAGCTGCCGCCTGCACATGCGCAACATGCAGGTTGATCTCGCAGCCGCCACCCAGTGCCATACCCGAAGGGGCCGAGACAACCGGGAAGGGCGCAAACTTGATCGCCTTGTAAACTTCCTGACCTTCGCTCACCAGCTGTTCGATCTGCGGGTAGATGCCAAGGTTAAGCGCAAACATCGCAAGGCCCAGATTAGCGCCAACCGAGAAGTTCTCGGCTTCGTTATGAATGACCATGGCCTTCCACTTGCCCTTGCCATCGCCAATCAGGCCAAGCGCCTTGCGGTACATGGCGAAGATAAGGTCGTCCATCGAGTTCATCTTGCTGGTAAACTCAAAGCACAGCACGCCATCGCCAATATCCCACAGGCTGGCTGAAGGATTCTTGGCAATCGGCTCACCTGCTGCGCGCTTGATGTCGCTAAGCAGCAGCACGCCTTCGGGGCGCACTACGGCGGTATAGGTGCCATCGAGTTTCAGCTGCAGCAGCTTGCCGCCATCAATCTTGTAGAAGCTCTTGCCCTTGGCCACTTCGATGAACTTGGGCACAGGCTTGCCATCCTTGGCCAGCTCAGCTGCAAATACATCAGCGCCAATCGCATCGATCATTTCAAACGGGCCGTATTTCCAGGCATATCCCAGCTTCATGGCGTTATCGATGCTCACCACGTCATCAGCAATCTCGGGCACGAGTGAGGCCGCGTAAGAGAGGGTTTGCAGCAGTACAGCGCGGGCGTATTGGCCGCCCTTGTCAGGGTGCGCCATCACAGCGCCTATGCCCTTCTTGCCCACTTCGGCACTCTCAAGGCGCGGCTTATCAGCAGTTTTATATTCACCGGTCTTGAGGCCAATAGCTTCCTTCACCTTACCGCCGCCCGCAGTATTGAGACGGTAGAAACCGCCTTTGCCTTTGCGCCCGGTATAGCCATCGGCAATCATCTTATCGAACACCGGCGAGGTGCGGTAGATTTTGGCAAAGCTATCATCTTTCGGCAGGTTGCCGAGCAGGCTCTTGGCGATATGCGGCATCAAATCGAGGCCAACCAGATCCATCAGGCCGAACACACCGGTTTTGGGGAAGCCCAGTGGCTTGCCCATAATGGTATCGGCTTCTTCAACGCTAAGCCCGCGGTCTTCAGCCTCGTTATACGCACACTGAATCCAGAAGGTACCGATGCGATTACCGATGAAGCCCGGTCGGTCCTTGCAGCGCACCACGCCTTTGCCAAGCGAGACATCGCAGAACTGGGCAATGCCATCGGCGGCTTCCTTGCGGGTCTTGGGGCCAACCACCAGCTCCAGGAGGCGCAGGTAGCGCGGCGGGTTAAAGAAGTGAGTGATCAGGAAGTCACCGGCAAAGGCAGCGCTCTGGCCGGCAATCAGCTGCTCGAGCGGAATGGTCGAGGTATTGGATGAAACAACCGAGCCGGGCTTACGTACCTTCTCGAGCTTGGTGTAGAGATCGTGCTTCACTTCGATCTTCTCGATCACCGCTTCGACAATCCAGTCGACATCCTTGAGCAGCTCGAGGTCGTCCTCAAGGTTGCCAGCTGTAATCAGCTTGGCGGCTGCTTTGGTCATGAAGGGGGCAGGGTCGGCCTTCAGCATCTTCTCGATTGCGCCTTTGGCAATCATGCTGCGATCTTTGGCGTCTTTCGGCACGATGTCGAGCAGGATAACCGGAATACCAGCATTGGCGATGTGTGCGGCAATACCGCTCCCCATCACACCTGCACCAATCACTGCTGCGCGTTTGATGTCCATGTGAGCCTCCAGAGGCTATATGTAAGTTAGGCTACAGCTTCAAGGATGGTGGCGATACCCTGACCGCCGCCAATGCACTGCGTTGCGAGGGCAAACTGCTTGCCTTCGCGCTTGAGCAGGGATGCCGCCTTGCCGGTAATGCGGGCACCGGTAGCACCCAGCGGATGGCCAAGCGCCAAAGCGCCGCCATCAAGGTTGATACGGCTCATGTCCATACCCAGCTCGCGGATAACCGCGAGGCCTTGGGCTGCAAAAGCTTCGTTCAGCTCGATGATATCGATATCCGAGAGCTTGAGGCCCGCGCGGGCAAGGGCCTTGTTGGTGGCGCCCACAGGGCCGATGCCCATGATTTCAGGCGCACAGCCAGCCACCGCTATGCTGCGGATTTTCGCGAGGATGGGCAGGCCGTTGGCTTTGGCATAGTCCTCGGTGCACACAATGGTGGCTGAGGCCCCATCAGTAAGCGGGGATGATGTCGCCGCCGTAACCGAGCCTGTTTCAATGAAGGCAGGTTTCAGGCCGTCGAGGGTTTCCTGCGTGGTGCCCGGGCGAATGGTACCATCTTCGCTCACGGTGCCGGTCTTGGTGGTGATGGGGATGATCTCGTCTTTAAACTTGCCGGCTTCGCGCGCAGCAGCAGCCTTGGCATGGCTCTCAACGGCCATTTGCTGCTGGTCCTTGCGGGTAATCTGGTATTTGTTGGCGAGGTTCTCAGCCGTAATGCCCATGCTGGCAAACGCCTCTGGGTAGTCTTTCATCAAACCCGGATGCGGCAGGAAGTTGTAGCCGCCCATGGGGATGCGCGTCATCGATTCAACACCCGCGCAGATGAATACTTCGCCCGCGCCCAGCTGAATCGCACCAGCCGCCTGATGGATCGACTGCATCGACGATCCGCAGAAGCGGTTGACGGTTGTGGCGCCAGCGCTCTGCGGGATTTTTGCGAGGAAGGAAATGAGGCGAGCGACATTCATGCCTTGCTCGCCTTCAGGGAAGGCACACCCTACAATAACGTCTTCAATATCGAGCGGGTTAACTTTGCTCTTATCGAGCATGCCGCGGATAACTTGTGCTGCCAGTTCATCAGGCCGGACCCTTGCCAGCTCACCCTTGCTTGCAAAATGGAAGGGCGAACGGGCATATCCCGCGATGACAACTGACTTCATGTTTATCCTCCGGTAGTAACTGGCGCTGCTTTTAGTTGTGCGCCTATCTCTGTTTCTATCGCATGCAACTCGTTAATAGTTTGTTCAAGGTCAACGCGCTGCTGCTCAAGTACTTTGATACGTTCCTTGGCTTTGTCCAGCAGGAAGCGCATCTGGTCGGCCTGCTGGCCGTCGTGCTGGTATAGATCGAGGAAGGTTTTGATGGTCTTGAGGCTGAAGCCAAGACGCTTGCCGCGGCAGATCAGCGCCAGACGGCCGCGATCGCGGCGGCTGAAAATACGGGTAGTACCTACGCGGGTAGGCGTGAGAAGACCCTGGTCTTCGTAGAAGCGGATCGAGCGCAGAGTAATATCGAACTCACGTGACAGCTCGCCAATGCTGTAGGTCTGATTAGTGGTGCCAGCGTCAATTGCGGCGGGGGCTTCGGGGGCGGTACGGGCAGTGCCTTCCATATTATTCTCTCGCTTTTCAGTAGGTTAGTTCGGTTTCTAGCCGCATACCCCAACCGTTGGGATATAACGTATGCGTAATTAATAGATAAGTGGTTAAGCCTCTGATTTCAATGTATCCCGGTGCGACAAAAAAACGGAAATAAGATAAAAATCAACGAGCTAACGGAGTTTCTTAATTTCACCTTCCCATTAGGTTATACTGCGTTGAACTTTGATTATATTGCGCAATATTACCTAAAACACTTGAACAGATGTTTGTTTGTATATGATACATACTCTAGCGTCAACTCTCCCTACATTTTTTTCAGTTTACTTCCGTAAGGTAACATTTGAGGTTTGATATAGTTCCTCTAGGTTACGTTTTCCAGACGGTTTCGGATTGGTGCAAAACTGCGGCGATGGTGGGGTGTGACCCCCAGAGCATCAAGCGCAGTAATATGCTGCTGCGAGCCGTAGCCCGCGTTACTGGCCCAGCCGTAGCCGGGGTGCTGGGTATCGAGCTGCTCCATCAGGCCGTCGCGCGCCACCTTGGCGATAATCGAAGCAGCGGCGATGGAGAGGCATTTGGCATCCCCCTCCACAATGGTGCGGGCGGGGCAGTGCAGGCCTTTAGGTGTCTGGTTGCCGTCAATCAGCACAAAGCCGGGTTGACTCGTCAGGCCCTCAATGGCGCGGCGCATGGCCAGAAAGGTCGCCTGCAATATGTTCACATCGTCAATCTCGGCTACGCTGGCCTCGCCAAGACTGTAGATGCATATATCCCGCAGCAGCGGCGCGAGTGCGGCGCGCTTTTTGGCTGTCAGCTTTTTGGAATCAGTAATGCCGGCAGGCAGGCGGCTGAGGTCATGTGGCAAGATCACCGCACAGGCAATAACCGGGCCCGCCAGCGGCCCGCGGCCCACTTCGTCTACACCCGCAATCACTACGCCGTCATCACGGCCAGCGGCAATTTCGTAGCTGAGGTCGGGGCAAGAGCTGAACATAGTGCTTTGTAGCAGGTCGCCCAGATGTTCCAAGTATCTTGACATAAGGTAAGCTAAAATTAAACAAGCTTAACTATTATTGGGGTAGAGGGCAGTTATGCAGATTACTACCTACCGCCGTAAAGACTTCAATCTGGTTGAAGCGGCCATTGTGCTTGGTGTTATCGGTCTGGTGATTGGCGGTATCTGGGTGGCGGCTGCAAGCGTACAGCGCGAAAACCGGCGGCAGGAAATTCAGGCAACCTCAATCCGGCTGTATGAGAGTTATCGCTCCATATGGCCGCTCTCGCTTCCATTTACGCCGAACTGCGGACCGATTGTTTGCCTTACAGATACAATCATTACGCCAACAGTGCTTGGCTCGACAGCACCTGCTGCCTATCAGAGCAGCCTTGAAGACCCGAACTCATCCTATGCGTATCTTTCGGCAGCAGGTATTTATTATCAGGTCATTGGCTGGCCAGCTGCGGTTATGGGAACCCCGCCGGGCGATATGATCTCCATAAAAGTGGGTCCGCTTGATTACAGCGATTGCGTCTGGCTGGCTGGCAATGTGGACACCTCAACCGGCTGGACGGGAGGTCGCTTCTACCGCTGGCTCAAGTATGTCTATACAGGACATGAATGGCCCTCACATCAGCACCAAGGCAGTATTAGTGGTATTACGCCCTCATCTGCAGAAACAGTTTGTCTGCCAAGCGGCAACTTCGTGAACTTCAATATGGTGCGCCCATAACAGCTTCTCGGTACGCATCATATATTGGCCGGTTGGGAGATGAGTGTTAGTCTCTCTCTATGAAAGTACCGACATATAACGGCAGTCGCGCGTTTAACCTGATTGAATCCACGATTGTGCTGGCAATTATCGGGCTGGTGATTGGCGGTATATGGTTTGCATCGGCCAGTATCAATGAAGAGCGCCGGGTGAGCGAGCTACGGGCTGCCGTGGTTGGCATACACAGCCGCACTCTGCCGTTATTCTCAACTTCCAATGTGAGTGTCGGTAATACCATACTGGCACAGAACGCGCAGCAGTCCGGCATCATGCTGAGTGACTGGGCCTATCAGTCCAGTGGCTATTTCATCAACCGGAGTGGCGATCAGATTCAGCTGGTCGTTACCGGCACGCCCTGCACCGGCCTTACCGGCGCCATTCTGGCTGTACGTGTGATAACTACCCGGTCTGTGTGTACCAAGCTGGTGTCAGGCATGGGTGGCCCACGCAGTAATGTGGGCGCTTTCTATTGGACAACCCAGAACACCTGTCAGCTTGTCAACACCACGCCACTTACCCTTGCACAGGCACAAACCCGCTGCGCAGCCAATACCGGCTTCAGCCTGCAAATGCCGCTGGGCTCGAGTAACTAGATTACTGTGCCTTCAGCAGGGCAGTGCAGCTTGCTGTGCGCGGAATGCCTTTGTAACCGCCCGCAGTTTGGCAGCGCTGTACAATCTTGCCGGTATTCAGGTCTGTGCAGGTAGCCACGGTTGAGCTTTGGCCAATACCGAAATGAATTACAGCTTCCCTGATCGCCGTACTGCAGACATCAGCTGATTTGACCTTATAGCTGGTCGCTCCAAGCTCATGCGCTCCCACACTGACAAGATGCGTGGGGGCCGGTGCAGAGGCGGGAACTGGCGCAGGAGCTGGCGCAGCCGAGGCCATACCCATAAAGCATGCGGTGATGGTAGCGGTTGTAATCTGTGACAGGCGCATGAAGCTCCCCTCTGTATGAGCGTTCTTGAAAAACACTATGAGGATAAAGACGCGAGTTCAAAACAAAAATGCACATTCGTGAACAGTTTAACAGAACTGTCATACAGCAATATTTGTTGTGTAGGCTTTAGTTAAGCTGGGTGCTATCGGCGACGCGCAGCATGTCGTCTTTGGGCGCCTCGTACATAGGCCATTCGCCAGAGGCAACTGCGTCAAGGCTCGGCGTTTCATGGCCCAGCTGCAGCTGGTAGATCCAGTAGTTGGCCAGTACGCGCTCAATGAAGTCACGGGTTTCAGAGGCTGTTACCGTTTCGATGAACAGCAGCGGGTCGTTGCCGTAATCAAGGTTGCGCTGCCACTGGCGGACCATACCGGGGCCGCTGTTGTAGGCAGCGAGCAGGTAGAACAGGTTGTTATCGATGCTGCCCTGACCCAGCAGGTACTCAACATACTTCTGGCCGAGGGTGAGGTTCAGCTCCGGATCGTGCAGCTCGGCAAGATTGGCGCGGTCAAACGGGCGGCCGGCGACATAGCTGGCAGTACGGGGCATCAACTGCATAAGGCCAGTGGCGCCAGCGCTGCTGCGGGCAGCGGTGTTGAACTGTGATTCCTGACGCACCAGCGCGAAGATGAGGGCGCGGTCAATCTTGAAGCCTTCTTCAGGCTCCCAGCGCGGCAGCGGGTAGAGGGCCGCGTCATACAGCGCACCATCCGGGGCGGGAATGGCAGTGCCAAGGCGCATGGCAAGGCCGGGCAGGTTGGCGGTTGAAGCAACGGCCACCAGCGCTTCTTCAAGGCTGTCGTTACGGCGGGGCTGCAGCGAGCGCAGCTCAACCTCGGCCAACTCAAGCTGGCCAATCTGCAGCAGGGCCAAAGCACGGCTACCCGCCGGCTTTTCAGCAAGTGCTAACAGATGCTCGCCGCGCAGGTCGGGCACAGCCCAGTTCAGGTCGGTCTCAACGCCCAGCTGGCGGCTGGCCAACAGGCCGTAGAAGGTGCGGGGGTGGGCAGCGGCACGGCGCAGCCACGAGGTTACTTCGGTCGGGCGACCAAGGCGGGTGAGGCAGCGGGCAGCCCAGAAGGCACCGGCGGTCTGGTCCCACGGGTTAGCATCGTCATTACGGGCCAGCTGCTTGAACTGCTCGAGCGCCAAGGCATAGTCGCGCTGTTTCCAGGCTTCAAGGCCATCGCGCCAGGTCTGGTAGCTGCCCGAGCCCATAACGGCAGCGGCGGGCAGGCCGCCACGGACGCCACGGCCAGCCTGCGGGCTGTCGAGCGCGCTGCGGTCGGCGCGGGGGCGGCGCTTAAGCGCCAGAGAGTGAATGCGGCCAGCCTCGTTCAGGTCGGCGTATTTATCGAGCCAGACGCGCAGCTCTTCGTAGCTGGTGGTGTAACCCTTGCTCAGGTAGCGCTGCGCCAGAATGTGGCCCATCAGGCGCTGATCGGTGATTTTAGCCATAACGGCATCGGCGGCGGCGATATCGCCCAGACCCTGAGCCTCAAAAGCGGCACGATAAAGCTCAACATCGCGGGTATCGAGCAGAATGCCGGTCGCCTTTTCGTCCAGCAGCTCGGCCAGCGCGAAGTTCAGCCATGCACCGCGGCGATCGGCTGGCGCTGCAACAGCACCGGCCACATCGGGCGAGAGGGCATCACTAGCGGCGACACCGCCCCCGGCTACGATAAAGCCGAAGAGGGTAAGAGCTGTGACGGTTCGGACCAGACGGGGCGGTAAGGCCTTGGGGCTGATCCGGAGGGCGGAGGTTTCCGACTGCATGTCGCCCAAATAGCCAACTGGAAAGGCGATTGCAAGGAGCCTGTTGTTAACTTTTAAGTAGTTAATCTATCTTGACAGAATTTTGTGAAGTCTTTTTCGCCACTTAAGCTTTCTTATACACAGTCGATTTTTTTCTTTAACAACCGCAAATCCCGCCAAGACTCGCGCTTTTGCAGGGGGGTGCTGAGCAGGTTGGAGGGGTGGTAAGTGACCAAAGCCGACACTGATTCGGGCAGGCCGGGAGAGCTATAGTCCCACCAAACCCCACGCATACGCGTTACGCTCTCTTCTTTTCCAAGTAATGCCTTGGCTGTGGGGCCGCCGAGTAGAAGTAAAACTTTCGGGCGCACAATCTCGATATGACGCATCAGAAATGGCAGACAAATGGCCACTTCTTCGGCTTTGGGTGTACGGTTGCCCGGAGGACGCCAAGGTAAAACATTAGTAATGTATACTTGCTCTCTAGTAAAACTCAGTGCTGAAAGCATTTTTTCAAGTAATTCTCCGGCTCTTCCAATAAAAGGCCGACCAGAACGATCTTCTTCTTCTGCGGGCGCATCACCGATCAACATCACTTGCGGTTGTAGTTGGCCCTCGCCAAACACCAGGTTCATGGCACTGTCGCGCAGGCTCAAACCTTCAATTTCTTCCATCGCTTTTTTCAAATCTTCAAGCAGCAATATCTTTGAAAGGTCAGCTACCGGCAGGCGCAGGGTAGAGGGGGCAGCCGGGCGGCTCGCCGGCGCAGGGGTAAAGCCGGCCGGTGTCGCCGCGGCTTTATCTTGCACCTTATATATAGGTGAGGGCGCTTCAGCCGCATGCGGGGGCGTATGGGCAGAAACTTGAGTATTCAGCTCAGGCAAAGGCAAGGGCGGCGGCGCCTTGGCCAGATTAACCGGCTCCAGCTCCAAAGCCTCATCCGCACCCATCTCGAACTGCCATTTCAGGGCGGCGAGGGCTTCTTGCGTGGTGGCGGGCTGGGTAATTTGGGGATTAGGGTGGGAATGGGGGTTGCTCATGGCCGGATACCAGCGGTTTGAGGTGCAGCGGTCAAGCTGTTTATAAGCCCCGAATCGCGTGCTACAGGAGAAAGATGACCCTCTGGATGGATGCCGAAAAAGCCCTTGCGAAGGCCGACCCTCAGCTCAAAGGGCTGATCAAGGCTGTGGGGCCTTGCACCATTAAGCCCGAAAAGGTCGAGATTTATGCCTCGCTGCTCAGCTCCATTGCGCATCAGCAGCTGCACGGCAAGGCCGCGCAAACCATTTTCGGCCGGTTTAAAGACCTCTACGACGGCGCGGTACCCAGTCCTGAGCAGCTGATCAAGACCAAGCTGCCCAAACTGCGGGCCTGTGGCTTTTCCGAGTCGAAGTCGCTGGCGCTGCTGGATGTGGCAGCCAAGACCCTCGAGGGCATCGTGCCCACCCGCAAGGCAGCCCTGAAGCTTGAGAACGACGAGCTGATCAAGCGCATGACGCAGGTACGCGGGGTAGGGCGCTGGACGGTTGAAATGCTGCTGATGCTCAATCTCGCGCGGCCGGATGTGCTGCCGGTCGATGACTTCGGGGTACGCGAAGGCTTTAAAGTGCATTACGGCCACATTACCCAGCCCAAACCCAAAGAGCTGGCGGCCTATGGCGAGCGTTGGGCGCCGTGGCGTACGGTAGCGAGCTGGTATATGTGGCGGGCTTTGGATTTGTCACGCGTCAAATGACGCCTTGGGCGATGGCCTGCAAATAATCCGAGGGATTGCAATGTTCAGCTGGCTTGCTAATAAGATAAGTGAGTTAACACGCATGAGGTTGCCATGAAGAAACTGATCCTGATTGCCCTGTTCGCGCTGCTGCCGCTGGCCCTGACGGCCTGCAACACGGTTGAAGGCATGGGCGAAGACATCACCGCCGGTGGCCGCGCGATTGATCGCGCTGCTGAAAGCGCTCAGTAACTTAACGGAGATACTTATGAAAAAGCTTTTGCTGATCCTTACCCTCGCTTTGCTCCCCACCGTGCTCTCGGCCTGCAATACGGTTGAAGGTGTGGGCGAAGACATCAGCTCGGGTGCACGTGCAACCGGCCGCGCTATTGGTGGTAACTAGAAGGTACTGACGTCTACGTCGATTTTGAACTTGGCCGAGGTGCTGTCGCCCGGGCCAAGTACCTGATAGCCGGTTTCGTCTTCATCAAAGCCCTTAATGTCGAGGAAGCCCGGTACATGGGTGAGCGGCGTTAAGCGCAGGAACGGGTCGGCCTTATGCGAGGCTACGCCCAGATGCTTGAACTCCCCATAGGTCTTGACCATGGTGGAGAGTTTGCTGTCGGCATAATCGATGCTGGCTTTGCCCAGCCAGCCGGAGAACCAGCGTTCTTCGGTGTCAATCGCGTCGAGTTTGAGCCCCTCTTTCATATCGAGATTAAAGGGGGGATCGGTCATGGTGGTGGGCACGCCCTCGGCATCCTTCTGCCAGATCGAGCTGGCGGCGGATGAGAGCATGGCATTGCGCGACTTGGGCAGCAGCATGGTGGCGCCAAAGCCAATCGGCATGACCCCCTGTTTGATCTGCGCATCAATCTCGTAGGTAATCGCGAGATTATCTTCCTCAAGGTCATAAATAACCGTAGCGGTAAACGGGAAAGGCCATACTTCGGTCGCATTGTGCTTGAACGTAAGCGTAACGGCGGTTTTACCATCGCGCTTGCCCTGCCATTTGCCCTGCCAGGCTACGCCATTATAAAACAGCGGCAGGCCGGGCACGTTGGGGGTGAGGAGTTTGTCTTTGCCTTCCCAGCGGAATTTGTTTTGGCGAATGGGCCCGCCAATCGGCATGACATGCGCGAGGCTGAACAGGCGCGGATCGCAGCCCGGAACCAGAGCCTCAAGCGGTGTGGGTTGTAAAACGTTATAAACCTTGTCGCGTTTGACAAAGTCGAGACGGATGAGAGACGCTCCGAACTCCGGAACAATGGCACAGCTCAGGCCGCGGTTCTGAAGTTCGAAGACGTCTACCATTCGTATTGGCCTTACTGACCGGTACCGGTTGCAGCAGGCGCTGCAGCGGCAACATCGGCAGCTACGCGCATGCTGATGATCTTGTCAGGGTTGGTTACAGCGCCGTTATCATTCGGGTCGCCCTTCTTGATGTTATCGACAAATTCCATGCCGCTCACAACCTGGCCCCAGGCGGTGTACTGACCGTCGAGGTGGCTGGCAGGGGCCAGAACGATGAAGAACTGGCTGTCGGCACTGTTGGGGTTGCTTGAGCGGGCCATCGACAGCGTGCCGCGTACATGGCGGGTGCTGTTGAACTCGGCGTTCAGGTTCTTGCCCGAACCGCCGGTACCGGTACCGGTGGGATCGCCACCCTGTGCCATGAAGCCGTCAATCACGCGGTGGAAGACGATGCCGTCATAGAAGCCCTGACGTGCCAGCTCTTTAATACGGGCAACATGGTTGGGGGCTTTCTCGGGCAGCAGCTGAATGGTCACGGTGCCATCCTTGAGCTGGAGCAAGAGTGTGTTCTCGGGATCAAGATTATTATTCTGGGCCATAGCGTGCTCCGGGGCTATGAGAAGAAACATGGTGAGCGCTGCAATAACCAGACGACCAAAAATACGCATGAAAATCTCCTCGGGGATTGAACGTAAGACCCTCAAGTTAGCTTACCTTGCGCAAGCGCGAAACTGATAAATTGACGCTGCTTTGCAGTAAAAAACCCGATTATGCGCGTTTTGCTAAATGTGCCGAGAGGCGGGCTGTTTCGGCAGGTGTGAGGCGCAGGCCAAGGCGGGTGCGCCGCCACAGGATATCGTCGCTGGTTTGTGCAAACTCATGGGTCACCAGATAATCAACCTCGGCCTCATACAGGCCGGGGGCCAGCAGTTCGCCCAGCTCTTTAAGGCTTTGCGCGCTGCCGATGATCTCCCTGATGCGGGTGCCGTAAAGGCGGCACCAGCGGTTACACAGGTCGGCTGGCAACCAGCTGTAGCGCTCACGCATGGCGATGACAAAATCGGCATGCGTCCCATCAATATCGCCGCCGGGCAAGGGGGCTGCATCAGTCCAGGCTGTGCCAGCCTGCGGGAACAGTGGTGCTAGCAGTTCCATCGCGTGTTCGGCCAGGCGGCGGTAGGTGGTGATCTTGCCGCCGTAGATGCTGAGCAGCGGGGCGGGTTGGTGCTCGAGCGTGAGCTTGTAGTCGCGTGTAATATCCTTGGCGCTCTGCGCACCATCATCATACAGCGAGCGCACCCCAGCGTACTGGTGTACTACCGCCATTTTGCCGGGCGCCTTGCGGAAAAAGCGGCGGGCAACGCCAAGCAGATAGTCCTGCTCTTCATCGCTGCAGGAAATATTGGCGGGGTTACCATCGAACGGCACATCGGTGGTGCCAATGAGGGTAAAGTCGCGTTCATACGGCAGGAAGAAAACCACGCGGCCATCATCGTTCTGGCACAGATAGGCCCATTCACCATCGTAAAGGCGCGGCACGACGATATGGCTGCCTTTAATAAGCCTGATGGGCGGTTTGGCTTGCGGGGCTTTAAGCCCGAGTACCTCGCCCACCCACGGGCCGGCAGCGTTAATCACGACTTTGGCCATCACCTCGCGGTTGCCCGAGAGGCGCGCGCGCCAGCCGCCTGCTTCGGCATGCAGGGCGGTAACCTTGGTACGGGTGAAAATATCGGCGCCGCGTCCTGCAGCATCCTGCGCATTGAGCACCACAAGGCGCATATCCTCGACCCAGCAATCAGAGTAATGGAAGCCTTGCCCATAAATAGGTAACAGCGGGCGGCCTTCGGGCGCGATTTCAAGCTCCAGCGCGCCCGACTTGGGCAGGCTCATGCGCCCGCCGATATGGTCGTACAGCCACAGGCCTGCACGCAGCAGCAGGCGCGGGCGCATACTGGGTACATGCGGCAGCACAAACTTGAGCGGCCAGATGATATGCGGCGCGATTTTGAGGAGCACTTCGCGCTCCTGCAGCGCTTCGCGCACCAGACGGAACTGATAGGTCTCGAGGTAACGCAAGCCACCATGAATGAGCTTGCTTGAGCGGGATGATGTGCCGCTGGCCAGATCGTCTTGCTCGGCGAGCAGGACGCGCAGCCCCCTGCCTGCGGCATCACGCGCAATACCTGCGCCATTTATGCCGCCACCGATGATCAGAAGGTCAAATTGTGCAGTTTCGCTCATTTGCCTGAGACGTTAGACTGATTTGCGTGTTTAGGGGAGAGTATAAGGAAAAGCGATGCGAGCGAAAAAAGTAGTTAAAGTGTGCATCTGGCTTGGCGTGATGGGCGGCGTGGCTCTGCTGGGCCTGCGCTTTGCTGCTTTGCCGTATGCCGAGGGGCAATTAGCCAGTGCCTTGCGCGCTGCTGGCCTGCCGGAGGCTGTGGTTAGCCGCACCGGCCTTGGTCTGCATGGTTTAGGCTATGAGATTTACCCCAAAGCCGGCGAGCCGGCGGTAGTCGCGCTAACGCTCAACCCCACACTCTCGCTGTTGGGCCGCAAGCTTGTGATCAGCGCGGCGCAAGTGCATCTGGATGCGAACTGGCAGCTGCCGGGTTTGGCCGCGTCTGAAGGCACAGAGGCTGCCATCAAGCTGATTGAGAGGCCATTGGCACTGCCTAATTTAGAAATAGAGCTACAAAAGCTTGAGGTGAACACACCAATAGGCTTGCTCGACGCTAAAGGCAGCATGGCCGGGCGGGTTATCAGCGCGAACTGGAGTTACATCGGGTTTGCAGGCACGCTTGGCGTTACGGGTGCTGGTGATGGCGGTTATCAGCTGCAGCTGCTGGCAAGTGAGGGCGGTGCGCCATTCTCTCTTAACCTCAAGGGGGGAGTGAGCGAGCCTCAATTATCAGGGCAAATTACTTTGCCCAAGTATGCCGCGGGCCCGGTTGAGGCGAGTAACATCACCTTCGTGCTTAATGCGGCAAGCAAGACCGGATATAACCTGCCTTACAGCCTTACCGCTACGCTGGCGGGCAAACCCCTGGCGATAAACGGCACGGTAGATTTTTTGCGCCAGACCGCCAAGGGCACTGCCACAGCCGATGTGAAGCTTGAGAGTGTTGATGCTGTGGGCATCAAAAGCAGTTTTGAGGTCAGCTCCCTCTGGCCGCCAGTTATAAAAAACGGATCAACGCTGCAGGCCACAGCAGTGCAGATTGGTGGTTTGCCGCTGATCGGCCCGCGTGCCACCTTCGGGTTCAGGAATAACAAGCTCAACCTGCAAACGGCATCAGCTGGCCTGTTTGGCGGGCAGGTGAGCCTCTCGCCAACCGAGGTGGCTCTGCCACTGCGCCGCGCCGTTGCTACTGCCAACTTCGAGAAACTCGAGCTGGCGCAGGTGCTCATGCTGGCCGCGGTTGAGGGCCTGGGCGGCGATGGCACGCTCTCGGGCAGTATTCCGGTAACTTATGACGCAGGCAAGCTGGTGCTGGGCGAAGCGCAGCTTAAAGCCACCGGCGCAGGGCAGATTTTCTATAAACCCGCGGTTGCGCCTTCGTTTCTGGCAGCAGGCGGCAGTGGTGAAATGCTGGGTCAGGTGTTCAGCGACTTCCAGTATAGCGGGCTGACTGTGGGTCTGGGGGGTACCTTAGGTGACAATCTGACGCTAACAGCAAGGCTGGAAGGACGTAACCCTTCGTTCTATAATGGTCATAGTGTGGCATTTAACCTGAACCTGTCCGGAGCGCTCGAAAGTCTGCTCACTCAGGGATTACAGAGCTTCCAGTTTTCGCCGGAAGCAATCAAACAAATGGCAGAGGAGGGCGCCCGCCCATGAAATACCTGATTGCACTTGTTATGCCCCTTGCTCTTGTGGCCTGCACGCCAACCGTGCGGCTTGAGGCGCCCGAGCGCCCGATAGAGATCAACCTCAACGTCAAGATCGAGCACGAAGTGCGCGTGTCCATCGCCAAGGATGTACGCGACGCTATTGCTGCCGATCCGTCCCTCTTCTAAGGAGCCCTGAACTATGATGATTGCACGCCGCCTTCTTATTCTCCTCGCTCTGTTCATGCCGGTGGCACTGGCCATGCCTGCGCATGCGGATGAACTGGCAACTGCCAAAGCCGCTGGTCAGGTGGGTGAGCGCCCTGATGGTATGCTGGGCGTTATCACCTCAACCCCTGCAGTTGAAGCGCTGGTAAAAAGCGTGAATGCCCGCCGCCTTGAGCTGTTCAAGGGCATTGCCGCCAAGAACGGCCAGAGCCTTGCTGCGGTGCAGGCTGTGAGTGGTGAAGAGTTTATCTCGCGCACACCTGCTGGCCAGTACATCATGAATGGCTCCGGCAGCTGGGTTAAGAAGTAAGCCTTTTAGTTAAGCATAAAAAACGGCGCCTCTCGTAAGACTGGCGCCGTTTTTATTTGTCTATAAATCGCGTTATTCTTGTGCACCTGCAGCGGGCGCTCCCTCAGCAGCGACGGGTGCCATGTTAGGGGCGTAGTCACACTGATCGTTGGTCACGCTGATGAACCCACGCGGGCCAGCCTCAATGGTGAAGCGGTATTCAACTGCATCATCGATAATCGAGTGCTGCAAGGGCAGCGGACCTTCGGCCACACTCACACGGCCACCGATGAGGCGGAACTTCATGGAAACCGGTTTCTCGGGATCATACCAGGCTTCAGGGCGACCTTCGCGATTAGTGGCGGTCTGGCCTTCGCCGCTGACAGTCACAGCACCGCCGGCAAAGGTGGCCGAGTTATCGCGGCCCTGATTGAGTGTGGTTGAAAGCATGAAGCGTTTGTTATCGCGGCCACGGCAGCTACGGGGGTTGCTGGCGGCGGTGAGAATGCTGGTCATGCGGGTGGTGCTGACGCCCATTTCCATGCGCTCGCGCATGAGTTTGATCAGGCCTTCAGTCACGTCATCCGGAATCATGTCGCGGTAACGGGCCTCAAGGTCGGCAATCTTCTGGCGGTCGACTACGGCTGCGGCCTGCAGGTTCACTACCTGCTCATGCAAACCATCGCGTTCTTTGGTGAGGGCCTGTACTTCGTCCATACGCTGGCCCATGCGGGCAGCCATCTGCTTTTCGCCAAACTGATAGGCAAATACAAATACCGACACGATGGCGGTGAGCAAGAGGAACTGGCCAATCACCCGGTTACGGGCTTTCTGGCGGTTCTTGCGTTGGAAACTGTTGATTGGCTGCATCATGATGCAGCCAAAATAGTCTCCAACGCTTTAACCTGCAAGAGCCTGAATCTTATTCTGCAGCAATGGGTTCGGGCACAGAATCGGCTGGTTGTGGCAACCAGCGCTCAACCGAGGCTGTGAGTTTGCTGTCGGTGGGCGAGGTCATCGACGAGAACCAGTCCACCAGCTTGCCTTCAGGGCTGATGAGGTACTTGTGGAAGTTCCAGCGCGGACGGCCAAAAGCATTCACCTGAATGGCGGCCCATTGATAGAACGGATGGGCTTGCGCGCCCGTTACAACGGTTTTGCCAGCCATGGGGAAGTTGATGTCGAAATTGACCTCGCAGAACTGCTTGATCTCGGCATCATTGCCCGGCTCCTGCCCGCCGAAGTCGTTCGACGGAACGCCCAGCACCACAAGGCCGCGGTCCTTGTACGTATCGTAGAGCTTCTGCAGCTCGGTGTACTGCTTGGTAAAACCGCAGCGCGAGGCTGTGTTGACAATAAGAATGGTTTTACCGGCAAGGTCGGCAAGGTCAATGTATTTACCGTCAATTCCGATGAAGCTGAATTGATAGGCAGTTCCAGGATCATTATCCTGTGCGCGTGCAAATGTGAAAGACATGAGGCTGATCCCCAGAGCAAGAGTGAATTTTAAGAAACGAGTGCAGTGCCTGAGCACCGCGTCCACCCAGAGCTTATGAAGTGGGGAGGGGTTTGTCGAGCTTTGCATGAGGGGTAACCCTCCTTTTACGGTTAACTACCCGAAGTTGGACCGAATATGTCGGGACTGAACGACGGGCTCTCAAATTCGCCCAAATTCTTAAAGACAACCCGGAAGAAGACGCTGTCGCCCGATGAAAGGCCGGTACGCGAGAGGTAATCGCGCTGCGCCATGAGGCTGAAGGTCAGGCATTCGTCTTGATATGTCAGGGCTAAATCGGTTGAGAGCGAGCCGCCGTCACTGCGCAGGTTCTCTCTATGGCTGGCAGTCACGCTCCAGTAATCGGTGAATTTATAGTGCCCGCCCACGCCCAGCTCTTCGCGCAGGGCCGCGCTTGAGCCATCGGTGCTGGTCTGGTCGATATACAGGTAGCTGACCGAGCCGCGCAGCCAATCAGGGCCAACGACAGCCTGCAGGTCGTGCTCGCGCGGGTCGAGCGTCTCGTTATCAAGGCGCACCGAGTAGCTGGCATCAGCGATATCCGGCAGGTTGACGTTGATATTGCCCACAATGTCAGACATCTGCTCTTCAAGGCCGGTGCCAACAGGGAAGTTGGGGTTTTCGGCAAAGTCGTAGCTCTGGCCCACCATGGTGGTCACATTAGCGCCGGTGTTACCGGTCCAGCCTGCACGCAGCCCGTAAGCCACGCGCTGGCCACCATCAAGACGGTCGTCACCCGGATAGCGGTTGGCACGGAACAGGTTGGTGCTGTCAAACTCAAGGCCGATACTGTCTTCATTGGCGATATCTTCATCATCACGCGGCAGACGTGGCGCTACGGTGAGCTGCGCAATCGGCTCGATGAACTGCTGGCCCGAAGGCGTGACCTTGACCAGCGGCATGCGCGCGGTGACCTGGCCCTGAGCGAAGGGGCGCACGGCTGTGGGGTCTTCATTATTATAGTTGTTGGCGGCAAAGCCATCGACCCGCGCGCTGGCTTCGGATGTAACAACCAGACCCACCGGCAGCACATCTTCGCGGCGCCATCCGGTTTCAAGTGAAACACGCTGGCTATCAAGTCCGCGCGAGCGCGCGATGGTACGGGTTTCGGCCCCTATCGACCATCGACCCCCAAAGGCGTTGCGTTGTTCGCCCTGCGCCTGATAACCGATGGTCATGATGTTCGGCTCGGCGGCATCAATACCGGGGCGCAAATCCTGATAGTTCTGGATATTGGCAACCGTATAGCTGCGCTCGGTAAAGCGCTCGACCATACCGTTTGAGGCCAGTACGTCATCGCCGGTGTAGTTCCACAGATCGAGGAAAGTATCATCGGTGGTGCGGCGTACGTTCACGCTGGCGCGCCAGTTTTCATCAAGGCTCTGCTTGGCCTCGAGGAAGAAGTGGCCACGCACGCGGTCGGACCGGTCGGGATCGCCGCTGATGTCGTTCGGAATGTCATCGACATTCGCGCTCATGTTCACCTTAACGCTGCCGTTTTGTGTGCGTTGGCGCCATTCGCCACCCAGCAGCATGCCGCGGTCGGTTGAATAGGTGGTTTCAATAGTGGCGTCCATGCTCGGGGCCACATCGAGATAGTAATAAGTACGGGCTACAAACCCGAGGTCAGCGCGCGCACCAACGACCGGCGCCAAGAAGCCCGAGCGGCGCTTCACGCTGGGGTCGGGGTGCGACATGTAGGGGGTGTAGAACACCGGCACACCTGCAACCTCAACCACTGCGTTGCGGTAGGTGACGTCGTGCTTCTGGTTATCGTGAATAATACGTGTTGCGCGTACCTGCCATAGCGGCGGCTTGGTCGGGTCTTCCTTGCATAAGTCGCAAGCGGTATAGAGCGCGCGGTTCATGCGCACGAAGCGGCCTTCGGTGCGTTCACCCTCAAGCGCGATGAAGCGCGAGTTATCTTTCATCAGCAGGGCCGATTGCTGCACGAAGCCCTGGCGCAGATCGCGGCTAAGCTGCGCGTAGCTGGCAAACAGGATTTCACCCGTGCCCTGCCACAGCTGCACATTACCGCTGGCCTCAACCACGCCGGTATTACGGTTGAAGGTCATTTTATCAGCGCGCACGCTTTGGCCGTTTTGCGCGAGGCGCACATCACCCTCGGCGGTGATGGTGGCAGCCTTTTCGTCGTAGGTCAGGAAGTTAGCATTGAGCAGCACCGGCGGCTCGGGCTTGCGGGCTGGCACTTCCTGCGCAAAGGCAGGCGCCACCGTGATGGCGGTGGTCAGCAGGAGGGCGGTGAGGAACGAGCGTTTAAACACGCTCTGTGTTCGCCTGTTCGGGGCTAACTGTCAATTGCCTGCTTGGTTAGCGCCCGTAGGTATTGTTCTTGAATAAATCGGTCGTACGGGTGCGCGGCCGGGCCACGGGCGCATGCGCCTGACCGTTTTTCCAGATAAAGCCGTAATCGAGCAGCGGGTGCGGCGACAGCTTGGGTGTGAGCAGCGTGTTAAACAGCTTGGCCACTGCCGAATCGCCGAGCGAAATAATGGGGCTGGCAGGCGGCCGGGCGATGAGGCGTACTTCGGCGTTACCGAATGGCGGTTCGGCATCTGATTGCTCATGAGTCTGGCCGAGCAGAACTTTTGAAATCTGGCGGCTGGTTTCGCCATGGTTTACCAGAATCACAGGCCCATCCCCATGGCTGGCGCGGTAACGGTATATACTGTTGAGGTCAACCCGTACGCGCGCTTCCGTAGCCAAGCGGGCCTCGCCACCGGGCGGAATGAGGAAGTGCAAAGCACCTTTCTCGCGTGCGATGGCAAACAGCTCAGCATACACAGGGTGGGCCTTGCTCCACTCCTGATGCGGGCGGCCGGCAACCTGCCCGAGACTCTGCTCGGTCAGCATATCGCTTTCGCGCACATGCACTTTAAAGCCAGCTTTGGTCAGGGCGTTATAAATACACTGGGTGGTCTGGCGTGCGCGCATGTGGCCGCTGGTACGCAGAATGATGGGGCGGGTCTCACCCTTTTCTATAAAGCGCTGAGCCAGAAAAGCGCCGGTGGCAGCGGCTTGCTGCCAGCCAAGCTCGGTCAGCTCGATTTGCGAGTCAGGAATTTTGGTATAAAGCGATTTATCGACGTTTGCTTGCGACTGACCGTGCCGTACCAGATAAAACTCAACAGGTTTCTTTCCGGTCATGCGCAGTCTCCGTAATATCAGCTTCCGCTGCTCTTGACCGGCGGACGGGCCAGAAATGCCGGCAGATCATCACCAAACGTGTTCTTGTCCGGCAGGGCATCGATATTGTCGTCGTAGCGGGCGGGGCGGCGCTCGTTATTGTTACGCTCGCTGTTGCTGTCGCGGCGTGGACGGTCGTTCGTGCGCTCGGGACGTGCTGCTTGCGGCGGGCGTGCAGGGCGATTTTCCTGACGCGGACGCTCAGCCTGCGGGGCACGCTGTTGGTCAGCACGGGGGGCTGGCTGCTCATGCTGCATGACCGATGAGGCCTGCTCTTCGCCCAGCGTGTAGCCCACAACGTCAAAGCGCGGAATCGGCTTTTTGGTCATGTTCTCGATGGCGTGAACAAACTTCTCTTCATACGGCGTGGCGAGGGTAAAGGCTTCGCCCAGCTTGCCGGCACGGCCGGTTCGGCCGATGCGGTGGACGTAGTCTTCGGCATGAATAGGTACATCGAAGTTGAATACGTGGCTTACGTCAGAGACATCAAGACCGCGGGCAGCAACATCCGAGCACACCAGCAGGGTTACTTTATCGGCCTTGAAGGCGTCAAAGGTTTCGCTACGGGCCGACTGGGTCATGTCGCCATGCAATGCAGCGGCATTAAAGCCATGACGCTCAAGTGAGCGCTGCAGGACGCCAATGTCTTTCTTGCGGTTGCAGAAGATATAAGCGTTTTTGACATTACGGGTGCGCAGCAGATGGCGCAGTACTTCGCGCTTCTGGCGCTCCTGCACCATTACCAGATGCTGGGCCACATTCACCGAGGTGGATGACGGTGCCGAAACGCTGATCATCTTGGGATTGATGAGGAACTGGTCAGCCAGACGCTTGATCTCGGGCGGCAGTGTGGCGCTGAACATGAGGGTCTGGCGCATGCTGGGCAGCAGCTTGCAGATCTTTTCAATGTCAGGGATGAAGCCCATGTCGAGCATGCGGTCGGCTTCGTCGATGACCAAAACCTTGATATCGGAAAGGATGATGCGGCCACGCTCGAACAGGTCCATCAAACGGCCGGGGGTGGCGATGAGCACGTCAACGCCGCGGTCGAGCAGACGGATCTGCTCATCCATGTTTTCGCCACCGATGATCAGCGCCTTGGAGAGCTTGGTGTATTTGCCGTACTTGTCGAAGTTCTCGGCCACCTGGGCGGCGAGTTCGCGGGTCGGCTCCAAAATCAGTGTGCGCGGCATGCGGGCGCGGGCGCGGCCACCATCGAGGATGTCGATCATCGGCAGCGTAAAGGCAGCGGTCTTGCCGGTACCGGTTTGAGCGGTTGCCAGCAGGTCGCGCGTCATGAGCACGAGGGGGATGGCTTGTGCTTGAATGGGTGTTGGAACTGTATAACCGGCGTCAGCTACCGCCTGACACAGGGTGTCACTCAGGCCTAAATCTTGAAATGTCATGGGCGTCAAATGCCTCATTTACTGCCATTAAGTCAAGGATTTAACGCAGGTGCACGCGCCATTTCCCGATAAAAATGGTTGCTGTTGCCGCCGTCTGGTGTAGTCTCAGGCCGGATTTTTATGAGGGATAACAATGACTGACACCAACAATACCCCCGCCCAGCTCATGAAAGGCAAAAAAGGCCTCATCATCGGTGTGGCGAATGACCGCTCCATTGCCTGGGGCATTGCACAGGTTTGCGCCGCTCATGGTGCCGAGCTGGCTTTCACCTATCAGGGTCCTGCGCTTGAGAAGCGCGTACGCCCGCTGGCCGATAGCCTTGGCGCCAAACTGATCCTGCCGTTTGAAGATGCAAGAAGCGATGAGCAGACCGATGCGCTGTTCAAGGCTGTAGAGGCTGAATGGGGGCATCTCGATTTCGTGGTGCATGCCGTTGCCTTCTCTGACAAGAAGGAACTTGATGGCCTGTACCTCAACACCACCCGCAGCAACTTTGCGCTGACGATGGATGTGAGCTGCTACTCATTTACAGCAGTAGCCCAGCGCGCTGTACCGCTGATGAAGAATGGCGGCAGCCTGCTTACCCTGAGCTATTACGGTGCCGAGCGTGTGATGCCGCATTATAACGTCATGGGCGTGGCCAAGGCTGCACTCGAGGCCAGCGTGCGTTACCTCGCAGCTGACCTGGGTGTGCAGAACATCCGCGTGAATGCTATTTCAGCAGGGCCCATCAAGACCCTCGCTGCCAGCGGCATTGGCGATTTCAACTACATCCTCAAGTGGAACGCCCTGAATGCGCCGCTTGGCCGCAACGTGACGCAGACTGAAGTGGGCAACTCAGCCCTCTTCCTGCTCTCTGACCTCGGCTCGGGCGTAACCGGCGAAGTGATGCATGTGGATGCGGGCTATCACACCGTGGGTATGCTGAACGTGGACAATGCAGCTGGCACAGCTGAATTGCTCGCCAAAATGGCCGAGACCATGAAGCCTGCCAACGAAACATCGGCTGCCTAAATGGCATCCAATCGCTTCGGGCAACTTCTGACCTTCACCACATGGGGTGAAAGTCATGGCCCGGCGATTGGCTGTGTGGTGGATGGTATGCCGCCGCTGGTGGCGTTGACTGAGGCCGATATCCAGCCGTGGCTGGATAAACGCAAGCCTGGCACCAGCAAGTTTGTCACCCAGCGGCAGGAGAGCGATACCGTGCGTATCGTCTCCGGCGTGTTTGAGGGGCAAACAACCGGCCACCCCATCAGCCTGATCATCGATAATGAGGATGCGCGTAGCAAAGACTATGACGCCATTAAAGATCAATGGCGGCCGGGTCATGCTGATTATACGTATGATACCAAGTATGGCATCCGCGATCATCGTGGTTCGGGCCGTGCCTCAGCGCGCGAAACAGCCATGCGCGTGGCGGCTGGCGCACTGGCGCGTAAGCTCATCCCCAGCATCACCCTGCGCGGCGCGGTTGTGCAGCTTGGGCCGCATAAGATAAACCGCGAGCAGTTTGACTGGGCCGAGGTTGAGAACAATCCCTTCTGGTGCCCTGATAAATCGGCAGTCGCGCAGTGGGAAAGCTTTTTGGATGAAACCCGTAAAGCGGGCAGCTCCTGTGGTGCGATTATCGAAATTGTAGCATCCGGCGTACCAGCTGGTTTGGGGGAGCCGATCTACGGCAAGCTCGAAGCCGAGATTGCAAGTGCGATGATGAGCATCAACGCTGTGAAGGCGGTTGAAATTGGCGATGGTTTTGCGTTGGCCAGCATGCCCGGCCATGAAGCTGCAGATGCCATGTATAAAGCCAAAGACGGCACACCTGAGTTTGTGACCAACCATGCAGGCGGCGTACTAGGCGGCATCTCGACGGGGCAGGATATTGTTGTACGGTTTGCCGTGAAGCCCACCAGCAGCATTCTTACCCCGCGCTCTTCTCTAGACCGTAACTTCAATGAAGTTGAAGTCACAACCAAGGGCCGGCACGACCCCTGCGTGGGTATTCGGGCTGTACCGGTTGGCGAAGCGATGCTGGCCTTTGTACTGGCCGACCAGTTGCTGCGCGCCCGCGCGATGGGGCAGAAGGTTTAGGAATTAGCTTTAAATCAGCCCGTTGCGGTGATGATGCGGCCGGGGGCGTATTCCTCGTAGCGTACGCCCAACAGGCCTGCCAGCATGCCAACACCGCGCGCGAGCATGAGCACCGACTTGGCCAGCTCATGCTTGCCCTCAAAACCAACCGGCAGATTGAGCAGGCCCTGGAAGATTTTGGCAAGGGCACGGGCAAAGCGGCGCAGCCAGCCCCATGCGCCATCAATTTCCATATCGCAGATGGCCAGTGTCGTACCCGCCCTGAAGTTACGGCGCATTAGCCACTTCAGGCTGCAGCGTTCCATCGGGATGAAGTCCTGCACCACAGCGGCGGCTGACCATACCATACGCATGCCTTTGTTGGCAGCATGGCGGAAGAACAGCGTATCGCTGCCACCGGTGTAACGCAGTTTGGCATCAAAGCGCAGATTGGCTGCTTTAACAGCACTTACCTTCATCAGGCAGTTGTTGGTTGCACCTTCCGACAGTGTTGCACGGTCGATAAAGCGGCGGCGGTTAAAGAACCCACCCCGCTTGATCCAGCCTGGTGCACCTTCTGGCAGAATGGCCTCTACCGCGCCAATCACGAAATCGGCTTCGGTTTCCTTCTGCGTTGTGACCAGCGCATCAATCCACGCGGGCATGGGGCTCTCGTCATCATCAATCCAGGCCAGCAGGTCGCAGCCATCCGGCAGGGTAGCCATGATGCGTTCACGCGCCATGGGAATACCCAGCTGCGGCTCAACCACGTAGCTGATGTTCAGCTGGTTGCGGAATTCATCTGCCACCGCGCGCGCACTCGCGCCGGCATCGTTATCAACAATAATTACCGTAAACGGGATCGGGTCTTTACCCTCAAAGCTTTGCACCGTCAGCGCGGTGAGCAGGCGCTTGAGGCTTTCAGGCCGCTTATAAGTGATGATGCCGACCGCAACAGTGGCAGGTGTGGAAGTGATGTCGCTCATGCTGCTGTGTTTTCCTTGCTCAAGAGAGCGTCGAAATACTTGATGGTCTGGCGCAGTCCGTCCTCAAGCTGAATGGTGGGTTGCCAGCCGGTTTTGCTCTTGGCCAACGCAATATTGGGTTGGCGCTGCTTGGGGTCGTCCTGCGGTAGCGGCAGATGCGTGATCTTGGAATTGGAGCCGGTCAGGCGAATAACCTGCTCGGCCAGTTCCAGCATGGTGAACTCAACCGGATTGCCAAGGTTCATGGGGCCGGTGAAGCTGTCATCGGTATCGTTCATCAGGCGCACGAGGCCATCAACCAGATCTGTCACGAAACAAAAACTACGACTCTGCTGGCCTTCGCCATAAACGGTAATCGGCTGGTCCTGCAGTGCCTGCATGATGAAGTTGGAGATCACCCGGCCATCTTCGGGGTGCATGCGCGGGCCGTAGGTATTGAAAATTCGAGCGACCTTGATTTTAACACCGAACTGGCGGTGGTAGTCGAAGAACAGGGTTTCGGCGCAGCGCTTGCCCTCATCGTAACAGGCCCTGATGCCGATGGGGTTGACGTTGCCCCAGTAAGTTTCGGGCTGCGGGTGTACCAGAGGGTCACCATAAACCTCGCTGGTGGAGGTTTGCAGAATACGCGCACCGCGCCGCTTGGCCAGCTCGAGCATGTTGATGGCCCCATTCACCGAGGTGCGCAGGGTGAACACCGGATCGCGCTGGTAATGGATGGGGGCTGCAGGGCAGGCGCAGTTGTAAATCTGGTCAACCTCGGCCGAGAACGGCTCGATCACATCGTGGCGGATAAGCTCGAAGTGCGGGTTATCGATGAGGTGAGCCACGTTATCGCGGTTACCGGTATAGAAGTTATCGAGACAGATAACCACATGACCATCCGCCAGTAGCCGCTCGCACAAGAAGCTGCCGACAAGGCCAGCGCCGCCGGTGACGAGAACAGTCTTACGTTGCCAGTCTTTACCCATATAAAACCCCGCTAGATGTAGCAGAGGTTTTAGCGGTTTTAGTGCTGACCCGCCAGTACCTTCAGGCGCGGCGCGGTGACTTCGCGTTCCGGAGTCGGGCGGCCGAGGGATGAGTAATTAAATCCGGCATTTACAACCTGTTGCGGGTTATAAAGATTGCGTAAATCAACCAGGTTGGGCTGCGCCATCATATCGCGCAGGCGACCAAGGTTGAGGGCGCGGAACTCGTCCCACTCGGTGATGATCACGGCCACATCGGCGTCCTGGCATACGCTGTAGGCATCAAAGCCCCAGGTGACGCCGTCCATGATCTTGGCGGCTTCCTTCATGGCGATGGGGTCGTAGGCAGCGATACGTGCGCCGGCCTTTTGCAGGGCGGCGACGATATCAATCGCGGGGCTGTCGCGCATGTCATCGGTATTGGCTTTGAACGCCACACCGAGAACCGCAACCTTCTTGCCCTTGATGTCGCCACCAGCGGCTTCAATTACGCGCTCGGCCATCTTGAGTTTGCGTGCATTGTTGATGGCCACTGTGGTTTCAACCAGCTTGACCGGCGCGTTATAGTCCTGCGCGGTCTTGATCATCGCCAGTGTATCTTTGGGGAAGCAGGAGCCGCCGTAGCCCGGGCCAGCCTGCAGGAACTTCTTGCCAATACGGCTATCAAGACCGATGCCCTTGGCTACATCCATAACATCGGCGCCAATCTTCTCGCACAGGTCCGATACTTCATGAATGAAGGTAATTTTCATCGCGAGGTAGGCATTACCGGCATACTTGATCAGCTCGGCAGTTTCGCGGCTAGTAAACAGCAGCGGGGTCTCGAGGGCTGACAGCGGCTGGTAGAGCTGACGCATAATCTTCTCGGCTTCATCCGAGTTGCAGCCAACAACGACGCGGTCGGGGCGCATGAAGTCTTCAATCGCCGAGCCTTCGCGCAGGAATTCAGGGTTCGAGCAGACGGCGAACTGGGCATTCGGGTTCTTGGTGCGAATGATCTTCTCGACTTCTGCAGCAGTGCCCACCGGCACGGTCGATTTATCTACAATTACGGTATAGCCGCTCAGTGCTTCGGCGATTTCTTCGGCGGCCTGATAGACGTAAGACAAGTCGGCATGGCCATCGCCACGGCGGGTTGGAGTGCCAACGGCAATGAACACGGCGTCGGCATTGGCCACGGCAGTTTTGAGGTCGGTGGTGAAAGAGAGGCGGCCAGCGTTAACATTACGCGCCACCAGCTCATCAAGGCCGGGCTCATAAATTGGCATTTCGCCCTGCAGCAGGCGGGAGATCTTGCTTTCGTCCTTATCGACACAAACAACATCGCAACCGAATTCGGCAAAGCAGCTGCCCGAAACGAGGCCAACATAACCGGTGCCAATCATAGCCAGACGCATGTGAAAAACCTTTCAGATTTAACCCGCACCGCGACCCGTTAGTACTGCACCAACGGTCCGGTAAAGAATATCGATATCCTGCCAGAGCGACCAGGTGCGAACATAGGTGGCATCATAACGCACCTTGTCGGCATTATCGCCGTGGCTGCGTACCGATACCTGCCATAATCCGGTGAGGCCAGCAGGAACACTCTGACGTAGCTTTAGCAATTCAGGGGGGTAGACTTCAAGGTCGTAATCAACAAAAACGCGCGGACCGATTAAACTCATCTCGCCTCTGAGAATATTTACGAGCTGCGGCAATTCATCAATCGAGAATGTCCTTATAAAACCACCAATAAATGGTAGAATTCGCGGATCGGGCTGTAGCTTGAAGCGGCTTAACCATGTTGCTGCCGCGGCGGTATCGGAACTTAAGATATGCTCGAGCCGTGCGGCGCTGTCCTGATACATGCTGCGCAATTTGTAAATACGCACCGGATTGCCGAACTGGCTGCGGCGGAACTGGGTATAAATCACTGGTCCCGGGTCGATGATGTAAATCGCGAGCATGCAGAGCATGATGAGCGGGGCCGTGAGGGCCAGCAGCAACAGGCTGCCGGTTACATCGATGATGCGTTTGCAGGTTTTATATGGCGCGAGGTTCGGGTTTTGCGCGCGGTTGACACCCAGCCAGCGCACCAGCTTGTTATCGAGCGGGCGAATACGGCTGATGCTGCCACCTTCCTGCAGCAGAAAAACCTCGCTGGTCTTGTTCTGGCCGGGCTGCGGTTTAGCGCCCTGAAACAGCACCAGCGTAGGGGCATTCTCAGCTGGAACAAGCCCTAAGTACCAGTTCTGCAGTAGGGTTTGTGTGCCTTGGCCTACAACCTGTGCTGGCTTGCCCCAGCGCTGCAGACGATACAGCAGGTGGCGCGTAAACGCCTCAGCCAGCGGGCTCAGGGCGAGGTATAGCCCAACTGCAGCTGCTGTCTGCCATGCATATAACAAAGCCAGCGCAGCTATGGGCGCGCCGAGCAGCCAGCGACGGCGCAAGCGCTCGGTTGATTGCAATCCAAAGCCGGGATAGAGCCCAGCTGCTGCATAAAGTGATATGAGGACAGGTATAAAAGAGGCTGCCATGCTCACGCCGCTTACCAGCATGAGCGGCAGGGCCAGCAGGGCAGCATCGGTCACTGCAAGGCAGGTGCCTGCGGTGAGAGTGTGGTCGCTAATGCGTTTTTTAAGCGATGCAACAGGCTGCTCGGCGCTATACGCAGAGGCGCTTATCGCTGATTCTGGTTCCAGCTCGACAACGCTCAAGCCTGATCTCCGATGGGGTGGCACACCTGCGTAATCATATCAATTAACTTGAGTCGGGGCCTTTCACAGCGTAAAAAAAGCCTGTAATAACAAGTGTTCATGTATTGTTCTTGCGCGAGGGGATGATGGAGCCGAACTGTCCGATCTGTGCCAAGCCGGCAGGTGCCGCTACAGCACCTTTCTGTTCGCCACGCTGTCGGGATGTGGACCTCAACCGCTGGCTAACAGGTGGATACGCTATTAAAACCGATGAAAAACCTGAAGATATTCAGCAAACTGACGACGAGATCTAAAATCGCCTCTAAAATCGTTGCCATCTGCGTAAAGTCTGCTTATAAGAGCCGCCTGCACTTGGCAGTCGTGCCTGGGTAGCTCAGTTGGTAGAGCAGGGGACTGAAAATCCCCGTGTCGGCGGTTCAATTCCGTCCCCAGGCACCATTTATCATTCCAATAAAATCCAGAAACATCCAACTTATCCCTGACTTGCGGGCATAAAACCGCTATTATCTGTCCATCGGTATCCGGCAGGGTTTCGTAGCTGCCAGAAAAAATGTGAGTACGTTTGAGAGTACGATCTGGGGGATGGCATGGTGCTAACGACACTGCAAATTAAGAACGCCAAGGAAAAGGCCAAGCTCTACCGTTTGGCTGATGCGAGTGGCTTGTGCATAGAAATTAAGCCGAGTGGCTCAAAGTTGTGGAGGTATCGCTATCGGGCGAATGGCAAGCAGCTAATGATCGGGCTGGGTAAATGGCCAGAGGTGACGCTGGAGCAGGCTCGCAAGAAACGCGATGAAGCCAAGGCGCAACTGGCTGATGGTAAGAACCCCTCACTTGAGCGAAAAGCGCAAAAGCTGCGGCGTATGGCAGAGGGTGAAAACACGTTTGAGCGGGTGGCCCGCAGCTTTATTGCCATTAAAGCCAAGGGGCTTAATCCTCATTATGCCGAACAGACCATTACTCGCATGGAGCAGTACATATTCCCCAAACTGGGCGCATTGCCCATAACCGAGATAACTACCCCTGACGTTGTGCGGGTTATCGAGAAAATTGGGGAAGCTGGCACGGTAGAGACTGCCCACAAGATCAAGCGGCTCATTAGTCAGACCTTCCGTTACGCCGTGCGGCGCGGCATGTGCCAGTACAATCCGGCAGCAGATCTGTGGGGTATTCTCCCGCCGTCTGAAGAAAAGCATCATCCCTGCATTCCACCAGCCGAGATGCCTGAGCTGCTGCGTAAGATGGCAGATTATAACGGCGACCCGCTCACCGTAGCCGCTATTCACCTATTGGCCTTAACCTTTGTGCGTACTGGTGAGCTGATAGGGGCCCGGTGGGAAGAAATTAATCTAGCAAAAGCTGAATGGCACATACCCAAAGAGCGCATGAAGATGAAGCGCCCGCATATCGTGCCGCTCTCCAAGCAAGCAATTGCCATTCTGAAAGGCCTGCAGCCGCTTACAGGCGATAAAGAGCATGTATTTCACAGCCAGCGCGGCAAGAGCAAACATATCAGCAATACCGCTGTACTGATGGCGCTGCGCCGTATGGGCTATCAGGGCCGCATGACTGGCCATGGCTTCCGTACGATGGCATCCACAATCCTGAATGAGCAGAACTACAAGGCTGACTGGATCGAGCGTCAGCTGGCCCATGAAGATGGCGACAAGGTACGCTCTGCCTATAACCGTGCTGAGTACCTGCTAGAGCGCAAAAAGATGATGCAGGATTATGCCGACCTGCTGGAAAAAATGCGGGAAAGTAACGGCGCGAACATACACACCTTAAATAAGAAGGTGAAATCATGAGGATCGCCCTAAAACGTAAACAACCAGCAATCAAATTTCCTCGGTCCTTAGATCTCAACGGCATTGAGCAAGCCATACGCAGATTACCACTGAAGCCCGAACTGGCGGCGATGTCACGAGCTGAGGTTGTTGCAATTACCACGGAAATAGCGTTTGAAGTTGCGTCAGCAGGTTATCCGGTTAATCGTGCAATGCTTGAGTGTGGCTCCCGTCAGGCGATAAGGGAGTTGTTGACCTTTGAGGCTAAGGTGCAAGCTTTGCTCAAGCACATCAAGTCATTGCATCGAACTTCACACAGAGCATTAATAACAGCGTCAGCTATGTCTCCAATAATGCTAGCGCTCGAGCTGGAGGGTTTGCTTAAGGTCACTAAGCAAGCGATCCAAAAAGTGGAGGCAATCCCGAATAAGCGCAAGGTGAAGACACCGATAAAAAACAATGAAAAAATTTCATCATACCTATGCAAGCTTTATACCCGACTAACGGGCAGAAAACCTACCCGCGTTATAGTTGGGGGTAGAACTGGCGGGCCAGCATATGAGTTCCTTAGCTCGATTTATAAGGCTTTCGGTTTAAAGCTATCGGCAGAGAACCAGCTAAGGGTCTATGGTGTATGATATTCGATTTAAGATCATGATACTCCATATGACAGCCTGAGCACGAAACATCATCATAGCGTCATAAGCCAACCGAATTCAGTTGGATACTATGAAAGGTGACGCAAGATGATGAATAGAATACTTAAACTCCCTGAAGTCATGGTGGCTACGGCTCTCAGTCGCAGTTCGATTTACGACTTTATTAAACGTGGCAAGTTCCCTGCTCCTGTGCGTCTCTCAGAACGTGCGGTGGGATGGCAGCTTAGTGAGGTAGAAGGATGGCTTGAGCAGCGCGCCCAGCTTCGTCAAGGGGGTGCGAAATGATCCCACCAAAGACAAACCGCCCCCCTGTTGGCGCAGGTAAGGCGGCTGGTATTGGTAACAATCAACATAACCAACATACCACCCAAACTTCTGCAGCTGCAATAGTACAGGCGTATGGCCTCAGGCCCAGCGGTAAGGGTTGCTGGCAGGGGTACTGCCCAGCTTGTGGGTATGCTGATGCTTTCAGCCTGTCTATAAAAGGTGGCCAGCTACTCTGGTACTGCCATGCCTGCGCTGATGGAAAAAACATCCAGCACTTTTTGCAGGCTGCAGGGCTGCTCGGTGGAGTTAAGAGCGGCTTACATGCTTCTTCGTCTTCAAGGCAGCAGCCTCTACCCTCCAAGAAGCCGGGTAATAGCCAGCTGGCATACGTCCGACAGATATGGGAAGCGGCAGAGCCAATTTCTACAGCAGTACGCGAGGGCTATCTGCATAGTAGAGGGCTAAAGGGGCCATACCCGCCCAGTTTGCGCTTTTTGCCGTCCTGTTGGCACAAGCCTAGTCTTACGCCTTATCCAGCCATAATTGCAGCAGTCACTCGCTGGCCCAGCAGTGAGGTGGTGGCAGTCCACCGTACCTGCCTGCAGGCAGATTGCAGCCGTAAAATCGACATCTTAGCCAAGATGATGCTGGGGGATGTGCGTGGCGGTGCTGTGCGGCTGGCAGAGGCAGATAGCAGGCTTGCCCTGACAGAGGGGATAGAAACCGGACTGAGTGTGCAGCAGATAAGTGGTATTCCTACATGGGCTTGCCTGTCTACCAGTGGGCTTCAGGGCATCATCCTGCCCGATGCTGTGCGCGAGGTACTGATCTGCGCTGATCATGACCCGCCAGGCCTGAAAGCTGCCAGAGCTGCAGCCGAGCGATTAACGCGACTAGGCAAGCAGGTAAAAATAGCCATCCCACCACAAGTAGGTACCGACTTTAACGACATGCTGAAAGCCGCAAGCCATGAATAACATTATTAACGATACCATTAACAACGCCGAAACTTATGAAGCCAAGCCAGAAATGGAGACCAGACGAATGAGCGATATTGAAACAACACCCGTTAAGTGGCTTTGGTACAGGCGTATTGCCTTAGGCAAGCTGACTGTGATTGCTGGCAATCCCGGCCTTGGCAAAAGCCAGATCACGGCATTCCTTGCGGCAACAGTTAGCACTGGGGGCTATTGGCCTGATGGAGCAGAGCCGACACCACCAGCGGCAAGTATATTTTTATCTGCTGAGGATGATGCAGGCGATACAATCAAGCCGCGCCTGCTGGCTGCTGGGGCTGATGTGGCCAACTGTTATATAATTGATGCAGTTTACTCAGTTAATCAGCATGGAGGCAGCCAAGCCCGTACCTTTGATTTGTCACAGGATATAGAGCGCCTTGAGCGTGAAATAATCCGTATCGGTAATGTGCGGCTGGTTATCATCGATCCTATCAGCGCATATCTGGGAGGTACAGATAGCCACAACAATGCCGACATGCGCGGCATGCTGGCTCCGCTTTCTGCCATGGCCGCAAGGCATGACGTGGCGATTGTGCTGGTTACGCACATGAACAAATCAAAAGACCAAGAGCCGATTGCACGGGTGATTGGCAGTATCGGCTTGATTGCAGCAGCGCGGGCTGGGTATGTGGTTATTAAGGATGATAAAAACCCCAAGCTCAGGCATTTTGTGCCAGTTAAAAATAATATCGGTAATGATGAAGATGGGTTTTCATTCATGATAGACCCGGTAGAGCTACAAGACGGCTTCCTGATTATAGAGACATCAAAGGTTAGCTGGCTGCCTGATACCGTGCGGGCGCAGGATATTCTAAATCCTGAAGTCAACGCCAGAGAAACCCAGATTAATGGAGCCAAGGATTTTCTTACTGATTATCTGGCTGATGGCCCCAAGCTATCGGATGATGTGTTTGAAGAGGCGTCCGGCGCTGGTTACAAGAAGGGCGCAATCCAGCGGGCCGCACAGGCGCTAGGTGTGAAGAGGCGTAAGCAGCCTGTGCCAAACGGCCAATGGGAGATGTATCTGTCTGCTGAAGAAACTCGCAAGGCATACACCCGCACCGAAGAAAGCGAAGATGGCGAAGAAACCAACTTTTCGGAGCTGGGGGTGAGTGATTAGTTCGAATTAATAATCGAAGATTATTGAAGGCGCTGGCCTGAAAAGATAGGCATCTTCGCTATCATCGGATTCTTCGAACTAAGCATCAGGCAAAATAATATCATAATATCTATATGGAGGTGAGAATGGACATCATCGAGCGGAACGTTGAGGCATCTGTTAATATGGATGGCCTATTAGCTCAAGGGTACGAGGTGGCAAAAGACATGAGCGATATTGCACTCATGGCTACCAAGCAGGCACTTGTAATGGGTAAGTCCTATGATGCTGCACATGCCACCCGTATTGTTACCACATATGCAAGACTGATTGAGGCACTAGCTCGCGCAGAGCTGGCAGCTCAACGCTTGTCTGGCCCAGTTCAGCAGGTGGTTACTGTTAATCATGTGCATATTTCACAGGGCGGCCAAGCAATTGTTGCGGGGGCTGTGAGTGGGGGAGGGCATAATGAGTGAGGAATTAGGCTCTTCCAAGGCTTGCGGTGCGAAAATTATGTACCGAGATCAGCGTTGTGAAAGGATTGCCATGCAAAATGGTCGCTGTGCTCTGCATGGGGGTGTTAGCACTGGCATTAAATCCACAGAGGGCAAGCTGAAACAGAAAGCTGCGGTCACCAAGCACGGCCTGTATAGCAAGGCTATGGTTGAAAAGATTAAGCATGCCAGACGTTTGATCAGAGGGCTGAGCAAAATTTGATGTGTTGAGCAGTCAAATTGATTGGCATGGCGGCTATTCGTTACTGGCTGTAACCCTTAGTCCTGCTTCCATAAGCCGTTCTAGCATCATTGCCATCAGCTTCTTCTTAGCGTCCGGCTCTCTGGCCGCTCTCCGCGCTGCCGCCTGTTTAATGGCCAGCATTTGCGGTCTGGTTAAATTCTTGGGTATCGGCATAATCAGGCCCCATTACCGATGTCTTGATTGGTCATTTGTGGTGGGTATTAAGATGCTATTATTGCAGATACTACTGAACACATATTTGAGACGGGATGGCTAGATTATCTGCTACTGTTTAACAGGTTTGGATTTTGGGCTAGCCGTTCCCTAGTTAGTCTCTGACCTTCCGCTAGCTGCTGCGTAGTCATGGAACTAGCAAGATAATCTCGTAATTCGATAGCAGGTTGCTCATCTTGCGCGGCTGACATGTTAACCCACATATAGGCTTGCGCGTAGTCCTTTGGCACGCCCTTACCAAGCCAATATGCTCTACCGAGATTATACTGCGCTGAAGCATATCCTTGCTCGGCGGCTTTGCGGAACCAGTCAACTGCCGTTGCATAGTTTTTCTGCACACCTATGCCGTCATAATAAGCAGCTCCAAGATTATTTTGCGCATGTGGGGAACCTGAAGCCTTTAGATAGAAGCGTAAGGCTTTAGCCTGATCTTGAGGTATGCCATCTCCATTCCAATATGCGTCTCCTGTGACGATAGCGGTAAGCTCATCAATTTCAGCTTGTGTCGGAGGTCTTGGCCCGGTCCAACTATATTTCCCAAAAGGTGTTTCAATCAGACGTGAAACAGGATCCCCATCAATTGTGGCGGGATATATCCAATTCATAAAATCTTTTCCAAGCCCTTGGGCGAATGGCGCAATTATCAATACTGGAATTATAAACAGCCAAGAATTAAACCTCGATCCTGTTTTTAGTTCTTCGGAAATCGTAACTGAAGCTGCGGCTGGGTTCTGAGTTGCAGAGTGTTGCTTGGTTTGGGCTCGGCCTAATATCGCCCATGAAAACTCCCATAACGCATATATAACAGTTGCTGGTAACGCAAACAGGAGGCCACTTAATACGGACATCAGTAACCATTCAGTTTCATACCTGTATCGCATAAACCCCATATAGAATCCAAATGAGAATATACATAAGAAAAGTTTGGCAGATGCGTAAAGTATGCCAGTGATTGTGGGATTCATTGAGCAGCCTCCCAGTCCCTAACCATCTGCTCACCTGCCAAGATATCTCCGGGTAGCATTCTGGTACTCAGGTCGGTCAGCTGATTTTTCGCTGCATCAAGACCCTGCCTAGCAGATAGAGCTGTCCACATATAAGCTTTAGGCATGTCTTTCTCGACAGCAAAGCCATCCATATAAAATTGGCCCATCATCAGTTCTGCGCCGCTATGTCCATGAGCAATTGCCTTAGATAGCCAATGCAGCGAAAGCTTTGGGTTGATATCTGTGTCATCCCCATCACGGTATATCTTTGCGAGAAAAACCTGTGCCCAAGAGTAATCCTGCTCAGCAGCTTTTTGTATCCAGCTCAGTGACAGGGCCTTACTCTCTTGTGATCCATCGAGATAAAAAATAAGCCCCAGCTTATATTGATAGATTGGATCGCCGCGCTCAGCTTTGGCAGTGATACTTTGAATGCTCTGTGCATCGGCATAGACTGGCGTAGTGCCAATACAAAAATAGAGTGCTGCACAGAATAGCATCTTGAAGAAAGCTTGGCACACATCATATCCTTTCGCCTGTAGGGCATACTGGCACCTTGTCTGACATGTGCAGTCACGAATTAATGTCGCACCGGAACTTTTACAGTGGAAAACTTTAAATACTCCTACACCCTTTGAGTAGGCCAATATCAAATTAGGCTGCGTGCAAAAAATGGGGGTAGGGTATGAGCACGTAGATGCGCACGATATTGAGTCCTATATTTCAGCCTTGTTTAATCGTGCGGGAGAAGTCGCACCTCAGCCCCTTGGCTATCAGCAGCGGTAGGTAGTGTTCTATATAATAGGATGCTCAATCTCTGAGCCAGTTGCCGCAGCCAATCCCTCGTAGAACGAATGGAAGCCGAAACAAATATTTCCTAAAATTTCTTCTTCAGCATTTCTAATGTGAATTGCATGCTCTCGATGTTGCTTGAGCAAATCAATAGATAGAATTGTGCCAGCGATTAAAAGAGCACCTACTCCTATGCCGTGTTGTAGTTGCGCCACTCGTCCCGCTATTTCAGCTACACCAGCACTACCTATGGCTTGCAATGGGCGATTAGCAAGATCGCAATTAATCTTAAATTTAATGTCCTTTCTGTCAGTTTCTATTTGGCTGCATAACTTACGATAATCATTGATACGTTGAGATATGATGCTGTCAAATTCTCCAGCACTATGCTGTTCACGCGCTAATAGTGCAGCAGATTGCAGAAGTGCGTCGCGTGCACTGGCTTGTTCCCCCCATGCTACTGTTCTGAATCGAATTACATCTTCAACATTCATTTGATCCAATATTTCGTCATCGATGTATTCGTCGTGGATGAGTTTCAGGACGCGATTACGTAAAATCCATTGAGTATCGTACTCGGAAACGTAATCCAAAACGTCGGCTGCGCGTTTAATAATATGGCGGCCAACATTTTGATATGGGCTAGAGCTGAAAGTTGGGATTAATTCGCGTTGAGCACAATATCCAAGTGATTTAATAATAGTTGCTACTCTTGCGCGTGCTATATTAGTGATTTCCGATCTTAAATGCCCTCTATTTAGAGCTCCTTCAAGCGGAGGTAGAGCAGGGGAATCGTTGATACTTCCGTCTGCTCTGCAGTCGGCTATTGCTAGTCCAATAAGTTGATCGTCATTAAGAGATGAAATAAACTCATCGCCTTTAACTGCCGCCTGAAGCGCCGTATTATCGCTTGCTAGGCTTCGATATGAGCTAAGCATAAATTGAACATTAAGTGGAAACCCCCCCATGTCCACGCTGCCTAGTGTAAATTGTGGTTGAGCGGGCTGCTGATACGTAGAAACAATGCTTACGTAATCCCCCAATCTGGAAATTTTAATTTCATCTGCCATTTGGTCAAAACTATTATCGTAATTATTGACTTTACCTAATGGTCTTATATTTCCCATAGGAAAGCCAAAGATCGGCGGCATACCCAAAGCCATCATGAAGGATTGGGATGGAAAGTAGTCTCGATCAGTTGGCGATGCTATCAGTACTTTATCGTACGTTAGAAGAGCGCGCTTTATTTCTCGGGATGTAATTGGACGTTCAGTTGGGGCAATATATGTAGAGTACATTCTAACACCTCTTGATGCAGAGCAAGTTATGCCATCCTAGTTGCGTCACCTGCGGCAATCTATCCAAAGCCATCCAGTGGCGTAAGCCTAAATCCAGCTCATATGAGAGTATTATTGAGAGTACGGCCATAAGTTTGATATATAATATGTTTTATTATCAATTGGTTATATTACTGTTTAGTAGTCGTCCCCACATGCAAAAAGTCTCCGGTTTCTCGTTCATCAATTGACACCATTCAATATGTCTATTATATTGGACATATGGACATTCAGGAAGCGCTCTTGGCCTTTGATGCCCTCTCGCAGGAAACGCGCCTCAAGGCATTCAGGCTGCTGGTCGAGTATGGCCCAGAGGGATGCCCTGCTGGTCAATTGAGTGAGAAGCTGGCGGTGCCGCATAACACGCTTTCATTTCATCTCGGGCATATGAGCCATGCCAAACTGGTTACCTCGCGCCGCGAGAGCCGATCCATCATCTATGCGGCCAATTTCCCGTTTGTGCAGGGTATTATCCGCTTCATGGTGGAGAACTGCTGCAATGTTGGGTTTGCCAGCGTAACCACCGATAAAAAACTCGGCCGCGATATCATCGAGCTGAGCAACTGTTGTGTACCTCAAAAAAAGAAGGAGAAAATGTCATGAACCTCTCGGAGGTAAAACAGGCGCTGGCTGGCGTTGCTGCAGTAAGCTTCAAGCTGCCGGATGGTACTTATGTACCGCAGCATTTTCATGTAACCGAAGTAGGGCTGATCAGCCGCCATTTTATCGATTGTGGTGGGGTAGAGCGGCAGGAGCAAGCCATCAACTTCCAGCTCTGGGAGGCAGGTGATTATGATCATCGCCTCGCGCCGCAAAAGTTTCTGCATATTCTTGAGCTTTCGCGCAAGGTGCTGGGCGATGCTGACCTTGAGGTTGAAGTTGAGTACCAGCAAAGCACGATTGGCAAGTTCGGTCTGATGTTTGATGGAACAGATTTTGTGCTGACTAACAAGGCCACTGCCTGTCTGGCGCAGGATGCATGCGGTATTCCTGCTGCATTACTTCCCAAAAGCAAGAATGCCTGCAGCCCGGGTGGTGGGTGCTGCTGATGGTGCAGCGTGTTCTGGTACTGTGTACGGGTAATTCCTGCCGTTCGGTGATGGCTGAGGCTTTGATCAATCAGCTGGGCCAGGGTCGGTTTTTGGCGGAGAGCGCAGGCAGCCAGCCCACGGGAGAAGTGCATCCGCTTGCGCTTGAAACCTTGCGCCGCCATAACATCAATCCCGGCCAGCCACGCAGCAAGTCGTGGGATGAATTTGCAGGGCAGAAGTTTGATCTGGTGATTACCGTATGCGATGCAGCTGCAGCTGAAAGCTGCCCGGTGTTTTTGGGGACTGCCATAAAACTGCATTGGAGCACGCCCGACCCCGCCAAAACGATAGGCGGGGACGCCGAGGTGATGGCCGCGTTTGATGGTGCTTTTAATATGCTACGCAGTAAAATCGAGGCTCTGGTCGCATAAAGTCTTTAAAACAGGATTGCATGTTCATCTGCCGCGAGCGGCTGATAGTGCGGCCATAAGACGTTAAACGCGTTCTCATCAATCACCAGTGCGCCAGCTGGCATGAGGGCGGTACGGGCGAGGGTGCGCTTCAGCATCAACTCGCGGCTGGCCTGTGTGGCATAGAGTTTTACCTCAACCCCTAACTGGGCGCCTTTAGAGCGCATTTCATCGCGCGTGCTGCGCGACCAGAAGCCGTAATCGAGAATCACATCACGCCCGCGCTTGAGCTCGGCTGCAGCCCAGCGCCACAGCAGCTCGGTAAGCTGGTCCTGAAATTTGGCAATCGTATCACCGGGTGGGTTGGTGCCGTGAAAAGCAATCATCCATTCGTCATGCGAAAGACGTAGCGCACCAGTACGGCGCTCAAGCTGCTTGGCAAAAGTGGTTTTGCCGGAGCCGATAAAACCATGCATGAGATGAAGCGTTGTCACTTCTTTGCCATCTGCGGAATGAACAGAAGCCCCGGAGTATTGGCCAGCAGCAGGATGAGCGCATAGCTGAGCGAGAGCGCTGCTGCCTGCTCGGGCGCTATAGGCGTTAGCAGTGGCAGGCCAAAGACAAAAGCGGCCTCGCGTGCACCCAGCCCAGCATAAGTGAAAGGCAGGGAGGAGATAAGTACAGAGGCCGGTGACAGGGCCAGTGCAACCGGTATGGGCAGATTAAAACCAAGGGCCTGCGCCAGCATGATATAAGCGCCTGCAAGAGCAACACAGCACAGCAGGGCACAGCCAAGCTGGAACAGCAGGGTGCGCGCGTTGCCAATACTTGCGGTAAATGCAGTCAGGCATGGCTGCAGCCATGCAGGCCAGTAGCTCTGGCTGCACAGCCATGCGCCAGCCAACAGCAGGGCGATGCCAACAGCTGCAAACGGGTAGGCATAAGGCAGAATACTCATGAGGGCGCAGGGCAGAAGCAGCAGGGTGCACAGCGCAAACAGCCACAGGCTGAGCAGACGGTCGGCCAAGGTCAGGTCGATGCTTTGGCGCAGGCTGGCACCAAAACGCATGAGGTAATGCACACGCAGACCATCGCTGAGCAGGCCAAAGCCGTGGGCGGAGAGCACCGTAAGCAGGTTAAGGCCTGCGCTTTCGCGCCAGCCAATCGCGTAATGCGGTTTGACCAGTAACCAGAAACGCAGCGAGCTGATGATGCTGCCAATAAACACCAGCAGCACCGCAGGCAGTGTGAGTGTAAGCGGTAAACTTTGTAGCAGGCTTATGCTGGCCGTAAAATCGATATGCAAAGCCAGCCATAGCAGTAGCGCTGCCGAGATGGCCACAGGCAGCACAATTCTAATGAGCTTACGGGCGGGTGGCAGCATAAAGGCGGTTCAGGCCATAAACAAAGCCGCGTTCGGTTACGGTCGAGAAGCCTGCATCTTCAAGCAGGGTATGAATTTCAACCGGGTCCATGCCCATCAGCTCATCGTGGTGCACATCACGGTGCTTGTCTTCGCTGTACCACCAGACGGCGTGACCTATAGTGCCAATCACCTTGCCGATCATGGTAATGATCACGCGGCCACCCGGCTTTAAGACGCGCATGGTTTCGGCCAGCGCCTCAACGCGCTCGGGAATGTGGTTGATACAGGCGATGTAGCAAACCGTATCAAAGCTGGCATCATCAAACGGCAGTTTCTTGCAGTTCTCGACAATGGTGCAGCCACCGCCCCAGTCTTCCACATCAACGCCTATGCTCTGCTGCGCGGCGGCATCGCTCGCGTTCTGCTCTTTATATAGCTTGAGCAGCATATTATCGCCCGCACCGATATCGAGCACGCTGCCCTTCAGCTCGGGCAATACATTAGCCATGCGCTCGGCACGCAGCGACGTAAGGTGCAGCTTTTCGTTATGGTGATCAGGCAACAGAACCATACGCAGCGGTGCGCCGACAAAATCCCAGGTATGCTGGACCAGCGATTTGCGCCTGGAGAGGCTCCACTGCGGCGGGCGGCCAGAGAACATGGCTTTAGGTTGTTCGTTGTGGGCGTGGCTCATGCGTTTTTATCCTTATCGGGTGACTGGCCGAAGTTAAGAACCGGAATTTGGGTAAGGCGTAGCTGGCTGATCTGGTCGGCCACCAGCCCGAGCATGATGCACAGCATACCGGTGATGATGAGCAGGCCACCTGCCACTGGTACGCCGTTGTGGCGGGCAAACATGACCAGCAGCGAGTAGAGCCCGCCAGTGGTAATGAACAGCAGGCCAAGCGGCAGGAACAGGCGCATGGGCGAAAACAGCATGACCGCGCGCAGGAGCTGTAAAATCGCTTCAAACCCATCGGTAATACGTACCGTACTGGTGCCGATGCGCGGGTTGGTAGCCACCGGCTCGAATCCGATGGGGTAGCGGCGCTCGAGCATGATGAGGGTCGTGAGCATACTGGCCGAGAAGCGGTCAGGGATGAGCGAGAGGTAACGTAAAATAATCTCACGGCGGAAAACGCGCAGGCCGCAATTCAGATCGGAGCCGACCTGAATGCGCAGGCCGCGCCCGATGAGGCGGATAAGCGCCTTGCCGCTGGCGCGCATATAGCTGGCACTGGCCGATGTACGCTGGCCGATGGCAGCGACCAGGCGGTCTTCAGTAATGCGTTTGTAAAGTGTGGCGAGGTCTTGCGTGCGGTGCTCGTTATCGGCATCAAACCAGGCCACATAAGTACGGGTGGCCGCCTGCATGCCGGTTTTAAGCGAAGCGCCTTGTCCGCGGTTGAACGGATGCTCTACCAGCTTGGCCCACGGGTAGTTGTTGCGCACCACTTCGGCGGTTTTATCGCGACTGCTATCGTTCACCACAATCACTTCGGCAGTGGGGAAGGCAGCCTTCACGTTATCGAGCGTGGGCCCGATGCCGGCCTCTTCATTATAGGCGGGCAGGACAATTGAAAGCTGGCTGTAGTCCGGCTGGGTCATGGGGGCTTGCTTTACCACAGTTGTGAGGGGAATCAAATTACCCAGCGAGGCGGCTGCCAAGTTGTTGACGCCATTGGGCAAACACCAACAGGGACCATAAAACATAGTTATGATTTACCGCCCCGCTCTGGTGCTGGGCCCAGAGCTGGCGCACACCATCCGGCTTCATGTACGGGGCGAAAAGATCGGCCTCGGTGTTAAAGTAGCGGTTGGCTAGCTCAGCAAGCGGGCCTTTGAGTAACTGGTTGATCGGCAGGTTAAACCCGGTCTTGCCGCGCGCAGTTACCTCACGCGGTGCGCCGCTGGCGGCTGCAGCCTTGCGTAGCAGGTGCTTGGTGCTGCTGCCTTTAAGCAGGAGCGCGGGCGAGAGCCTGCCTGCAAAATCCATGATGCGGCGGTCGAGCAGCGGTACGCGAATTTCAAGCGCATGGGCCATACTCATGCGGTCGGTCTTCATCAGCAAATCGGCGGGCAGGTAATAGCGCTGGTCGGCCAACAGGGCGCGGTCGATGCTGCTGCCTTTAGCGCTACTCACGGCCGCTGCATAACCATCAAGCGGGTTAGCTCTATCAGTAAACAGCAGGCTTTGTTCCTGCGGGTAGAGGTAGCGCCGCCATGCGCTGGCAGGTTGCTCATGCGCCAGGCCCAGCATGAAGCGCGCGAGTTTTTCGGCCGGCGGAATGCGTGCCTCGCTCACGCCAGCATAACCACGCATGCGGTAGCCAAGCGATGCCCAGATTGATGCTGGTAGCAGCGGCTTGAGGTATGTACCTATCTGTGCAGCCCGATAGGTTGGATAGCCGGCAAAGAACTCATCCCCGCCATCGCCCGACAGGGCCACACGCGCAACTTTGCCAATCGCGCTGCAGACTAAATAGGTGGGTAGCGCGCTGCTATCCGCCAACTGGCCATCGTTATGCTGCACCACTTGGGCAAATACCGCCTCGGCATCCTCCATGCTAGTGGGCACGATGGTCAGCTCACGGTTGGCAGCCTTAGCCAAAGCTCGGGCGATATCGCTTTCATCGTGGCTTTTTTCGCTAAAGCTGGCGCAGTACAGTGGTGCCTTGACATCGCGTGGCAGCGACAGGCTGATGAGCGAGCTGTCTATCCCGCCGCTTTGTAATACGCCTACCGGCACATCGCTCACCAGCTGGTCCTGTACCACACGGCGCAGCAGGGGCAGGAATTCTTCAAGTGCGGCTTCGGCATCCACCATCTCGCCAGTGCGAGTAGGCTGCCAGAACTTGTGCGTGATGATATCGCTAGCCGAAACCACCATGACTGTGCCGGGTGCAAGCTGCTGGATACCGCTGAGCAGGCTGGCTTCGGGGGCAGGGTAGCCAAGTGCCATGAAGTGCTGCAATTGCGCTTCATCTATATGTGCAGGCTGTGCGTCATCGGCCAGCAGGGCTTTAAGCTCGCTGCCAAAACGCAGAACACCGTTGTTGATGCTGTAATAGAGCGGCTTGATGCCCACACCATCGCGCGCGAGGATGAGTTGCTGTTTGGCTTTATCCCACAGGGCGATAGCAAACATGCCCTCGAGCTTGTTAAACAGCTCCATGCCCCAGGCCTGCCAGCCAGCGGGCAGAATTTCGGTATCGCTACTGCCCTTGGCGACAAAACCATGCTCGCGCGCCAGCTCGGCTTTAAGCGTAGCATCGTTATAAATCTCGCCATTATAGGCCACGATCACCTGGTCATCTGCGCTCGCCATGGGCTGTGCGCCGGTGGGCGAGAGGTCACGAATGGCCAGACGGCGGTGGCCAAGGCCTATAGGCCCTTCATGCCACAGGCCTTCGCCATCCGGCCCGCGGTGCGCGATGGCGCGGGTCATGCGCTGTAAGAGCGCGCGCTCTACACTCTGTCCGTTACGGTAAAAGAGCCCGGTAATGCCGCACATCAGCGGCCGCCCGGTATGGCAACACGCTGCAGGTCGGGCTGGCGGTCGTTATGCATCACCATCATCTGCCCTAGTGCATAATATAAAGTCTGCTCACTCAGCACAAAGCCGGGGCCGGAGAGATATTTGTAGTCCTCAGCACCAATCTGCCCGCTCAGGTAGGCCTCGTGCATCTCGGCCTGCACAAGCGCAGTGGCGTAAGGGTTGGGCTTACTCGTAGCATGCACTGTAAACCCGATGGCCCAGATGAGCAGTGTGAACATGCTAAACCGTAGCGACCAGTTTGACGGCAGATAGTACGCAAGGCCGATGAAGATAACCGCGCCCATAACGCCAAGTGCGCGGCCATGCAGCTGGTGCCAGAAATAGAAGTTCTGCTGCGGGTCCATAAACAGGCTGATAATGTAGACCGGCGGCAGGCTGACCAGCCAGAAAGCCATAAGTAAAAGCACGTCCTGTGCGGCGGCAGGTTGGCGTTGCAGCCATGTTTGCGGGCGAGCCAGCCATTTTTCGGCCCCCAGAAGCGGGCGCGGAGCCCATATGGCCCAGGCAAATACAAGGATAAGACCACCGAGGGCCGCCATCACAAGGCTGCTGCTGCCCACAAGGGCCCAGAGGGTTTCGCGCCACAGGCCATAACCCATGCCTGCAGCGATAGCGGCAAGAATAACCGGATCGCGCAGCTTCTGCCGCTGGCGCAGCAGATCGAGCGCAACAAGATGCACCATCACAACCAGTGAAAGGCTGGAGTGTACGCCAAACAGCGGCAGCATGAGCACATAGGCCGCGCGGTTACGCCCGTACCAGCGCAGGGCGAAAACAGCAATCACCAGCACAATAAGATTGTTTCGGGGGGTGAAGCTGTAAACGCTAAAGCCGTGCCACGGGTTGAGCACAAAACCTGCAAAGTTGCTTAGCGCATGAATGGGGTTATTGAACGCGAGCAGGTTCATCATCGGCGGGTTGTTGGGCAGCAGCATGAGGGCTGCAATCAGCCCGAGGCCTGCCAGTGTGGCCCGCCAAAGTGCAGGCTCATTAAGGCGCAGCAGAACCGCCACCAGCACCAGCCAGGCCGCAAGGCTGGTGACGGGTAGGGCCAGGTTGAGGAATGTGGCGATATACGCCGGGTAGTCTGCTGTGGTTTGCGGCGTGGTTACAAGCGTGGCCATATAGTGCCATGCCAGAACCGGCAGGGCATAATTATAAAGGTACTTGCTGCGTTCGGTTAGGCGCAGGATGCTGGCGTCTGAGGCCTGCTGCGCTTGCACGTATTGAATGATGCTCTCCTCAAGCGCCTGTCCGCGTGCAGGCTCCATGATCTTTTGTGAGGTGAAGTGCAGCCACAGGTTATCGTCATCCGCCAGCAGGCCGCGCTGGCTGTTGAGGTAAAGGCCGGTCATTGCCAGCAACAGAATCAGCAGCGCCGAAAATAGGGATGTGCGGTTTAACACCATGAATAGCTGAATATCATATAGACCTGAAAAAACGAGCGAATTTATGGGCAAAAAATAACCGCCGCAGAATTGCTTCAGCGGCGGTTACTTTAAACAGTCAGGTTGCGATTAGATCGCTTCCTTCAGTTCCTTCGAAGCACGGAAAGCAATCTTCTTGCTTGCCTTGATCTTGATCGGCTCGCCAGTGGCGGGGTTGCGACCCATACGAGCGGGGCGCTTGCGCACGACGAAGATGCCAAGACCGGGGATACGGATCTTGTCGCCCTTCTTGATGTGCTTGGTGACCTGAGTGATGAAGGCATCGAGGAAGGCGTTTGAATCCTTCTTCGACATACCCTGCTTCTCGGCCAGCGCTGCAGCGATCTGCTTCAGCGTTACGGTCGGTACTTTTACGGCTTCTGCCATGGGATGCGTCCTGTTGTTCTGGTTGACGTGATGTGCGCTCTTCACGCACACCCAATTAACTGCGCCGATTCCGAAGGGACTACAATGATATTTTTTAGTGGGTAGGCCTACTTTTCCGCTCTTGACGGGCTTTTCACACTGGTATAGGCGAAAAAACCATTGATTTTACAGGATAACTCAGGCGCTCCATTTGTCTTCCAGCAGTTTGGGCAGCCAGCGCCATCCTTGCGCGACCATCGCAAAAGCCTTGTTTTTCGGTACTTTTGGCGGTTTCAGCAGTTCGAGCAACTTAAATACCCTGTCGTGCTGCTGTTGCCGCATGGCCAGAATCTCGCGCGCGATTGATTCGCCTGCCAGTGAGGTGAGCACCAGTCCCTGCGCCGAGAATCCGTCAGCCTGGTAGAGATTGGGCCCCAGCGCCCGCACAGACGGCAAAAGTGTGGTGGTCATATCAATCTGTCCGGCCCATGCTGATTCTATTTTGACCTCAGCCAGCAGCGGCAGTCTGCAGCGCATTTCACGTTCCAGTGCGCGCAGCATCAGGCGGCTATCGACCAGCGAGAGGCCAACCTCACCGCCATAGAGAATACGGTTATCCGGCATGCGGCGGTAGTAACTCATGGCATTGCGCAGATCGCAAATGGCGGCAGTACTGGGCAGTATGCGCGCAGCATCGCAGACTTCGGTTGCCAGCATGAAGGTGGCGATGGCGGTATGTGTGGGTGTTGCTGTTTTATAGCTCAGGCCCTTGGGCCGCATGAATCCCGCACCACCACAAAGCACAACCTGATCGGCACTCACACTGCCGCCAGCGGTATGAAGGCGCTGGCCTTGGCCCTCAGGCTCAATCTGAGTGACGGCTGAATTCTCGAATAGTAGTACACCCGCTTCAAGTGCCTGTTGGCGCATGAGGCGAATAAGCTTGGCGGGGTTCAGGTGTTTGGCATCTGCCCATTCTACCCCGCCTATAAATGTAGGGCTTAAGGTTTGCTGGGCTTCTTGGGGCCCGATAACGCGCAGCTGGGTATAACCATGGTGCTGGGCCAGATCAGCGCTCTGCTGACGGGCCTGCTCGAGCTGCTTATTATTAAGTGCGGCGTAGATAATCCCGTTCTGCATATCGCAGGCATCGGGCGTGCTGCTGGCCAGTGCCATCAGTTCGTACCGCTTGGCTTCAACTTCCTGCCACAGGGCATGGGCAACTTCATGACCAAACAGGGCGCGCATCTCGCTCTGCGGCAGGTTAAAGCCGGGGATCATCTGCCCGCCATTGCGGCCTGAAGGGCCTGCACCCACCACGCCAGCTTCAAGCAGGGCCACGCTTACCCCTTGCCGGGCCAAAAGCGTGGCGCAGGCAAGGCCGGTATAGCCTGCACCAACAACCGCCACTTCGCATTGTGTGTGGCTGGTAAGGGCGGGGCATGGCGCTAGCGCAGGCATACCTATTATATATGTCGTGGGTGCGGTTATGAGTTGGTGGAGCCGCAGGGTCATGGAAACTACCGGGTATATTCGACCAGTTTACCCGCCTTCAGCTCCAGCTCATCGCGCGGGCGCAGCATCTTGACATGGCTCTTGGGGACAAGCTGGTAGTGCTTGCCGCTATCGATAACACCTGCCACTTCAAAGCAGTTATCGGTATTGCTCACCCAGTATTGGGGTTCGAGCCGGCTCATATCGTAAGGAGCCGAATAGGTGCGCAGAGTTTTGCGGGTGCCCGTTACATATTCATGGAAGTAGCTGAGGGCCAGCTCGCGCAGGCTGCGGTAAACCGGGTCGCGCCAGCGCAGCCAGATATGGTTGCTTTTGGAGATTGCCCCCCAATAGCCCTTATACTTATATAAGGCGATGACATGGTCGTAGTCCTTATCGGCCTGAAAATCCATCACTAGCGGTTTTTCGCCGTTGATCCACAGGGCGGCGGCGGCAATAAAGGCTGCCTCAATGCAATGGGCGCGGCCGGCGTTCATGGTGCGCTCAACGCCGTAGCAGGTATCACCATCTGGCTCGAAGTTGATGCCGAGACTGTCGAGATAGTCCTGAATTTTATGCGGCGAGGTGAGTCGGGCCAGCTGCGCGGCATTCCCCTTCGAAAGGCCGATCTGGCTGCCAAAGCTTTTGCGCTGCGAAAGGGTGCGTATACTCATATATATAAAGTAGCTTTGATTTGCTGCCCTGCACAAGTCATGAAGCTTGCTCCAAACCGCTTACTCTGCTGTTGTGCGCATACTGAAATTGCGCGCTGGTTTTCTTTTCTGTCTGAGAGTGCCCTATGACCACAATTCTCGACCTTATTGGCAATACCCCGATTGTGCAGGCCACGCGGCTTGATGCAGGCCAGTGCCAGCTGTTCCTTAAACTTGAGAGCCAGAACCCTGGCGGTTCGATTAAAGACCGGATGGCCCGCCGTATTGTTGATACCGCCGAGCGCGAGGGCAAAATCAAACCCGGCGATATGCTGATCGAGGCCACAGCAGGCAATACCGGCCTTGGCTTGGCGCTTATCGCCAGCCAGCGCGGCTATAAGCTTACGCTGTTTATTCCGGATAAAATGAGTCAGGAGAAAATCCATCACCTGCGCGCTCTGGGGGCTACGGTTATTCTTACCCGCTCGGATGTAAACAAGGGCGATCCCGAATATTACTCCGACCGCGCCAAGGCCATGGCGGCGCAAACGCCCAATTCGTTTTACGTCAACCAGTTCTCGAATACCGCTAACCCTGAAGCGCATGAGCAGGAGACCGCGCCTGAGATCTGGGAGCAGATGGACCATCATGTCGATGCCATTATTTGCGGCGCAGGCACCGGCGGCACCATTTCCGGTATTGCGCGCTATTTCAAAAAGGTCTCGCCCAAAACCGAGATCATTTTGGCTGACCCCAAGGGCTCAATCCTCGCCTCAGTTGTAAATAAAACCCCCAAGCCCGAGCCGGGCAGCTATCTGGTTGAGGGCATCGGGCAGGATTATGTGCCAGATAACCTCGATCCTTCGCTGGTGACCAAAGCTTATACAATTGCCGATGATGTGAGCATTCGCACCGCGCAGGAGCTGTTGCTGAAAGAGGGCATTTTGTGCGGTTCATCCTCGGGCACACTCATTGCCACTGCGCTGCAGTATTGCCGCGAGCAGACTACGCCCAAGCGAGTGGTTACGTTCGTGTGCGATAGCGGTAACAAGTACCTCTCGAAAATCTACAACCGCTATTGGCTGAGCGATCAGGGCCTGCTGGGTGAGCCGGTACAGCATAACCTGAGCGATCTCATCTCGCGTTCGTTCCGCCGCGGCGAGGTGATTTTCACCAAACCCGGCGATACGCTCCAGGCAGCGCTGGCCAAGATGAAGATGTTTGATATCTCGCAGCTGCCGGTGATGGATGGCGGTGAGATTAAAGGTATCATCGATGAGACCGATGTGCTGCTGGCAGTCACGCGTGGTACCAACGGCTTTGCCCTGAAGGTGGCAGATGCCATGAGCAACAAGGTCGAGACGGTTGAAGTGGGCCAGAGTGTGGACGACCTTATCCCCATCTTCGGGCGCGGGCATGTGGGCGTGGTGATGGATAAGGGCCAGTTTTTGGGCCTCATCACCTCAATCGACCTTCTCAATCATTTGCGTAAAAGGAATGCAGCATGAGCAACACCAACGACCGTATGAGCGGCTTTAACACCCGCAGCATTCATGCCGGGCAGGAGCCCGACCCCAAGACTGGCGCTGTCATTACGCCCATTTACATGACCTCCACCTACCGGCAGGAAGCGCCCGGCGTGCATAAGGGTTATGATTATGGCCGCAGCCATAATGAGACCCGCTATGCCTATGAGCGCGCGATTGCCGCGCTTGAGAATGGTAACCACGGCTACGCCTTCTCATCCGGCCTTGCGGCCATATCGGCGGTGCTGGATACGCTGCCATCCGGCTCGCATGTCATCGCGTCTGATGATTTATATGGCGGTACCTACCGTTTGTTCGAGCGCGTCAAACGCCCGGCCTCGAACCTCTCGTTCAGTTTTGTTGATTTTACAGATATTGCGGCGGTTGAAAAAGCCATCACCCCACAAACCAAGCTGCTATGGATTGAAACCCCCACCAACCCTCTGCTCAAGCTGGCGGATATTGAAGCACTGGCCAAGCTGGGCAAGCAGCACAAATTGCTGGTTGCAGCTGATAATACCTTTGCCTCGCCCTACCTGCAGCAACCGCTCGATCTGGGGGCTGATCTTGTCGTGCATTCGGCTACTAAATACCTTGGGGGCCATTCGGATGTTATTGGCGGAGCGGTAGTCACGCGCGATAAGGAGCTGGGTGATAAAATCGGCTTCATCCAGAACGCGGTTGGTGCAGTGCCTAGCCCGTTTGACTGCTTCCTCATTCATCGCGGCCTTAAGACATTAGGTATCCGTATGGAGCGCCAGTGCCAGAGCGCGCTTGAGCTGGCGACATGGCTTGAGAGCCATCCTGCGATTGAGCGGGTAATTTATCCGGGCCTCAAGAGTCATAAGCAGCATGAGCTGGCCAAAAAGCAGATGAAAGCGTTTGGCGGCATGATAACGGCAGTGGTGAAGGGCGGGCTGGAGCCAGCCAAAGCCCTGCTGGGCGAAGTGCGCATCTTCACGCTGGCCGAGAGCTTGGGTGCGGTTGAAAGCCTGATCGAGCATCCGGCCATCATGACCCATGCCAGCATCCCGGCTGATATCCGCGCCAAGATCGGCATCAGCGATGGGCTTATCCGCCTTTCGACCGGTATTGAAGACCTGGTTGACCTGAAAGCCGACCTCGAAGCCGGACTTAACGCTGCGCAATACCGTATTAAAGCCGCGTAATTACGGGGTTTTCAGACCTGTTGTCCGAGGCTATTGCATTGCAACCAAAAATGCCCGATTGTCGGCCGCATGACGACTAATGCTGTGCTTCTTATCTCTGCCGCCCAGATGGCCGACTGATCATGCTTTTTGATTGGATCTATGACCCTACCGCATGGATGGGTCTGGCAACACTGGTCTTTCTCGAGATTGTTCTCGGTATCGACAACCTCGTCTTCATCGCCATTCTGGCCGACAAGCTGCCGCCCGAGCAGCGCGACAAAGCGCGTTACATAGGACTTGGCCTTGCCCTGGCTATGCGCGTTGTTTTGCTCTTCAGCATCTCATGGGTGATGACACTTACCCAGCCGCTGTTCAGCATTCTGGAGAAGTCATTCTCAGGCCGCGACCTGATTCTCATTTTTGGTGGTCTCTTCCTGTTGTTTAAGGCCACCATGGAGCTGCATGAGCGGCTGGAGGGGGCGCAAGCTGCGCGCAACAGGGTCACCATACATCCGCCATTCTGGCACGTAATTGCACAAATTGTAGTCCTCGATGCGGTTTTCTCGCTCGATGCGGTTATTACTGCTGTGGGTATGGTCAAGCAGATCGAAGTGATGATCATCGCGGTAACGATTGCAATCGGCGTGATGATGCTGGCGGCCAGACCGCTGGTCAACTTCGTGGGTCGCCACCCGACGGTAGTTATTCTCTGCCTTGGCTTCCTGCTCATGATCGGCTTCAGCTTGGTTATTGAAGGCCTTGGCATGCATATTCCCAAGGGCTACCTCTACGCCGCCATCGGCTTCTCGATCATGGTTGAAAGCATCAATCATTTCATCAAGGCCAAGCGTATTAAAACGGTTTCGACCATGGATATGCGCGATCGCACCGCAAGGGCTGTGCTGCGTATTCTGCGCGGGGGCAATACTACCGAAGCTTCGGAGGAAGTGGCAGCGATTGTGGCCTCAGGTGAGGGTGCAGCGCCCTTCGGGCCTGAAGAAAGCGCGATGATTGAGCGCGTGCTGCGCCTGGGCGAACGCGAAGTGCGCTCCATCATGATCCCGCGTCTTGATATTGTGTGGCTCGACCCGCATGACGAGCCAGAAGACATTCTGCATGAGATTGAAGAGAGTGGGCGTTCGCAGTTCCCCGTTTGCCGTGGTCAGGTTGAAGAGATCATGGGTGTGGTACACGCCAAAAAAATTCTGCAGCAGCAGCGCCGTATGGGCACGATTGACCTGACCGCCGTTATGCAGCCGCCGCTTTATGTGGTCGATACCATGTCTGTTATGCGCCTCCTGGCCCGTTTCAAGAGCAGTGGGTCGGACATCGCGATTGTAGTGGACGAGCAGGGCACGGTTGAAGGTCTGGTTACCATTGTTGATATTCTCTCGGCCATTACCGGCGATCTTGAAGCAGGTGCAGATGAACCTGCCTCAGAAGTGAAGCTCGAAGATGACGGCAGCTGGGTACTGCATGGTCGTACAGCGCTGCAGGAAGTAGAGCGCATCATCAACTGCGATCATATGGATGAGCAGCATGATTACACAACCTTGGCCGGTTTTGTGCTGGGCCAGCTCAAGCACATCCCCAAACCCGGAGATAGTTTTGTCTGGCGCAAGTGGACCTTCACCGCGCTTGAGGTTGAGGGCAACCGGATTGAAGTCGTGCGAATTCTGCGCAATCCCGACGCTGACTAAAAGCACCTGAAAGTAAACTTCCCGGGTTGTGCGGTTACTGGGCTGCCTTATAATTGCGCCTATGGAACACGGACTCATCAGCACGATCGTTGCCTGCATCGTTGGCGCTTTCATCTTTGGCCTGATTGCCAAGGGCCTCAAGCTGCCGACTATTCTGGGCTACTTGTTGGCCGGTGTTGCCGTTGGCCCCTATACCCCGGGTATTGTGGCTGATCCTGCCTTGGCCACGCAGCTGGCCGAAATCGGCATCATGCTGCTTATGTTTGGCGTGGGTATGCATTTTTCCATTCATGACCTGTTGAACGTGCGCCGCATTGCCTTGCCGGGTGCGGTGTTCCAGATGGGTGCAGCTACCGTTATGGGGGCGTTTTTAATCTGGCTGATGGGCATTCCGTGGAGCACAGCCTTGTTGTTTGGTTTCTCCCTGTCAGTTGCCAGTACTGTGGTTATGCTGCGGGCGCTTGAGCAGCGTAAGTTGGTGGATAGCGATATTGGCAAAATAGCCATCGGCTGGCTGATTGTTGAAGATATTGCCATGGTACTCGCCATCGTCATGCTGCCGGTATATGCCGATATCATGCTGCGCAGTGGCGAGATCAGCCCCATGATGATTACGCAGGAAGTGGCGATGGTCATCGGCAAAATCAGCCTGTTTGCTGTTTCCATGGTCGTGATTGGCCGCCGTGCGCTGCCGCCCTTGCTCACTTATGTAGCCAAAACCAAATCGCATGAGCTGAGCGCGCTGGCCACCCTCGCCATCGCTATTGGCTTTGCCTATATCGCCTATGAAGTGTTCGACGCTTCATTCGCACTCGGTGCCTTCCTCGCGGGGCTGGTGCTGAATGAAAGTAAGATCGGCCACAAGTTTGCCGAACAGTCACTGCCTATGCGCGATATCTTCTCGGTGCTGTTCTTTGTCTCGGTTGGCATGCTGTTCGACCCCAATACACTGGTCAAATACCCGCTCCAGATTTTGGCAACTGTTGTTGTTATTGTGGTGGGTAAGTCGCTGGCGGCAATCCTCATCATGCGTCTGTTCCGGCAGCCCAATAGCGCTACTGTGGTTATCGCCGCCTCATTGGCACAGATTGGCGAGTTCTCCTTCATTTTCGCGAATATGGCGATGGCGCTGGACCTCATGTCGCGTGATCTCTTCAACCTCATCGTGGCGGGGGCGTTGATCTCGATTACCCTTAACCACTTCATTTTCAAGGCGATAGACCGGATCGAGCTGCGTAAAACCGCGCATTGAAATTGCTGAGTTAAAAGTCTAAAACAACCGCATGACTTGGACTATTGCCGCCCTTTACCGCTTTACCCCCATCGCCCAGCCCGAGGCTTTGTGCATCGAGCTGCGCCAGATTCTGCCCAGCTACGGCCTGATCGGCACGCTGCTGGTTGCCTCTGAGGGAATAAACGGCACCATGGCAGGCACGCCCGAGGCGATTGATGCACTGCTCACCATTCTGGCCGAGCGTTGCGGTCTGCCGCGCGAAGATGTGAAGTTCTCGCACAGCGATGAGGCGCCGTTTGGCAAGCTGCGCATCAAGTACAAGCAGGAGATTATCACCTTCAAGCAACCACAGGCCGACCCCAGCAAGATTGTGGGCGAGTATGTAGAGGCCAAGGACTGGAACGCCTTGATGGCTGATCCGGATGTGCTGGTGCTCGATACGCGTAATACCTACGAGACTGCTTTTGGTACCTTTGCAGGCGCTGTGGTGCCGGATATCGAGAAGTTCACTGAATTTGCCGAGTATGTGCGCACCGCCATGCAGGCCGAGAAGAAAAAGAAGATCGCCATGTTCTGCACCGGCGGTATTCGTTGCGAAAAGGCTTCGAGCTTCATGCGCACCGAAGGGTTCGATGAGGTCTATCACCTCAAGGGTGGCATTCTGAAGTATATCGAGGATGTGCCGGCTGCGGAGAGCAAGTGGCAGGGCGAATGCTATGTGTTCGATGAGCGCGTTGCTGTGGGCCAGGGTCTTAAGCCGCGCAAATAGGCGGTACGTCGGTTACCATCAAGAGCCTTGTTTTACTCCGGCTGGCCTCTAGGTTTGGCCCATCGCTTGGTTTGCGACAACCTACGGAGTTTTTCATGACCATCTCTATGTATCAGGCATCTATCCCCATGTTCCTCAAGACACTGGGCAACCTGTCCGAAATCCTCAAGAAGGCCGAGGCCTATGCCGCGGCTAAAAAGTTTGAACCCAGCGTACTGATCAACGCCCGCCTTGCGCCCGATATGCTGCCGCTCGCCCGCCAGATCCAGATTGCCAGCGATGCCGTGAAGGGCTTTGCCGCTCGCACTGCCGGTGTTGATGTGCCGAGCTTTGCCGATACCGAAACCACCTTTGCCGAGCTGCAGGCGCGTATCCAGAAGACCACCGACTTTCTTGCCACCATCAAGCCCGAGCAGATTGACGGCAGCGAAGATAGAGACGTGAAGCTCAAAGTGGGCGGCAACGACCTGACCTTCAAGGCGCAGGCGTATCTGCTGCACTTTGTCATTCCCAATTTCTTCTTCCATGTGACCACGGCTTACGCCATTTTGCGTCACAACGGCCTTGAAGTTGGCAAGAAAGATTTCCTCGGCGCTTACTAGGCCAGCAAGCTCTCAAGCGTAATCGTGGTTCCAGCCAGCGCCGCCTTCATGGCGGCGTATTGGTGTTCGCTTTCGCGGTGGAACTTGCCGCGGCGGGTGCACATGAGCAGGCGGTTTTTGGGTGTGTGCGTTGAAGGTACAAACTCGGTTGCCGTTACCTCATAGCCCTTACTGCGAATGAGCAACAGGCGTAGTGCATCAGTAAAGGTAGCGGCGGTATCGCGGCGCAGGTTGGGGCTCTGGAAAATTGCCTGTAGTGGGTGGTCATCCTTCGGTAGCTGGCTCCATTGTTTGGCCAGCTCGGCCTGGCAGCAGGGCGCAACGGCCATCTGGTCTGCCTGCGCGGCAATACCTAATGCTAAAGCATGGTCGGTTGCGGTATCGCAGGCATGCAGCGCGCACAGCAGGTGGGGGCGGGAGTATTCTTCTGTAGGGAACAGCTCATTTAATGCTTTTTCCCATGCGTTTTTATCGACATCGCCCGCCATGAAGCGCACCGACGCATCCCAGCCCAGCGTTCTGGCGCGTTCGTTGCTCTTCTCGATCACGGCTTCGTTACGGTCGATGCCTATCACGCGGCAGGGATGTTTCTTCTGTTCAATAATGTACCAGGCTACTACCAGCGCGATGAAGGACGAACCGCAGCAGGCATCCAGCACATAAACGGTTTTATGGCGCGCGCATAAATCGTCCAGCTGCGTGAGCAGCAGGTTGAGCATATGGTTGGCCTGCTGGAACTTGCGCACGCTATCGGCGCTCATGCTGCCATCGCTGTTGAGCAGACTCATCACGCGCAACAGCTCGGGCGCTTCGCCGGGCATGATGGGGTAGCGCTTGCCGCCTGTCACCTTGGCAGTCTGTTCGGGCGTCCAGTAGGCCTTGGCTTTACTGACAAAGTCCTGCGGGCTGTCAGGCTGGCTTTTGGGCGATTTCTTCTTCATGCGTGGTCTGGTTTTTTTTTATGAGGCGATATGATAGTGTATAATGCATGAAAATCAGAAGCGTGGAAACAATTGTATTTACAGGCAGTGCGCTGATTTTTGCGCTTATTCTGTTCGCCATACTTTACCTCACCGGCGGGCACTTCGCTTATATTCTCGACGATACCTATATTTACCTCGCGCTGGCTGAAAACCTGCCGTTTAATTACAGCGTGAACGCGCCGGGCGCTGAGGCGGGCGCTGCGTCTTCCTCCATTATCTATCCCTACCTGCTGCTCCCGCTGGCGCAGACACCGCTGGCACTATTCGCGCCGCTACTGGTTAGCCTGATAGGCGCTGTGCTTGTACTACTTTTGCTGCTTGAGCTTGAACGCAAGATCCTGCCGTTGCCGGATGCGAGCCCGTTGATACGCGGGATGCTGATCCTTGGCTTTGCCGTGCTCATCAACCTGTTCGGCCTGATTTTTACCGGTATGGAACATACGCTGCATATGGCGAGCGCGCTGGCGGTGTTGAGCGGTCTGCTCGATTTAAGTGAGGGCCGCAAGCCACGCTGGTGGTTCTGGCTGGCGGTTTTTGCAGGCCCGCTGATACGCTATGAGGCTTTGGCGCTGTCATTGCCTGCTCTGGTTTATGCCGGTAACTGCGGGTACATCAAGCGCAGCCTGTGGACGGGCACGCTTATGCTCGGTGCGACGATTGCCTTTAGTTTTTATCTGGTCTGGCTTGGGTATGGCTGGTTGCCCAGCTCGGTGCTGACCAAGTCTATGCCCTTGGCCACTGTCTCTGAGGGCATGTCGAGCCTCACCACCCTCAAGGCTCTATTCTATAACTTCTTGCTAAACTTCAAAGAGCCAACTGCGTGGATGCACGCCATCTTGCTGCTGGTGCTTGTGGGCCTGCTGCCCAAATGCCGCCAGCGCGGTTTGCTGCTGGTCGTGCTGCTCGCGGCTATGGCGCATATGCTGCTGGGTAAGTTCGGCTGGGCGGGGCGCTATCATGCCTATGTGCTGGCGGTTATGGTGCTGGCGATTTTCTATCTCGCGCGTGGGCGTATCAAGCCGTCTACCCTTATTGAGCTGACCATTCTGGTGGGCGCAACAGGCCTTTATTACACGGCCATTACCCCTGTTTCGGCTAATAATGTCTATCGTTACCACAACACGCTGAACAATTTTGTCGTCAACCACTGGCAGGATGATATCGCCGCCTTTGATATCGGCTATCTGGCGTGGCGTAACCCACATACGGTTGTCGACCTGTTCGGGCTGGCTTCCGAGCGCATTCGCCGGATTGTTCACAAGCCGGATGCTGGTGCCGTGATTCCGCAGCTGCTGGCAGATGACCAGATTGATCTGATTATCGCCGAGCGTAAACTTGAGGCTTATTACCGTAGTCCGCAGTGGCGGCTGGCGGGTGAACTGCAGCTCGACGGCCAGCTGTGGGTAACAGGGCTGAACCCGCGCTTTTACCTCACCAACCCGGCGCGGGCGGAGGAATTACGCAGCAAGCTCGAGGCCCTGCGCCCGCAGCTGCCGGCAGGCGTCACGCTTAAGGTTTACTAGTGGTATTTTGCATCTGGTACGGCTATTTTACCCGCTGAAATTCTTAACCTGCGAGTAGAAAATGCCGTACGACCCGAAGCTTGTTGAACCCAAGTGGCAGAAATTCTGGGAAGATAACCAGACCTTCAAGACCGTGCTGGATAAAACCAAGCCTAAGTACTACGTGCTCGACATGTTCCCGTATCCGTCTGGCGCGGGCCTGCACATCGGCCACCCCGAGGGTTATACCGCAACCGATATCATTGCGCGCTACAAACGCATGAATGGTTTTAACGTGCTGCACCCTATGGGCTGGGATGCCTTTGGCCTGGCCGCCGAGCGCTATGCCGTGCGTATGGGCGAGCACCCCGAGCCAGTAACCAAGCGCAATATCGATATCTTCCGTCGCCAGCTCAGCGAAATTGGCTTCTCATACGACTGGTCGCGCGAGCTTTCCACCACGGATGAAGACTATTACCGCTGGACACAGTGGATCTTCCTCAAGCTCTACGAAAAAGGTTTGGCTTATTTGGCCGAAGTACCGGTGAACTGGTGCCCAGCCCAAGGCACTGTACTGGCGAATGAAGAAGTGCAGGACGGCAAGTTTATCGAAACCGGCGAGCCGGTTGAACGCCGCATGATGAAGCAGTGGATGCTCAAGATCACCGCCTATGCTGACCGTCTGGTTGATGACCTGAGCGAGCTGGACTGGCCCGAAAGCATTAAAGAAATGCAGCGCAACTGGGTTGGCCGCAGCGAAGGTGCCGAGGTTGTCTTCAAGGTTGATGGGCATGATGCCAGCTTTGATATTTTCACCACGCGGCCAGATACATTGTTTGGCGCAAGCTTCTGCGTCTTAGCGCCTGAGCATCCGCTGGTTGCCAAAATCAGCACCGCAGATCAGAAGGCCGAGGTAGAGAAATATCAGGCCTGGGCCAAGAATGTATCTGATCGCGACCGCGAGATTAGTGCAGCTAAGGAAAAGACCGGTGTGTTCACCGGTGCCTATGCGATTAACCCGGTGAATGGCGCCAAGCTTCCTATCTGGATTGCTGATTATGTGAAGATGGATTACGGCAGCGGCGCGATTATGGCTGTGCCTGCGCACGACGAGCGCGACTACGATTTCGCCAAGGTGTTCAAGCTGCCGATTATTGAGGTGGTGAAGGGCGGCGATATTACCAAAGAGGCTTTCACCGGTGAGGGTGTGGCGGTTAACTCCGGCTTCCTCGATGGCTTGAAGATGCAGGAAGCCAAGAAGAAGATGATTGGCTGGCTGGTCGAAAAGGGTATCGGCAAGAGCCGCGTGACCTACAAGCTGCGCGACTGGTTGTTCTCGCGCCAGCGCTATTGGGGCGAACCCTTCCCGCTGCTGCACAAGAAGGATGGCAGCATCGTTACCCTGCCCGAAAGCGCTTTGCCGCTCACGCTGCCGCAGCTCACTGACTTCCGCCCGACGGAGCAGGGCGACCCGCCGCTTGGTCGCGCGACTGACTGGGTAAAGGTTAGGCTAGATGGCGAAGAACTGACGCGTGAGCTTAATACAATGCCGCAGTGGGCTGGCTCCTGCTGGTATTACCTGCGCTTTATGGACCCCAAAAACGATAAGCGCTTTGTGGGCGAAGAGGCCGAGAAGTACTGGGGGCAGGTTGACCTTTATGTAGGCGGTGTGGAGCACGCCGTGCTCCATCTTCTCTACTCGCGCTTCTGGCACAAGGTGCTGTTTGATGCGGGCTTGGTTTCCACCAACGAGCCGTTCAAGAAGCTGTTCAATCAGGGTATGATCTTGGCCTACTCGTATAAGGACGAGCGCGGCAAGTATTATGCGCCAGCGGATGCCGAACAGCGCGGTGATGACTGGTTTGTGAAGGGCACCGACACGCGCCTGTTCAGCCAGATCGAGAAGATGGGCAAGAGCAAGCTGAACGTCATCAACCCTGATGAGGTTGTGGCCAGCCATGGTGCCGATAGCTTGCGCCTGTATGAAATGTTCATGGGGCCGCTCGAGGCCACCAAGCCATGGCAGACCAATGGTATTTCAGGTGTGCGTCGCTTCCTCAATCGCGCCTGGCGCTTGCTGATGAAGGAGAACGAGGAGGGTGCCGATACATTCGATGCCGCCCGCCTGACGGATGCTGCGCCGGACGACAAGCTCAATACCGTATTGCACAAGACCATTAAGGGTGTTGGCGACGATATTGAAGCTATGCGTTTTAACACTGCTATTTCCAAACTCATGGAGCTGGTGAATGAGCTCACGCCGCTCACCGCCATTCCGCGTAGCGTGATGGACAGCTTTACGCTGCTGCTCGCGCCCTTTGCCCCGCATGTGGCCGAAGAGATGTGGCAGCTGCTGGGCCACAAGAATACGCTGGCCTATGAGCCTTGGCCGAAGTTTGACCCCAAGCTGGCCATGAGCGTTGATCAGGTTGAATATCCGGTACAAATCAACGGCAAGCTGCGCTTCAAGGTTATGGCAGCACCGGGGCTCTCAGCCCCCGACCTGCTCGCCGCTGTGAAGGCCGATACCGCAGTGATTGAAGGACTGGCGGGTAAAGACGTGATCAAGGAAATCGCTGTACCCGGCCGCTTGGTCAGCTTTGTGGTGAAGGGTTAAGCGCTTTCGCGGCGCTTACCCTCAAGCCACAAGTATACTGCAGGCGTGGTATAGAGCGTTAGCAGCTGGCTGATGAGCAGGCCGCCGACGACGGCAGTGCCGAGCGGCTGGCGCAGTTCAGCGCCGGGGCCGGTACCCAGCATGAGTGGCAGCGCGCCCAGCAGGGCGGCAATGGTGGTCATCATGATCGGTCGCAGGCGCTTCAGGCATGCCTGTTCCATCGCTTCACGCGGGCTCATACCCTGTTCGCGCTGCGCCTGCAGGGCGAAGTCGACCAGCAGAATACCATTCTTCTTCACAATACCGATCAGCAGGATGAGGCCAATTACGCCAATCAGGCTGAGCGACTGGCCCGCCAGCGTGAGCGCTGCCACAGCGCCAATGCCTGCAGGCGGCAGGGTCGAGAGAATGGTCAGCGGGTGCTTGAAACTCTCATACAGTACACCGAGGATGATGTAGACCGCGAACAGCGCTGCCAGCAGCAGCAGGGGCATGCTCGTAAGACTATCGGTAAAGGCCTGTGCGGTGCCGCGGAAGATACCGCTTACGCCAGTAGGCTGGCCCAAATCCCGCTCAATCGCATTGATTGCGCTGATGGCCTCACCAAGTGCCACATTCTCGGCGGTATTGAACGAGATGGTGACAGCTGGCATCAAGCCGTCACGCGCAATGCTTTGCGGGCCGAGAGTGGGCTCAGAAGCTTTGGCTACCACGCTTAACGGTACCATACCGCCAGTCAGTGGCGAGCGGATGCGGAAGTAATCAAGTGCCTCAACACTGCCAAGGAAAGCAGGGTCGGCCTCCAGCACCACGTTATACTGATTTATGTCCGTCTGGTATTCGCCTACACGGCGCTGGCCGAAGGCATCGTACAGAATTTGGTCGATCATGAGCGGAGTAATGCCGTAACGTGCAGCCTGATCGCGATCAATGGTAATCGGCAGCAGGCCGGGGCCAATCTGCAGATCGTTTGAGACATCCTTTAAAACATCCGAGCTGCGCATGGCGTCTGTCAGCTTGGCAGCCCATTGGTTTACACCCTGCAGGTCGTTACCGCGTACAACATATTGATACTGCGTGCGGGCAGGGCCGGTACCGAGGTTGAGGTCTTGTCCTGCGCGCATGAACACATTAAGGCCTGGAATGGCCGCGAGTTTTGGGCGCATTTCATCGATAAAGCCGCTCGCGGTAATATCGCGCTGGTTATGCGGCTTTAGGTTAATCCAGAAACGGCCGGAATTGAGCGCGGCGCTGCCGCCGGTGGTACCAACTGAGGTAGCGCACGAAAGCACATCAGGGTGCACGCAGAGCAGCGCCATCATCTGCTCGTGCTTTTGCGTCATGCCGGTAAAGGATACATCCTGCGCGGCTTCAGTGCTGCCAAAAATACTGCCAGTATCCTGCAGCGGGATGAAGTCCTTAGGCGCATAAACATATGTAACGATGGATAGAACCATTGCTGCCCAGAACACACCCAGCATGAAGCGCGGGTAGGCGAGGCTCTTGTGCAGGGTTTTGGCATAGAAGCCGAACAGACGGGCCAGCCAGCTATCTTCGCGTGCGGTGTGTGCCAGCTGTGCGGGCTCACGCAAATTTGCCATCAACATAGGGGCAAGGGTGAGCGAGATAACGCCAGAGATGCCAATGGTAATGGCAATAGTTACGGCAAATTCATGGAACAGGCGGCCAACCACACCCCCCATCAGCAGAATGGGGATGAATGCCGCGACGAGTGAGAGGCTAATAGAGATAACCGTAAAGCCAATCTCACCTGCACCCACCAGCGCCGCATCGCGCTGGGAGAGGCCTTCTTCACGCCGGCGATGGATGTTCTCAACCACCACAATCGCGTCGTCCACCACAAAGCCGGTAGCGATGACGAGGCCCATAATGGAAAGGTTATTGAGGCTAAAACCGAGTAGATACATGCCAGCCAAGGCACCCACGAGCGAGACTACAAGAGTAACACCCACAGCCAGCGTAGCCGTACGGTGGCGCAGGAACAGCCCCATAACCAGCACAACCAGCACCGAGGTTACGGCCAGTGTTATCTCAACTTCTTTAATCGAAGCCCTGATGGTGCTGGTACGGTCGATCAGTACACCAACGGTTACGCTGGGTGGCAGGGCTGCTTCAAGCGCGGGCAGGGCTGCCTTCACGCGGTCCACCGCCTGCACAACATTGGCGCCCGGCTGGCGCGAGATAATGATGTTCACGCCCGGCTTCTGGTTCTGTTCCGCCCAGATATAGCGGTTCTCTGCCTCTTCGCTTACAGTTGCGACATCGCGCAGATACACGGGCGCGCCCTCTTTGAACGCCACAACAACATCGCCATACTCACGTGGCGTGGTGAGCTGTGTATCGGTTTCAATATTGGCTGTATTGCTCGCGCCGTAGATTGCGCCGGTAGGGCGGTTGGTGCTGGCTTCGGATATCGCGGAACGGATATCGTCAAACGTAATGCCTAAACCAGCCAAGCGGTCGGGCCGTGCCGAGATCCGGATGGCGCGCTTGCGCTGACCTGCGATATTAGCTTCAGCCACACCACTGATCTGCGTGAGCTGACGGGCCACGATGTTTTCAGCCAGATCGCTTAGCTCGGTGAGCGGCAGGGTGGGCGATTGCATGGTGAGAATGAGGATCGGCGCATCCGCCGGATTAATGCGGCGCCAGCGCGGCGTATCGGTCATGGTATCCGGCAGATCGCTGGCGGCGGAGTTGAGTGCGGCCTGCACATCCTGCGAGGCGGCGTTGATATCGCGGTCGAGATCAAACTGCAGGGTAATCGAGACATTTCCCTGCGTGCTGGTAGAGGTTATTTGCGAAATACCTGCAATCGCTGTCAGCTCGTTCTCGAGCGGGGTGGCAACGGATGATGCCATGGTCTCAGGGCTGGCCCCCGGCAGGCTGGCGGAAACACGAATGGTGGGAAAGTCTGTCTCAGGTAAGGGGGCTACCGGCAACAGTGGCAGCGAGAAAAGGCCGAGCAGGAAAATGGCCAGCGTGAGCAGCGTGGTTGCCACCGGGCGGGTAATGAATGGGGCAGAGAGGCTGTTAAACTGCATTACGGAGCCTGCGCCGATTCTTGTGCCGGTGCAGGCAGGTTTACCGTGCTGCCATCCTTCAGGCGCAGCTGTCCATCTGTTACCACCACATCGCCAGCTTTAATCTCGCCGCTAATCACAGCGCTGGTCTCGTTCTGGTAGGTTACCTGCACTGGCACCAGCTGGGCCTTGTTCTCGATCACGCGATAAACAAAATTGCTTTCCGGCCCGCGCTGTATGGCGGTGAGCGGTACCTGCAGGGCATCCGGCAGGGTCTCGAGCACAAGGCGTACCAGCACAGCCTGACCCGGCCACAGCTTTTGTGGCTCGTTATTCAGCATCGCTTTAATGGCGACGGTACCGGTGTTTTCATCCACCGCGTTATCGAGCGTGTTGAGCGTACCTGCTACAACATCAGCGCCACTGGCCTCGGTCCGCACACCAACAGCAAGGCTGGCGTTATTCTGCATCGCTGCCTGCAGGCGGGGCAGGTCCTGCTGCGGCAGGGTGAGCACAACTGCGATGGGGTTGATCTGGTTGATGGTGACTATGCCATCAGTATCGCTTGCACGCACAAGGTTGCCAGCGTCTACGCGGCGTAAACCAACACGGCCGTTAATTGGCGCAGTAATGCGGGTATAATCGAGCTGCACTTGCGCAGCCTGATACATGGCTTCGGCACTCGCCACCTGTGCCTTCAACTGCTCGACCTTGGCTTCGAGCTGATCCACACTTTGGGCCGATGCGTTGCCATTGGCAGCAAGGCGGCGGGAGCGGTCGAGATCGAGCTGGGCCTGACGCAGCTGCGCTTCAAAATTCTGGCGCTGGGCTTTGGCTTCGGCTACTGCAGCCTCAACTGCGCGGCTATCAATCTCGACCAGTAAATCGCCGGCCTTAACATCCTGACCTTCTGTAAAATGCAGGGCCTTGATCTCGCCATCAATCCGCGCCCGTACAACCACACTTTCCCACGGGCGAATGGTGCCAACGGTATTGAGGATAATGGCAAAGGGTTTGGTTTCGGCAGTTGCCACGCTCACGCTCACCGCAGCATTACCGCGCGCAGGCGGGGCGGCAGTAACAGGCTTGAAATACAGGAAGGCAGCTGCGCCCATGGCCAGCAGCAGCGCTGTATAAACAACAGGGCGGGGTAAAGCTAAACGTAACATAGGGCTCCTCGCTGTTTGATACGCAGTGCAACATCGCGCGGATCATTAATGAGGTAAAGGCGTTAATCCCGCCTGCGACCAAGATGCTTTTCGCTTGCTGCACCGCCTGCTCATGCTATGCCTTGTGGATAATATATCTATATATTTTGGGGATAACGATAATGAACGACAGCCTTAATTTCTGTCTTACCTTCGAGACGGGCCTGACCAGTCTCATCACCTCGTTTTCGCGGCAGATCAGCCTTGGTCTGGCAACTGACTATGTGCTCAGCCCCGAGGCCATTCCGCACGTTACCGTAATGAAACTGAATACACCTTCCGCGCGTGCGGCCGAAACCTGGCAGAAGCTGCTGCCTAGTTTGCCCCCGCGCCTGAGCCTGCGGTTTGATGGTTTGCGCATGCTGCCCAGCAAAGCGGGCGATGTGTGGATGGAGATTAGCGTTGCGCGCTCGGCTGAGCTGCAGCTGCTGCAGGAAATGGCCGCGCGCCATTTGCACAGTTATGGTATTCGCGGCGAGATTGGCGATATGTGGCGCCCGCATGTAACGCTGTTGCATAGCGTGGATGGCCGTTTGCCCACCAACCTGAAGCTCGAGAAAACCCTGCTCATGGCCGAAGATGTGGTGGCAACACCAACACTGGGTAAAGACCTGCCGCCGGGCCTGCTGGCCGATATCCTGCACCGCCCCGATTTGTAAGGCTTTTTTCCGAGTCTTAACGCGGCTGTTTTTATCGTGGCGTTTGGCTGGGCAAGCCGCTATCCCTATGGGGTCAAAACCGTGACCTCTCAAGGAGTTCTTCCATGCGTTCGCTTCAAGCCGTTTTCCTCTGCGCGTTGCTTTCACTCACCATGGTGGGCATGGCTCATGCTAACCCGGCCGATATTACTACTGCGGCGCAGGCGCTGCAGAAGGAACTGGGCACTGGCAAGGCCATCAGCTCCAGCGAAGGTCCGGTTGTACTGCAAGCACTCGAATCGGCAGCGATCAGCAAGCCCGAGCTGCTGGGCGAAATGGCAGCCCTACTGGCTGCTGCCCGCCCCGAGCTGGCTGGTGAAATCAAGAAAAGCATTACTGTGCTCGCGCTGAGCGATGTAGACGCCACCATCAGCAAGATGGAGCTGGCTGCCGTAAGTCCCACGATTGACCAGCTGGCGGCTCTCGCTGCGCTTGAGGGCGCTGCCCCAGCGTCAGGTGGTAACGTTGTATCTTCTGAAGATCTTGATAGTCCGGATCTCGGATGGGCCGGTTATGGTGCCGAAAATAACGGCAGCGCCGATTAACACACTAATCATAGCGAATCGCACAGGGTCGGCCTAGGCTGGCCCTGTTTTCTTATGGGATTTATTGGAGATATGCGTGACTACTGATCAAGCTGCCAAAAACGTGCGCGACCTGCCAACAGCAGCCGCAGCGCCAGTCGCGCAGCCCAAGCTGCAGGTGGTGGGGAATGGCAGTATGGCCACGCTCAAGATGCCCGAGTTCAACCTGCATGAGATGTTGCGCATCCTCTGGCGCCGCCGCTGGCTCATGCTCATGACCTTTGCTGTTGTGCTGGCCAGTACCATTGTGCTGCTGACCCAGCTGAGCCCCAGCTATACCGCCACCGTGCAGGTCATGGTCGACCCGCGCCAGCAGAATATTGTCGATATTGAACAGGTGCTCTCCGGCCTGCCGGTGAATGCCGAAACCATCCAGAGTGAAATTGAAGTACTTACATCCCGCAACCTTGCCGCGCGTGTGATCGAGCAGAACAACCTGCTCAGCCTGCCAGAGTTCAAGACCATTGGCGATGCTGATGGTGCCCGTAACCGCGCGGTTGACCTGTTCCTTGAGCGTTTGCGTGTGAAGGCGGCTGGCCGCTCACGCGTGATTGATATCTCCTTCCAGTCGGGCGATCCGGCCTTGGCGGCTAAAATCGCCAACTCGATTGCTGATCTCTATCTCATCGAGCAGCTCGAAGCCAAGTTTGAGGCCACCCGCCGCGCCTCGCAGTTTTTGGATGAGCGCCTTGATCAATTGCAGAAGGATGCCGAAGACGCCGAGATGGCGGTGGCCCGTTATCGCGCCGAAAGCAACCTTGGTGCCACCAGCGCCGAGCGCCAGCGTATAAGCCAGATTACCGCATCGATTACGCTTGCCACGTCAGCGCTTGATCAGGCGCGTGGCCGCCTGCAGCAGCTTTATGCCCTGCAAAGCGGCGGCGCGCAGGATGCAGATACTGCATGGCTGAGCGACCCTCTGCAGAAGGCAGAAAGTGATGTTGCCCTAGCCGAGCAGAACCTCGCCCAGCTTAAAGCCGAGCTGCAGCAGGCGCAGGCCAATACGCGTGACCCCAATGAATCGGCGGTCAAGCTGCGTACGCTCGAGCGCGATGCGCAGGCTAATCGTGCGCTGTTCGAGACCTTCCTCAACCGCTCCAAGCAAACCCGCGAACAGCATGGCCTTGAGCGGGCAGATGCGCGCCTGATCTCGCGGGCGGATGTACCTTCTGCACCGTCGTTCCCCGACAAGCGTCTGTTCCTGCTGTTGGGTATTATTGGCGGCCTTGGCATGGCGCTGGCGCTGGCCTTTGTGGCCGAGCAGATGGATGGTGGCTTCCGTAGCTCCGACCAGATCGAAGCGATGCTGGGCCTGCCGGCCATCAGCATGATGCCCTCTCTGCGCTCGATTGGCGTGAAGGACATGGAGCCTGAAGATTACATCATGGCCAAGCCCAACTCCTCGTTCTCCGAGGCGGTACGCATGCTGCGTACTTCGCTGCTGCTAAGTAATGTCGATGCGCCGCCGCGCATTCTGTTGCTCACCTCAGCCCTGCCCGGCGAGGGTAAAACTACGGTTGCGCTTACACTCGCACGCCTGGCTGCCGCCTCGGGCGAGAAGGTGATTGTGATTGATGCTGACCTGCGCCGCCCGCGCGTGCATGGCGCGCTGGATATGGAGAACGGTAAGGGGCTGGTCGAACTGCTGGCAGGCCATGCCACGTTCGATCAGGTGGTGCGGAACAGTGATAAGGATGGCAAAGGGTTCAGCTTTATTTCGGCTGGCCATTCAACCCCGCATGCGACCGAGCTGATCCGCTCGCAGCAGATGCGCCGCTTCATTCGTGCGCTGGCCAATAATTACTCTCTGGTGATTATCGATAGTCCGCCGGTGCTGCCGGTGGCCGACGCCAAGGTACTGGCCACGCTGGTTGATAAAGTTGTTTACATTGTGCATTGGCACGATACCCGCCGCGAGATTGTAGCACAGGCGGTCAAGCAGCTGCGCGAAGTGGGCGCCAACTTTGCGGGTGTGGTGCTCAATCAGGTCGATGTACGCAGGCATGCCGAATACAGCTATAGCGACAGCGGCTATTACTATGGCCGTTACCGCAAGTACTATAACGATTAAGCTGCCTGATTGGTCCAGCTGAACAGGTCGGAAGCCCGCAGTGTAAACGGCGGGTTTTCGTCTATCTGCACGGTAATTTCGGCATCATCGCTAAAGAATTCCGCCACCAGCGCCGGGTTGATGCTTTGGCGTAGGGCGGCCTGTGCGTTGCGCCCGCGGCTGGGCACTGCGATGGCGGCTTTGGTAATAAACGCGGAGCTGGTTTTTGCCGCACCCGCATCTACCGCACGCACAGCAGCTACCCGCAGCGCCCGCATGTTCAGGGCAGTACAGCCGTTTTCAACCCCAGCACCGCAAAATGCGCGGCCATCAGTGGTCATGATTACCGCGCCTTCGGGCAGGTCCTGCACCTGCCGAGCGGCATTGGCCTTAACCGCGCGTGCGACCTCCAGCAGGTTGCCGGTATGCGGATTGAGCAGAGCGGTTTTCTCCAGAGCCTGGCAGCTCATGCGTGGCAGCGGGCTGATGGGCTGATTGTACCTGAAGCCATGCAGCAGCAATTCATCAAAGCCAAAAACCTTGCCTTCATGGCCGTCGTCCATCACGACGGTGCAGGAAAGTGGCGAGCAGAAGTCCGAAATTACCTGCCTGCAGGCACCGCAAGGCGAGATAAGTGTAAGCGGTACATTCGGTTTGGCCGCCTGTGTGCTCACGACGACCATTTTAATGAAATCGGCGCGTTCATTGGCAACGCCTTGTGTGACGGCGCTGGCAATCGCGCTGCGCTCAGCACAGGTGGCTTCCTCCCAGCTGGCAATCTCGACATTACAGCCGGTAATCAGCTGCCCATCCTGCGTGAGAATGGCAGCACCCACCTTGAAGTTGGAGTAGGGCGCATAAGCGTTGCTGCGCGCCTGCCGAGCAGCGGCCAGAGCACGCACAATATCGGCAGCGCTAACGGGGGCAGTATTAGGCATATGCGCCTTCGTCAAACAGGTTTAAACTCCTGCGATTATTAGGGTTTGTGGGCAGATGTCAAACGTATCATTAACGCCGCGCGCGCCATCGCAGTACGCAGCCATGCTTGTGGGTGTGCTCATGCTGGCTGTGGCACTGCCTTATGCCATTTCCATGAGCCAGCTTGAAGTGGGCGAGCGCGGTATTGCTCCCGCCATCGCACGGCATGAAGCGGCGCTAAGATTTTTCCCTGATAGTACCACGCTGGCAAACCTCGCCCTGCTGCGTGTTGCTGCAGCACGCACAGGCAACGGCACATGGGTGCAGGCACAGACTGCGCTAGAGGCAAGCTTGCAGCAGCGACCACAAGACCCGCTTAACTGGGCGCGCTTGGCTTATGTCTATGGCGAACAGAAAAACGAGAGTGCAATAGGCCCTGCGCTGGCACGCTCAATCAGTACGGGAAGTTACATTCCCGGTTTCATGCAGTGGCGGTTTTTGCTCGGGCTTACCTATTGGCCGCATCTAAATGCCGCACAAAAGCAGCTGGTGGCCGGGCAGGCGATCCTGCTGTGGCAAACGAAGCCCAATGATTTTATAAGGTTAGCGCGTATGCCTGCCATCGCACTGCAAATCGAATCGGTCATGCAGGAATATTACCCTTCGGAAGCGCCCGTCTTCTTGCAACGTCGCCGCCCCTTGAGGCATACTCGCTAGGTCATCTCTGTTTGAGGTTTGCCATGCCGCTCCACGCTTTCCTTCTGCTCATCGCCATTTTTGTGGCTGTGCTGGCATTGGCTGGTGTGGTGACGCTGACCCGCAGGCTCGATCGGGTTGAGCGCCGCCGTGTTTATGAGACCGAATGCGTAGTGAAAAGCCTGCAGGCGCTGGAGCAGCAGAACCTCATGCTTTCCGACCGTGTACAAGCACTTACCGAAGTACGTGCGTCACTCAACAAGGTGATTAGCACGGCTGCGCGCCGTCAGGCTGCTGCAACTGAAGACGAGCAGCAGACCGTGGCCGATGTTCCGCCCACGCGCCTGCTTCACTAAATCATTTTATTGCATTGAAGGCCTGCTGTTGCCTGTGCCGCGCAGCGGCAGGTAAGCAACAATTGCATGTCGCAGGGCTGTAGAGCGCAGCGAGTCTGATAGTGCAAACATTTTCGTTGCATCGTTCAGCAAAGCTTGTTCCTGCTGCATATGCATGCGTTGTAGTTGGTCTTTCGCTGCAGTAATACGTTCGGCTGAGCGCGAAAATGCATCCTCACTCGCTTTGAGCAAGTCGGTGTCGTTCTGTTGAAGTATCGCGATAATCGAATCTGAAATTGTGAAGCTGGATGAACCAGAGCGTTCACGCGTTTGCTCAATCATGTGCCAGGCCAGATGGGCAGCCCCACGACTAAGCTCGTTATTATCGAAGCTAACGCCAAGCACACTGGCTTTATCTGAGTTGGTTGATGCCATGGGCTTTAGTGAGCCAGATTATATTGGTTAAAGTCAAATACTTCAGGTGGCTTTGCCGGCCTTATAGGCTTTCATCAGGCGGCGGTATTGCCAGAAGCTGATAGGTAGCGTCAGCAGGTAACCCGCCAGAATCATCACCATCGCCACCCAGGGGCGGGTCACGATTAGTGCTGTAAACATGGCCACGCCTAGCAGCATGATAACTGCCAGATCACGCGGAATTTTTACCTTTTTGCCCGAGAAGCTGGGCAGCCGGCTTACCATGAGCAGACCAACCAGAATGGTCCAGGGGATCACCAGCCAGTGCTCGGTCGCAAGGCTGCCAAGGCGGTTTTCATCCATGCCAATCGAGATCACGATGGGCAGCACTGCCAAGCCCGCACCAGCAGGGGTGGGCACACCAGTAAAGAAGGCAGCTGCAAACGGCGGCGGATTTTCATCCGCCAGCGCGGTGTTAAAGCGGGCCAGGCGGAGCGCCGAGCAGCAGGGGAAAATGAGCACCGCAACCCAGCCGAAGGGGCCAGCATCCTGCAGGGTCCAGAGGTAGAGCACCAGTGCGGGCGCAACACCGAAGGAGACCAGGTCGGCCAGTGAATCAAGCTCAGCCCCGAAGTGGCTGGTGCCCTTGAGCATGCGCGCTACTCGGCCATCCAGCGTATCGCAAATAGCAGCTGCCAGCAGTGCAAACAGCGCAAACTCCCACTTGCCGAGCAGGGCATAGCGAATGGCGGTCAGGCCCGCGCACAGGCTGAGCAACGTAATGGCGTTGGGCAGCAGGTGGTTGAACGAAATATGCTGGAGCTGTGCTGGTTTGCGTAGCTTCAGGTCCGGCACTTTAGCGAACCTCGACGGTGCGCTGCGGCTCACTGCCGTTGAGATCAGCTAGTACAGTCTCGCCGCCAACCATCTTCTGGCCTACGGCTACCAGTATGGCAGTGCCTGCAGGCAGGAACACATCGGCACGGCTACCAAAGCGGATGATGCCAAAGCGCTCGCCCACCTTCACAGCCTGATCAGGCTTGAGGGTGTTGATGATCTGGCGGGCCACAAGGCCAGCTACCTGCACATAGGCAATCTCGCGGCCATCATTCAGCTTCTGCTTGATCGAGAGGCGCTTGTTCTCATCACTCGAGCGCGGGTCGGCAGCCGAGAGGTTGAGGGTGCCAGCGGTATAAGTGCCCACAATGGTGCCATCCACCGGAATGCGATTCACATGTACATCCAGCAGGTTGAGGAAGATGCTGACGCGCGGCAGCGGGTCGGTGCCCATGCCCAGCTCGGCTGGCGGTACGGCTTCGCCTACTGCGCAAACCTTGCCATCAGCCGGGCTGATGATCAGACCCGGGCGAATGGGGGTGAAGCGCGTCGGGTCACGGAAGAAGTAGGCAACCCACGCCACAACGATAAGGCCGAAGAAGAACCCGAAGGTGCCCAGTGCCCAAGTGAACAACACCCACACAACACCAGCACCGGCCACAAAGGGCCAGCCGGCAGGATGGAGGGCAGGGATCTCGAATGTGTCTGAATTGAAGAGTGCCATGGGCAGTGTTTTAGTGCGTTGCGGCATGGCTGGCAACACCCCTCAACTCGCGCAGCGGCAGGGGCTTGGCAAAAACACGATTTATCAACACATTTACCGCTAATCTGGTAGGGTTATGCGTGTTTACAAAGGGTTATAGGGGTTTTTCTGTGAAATCAGTATGTGTGTATTGCGGCTCGTTCTCCAGCGCCAAGCAGATATATAAAGATGCAGCTATCGAAACCGGCACCGCCATTGGCCGCGCGGGCCTCAGCATGGTGTACGGCGGCGGTAATGTGGGCCTCATGGGCCTGTGCGCCGATAGCGCGCTTAAGGCTGGCGCGCGCGTTGTGGGCATCAGCCCTACCTTCCTGAATTCACGTGAACCGCAGCACCCCGGCCTGACCGAGCTGGTTGAAGTGGGCGATATGCATACTCGCAAGCGCCTGATGGCCGAGCGGGCGGATGGTTTCCTCATTCTCCCCGGCGGCTTCGGTACGCTCGATGAGTTTGCCGAGATCATCGCGTGGCGTCAGCTCGGGCTGCACCATAAGCCAATTGTGGCAGTGAATATCAACGGCTTCTGGACCAACCTGCACAAACAGCTCGACTACATGCTGGATGAGGGCTTCATCAAGCCGCAGCACCGCGAGCTGGTTGGCTTTAGCGATACGGTTGAAGGCGCCATTCCCGAGCTGCGCCGCATGATCGAGCATCACGGCCCAGCACCAACGGGTGGCCCAGCCCCGGCGCATGACGATAAAACTGATTTGCCAGAGGGCCTGAGCCGGACTTAGCAAAGTTTATTGGGACGCATAATGACTATAGCAACGCCGTTTGAGCTGCCCGATGAAGCACCGTTGATTGTAGCTGCTTATGTTCTAACTGAAAAATCCATTATAGTGATGCCAGGTAATATTGAGGATTACTTGCGCCAATTATGGGGTGCAGATTTTCCTTTTGAGTTCAAGGTGGAACGGTATGACGGATATAATATACGACAGCAGGTGGAGGCGCACTATCTCACTAAGCTTTATAAATTTTTACCCTTGCCATGGTTTGCCAATAGGGCGGTTAAATCAGTTATTGAAAGAAATAAGCAGACAGGCGCTGATAGGCGCTATGCCTTGAAGATAAGGGGTGTCTCTGTTTTTGTTGAAACACGCGACTATCCTATGAATATCGATTTGACGCCTGACCTTGGTCGCCGGCAGCTATTTCCTGAGTGGCAAACAGCCTGTCAGGCGCATACTTCTCACGTGGCTATATTTGCGCCGCCAATCCTTCCCCGTGCGATTGGAGAAGAAAGCCGATTTCATATTGGAGTAACTGCTATTATTGCTGCTGTTGCTTCAGCTATCGCATACTTCGCATGGCTCTCAAGCTCTGCGAATATTGAAGAGCGCAGGCAGTCACCTATTTTCTGGGGGTCATCAGGGGCTATCATTCAACCTGATAATTTATTGAGTGATGTGAAAAAGCATATTCTTCCACAGTTTCTAATCATTAGGCCCCGTTGGCAAGAGCAAGTAGATAGAAATGCCAAATATAGTCCTGCCGCCATCAGCCAGGGATTGTTCTTATACATAGGGCATGAAGTTTATTTTCCGGCGTTACCATATGCACCAGATGATATGATGGTGCTTTTTTCTCAGATTGTTTCGTTACTGGCAGCACACCCCTATGCCGCTAACCAGATTCTTGAAACTTCGCTAACAATGGTGGATGGTCAGAAGTTGACTTTTAGCGCCAAGACAAACCTGCAGCCGGAAATGATTGGAACACGTAAACTTTTTCGGCTTGAGATCACTGTTTCACAGACGGTTCAGTCAGCATAAACTCTTGACCGCACCTGATGCTCTGCCACACTGCGCTGGCATTTAGGCCGGAGGCACACATGAGCGATACAACCCCCACAATCGGCAATCATTGGGCATCGATCAAAGTTAATTCGCAGGACGAAGTGACAGCCTATTTCAAAGACGCCATCAACAAGGGCGTGCTTGAGGCCGAGGGGAACGGCTATAAAATCCTGCGCCTCGACCTCGCCCCCGAAATTGCAGTAGCGGCTGTGTGCAAAGAGGACGGCACCCCAGCCACGGTCTACCCCATGGCGCGCTTGGGCCAGACCATGCCGCTCAAGCTTTATGAGGTCCGGCCGGATAAAGACGGCTTCCCCGAGGCTGAGCTGATTTGCGGCTATCCTGATGGCCCCGAGATCATCTTCTGGGATTTGCACTACGCCGTGAACGCACACCGCTATGTGGTGGGCGAGACCTATGACTTCGTTGTGGGCGGTATCTCTTACAAGGTTGAAGATGTCTCGAACGATGGCCCGATTATCATCGAGGACCCGCAGCGTATCCGCGAAATCCGCACCAATCGCGGCGATAACCCTGATGATACATCACCGCTCGAGTTCCCCATGAAGGGCATGGCCAGCATCCTGCCGTGCAATCCGGACGACCCGAACTGGAAATACCCCGAATACGTGATGCGCGGGCCAACCACCGGCTTTTCCATGCCTTCGGCAGACTCGGATTATGGCCGCTTTGACATGGTTGTGAGCCGTGTCGGGCCGGACTATCATGACGTCGGCATGACGGTGGCCTGTCATCGCGATCATATTCTGTCGGCACCTAAAAATGTGGGTGACGACATTTTCTCTCTGGTTTGGCTGCAAGGCCATCTCGCCAGATAATCAACAAGTGCGGAAGGAAGCACCATGAGCAAGATTAAAGTCAAAACACCGGTGGTAGAGCTTGATGGCGACGAAATGACCCGCATCATCTGGAGGATGATCAAGGACAAACTCATCCTCCCGTTCCTCGATATCGACCTCAAGTATTATGACCTTGGCGTTGAGCATCGCGATGCGACTGAGGACAAAGTCACGGTTGAAAGCGCTAATGCGATCAAGCAATACGGTGTGGGCATCAAGTGTGCCACCATTACGCCGGATGAAGCGCGCGTGAAGGAATTCAAGCTCAAGAAAATGTGGAAGTCGCCCAATGGCACCATCCGCAACATTCTGGGCGGCACCATCTTCCGCGAGCCGATTATCTGCAAGAATGTGCCGCGTCTGGTCACGACATGGACCAAGCCGATTGTGATTGCGCGTCATGGCTTTGGCGATCAGTACAAAGCGACTGACTTTGTGGTACCCGGCCCCGGCAAGCTGACCATGACCTATACCCCTGCGGATGGCTCGGCGCCGCAGAACTTTGAGATCTTCGACTACCCTTCAGGTGGTGTGGCCATGGGTATGTATAACCTTGATGACAGCATCATCGACTTTGCGCGCTCGTGCCTCAACTACGGTTTGCTGCGCGGTTATCCGGTTTACCTCTCGACCAAGAACACCATCCTCAAGGCGTACGATGGCCGCTTCAAGGACCTGTTCGCCAAGGTCTATGCCGAAGAGTTCAAGGCCAAGTATGAAGAGGCCAAACTCACCTACGAGCACCGCCTGATTGACGATATGGTGGCCACCAGCATGAAGTGGGAAGGTGGCTTCCTGTGGGCGTGCAAGAACTATGATGGCGATGTGCAGTCGGACAGCGTGGCGCAGGGCTTTGGCTCACTCGGCATGATGACCTCGGTATTGGTTACCGCAGATGGCAAGACCGTAGAGGCCGAGGCCGCGCATGGCACGGTGACCCGCCATTACCGCGAGCATCAGGCTGGCAGACCCACCTCGACCAACCCCATCGCCAGCATTTTTGCATGGTCGGGTGGCCTCAAGTGGCGCGGCAAGATGGATAATTCGCCGGATGTGATTGCCTTTGCCGATGCGCTGGAGGCTGTATGTATTGAAACAGTAGAAGCCGGTTTCATGACCAAAGACCTGGCGCTGCTCATCGGCCCCAATCAGAAGTATCTCACCACCGAGGCGCTGATGGACAAGATTGCCGATAACCTGAACGCCAAGCTGATGAAGAAAGCGGCTTAAGGGTTTATGCACTTATACAAGCGGCCTCTGAGGAAACTCAGGGGCCGTCTTATTAGTAAGTTTATCTAGTAGAATCTACTTTTTGTCATACGTTCTTGCCAGTATGCGAGGCTAAATAAAACAATCAAATGTACCATGAGTATTTGACTGATTGCTGTTACGGCAATACCCAAAAAAGTTATCAACCAGACCTCACTCACGACTGCATTCTTATAATAACTTGGTAGGAAAAAATCGTAAATTCCATGCGCAAAGAAAAGTAAAACAGCGAAAAATGGAATTCCCCATTTTAAGTCGCGGAAAAATTTTACTCGTTTATTGGGGTCATTTAGCAAGAGTAACCTTTGCGGATTGGTTTTAATTGGATCAATGTTGTGGCGCGATGTAAGGAAGATATATGGAAATACAAAAAGACAAATGAGAAAGGCCGAGTAAAGTGACATACTACGCATGGCCTGATAGCTGGTTATTTCTATGCCATCTTTCGTCATTAAACCGATAATCAATCCAGTGCATAATGTGGTTGCTGCTGAAGTTAGGCAGGCTAACCAAAGTACCTGCACATCATTATCTGACCATACGGCTAGCTTTCCACATAATAACTTCAGGAAAAAAGCAGGTGGGCGTAAGCGTCTTTTGTCTGGGTCAGGGAAGTTAAAGATGCTCATACTTACCGCGTCTCCACAAAATCGAGATCAGTGCTAAATGTCTCGCGCAAGGCAAACACTGCCATCACCGAGACGGCAAAGGTAGCCAGCCCCACAATTTGCGCCGCGCCCAAAGCGCCGAACTCCGGCTTGAGGTAGGCAAAAGCGGTGGTGAGAATAACCGTCGAGCCGCGCACAAAGTTGGGCACAGTGGCGGTAACGCTCGAGCGGATGTTGGTGCCAAACTGCTCAGTCGCAGTAGTCAGCATCAAGGCCCAGTACCCAAGGCTAAAACCAGCGCAGAGGCACAGCATATAAAATGCCTGTGCACTGCCGTTGTGCAGGTTCAGCGCGAGGGCGGTAAAGCCAAGTGAGCCGAGCATGAAGATGAGAATGGCCTTGCGGCGGCTCCTCAGCCATTGCGAGAGGATGCCGCTGGCGATATCGCCAAAGGTGAGGCCAAGATAGGTATAGAAAATGCCTTTGGCAGTAACGAGCGGCTCGGTAGTGCCTAAACTCAGGCCAATTTCTGGGCTGAAGGTCACTATCACACCCACGAAATACCAGATCGGCACACCGATGAGGATGCAGGCGATATAACGGCCAAATCGCTGTCGGGTAAGTAACAGGCGCATATCTCCGCGCGGGGCGGTGCTTACGGCAAGGCGCTTGAACAGCCCGCTCTCATTCACGCCTGCACGAATAACCAATAGGGCCAAGCCCATTACGCCGCCAACGATATAGGCTGTGCGCCAGTCCACATGCTGCACCAGCGTAGCGCCAAACACAGCGCCGGCAATGCCAACCGCTGCCACAAAGGTGGTGGCGAGGCCGCGCTTTTCTTTGGGCATCAGCTCGGCCACCAGCGTAATGCCAGCACCGATTTCGCCCGCCAGACCCACACCGGCAATAAAGCGCAGCCAGGCATAAACCTCCACATCCTGCACATAGGCATTCGCCAGATTGGCGAGGGAATACATGAGGATCGAGCCGAACAACACCTGCACACGGCCCAGCCTGTCGCCCAGCCAGCCCCACAGAATGCCGCCTACCAGCATGCCGATCATCTGCGCGTTTAAAAGGCGCACGCCCTGCGTGGTCAGCTCATCACCCACCAGGCCCAGCTCGGTCAGGCTCGAGATGCGTACCATGGCAAACAGGGTGAGGTCGAAAATATCGACAAAGTAACCCAGCGCTGCCACCAGAATGGCGAGTTTGAGGTTACGGTCAAGCGTGGGGGCGAGCGTGGTTGGGGCAGTAGTCATGCCCGCCAGTTTGCACGAAGGCCAACGCCTGTAAACCGGGACAGTTATTCAAGGCTGATGTTGTAATTCCGTTGTGCCCAAGCCGCCTGGCCATCATATTTCAGGTTCTTGGCGAGCTCAGCTGCGCTAGCCGGTTGGCCCGTGATGAGCTTATAGGCTTTCCTGCCAATCTGGCCGAGGGCACTGGCCTCGCTTTCGGGCTGCAGATCGCTCAGCTTTTTACAATCATATCCATTGGTTCTTACAGGGGCTGTTACCTTACATAGGCTGTCATCTGCCCCGCGATAATAATAGCTATAAGAAACAGCCTTGGCCGTCGTATTGACGTGGCGGCCAAAATATATACCTGTGCTATTCCCCGAAATCTCCCAATTACCGGTAAGATTGACAGCCTGATTCATGGCGATACGGCTTGTGGGCACATCCGTTGGCTGGCCGGTACATACTATCTTGCCCGGTTGTGGCTTGCAGCTGAGGACGACCTGACCGAACTTATCCCGGCAGTATGCGCCGCCACTTATATTGCCCCCTTGTTCAACATGTGTGTTCAGGGCACTCCAGCACTGGTTAACGGAGTTAAACGAGCCGAGGTTGGTCGATGTTTTCACATAAAATGGTATCACGGCGCTACCGGAGAGGTCGTTTGTAGTGACAATCAGGTCATATCTGGGGCTTTGGGCCAAGGCCGTGCTGACGGCCAGAAAAGCCAGTGTGGCGGATAGAACTGCTTTCATCGTGGCGCTCCGTGTTTATGACTTTTCATACACTACTTGTCTTTGCCAGATCGGTTTGTGACTCTTCAATGAAATTCTGCTTGTGCGGCGCACAAGTTAAAGCCGGAGCCCGGCTCTTTCCATTAAGGGCAAATCACCCCATCTTATGAGTATGATCCAGTCAGTCCTTCATTTCCCTGTGTGGCAGGGTGCCGGTGCACCGCATGGTTATCAGCGCGGGGCGGGGGTTTTACGCGGTATTGCCGCGGGCTATGGCCCGGTGGTGGATGTCGCTGTGGATAACACCGACTTTTCGGAAGAGAAGGGTAAAGTGAAGGCGTTCGAGACGCTGCGCCGCCATTTCGCCAAGGTCGAGGCCACCCTCAGCCACATGCCGCACCCGGTTTTGACCATCGGTGGTGATTGCGTGGCCGATTACATCTCGCTCGCGGCAGCCTTACAGCGCCATGGCGATAAAATGGCGCTGTTATGGGTTGATGCGCATCCAGACATCAACACGCCCGCCACTTCGCCCTCTGGCAATTTCCACGGTATGATGGTGCGCGCGCTGATGGGCGACGGGCCGGATGAGTTGACGGCCATGGTGCCGCATAAGCTCAAGCCTTCGCAGCTTTTCTATGTTGGCCTGCGCGACGCTGATATGGACCCCGAAGAATCCCGCATCATCGAAGCTGAAAGCATCTTTCGCATGACGGTTGCGGCGATGGAGCAGCATCAACTGAACCCGCTGTTCGAGGCGCTCAAGAAGGGCGGCTTCACGCATGTATATTTGCATGTAGATAGCGATGTGATGGATCTGGCCGATTACCCTCAAGCCGTAGTAGCCGTGCCGGGCGGGGTGAGCGCCAATGCCTTGGTCGCTTTCCTGCAGCAAGTACGCGCGCATTACCCGCTTGCTGGCGCTGCCCTTACCGAATACTCGCTCGAGTTCAGCGCCGGTCCTGCTGAAGAGGCTTTGGGACGCAAGCTGCTGGTTGATGGGTTGGGGATAGCATAATTTTTGGCCCTCAAAACAAATCACCCCGCCGGTGAGGGCGGGGTGATTGTAACTTGTATGAAAGAGAAGCTTAGTTGCTGCTCTTCATTTTCTTGGGCTGGTAGGCCAGCTGCGAGTGCTCGGAGCAGTAAGGAATGCCAGCTGAAGCCGACTTGCCGCAGAAGTGGAAGTCAGACGCCAGCGGATCGCCAACCGGCCACTTGCACGAGCGATCGCCGAGCGCGAGAATGGTTGCGCTGCCGCCGCCGGTAACCGGCGAAACAGGTGTCGCATGCTCAAGCGGACGATGCTTGATCGGCGATGGACGGCCGGACAGCTTCAGGCGGTGAACCTTGCCGATTACGGCATTACGTGACACGCCGCCAAGGGCGATGCCGATTTCGGAAGCGGTCTTACCCTGCGTCCACAGCTCACGTAATTTGGCCACACGTTCTTCGGTCCAGGTATTCTCTGTTTGCATCGCTTGTATGTCTCCTTGAGTGGATCTGGTCTGAATTGCCTATTTTTTGGGCTATCTGGTTAACACCAAACAGTGGAAAACTGGTTCATCCCCCTGTTCGACACCATATATTGGGTGTCATTAACCTTAACCCTACCATAGGCGAGACTCGCCGGGGAGGGGTTAGTTGCTTAACGATTAGTTAGTAATAGTTAAGCAGGGGCACTGTAGGCGATGGATTCGGCCAGCGGTAGCCCCCAAACCCGAGTCGAGCCTGTGGATTATGCGGATATGTGTGGATGACTAGGTGCACAGACTCGCTAACACCCTGTGAGTCCTCGCCCAATACCCTTCCACAGGGGCATGGAATCGGATTCGGCTGTGTATAACTCTAACGACTCGGGGATTAGTACGAGCGATCGACGAAAGTCTGGAACTCGGGATCGAATTTCACCGGATTGAACTCGATCAATTCATAGGTGGCCAGCTGCTCGCGGTGGAACGGATCAGCCATAACGATAGCGTCAGCCCGTGCCTTGCTGTTGACCGACAGGAAGATGATGCCGCCGTTACGCGGATTCTGCGGGCCCGAGCAGATGGCCTCTTTATTGGCATAGAGTGTATCGAGCCACTCGCGGTGCTCTAGTAAGAACGCATCAATCTCTTCAATCGGTTTGATGTAGGTGAGCTTGAGCATGAACATGAAGGCTTACTTCCGGTTATAATCGGCCAGCAGCAGGGCATGCATGGCCGGGTTGAAAATCGCCTGACCCTCGGCCGAGGTAAAGCTGGCCACGCGGTTACGGCCCACCAGCAAGGCAACCGGCGGGTTCTCACCCGGATAGGGCGGGCGCGACAGCATGGGGCCAATCAGGTTCTTGCGCACAAACTCAAAGTCGATGGGCGTACCGATTTCGCGGCCCAGCTGCACCATGGCGCGGGCGCTATAAGCAGCCGAAAGTCCGCCAAACGGTACAAATACAACATCGTTGAGGCGCGCTACCAAGGTGCAAAGCGCAGGATCGCCCAAAAGGCGGCTGAGGGATTCGCAATTCGCGGCAATATCAGGCCGCGGCCCGAGACCCACATGGAAGGCATAGACCGCGCGGCAGAAGCTATAGGGCTCGCGCGGGTCGGTTGAGCGCACCATGATGCTGAGCGACTGGCGCAGCTCTTTCGACATATCGCCTAAATGCGGCTCGGCAAACGCCAAGGCGCGGTCTTGTAAATGGAAGTGGCGGTAGATGCCCTCCACCTTGTTGCCGCGCCCTGTATGGTGCCAATGGCAGATGAGGGCGGCGAGCAGAATGAGGCCGCGTGCCAGCGGGCTGGAGGCCGGAGCCTTGCGCTGGGTGGCGCGCTGCCCCAAGAGGTCGCATAGCAGTACCATATCAAGAATATGTGCTGCGTTATGGTAGGGGTTACGCTCGCCGTTCTCGATGTCATCCAGCGTGCCAGCACCGCGGCCTTCATCAATTTCGCGGGCGATGGTGGCGGCTGCGCGGTACACTGCATCATCCACCCGCAGGCCGATGGTATCAAAGATATGCGCCACGACTGCGCTGACGATAGGTCCGGGTATGCCATGCAGGCGCTGCAAGGTATCGGCGGTATTTTCGGCCAGATTGATGCGCTGCATCAGCTCGCTCTGGTTGCCGCCCACCAGCTTTTCCATGTTCTTCATGGTCATGGTAAACGGCGGCATTTCAAAGAAGCCGGCATCGCCCAAGGCCTTGCGCACACTCTGGATGGATTCAAGCGAGGTGCCAGTTGGCGGTGGGCCCAGATTATCGGCCTCGGCTTTCACTTCCTCAAAGATCGAGAGGTCGATACCGGGCTCTTCAGTATCTGCGGCCTGTTCTTCCTCGGTTGGCTCTTCGCCCATTTCTTCCATCAGGCGGGCATGGCCGTTCACCACATCCGGAATATTAGGGTTGAAGAAAGCTCCCATGCGCGAGCCGAACATGATGATCTGGTCTTTCGGCTCGCCTTTAAGAACGGGGCGTTCATCGCGGTTGGTGCGCGGGCGGGCGATGGCGTTGGCCAGCAGGGCAATATATTCGGCCTGCGCAAACGGGCGGGCCCATTCATCACGCAGGCGCGAGGTCTGCACGGCTGCGTAATCGGCCGTTAGTCCGGCCATGGCCAGCAGGTCGGCATCGCGCAGCATGGCGGCTACCTCGGCGGTATTGGCATGCTGGGTCTGGAACAGGGTGGAGAGAATTTCCATGCCCGATGGCGTGGGCGGCGGCGTGGGCCGCTGCTCATCCGGGTTCATGCGCGAGAGAATGCGCTGCCAGGCGACTGCCTGCCGCGCAAAGATATGCGGGCCTGAGGTATCGCTGGCGCGCACAATCAGGTCGATACGCAGCAGCTGGCCGGGGGTAACATGGCCAAGATAAGGTTTGGCAGTTTCAAGCGCGCGCTTCTCAAGCCGGAAGAAGATGCCGTTTTCCTCCGAGCCATCATGGTTCCAGTCATGAATCAGTGCAGTGAAGAGTAAAATCAGGCGGTCTTCCGCACTCATCGCGGTGTCCTGCCGCAGATCGAGCTGGGCTAACACATGCGCAGAGACCAGCGTTTCAAGCGTGTGCTGGCGGTTGTGGTAGGCGTTTTTGGTACCGGCAGCGAGGCCGCGGTCGTAATCGGCAGCAATCAGCTCGCCCGCATCCTTCAGCGGCAGCAGGGCGGGATGGTCGGTCGCAAAGTCGGTGATGATGCGCCAGATGAGCGAGAGCTTGGGCCCCTCGACTTCGGCAATCCGGTAGAAGAAGTTGGCCATGGCCTCGGCCAGTTCCTGTGGGTCAGGTGCGTCTGGCAGTTCAAACGGCATATCGGCAAAAGCAAAGCCGGCATCTGCCAGCGCCACCGCGAAAGTTTCGATTTCGGTGCGGAATCGTGGCAGGTCATCAGCCGCCAGCGGGGCGATTTTGCCCGAGGCGTCTAGTTGCTGCAGCAGCGAAAGCTCGATACCGTCCACAAAAATCCTTACAAAACAAACATTTACACGCAAAAATATACGGAATATCAGTCTGCCAGTTTATAGTTAAGTTAACGCTACCAAGTTTGCGCCCCACTGATACAAAGGCTAGCAAATTGACGCATTTGCAACAGGAGGCCTCATGACCCAGCCCATTTCTCCCCTCGCCAAGCGCGCCATTCCGCTCATCGACCTGACCGAGCTGGCCCCCACCGCTACGTCTGAGCAGATTAGCGCCCTGTGCCACAAGGCGGCTGGTTTGCCTGTGGCTGTAGCGGCTGTTTGCGTGCGCCCCGAGTTTGTGGCTCTGGCTAAAGGTATTCTTAAAAGCACGGCCATCAAGGTGGCGACGGTCATCAACTTCCCCACTGCGGCTGAGGGCAGTGAGGTTAAGGGCGCGAATATCGCTCTAGCTCCGCAGGTGCAGGAAACGCAGCAGGCCATAGCAGCGGGTGCAGATGAGATTGACCTGGTGTTTGCCTACAAGAGCTTTATTGCTGGCGACAGGGCAGGGCCGCTTAAGGTGGTCGAGTCGGTGAAGGCCGCCTGTGGTGACGCCAAGCTGAAGGTTATTCTCGAGAGCGGCGCTTATGGCGATCTGGCCATTCTGCGCTCAGCCTGTGATGGCGTGATCGATATGGGGGCCGATTTCCTTAAAACATCCACCGGTTTACATGCACAAGGTGCAACGCCCGAAGCTGTGCGCGTGCTGTGCGAGGCTAGCAAGGCGGTAGGCAAGCTGGTGAGCATCAAGGTTTCAGGTGGTGTGCGCACCGCCGAACAGGTACAGGAATATCTCGACGTTGTGGCAGATTTAATGGGACTGAACTGGATTACACCTGAGCATGTACGTATCGGGGCCAGCAAACTCGTCGATAACCTGCTCATCCCCGCGCCTGTAGCAGAAACGGCAGGTTACTAAATGCTGCCGCAGGAAATCATCCGCATCAAACGCGATGGTGGCACTTTGGCCGCTGATCAGATTGCCGAGTTTATTGGTGGTGTGACCAGGAACAGCGTTACAGAAGGGCAGGTAGCGGCTTTCTGCATGGCGGTGCTGTGGCGCGGTATGAGCATGCCTGAGCGTGTGGCACTTACCAAGGCTATGGCCACCTCGGGCCGCACCATGGAGTGGCGCTCGCTTAACCTGCCGGGGCCTGTGCTGGATAAACATTCAACCGGTGGTGTGGGCGATAAAACCAGCCTTGTGCTTGCACCGCTGGTGGCAGCCTGTGGTGGCTTCGTGCCGATGATTGCCGGGCGCGGCCTTGGCCATACCGGCGGCACAATTGATAAGCTCGATAGTATCGCTGGTTATAACACACAGGCCGATCACGCGACTTTCAGCAAGGTGGTGAAGACAGTTGGTTGTGCCATTATCGGCCAGACGCCAGACTTGGCACCAGCTGATAAGCGCATCTACTCAATCCGCGATACCACCAGCACAGTTGAATCCATCGACCTGATTACCGCGTCCATCCTCTCCAAGAAAATCGCCGCCGGGCTTGATTGTCTGGTTATGGATGTGAAGTTCGGTAACGGCGCTTTCATGCAGGACTATGACAAGGCCAAGGCGCTGGCCGAGAGCATTGCCAGTGTGGCCACTGGTGCAGGCGTTAAAACCACGGCGCTGCTTACCGATATGAATCAGGTGCTCGGCCGTACAGCCGGTAACGCGCTTGAGGTGGTTGAGTGCATTGAATGGCTTAAGGGGGCCAAGCCCGAGGCGCGCATGGCCGAGGTTACCTATGCACTTGCAGCTGACCTGCTGGTGCTCGGTGGTTTGGCTAAAGACCGCGCCGAAGGTGTGGCCAAATGTGAGGCAGCTATTGCCTCGGGTGCTGCAGCCGAGAAGTTTGCCCAGATGGTGGCGGGCCTTGGCGGGCCTGCGGATATTCTCGAGAGCTATGAGCGCCACCTGCCCAAGGCCAGGGTACGGTTTGAAGTACAGCCCGCACAGCCGGGTGTAATAGCTGGTATGGATGTGCGCGCCATAGGTGTGGCGATTGTCGAGCTGGGTGGGGGCAGGGCTGCACCGGGCGACAAGATCGATCACGCGGTGGGCCTGACCGACTTTGCGCAGATTGGTGAAACAATAGGCACTGGCAGGCCTCTGGCCGTGGTGCATGCGCAGGACGAGGCCACTGCCAAGGCGATGGCCGCCAAGCTGCTCGCCAGTGTAAGCCTTTCTGCTGATTATAAAATTACGCCAATTTTACGTGAGCAGGTTGCGGCAGCCTAAGCTGTAGAACCCTTGCGTTTGGCCAGCTGCCGGATTAAACCATTCGAGCTTTATTTTCATGAGGTTTTGCCATGCTCCGCTTTGCTTTCCGCTCTAGTGTTTTCGCCTCCCTCCTGCTCACCACTGCGCTGGCACTTCCGGCCACCGCTGCCGAGCCGTTCAAGCCCGAAGGCTGGCAGACCGGCATAATGCGCAAGCCCGATGGCTCATTCGCCTACTGTGTTTCCGAGAGCAAGTTTGAAGAGAACCTCTGGCTCATCCTCGCGCTTACGCCCACGGGTGATGTAAACCTCGGTGTTGGCCAGAAGGGCGCAAACCTGCCGGTTGGCAATGAAAAGCCGGTGCGTATTCGCGTAGATGGCAACCCGCCGCAGGAAATGACCGCGCGTGCGGTCAAGCCAGAGCTGATGGTGATCAACGCTGGTCAGAGCAGCCGCCTGCTCGAGATGATCTCGCGCGGCAACATGATGAATGTTGATAACATGAGCTTCTCGCTTGCTGGCTCAGGCAAAGCGGTTGAAACCTTGCGTGAGTGCGTACAGGCTTCGGCTGGCAGTTTGCCTGCGGTCACACTTAATGGCGCTCCGGCAGCCTCCATGACTGAGGCCGCACAGGCCCAGGTTGCCGCGCCTGCTCCGGCAGTTGAGGCTCCAGCCGCCCCAGTTGCGGTAGCGCAAGCTCCTGCGGTTGAAGCCCCTGCAGTTGAAACACCTGCACCGGTGCCCGCACCGGTTGCTGCTGCCGCTGAAGTGGCGCCGCCGATTGTACAGTCGCCTGTGCGTGCCGATATCAAGTGGAACCCGTCACCCATTGCCATGCCCGGCCAGCGCGATGCCAATACACTGCCGCCTTCCATGCAGCAGGCACAGGCTCAGCTGCCCGTACCCACGGCAGTCGCTGAAGCTTCTGCGCCCGCGGTGCCAGCCCCAGCCGTCCAGACCGCTCCAGCGGCTGAAACGGTTATCGCCAGCACATCCGCTCCGGTTGAAGCTCCGGCACCTGCCACTATTGATCAGTCGGGTCTGGCACCTGAACTCACCCCGCCCACGCCGGATACACGTATTGTTACTGTGCCCGCGCAGCAGGCAGATGCAGTACCAGCTCAGGTCGCTGCTGCAGTGCCCGAGCCAATCTTGCCCGCATCAACGCCGCTGGCTACGCCGGCCATCAAGCCGCTGCCAGCCCAGCTCGAGCGCCTGCTGACCACCGCCAACCTGCGCGAAGTTGAGGCAGCACCGGTAACCGAGAACGATATTGCCTTCGCCTGGAAGAGCCGCGACATGCTTGGCAACGTGCGCGAAGTTGCCGTGCCTGCGGGCAGCAATATCGTGCAGCTGGCAGGGCAGCACTTCAGCATGCTGAAGGCCCGTTGCGATGTACAGTTCAGCGCCAGCCTTGGCCAGCCGCAGAATACCGGTGCGCTGCAGATCCTGACCGGCAGCACTACCTGCCGTGGCAACGGCAAGAGCCATTACACAACGCTGGTGTTTGCGCTGAGCCAGCAGGGCGTGCTTTCGATTATCGCCAACAATATCGATCAGGGCCGCCGTGCCGCTCCTGACCGTGCCCAGAGCGGTATCGTTGAAGCGCTCAAGGCCACACAGGGCTAAGAGCCAAGGTGTTATAAAAGGCCCGCTTCCCGCAAGGGTAGCGGGCTTTTTTATGCAACCAAACTCAGCGCTACAGCCTCGGCCACTTTAATGCCATCCACGCCAGCCGAGAGAATACCGCCGGCATAACCAGCACCTTCACCTGCGGGGAACAGGCCTTTGGTGTTCAGGCTCTGCAGGCTTGTATCATCGCGCTTGATGCGGATGGGGGATGACGTGCGGGTTTCAACCCCTGTAAGCACGGCATCATTCATGTCAAACCCGCGGATTTGCTTACCAAAGGCGGTCAGAGCTTCGCGTATCGCTACAATTGCGTAATCCGGCAGGCAGCTTGACAGGTCAGTCGGCGTAACGCCCGGCTTGTAGGAGGGGATGACACTGCCAAGGCTGGTCGACGGCACGCCCTTGATAAAATCGCCCACCAGCTGCGCGGGCGCGTTATAGTTACTGCCACCTGCCACAAAGGCTGCGCTTTCCCATTTGCGCTGGAACGCGATACCCGCGAGTGGTGTATCCGGATAATCCTCAGGCGTAATGCCCACCACAATACCCGCATTTGCGTTACGCTCGTTGCGCGAATACTGGCTCATGCCGTTGGTGACAACGCGGTTTTCTTCGGACGTAGCCGCCACCACCGTGCCGCCCGGGCACATGCAGAAGCTATATACACCGCGGCCGTTACTGGCGTGATGTACCAGCTTGTAATCAGCCGCACCCAGAATCTCGTTACCGGCTGCTTTGCCAAACCGTGCGATATCGATGAGGGATTGCGGATGCTCAATGCGGAAGCCGAGCGAGAAGGGCTTGGCCTCGATATACACACCGCGGTCATACAGCATCTGGAAGGTATCACGCGAGCTGTGGCCGATGGCCAAAACTACATGATCCGCTGCAATCTGCTCGCCGTTCTTCAGGATAACGCCGCGTACGTGCCGATCGCCGTTGCTATCAACCTCAATATCAATATCGGTCACATGGTGCTGGAAGCGGTATTCGCCACCCAGACTCTCGATAGTGGCGCGCATGTTCTCGACCATCTTCACAAGGCGGAAGGTGCCGATATGCGGGTGTGCTTCGGTGAGGATTTCCTCAGGCGCTTCGGCCTTCACAAATTCGGTTAGCACCTTGCGGCCCAAGTGGCGCGGGTCCTTGATCTGGCTGTACAGCTTGCCGTCTGAAAACGTACCGGCGCCACCTTCGCCATACTGCACATTTGATTCAGGGTTGAGCACCGACTTGCGCCAGAGCTGCCATGTATCTTTGGTGCGTTCGCGCACTACTTTGCCGCGGTCGAGGATAATAGGGTTAAAGCCCATTTGCGCCAGAATAAGCGCGGCGAACAAGCCGCAAGGTCCAGCGCCAATCACAATCGGGCGGTTTTTAAAACCTGCAGGGGCTTTTGTAACAAAGTGGTAGCTGATATCCGGCGTGGGCATCACTTGGCTCCCGCCTTTATTGGCACCCTTTTTCACTTCTTTTGCAAAGCGGGCAAGCACATCTGCCTCATCGCGCACCTCTACATCGAGCGAGTAGATGAGGTAGATGGATGATTTCTTGCGAGCGTCATGCGCACGACGAAAGACGGTGCAGGAGAGCAGCTCGTCAGGCTCAATGCCCATACGTGCCACTGCCGCAGCGGCAATAGCCTCGGGCGGGTGGTCGAGCGGAAGTTTGATTTCGGTCAGGCGCAGCATGGGCAGCAGTATAGCTCAAACGCTTTGGCCTTTTCCATAGAAACAGGGCTCAGCCGCCAAAGCCGAGCCCTGCTGCAAGATGTGCCGTTAAATCAGGCTTTCAGTGTCTTCATGTCGAGTACGAAGCGGTATTTCACATCGCCTTTTACCGTACGGTCAAACGCGGTGTTTACATCCTGCATCGAGACCATTTCAATATCGCAGGTGATGTTGTGCTTACCGCAGAAGTCGAGCATTTCCTGTGTTTCAGGCAGACCGCCGATGAGCGAACCCGCCATGGAGCGACGACGCATGATGAAGGGTACACCGCCCACATTCTTCATCGGCTCGACCGCGCCAACCACCACCATGGTGCCATCGCGCTTGAGCAGCGCCATATAGGGGTCGCTATCATGGCCAACGGGAATGGTGTTGAGCAGGAAGTCGAAGCTGCCCGCCGCAGCCTGCATGGCTCCAGCGTCTTTCGAGAGCAGCACTTCATCCGCCCCCAGCTTTTTGGCATCCGCGCCTTTTTCGGGCGAGGTGGTGATCATGACGACATGCGCGCCCATGGCATGAGCAAACTTAACGCCCATATGGCCAAGGCCGCCAAGGCCGATCACACCCACTTTATGACCCTTACCCACTTTCCAGTGCTTGAGCGGGGAGTAGGTGGTAATACCAGCGCACAGCAGCGGCGCGGCTGCGGCGGCATCAAGGTTCTCTGGCATGCGCAGAACAAAGCGCTCCTCGACCGTGATTTTATCGGAATAGCCGCCGAAGGTCATCGGGTGGGGCGTACCGCCGATTTTATCGGGCGAATTATAGGTGCCGGTAAAGCCGTTATCGCAATATTGCTCGAGGCCATCATTGCATGAGGCGCAGGTGCGGCAGCTATCGACCAGACAGCCCACGCCAACGAGATCGCCAACCTTATGCTTACTTACCTTGGCGCCAACTGCAGTAACGCGGCCTACAATTTCATGCCCCGGCACGTAAGGGTAGTTTGACCAACCCCATTCGTTACGGGCGGAATGGATATCCGAATGGCATATGCCGCAGAAGAGAATGTCAATCGCCACATCGGTTTCACGCACATCGCGGCGCTGGAATGTAAATGGCGCCAGCTTGTCGGTGGCAGATTGAACGGCATAACCAAGGGTGGTGAGAGGCATGGTGGCTCCGGCTGTATGTGAATGTGAGCTTATAATAGGGCGCAGGTTTGTTTAGGCAACTGCAAAACAAAATATCGCATTGTTGTATGCGGGCGTAATGATAAGTTACGCGCTGTTTATATGCTGGAGACTATAATATGAAATCGCGTGCTGCTGTTGCCTTTGCCCCCGGTAAACCGCTTGAGATCGTCGAGATTGATGTTGCTCCGCCCAAGGCTGGCGAAGTGCTGGTGAAAATCACCCATACCGGCGTTTGCCATACCGATGCGTTTACGCTGAGTGGCGATGACCCTGAGGGCATTTTCCCGGCTGTATTGGGTCATGAGGGCGGCGGTGTTGTGGTTGAAGTGGGCGAGGGAGTCACCAGTGTTGCACCCGGCGATCATGTAATTCCGCTTTATACGGCTGAGTGCCGCGAGTGCAAATTCTGCAAGTCGGGTAAAACCAACCTGTGCCAGAAAATTCGCAGCACGCAGGGCAAAGGCCTGATGCCGGATGGTACCTCGCGTTTCTCGTATCAGGGCAAGCCGGTGTACCATTACATGGGCACCAGCACATTCAGCGAATACACCGTGGTGGCTGAAATCTCATTGGCCAAGATCAACCCCAAGGCTCCGCTTGAAAAGGTATGTTTATTGGGCTGCGGCGTAACCACGGGCATTGGCGCGGTGCATAACACTGCCAAGGTAAAAGCGGGCGATACGGTGGCGGTTTTTGGCCTTGGTGGTATCGGCCTTGCGGTTATTCAGGGCGCGCGCCAAGCCAAGGCAGGCCGTATTATCGGTATCGATACCAACCCTGCCAAGTTCGAGTTAGCCAAACAGATGGGTGCGACTGACTGCGTGAATCCCAAAGATCATACCAAGAGTATTCAGGATGTGATTGTGGAGATGACCGATGGCGGGGTGGATTTCAGCTTTGAGTGCATTGGTAATGTAAACGTTATGCGCGCGGCGCTTGAGTGCTGCCATAAGGGTTGGGGTGAGAGCATCATTATCGGTGTGGCTGGCGCAGGACAGGAGATTGCCACCCGCCCGTTCCAGCTGGTGACGGGCCGTGTATGGCGCGGGAGTGCCTTTGGCGGTGTGCGTGGCCGCACCCAGCTGCCGTATATGGTGGAAGATGCCATGAAAGGCGATATCCAGCTCGATCCGTTCATCACCCACACCATGCCGCTTGAGCGTATTAACGAGGCGTTTGACCTGATGCACGACGGCAAATCTATTCGCACCGTTATTCACTTCTAGGAGTTTGTGATGGAGCGTATTGAGCAGCACACCAGCTTTGGCGGCACGCAGGAAGTGTGGAAGCACGCCTCAAACAGCCTGAACTGCGAGATGCGTTTTGGTATTTACCTGCCGCCCAAGGCGCAGCAGAGCAAATGCCCGGTGTTGTATTTCCTCTCCGGTCTTACCTGCACCGAGCAGAACTTCATTACTAAAGCGGGTGCGCAGCGCTATGCCTCGCAACATGGTGTTATTGTGGTGGTGCCGGATACAAGCCCGCGTGGTGAAGGTGTTGCTAATGATCCTGCCTATGACCTCGGCCAAGGCGCAGGTTTTTATATCAACGCCACGCAAGCTCCATGGGCGGCGCATTATAAAATGTTCGATTATGTAACGGCTGAGCTGCCAGCGCTTATTGAACAGCACTTTGCCGCGAGTGATGTGCGTGGCATCAGCGGCCATTCGATGGGCGGATATGGCGCAATTATGTGTGCTCTTAAAAAGCCCGGTTTTTACAAGAGCGTTTCGGCCTTCTCGCCCATCTGCGCGCCTTCTCAGGTGGCGTGGGGTGAAAAGGCTTTTAGCGCGTATCTGGGCTCAAACAGGCAGGACTGGCTGGCATGGGACGCTGTGGCGTTACTCGGCCAGACGCAAGAGAAGCTATCACTGCTTGTGGACCAAGGCGATGCCGATGAGTTTATGGAAAAGCAGCTGAGGCCCGACCTGTTGCGCCAAGCCTGTACGGCACATGGCCACACGCTCTCTCTGCGCCTGCAGAAGGGCTATGACCATAGCTACTACTTTATTGCCAATTTTATAGGCGAGCACTTGGCGTATCACGCCAAGGCTCTGCACCATAAATAACTAGCTCGCTGCCCGCGTGATGGCCGAAGCCTGCGTGATGCGCAGGGCAACCTGCACATCGCCAAGGTCGGCTTCTACCTTCTCGGCTTCGGGAATGGCGGTGTCGGTCACAGCCATTTCATCGGCCAGAGTTTCGCTCGCAATATGCTTGAGGAACGGCTGCAGTGAGGCCTTAAGGGCATCCGGCAGTTGCAGTTCCACATGAATACGCTCGGTGATCTGGTAGTTGCGGTTCTTGCGGGTTTGCTGGATCACACGGATGAGATCGCGCGCAAAACCTTCAACCTCCAGCTCGGGGTAGATGGTGATATCGAGCAGGGTAAGGCCCTGCCAGTTATCGAATGAATCGGCAGGCGCATCGCCAGTTACCTGAATGCGCATTTCGAAATCACCAGCGTCAAGCGTAAGGCCTGCGATATCGAGCTTTCCGTCAGCTGTCAGCTTCCATTCGCCGCTGCGCTGTGCGTTCATCACATCCTTGAACTTGGCGCCGAGCTTGGCGCCCAGCTTGGGATTGACCTTGATGACGCGCGTACCATAGCTGCCGGCATCCGTTGCCAGCTCAACTTCCATAATGTTTACGGCCTCCTTGATGAGGTCAACATACGGCGTCAGGCGCTGGGTATTGTGGTGCGCAATGGTGAGCTTTTTGAGCGGCAGACGCACGCGGCGGCGGTGCTGCTCACGCAGACGCAGTACCGATGAGCTGACCTCACGCGCCAGATCCATGCCCGACAGCACATCGGCATTCACCGGCAGTTTGCTGGCGTCTGGCCAGTCCTGCAGATGTACGCTCTCCTCACCGGTCAGGCCGGTGTGGATGTGCTCGGCCAGGAACGGCATCATCGGCGCCAGCGCACGGGTGGCGTAAACCAGCGAGGTATAGAGCGTATCGTAAGCCGCTTGCTTGTCCTCGCTCTGGCCCTCGGCCCAGAAGGCACCACGACGGTTACGGATATACCAGTTGTTGATCGCCTCGATGTACGCCGGCACGCTGTCGTAAGCGCCCGGGATATCGAGCGTATCGAGATGGCTCTGCACACCGGTGATGAGCTGTGCGGTTTTGCCCATGAGGTATTGATCAAGCGGGTGCTTGGAATCAGTACGCAGCTTGGCCTTTACGCCATCGATATTGGCGTAGAGGGTGAAGAAGTAATACGCATTCCACAGGCGGATGATAACCGAGCGCATGGACTTGGCGATGTCGGTATCGTCTTCAGCAATCGACAAATCGCCGCCAATCATGAGCGGGGATGACAGCATGTACCAGCGCAAGGCGTCTGAGCCCAGGTTCTTGAACACATCCACCGGATCGGGGTAGTTCTTGAGGCGCTTACTCAGCTTCTGGTTATTCACGTCCAGCACAACACCATGGCAGATGCAGCTCTTGAACGGCGCACGGTCGAACAGCGCAGTTGAAAGCACCATGAGCGTGTAGAACCAGCCGCGGGTCTGCGCGATGTATTCAACAATAAAGTCGCCGGGGAAGTTTTCCTCAAAGCGCTTCTGGTTTTCGAACGGGTAGTGCTGCTGCGCGAAGGGCATCGAGCCTGATTCAAACCAGCAGTCGAGTACCTCAGGCACACGACGCATCATGCTCTTGCCCGAAGGATCGTCCGGGTTGGCGCGCACCAGCTCATCGATATAGGGTCGGTGCAGGTTAGGCACCTTCACGCCAAAGTCGCGCTCCAGCTCTTCAATCGAGCCGTAGACGTCAACGCGCGGGAAGGCCGGGTTATCGCTCTTCCATACCGGAATAGCTGTACCCCAGAAGCGGTTTCGCGAGATGTTCCAGTCGCGCGCATTGGCCAACCAGTTGCCGAAGGCGCCGTCTTTCACGTGCTCGGGCAGCCAGGTGATGCCCTTGTTCAGCTCGACCATGCGGTCACGGAACTTGGTAACCTCAACGTACCACGAGCTCACTGCCTTATAGATAAGGGGCTGATCGGTACGCCAGCAATGCGGGTAGCTGTGCAAAATCTGGTCATGCTTGATGACGGTATATTTGCGCGCCTTCAGGTCTTTGATGACCTTATCGTTCGCTTCAAGGATGACATTCTGGCCGACATAATCGGTCACTTCCTCGGTAAAGCGGCCCGCTTCGTCCACCGGCACAACGGTGGGGATGCCAAATTTCTTGGCAACTTCCATATCTTCTTCACCAAAGCCGGGGGCGATGTGCACGATGCCGGTACCGCTCTCGGCATCTACAAACCCGCCCGAGATGACGCGGAAGGCGCCTTCGCTGGCCAGTTTGGCAAAGTAGGGGAACAGCGGTTCGTAAGTGAGGCCAACCAGATCAGTGCCTGCAACTTCCTTTACCAGCTCGTAGCCATCCAGCTCGCGGGCATAACGCTCTCGCGCGCCAGCGGCGATGATATAGGCCGCATCGCCCTTCTCAACAATTGCGTAGGTGAACTCGGGGTTCACACACAGCGCCATATTGGACGGCAGGGTCCAGGGGGTGGTGGTCCATGCCAATACGCGCAGCGGCTTGTCGCTCAGCTTGTTGGCATGCAACAGGAAGCCAACAGTAAGGGTGGGGTCGGTGCGTTCACGATAGGCGTTATCGAGGCGCGTTTCGAAGTTCGAGAGCGGGGTCTGCACCGCCCACGAGTAAGGCACTACACGGTAGCCTTCGTAGACAAGGCCCTTGGCATAAAGCTGCTTGAACGCCCACATGACTGATTCCATGTAGGATTTGTCCATGGTGCGGTACTGGTCTTCAAAAGAAACCCAGCGGCCCATGCGGTTGAAGTACCACTGCCAGTCCTGTGTATAGCGCTGTACCGAGGTTTCACACGCCTTGTTGAACTTCTCGATGCCATAATCGAGGATCGCCTTGGCACCGCTCACGTTGATTTCTTTTTCAACCGCCAGCTCGGCGGGCAGGCCGTGTCAGTCCCAGCCTTGGCGGCGCTCTACGTGCGTACCCTTCATGGTCTGGTAGCGCGGGATGATGTCCTTAACGTAACTGGTTACGATATGGCCGTAGTGCGGCAGGCCGTTGGCAAACGGGGGGCCGTCGTAGAAGACAAACTCATTCGACTGGCCATTCTTGACCTTGGGGTTGCGCTCAACCGATTTTTCGAAAATACGCTTATCCTGCCAATATTTCAGGGTTTTTTCCTCAAGCTCCGAAAAGCTGGGCGATACGTTTTCGACAGGATAATTGGCCATGAAATTACTCACTATATATGGGTGTGAGGCACAAAATAGCACATATGCCCTCGATTACAACACCGGCAAGCTGCTGTAATTTACAGGAAAAACGCCTATTTTAAGGGCTTTAGCCCGCCTGGACCACATCGCTGGCATCGGGCAGTACCACCAGCGTGAACCAGAAGGATTCGAGCTTGCGGATGACGTCCCCCAGGCTTTCGAGGTTAGCGGGTTTTACCACATAACCGTTGGCGTGCAGGCTGTAGCTTTTTACCACATCCTGCGTGGCTTGCGAGCTGGAGAGAATGACCACCGGAATATGCTTGAGCAGCGGGTCGGTCTTGATGATCTTCAGCACATCCTGCCCGCTCATTTGGGGCAGGTTGAGGTCGAGCCAGATGAGGTCGGGCTTGGGGGTATCGGCATATTCGCCCTCACGGCGCAGCATGGCGAGGGCCATCTCGCCGGTTTTTGCGACCGTGATGTTATTGGAGATTTTTGAATCACGCAGGGCGCGCTGGGTGAGGATGACGTCACCCGGGTTATCTTCGACCAGTAAAATCTGCGCTGGACGGGCTTTGTTCTGGATAAGGTCAATAGTCATGCTGCCTCCACGGCTTTGGTATTGGGTTTCTTGAGGGTAAAGGTAAAGGTGCTACCGGCACCGGGGGTTGATTGCGCCCACAGCCTGCCGGCGTGCGTTTCGGCAATCTTGCGGCAGATCGAAAGGCCAAGGCCGGTGCCCTGAATGGCATCCCACGTATGCAAGCGGCGGAAGGGCAGGAAGATCTGCTCGATGAACTCTTCTTTGATGCCCATGCCGTTATCCTGCACGGCAATCTGCCAGCATTCCGGCATATCACTCACGCTGATATGGATTTTCGCGGCATTGCCCTTGGGCTGGTATTTAATGGCATTAACAACAAGGTTTTGCAGCAGACGCGTAATCTGAATAGAGTTGCCATACAGCCGAGGCAGCTTGTCGTAGGTTACAACCGCCTTGTTTTCGGCAATCATGTTCTTAAGGTTTTCGAGGATATTATCCATCAGCATCTGGCCTTCAAATTCGCTCATGGCGAGATTCTGGTTGCCAACGCGGGAATAGGCTAGGAGGTCATCGACCAGATCTTTAAGGCGGGTACTCGAGTTGATAACGAGGCTCAGGTACTCGCGGCCTGTGGGATCGATCTGGCTGCCGTAATCCTTCATGATGATTTCAGAAAAATTGGTGATCATGCGGATGGGCTCCTGCATGTCGTGTGAAGTAATATAGGCAAAGCGCTCGAGTTCGGTATTAGAGGCGGTGAGGCGGTCAAGCAGCTGTTCTTTCTGCTCTTCCTGCAGTTTACGGGTACTGATGTCCTGTACCGTGGCGATGATGCTGGGCTCGCCGCCGGGCAATACCGTGCGGCTAAGCCCCACTTCAACCGGCACAATACTGCCATCCTTGCGCAGGCCCACCACATCCTTGCCGGCGGCCATCTGGCGGCGCTGGCCGGATTGCATGAAATTAGCCACATCGGTATCGTGGCGAGTATGGAAGCTATGCGGAATAAGCGTGGTCACCGGTTTGCCAATAAGCTCGGCCTCGGTGTAGCCGAAAATCTTGAACATGGTGGCATTCGCTGAGCGGATAATGCCGCGCGCATCGACGGTGAGAATGCCGTTGGGCGCGGCTTCGAGGATGGTGCGCATGCGCTCTTCGCTACTATAAAGCGCCTGCTCAACCGCTTTGCTGGCGCTGGCATCGAGAATAACACCCAGGTAACCGATAATCTTTTTATCGGCGCCATGAAGCGGTGTTGCCGTTAGGCTGAGGGCTTTGCGGGTACCATTTTTGCTGATGAAGGTCCATTCACGGGTCTCGCTGCCCTCAAGACTGGGCTTAAGGGTAAACACATCCATACCCGGCTCAATCGAGCGGCCATATTCGGCGGTAAGTTCGGCTGCACGCTTGGCAATTTCGGCAGCATCGTGGAACAGGGCGGGGCTGGTTTTGCCGATAACCTCGGCAGCTTTATACCCCAGCTACTCTTCAGCCGCCTTATTGAAGGAGATGATGGTGCCCTTAAGGTCAACCGCAATCACCATATGGTTCACGTTGCTCAGAATGGTAGAGCTGAGCGCATCAAGTTGCGCGATGCGCGAGCGGCCACGGCGCAGGTAGTAATAAAGAGTGCCCGCAATCGCTGTGGCGCACAGGGCGGGAATAAGGAATGGAAACTCTTTAATCACGTCCATGACGCGCGCCTGTACAGAACACTCCAAGGAGTGGTGGCATCAGGCGGAATAGGCGTCGCAGACCTGTTCATGTAATCCTCTGACTATAGGACTACCACGGTCTTGATTGAAGTCAATTACAAGCTGCCGTAGATAAAACCTACGGCTGTATTCCGGCAGTTTACTGCGCAATTCTGCGCTTCAGGTCGGCAACCTGCAGACACAGCTCCGGGCTATTAGCCAAGGCAATTTCAAGCCGCTGCTTGAAGTCTTCATGCTGGGCGGGATCATTGAAAATAGCATTCAGTTCGGCTGAAAACTGCGCATGGGTTGATTCATGCGACAGGTCTTTGTTATCCGTCGCATCATCAAGGCGGATGATCATGGAAGAAAGCAGCCGCAGCCATTCAAAATCAGGATGTGCTACTGAAAGCTGCCATGTATCGTATGCGGTAAGGGCTTTACCGCCGAGGGCCTCCATTACGCCCTTCTGGAAATCGAGCAGCGATTTATGCACCTGCAGCAGTGTTTTGCTTAGGGTGTTCAGGCGGTCTTTGGTGGTGATATCGGCGCTCATGGTCTTTTCCTCTGGCATCATCAGGCGGCCTGATTAGCATATCTGTGAGGCAAGGTGAAATAAGCTAATCTTGTATTTTTTCAAGCGCCAGCAACTGTCGCTTGCGCTCGATCCCCCAGCGGTAGCCGCAGAGCGCGCCGTTGCTGCCAATTACCCTGTGGCAGGGGATAATCACTGCTATTTTGTTGGCAGCGCAAGCGCTGGCCACGGCGCGGGCGCCTTGCGGCAGGCCCAGCTTATGCGCCAGTTCAGTATAGCTAACTGTATTGCCTGCCGGTATTTGCTGCAGGCCCGCCCAGACGCGCTGCTGGAAGGCTGTGCCTCTAGGATCAAGCGGCAGGATAGGTGTTGTTACCGGGTGCTCTATATAGCGGGCAATAAGCTTGGCCACTTGCTGCAATTGCTTATCTGCCTGCACTAGCGTAGTGGCAGGAAAATCTGTCTCAAGCTCACCAATCAGCAAGTGCTTATGGTTGTTCATGTACACAGCACAAAGGCCAGTCGTGCTTTGTGCCATGAGCAGGCATCCCATGGCTGTGGTGGTGATGGTGTAGTGGAGGGTCTCGCGTGTCATGGTTTGTTTATAGCTTCATATTTGTACAGCACTCGCCGCTTTCGGCCATACAAACACTAAAATCTACATGTCCGAAAACGGCTAGTTTCTAAAGGCCGCACAAGCTAGCATGGCCTATGAGCCAGCCGGAACAGAGCTATTATAAAGCCTATGCCGCCCGCGATGCGCGGTTTGATGGCGTGTTCTATATCGGCGTGACTTCAACCGGCATCTATTGCCGTCCGATTTGTACTGCGCGCACGCCCAAAGAGGCAAACTGCTGTTTCTATGAAAATGCCAGCAGCGCCGAAAAGGCAGGATTTCGCCCTTGCCTGCGTTGCCGGCCTGAGCTGGCTCCCGGTACCGCGCCGGTGGATGATGCACGGCGGATTGCCTGCCTCATCATGCAGCGTATTGAGACCGCGCTGACAGAAGATGGCGTGCGGCTGGATGGTATCGCCAGCCAGTTCGACCTCAGCACCCGCCAGCTGCGCCGTATTGTGCAAAAGCAACTTGGTGTTTCGCCGGTCGAGCTGGTGCAAACGCGGCGCTTACTGCTGGCCAAGCAGCTGCTTACAGAAACTGCTTTGCCCATAACGCAGGTCGCTTATGCCAGCGGCTTTGGTAGTTTGCGTCGCTTCAACCATGCATTCAGTACCTGTTATGGCATGCCGCCAACGCGGCTGCGCAAAACCATGGCAGATACAGCAGAGCAGGTGGCGGGGCAAGAAGCGCTGGTGCTGCAGCTCAGTTATCGCCCGCCATATGACTGGGCAGGCATCCTCAAGTTCCTTGAGGCGCGCTGCCTTAAGGGGGTTGAGTGCATAAGTGCGGATAGCTATGCACGCACCGTGCGCTTGGGCACACATACCGGCTGGGTGAAGGTCGCTCAACTGCCCGGGAAGAATGCGCTTGCAGTTACCTTTGCGCAGTCTCTACTACCTGTATTGCAACTTTTGCTCAGCCGCCTGCGCAGCCTGTTTGATCTCGATGCGCGGCCCGATTTAATCAGCGGTCATTTATCGCAAGATATATTATTGCGTGCGGCCGTATTGCGTAACCCCGGCTTACGGGTGCCCGGCGCGTTCGATGCCTTCGAGCTGGTTGTGCGTGCCATATTGGGCCAACAGATAACTGTGAAGGCTGCAACCACACTGGCCGGTCGTTATGCCGAGGCCTTCGGACAGAAGATAAAAACACCACTAGAGAGCCTGACACATCTCACGCCTGTGCCTGAGCTGATCGCCAAAGCAGGTAGCAGTAAAATTGCGGCGCTTGGTGTTATCGCAACGCGTGCCAGCAGTATTCATGCAGTTGCAGAGGCTTTTGTGCATGATCAATTAAAGCTCGAGGCAGGCGCTCATCCTGAGGCGTTAATCAACCAGCTCACCAGCATAAGCGGCATCGGCAAGTGGACCGCGCATTATATTGCCATGCGTGCACTTCGCTGGCCGGATGCCTTCCCGAAAGAAGATATCATCATCCGCAACAATCTTGGCGATGCAACAGCGGCCGAGGCAGATACGCTCTCTCAAGCATGGCGACCATGGCGCAGTTATGCGGTTATGCATATCTGGAATAATATGCCGCTTAAAAAACGCAAACAGAAATTGCACGCTTAAGTTTTGATTATTTGGAATGACGGGAGTGTTTTGAAATTACCCGGAGGACTCGCGTTTGCGGGCGCGCGTATATATAGCTCAGTGAGCGAGTGCAATAAAAACCCGAATTAATTGGCGGAAATCCGCAGATTTGCTGTTAAGAAAAAATTCACTCCCTTATGTTTATCCGCCATTGACAGGTCCAAAAAAATAATCCTAAGTGGTGCCAACCAAAAATCAGCTCACATTATAAGCGGGCGATTGAACAGGGAAATCAGGCGGGCTCAATAATAAATAAGAGTGCCGCCACAAACAGGGGCATTATCATGGCTGAAGAAACCGTGGTGTCGGCGGCTGCTGGCATTTTCGATCGTTACAAGACTTCTTATGGTAATCAGGCGCCGCAGGAGATGTCGCTTGGCGAATATCTGCAGCGTTGCAAAGAAGACCCGCTGACCTACGCCAACCCTGCTGAGCGCATGCTCGCAGCTATTGGCAAGCCCCAGCTGATTGACACCAACAGCGATACACGCCTGCAGCGCATCCATGGCGGCGGCAAGAAAATTGCTGTTTATGAACCGTTTAAAGAGTTTTACGGTATGGAGCGCACGATCAAGCAGGTCGTTGGCTTCTTCCGTAAAGCTTCACAGGGCTTGGAAGAAAGCAAGCAGGTACTCTATTTGCTCGGTCCTGTTGGTGGCGCCAAGTCAAGCCTTGCTGAATGCATCAAGGGCCTGATGCAGAAGCATCCGATCTATATTCTCCAGGGCTCACCGGTTAACGAAAGTCCGCTTGGGCTCTTCAATAAGGAAGAGTGGGGCGATGAGCTCGAAAGAAAATTTGGTATCCCGAAGCGTGCGCTTAACCGCGCCATCATGTCGCCTTGGGCAGCCAAGCGTCTGGCTGAATTTGAGGGCGATATCAGCAAGTTCCGCGTTCAGCGCGTGATGCCTTCCATCCTCAGTCAGCGTGCTATCGGCCGTACCGAGCCGGGCGATGAGAATAATCAGGACATATCAGCTCTCGTGGGTAGTGTTGATATCCGCAAACTCGAGCAGTATGCGCAGAACGATCCTGATGCCTACTCATATTCTGGTGGCCTCTGCATGGCGAACCAGGGTCTGCTTGAATTCGTTGAAATGTTCAAGGCGCCCATCAAGGTGCTGCACCCGTTGCTGACCGCTACACAGGACGGCCAGTACAAGGGTACCGAATCCATCGGTGCGATTCCGTTTAACGGTATTGTGCTGGCTCACTCAAATGAGTCTGAGTGGAAGAAGTTCAAGGGTAACAAGGATAACGAGGCTTTCCTCGACCGCGTATTCACCGTGAAAGTGCCTTACACCTTGCGCGTGGATGAAGAGGTGAAGATTTACCAGAAAGCCCGCCGTGATAGTAGCCTTGCTGACGCGCCTTGCGCCCCCGGCACGCTCGAAATGCTGGCCCAGTTTGCCGTACTTACCCGCCTGAAGGAGCCAGCGAATTCGAGCATCTACACCAAGATGCGCGTTTATAATGGCGAAAACCTGAAGGACAGCGACCCGAGTGCCAAATCGGTCCAGGAATATGCTGAAGCGGCTGGACTCGATGAAGGTATGGATGGTGTTTCAACCCGTTGGGGTTCGAAGACCATGTCCGAAGTGTTTAACATGAATGCGGCGACGGGGGGCGAAATCGAAGCCAATCCGGTGCATATGCTCTACACACTCGAGCAGCGTATTCGGAGTGAGCAGTTCCCGGCCGAAACCGAGCAGCGTTATCTTGGCTTCATCAAGGAGCATCTGGCTCCGAACTACGCCAAGAGACTGGAAAAAGAGATCCAGAAGGCTTACGTCGAGAGCTATACCGAGTATGGCCAGAACATATTTGACCGTTACGTTGAGCGTGCTGATTTCTGGATTCAGGGTCAGGAATTGCGCGATAACGATACAGGCGCTGTTTACGGACAGAAAGAGCTGAACGAGATGCTTCAGGAAATCGAGAAGCCCGCCGGTATTTCCAATCCGAAGGACTTCCGCAACGAAGTTGTAAACTTCTGCCTGCGTGCGCGTGCCAATAACGGTGGTCAGAACCCCGCATGGACCGAGTACCAGAAACTGCGCGAAGTAATTGAAGCCAGAATGTTCGCTAATACAGAAGAAATTCTGCCGATCATCTCTTTCGATGCGAAGAAGGACGCCAAGGATACCGAAAAGCACAGCAGGTACGTCAAAACCATGGTGGCTAACGGTTACACGCCTAAGCAGGTTCAGTTGGTAAGCGAGTGGTATCGCCGCGTCGCCCGTCCGTAAGTTCTCTGCACTCCCTTCTGCCCCTTAAAGGCAGAAGGGATTTGTCGGCCCCGTAGCCGCAAGAGGTAAAAATGGCTGAAGTTTATGATACCGGACATACCGCTGGTACCGATCAGGTAAGCAGGAAGCGTTTTAATGACCGCGTTAAGCGGCACGCGCGCCGTGCGATCTACAAGTCCATCGAGAAGGGCAATGTTACCGACATCGGAGAGGGCGGTGTTGACGTTCATGTAACGCGTGATGACCTCAAGCAGCCTGACCTTGTGCATGGTGAGGGCGGCGTCAGACGCGTTGTTCGACCGGGTAACAAGGAATTTCAGGCTGGCGACAAGCTGCCGCGCCCCAAGGGGGGCGGTGGCGGCAGCGGCAGTGGTAAAGCGAGCGATGGTGGCGAGGGGAATGATGATTTTGTCTATCATCTCTCGCGTGAGGAATTCCTCGAGATTCTGTTCGATGATCTGGGCCTGCCGAATATGCGCCGCCTCAACATCCAGCAGACGAATGAGACCAAGCCCAAGTTTGCTGGTTACTCCAACAGCGGCCCTAACAACCGTATTGACCGTAAGCGTACCAAGCGCCGTAAAATGGGGCGTATTCTCGCAGGTGAGGGTGGTTATAACCGCGAGATCCTTGCGGGTCTGACCGAAATTCACAACATCCTTTCGGCTTATGATCCGGCTCCGCCGCCGCCTAAAAAAGAGCTCTTTGGTTACGATAATTTCGTGCCGCTCTCGGTTCAGTGCAACAATATGCGTACCAAAGTAACGCGCCTTAAGGATGCGTTTTATGACTTGGCGACGCCTGAGGAGCACGATTATATCGAAGCCCTTGAAGACGGCATCACTCCGCTCGAGGCCAAAAAGCGGTTAGTGCCACGCTTCAACAAGTCTACCGATTTGCAGGTGCGCAACTTCCCTTCACAGCCCGTTCCGCAAAACCGCGGCGTGATGTTCTGCCTGATGGACGTCTCTGGCTCAATGGATGAGGACAAGAAGACCAAGGCCAAAATCCTATTCTATCTCACCTACATGCTGCTGCAGCAGAATTATGAATCGGTTGATGTTGTGTTTGTGCGTCATCACACCACTGCTAAAGAGGTGGATGAGAAGGAGTTTTTCTACGGCACCGAAACAGGCGGTACTATGGTTTCAAGTGGTCTTGCTATGGTGAACGATATTATCGAGAAGCGTTATCTCGGCAAGAATTACGACATCTATATGACCCAAGGCTCGGATGGCGACAATTTCGAGCACGATATGCACAAGACTGAAGAAGAGATGCGCAAGCTGCTGGGCTATGTACGTGGTGCTTTTTATGCCGAAATTACCACCGGCAAGCCTCAATCGCTGTGGCATCTCTATGAGCAGCTTTCAGAGGAATATTCCGACCGGTTCTGGACCGGCAAGATTGTCGACCGTGAAGATATCTGGCCGCTGTTCCGCAGCTTCTTCTCGCATGGCGAATCAAGCAGCAGCAACAAGCCTAAAATGGCTGCCATGCTGCCGGCATAAAGGATAAGCAGAATGACCCTACTGACCGAATTCGAGACACAGGCCAAGCCCAAGCCCGCTTATGTGCAGCGAATAGAAGACCTCATGTCGCATTACGAGGAGGGCAAGAATGTCTTCATCGTAGCGGATGACTGGACCTATACGCCGCGCATCAAGCCTGGCCATGAGAACGCGACAGTGCTTGCCGATGGCAGGGCACGCCCCATTCCACGTAACTGGATGGATCTGGTCGAAACCACTTTTGGTATTATCGCGCATGAGAAATACGGGCTCGATACTTACCCCAACAAGATCAAGCTGATTGATGCCAAAGAAATGCTCAGCGCCTACGCCAGCGTGGGCATGCCGGTTAATTACGCGCATTGGTCATTCGGGCAGGAGCTGGTAACCAGCGAGAAGGCGTATAACAATGGCCAGATGGGCTTGGCCTACGAGATCGTGATCAATTCCGATCCGTCGATTGCTTATTGCATGAAGCAGAATACCAAAACCATGCAGATGCTGGTTATTGCCCATGCATCTTTCGGGCATAACTCATTTTTCAAGAACAACCATATGTTCCGGCAGTTTACCAGTGCCAAGAATATCGTGCCCGAGCTCGAGCGGCTGCAAAAGTTTGTCGCGGAATGTGAGGAAAAGCATGGCGTGAAGGCGGTAGAGGCGGTGCTGGATGCGGCGCATGCGCTGCAAAGCCACGGCGTAAACCGTTATACCAAGCCGGCGCGTTTGAGCGAGGCCGAGCTTCGGGCCAAGCGTCAGCGCATAGAAGATGCTGCGCGCGAGAATTATGACCCCGTACTCGACCGCAGCGCGGCGCATGCCCGTGGCGCGACCAAGAAATTTGATCAGCTAGCGGGCCCCTATCATATGGACCTCGAGCATGACGAGAATCTGCTCATGGTTCTGGCCAATCTCTCGCCTAACATGCCTGACTGGCAGCGCCAGATGCTGCGCATGATCAGCGAGCGCTCGCAGTATTTTTACCCGCAGATGCAGACCCAGCTGATGAACGAAGGCTGGGCCACCTTCTGGCACCATACCTTGATGAACGATATGTACGACATGGGTTTGGTATCGGGTGGCATGATGCTCGAGTTCCTGCAGTCACATACCAATGTGGTGAACCAGCGCGATTTTGACCAACGAGGCTACGGCGGCATCAATGTTTATGCGCTCGGTTTTGCCATGTATAAAGACATACAGCGTATTTGCGAGAAGCCAACCGCTGAGGATTATGAGCACTTCCCCAAGTTTGCCGGCAACCCGGACTGGGTATCGGTGATCAAGCATGCGGGTGAGAATTTCAAGGACGAGAGCTTTGTCTCACAATACCTTTCGCCCACTATCTGCCGTAACTTCAAGCTTTTCTCGACTGAGGATAACCACCGCCATACAGAGCATTACTCGATTGTCGGTATTCAGGATGATGATGGTTTTTCTGTCGTACGCCGTGATTTGGCCGCACAGTATCGCTTAGGCGACCGCCAGCCGCAGATTGAAGCTGTAGCCTATCATCACCGTAACGACCGTACATTGGTTCTGCACCATACGCAGCATAACGAGCGCCCGCTTGATGAAGAACAGGCCAGAATGGTGCTGCAGCATATGCATGCGCTATGGGGGCATCCGGTTATCTTGCAAACCGTGACGGGTGAGGGTGAGGTTCTGAAGACCTTGGGCTGCCCGCGCATCTCGTCACGGGTTGAAGTGGGCAAGGGATCGGTCGTCAAGATTCCTAAATTCACAGTATAAATCAGGGCTGACAGCAACCTGCAGAAACGCGCTTGCCTTGCAGGGCAGGCTGCGTTAGCCTGTGCGTGTTCTGGCAAATCCTCGCGGATTATGCCGGTACATACTGCAACTATCTATCGCCTCAGATGAGCTGGCGATAAGAGAAAGTGAGCCCGCCATGCCGTCTACGGCCGTTTTAGAGTTATCTCCTGTTTTGCTGCACCCTAACCGTTATGCGCGGCAGGGTAATTTCAATCTCACCGGCGCGCGTTTCAAATCTATCGCGCTTGAGGGAAAGCCTTGGTCGGTCTACGACAATGCCAATCTCTCGGTACATATCACCGAGAAATGCAATGCCGATTGCCAGTTCTGTGTCGCGCATTTGCGCTATCTGCAGGATGGTGCAGTTTATCATAAGCCTGAGATTTCAAATACCGAGGTATATCTCGAAGGTCTGCACAAAAGCCTTGAGGCAGTGCGCTTTGTAAACCCCAGTGTTTCAATTACTGGGGGTGAGCCGACCATTAGCAAACGTCTGCCACCTATTCTACGAACGCTGGCCAAAGCAGGTGTGCGCAAGCGGACGCTGACCAGTAATGCCAGTGGCCTCGGCTGGAAGGTAGCCGACAGCTCGGATACCGTGCTCGACCGTTTGATTGAGTACCGGCTCGAGCACCTCAATATCTCACGTGCGCACGATGATTTTAAAACCAACTGCCGCATCATGAAAATGGCGCCGCATCTGCTGAGCGATGATCAGCTGCGCGAGTATATCTCCACCGCCCGCGCCAGTGGCATTCGTGTGCGTATGTCATGTGTGCTGCTCAAAGAAGGTATTTCAACGGTTGATGACATGATGCGTTATATCGACTGGGCCCAAGGCCTGGGCGTGGATAACGTCATCTTCCGCCAGCTCATGAACTTCGGCCCGCTAGCGCAGGGGGCTATTCCGCTCTATAGCCGCAAGAACAGTGTAAGCCTCGAGCCCATATGGGAAGAGCTGGATGCGCGTGGCGCCATGCAGGTGTATCACACCGTTCTGGGGTATTATTATTATGTCGAGGTGCGGCAGTATCAGGGTATGGATATCGCCTCCGAGATGGCCGACCTCAACCTCATAGAGCCACAGCTGGAAAAGTTCTCTAACGAGCTCGGGCATAACTGCGCCTTCGAGATGGTCTATCACCCCAACGGCAACCTGTGTGCCGGTTGGCGCGAAGACCGCAACATCATGATGGAGGCCGCTCATGAGCCTCTATAATACCTATGCCGAACAAGCCAAACTTCTGGCCATTGAGATTGCCAATAAGGCGGCTGAGCTACAGGCGCTGGGGTTTAGCGAGCAGGTGGCACGTATTTCGGCTGGCAGTGACCGCGCGCGGCTAATCCAATACGGCAGTACCCGTTGCGGGTATGGCGATAAGCCGCTTGATTTGGGTGTGCTGCCGGTGCCTGCGCGTTTTGCCCATTTGCGGCATGACCAAGCTACCATCGCCAGCCGTATCAAGGCCATTCTGGCAGATGCGAGTGTCGAGCGCGGCACGCTGGCGCATAAACTCAGCATCTACGCCAACCCGTTCGTGACCTTTTATTGTAAGGATAAACTGGCACTGATTGCTGAAGAGGCGGCCGAGCAGGGCCAGCAAAATCAAGGCTCGCACTGGCAATTGCCGGAAAACCCGTTCGATGCGTTAAGCGCTGCCTGCACGGTGGTATTTAAAAGTGAGGGCGTAGAGTTATCTGAGTTTTTGCGTAGCCCCAACCCGGATGTGGCAGGAACACTGCCCAGCGTGCGCCACTACTTTGCCCTTACCAATCTGTGTAACCGTGCATGCGAACTGTGCAGCTGCCATTCTGACCCCGCCCGTTCAACGCATATGACCTTCGATGGTTTCAAGCGCATACTTGAAGGCCCGCGCAATTATGAAGCGCAGCTCGAGGGCGGCGAGCCCACGATCCATAAAGATTTTTACAAAATGCTGGCTTATGTAGAGGCCGACCCCAAATGTACCAAGGTCATTTTATGCACCAATGCCGTGAAAGTGCCTTGTGCTGGCGCTGGCCCCGAGCATGCAGCGCGTAATGTGGAGCTGGCGAAAGAATGGCTCAAACCCTTCATGAACAAGCCGTTCCTGCTCAAACCTTCTTATAACGATCATCTGCATTTGCGTGACCGTTTACTGGTGCCCAAAATGGTGGCGCTGCGCCAGGCTTTTGCCGAGTTGCCGTTTAAAACGGGCTCAGGCTTTGCTATTAACCTGCGCCGCCGGCCTAAGCCTTTGGCGGCTGATGGCGATGAGTACCTGATTAAAATCCTCAAGGCAGCAGGCCTGTGGGAGTGCACCCAGAACTTCGAGTTCCAGCGCTACGGTCGCGGGGCCGAGTTCGAGGAGTTGTCGATGCCGTTTGTCATCCCCAATCCGGTTGAGTTTTACCTGCATGCACCAGACGGGGTGAACTTTGGCACCAACCTGATTGCGCGGGCGGATTATATGGAGCGGCTTACCTGAGGCGGAACTATTCTATGCAGTAGCTGTTTACTGCGTGGCTTACCGGAGGCTCACGTAAACAGCATGACTATAGATTTAGCTCCCCGCGAAGCCGCCTACCGTGTTGTGGCAAGCTGTATCCTGCTGGCTGTTCTGTTGTGGTTCGGGCTGCTCATCATTAATCCGTTTATTCCAGCCATGGTGCTGGGCCTTATTTTTGCTGTCGCGACCTGGCCTGCGTTCAGCATGCTCAAGGAGCGGGTGGGTAATATCACGCTGGCCTCAGCGCTCATGACTTTTGCCTTGGCATTGATTTTTATTGTGCCGTTCTTTATCGCGGGCAATAGCCTCGCGCATAACTATGCCGAGTTTTATACTGGTATAATTAGCATTTTGCGCGGCAAGAACGGCGGCCCGCCTCTATGGCTCACTGAAATTCCCTATCTTTCCGGCTATGTACATATGTATTGGGCGGACTATGGCGGCAGTAACGCGAATGTCGAAGCGACAGTGAATGATAATATGGGCGTTATCTCCGAGTGGTTATTGGCGATTGGCACCAGTATTGGCGCAGGCCTCACGGCACTGGCTCTGGGTGTGTTCTTCAGCTTCTTCATCTTCAGGCATGGAATTGAGGCGATAGAGGGGCTGCACGTGCTGCTCGACCGCTTCATCGGCCCGCGCGCGCAGCGTTTGCTTATCGTTTCGCGTAAAACCATAGTCAGCATCATTTATGGTTTGCTCGGCACAGCCTTGGCGCAGGCGATTATCGCTGGTTTCGGCTTCTGGATAGCAGGTGTGCCGGGCGCGGTGGTGCTGGCGGGACTTATCTTCATCCTCTCGCCAATCCCTCTGGGCCCGCCGCTGGTGTGGATCCCGGCAGTGCTCTGGTTATTCGCACAGCAGCAAACCGGTATGGCGATTTTCATGTTCCTGTGGGGGCTGCTGGCGATAAGCGCGATTGATAATGTGCTACGCCCTTACATTATCAGCCATGGCAGCAAGCTGCCGTTGCTCTTGGCGTTTCTTGGTGTACTGGGCGGTATTCTGGCCTTCGGGTTTATCGGCATGTTTATTGGCCCCACCATACTGGCAGTTATATATGTGCTGCTGCTTGAGGAAATTCAGCCCGAAAACGTCGTGATTACGCCTCAGCCGCCGCCAGCTTGAGAACGGTTTTCAGCAGGCCGGGGAAGCGTTCATCCACATCTTCAAACCGCACGGTGTTTTGATTTTCCACACCCTTTTTAGTGGTGCGGATAAGCCCGGCCTCGCGCAAAATGCGGAAGTGATGTGACAGGGTGGATTTGGCCATATCAGGGCAGGGGGCGGCCTGCGAACAGCTCATGCAGCCAGCTTCCGCCAGCAGGCTGAGCAGGATGCGGATGCGCATGGGATCGGCCAAAGCTGCCAATATATTCGGCAGGTTAAGGTCTTCTTTCGCAGGGTGAACAAAACTAACCATAAAATAAATGTAGCACGATGCTTGACATGGTTCAATAGTTCAATATACTTGTACTAATGAATAATGCAACGCAACATGACTCAAGGATAGCCACCATGACCCAATCTGCCAACAAGCCCCTCTCAGGTAAAGTAGCTCTCGTCACTGGTGGTTCGCGCGGTATTGGCGCGGCAACAGCACGTGAGCTGGCTGCACAGGGCGCGCATGTGGCCATCAGCTACTCGGCGTCAGCTGACAAGGCTAACGCATTGGTAAGTGATATCGTTGCAGCAGGCGGCAAGGCTATTGCCCTTAAGGCCGATCAGGCGGATGCCAAAGCGGTTGATGCGCTGGTGAGCGATGTAGCCAAGCAGCTTGGCCGCCTTGATATTCTCGTGAATAACGCAGGCGTGTTTGCAACCGGCCCCTTGGGTGAGGGCCTTGATATTGCCGCGCTCGATCGTCAGCAGGCTATCAATGTTGGTGGTGTGGTCGCGGCCGTACGTGCAGCTGCCAAGGTCATGGGTGAGGGTGGACGTATCATCTCCATCGGCTCTGTTCTGGGTAGCCGCACACCTGCAGCAGGTCTGGCCGATTATTCTGCCACCAAAGCTGCAGTAGCTGCTTACACCCGTGGCTGGGCACGCGATTTGGGCGGCAAAGGTATTACCGTCAATACCATTCAGCCCGGCCCCATCAATACCGACATGAACCCGGATAACGATGGCGACTTCGCTACCAGCCTTAAGGCCGGTATCGCACTTGGCCGTTATGGCCGCCCAGAGGAAGTGGCAGCCGCGGTCGCCTTCCTTGCCAGTCCTGCAGCCTCCTACATTACCGGCGCCACGCTGGATGTAGACGGCGGCGCCAACGCCTAAATTCAAGATACGAAAGCCAAGACCATGCAGAACCTCAAGCGTAAATCAGTTCTTCTCGGCACCACCGCCATCATCCTGCTCTCGCTTGCGGGTGGCACCGCTTATAAAGTGAGCATGGCGCATGCTGATACGCCGGAGGCTGCCCCGCCGCCAGCACCAGTCGTGACCGTTGATGTGGTTGAGCAGCAGCCGTTGCAAATCTGGAAAGAATACTCAGGCCGCCTGCGCGCCGTGGACTTTGTTGAGCTGCGCCCTGAAGTGAGCGGCAGTGTGCAGGAAATCCGCTTCAAGGATGGCCAGATGGTGAATGCGGGCGATGTTCTGCTGGTCATCAACCCTGCGCCTTATCAGGCTGCAGTGGCGCAGGCCGAAGCCGCGCTGCAGGCTGCCCAAAATCAGGCTGATTTAGCGGCTAAGGAACTGGTACGTGCGCAAGGCCTGATCCGGACTGAAGCCATTGCCCTGCGCACGCTGGATGAACGCCGCAGCACGGCCTCCATCACCCGCAGTCAGGTAGAAGTGGCCAAGGCCCAGCTGCAGCAGGCACAGATCGACCTCGACCGCGCTTATGTCAAAGCACCAATTGATGGCCGCGTGAGCCGCGCCGAGCTTACCATTGGCAACCTTGTGCAGGCTGGCCCTAACGCGCCAGTGCTCACTACGATTGCCTCAACCGACAAGATCTATGCCGATTTTGAGGTCGATGAGCAGAGCTATATGCAGAATGTCTACTCTATCGCCCGCAACCGCGATGAGCAGTTGAAAATACCGGTTGAAATGGTGCTGCGGAATACACAAGCCGAGAAGTTTACCGGGACTATTGAGAGTTTCGATAACCATATTAACGGCACCTCCGGCACCATCCGCGCGCGTGCGATTTTCGATAACAGCGATGGCAAGCTGGTACCGGGCATGTTCGTGAATGTGCGTCTGGGCAGCCCCACCTCCAATCAGGGTATCCTCATCACCGAGAAGGCTATTGGTACTGACCAGGACCGCAAGTTTGTTTATGTGGTCGATCAGGCCAATACCGTTACTTACCGCGAAGTGGCACTGGGCGCGTCTATCGATGGGCAGCGTGTGGTCACCTCAGGGCTGGCCGCAGGTGATCAGCTGATTACCGAAGGCGTGAGCAAGCTGCGCCCTGGCCTTACGGTTACAACGCAGGTAGCAAGCTCACAGTAAACCAAACACCGAAACAGCAGGATTAATGCGATGAACTTTTCACGTTTCTTCATCGACCGGCCGATTTTTGCCGGCGTGATCTCTATCCTTATCTTCCTCGCAGGCCTGCTGGCGATGTTCCAGCTCCCTATCGCCGAGTATCCCGAGGTCGTGCCGCCTACGGTTATCGTCAATGCGCAGTTCCCGGGTGCCAGCCCGGCCATGATCTCCGAGACGGTAGCCACACCGCTTGAAGAGCAGATCAACGGCACCGAGAACATGCTGTATATGTCCTCGCTCGCCTCGGCGGATGGTTTGCTCACGCTTACAGTTACATTTAAAATTGGTACCGACCCCGATTTGGCCCAGCAGCTGGTGCAAAACCGCGTGTCGCAGGCGCTCACCCGTTTGCCGGAAGTGACTCGCCAGCTGGGCGTAACCACCGCCAAATCATCGCCCGACCTCACCATGGTAGTGCATTTGCGCTCGCCCAATTCGCGCTACGATATGCTGTACCTGCGTAACTACGCCAACCTGAATGTGAAAGATGCCTTGGCGCGCGTGAAGGGCGTAGGGCAGGTGCGTTTGTTCGGTTCGGGTGATTACGCTATGCGTATCTGGCTTAATCCCGATAAAATCGCCGAACTGAACATGAACCCGATTGAGGTAGTTAATGCCATTCGCAGCCAGAATATTCAGGTTGCTGCTGGCGTCATCGGCGGCCCACCGTATGACGATGCGGTTGAACTGCAGATGCCGATTAACGCTCAAGGCCGGCTTGAGACGCCTGAGGAGTTTGGCGAAGTCATTATCAAGCGGGATGCTACCGGCGCCATTACCCGCCTGCGTGATGTAGCAGAGATCAAGCTCGAGGCTCAGGCTTATGGTCTGCGCTCTCTGCTCGATAATACCTCGGCTGTGGCTATTCCCATCTTTGCCTCACCCGGCGCCAATGCGCTCGAGATTTCCCGCAACGTTCGCGCCACCATGGCCGAGCTGAAGCAGAGCTTCCCCGAGGACCTCGACTATAGCGTTGTCTACGACCCTACGGTGTTTGTGGCGGATTCGATCAAGTCGGTTATCAAAACGCTGTTCGAGGCTGTGGCGCTGGTTGTGCTGGTGGTAGTTATCTTCCTGCAGACATGGCGCGCGTCCATCATTCCGCTGCTGGCAGTGCCGGTGTCGATTGTGGGTACTTTCGCCTTTATGTATCTGCTGGGCTACTCGATTAATGTGCTCTCGCTGTTTGGCCTCATCCTCGCCATCGGTATTGTCGTAGACGATGCGATTGTAGTGGTCGAAAACGTCGAGCGTAATATCGAGAACGGCCATTCTCCGCGCGAGGCGACAATCATCGCCATGAAGGAAGTAACCGGCCCGATTATCGCCACCAGTCTGGTCCTCAGCGCTGTGTTCATCCCCATTGCCTTCATCAGTGGTTTGACCGGGCAGTTCTACCAGCAGTTTGCCGTGACGATTGCAATTGCCACGCTGATTTCGGCTTTCAACTCGCTCACCATGAGCCCTGCGCTCTCGGCCATGCTGCTGCACAGCCATGATGCGCCCAAGGATAAGCTCACGCGTATGCTCGACTTCTCGTTCGGCTGGTTCTTCCGCAGCTTCAACCGCTTCTTTACCCGCAGCTCTAATCTTTACGCTAAGGGCGTTGGTGTTTCGCTGGGTCGCAAGAGCGTAATGATGGGTCTTTATGTGGTGCTGTTGGGCTTTACCGCTTACAGTTTCAACCTCGTGCCGCCGGGATTTGTACCCGCGCAGGATAAGGCCTATCTGGTTAGCTTCGCGCAGTTACCGCAGGGCGCCACGCTGGAGCGCACCGAAGAGGTTATCCGCAAGATGTCCGATATCGCGCTCAAAGAGCCCGGTGTGGCCAGTGCTGTGGCTTTCCCCGGTCTTTCGATCAATGGTTTCGTCAACAGCTCAAGCGCGGGTATTGTGTTCGTTACGCTCGACCCGTTTGAAGAGCGTACCACGCCCGAGCTGAGTGGCTTTGCCATTTCGCAGAGCCTGCAGGCCAAGTTTGCGGCAATTGATCAGGCCTTCATCGCCATCTTCCCGCCACCACCGGTACCGGGTATGGGCACTATCGGCGGTTTCAAACTGCAGGTGGAAGACCGTACGGACCAGGGTTATCAGGCGCTCGATAACGTCATGAAGGCCGTGCAGCAGCGTGCCTGGGCTGATCCTGCCCTCAAGGGTGTGTTCTCGAGCTATAACGTGAATGTACCGCAACTGTTTGCCGACCTCGACCGCACCAAGGTGCAGCAGCTTGGCGTTTCGGTGGCTGATATCTTCCAGACCATGCAGATTTATCTGGGCTCCATGTATGTGAATGACTTCAACCAGTTTGGCCGTACCTATCAGGTTATTGCGCAGGCGGATAAAGACTTCCGCTCACGTCCTGAAGATGTGGCCCGCCTGCAGGCCCGCAACAGCGATGGCCAGATGGTGTCGCTTGGGGCAGTCATGAACATCAAGGAGAGCTTTGGCCCTGAAACAGCCTCGCGCTATAACGCCTATCGCTCGGCAGACCTCAGTGGTGATGCGGGTGCGGGCTACTCAAGCGGGCAGGCGCAGGCCGCCATTGTCAAGATCCTGCAAGAGACATTGCCACCCGGTATGGCGTTTGAGTGGACCGATCTGACCTATCAGAAGATTCTCTCGGGCAACACAACCATGCTGGTATTCCCACTTTGCATCCTGCTGGTGTTCCTGGTGCTGGCGGCACAGTATGAGAGCCTGTCCATGCCATTAGCGGTTATCCTTATCGTACCGATGAGTATTCTTTCAGCGCTTGTGGGTGTCTCTCTTTCGGGCGGGGATAACAATATCTTCACCCAGATCAGCTTGTTTGTGCTGGCGGGGCTGGCGTGCAAGAACGCGATTTTGATAGTCGAGTTCGCGCGCGAGCTTGAGCATCAGGGCCGTTCGCTGGTCGAGGCTGCTATTGAAGCCAGCCGTTTGCGCCTGCGCCCCATTCTCATGACGTCCTTCGCGTTCATCATGGGTGTGTTGCCGCTGGTGCTCTCGCAGGGCGCGGGTGCCGAGATGCGTCAGTCCATCGGTATCGCGGTATTCTCGGGCATGCTGGGGGTTACCTTCTTTGGTATCTTCCTGACGCCGGTGTTCTATGTGCTCATGCGCAAGCTGGCTGGCGCTAAATAATCAACACCTTAAGCCACTGGAATAATTGAGCGATTCTCAATTACCAGCGGTTTAAGGGGATTATAATGCTTCCTGATTATCATAAGGAGAGCTGCTTTTAGAGTTTTTTGAACCGACAGGATCAGCCAGCGTCATGGCGCAAGGCCCATCCACTCCGGATCTGCCTGTCATTCCTTCAGATACTCTGGAGCTGCACCGCACGGGTAACGCGGTGGTTACAACTTTCCAGACTTCTGGCCTTGATAGTACCGATGGCCTTCTAACCCCGACGCATGGCAATGCCGATGCCCGTGCCGTGTTTGAGAGCACGACAAGGCTCAACGCCGATCAGCTTTCCCAACAGATTGATGGTCTGCAGGCTCGCGCTGCTGCAGCCAATCTCTTCAGTGCCGATGGTATGCGCGATTCAACTGCCGCTATTGCGCATATGCATGGCGAGGGTAACGGTACCTTCAAACTGGTAGCTGCCGAGCTGAGTGACTCGCAGGTGATGGTTGCGCGCCTTAATCCGGAGGGGCAGGTTATAAGCCTTGATCGTGCCGCTGCCGGATCGCCCAGCACCTTGGGTGCTAATAACTTTGATATGAATGGCGTGAAGGAAACCTCGCTTGTGCTCGGCAATGGTGAGCGTGCGATTGTGCTGGTTGCCAGCGATGGTCTGGCCGATGGCTATATGGCCCGTTCAGGGCGTATGGACGGGGCAGCCACCTGGCAGGATCTGCTGAAGAAAGACATTGAGTTTGGTCTGCGCGCCGACCCTACCGGTAACGGGCTGGCCTCTCACCTTGCTGCCAGTTCCATCGGTTATGGCGTTACCGATAATGTAAGCATTTCATCAGTAGCGCTGTCGCATGATACCAACCTTGGCGGCAAGAGCCTGACTCTGGCCGTGTTTGATGGCACAGGCCATACAGATGGCACCTTCTCCAGCCATCTTGCCAGAGATTTACAGGTGAGCATGACCGGGCAATCGCCCATATTGCTGCAGCGGCAGGATATGGCGCATATCTCCGAACGGCCGGGTGTTGTTACGGGCGCTGTGCAACATAACGCCATCAATACCTTGCGTGATTCAGGTAACTGGATTATTGGCGCGGTTGATCAGGAGGGGGGTGGTTTCCGCCCTGCCGTGCTGCTTGATACCAGCAAGATGACACCACAACAGCTTAGCCAGACGCGCGAGGCCCTGCACACACTGGGCGGCAACTGGGATGTACGCGAGAATTACCTGTCAAATCCCATAACCGGTTCGAGAAGCACGATCGGCCTTGAGGGGCATGCCAGTTTGGGTGGGGTCGAATCCATCCATCAACTGGTGCAAGGCCCGCTCAAAGGCGCAACGGTCGAATGGAGCGATGATAAACGGGCATGGGTAGGCTCGCACGATCACAGCAAGCCCTATGTCAGCCCCGGTGCTCTGGCTGATCATGAAAAGCCGGTGACCGTAAAACCGGATGCTGCAGCCGCCTTCAGGGCACAGGTTGCTGCTGTGAGTACGGCTCATACCACGCCCGCTGAGGCTGAGCCGGTTAAGGCCGCTAAAAAGGTAAGCGCAACCGTGGCCAAAGCCAGTGTTACTGCGGGCCGTGCGCAGAGTGTGGCAGATGCCTCGGTTAAGCTCGCGAGTGGTGATGTTGCGGGCGCAGCTGTAAGCGCAGGCACCGCCGTGGGTATGGAGGCTGCGCAATCCGGCAAGTTTGCTGCTGCACTGGGTGCTGTTAAACTGGTAGGCAAACGCATTCCGGGTGTGGGTGCTATTGTAACCGCTGGTTTTGGTGTTGCTGCTGTTGGCAGCCTGTTATTGGCGGGTGAGTATAAAAAAGCCGGTGTTGAAGCCGTTGCCAGCGCCGCCGAAGCTGGCGGCAATATCGCTGGCTTTGGTGTGGGCGATGGCGCACGCGAGGGTGTGCGCGGCGCAGCGATTGCCGCTGGTGGCAAAGAATACGAAGTGGCCAAATCGGGTCTGCGTGAGCTTGGTGAAAGCGCGGTTGAGCTGGCCAGTGGCCCCTCTAAACCATCAGCTCCCAAGGCCGTTTATACACCGCCACCGCCCAGTAATGCTGCGCCCACGCGCACATTTAACGCACAAGCCAAATTGCCTGAAGATATGCAGCAAGCGCCTGCTCCTGTAGCACCAGCCCGCCGTCCGGGCGTAACCAACGGCATGACCCACGGCTAGGGCCGTTAATCATCTGCGGCAATCTGGCTGGAACTATCACGCCTGTTTATCTCTTGGTCGTGCACATTCACGCACAGATCAGGAGGTTATTATGGCTGTTAACAACAATATACTTCCCATCAATTCGCTCAGCGATCTGCGCCCCGAGCGCCGCCACCACCGCGAAGCGCAAATGCATGCGCACAAGCAGGCGGTAGATACCATCAAGAGCTTTGAGCATTACCTGATGGCTGCCCTCGACAAGCAGCAGGTGGGTAGTTAGTTCACAAAGCTGATATTAAACCCATACATACCCATACTGCACAGGCCGGTAATAACTGTGCCTGCAGCCTGCGGCGGGATATTGATTTCGGTTACGCCACTAAGCGGCAAGCGCGCATCGTAACCGAGCTGTGCAATAACAAGGCTGCTTGAGCAATCAAATGTGCCTTGTGTGATGATGCGTAGCTTGGCGGGTTGATCCGCCTTGAGGGTTGAGTTGGTGGGGCTATACCCGCCTTTGGCGGTTACATCCAGCGTCTGGATTTCACTTTGCGGAGCTGCTGCCACTACTGGCGACGGTGTGGAGGCAGATATGGAATTGGGTGTGGCGGGTGCTTTAGTCAGCGCAACATAGCCTGTACCAGCAATGGCCAGAACAACACCAGCAAGCATAAGTCTTTTCAGCATGATTAAGGCCTCACAAGGGGTTGGATGAAACCTGCCATGACCAGCACGTTCATCAGGTTCAACAAGGCAAAGGCAATGACAATCAGCCCTGCAGTTTTAAAGAAAATACCGGACGCGCGGGCCGAGTGCAGGCCAAGCGAAGCAAAGCTGAGCGCGCCCAGTACCGGAAGTGTGCCCAGTGCAAATGCTAGCATGGTAAAAGCACCAGTCGTAAAGCTGCCGCTCGAGAGTGCGTAGAACTGCATCGACTGCGTAAACCCGCACGGCAAAAAGAAAGTGATAACGCCAAGCAGCATGGGCGTGAGGTTATGATTAAGCTTTTGCACCTGCAGCAAATGGCGCGAGAGAAATGCGGGCAGGGTAGGCTGCAGTTTTTTGGTCCATGGCGCGACATCGAGCAGGTTAATGCCGAGCAGCAACATGATGATGCCAACGGCAAGACTAACCCACATCGTAAAGCTGGCGCCTACAGCAATATTGGCACCGAGTAGCCCAATCAGTCCGCCGAGCACGAAAAAGCTCGCCAGTCGCCCGATATGGAACAGCACTTGCGGGCGTAGCCTGCTACCCTCTTTGGCAAAATTGGCAGAGATAGAGAGCGTCAAGCCACCCACAATAGCCATACAAGTAGAGAGTGAGGCGATGATGCCGATCATGAAGGCGGCTGTGTAGCTTACCTCGGTTACCGTGAGCATGTTCACGATACCAAGTTTCTGGAGCATGATAAAACCAAGCAGGAAGCCACTGGCTAGCGGCACCGCCCAGATAAAGTCTTTCCATTGCACCACATACTTCTGCCGTTCAGCACTGAGGCTGAACTTATGCGGCGTTACATATGGATTAAGCAGGGCTGCCAGTTCGTCATCACTCTTGTCTTCAAACGCACCTTCGATGGTAGCCTGATGGTCCTTGAGCGAAACACGTACCGATTTAACCGCAGGTGCTTCGCGCAGGCTGGCTTCCGACAGCAGAACGCAGGATTGGCAGTGCAGGCCCGAGAGGTGCAGGATACGGCTTTGCATGTTACAGCCTCTTGAAACGCAGGCGCAGCGAGTTGCTGACTACCGCAACGCTGGAGAACGACATGGCCATACCCGCAAAAATGGGCGATAGCGTAAGGCCATATACTGGGTATAGCGCACCCGCCGCCAACGGAATACCCACGAGGTTAAAGATAAACGCCCAGAACAGGTTTTGCTTCACACCCAGCATGGTGAGCTGCGAAAGGCGCAGGGCCTTGGCCAGTTTGCCCATATCGCCGTGCAACAGGGTAATGCCGGCGGTATCAATCGCTACATCAGTGCCTGTACCCATGGCGATGCCCACATCGGCCTGCGCCAGTGCCGGCGCGTCGTTCACGCCATCGCCGGTCATAGCCACTTTGTGGCCTGCTGCCTGCTGCTCTTTTACATAAGCCAGTTTATCAGCGGGTAATACTTCGGCTTTCACCTCGGTTATACCAGCCAGAGCTGCAATATGCTTGGCTGTATTGGCATTATCGCCAGTCAGCATAACTACGCGTTTGCCCATGGCTTGCAGGGCTTTTACGGCTTCTGCTGCTTCCGGCTTAAGACTATCTGCCACCCATACGGCAGCCATCAGGGTTTTGTCCTTGGCCAGAAACACCGGCGTATAACCCTTGGCTGTTTGTGCCTCAAGCTGCGCCCTATCAAGTGTGATGTTTAAATCAGCCATCAGGCGCGGGCTGCCGGCGTGCCATGTGGTCCCGTCAATCTCGCCCCTCACACCGCGGCCTTGCAGGCTCTGGAAGTTAGCGAGTGTTGCCGCAGGTTGCTTCTGCGCTTCAGCATGCGCCAGTATCGCCCGCGCAACCGGGTGTTCTGATTGCTGCTCTAGCGCCACCAGCGCACTCAGCGCTTGGGCTGCGGTTGCCCCGTTATAAACTTCAAGCGCAATCACCTGCGGCTTGCCAGTCGTAAGTGTGCCGGTTTTATCCACCACTACGGTATCAACACCTGCGAGGCGTTCAAGCGTGGCAGCATCCTTTACCAAAATGCCAGCTTCGGCCCCTTTACCCACCCCCACGATGATAGCCGTTGGTGTAGCCAGCCCCAGTGCGCAGGGGCAGGCGATGACCAGCACGCCTACAAAACTGGCAAGACCCAGTGCGAGGGCATGATTTAGGCCATAAGCAGGAATACCCAGTACCAGCCACGCCGTGAGGCTGAGCAGGGCAATCACCAACACGGCAGGCACAAATATGGCCGAGATACGGTCAGCTAGCGCCTGTATTGGCGCCTTGCTGCCTTGTGCATTTTCAACCATGCGGATGATGCTGGCCAGCAAGGTATCCGCACCCACCTTAGTCGCCTTGAATGTAAAGCTGCCAGTGGTGTTGAGTGTGCCGCCAATAACGCGTGCGCCAATACTGGTGGCAACCGGCATCGGCTCGCCCGTTAGCATTGATTCATCAATATAGGATTGCCCTTCCAGCACCACACCATCGACCGGAATTTTACTGCCGGGTTTTACGCGAATAACATCGCCCAGCTGAACTTCGCCCACTGGCACTTCAACTTCAGCGCCGTTACGAACAACCAGCGCAGCAGGGGCTGAAAGGCCCAGCAGCCGCGCAATTGCATCGCCGGTGCGCAGGCGCGCGCGCGCTTCAAGGTATTTGCCAAGGGTGATGAAGCCAATCACCACAATCGTGACATCATAATATGTGTGGCTGGTATCAACATAGGCAGCCAGTGGCTCTTCAAGTGCCGAAAGCACAAAGCTGTAGATAAACGCCACGCTGGTGCCAAGGCCAATAAGCGTATCCATACTGGCCATGCCGGTGCGCATGAATTGCCACAAGCCTTTAAGGTAGGGCAGGCCAGTCACGAACAGGGCATAGGTCGCCATTAGCGGCAGCAGGTGGTGTAGTACTTCTTTGGTATTATACGCAGGCGGGGCAATCCAGCCCAGCTGGCTGAGTACATCCCAGCCCATAATCAGTGCGCTGATGGCAACCAGCGGCATAATCACCCGCACTTTATTGCGTAGGTCAAGCAGCTCAGCCTGTTTGGGGTTATCAGCCACCGGTGCATCTGCCTTGGGCGGCATGATGAGCTTGAAGCCAAGCGGCGTAATGCTGTTGGCAATATCGCGCAGGGTGAGTCGGCTGGCGTCATACTCAACCGAGAGTGTCTCGGTACCAAAGTTCACACTGGCAGTACGTATGCCGGCTACCTTCTTGAGCGTGCGCTCGATATTGGCAGCGCAAGAGGCGCAATGCATGCCACTTACCTTATAAGTCTCAGCCATGATCAGCGCTCCGCCAGATTGTAGATTTTCATCAGCTCTTTAATGGTCTGTTCTTTGTTTTCCTTCAGGCGGTTCATCACGCAGGTATCGAGATGGCCTGCCAGCAGCTCGCGTTTTACGCTGCTCATGAAGCCGTTTACGCTATCCGCCTGCTGAATGATGTTGGGGCAATATTCGCCTGCCTCGATCATGGCAATGACCTTGTCGAGCATGCCGCGCGCCTGCTTGGCAACCTTCAGGGCTTTGGCTTTTTGCAGGGGTAATTCGGTCATAAAGGGCTCCTATACCTACTACCTAGGTCTAAGGTTATAGGGTGTCAAGGCCTGCGTATTCCCCGTAATGCCGCTATAGGCCCAATTTAAACTGTTTTTTAAGCAAAAAATGGGGCTTTGTTAAAGTTCATCAGGTAAAGTGAGGCTTACAAACCCTTAATTTTTAAGCGGCGCGCTAACCAGTGAGGCTATTAAAATGAAGCTTGGCACAATCTGGAATTCATTCAGAAAGGCTGTCACCCCGCTGGTCGACCGCGTCATGGGTAATTCAGCCGCCAAGGCCGAAGCACATGTGGCCACCACGACAGCCAAGGCCGCCAGCCCCAAAATCGCCAGTTTCGATGATGCAATGAACACCAGCCGCAGCCTTGGCCAGCTCTCCGAGCTTGGCCTGGTTGAACCCGCCAAATTCGCCAAGCAGGCCAAAGCCGTGCTCGATTCACCGCAAAGCGGCAATTTCGCGCATGAAGTAACGCGCCATACCGCCGCCGCCATGAAGGACAACCCCAATTCGGTTGAGCTGCTCAGCACGCTCACCAGAGGCCATAAGCAACTCGACAAGAACATCACCGAGCGTATGGAGCGCGCCAGGCATCTTGATGATCCGGCCGAGCTGCGTGCTATTCATACCAATAATATCCGCGATGCCCGCGCCATTATCGATACCGGCGCCCCCGCCGTGCTGCGCGACGATGCATTCAAGGATATCGCCAAATCACTCGATGGCCTGATGGCGACCGACCCCGCTGCCGCCAAGCGCATCACGCAGGAACTTTCAAAAGATCCGGCGATGGTGAAGGGTGTTGGCGATGCCGCCCGCGCCATGCGTGCGCGTGAAGCCGCCGAGCAGCAGGCGCATGCCGCCATGCCAGCTGCACCAGTAGCCCCCGCCAAGCCCGAGCTGAGCGATATGCATGCCGACTGGGCAACAGAGCGCGTTCGCATGCTCACAACACCGCTCCCCGCCAACGCGCGCGTCATGCCCACCACAAGTGCACGTCTGCCAGAACTCTCGCTGGTTCATGATGCCGTACCCATGCGCGCTGGCGCTACCAGTTACCCTTCGGGCGCACCGGTATTGCCGCCCAATAGCAGCCTTACCGCGACCGACGCATGGCAGTCGATTGCTGCCTCCCGCCAGATGAGTGCGGTTGAGGAATATGCCGCCCGCGCCTCGGGCACACCGATGCCCAATATCTTCCGCCCCACACAGGTGGAGGGTATTGAAGTGCGCGAGATCGATATGAGCATCGATGCGTTCAAGGCACTGCAGGCCGAGGCCAGTAAAGCAGCTGCCAAGCCCGCTGCTGCTGCCACCGCTACAGGCAAGCCGCTTACACTTAACTAGTAGTCGCGCTGGAACTTGAGCTGTACGTTGCCCGAGTTCTCCATGCCGGTATTGCTCTCGACCGAGATTTGCGGCGTGAGTTTGATCTCAACCCCCACACGGCGGCTTTCCGGTGTCAGGCCCTGGCGGGTTGAGAGATACACATCATCACTCAGGTATTTACCAACTTCCAAAGCGCTGCTCGGGCTATCGGCACCCGCGCTGTTATCCGTCACCACATCAAGCTGATCAAGCCCGAGACCACGGCGGATATCGCCTGCTAGATCAAATCCACTGTCGCCATTGGCGAGCGAAGCGAGGGCGCGCGCCAGCTGCACGGCCTGCAAGGGCGAGAGCTGCGTGACCGACTGACCGAACAGCAGCCGCGCAATAATCTCATCCTGCGGTAATTCAGGTGACGAGCTGTAGCTGATATCCGGCGCCTGCGCGGTGCCGCGCAGCAGAATACTGGTGGTAATACCGTTACCTTCTTGCGTGGCAACAAGGTTGAGCGAGGGGTTGCTTAAAGTTCCGCCATCAAAGGTAATCTGGCCCTGTGTAAGCTGCAGGCGCTTGCCCAAGAATTCATAAGAGCCGCGCATCAGCTTCAGGTAGCCGGTAATGTCAGGATCAACCGTGCTGCCTTTGATGTTGAGTGTCCCCGCCAGCTCACTCTGCAGTCCGGGACCTTCAAGCCGTATCTGGTTGGGGGCATCAATCAGTAAATCGAGCCCCAAGGCAAATGGTGTTGAATTCACTTCAGGCTCAAGCACCTGCCGTGGCGCATGGCCCTGATATGTAACCGGCAGGCGAATGAGCGAGACCGGCAACCGCTCAGGTATGCGCAGTGCAGCCTCGGCAATATGAACAGTGCCTTTAAGGAGTAGCTCGGTAAGTGTTGGCCCTGTGAGTTGCAGGTCGGCAGATGCGCGCGCGGTGGCTTCGGGCAGACGCAGCATCAGGAAGTTCTCGATCTTCAGGTCCAGTGCGGTCCCATCAGCCGTATAGCTGCCCGTGCCCGTCATGCGGCCAGCTTTGCCATCGGTAGCGCTCAGGCTGCTTAAGGTGACTTGTTGGCCCTGCAGCGTGGCGGTTGCGGCAAGATCATGCAGCTCGGTGCCGCTCGCGGTGCTCAGGTAGTAGCCATTGCTTAAGGTAGCAGTGCCGTTGACCTCGGGTGCATTTGCGCGCCCAGAAAGCGTTACGTTAAGTGCTACATTCCCCCGCTTGATGGGAAGCTCGAACATCTGCTGCTCGGCCATCCAGTCGAGTGCGATATTACCATTGGCTTTGCCCGTCAGCGGTGCGTTGAGCCATGCCGATAGATCGGGCTTTGTCAGGTTAAGCGCGGTGCGCAGTGTAGCGTCTGCTGCCAGTAGCTGGAGCTGGTTCTGGCTATAGGTGGCTTTGATGTTCGCAGCCTCATTCTCATAGCCCAACACCATTCGCACATTAGCGGGTTGCGGTAATACCGGCGCAAATTCAGCCGTACCGCGCAATATGGGGGTGGCGGGTGTACCTTTAAAATCAAACATACCCTTAATCGCGCCCAGCTGCGGCCAGGCGGGTAGGGTGAGGTTGCTTAGGCTCACAGTGCCATCCAGCTTGTCGGGCTGCCACAGGCCTGCGGCCTCAACCCGCGCGTTACCATACATTAGCGCGAGGGATGAGAGGGTATAGCTATTGCCCGTTACATTTAGCGTAACCGGCTTGAGCAGACGCACAGGCTCGGCCTCATAGCTGCCCTGCAGCGCTGTAACTTCAAGCCTGATGTCCTCTGTAACACTCAGCGCGCCATTGGCTTTAAGCTCGGTCACTACGGGCGCGCTTAAGCTTGTCGCCAGTTGCCAGCTCAGCTGGCGGCCATCACCCTGCGGCTCAACCGTAATCTCGCCACTGCCTGCAATCTGTTGGCCGGTAAGTTTGGCGAGGTTGGACAGATCATCTGATCGGGCGGTGAGCTTACCGCTTACAACTTGGCTCTCGAGCGCATATGCGATATCACCCTGCAGGCTGCCAAATGGCGAGGTGCCGTTAATTTTGCGCAGGCTTACCTGCTGGCTATTGGCGCTAAAGCTTGTACCCAGCGTAAGCGCCAACTCCTGGACATCGCCTTCCAGCTTCAAAGTGCCATCTACCGTGCCATCGTTCAGCGTAAACTGACTGGCGAGTGTCAGTTTGCTGGCTGTGGTAGTGCCGTAAGCAAAACCATCTGCACTGGCTGTCAGCTTTATGCCTGTAGCATCAAGCACCAGTGCGCCATTAACACTGCCGCTCAGTGGTTGGTTATAGGTGGTGCCAATGTGGGTGAGGTCACTGACACTAAAGGCCAGTTGGCCTTGCGGCAGTGGTCTGCTCGAGAGGTCCAGCTCGCCATGTACTGCAAAAGCCAATGGCTCAACCGCAACATCATTCAGTGTCAGCACCAGTTCCTTAAGTGTGCCGTTAAGCCCGGCCTGCGCTTTAATGGGGTGCGGGAAGTCAGGCAGCTGTAGCGCCTCAAGCGTAATGCTGCTTACAGCTACAGCGGGGTTATAACTGCTCTCTGCGCTGCCTGAGGATGCCTGCGGGTACCGGTGGATAATCGCACTGGCAGCCGAGAGACTACTGACGTTGATATGTGCTTCGAGCAGCTGCAGCGGGCTCCAGCGCAAACGGACATCTTTAAGACTTGCCAAGGGGCCTTCGGCATCAGCCACATTAATCTCATCCAGTGTAATATAAAACGGCCAGCCCGAACCAAGGCCTTTGGCTTCAATCACATAATCGCTCTGCGCGCTGTTTGCTTCATTCAGCAATTTGGCCAGCGCCCATTGGCTACCGGGTGGCGATTGCAGCCACAACAGTGCAACAGTTACAGCAACAACCGCCACAAACAGCAGCTGGAAGATCAGGTGGAATAGGCCAAGGATGATTTTTCGCATTAGAAGGCCTGCCCGATGCTGATGTAAAACTGGAAGCGCGAATCTTCGTCCCGCGGGTTAAGCGGCACCGCCAAGTCAAAGCGCAAAGGCGCGATGGAAGTTGTATAACGTACGCCAATACCGGCGGCATATTGCGGCTGGGTAAAGTTGGGCAGGGTGCTATCGCTTACGCTGCCAGCCTCCATGAACACCACGCCGCTAAAGTTTTCACGCACCGGAAAACGCAATTCAACTCCGCCTTCGAGTAACGCAGCTCCACCCAGTGGATCGCCGGTTGTATCTTTTTGCCCTAATGAGCGGAACTCATAACCGCGCACCGAGCCGCCACCACCGGCATAAAAGCGGCTGGTGGGGGCAAGGTCATCCGCTGTAGCTGCGAGCACGCCGCCTGCATGTATCCAGCTGCCCAGCACAACGGTTTTGCGCATATTGAGCGGATAGTAGCTCGAGAGGCGCTGCTCCCAGGTGGCATAGGCAGCTTGTTCGCCCTTAAGCGCCAGTACAGGCGTCAGCGTGGTGGTCGAGCGCAGCCCGCTTACGGGGTTAAGTTTGCTGGTGGTGGTATCGGCACTCACGGTTAAGGGCAGGGCGAGGTTGGTCACAATTTCGGAGTTAACACTTGAGAGGCGCAAACGGCCACCAAAGCTGGCGGTCCAGACGGGAGAGAATTTACGCTCAAGCCCCAGCTCCCCCACAAGGCCGGTTTCGTTATAGGCATCGCTCTGTTCGTTATTCGCTTCAATACTGCTGATCAGCGTAGTGTGGCGGTCGGGCCAGTTAGGTGCGCGCAGGCTGGCACCCAGCAGCTGCTTCTGCTCGTAGTATTGAGCGTTCAGCTCCAGCCGCTCGGCATTGCCCCAAACATTGCGGTGCTGCCAGAAAGCTTCGATGCCCGCACCGCGGTCGCTGTCATAGCCGATGCTGCCACCAATCGTACGGCGCTTGCGCTCGGTCACCTCCACCTCCAGTGGCAGTGTCGCACCATCAGGACTTTCGGTAGCCGGTTTGATGCGCACCACGCTAAATAGCTCGGTCGCCAGCAGTGCCTGCCTATACTCCTCAATCTGTTTAGGGCTGTAATAGGTATCTTGTGACCATGGCACCAACCGCTGCAGGTGCGAGGTATTGGTACGGTGCTGGCCGGTGTAGCTGAGCGTACCAATCTGCAGGCGCGGGCCGCTTTCGGCGGTCAGCTCAGCCATCATCTCATGCGTGTCGTGGTCCACCACATAGCTGCGCGCGGTATATTTGGCCAGCGGGTAACCAGCTTCGGCCAGCATGTTCAATACGTCAGCTTCAGCATCCACCAGCAGACGGGCGGTAGCCGGCTGGCCCACTGCGGGTGTTGGCGCAGCCACGCCCTGCGGCATGCCGTGGAGCAGATAACTCGCCAGGTTATAGCGCGGACCGGTATCAACACTGAGCTGTGTCACGCGGCCTTCGGTGGTGTCGTAGGTGAGCAGCGGGTCGTAATAGGCATAGTTGTTAAGCAGCAGGTGCAGGCTGGCCATATCACGCGTGATCTCGCGTTGCAGAGCCACGCCTCCGCTCATCTCGCCCATCTGCTGGCGCAGGAACACCGAGCTGAGCTTGATATCATCCGCTAGCCCTTTGGGTAGATCGCCGGGCAGCACGAGTGCAGTCGCGGGCCTATCTTCGGCGCCTGCGGGCAGGGCCATGGCAATCAGACAAATCGCAAAGAGGGGGATCAGCCTTGAGGAAAGGCTAGGAGGTCGCCGCTGCATAGGGCCGGATTATAAGGAAAATCATGATTATTCAAAGCATTTGCTGGGCATTATGTTCCGCAAATCCAAAAATTCATTTTTCGGTCCAGCTCATTTGCCATCGGGCGCATAAATGCGCTATCACAAGGTCTGCTTTCTGTTCCTTTAGGGTAGTATTCACATGCAGCGTATTCTGGTTATCAAGCATGGTGCCTTTGGCGATGTCATTCAGGCCGATGGTGTGCTGCGCGACATTCGCGCACATCATAAGGAGGCCGAGATTGTCATGCTCACCACGCCGGCGTTCCGCCAGATCTTCGATCGCTCCCCTCATGTTGACCGCGTATTGCTCGACCCCCGCGCGCCGCGCTGGCGGCTCGACCTGATGCGCAAGCTCAAAGCCATGCTGGTGGCCGAAAAATTTGACATGGTCTACGACCTGCAGAACACGCCGCGTACCGCCTTCTACTTCCGCTGGTTCCTGCCCAATACCAAGTGGTCTGGCACGGCCAAGGGGTGCAGCCATCCGCACAAGGCCATCAACCCCAAGTCCATTCCCGCGATCGAGCGTATGGTCGGCCAGCTGCAGGACGCAGGTGTACCGGTGGTACATGCCCGCACGCCAGATGTGTCATGGATGGCAGATGATGTAAGCACGCTGCTGCAGCAGGCTGGCGTGACCGGCAAATACATCATGCTCATTCCCGGCTGCTCGGCGCGCCACCCGCACAAGCGCTGGCCGCATTATGAAGCGCTGGCCCGCCACCTTATAAGCGAGGGGCATACAATTGTAACAGGTCCCGGGCCGGATGAGATTCCTGACGCTTACAGCTTCCCCGGTGCGGTCATCAAAGGGCCACAGGGTTTCATCAAGTGGTTTGGCCTTGCAGGCCTGCTCAAGGGCGCCAGCTTTGTAGTGGGCAATGATACTGGCCCCAGCCATCTGGCGTCGCACCTTGGCGTACCCGGCTTTGCCCTGTTCGGTCCGCATACAACAGCCGAGCGCACCAGCATCCTGCGTTCAAACTTCTCAGCAATTGAAGTGCCCGACCTTGCTGCACTGCCGCTCGAACGTGTGTTGGGCGAGATAAAAGCACGACTGGCCGCATAGCTTAGGCCTTGTATTGGTTGTTTATTCGGCCATATGTGCCGTTTATGCCGATTTTATGCAAATAAGTTGCTTGCCTTTTGTTGTGCGAATGGTTATCAATTGGGCATCGCGTTGGTCCTGCTTGGGCTGAGTTCCGCTACCAACGGCTTCTCTCTGCAAATGCCAAAACGATTGTATCCGGGCACACTCGCGCGGACGCATGATCGGGGCAGAGTCCCCACACAAGGAGAGTAAGTTATGAAGGGTACCGTTAAGTTCTATAACGCCACCAAGGGTTTTGGTTTCATTCAGCCGGAAGACGGCAGCAAGGATGCCTTCGTGCATCGTACAGCTCTTGAAGCCGCTGGCATCGCCAACCTCAACGAAGGCGACGTAGTTGAGTTCGAGATGATCACCGAAAAGGGCAAGGCTTCGGCCGGCAAGCTCAAGAAGGCTAGCTAAGTTCTAGCTTCTCAGGTTTTGGACAGCCGCCGGGGGAAACTCCGGCGGCTTTCTGTTGCGCCTAAAAAAGCCACTAGGTGCAGGTCTGCATTTATGTTTTTATGAGTAGCAGGACCACTTAATAACGGAGATCATTATGGCTAAAGGTCAAATGCGTTCAAACAAGGAAGCCAAGAAGCCCAAAAAGGCAGCCCCGGCCAAGTCACCGGCTGGCAGCGCCAAGAAGTAAGCAGCGGTTACAGCAGCCAGGCCATCATGCATGGTCTGGCTCTGGCTGGCATTAGAGCAGCCATATGCCATAGGCGAGCATGAAGTGCACGCCCATCAGCACTATCAAGAGCAGCAGAATGAAGATGTACTTCAACGTGGTGTGAATTTGCGTCAGCCGCGTATTCAGGTCTTTCAGGTTCTGGCTCATGTTGTCCTCGCGCAAGGTTCGGGTATCTATGCCGAGACTATGCCGAAGCCGCGTCAAGGCAAGAGCCTGAGGCGCAAATTTCAAGAAATGGTTTAGGGGAAGTGGCGGAAGCGGTGAGATTCGAACTCACGGAGGGCTTGCACCCTCGCCGGTTTTCAAGACCGGAGCCATAAACCACTCGACCACGCTTCCACTGGCGGTTCTAGCCATTTGCGCGGGTAAATGCAAGAGCGGGGTTGCTGGTTTTTGGGCTGTCCTGCCCCTCTGGCTTGGCTATACTGCCCGGCATTCCTCCAGTTAAAAGTTGATAGCTTCCAGCATGGATTTTCGTAAGGATATAAACGGGCTGCGTGCCATCGCAGTGGTGGCGGTCATGCTCTACCACTTCGGAATTGCCGGTTTTTCGGGCGGTTTTGTCGGGGTTGACGTGTTTTTTGTCATCTCCGGCTACCTCATGACTGGTCTGCTGCTCAAGGCACAGGCACGGCCGGATTTTTCGCTGCTGGCTTTTTATGGCGCACGCTGCCGCCGCATTCTGCCTGCGCTTTTGGTTCTGTGCCTTGTCATGGTGGCCAGTGGCTGGGTCATCCTGCCGCCATTTGACCTTAAGGAACTGGGGCTGCAAATCGCCAGCGCACTCAGCTTCACGTCCAACATCCTGTTCTATAGCGATAGTGGATATTTCTCGCCGCTCTCGCGCGAGAAGTGGCTGCTGCATACATGGTCGCTCTCGGTGGAGTGGCAGTTCTATCTGGCGTTCCCGCTCATGCTGGCGCTGCTGCACCGTTTGCGCTACCGCCTCAGCATCAACACCGGTTTGCTGCTGCTTGCTGCCCTCTCGCTAATCGCCTGCGTGGCGGTTACGCCATACTCGCGCGACTTTGCCTTCTTCCAGCTGCCTACGCGCCTGTGGGAGCTGGTAGCGGGCGGGCTGGTTTATGTTTATGCGAGCCATAACACACTCGCGCCGCAGCGGGCCAATACGCTGCAGCTTTTGGGCCTGCTTTTGCTGGCGGGCTGTATCACCTTCATGAACAGCAGCCTGCTCTGGCCGGGTGTATATGCTGTTCTGCCGGTGCTGGCAGCTTGTCTCATCATTTACGCGCAAGCGCCGCAGGCATGGCTCTGCAGAGGCCTCATGCAGCACCTCGGCAACTGGTCGTACTCCATTTACCTGTGGCACTGGCCGGCTATGGTGGCGCTGTCTTACATGCAGCTGCGCGATCACGTGCCCGCTGTGGTGATCAGCGTTTTATTCTCCATCGTTATGGGGGCGCTGTCGTACCGCTTTATCGAGCTGCCAGCTAAACGCCTGACTGCCGGCAATTATCGCCTCGTGTTGCCTGTGCTTCTCACGATTGCATTGGCGGGCGGGCTGGCTATGGGGCAGGGCTTTGCAGGGCGCGTATCGCCAGCCGTGCAGCTGGCCGATAGCGAAATCGGCAATATCTTCGCGCCCGAAGGCACCTGCCAGCAGCTTAAAGACCAGCCGGCGCTGTGGCAGTGCGGGGCCAATACACCGCGCTTTGCCGTATGGGGCGATAGTCATGCGCTATCCATTTTCGCTGCTGTACAAAAGGCGGCGGGCGATGGCACGGGCCTCTTGTATTCGCAAAGCTGCCCGCCGCTTGAGAATGCCTATCTCGATGAGAAGCGCTCGCACCGCCGCTGCCAAGCCAATACGGCTACCATTCTCGCGGATATTGCAGCGCTACCTGCTGATCTGCCGATTATCCTCGCCTTCAGGTACTCCTATTACCTGTACGGTTATAACGAAGATCCTACGCGGCAGGTGAGTTTGCGCTACACCGATATGACAGCTGCTGAACAGCAGGCCGATAAAACTGCAGTATTCGCTGCGCGGCTGGAGCAGATGTTGTGCCGTGCGGCGCAGGGGCGCGATCATGTTTATGTCGTTGCGCCCATTCCTGAGCTGGGGGTGGATGTGCCGCGGGTTATGTCCCGTCAGTTAATGCTGGCCGATAGCATAACCCCGCCGGTGCTGGCGCTGGCCAACTACCAATCCCGTAACACCGTGGTACTCAAGGTGCTGCACAATGCAGCCGCGCGCTGCGGATTTACGCTGCTCGACCCCACACAGCCCCTGTGCGCGAATGGCATATGCCAAAGCGCGCAGGACGGCCGACCGCTGTATGCCGATGATGACCATTTAAGCCAAAGCAGCGATGCCTTTATGGCCCCGCTGTTCGCGCCTGTATTCAGCCGTTAAGCCCGCTGTTGTTGTGGCGGGGGAGACTTGCTGCCGAATTGGGCCAGGAGGCGGGCTTCTTCGGCCTTGGCCAGCTTCAGGTTGCGTTCCTTCACATGGCCATATCCGCGAATCTGATCGGGCACACTGGCCAGCTGCACAGCAGTGAGGTGGTTACTGCTGCTGAGCTCGCTCATGATCTGGCGGATCAGCTTTTCATAATCCTCAATCAGTGCACGTTCGGTTTTGCGTTCATGGCTGTAGCCAAATACATCAAGCGCTGTACCACGCAGGAACTTGAGCTTGGCTAATACGCCAAGCACAGGTCGCATCCAGGGGCCGAAGCTCATTTTGCGCAGCTCACCGGTGGCTTTGTCCCGCTTTGAGAAAACCGGCGGGGCCATATGGTAGTTCAGCTTGTAATCGCCAGTAAACTCGGCCTTCACACGCTTAAGGAAGCTGCCTTCGGTATGCAGGCGGGCTACCTCATACTCATCCTTATACGCCATGAGCTTGAAGAAATAGCGGGCCACAGCCTCACTTAACTGCGTGTTGCTGCCAGTTTTATCGCGCTCGGCGCGGCGTACATCCAGCACCAGCCGTGCATAGCGCTCGGCATACTTCTTGTCTTGATAGTCAGTCAAAAACGCGATGCGGCGGTTTATCTGCTCATCCAGATCTTTCGAAATTTTAAAGTGACCGGCAGGCTCAACGGGCGGACTGGCCAGTGCGCGCACAGCCTCAGGGTTGCTGGCGGCCACACGGCCAGCTTTGAACGCGCCAAGGTTCATTTCAATCTGCACGCCGTTTAGCTCAATCGCGCGCTCAATCGCTTTGTGGCTGAGGGGGATCATGCCCTTCTGCCATGCCATGCCGAGGATAAACAGGTTGGTGGCAATACTATCGCCAAACAAAGCGGTGGCCAGATGCGTGGCCTCAATCGGATAGGCCGCGCTCAGCCTGCCGGACAGGCGTTTGAGCAAGCCGTCAGACGGCACCTTGCTGTTGGGGTTGCGGGTGAAGTCCGCCACAATGGTTTCATGCGTGTTGATAATCGCTTTGGTGCGGCTGGCCGAGGCGTAAGACAGGCCCTCGCGGCTCGCACTCACCACCAAGTCGCCCGCCATCAGCGCATCGGCCGTGCCATAGGCCAAACGCACAGCGTGCAGCTCGGCTGGCGTGTTAGCGATATTCACATGCGTGTATACAGCGCCGCCTTTTTGCGCGAGGCCGGTTTGATCGAGCGTGCTCGCAGCCTTACCCTCGAGATGCGCGGCCATAGCGAGGAGGGCACCGATGGTGATGATGCCTGTACCGCCAATACCGGTAATCAGCCCATGCCACGGGCCGTTCAGCGCGGGCGGGGTTACATCCGGCGGCTCGGCCAAGCCAGCAATACCGACAGCGGACGGCTTTTTCAGCTCGCCGCCTTCAATGGTGACAAAGCTGGGGCAGAAGCCGTTGATACACGAGAAGTCCTTATTACAGCTGCTTTGGTCAATCTTGCGCTTGGTACCAAATTCGGTTTCGCTCGGCACAACAGAAAGACAGTTTGATTTAACCGAACAATCGCCACAGCCTTCGCACACCAGCTCGTTGATCATGACACGGCGCTTGGGGTCAGGGAACTTGCCGCGCTTTCTGCGGCGGCGTTTCTCGGCAGCGCAGGTCTGGTCGTAGACAATCACTGTCACGCCTTCAACTTCGCGCAGCTCTTTTTGTATGCGTTCCAGCTCATCACGATGTTCAATCACCACGCCCTTGGCGAACTTGGCGTTGCCGTACTTGTTCGGCTCATCGGTTACTACCACGATACGCTTTACATATTCAGCTGCCAGCTGGTTGGTGATCTGCGGTACGCTGAGCGGCCCGTCGACTGGCTGGCCGCCGGTCATCGCCACTGCATCGTTAAACAGCAGCTTATAGGTAATGTTGATATTACCCGCCACCGCTGCGCGAATGGCCATCAGGCCTGAGTGGTAATAAGTACCATCGCCAAGGTTCGCGAAAATGTGCTTTTCGGTGGTAAAGGGCGCGGTGCCAACCCAGGCCACACCTTCGCCGCCCATCTGGCTGAAGGTTTCGGTCTTGCGGTCCATCCACAGCGCCATGTAGTGGCAGCCAATACCGCCCAGCACGCGGCTGCCTTCCGGCGCCTTGGTAGAGGTGTTATGCGGACAACCCGAGCAGTAGTGCGGCTTGCGGTCAATCAGGTCGAGCAGCTTTTCAGGCTCGGCCTTTACCAGCACATCAATGCGCGCCTGCAGGTGGTCGGCCCCGCCAAGGGCAATCAGCTGCTGGCCGATGATCACCGCCAAGCGGGTCGGGGCCAGCTCACCTGTTTCACTGAGCAGGGGTTGGCCAGAGAGGTCACGTTTGCCTAAAATGCTCGGGCGTTGTTCAGCGGTATAGAGCAGCTCTTTAAGCTGCGTTTCAATCAGCGCACGCTTTTCCTCGATTACCAGCAGGGTTTTATGCGCGCTTGCGAATTCAGAAATGCCCTCCGGCTCCAGCGGCCATGGCATCGCAACCTTGTAAACCGATACGCCAAGTGCTTTGGCATCTGCATCACTCAGCCCAAGCAGCTGCAGCGCTGTACACGTGTCGGTATAGCTCTTGCCGGTAGCGATAAGGCCAAGACGCGGCTTGTCGCTCAGCAGTGGCGCGTGATCGAGCTTGTTCGCACGCGCATAAGCCAGCACGGCAGGCAGCTTCTGGCGAATGAGGCGCTCTTCCTGCTGCGGCGGGGCATCCGGCCAGCGCAGGCTGAGGTTGAGCGGCTCGGTCGGCATTTTAATCGCAGGGCGCGAGGGGCTGACCTCAACCACCGCAGTAGCATCTGCCACATCCGATACCAGCTTGAGTGCCACCCAGCAGCCTGAGTAACGCGACATGGCCCAGCCATGCAGGCCTAAATCAAGCACATCCTGCACGCTGGCGGCATGCAGCACCGGCACCATAGCCGAGATGTAAAGTTGTTCTGACTGATGCGGGAAGGTGGATGATTTGCAGGCATGGTCATCACCCGTCACCGCCAGCACACCGCCAAGGTTGGACGCGCCAGCGGCGTTGGCATGCTTGATCACATCTGCCGAGCGGTCCACGCCCGGGCCTTTGCCATACCACATGGCGTAAACGCCGTCGTACTTCGCGCCCGGTGAAAGCACTGTTTGCTGGCTACCCCATACGGCGGTTGCCGCAAGATCTTCATTAATACCAGCCTTGAAGGTCACACGCGCCGCATCAAGGTGCTTGGTGGCTTTCCATAGCGCCTGATCGAGCCCGCCGAGCGGCGAGCCACGATAGCCAGAAATAAAGCCGGCTGTATTAAGGCCGGCCTGAGCATCGCGTTGGCGCTGCATAAGCGGAAGTCGCACAAGGGCCTGCATTCCGTTAAGCAGAACACGACCTTCGGCGACTGTGTATTTGTCGTCGAGATTTACCGCATGTAAGCGCGAACCGTCGGCCATAAGCTCTCCTGTGATGCTTTAATAAAGTAACGCGCCAGATGCATGGGGGCAATGCCATGCGCGCATGCCTTTGTTTATTGTTACAGTTTTATGACATTTGGTTGCAGCGCAGCAAAATGCCTTGAGCAGTTGCAGCATTAAAGGTAGAAGGGCGCAAAAGAAGGCCCTCAAGAAGGACACAGATGACCAAGCTCAAGCAGCCTGCCGCCCATCGTTACAAAGTCCGCTCTCTTTTCATCTCCGATTTGCATCTCGGCAGTAAAAACTGCAAAGCCAAGTTCCTGCGCGAGCTGCTCAACCGGGTGGATGCTGACTACATCTACCTCGATGGCGATATCATCGATGGTCACCGCCTGCAGGACGCGCCTTTCTGGCAGCAAGAGCACGAGCAGGTGCTTGATCTGGTGCATCAAAAGGCTGAGCAGGGCACCAAGGTGACCTATATTGCGGGCAATCACGATGAGGGCCTGCGCCCGTGGATGATTGGGGAGAAAATCTCCCTCGACTCCCCTGAGCAGGGCCTCCATTACCGCGGCATTACCTATAAACCGCTTGATATTCATACCGATGCCACCGGCAAGCGGCATCTGGTCATTCATACTGACCAGTTCGATAGCTCTGCCACCCGCTGGTTTTATGGCGTGGGCGACAAGCTGTATGACTTCATGGCGTGGAGCAACCGCCAGCTCAACAAGGCGCTTGACTTTGCAGGGTTGCCCTATTGGTCACTCTCGGGCGTGTGCAAGCGCGTGGTTAAGCGCGTTATGGGTGCGGTTAACCGCGTCGACCATAAAATAGTCGCCGCAGCGCATAAATACGGCACACAGGGCGTGGTTGGTGGCCATACGCATGACGCGGTGGACGAAGTAATTGATGGTATAGAAGTGCGCAACGATGGCGATATGGTTGATAGCATTACAGCGCTGATCGAGGACCATCAGGGTAATATGCGTATTCTCGAATGGGCGCCGCTGGTGAATGACTATAAAGCGCGCCTGCGCCGTAAAGAGGCCGAGCCGCAGGAGGCCTTTGCCGTATTGGCCACAAAATTTGGTGCTATTGCGCAGGATGGGCCAGTGTTGCGCGACTTTAATAAAATAGCTGCGGTTAAGGGCAATATAGCCAGCCGCTATCAGGATATTATTGATATTGCCACCTATGGCCCTGAAAGAATGAGACATTCTGTACGCAGTGGTATGCGTGTTCATGCCAGTTTGTAGTTGTTTTTAAGTCCTGAGGTTCGTTAGATTGCCACATGGGCAATATAACACAACGGTTGGGCGTAAAGTCGGCATGGATCTCGGATCTGCATCTGGGCTCTCCGCATACGCGCAATGTGGACATGCTCAATACCTTCTTGCGTCTCATGCAGCCACAGCAACTTTATCTGCTGGGTGATAGCATTGATGGTTATGATCTTGCCAAAGCTCCGTGCTGGACGCATGGCTTTGAAGAGGCGCTGCAGCGTCTGTTCAGGCTTAGCGCTACTGGAACGGGCGTGACCAAGATTCCCGGCAATCATGATGGGCCGCTGCGCCAGCTGTTACAAGCGGCAGGCATAGGCCCGCAAGACCGCGAAAACCACCTGCTGTTGCGCCCGCGTGATGCGCCTGAGTTCAACGGCCGTGGTGTGGGCATCAGGCTCATGCAAAGTACGGTATTCACCAATAAAGAGGGCAGTCATCTGTTTTTGCATGGCGATGAGAACGAGCGCCTCGACCCTGCCAAACACAAGCTGGTTGAGCTTTATGACGCAGCCTATTACCGCCTCGCGCATCTTACGCCCGCGTTCAACCGCTTGCGCGGGGCCATGGATAAGCCCTATCTGCCGCTCACGCATGCTTTTCAGGACCTCGTATGCAGGCACGTGACCAATTTTGTGCGCGAGTTTGAAGAAGCGCAGGTAGTGAGCGCCATGAACGCCAATATGCAGGGTGTGTTCTGCGGACATATCCACTATCCGGCCAATAAGGTGATTGAAGGTATCCATTACCGTAACCCCGGCTCCATGCAGGTCGACCAGACGTTGCTGGTCGAGAATGCGCGCGGTGAAATTAAGCAGGTCAATTGGGGCACAGTGTGTCTCAAGCTGGCTAAAGCCAAAAAGCAGGGCAGGGGTGTTGAGGGTGTGCTGGATGAGCTGGCCGATGAGATAGGGGCCGAGCGCCTCACAACCACGCCGCTGTTCAGCTACCATAACCCGGGGGTCGATGAAATCAGCGGCCAGCTGCGCTCCACGCAGGCAGGGCTTATTGCCACAGCCACCTTTGGTCCCAATTACCGGCAAATGCCGGTGCAGCCTGCGTTATAAGCCCATTTCCTCTTGGGCCAAACTGCACTAAATTGCGTGCATGTCTGATAGCGATCAATTTTTCCTGCGCGATATCTGGTATCACGCGGCTCCTTCTGCGGCTGTTGCAAACGGCGCACTCAAATCTGTCATGCTGTGTGGCGAGCCGATTGTGCTCGCGCGCGGGACTGATGGCGTAGCCTATGCCCTGCGCGACATCTGCCCGCATCGCGGTATTCCGCTGTCTGATGGGCGCATGTGCGGTAATGAGGTTGAGTGCTGCTACCATGGCTGGAAGTTTAATGGCGCTGGACAGTGCACCGATATTCCCTCGCTCACCAAAGACCAGAGTTTCGACCTCACCAAGGTAAAGGTAAAACGCTACACCCTGCGTGAAGTGGCGGGGCAAATCTTCGTCTGGCTGGGCGAGGCCGAGGCCGATGAAAGCCTGCTTCCCACCATGCCGATTACCGCCCTGCCGAACATGACCGAGAGCATGGAGTTCCCCTGCTTTATCGATCACGCAGTGGTGGGCCTTATGGACCCGGCGCATGGCCCGTTCGTACATCAGAGCTGGTGGTGGCGCTCCTCGCGCTCCATTCACGAGAAGGCCAAGAACTTCGGCCCCACGCCTTACGGCTTTGCCATGCTCAAGCACAAGCCATCAAGCAACTCTAAAGCGTACAAGATTTTGGGTGGCACGCCTGAGACCGAAATTCGCTTCCAGCTGCCGGGTGTGCGCATTGAGCACATCACGCTGGGCCAGCATCAGGTAGTTAACTTTACTGCTGTTACGCCGCTTGATAAAAACCGCACGCAGATTACCAACAGCTTTTACTGGACCATGCCGTGGCTCTCGCTGCTCAAGCCCGTCGCGCGGCCGTTTGTTAAGCGTTTCTTGGGGCAGGATATGCGCGTGGTGCAGCAGCAACAGCGCGGCCTGCAGCATAACCCCACGCTTTTGCTGATTAAAGATGCCGATACCATGGCCCGCTGGTACTACCAGCTGAAGGCCGAATATAAACGCAGCCGCGAAGAGAACCGCGCCTTCGAAAATCCCGTAAAAGAACAGATACTCAAGTGGAGAAGCTAGCATGGGTATGATCGACCCCAAGAAGCCCGAGCTCGGCGAAATGCCGCTGTGGGACCTGACCGACCTTTACCCCGGTCGCGAAAGCGCCGAGCTGAAGCGCGACCTCGCGGCTGCTGCCAAAAACGCTGCTGCCTTCAAGGCCAAGTATCAGGGCAAGCTTATGGGCCTGTCGGGCGATGAGCTGGGCGAGGCGATTGCCGCTTACGAGCAGATCGATGAAGTGCTGGGCCGCCTCATGACATTTGGTTACCTCACCTATGCGCTGGCGGTGGATGATGCAGCCGTGGGCCAGTTCTATCAGGGGCTGCAGGAGCAGGTAACCGACATATCATCCGATCTTTTGTTCTTCAGTCTTGAATTGTGCAAAGTGCCGGATGACACGCTCACCCCCAAGCTTGGTGCACCCAAGCTGGCCAAGTATCAGCCATGGCTGCGCGATCTGCGCGTCATGACCCCGCACCAGCTGTCGGACGAGCTGGAACAGTTCATTCATGATCAGTCGGTCACAGGCTCAAGCGCCTGGGTGCGTTTGTTCGATGAGACCATGGCAGGCCTGCGCTTCACTATTCGCGGTGAAGAGATGAGCAATGCTGAGGCATTCAACCTGCTGCAGGAGCGTGACCGCGACCTGCGCCGCGATGCCTATACCGAGATTTCGCGTGTGCTGGCCGCTAACGTCAAGCTCTTCGCGCGCATTACCAACACACTGGCTAAAAGCAAAGAGGTGGAGGACAAGTGGCGTAAGTTCGCAGCCCCACAGTCCTCGCGCAACATGGCCAATCTGGTTGAGGATGACGTGGTCGATGCGCTGCATAAAGCCGTGCGCGCTAGCTTCCCGCGCATTTCGCACCGTTATTACAAGCTCAAGGCCAAGTGGCTGGGTCTCGATAAGATGATGACCTATGACCGGAATGCGCCGCTGCCCAGCACCGAGATGCGCATTGTGCCATGGGCCGAGGCCGAAAAGACCGTGCGCGATGCCTACCGTGGCTTCTCGCCCGAGCTTGAGGCGGTGATCGCGCCGTTCTTCAGTAATGGCTGGATTGATGCCCCCGTGCGTGCGGGCAAAGAGGGTGGCGCCTTCTCACACCCAGCCGTACCTGCCGTGCACCCATACGTGATGATGAATTACATGGGCAAACCGCGTGATGTGATGACTCTGGCCCATGAGCTGGGCCATGGCGCGCATCAGGTATTAGCCGGGCAGGCACAAGGCCATTTGGTGAGTGATACACCGCTGACACTGGCCGAAACTGCTTCAGTATTCGGCGAGATGCTTACCTTTAGAGCGCTGCTGGCTGGAGAGACCGAGCCTGCGCGCCGCAAAGCGCTGATCGCGGGCAAGGTAGAGGATATGATCAATACCCTCATTCGCCAGATTGCGTTTTACGAGTTTGAGCTTGGGGTGCACAACGAGCGCCGCAAGGCAGAGCTGACGCCCGAAAAGCTGGGCGAAATCTGGATGACCGCGCAGCGCGATTGCTTGGGCGATGTGTTCGAGCTCGATGCGGGTTATGCTAATATGTGGTCATATATTCCGCACTTCATCCACTCGCCGTTCTATGTCTACGCCTACGCGTTTGGCGATTGTCTGGTGAATGCGCTTTACGCCACCTATCAGGCCCAGCCCGATGGTTTTGCCGAGAAATACATGGAGCTGCTCCGTTCAGGCGGTAAGCTGCGCCATAAAGAGCTGTTGGCCCCCTTCGGGCTAGATGCGTCTGACCCTGCCTTCTGGCAGCGCGGCATTAATGTGGTGAGCGGTTTGATTGATGAGTTGGAAAAGCTCGATGGTTGATAAAGCCAAGCCAGCCAAGGATAAAGAGGCCAACCGCGTTGGTGGCCGCATCACGCGCTATGCCAAGGTTTCAAGCGCCGTCGGCGGTTTGGCGGTGCGCATGGCTGGCCAGCGTTACCTGGGCTTCAAGGCCAACCCGGATAAAAACGCCAATGACCTGCGCTTGGCGCTGGGTGGCCTTAAGGGCCCGCTCATGAAGGTGGCACAGATGCTCTCCACCATTCCTGATGCCGTACCAAAAGAATATGCGCAAGAGCTGGCGCAGCTGCAGGCCGATGCGCCCGCCATGGGCTGGCCGTTCGTGAAGCGGCGTATGGCTGCCGAGCTGGGCAAAGACTGGGAGAGCAAGTTCAAGAGCTTCCCGCATGAGGCTACCTCTGCTGCCTCACTCGGGCAGGTGCATAAAGCCGTGACGCTGGAAGGCGATGTGGTGGCCTGCAAGCTGCAGTACCCTGATATGTCGTCGGCGGTTGAGGCCGATTTAAGCCAGCTTAAGCTGATTTTGGGCATGTTCGAGCGCATGGACCCTGCCTTCAAGACCAAGCAGGTGCATGCCGAAATCTCCGACCGTTTGCGCGAAGAGCTTGATTATAATCGTGAGGCGCGTGCACTGCAGATGTTCGCGCATATGCTCAAGGACGAGCCGGGCGTACAGATACCCAAGTATTTTGAAGACCTCTCAAGCAAGCGCCTCATTACCATGCAGTGGCTCGATGGTGCCAAGCTGCTCAGCTACAAGGGCGAGTCACTTAAGGTGCGTAACCAGATTGCGCTTAACATGTTCCGCGCGTGGTATGTGCCGTTCTATCACTCCGGCATCATTCATGGCGACCCGCATCTGGGTAACTATACAGTGGCTAAAGACCTCTCGCTCAACCTGCTCGATTTTGGTTGTGTGCGCATTTTCCCGCCCAAGTTTGTGGCAGGTGTGATTGAGCTGTATAACGGCCTGCGCGATGAGGATGAAGAACGCGTGGTTGAGGCCTTCAAGAGCTGGGGGTTCAAAAACCTCAAGAAAGAGACGATCGAGATTCTCACCATCTGGGCGCGTTTCATCTACGGCCCTGTGCTGGAGGACCGCAAACGCCTGATCGATGAAACCGAAGGCGGGCACTATGGTAGAGCTACCGCCAAGAAGGTGCATTTCGCCCTGCGCGATGTCGGCGGGGTTGAAGTACCGCGCGAATTTGTGTTCATGGACCGCGCGGCTGTGGGCCTTGGCTCGGTGTTCCTGCACCTCAAGGCCGAGATCAACTGGTACAGCCTGTTCAACGAGCTGGTGGCCGACTTCGATGCTAAGACATTGGAAAAACGCCAAAAAGCGCTGCTTCCGCAATTCGGGTTTTGATTAACCTTGTTGTGCTAGGTTTAAAGCTGATAAAACTGAGACCGTAGAAATCGAGCAGGGTATCTCGCGTGAAGCAGCCACCAACCAGCCACGATCCGCATTTTTTGAACTGGCCGCGTCGCCCGGATGACGATCTGAACAGGTTCAACAACTGCTTCAGTTATGCCTGCGGTAATACCAAGACCATTCACGAGTTTAAAGACCGCGACCATCCCGCCATTCGCCAGCCGGATGTGGGCGATAACATTGGTATGCCGATTAAAATCCATTCTCTGGCGCATGGGTTTAATGCCAACGTTGTTTGCAAGCTGGCCGAGCTGATGGGCATGACGCGTGTGCATGTCGAGCCGTATGACCGCCTGCCCGAACCACCAGCAGGGCAGCGCCTTGTGTTCATGTGGTTCCTTCATGGCAGCAGCGAATCGAAATCCATGTATCACTGGGGTAAGATCGACCCGGTCGATCCTGAACGCCCGCATGCCCCGCGTGTATGCACCGGCAAAATGGCCGATGATCCGCCAACTATGAAAGATGGCAATGGCCACGTGATTATCGACCCGCGCTATGCCAACTTCCGCGTCAATCAGCAGGGGCCTTTCTTCTTTTTCATTCCCGAAGAAGGGCTCGACCTGAGTATGCACCCCGACTGGGTAGAGCCGATCAAACAGGCGTATGACCACCAGAAAAAGCTCGCGCTAGGCAAACCTGTACCCGAGCTGGGCGAAGCGTTTTCAACCATCGCCACACTCATCAAACCGGGCACCGACCCCAAATTAGAGAGCCTTGTCAAAGCCACTGTGGCCAAAAACACAGCCACGGCGACGTTAGGTTAAGCCCGCTAATCCCCTGCATTTACTGCAATTTTTAGCCACCTTTTAGGCGACTTTCCTCGCCAGCATCTGCGTTTCGGTTTATTAACCAAGATAGCGGATACTGGAGCCGTAGGTGATTGAAGATGAGCAGGAGAAGCCTTTTTGAAAGCGCAAGCCAGGTCGCCCTTTGCGACATCTGGAACGATATCGCGCGGCCGGAAGTGCTCAACCTCACCAACAACTGCTATTCCTACGCTGTCTCCAGTCTCGATGCGATTATCGATGGCAAGAGCCGCGCGCACGCGCAAGCCACGCCGCAGCCCGGCGATGCTTCAGGCATTCCCAAAAACATCCTGCTCATGCTGCAGTACCGCTCGTTCCCGTTCTGGCTGAACCTGGCCAAGCGCGACGGGCTGCGCATGCTCGATGTGAAGGGCAATGACCCCTTGCCCGACCTGCCCGCAGGCGAGCGCATGATCGCGTTGGGCTACGACCTAAAGTACAACGACTATCACTGTCTGCGCCGCGAGCGGAACGGGTTGTGGTCACACAAGCCCGACAGTGGCCGCCCGCCCAGCTGGTACGATAGCCAGCGTCAGCTGATTGCCGACCCGCGTACGGCAGATTTCTATTACACCTACAGCGGCTTCGTGTTCTTCGCGGTGCCGGATAATGGCATTGAAGTGCGTATGAAGAAGGACTGGCTCAAGTTCTTCAACTCGCTCGATGATGCCACCTTTGGTAATTACGATATTCTGCGCCACCGCCTGATTGATCTTTCAGGTTTGGTGCAGGACGAGTTTGTGGTACTCAGCGATTACCTGAAAGACATTTCAAAGCACGGCGATGATCAGGAGCTTAAAATGTTCTGGCATCATCTGCGTACCGGCAAGCGCCTGCCCAATGCCGATGGTTTGCTGCCGCTTGAGTTTGCGCATGCGCCACTCGGCATCGCGTGGCAGTCGGCTGTGCGTTAGCAGGTCTCGACGTTTATCAGCATATTAGCTAATATCGCGCCTGTTGAATAATCAGGGGTTATAATGCGCAGTCAATCTACATACGTCCACCTGCGCGGTTTTAATCTGGTAGAAGCCGCAATCGTCCTTGGTGTTATCGGCCTTGTTATTGGCGGTATCTGGGTTGCGGCCAGCAGCGTGCAGTCCAGCATGCGGGTCAACCAGCTGACAACTGATATTACCACCATCCGTGCACGGACCGACCAGATCATTTCTGTCCCGCAATATGCCGGTGTTTCAACAACTCTTGTCGATGTCGACGGTTCAGGCGGGCCAGGCCTCAACATGGCTATTTTCCCAGATACATGGATTCAGGGTAATTATGCCATCAACCCGTTTGGCGGGCGCACGTCGATGTCCATCATCAGCATGCCGACGCACGGATCGGTACTTATGTGAATATGACTCTTTACGGCAAAGTACTGGGGCCAAGTGTATTGGCTGTCATACCCCAAGGTGACTGTATCCGGTTTTTGCGTAATTTGTTTGTGACCATGCAAACCGGTACAGACAGCAACTTCTATACTCGTATTCTGTGGGTGGTTGGTTCACCATCAGGTACGGTTGCCTATTCCAATACGCCACCGTCTTACGACCCCGGCTATCTAGCAGGGCTGTGCACAAGCGTAACCGAAATCAGAATGAACTGGTCGCTTTAAAAGTCCAATAAAGCGTAGTGCTCGGCCGGTGTCAGGCCAGCCATGGTCTCCGAGAGGAGCGGGCGGAAGGCCGGACGGCTCTTCACCCGCATATACCAGGTTCGGGCATCTTCATGCTCGGCCCAAGGCACATCGCCCATGTAGTCGATGAGTGAGATATGCGCAGCCGCGGTAATATCCGCCAGCGAGAAGTCGGGGCCCGCCAGCCATGTACGGCGTTCGCACAGCCAGCCGATGTAATCGAGGTGGTAGTGCATATTGGCAATGCCGGTTTTAATGGCGGGCGCAAACGCATCGCCACTGCGCATCAGGCGCTTGGTCATCTTCTCGCCCGCAATATTCTCGGTCACTTCGCGGGCAAATTTCTGGTCAAACCACTGCAGCAGGCGGCGGGTCTCAGAGCGCTGCTCAAGGCTGGGGCCCAGCAGGGTCTGGTCGGGCTTAACTTCATCAAGGTATTCGCAAATCGCCTGATCGCCCACCACCAGCTCGCCCTCTTCAAGCTGCAGCACCGGCACCTCGGAGGCGACGTTCAGGTTGGTAAACTCAGGGCGGCGCAGCCAGTAGCTCTCCAGCTCAATCTGGCAGGCAAGGCCCAGCTCAGAAAGCGCCACGCGCACTTTGCGCGAACCGGGTACGGAAGGGTGATGAAAAAGTGTCCACATGACCTACAGGTTAGACCTGATTTGGCAGGGCGGGCAAGCGCGACAATAACCTTTCCCCTTACGGGGGAGGAGGTGCCGTAAAAGCTTGATTCTCAGCGAATCTGCGGGCAAATTGCGCCCATGTCTTCAGATCTCTTCAAGGGCAACGCCGCCCGCAAACAGGATTCCTACTCCGCAGCCGATATCGAGGTGCTCGAAGGGCTTGAGCCTGTCCGTAAACGCCCCGGCATGTACATCGGCGGCACGGATGAAGGCGCGCTGCACCACCTCGTAGCCGAAGTGCTCGATAATTCGATGGACGAAGCGGTGGCCGGTTTCGCCAGCCGTATCGATATCCAGCTCGATAAAGAGGGTTACGTCACCATCATCGATAATGGCCGCGGTATTCCGGTCGATAATCACCCCAAGTATCCGGGCAAGTCGGCGCTTGAGGTCATTCTTTGCATGCTGCACTCAGGCGGCAAGTTCTCCGGCAAGGTCTATCAGACCTCGGGCGGTTTGCACGGTGTGGGTATCAGCGTGGTCAACGCGCTGACCGATGATCTGGTGGTTGAGATTGCGCGCGACAAGCAGCTCTACAGCTTCACCTGTTCGCGCGGTATCCCGCAGGGCAAACTCAAGAAGTTGGGCCCGGTCAATAACCGCCGCGGTACCTCCATCCGCTTCCATCCGGATCCTGAGATTTTTGGCGCTAATGCCCACTTCAAGGCCGAGCGTATTTATAAAATGGCGCGTGCCAAGGCTTACCTGTTCGCAGGTGTGCACATCGCCTGGAAGTGCGATCCGGCACTGCTGCCTGAAGGCAGCTCAACGCCCGCCGAAGCTGACCTGCATTTCCCTAATGGTCTGGCCGATCATCTCTCCGGTACACTCTCCAACCGCGCCACGCATACGCCGACGCCGTTTGCAGGCTCAGTTGAGTTTGCCGATAAGGCGGGCCGGGTTGAATGGGCGGTGGCCTGGCCGGTGGATGAGGAAGGCTTCATCAGCACCTACTGCAATACCGTGCCCACCCCGCAGGGCGGTACGCATGAAGCCGGTTTGCGCCTTGCACTCACCCGCAGCCTGCGGGCCTATGGCGAAATGGTAGGCGCGCGTAAGGCTGCCAATATCAGCACCGACGACATTATGGGCGGGAGTATTTCTCTGCTCTCGGTATTCATTCGTGACCCGCAGTTCCAGGGCCAGACGAAGGACCGCCTTGCCACGCCCGAGGCACAAAAGCTGGTCGAAAATGCGGTGAAAGACCGTTTCGATATCTGGCTCTCGGGTAACACCACGCAGGCCAAGGCGCTGCTCGAGCATATGATCGAGAAGGCGGATGAGCGTTCCCGCCGCAAGGAAGACGCCGAGATGGCGCGCAAAACCGCCACGCGCAAACTGCGCCTGCCGGGCAAGCTGGCCGACTGTTCATCGCGCTCGAGTAAGGGCACCGAGATTTTCATCGTCGAAGGCGATTCAGCCGGTGGCTCGGCCAAGCAGGGCCGCTCGCGCGAGACGCAGGCCATTCTGCCGCTGCGCGGTAAAATCCTCAACGTGGCTTCAGCTACGGTCGACAAGCTGCGCGCCAACCAGGAGCTGTCCGATCTCGTGCAGGCCCTCGGTTGCGGTATGGGCAAAGACTTTGATGTGAAGAAGCTGCGCTACGAGCGCGTCATCATCATGACTGACGCCGACGTCGACGGTGCGCATATCGCCTCGTTGCTGCTTACCTTCTTCTACCGCGAAATGCCGGACCTCATCACCAAGGGCCATCTGTTCCTGGCGCAGCCGCCACTGTTCCGTATTTCGCACGGCAGTACAGTCATGTATGCGCGCGATGAGCAGCATAAAGAAGAGATCCTCGCCAAGCACTTCAAGAACAAGAAGGTAGATATCGGCCGCTTCAAAGGTCTGGGAGAAATGCCAGCCGCGCAGCTGAAGGAAACCACCATGGACCCGAAGAAGCGCATTCTGCTCAGGGTTTATATTCCTGATGGCTCACGTCCTGAAGAAAGCGATGAGGCTGTGTACACACAGGACCTCGTCGAGCGCCTGATGGGCAAGAAGGCCGAAACGCGCTTCCAGTTCATCCAAGAGAATGCTCGTTTTGCAGAACAGTTAGATATCTAACTGTTCAGACAAAAGCGAGCGGCAGGAAAACGCGCGCTTCGCTGAGCAGCTGGATATTTAAAAAACCCCTCTCCCTTTTCAAAGGAGAGGGGTAAAAGCATATCAGCGCGGCTTGATGGTGCCTTTGGCGCCCTTGCTGAAGGTGCGGATCTGGTTGGCATAACGCGCCTTACCCTTCACCACGCCGGCCGTGTGCTGCTGCGCCAGCGAGGCATTTTTCACATGCGTGGCATGCGCGCCGCTCACATGGCGCTGCTGGCCCTTGGTCGCAGCGTTAATACCGTTCATCAGGGCGGCGAGGCTATTGCCTGCATTTACTTCTGGCACTTCGGTCTTGGATTTGGACATTGTGGCTCTCCTTCAAATCTGCCCGAGTGTAGGAGTTACCCTCCACCCAAAGCAACCTTTCTGTTCTTAAGGGTTTATCTCGCAAATGCGGGGTAAATGCGCGCTTGCGTTAGGGCAGGCGGCTTTGTTAGCCTTGCCGCTCAAACAGGCTTTTAAACAGTCAATCACTCGGGGATGTAGCATGGTTACAGATGTCGGCGCGCTAGTTCAAAAGCCTCACTTCGCGGGTCATCGCCATGAGGATGGCGGCCGTCTGGTGCCTTCGCGCACGCAGTATGACCTGCCATCGCATGATAAAATCCCGTATCTCGAGTTTGCCCGCATCGCGTATTTCAATGGCCAGCCTGAGGCAGTGTTCAACGGCCCCAATAACGAGCGCTATAATTTCACGCCTGCCAAAATCAACCTCGCGTTCCAGCGCGAGAAGGAAGCCGCCCTGTGCGGCGATATGTATTTCGATCTGCCGCACTTCCAGCAGGCACGCCATGCATTTGCCAACAGCAAAGTCGACCGCGCGATCGATAACGTGCTCTATCATGTCGAGACCAAGTTCGAGCTTGGTGCCGCTTTCGGCATTCTGGCGGGTGGTTTGTATCTGGTTGCGGGTATGGCTACTACAATGTTCAACTATGATAAGAACTGCCATATGGAAAGTGCTTTTGAGGTTACCAAAACACAGGCGGTTGCGGGCACTGCCTTCGGTGTGAATACCGGAGACGATGCCGTTGTTCTCGGCACACCCGCGAAGGGCGAATATTGGGGCTTTGGCTGGCGCGAACATGAATACTGCACAGTCGAGAAAGGCCCGAGCGGCCATCTCTTTGGTGCGGTTGATAAGCTGAGCTGGCTTTCAATCCAGTACAAGAAAGAATGCACACCGATTGCCGAGCTGCCCGAGGGCCACCGCGGTGCTGCGCTTTATCCCGCCGCCTACACGGCCTTTTTGCAGGTCGCCAAGCCGGAGGGTAATTATACGCCCGCTAAAGTGGATGAAATCCTCAAGGCCGAACGCGACCTTGCCGCAGCCCAGAAGCGTTATAACGCCATAAAGCCGTAACCTGGTTTCTTAAGGGTACCTACTTGCTTAATGGTCAGTGATGCCTATGTTGGTGAGAAGTTCACTTTTCACCACGAGGTTACCATGAAGTCGTTTGCCCTGTTAACTGCTGCTGTACTTACACTGGCTGCACCGGCTTTTGCCGCCGAAACCTATACGTTCGATCCGAACCATACCAACATCGTCTGGAATGCCAATCACTTTGGTTTCTCCAATCCGGATGGCAAGTTTGCCTCAGCCAGCGGCACCGTCACCCTCGATAAAGAGGATCCGGCCAACAGCAAGGTCGAGGTAAGTGTTGCCACGGGTGCAGTTGTTACCGGTATTCCCCGTTTTGATGAGCACCTCAAGGGTGCCGACTTCTTCAACGTCGAGAAGTTCCCCGCTGCTACCTTTGTAAGCGAGAAGGTTGAAGTGACCGGCGAAAATACTGCAAAAGTACACGGCACCCTCACGTTGCTGGGCATTGCCAAGCCGCTGGTGCTTGATGTGAAGCTCAACCAGATCGGTATCAACCCCATGAACAAGGCTCCCACAGTGGGCTTCTCGGCTACCGGTGTGATCAAGCGCTCGGAATACGGCATGAACTACGCGATCCCGAATGTTTCGGATGAAGTGCAGATCCGTATCGAAGCCGAAGCCAATCAGGCCTCATAATGAAACTCGGGCCACTCGGTCTGCTGCTGGTGCTTACGGGGTGCTTCGCGCACCCGAACATCACCCTGCAGACCGAGCCGCGCCCGCCGATAGCAATAGAGAAGGTGGCCGTGCTCACAGCATTGCCACCTTCTTCTTATGTCGAGATGGGCCGTGTTTATGGCTGGTCGCCCATTCCGGTTGATACGCTTAAGGGCTTTGATGATGCGGTAGAGAAGCTGCGCGAGCGCGCGGCCAGCATCGGTGCCAATGCCGTCGTCGTACCCAGGCGTGAGCAGATTAGTTGGCCGGTTATCCGTAGCCAGTGGATGTGGCCTAACGGTCGTGAGCGTGATAACGACGAAGAAGTACGCCCCACCGAGCTGATGGGCCGCGCGATTTATATCGAGCCTTAAGTATTCCCGAACAGTTTGCGGTCCGTAATCTCTTCGCCTACCCAGGGCGGCAGCTGCACAATTGAAGTGGGTGAGGGCAGCTCAACCTCACAGGTAATCAGGCCGGCGTGCTGGCCTTCATAAACATCTACCTGCCAGGCATGGCCGCGATAGGGCAGGGTATACCGCTTCTTTTGCAAAATCGTATCACCGCACAGGGCCAGAAGGCGCTTGCCGGTGGCCTCGCTCAGGGGTTTTTCAGCCAGCTCAAAGCGGGTGGTGCCGGTGCGTGGACCCTTGAGGTCGAGCACATAGCGCACACCAAAATAACAGCGGATACGGGCTTTCCAGCCAGCAGGTACTTCGCCTTCTGCATTCAGCAGCGGTAGCAGGTGCTTGTAATCGGCAAGGCCAAGATAGGTCAGGCGCTCGCCATTGAGCCAAAAGCTCGGCCATGGCCATTTCTGTACAGACGCCTTGGTGCCGCCTTCACCCAGCTTGAAATAGCCTTGGGTAATCGGCTCGGCGTCGCCCTCGGGGCGCCAGTTTTTCTCTTTAGGCAGGAAACGGCGTTCAATCTCAAGCGGCATGGGTCAGGCCTGTGCTGCTTTCCACCGGCGGCGCGCCAGCGCGGCATTGGCATAGGCCTTGATATGCGAAACCTCTTCGCCCACCCAGGCAGGCTGGGGCGGGGTGGTTGTTTCGTCAGGCAGTTCAACCTCAATGGTCACGCGGGGCTCATCCGGCAAGGGGTTCTGGTACACATCAACTTCCCAGACATAGCCTTCATAATCAAGCCTATAACGGTCTTTCACAATATGCGTTTCAGCGCAGGCTGCCAGCAGTTCGCGGGTCATCTCTGCACTCAGGGCATACTCATACTCAGGCCGGCTGATGCCCTGTCCCTTGCCCTTGAGGCAGAAAATACCCTCAGGCGCCGTGCCTTCGGTGCGTATGCGCAGCACCCAGCTGCTGCCCATCGGCTCCCCCGCCGTGGCTGTGAGCAGCTCTGCCGCATCCTCAGCCGGTAGGGGAATATAGTAGACTACGTTAGTCCTCATGAGGGTGAGGTTCAGGGCCCAAGTGCCGTGCTCTTGCACCACGCGGGCGGTTGCAGTTTCACCTGACCATAAATATCCCTGCACCAGCCGCAGGGGTGTGCCTTCAGGCCGCCAGTGCGGGTCTTTCGCCAGATACTTGCGTTCGATTTCGGTGGCCATATCAGCCCGCAAAAATCGCGGCGTTAAGAATGGCAACCGACAGCTGGATAGAGACCAGCGGCAGGGTGTTCATCACCTTGCCCTCGACAATCGCAACATTGATCTCAGGGATTACGCGCGTAATGCCAAAGTAGGCAGCCAGCTGGAACAGCACCGCATTGCTGCCCCATACCGCAATTTCAAGGGCGTTATGGGTGTTGTGTACGGCAGCCGCAATCGGCACCGCCAGCGCCAGCATGGTGGCCGAGAGCGCCAGCGAGGCGGCGGGGTTACCCGCGCGCAGCAGCTTCACTTCGCTATGCGGGGTCATGTTGCAGTAAAGCGCAATACCCACCACATAGGTAAGCAGCGCTACGAGGTAGGCCACCACATACTCGATGAAGTAACTCGAGAAGGTGAAGGTGCTGAACATATCTTCGCTCATGAGAATCGACTCCTATCAGGCATGCCAATCCGGCACAGAATAAACAAAGCAGCAAAACTGCCCAGCACGCAGGGAATCGCAATTCCCGCTATGGGGAAGGCATACCACAAACCAAGGCCCGCAAAGGTGGCCGCCAGCGCGCCACCCGCCAGCAGGCTCTTGGGTGTGCGGTTTTTGCCGTAGAGCAACGCATCAATCAGCACGAACAGCGCCCACCCGGTAAAGAACAACAGGCCCGCCATGGCCATCATGGTATTGGCAAAGCGGCTGTAGAGAATTTTGAGAATATCGGAAGGCGTGCGCTCGCCCAGCCAGACGGCAGGGTAGCCACTCGGCATCAGCGGTGAGGGGATGAAGGTAAGCTGGCCGGTTACAGCATCCGGCTCGGCCCGGGCAATAACAGTCACCTGCTGCGGGGCGTAAATGCCTCTAAAGGTATAACGCTCGTTACCTGCATAGCCACGCGAGCTGCCATCCGGGTAAATGCGTGAGCCGCTAAACAGGGCGCGCGGCATGCTCCGGTGCAGTTTGCTGTTCTGCAGCTCTATGGCGTTAAAGCTGCGCCAGGCCTCTTGCGCATCATTGCGTATCAGGTGCTGGCTCAGGCGCACAGCGCCCAGATTAACCGGCTCGGCGAAGGCATAATCGGTGCTCACGGTGTTCCAGCTGCCGCGGCCCTTGCTGCCACGGCGGTAACGCTCTTTCTCAATCTCCAGTGCGGCAAGGCCGGTGATGGGGCTACGGGCAATCGGCTCATACAGAACGCCAAACCCGGTCAGGGTATTGGTCATGAACGCAAGGTCAACCGGTACCGGCAGGCTGCTGGCCTCAGGCGCCATAATGAAGGCCTTGTGCATGTTTGCCGAAGCGGCTTTCCAGTTACTGATATTGTAATTCACAAAGAAAATGGCCGCACTAATGGCGCCTACCAGCACAGCTGCCAGTCCCCATTGATTGTTTTCATCTTTCTGTGCCGAGTTCATGATTAACCATTAGCAGCTCTGGCGGGCAGGTGAAGAGGGAATATCTGCGCTGGCCTTAACCATAACCCGCTGCCGGTAAGCCTTCATTTCATTGACTCATCATGGCACTTTTCGTCATTATCGAAAAACGGCATTAAGCATTTTTCAAAAGGGCTGCATATGAGAGACATCGCTGCTGAGATGATTGGGCGTATCGCTGTTGGCTTGGTCACAGCCGGTATATTAGCGGTTTTCAGCCAGTGCAGCACCAAGTCCGATGTGGCAAAGAATGCCGATGGTAGCTGCGATCTCACCCAGCCACGTGAAGTGACCTTCAAGACCTACCGCAGCTGCGGCGAGGACTGCACCCGCACCATCCGCCATACCTATCAGATCGCAGCCGAGAAAACGCCGGATGGCAAAGAGGTGGTTTCAATTTCCAATCTGGTGGTCAACCCTACATCCGGTTTTAGCGCCAAGGGCACATCGCGCACGCTGTCATACGAAGCTGGCGGCCGCACGCTCGATGCCTCGCTCACCACCCAGCACAACATCATGGGCTATAAAACAGCGCCCAAGCAGACCAGCGGCGATATCAGCGCGCTGGCGGCTGGTAAAAAAGGTGATGCAGCCTATACGAGCGGCATGAACGACAGCCTGAAGCTGATCAGGGAAATCGAGAAACGCGCCGAATGCATCATGCCCAAGCCAATACAAATCGGCGCGCCCAGCTCAGGTGCTTGGTAGCTTCTTGGCGCGCTGCGTAACCCGTAACAGAATATAAAGCAGTAGGATGCTGCCCAGTAGTGCCAAGAGCGCCAGAAACGCGTTTGATATCCGGTCAAAATATCCAACAGTCATGATTGTAGAAGCAAAGCCGAGCAGGTTCACCCGCCACAGCGACAGCGGATTGTGCGGTACGGCCAGCCGGTCAAGCGGGCGAATTTGTAAAAGCACCAGCGCATAAAAACCAAATGCACAATAAAGTATAGTTTTCTTGGCGGTTTGAGCGGTTTTTTCTAAAACATTAGCCGGGTTCTCTCCCGCTGCGGCAACACCGTCATAGCCTTTGGCAAGCAGTGGGCTTGAGGTGAGCACCAATCCTTCTTTTTCATCCGTAGCCAGCCAACCAATCAGCGTGACGTTGATGTCTTTGGGAATGTAGTAGAGTTTATATTCTGTTGTGCCGCAGTAGCTTTGCCCCTTAACAAAAGGCTCGCCATTATTGTTTTTGTGCAGGGTATTGTTTCCAATCGCTCTATCAGCATGCCCAGCTACAAGCTGTGGTAAAGTTGAAAGGTCAACGGGCTTAAGTAGTTTATCGAGATTGTCATTAATCATCGAGTACCAGACCAGATAGCCGTTAACGGTAAGCGTAACCGGTGTTGTAACTTTTGATGTCTCAGCACTGAGTATGCCGCGGTTACGACTTGTGCATGACCGGCGACGTGAATCTATCAGCACCGCCGCGGCATACGGCAGGGGGGTGTTAGCAAAAGGCTCTCTTACCATTTCGCGTGTCGTGATGATGCCAGACACATAAGAGAGGCGAAGGTCGGCCCCTTCAGTAGGTGGGGCGCTAGTACTTACCATCTGTGCTTTATCTAGGCTGTCTTGCAGCTTGTGCCAGCTATTGGCTGTTGTGGTGAGAATAGCAATCAGGAACAGCGGAAATACCATATGAAAACATGTCAGAAATTCAATTCGCATGTTCTCTAATGTCCCGATTTGCTCGGGTGGTTTCTTTGGCTCGCTCATTCCATCCCCTTACAGGGAAGAAGTATTACACATTAAACTTGAAGTGGAAAACATCGCCATCGGCAACGAGGTATTCCTTGCCTTCCTGGCGCAGTTTACCGGCATCTCTGGCTGCGCTTTCGCCGCCCAATGACACGAAGTCCTCATACGCAATGGTTTCCGCCCGAATGAAGCCGCGCTCAAAGTCGGTATGAATCGCGCCAGCCGCCTGCGGGGCTTTCGCGCCCTTATACACGGTCCAGGCGCGCGCTTCCTTAGGCCCAACGGTAAAGAAGGTGAGCAGGCCCAGCAGCAGGTAGCCCGCGCGAATAACCTTGTTCAGGCCCGGCTCATCAAGGCCCATACCAGCGAGAAATTCCTTCTGGTCTTCAGGCGGCAGCTGCGCCACTTCGGCTTCAATCGCCGCCGAGATCACCACATGCTGGGCCTTCTCGGCTTTGGCCATTTCGGCTACGCGCTTTGAAAACTCATTGCCGGTGGCGGCCGAGGCTTCATCTACATTGCACACATACAGCACCGGCTTGGCGGTCAGCAGCTGCAGGCCATCAAACACATCGCGCTCATCGGCAGCAATATCGGCCACGCGGGCGGGCTTACCGTCTGAAAGCACCTTGATGCATTTTTCCATCACCGGTACGCGGGCAATCGCTTCCTTGTCGCCCTGCTTGGCTTTTTTCTTCCAGCTTTCCATCTGCTTCTCGAGGCTCTCGAGGTCCGAGATCATCAGCTCGGTGGAAATGATTTCAGCATCACGAATAGGGTCGACCGAGCCTTCAACATGGGTCACATCGCCATCTTCAAAGCAGCGCAGTACGTGCAGAATAGCGTGGGTGGCGCGGATGTTGCCAAGGAACTGGTTGCCCAGACCTTCGCCCTTGCTTGCGCCCTTCACGAGGCCGGCAATGTCGACAAACTCAAGCTGGGTGGGGATGATCTTCTGGCTCTTCTCGATGCTCGCCAGCTTCTCAAGGCGCAGGTCGGGCACTGCCACGCGGCCGACGTTGGGCTCGATGGTGCAGAAGGGGTAGTTGGCAGCCTGCGCCGCCTGTGTGGCCGTCAGCGCATTGAAAAGCGTGCTCTTGCCAACGTTTGGCAGACCAACGATACCGCAATTGAAACCCATGGCTAAACCCTCTTGAACCCGTGTTAATTCGGGGCGGTTTTAGCACAGATATGGGCTGCGAATATAGTAAAAACAGGGCTAATTACTGCTGGTCGATGAAGGAGTTAGCGGCGTTAATCAGCATAGCTTCAGTATTCGGATACTTGGAGCCAATAATGTAATAGCGTTTGTCACGCTCTTGCGCTGTATCGCTCCAGACAAGCTTGGTCTCGCCGCAATAAGCAGCACAGCGGGCAGGGATGATGAATGCCTCTGTATTGCGGTGAAGTTCGACTTTCTGAAGACGCTCATAAAGCTCATTCTCAAAGAGAAAAAGAATATCTGTTATAAGGCCGCGAATTATACGTACAGAGGTAAAGCTGCCCTCAGTGCAAACATGAGCGCCCGTACAATCAGCCCCCAAGCCAAAGTAAACCTTATAATCGCTGTTCGATTGGCAAGATGATTGAGGCGCTATTATGTACCTTGCATAGCCGTCATTATTTGGAATTAGTTGGTGGGATATTTGCGGTTTGGGCCAAAAAGGAGGAAACTTAAGTATCGTACCGTTGTTACAATCGAAACTAGTTTGACCAGTAAAAAGCTCGCTTTCGCGTGCATCAATTTCGCCTTCATTAAACGCCTGATGTGTAGTCGCATCCGCAGCCATCGAGCTTGATGTCAAAGCTATTAGAATGAGGACGAAAGCAAGAATTAATGCGCGCATAACTAGCTCCGGTTAGAGTCAGTCTAACAATACATCCTTTAAGCGTAATAAATTAAGCCCCCTTATTAGGGTCTTTGCCAATTACCGTAACCGTAGGCGCGCCAGCAGCTGCGGGAGTGCTGGAGGATGTACGCGTTACCTTGCCCGCGGCTTTAGCGGGCGCGTCATCTTTAGCGCCGGTGGCGGGTTTAACCGCCAGTGCAATCTTGTTCATGAAGCCGGCTTCATCGCCCGCTACCAGCAGGCCAGCGTTTTTGGCGACGCTATCGATCAGCGCGTTCAGCCAGTCCTTTTCATCGGCTGCAAAATCGTTCAGCACATAGCTGTGTACCAGGTCCTTGCGACCGGGGTGGCCAATACCAAGGCGCACGCGGTGATAATCGGCACCCAGAATGCCATCGATGCTGCGCAGGCCGTTATGGCCGCCATGGCCGCCACCCAGCTTGGTGCGCACCTTGCCCGGGGCAAGGTCGAGGTCATCATGAAACACAATCACCTGCGCGAGTTCCATTTTATGGAAACGCACAGCCTCGGCCACAGACTGGCCGGACAGGTTCATATAAGTATCGGGTTTGAGCAGAAGGGTTTTTTCGGTGCCGAATTTGCCTTCGGCGAGTTTACCCTGAAACTTTGATTTCCACGGCGAGAAGCCATGAACGCGGGCGATCTCATCGACCGCCATAAAACCGATATTGTGCCGGTGGCGAGCGTACCCGGTACCCGGATTGCCCAGACCCACCAGCAACAACATCGTTCAGCCTTACTTCTTGGCCGCAGGAGCCTTGGCAGCAGCGGTCGCTGCAGCACCAGGAGCCTGACCCGGAGCCGACGGGGCACCGGTTGAAACAGCAGCAGCTTCGGCAGCAGGAGCGGCAGCAGCAGCCTTGGCAGCGTCAGCCTGTTCCTTCATTTCCGAACGGATAGCCGACGGTGCAGCGATTGTAGCAACCGTGAACTCTTCCTTGTGAGCGATCTCGGTACCTTCAGGTAGCGAGAGCGTTGCCGAGTGGATCGAGTCGTTGATCTCGAGACCGGTCAGATCGATATCGATGCTGTGCGGAATCTTCACAGCCGAAACCCACAGATCGATCTCGTGTGTGACGATGTTGAGAACGCCGCCACGCTTGATGCCGGGAGCCTTGTCGCCGTTGATGAACTTGACCGGAATACCAACCTTGATACGGGTCTTGGGGTCAACGCGCATGAAGTCAACATGCAGCAGAGCTTCGGTTACCGGATCGCGCTGGGCGTCGCGGGCCAGAGCCTGCCAGCTGTCCTTGCCTGCCTTCACTTCGAAGAGCTGGGTGAAGAAACCGGCCTTGCGGCTCAGGGCTTCAATTTCCTTGGTGTTCACAGCCAGCATGATCGGGTCCTGCTTGTTGCCATAAACAACAACAGGCACATTACCTGCACGACGGGTTGCACGGGCGGTTCCCTTGCCGGCCCGATCGCGCAGAGTTGCATTAATAGTGGTCATAACATTTCTCCGTTACCTGCTCGGCCTCCAGGGTGGCCGCACAGCAGTTTGTTTAACCTATACAAGGAGGCCACTTACCGACCGCTCGCTGCTGATGCGCATAATGGCTTCAGCAAGCAGCGGCGCTATGCTCAGCTCGCGGATATTCCCCGCAGCTGTCACAGCCGATGTAGCCTCGATACTGTTGGAGATAACCAGTTCAGCCATGGCAGATTTCGCTACCCTGTCTGCCGCGTCTCCCGACAGCACGCCATGCGAGCAATAGGCAACTACCCGCACCGCGCCCGCTTCCTTTAATGCGGCGGCTGCATTACACAGCGTGCCGGCACTATCGACGATGTCATCGACAAGGATGCAGGTTCGCCCCGATACCTCTCCAATGATATGCATCACTTCGGAAACACCAGCTTGAACGCGGCGTTTATCGATAATTGCGAGCTCTACGTCAAGTTTATTGGCAAGGTGGCGGGCGCGCACAACGCCGCCCACGTCGGGCGAAACAATCACTACATCCGGCCCGATTTTGTATTTGGCGTTGATATCATTAGCAAAAACGGGCGCGGCGTTGAGGTGGTCGACCGGAATATCGAAGAATCCCTGAATTTGTGCCGCATGCAGGTCAAGTGTTAACACACGGTCGGCACCCGCCGTGGTGAGCAGATTGGCCACCAGTTTGGCGGTAATTGGGCTGCGCGGGGCCGATTTGCGGTCTTGCCGGGCATAGCCGAAATAGGGGATCACCGCCGTAATGCGCCGGGCCGACCCGCGCCGCAGCGCGTCGATCATGATCAGCAGTTCCATGATGTTGTCGTTGGTGGGGCTTGAGGTGCTCTGGATCACGAACACGTCTTCGCCGCGCACGTTCTCTTCAATCTCCACAAAAATCTCTGCATCCTTGAAGCGGCGGATGCTGGCTTTGGTCAGCGGCTGCTTGAGGTGCAGCGCGATGGCGGCTGCCAGTTTGTGGTTGCTGTTTCCGGCGATCAGTTTCATGGCGCGCTCCCGCTTTAAGACCACGCGCACTCTAGCGCCTGTTCTAAAACGGGCAAAGCAGGGAAATGAAGATTATTGTGGCGCGCTGGCAGCTGGCTTTTGCGCCTGTGTGGCTTGTTGCTGGGTTGCTTGTGCTTCCAGCTTTTCTTTCACTTCGGGCGGCAGGGTGCTGAGGCCCAGATGAATCGCGCCGCTTAGCAGCAGGTGCGGAATAGCTGCGCGCACAGCAGGGAAAAGCATATGACGTTTGGCACTAAACGCTTCTGGCGCTTCTGCGCTACCTAGTGCATTTGCGTGCCTGAAGTGGGCGAAATTCCATTTGGCCATAAAGAACTGCGGCACGGCGCTGGCCAGCATGATGAAGGCCGAGGTCGGCGCATCAAGACTGTAAAACACCATACCGATACGGGCAGTATTATAGCAGCTCAGAGCCGAGCTGACCAAGGCCATGCTGTTAAAAGCAGAGCCGATGATGGAGGCAGGCGAGGGTTTGGGTGTGCTCATGGTAAGCGCAACCTAGCCAATTGGCTCAGGCCAAGTCAAACGCGTAAAAGTTAAGCTTTAGGCGCCGGTTGGGTGGCAACCGGCATGGGCTCAGGTTGCGGCGCTTCAACAAACCGCGCAAGGCCGTAGGCGGCAGCAAAAATTACCAGTGGTGCCGCCAGCCGGGCAAAGGCAAGGCGGCAGCGGTGGCTGGCTTCGGCATCTGTCTCGCGCTCAATCCTGTCGCGCTGTTCGGTCTGGGTGTTCAGTTCTTTTATTTTCTCCACGGTATGGCGGCTGTGCTGCCAGTTCAGGCGCAGCATCTTGAGTTGCGGAATGGCGCTGGCCAGCATCACGCTGCCTGAAGCCGTATCGCCACCAAACGCCAGCACGGCGCCGCCGGTAAACACGGTCAGCGTGGTTGCCGTCGCGCTCAGGGTTGGCGCAACCATGTTAAATGTATTCGCCACCACCGACAGGGGATGCTCCCCTCGGCTCAAATGTACTTTATCGCCCATAGTCGTTTAGTCCCTGTTCGGCTGTTTTCCAGCTCGTTAGGGCAAACCTGTACCAGTTGGCAGAATTTGTCTAGGTGCTTGTCGCCTGTCAGGCTGCAGGCTTCTTGAGCAGGCGGGCCATCGGGCCGCCAGTTTGAGCAATTTTCTGGCGTCCATCCGGCCCTTCGATTTTCACTTCGGCCAGAATTTCGGCAAGACGGCTTACACTGCGGCCCACGGTATCCTTTTTGCGCATCAGCGGCAGCATGACATCGGTAATACTGAAGTTACTGGTCAGCACGATGGTGCGTTTGTTGTCATAGGCGGTTGAGACCAGCCCCATCATATGCGCAACACTATCGTGATCAATATGTGCCGCACTTGCATACTCTTTAAAGGCATCATCCACAAATACCAGCGGCATGCCGTTAAAGGTGCTGTTTTGCATGCCATATACCGTAGCTTCGCTGCGCATATTACCAGCCGAGAGGTAAGCAAAGCGCTCCATCGGGCCCGTGCGATCGGCGATCTCGTTGATCATCGCTTCCATCAGGTGGGTTTTGCCGGTGCCCACATTCCCCGTGAATGCCACGATCAGCCCCTGCGCAAAAGGCGAAGGCACATTACTAAAAGCATTGGTGGGATTGTAGTTGGTAACCGCAGGGCAAATCTCATCTACCACTGCCTTGGCTAAATCAAGCGCCTGCTGCTGACTGGGCGTTTCAGGCGTATAGGTGCTGAAGCGCGAGTTCGGGCGGCGATCTTTAATAGCGTTGGTGATCATGCGGGTCTCCGGTGCGCCTTCAGACTAGAAAATGGGGCAACACAAGCGCAAGGAATTAATCAAGGTAAATTGCTGAAAGCTGCAGGCCGAAATGCGGCTCTTTTCTGAGTGTAGCCCGCCGGTTGCTGAAGAAATCGGCCTCGTTAGCGCAGGTGTCTTGTGCAATCACCTCAACCCGGCCAAGGCCCAAGGCCGTAAGATCGGCGGCGATGCAGCCCTTCATATCGAACATGTAATGATGAGGGTTATGGCTGGGCACAAAGAAGCGCTCTCGTCCGCTGGCCTTGAACGCAGTGGGGAAATCAGGCCCCACTTCATACGAGGCTTGGGCAATACAAGGGCCAATAACCACCGTGATGTTCTGGCGCGATGCGCCCAAGGCTTCCATCGCCTCAACCGTAGCTTGGCCTACGCGGGCCAGCGTGCCCTTCCAGCCGCTATGCGCTGCACCTACAACGCCCGCTACAGCATCGTGAAACAGCAAAGGCGCGCAATCAGCCGCCATTACGCCCAGCGCCAGGCCGCGCGTGCGTGTAACCAGCCCGTCGCCTACCAGCTTGTGATCGTGCGGCAACGGCTCGGTAATGGTTATCACCTTGGTGCCATGCTCCTGGTCAAGCACGCAGAGGTTCTCCAGCCGCTGGCCGATGGCCGCCATCGCCAGCTTGCGGTTTTCCCAGCCTTCGGCGGTCGCGTCCTTATACTGTTCGGCCATGGTTGTATTACGGTTGGTCACGCGGCAGTTGAGCGATTCATAGAGCCCAGTACTCAAGCCCCCACGGCGGGTGAAAAACCCGTGCGGGGTGCTAAGCAGGGGGGAGGCGATAAAAACAGCGGTCATGGCTCGGCAGGTATTAGCCCGTATTGGAGCAGCAGGGAATAGGGGTCGAAGCCATCAGCGCCGCTGATATAACCCATCTTATTAAAACTGAATGAACCAATCGGTTTGATGGGGGCATTGTTCTTTGCGCCATACCTGTCTCTTGCCCACGTGGTATGGCTACGGTTGGCAGAATTAATTGAAGTGCTCATGAACAAAGGGGTGCTTAAGAGGGCACCTCCGTAATAGAACGTATTCAAGATTCGTGTACTTTGTTCGCCATCAACCATATCAGCAGATAATCTGAGGAGATAGAAAATGCCAGTTGAGAAATCGGACAGGCTCTTTGGGTCATAATGATACTGGGTATAGTTGATGAGCAGCTTTTGACTTGGTACATCCGCAGCCTCAAGTTTAACCAGACAGTCTCCACCTGCCGCACGAATATTAATACGCTCTAAAATCAGGTCTTCTTCATTTGGCATGCGTGGCTGGTCGATAAGAAAATTTCTGCTTGGGCGTTTAATTTCAGGGCAGGTCGCCTGTTTCTGTATCGTAAAATAAGATGCAGACTTCACGTTATTGCCATCCATACCATCGCTTACGCCAACTATGGCCACGCCGCGCTCATAAAGCAGCGACAGGCACAGCAGGTTGCATTGCGTTTCATCTGCGCGATCGCTAAACGTTTTCTGCTGCTGCAGGACAATAACATCTGGCAGATTGGTAAGAGGGGCACTCGGCGCTATGTATTGCCCCGCAAGCGCCTGTATATCGGCATGGCCAGATTTGTTGAATGTATAGGGTATTCCAAACGCTATGGTGAGTGCTAATACTGCACCCAGCAAAAATCCCACTTTGCCGATGTATTTGCGGGTCGCTAGCCATATTATGGTGATCAACAGCCCGTAAAACAAAGCCATGGCCTGCACGTATATCAATAAGATAAATAGTATGACTACAGTTAATAGGACATTCATTCTATAAACCCGTATTGGCGCAAGGCGTTCACGGGGCTCAGTTTGCCGTGTGCGATAGAGTGGCGGTTTTCTGTCGCCTCCGGCTGCCCGTTGGCATCGCTCACAAAATAGTTATGCGCCAGTTCGAACCATGTTTTCAGTTGAGACCCACCTTCAAGATTAAGATACATCGGCTGTGCCAGCATACCACCACTGTAGAAAACCCGGTTCAGCAGCAGCGTTTGTTTTTCGGCTTCAATCGTGTTCAGCACAAGGCGGGCGTAGTGCAGCGGGCCAGCAGTCTCAGGCCTGTTCTCTGGGGAGCTAATGCTGGCCAGAATATAACTGCTGGGCCGTGCATTGCTTGCAACCAGACATTCACCGGCCTTGATGCGTGTGTTGATTTTCTCCATATCCACCAGCTCAGAGCTGTCAAAAGCGCTGTTCATAAAACGGGGCTGCTCACAGCTCGTGCGTTTATCAACGGTGTAATAGCGTACGTCCTGTGCCTTGCCATCTATAATCAGGCGACTGCCCACCATGGGGGCTGCTTTTTCATACAGCAGGTAAAGGCACAGGTGGCTACATTGCGCCACCCGGTCGCTGATGCGGCCTGATCTGTCTTCCTCCAGCAGCCAGATGGCGGGCAGGTTGGCGGGCTTGTTCTCAGGTATATATTGGTTGGCCGACAGGTCTTTGATAAGCGCGTTAGTATTGTAATTGATAACGGCCGGTACAAAAATACCGATGCCCAGTGCCACGCCCAAGCCAATTACAAAGCTGCGCCATGAGGGCTCCAGCAGCCAGCAGATCGCGCCCGCGACCACCAGATAGGCATAGATGGTGGGCAGTGCCATCAGTGCGATGCCCAGCGGTATGCCGATAATCGAGATCATGCAGATGATGATCAGTACAGGCAGAATGGTAAGCATCATCCAGCCGATCAGGCCAGCTGAAACCAAAGCTATGATGAAGACAAACGGGCGGTTCATGGGTTTAGCCCCTATCGAGCAGATGTTTGAGTATGACCGGCAACACGCAAATCAGGTCGGGCGCGACCAGGCCAGCCTCAATATGCTTGCCGGCATCGCCATGTATCCACACGCCTGCACAGGCCGCCTCAAAAGGGCTCATGCCTTGCGTCAGCAGGCCTAAGATAATGCCTGCCAGCACATCGCCCGAGCCTGCCGTGGCCAGCCACGGCGTGGCGTGGCTGTTAATCGCGATGCGCCCATCGGGTGAGGCAATGACTGTCTCAGCCCCCTTGAGCACAATTACGGCATGGCTTTGCACCGCTGCCTGTTTGGCACGGCTCACACGGTCGCCCTCCAGCTTGGGGAACAGGCGGGTAAACTCGCTCTCATGCGGTGTGAGTACGCAGCCGGTATGGAGTGACGCCATCAGTCGTGCGGGGCTATCTTCAAACACAGTCAGTGCATCGCCATCGAGCACGGTTGTGCGTTTGAGCTGCAGGGTGGTCGTAATCGCCTGCTGCAGCGCTGCATCATCCTCGCGGCCAGCGCCACACCCCATCAGCACCGCGCGGCGGCGTTTATCCGCCAGCGTATCGGCAAAGGTGCCGAGTGATTTGTAGTCCTCCACCATGATATGCGGCGCACCGGTGAGATAGACCATAGTGGTCGCCGGTGCTGTAATAATAGTGCACAGGCCAGCGCCAATACGCATGGCGGCCTCGCTTGCAAGGCGCGCAGCGCCGGTCATGCGCGTACCGCCCAGAATAACGCAATGGCCACGGCTATATTTATGGCCATCCGCAGCAGGTGTGGGCAGCAGTGTTTGCCACAGCGCAGGAGAGTTAGGGAGCATGAAGCAGAACTCGGGGGCTGTAACCGCCTAGAAGCCGGGCGGCATATGCGTAGCCTTGTCGCTAAACGACATGACCTTGAACAGTTTACCCATCGCTTCGGGTGCCGTCAAACGGTGCAATGCGGCTTTAAGCGTGCGCTGCTGCTCGTCAGTAGCCCTTAAGCACAGCTGCTCGGTGCGTTCTTTAAGGCCCAGCGCGAGCAGGAATTCGCCTTGTTCTACAGGGCCATACACGCGGCAGCCAATCTTTCGGGCCGAGTTGGCCAGAGGCGCGAAGCTAACATGCGCGGTTATGTCAGCCATGCCGGGGGTGGAGAGCAGATGCGCACCGCGATGGTTGGCCACCGCCTGCAGCGTTTCGCCAAACAGCTCGTCATCGCCGTAATCGATGATCAGTGCGGCGCCGCGGTTCTTCACAATCGGGCGGGCGATGCGCGCTGCCATCTCGATGCTCACCGGCGAGGTTTCAATCACCATGCCGTCATCCATCTCATAGCTTGGGGCTTCGGGCGCAGGTACCAGCGTAAATACAAATGTGCCTTGCGGGCCCACCGCAATGCGGCGTTCCTTCCAGCCATCTGGTACGCGCTGGAACTGGCGCACGGGCAGGGCATCAAAAAATTCGTTGGCGATGACGATCACCGGCTGGTCTGGCAGCTGCTCGAGCGTGCCCAGCCACTTGGGATTATAAGGAGCGAGGTTGGCGCGCTGCTTCTCGCGCAAAATCGGGCTGGCCTCTAAAAGATAGAGGTCAATCGCGTTGATGAAGTCCGGCACCAAGCCAGCCGCGCGCAGCGCATCCGCCATCAGGGTGCCTCGGCCGGGGCCAAGCTCGCACAGGCTGAACCTGGCGGGTGAGCCGAGGTTCTGCCATGTCTCAACTGCCCACAGGCCAATCAACTCGCCAAAGGCCTGCGAGATTTCGGGCGCGGTAGTAAAATCGCCCGCAGCGCCCAGCGGGTCACGCGTAATATAATAACCATGCTCGGGATGCGTCAGGCACAGCTCCATGTATTCGGCCACTGTGATAGGGCCGTTGGCTTTGATCCGCGTCCGGATGATTTCATGTAACGCAGTGGTCATAAGGGTTTAGTCTGCCTGAAAGACCTTAAGATAACCCATATACCAAATGCTGCCATCGGCACGCACAGCAATTGACCCATGGTAGCTCCGGCGTAAAGGAAGCCGAGCTGCTCATCCGGCTCGCGCACAAATTCGACTAAAAAGCGGCTGATCGCATAACCCAGCAGGAAAGTGCCGCCGATTCGGCCCGGATGCTTGAGCGCATCGGTGCGGTACGCCATGTACCAGAGTATGGTGAACAGAACTAAACCTTCAAGTCCGGCTTCATAAAGCTGGCTGGGGTGGCGTGGGTCATTGCCCGGCGCATGCGGAAAGATCATGCCAAACGGGTGGGTCGTCACGCGGCCCCACAACTCGCCATTCACAAAATTGGTGATACGGCCAAAGAACAGGCCGATGGGGCCAGCCACCGCAATCAAATCACCCACAAAGAACGGGTCGAGCTTTCTGTTACGGGCAAACAGCAGAATGGCGAGGATGATACCAATCAGCCCGCCATGGAACGACATGCCGCCCTGCCACAGGTACAGCACATGCAGCGGGTACTGCAGGTAATACTCATATTGATAGAAAACCACATACCCCAAACGCCCGCCCAGCAGCACACCGGCAATGGCGTAGGTCAAAAAGTCATCAAGGTGCTCGCGCGTCAGCGGCAGGTTCTTGGCCGCAATCAGCTGGCGCAGGTAATACCAGCCACCAATAAACCCAACGAGGTAGGCCAGCGCATACCACCTGATCGCCACCGGCCCGAGCTGCAGGGCGATGGGGTTAAAGTCGACGACATACATATATGTATCAGCCGATGAAGATGCGAACGATCTTGCCGTTCTCATCAACCTCAATGTTCACACGATCGGTGCTGTAGTCCATGGTCATCATGGAGCCGGGCTGCACCACACGCAGCTTCTTGCCCACCATGGTCTCGGCGGTCAGCTCAACCGGTGTATCACCTTCAGGGGCTACGCGCTCGGAGGTACGCACAGGCACACTCTCATCTGCGGGCTGGGTTGCATGTGCGGCAGCACTGGCCAGCGGCAGGGCAGCTAAGGCAAGCATCGAGCGGCGGTGGAAAGAGTAGTGCATGAGAGCCCCCTAATTGGTTTCGTCATTTGTTTCGTTATGAGCCTAGGACGGATTTGCAAACAGGGGAAGTGGCTGATGAGCGCATGCTCACACATCGTTTGAATCGAAAACATGAGTCAAATCAGAGTCATGACTCGCAAAGTGACTCATGGAGAGGTCGCATCGCATAAGTGTTGCGCTGTTTGCACACTTGACAGCCTTTGTTTAAACCCGCCGCGTCGCGCTCCGCGTCGGCATAAAATTACGGGTTGCGGCAGATTCATCAATGAATCACTCTCTCAAAAGGCAAGAATGATTCGCGGAACCGTTTTTGACCACGAGATTCATGGCGCGCCACGCGCATTTGGGGGTTTAGTAATGAAGATGATGACAGCGGTAAGCAAGACTGCGCTTCGTAATCCGCTTGATCTGATGGAAGAGATTGTTTCAGCCAATGAGTGGTTGTTCGACAGGGCCAGTCAGCATGAGCTGGCTATTGAGGTACAGGGCCGCTGGAGTGACTACCGCATCTTCGCCGTCTGGCAGCATGAGCTGGGCGCACTGCAGTTCTCCTGCCAGCTTGAACTCAAGGTGCCTTGCGGTCGCCGTGCACCTGTGTGCGAGCTGCTGAGCGAGCTGAACGGCCGCATGTGGCTCGGTCACTTCGACCTTGGCCCCGATATGGTCATGCCCACCTTCCGTCACACGCTGCTGCTGCGTGGTGCGCTGGGGGCTTCGGCCGAACAGCTCGAAGATCTGGTTGAGTTTGCCATTGCCGAGTGCGAGCGCTTCTACCCTGCCTTCCAGTTTGTTATCTGGGGCGGTAAATCAGCCAGCGAGGCCATGTCCTCCGCCATTCTCGATACCGTCGGCGTTGCCTAATCAATCCAAACCCTGGGTTCTCGTTGGCTATGGCCGCATGGGCTCAGCCCTGCTCAAGGGCTGGGGCCGCGAGGCTGTGGTTATCGAGCCGAATGATCCCGCACATCTGCCAAGTATAGAAGCAGCCGGCGATATCTCGCCCGAGCTGATCGTCTTTGCGGTCAAGCCGCAGCAGCTGGCAAGTGTAGTCCCGGCTTACGCCAGGTTCAAAGACGCGACCTTCCTCTCCATCGCTGCCGGTAAAACCATTGCAGGCTTCGAGGCGCTTTTGGGCGCGCAAGCCGCTATTGTGCGCTGCATGCCCAATACGCCAGCTGCCATCGGCAAGGGCATTACCGTTGCGGTGGCAAACAAGAATGTGAGCGAGCAGGGCAGGGCCTTGGCCAGTACAGCGCTTCAAGCCGCTGGCATGGTTGAATGGGTGAGTGATGAAACCCTGCTCGATGCCGTCACTGCGCTCTCCGGCTCTGGCCCCGCTTATGTGTTCCTGCTCGTCGAGACTATGGCCAAGGCAGGCGAGGCCATGGGCCTTGCGCCCGCACTCGCCATGCAGCTCGCCCGCCAGACGGTTATCGGCAGCGGCCATCTGCTCGAGCAAAGCCCAGAGGCCGCCAGTGCGCTGCGCGAAGCGGTGACCAGCCCCGGCGGCACCACCGCCGCTGCACTTAATATATTGATGGGTAGCGATAACCTGCAAAACCTCATGACCGAGGCGCTTAAAGCCGCGCAGGCACGTGGCAAAGAGCTGGCGGGCTAGTTGCCCGAAGCGCGCTGCAGGTCTTTAATCTGCTCCGGACATTCGCCATATACCCGCATCGATTCAGCCTGCGTGTCTATCAGCTTATTGCGCCGTTCTAGTTCGGCATAAAGGTCTTTGCTGTATTGCTCGATAAGTGCGTTGATGGCTACCTGAGCATTATAACGGTCGGTATCTGCGCTCTCAGGTGTACTGGGCGGTAGCTGCTGCAGGTAGGTGGCAATCTTGGTCTGCAGGCCATGGCCGGATTCTCCAAGCGCTTCTTTATAGTCATTGTAGTGCTTTAGCTCGTGGGCAACGGCTGCGTTATACATGCAGCTATGCGCTGCAATTTCGCGCCCGATGTTGATCACGGCATCGGTAAAGCTTACATGCACATTAAAATAGCTGAACGGGCCGCACGGGGAGTAAGCGATAAAATCATTGCCGGTATCGTATTTCACGTCCAGCTGCGATTCAAAATTGCCCATCGCCATGCCGGCATCAGCCGGTACCCAATCGGGTATGTCCGACATGCCATGAATTTGCGCCACTGATTTGCTCTGGCTCACGCTGTAGGGCGCGGTTGATGTATGTACCTTAACGCATTGCGCCCATGCGGGCATGGGCAGGCAGATAATAGCCAGCAGGATGGTTTTAAGGTGCATCAGTAAATTCTATTGTTTTTGTAACCAAATACCAGTCCAAACGCTTAGATATGGCCGATATATTGCTAGACTCCGCCCCTTGTGTTTGCCACAACACCCTTATGTCAAATACAGCCGAAATTCTGAGCCCCCCAAGCAGCCGTGCGCGCGTTGAAGCGGCGCTGGCCGCAGGCAATGTGGTCACGACTATTATAGAGTATCCTTCGGGTACCAAAACCGCGGCCGATGCTGCAGCGGCGGTGGGCTGCGAAGTGGGGCAGATCGCCAAGTCCATCATCTTCAAGGCCATGCCGTCCGAGCGCGTGGTGCTGGTACTCACTTCAGGCGCCAACCGGGTGGATGAGCAGAAGGTTATGGCTGGTCTGGCCGACCTGCTGGCGGGCGACAGGTTGACCAAGGCAGATGCCGATTTCATCCGCGCCAAAACCGGCTTTGCCATCGGCGGTGTTGCACCGGTGGGCCATCTCAGCCCGCCCGTTATCGCTATGGATGAAACACTTACACAGTATAATCAGCTCTGGGCCGCTGCCGGTACCGCCAGCACGGTATTCCCGCTCTCGCCTGCGCAACTCATTGCCCTCACCAACCCCCGTATTATCAACGTAAAGGTAGATTGATCATGACCAAGAAAACCACCAAAACGACTAAAGCCAAAGCCGCCCCCAAGGCCAGCAAGGGTGGGAAAGCCACAGCAAATCCCGAGCGGGCGAAGTCCGCGACGACGCATTTGCGTGATAAACCTATAGAACCGCTCATCGTACGCGCCGCCATGGATATCGCCGGCGAGCTGGGCTGGAGTGAAGTGAACTCGGTTGAAGTGGCCAAGCGCGCCAAGGTGCCGCTCGAGCGCGTGCGCGAAATCTGCCCCAACAAAATTGATCTTCTGCGTATGCTGGGTGAAGAGATCAATATTGTCATGCTCGATGGTGGCGAGGTTGATGGCAGCATCCGCGATAACCTGTTCGAGCTGATGATGCGCCGCTTCGAAGCACTGCAGGAATATCGTGCAGGCGTACTGGCAGTGGTTGATGCCGCCAAGCGTGAGCCCGGTATGGTGTTCAAGCTTGCGGGCGACTTCCATGATGTACTGGGCCACGTACTCGATATGGCTGGCGTTAATCCGTCACCGCTGCGCCGTGTTGGTTTGGGCGCTGTGGCGCTTGCTACCTTCCGCACCTGGTGTGAAGACGAGAGCGATGATCTGGCTGCGACCATGTCGGTGCTCGATAAGCGCCTCGGTCAGATCGAGCAGGCCGCCGAGGCACTTGGCCCGTTGATGCGCAGCGCGGCCTGATAAATCAGGACCATGACGATACGGTAGGAAAAAAGTTAATGAACACAGTATGTTGCACTGCAACAAAATTTCAATTGACGAGAAGCGTTAACGCGCTCACATTCTCGCCACCCTATTAACCCAGTTGAGGAAATCATGGCTAAGAACACACCCTTCGATATGGACATCACCAAGATGATGGCCGACTTCAAGATGCCGATGGTCGACATGCAGCAGTGGATGACGATCTCACGCAAGAACATCGAAGCCGTAAGCGCAGCCAACCAGCTCGCTGTAGAAGGCATTCAGGCCCTGATCAAGCGTCAGGCCGAAATCGTTCAGGCGTCGATCAAGGATGCCAACAGCATCGTTTCTGAGATCACTGCCGCTGGCACACCTGAAGACAAGATCCTCCGTCAGGTTGAGCTGGTGAAGAGCGCCTACGAAAACGTTATTTCCAACACCAAGGAACTGGCCGAAATCGCTGCCAAGTCGAACGAAGAAGCCATCGAGGTTATCTCGGGCCGCGTTTCCGACAGCCTCGATGAAATCAAGGCCGTGACCAAGAAGGCCACAGGCAAGAAGGCCGCTTAATACAAGCTGCTTTATCACTACAAACGGCCATCCTCGCGGGTGGCCGTTTTGCTTTGACTCGGTGTTGGCTCTGCGCCTAGCTTCTCTGCAAGCAGGGGGCTAAGCATGAGCAAACTCGTTGTAGGCATCGGTGCAGGGCCGGTTGGGCTGTGGCAGGCGCTGCAGCTTAAAAAGCGCGCGCCGGATATCGATGTTGTTCTTTATGAGCGCCGCGATGAGTATGTACGCGATAACCAGCTGAGTATTCACCGCAGCTCGCTGCTCAAGGATGCGCATCAGGCAAATGATGCCCTCGAGGCCGCTACGTATACGGCGCTGAATGAGGCGCATGAAACGCCCGGTCAGCGTATGCCCCTTTGGCAAAAGCTGCGCAAAGTAACGCGCCTGCCTGCCCGCGGGTTCGAAAGCATTTTGCGCACCGAGGCTTTGGCCCGCGGCGTTAAAATCAATTACGAAGCGGTAAGCAGTATCGAGCAAATCACCCGCGCGCACCCGCAGTGCCAATATATTGTGGTAGCAGATGGTACGCACAGCCTGATCCGCAAGCAGCTGCTGGGGCCGGATGATGAGGCATTGGTGCGCAGGCCCATCCTCAAGTCGATTGATGTGCAGTATCAGGTACAGGGGCAGGCGCAGTACATGCAAACGCCAACCTACGACAAGGCACGCTTTATGGTCGCCGAGACCATCGGCAAACTGCAGGAAGACGGCACCAGCCGCGTGGGCCTGCGTTTTCTGGTCGATGACAAAACCTTCGCCAGCTTCCCGCAATCCGATGCACGCCATCCGGTGAACTGGCACGATGCGTTTAACACCATGGGCATGGATATTTCTGGCTTTCTCCAGCTCCGCCAGACCTATACAGGTGAGAAGCTGACGCTACCAATCCCGCAAGCAGTTTCAGCTTATAAACTCGAGCTCTCTTGCTATGCTGCACGGCAGTTTGCATTGCTGCAAAAAGGCGAAGAAGGCCGCGATGTGGGCGTGTTCTTTGTCGGTAATGCTGCCCTTGCCGTGCCTTGGTACAAGTCGGTCAATATCGGGCTTAAAACCGCGTCGCGTCTGGCAGGCGTATTGGCCAAACCCGATGAAGCGCCAGCGCAAAAGGTTGCGGCGTATGAGGCGATGCGTGAGCCAATCGTCACGGCCTCATTCAACGCGGCAGCTAAAAAACTCAAGGGTGTGGTGTTCTACCGCAACAAGGTACGGCCCAAGCTGCAGATGGCCAAAACTGCACCAATCGCGTTGCCGTTACTGGTGGTGTTTGCCGCAGTGGCAGTCGTTGGTTATATACCCTTCAAGATATACACAAAGCTTAACCCCAACGCCCGTTTGATGTAGACTGGCGCGCATGATACCGCCGCCCCAAGCCCAAATCGACTATGCGCATTTCGAGAGCGTGGATGTGCGCGTGGGCACCGTCATCAAGGCCGAGCCTTTTCCTGAGGCGCGTAAACCCGCCATTAAACTGCTGATCGACTTCGGCCCCGTCATTGGCCAGAAGCGCAGCTCGGCGCAAATCACCGTGCACTACAAGCCAGAGGAGCTGGTGGGCAAACAAGTCATGGCGGTGGTGAATTTCCCCGTGCGCCAGATCGGCCCGTTCATGAGTGAAGTCCTCACGCTCGGTTTTGCCGATTCGAATGGCGCCATCGTGCTGGCCGGGCCGGACAAGCCAGTGCCTAACGGCGATAAAATGGCCTGAGGAGAGCACGACATGAACGATACTTTGCCGCCCGAGCTGCGCAGCCTCCCGCAGCTCTTCTCCAGCCAGCAAATCGAGTTCAAGCTTCTTTCCGGCGAAGTGACGGATGATAAGCACTGGAGCGAAAGTCATGTCTCGGGCACCGGTGGCGGTGGCACCAACGGCAATACTGCGCCCACCAGCATTTCAACTACGGTAACCACCTGGCGCGAAATCTGGCTCAAGGCAACGAATGGCTATGAAACCAGCTTTGTCTTCAACGCCGCGCATATCAAGGCGCGCAAGGGCAACCAGCTTGATCTCTTGTGCATCGACGAGGGCCACAGCCTTACCCCCGTATTTATTTATAATCAGGCGATGGGCGTGACCATGGCCACCGAAACAGCCAACCGTCTGCTCACCCAGCGTGGCTGGGGCCGCCTTATTACCGGTGTGCATGTTTTCTTTTTCATCTGCTATCTGATTGCCATGTTTAACAGCCCGGCTGGCAATACTGTGCTCACCTTCATTGTGCTGGTGCTGCTGGGCGGGCTTTATGTGCCGGCGTATAAACGCGAAAAGGCATTCAAGCAGGCGGCCTATAGCTACCTGCCCACCTTGCCTAAACGCGTAAGCGCCGAAGCGGCCTGATTACTGCGCTTCAGGCGTGACGAGAATTGGCTGGCTCTCGGGCGCAACCGGGGCAGAGGTGGCCTCGGCGCCTTCAGCGCGCTTGGCGCTGATCACCACGTCAACCGTTACATTCTCACTCACGCCGCTGCTCTCGGGCCAGCCTTTGCCCACGCCAAAGGGCATGCGGTTGAATTTCACGCTGGCTGTGGCCAGCGCCATTTCATCTTCAAGCGTCAGGTCAAACGGCAGGGTCAGCGGCTGGCTCACACCGCGGATGGTGAGGGTGCCCTCGGCCTGATATTTGCCGTTTTCATCCAGCGCCGTAATCTTGCTGCTCTCGAACACGGCTTCGGGGTGGTTGCTCATGTCAAACCAGTCGGCCTTGGGCAGGTCGGCATCTCGGGTTGAGCTGTTGGTGCTCATGCCTGCCAGCGGCATCACCACTTTAATGCTGGCAGCCGCCAGATTGGCGGTATCGAGCGTAATATCTGCCTTAAACGCTGGCAGTGTGCCGGTAAAGGCCTGGCCGCTCTGGCTTGCACTAAAGGTAATCTTGCTTAGCGCGGCATTCACATCCCACTTGCCATTCCATGTATTGGCATAAGCGGGCAGGGCGGTAAGCAGGGCAATGGCAGCAGTCAAGGCAAAACGCATGGTGAGGTTCCTTCTCAGGCTTTAGGTTCGCGAATAAACGGCGTCATGCGCGCCAAAATCGGGTCCTTGCGCACAAAGTGGTGGAACAGCGCAGCACCGGCATGCACCGCTACAATAAACAGCAGCAGCCACGCGAGGGCACCATGAATTTCGCCCATCTCCTTGGCGCGCTCCCAGCCGATTTCGGCAGGAACAGTTGTCAGGTTCGGCACGCGCAAGCCTTCAATCCCAAACCAGTTAAGCGGGAAGTTGGCATAGCTGTTCATCAGCCAGCCCGAGAGCGGGATCGCCAGCATCAGCACATAAAGGCCCCAATGGGTAATTTCGGCAGCGGCGTTCATGTACCACGGGATGCTCGGCACGGCCTTGGGCTTGCGGCTCGAGAGGCGCCAGACAATACGGCACAGCACAAGGCCAAGCACCAGCAGCCCGGCTGATTTATGCATCATGTAAATCTGGTACTTCTGCGGGCTGCCTTCCATGTCGGTCATGATGGCGCCAACCGCAATCAGGGCCAAAATCATCACCGCAATCGTCCAGTGCAGAATGCGGGCAATATCGCCCCAACGCTCAGTTGTGTTGCGCCAGTTCGCCATGTGTTTCTCCTCAGTCAGCCTAAAATGTACCGGTTGGGGGATTATTTCAAGCTGTCTTTCCGCAGCGCAGCAGCATAAACTGCGGCATGCCCAGCGAGTACCCAGCAGGTAACGAAGACACATCAACCCAGCGCATCAAGCGCGCGCAGCGCCTCGCCCGTTCGGCCTGGGCGCTCACGGCCTTGCTCACCCTTGCTCTTATTGTCATCATCCTGCTGGCGCTAACCGATGAAGCACAGGTCAGCCGCCAGAACCTCACCCTTGCCGCCCTCAGCACGGTCATGATCGGCCTGCTGGTCATCGTCACGCGTCTGCATGTGCAGCATGTCACGCGCCTGTCCATGCAGGCTGCAGTGATCGAGCGCCAGAACGCCGAGCTGCGCGCTGCCAGCCGCGACCTGAAGCACGAGATCGACGAGCGTGAACAGGCCGAAAGCCAGCGTGACAGCTTCTTCAATTTGTCAGCCGACCTTTTGGCTATTCTCGACCGCGATGGCCGCTTTGTACGTGTGAACCCCGCTTTTGCCGAAGCCATTGGTGTGCCAGAGGCCGAGCTGCGCAACATCGAGCTGGTCAGCTACCTGCATGAAATGGAAGTGGATGAATTCCGCCGCGCGCTCGAGGATATGGAAGGCGAGGTAGGCGCCAAAGCGCTTGAGGCCCGTTGCCTTACCCGCACCGGCCATCACTGGTTTTTATGGACGCTGGTGGCGCGCGGGCGTTTTATCTACGCGGTGGCGCATGACTTCTCGGTGCACCGCGCCGCGTCAGACGCCTTGCGCGAAGCCAAAGAAGCTGCCGAACTGGCGAATGACACCAAGACACAGTTTCTCGCCAACATGAGCCACGAGCTGCGCACGCCACTTAACGCCATCATCGGTTTTTCGCAAACCCTTAGCATGGGGCTTTATGGCCCGCTCACCGAGAAGCAGCTCGAGTATATTGGCGATATCAATGGCGCAGGCGAGCATCTGCTCGGTATTGTGACCGACCTGCTCGATCTCTCGGTGATTGATAGCGGCGCGATGGTAATCAATGAGAGCGATGTGAATATCGCCACCGTCATTGACGCGGCCCTGGTGCTGGTCAAGTCGCGCAGTGAAGAGGCGGGGGTTGAAATGGGCGTGCGCCTTGCGCAAAACCTGCCGCTCATCAGGGCGGATGCCGGCAAGCTGCGGCAGGTACTGGTCAACTTTCTGGGTAATGCCATTAAATTCACCCCGCGTGGCGGGCGTATTAATGTGAGTGCGGGCATCGACCCGCAAAGCGGCGGCTTTACGCTTGAGGTAACAGATACCGGTGTGGGCATCAAGCCTACCGATATTCCGCAGGTGCTGTCGCCCTTCGGCCGTCTCAAGTCGGCCTATGCGCGCTCGCATGGTGGTGTTGGCTTGGGCTTGCCGCTGGCCAAGCGTTTGGCCGAGCTGCATGAGGGCGATATCAGCATCACCAGCGAGCCCGGGCGCGGCACCACAGTGCGCCTGTGGTTGCCGCCAGAGCGGATTTTGCAGCCAGCGCAGGTTTAACAGGTTTTTTTACCTGCGCGGCTTTGGCACATTGCACATCGTAGGTGCCTTCCCCTAAAACGCCCCTCCATTACGGAGATTATGAATGACGAATAATTCAGGGCGCGCAGCCGATGCAGCGTCAGCTATGCATATTGATATCGAAGCCCTTACATGTGACGAGCAGGGCCGCTGGCTGCTGGTACAGCCCGCTGGCAGCAAAAAGTGGTCACTCGTGGGCGGCCCGGCTAAAGCGTTTGAAGAGCTGGCGAGTGCCGCTGGCCGTTTGGGCCGTGCACAGATTGGCCATAATCTGGTTGCTACCCGCCCGCTGGTGATCAACCGTGTGCTCGATCAGCACGAGCGCCTGCAGTTCGTGCTGGCGACCGAGCGTATCTATTTCGATGAGCTGCGTTATCTGCGCCCGCAAATTGGCCATACCGCCGCCTTACGTTTTGTCTTCCCGCGCGAAGCTCGCGATCTGATGGCCCCGGCAGCCTACACCCGCGCCACCGCCGCCTGGAAAGTGCTGAGCAGCAAAAACAGCGGCTGTGCCTATCTCGAAAACGGTTTGGATCCGCTCAGCCCCAGCGTTCTGCGCCTATAACCCGCTGCAGCTCCCCACTTCATATGTGCGCAAATCATGCTAGCGTCTCCTTAACCGGAGCCGTTAGCCATGACCATTCTATCCACCAGCCTTAATGCCCGCAGCGAGGGGTTCGCCAAAAATGCCGAGGCGCTCAAGGCGCAGGCAGCGGCCATTCGCGGCTTGGCGGCTGAGATCGCGCAGGGCGGTGGTGCCGCCGCTACCGAAAAACACCGTGCGCGCGGCAAGCTGCCCGTGCGTGAGCGCATCGAGCTGCTGTGCGATCGTGGTGCGCCGTTTTTAGAAATCGGCCAGTTCGCCGCACACGATACCTATGACGATAGAATCGCCAGCGCCGGCATCGTCACGGGTATTGGCAAGGTCGAAGGCCGCCTGTGCATGATCGTTGCCAATGATGCCACCGTTAAAGGCGGCACCTATTATCCGCTCACGGTGAAGAAGCATCTGCGCGCGCAAGAGATTGCCGAGCAGAACAAGCTCACCTGCATTTATCTGGTCGATAGTGGCGGCGCCAACCTACCGCAACAGGCTGAGGTCTTTCCGGACCGCGACCATTTCGGCCGCATCTTCTATAATCAGGCGCGCATGAGCGCTGCGGGCATCGCGCAAATCGCTGTTGTTATGGGCAGCTGCACTGCTGGCGGTGCTTATGTACCCGCCATGGCGGATGAGGCGATTATCGTGAAGGAGCAGGGCACCATCTTTTTAGGCGGCCCGCCTTTGGTAAAAGCTGCAACCGGTGAGGTTGTAACCGCTGAAGAGCTGGGCGGGGCAGATGTGCATACCCGTATCTCGGGTGTGGCCGATCATATGGCCGAGGATGATGCGCATGCATTGGCTTTGGCCCGCCGCGCAGTCGCTTCGCTGCCGCAAGACGTGGTGGCCGAGACAGCCGCAGCCAAACCGCCACTGTTTGCGCGGGATGAAATCTATGGCGTTATTCCGGCCGACCCCAAGCAGCCGTATGACGTGCGCGAAGTAATCGCGCGTCTGGTCGATGGTAGCGAGTTTGATGAGTTCAAGCAGCGCTACGGCACTACGCTTGTCTGCGGGTTTGCCGCCATCGAGGGCATGAAGGTTGGCATCATCGCCAATAACGGTATTCTTTTCTCCGAAAGTGCGCTCAAGGGCGCGCATTTTGTCGAGCTGTGCTGCCAGCGTAAAATTCCGCTGCTGTTCTTGCAGAACATCACCGGCTTTATGGTCGGTAAAAAATATGAGCATGGCGGTATTGCCTCAGATGGTGCCAAGCTGGTGAACGCAGTGGCCTGCGCCAATGTACCCAAACTCACCGTCATCATCGGTAATAGTTATGGTGCCGGCAATTACGGTATGTGTGGTCGCGGGTATTCGCCGCGCTTTTTGTGGACATGGCCCAATAGCCGCATCGCGGTGATGGGGGGCGAGCAGGCTGCCGGCGTTCTGGCCGATGTTGCCAAAAAGGAAGGCGCCGAGCGCGAGGCCTTCATGGCGCCGGTTAAAAAGATGTTCGATGAGCAGTCTTCCGCTCTCTATGCCAGCGCGCGGCTGTGGGATGATGGCGTGATCGACCCAGCCGATACCCGCATGGTGCTGGCGCTTTCGTTGCGCGCTGCGCTACTGGCACCTATTCCTGAAACAAAATTCGGCGTCTTCCGCATGTAGCTGCCTCTGCGTCATCCTCGTATTAACCTTGAATCAGGCTGGCTGTAGCAGTTATACACATTGCACACATGACAGCTTTTGAACCCCGCCTTCTGCAGCCACGCAGCTCAGCTACGCCCAAGCACATTATTGTTGATGATCATCCCGCCGTGCTGGATGAAATGCAGAATCCGCGTGTCACAGCGGTTGTGTATATCCCTAAATGGTCAGAGCCGGTGCGCGCCGCCTTCGCGCGAATTGCAGCCCATGCCACCGCTGGTATCAGCGATTACGAAGACCGCATCAGCATCGCCCCGCATATGATCAAGCAGCTGGGTGATGTCGAAGATTTTGCCTTCGAGAGCACCGCCAACTGGCTGCAGCCAGTCTATCAGCGTAATGCGTTTGAAGAGAGCATCAGCATCACGCGCGAAATCGCACAGGCCAAGGCCCAGTTTGCGGCGGCTGCAGCGCGCAATCTGCCCGGTAACCCTGAGCGCAAACCCTATATGCACACCCTGCTGCGCGTGCTCGATGTCAATGACGAGGCCGATACCCGCCTGCAGCCGCATAGTCCGCAGCTGAGCCAGGCGCATACAGACCCCGGCGATGCCGGACTGTTCTCGCATCCGCTCGGCACTGTATTGGTCGATCAGACCGGTCTCGATATCAAGTCGCTCAGTACGATCGATACGCATACCGTACGCAAGGGCCGTCCCATTCGCCGTATTGCGCTTAGCCATCTCGCCAACCGCCTGTGGCAGATCCCTGATGCCAGCTTCGCCCTCTGGCGTGGCGAGCCGAATGAGAATGCGCAGTTCCACTTCTTCCCGCAGATCAGCCATAACATGCTGCGTTATCGGGCTTTTGCGCATCCCTAATTCAGGCTTGCTTTGGCCTCAGCCTTTTTCCTAAACTGCAGGCCTCATGCATCCATTTGAACCCCGCCTGCTGATCCCCGGCACGTCCGGCATTCCCGCTCATATGCGGGTGAGCCATGATGTGCGCGTATATGAAGAGATGGCCGACCCCGCCGTCAGCGCGGTCATTCATGTACCGCAGTGGAGCCAGAATGTGCGCGATGTGTTTGCACGGCTGGCCGCGTTACCATTCGGCAGCGTCAAGAACTTCAAAAGTGATGCCACCTTGCAGCCCGGCTTCTGGCAGCGCGACAGCGCTAACCTGCGCGATTTTTTAAGCGATATGTCACTGGTATGGATGCTCCCAGCGCTTAAACAGGGGGCGGGTGAGGAGAACGCTGCCGCCATCGCCGAAGTCGCCGCCCACAAACTGGCTTTCGCACAGGCCACCAGCCGTTACCTGCGCCCATCCACCAAGCCCGCGCTGGCGTGGATGACCTCTGCCTTGCAGAATTTCAGCGCGACTGAGAATAACAGCCTTAGCTTCACTCCGCATCAGCCGCATGCATGCATCGCGCATACCGACCCCACCGACAGCGGATTATTCTCCCTGCCCATAGGCACCATTCTGGTCGATCAGACCGACCTGCCCATCAAGCAGCTGCGTGTTAACCGTTCTGCGCACAGTCATGGGCTTGCACTTACGCATCTCGCCAACCGCTTATGGCAGGTGCCCGATGGCAGCTTCGGCCTGTGGCGCGGCGATAGCCACCCCAGTGCGCAGTATCACTTCATTCCATCGGTACCGCGCGATCTGCAGCGTTACCGTCTGTTTGGTCATCCATAGAAGAAGCTTGCACTGGGGCAGGGCAATTTTCTAAGGTCTTGTTTATGAATCCATTTGAAGCTCGCCTATTGCTCCCCGATACACTTGGCACGCCCAAGCACATTTGTCAGAGCACGGATGCACGCGTGCTGCTTGAGTTTGACGATCCTGCTGTTACTGCTGTCAACTATATGCCCGAATGGTCGCCCGGTGTGCAGATGGCGTTTAACCAGATTGCGCAGCTACCCTACAAGCCGAAAACAGACTTTTGCCAACAGGCTTGGGATGTCACTCAGCAGGTGCAGCAGCAGGACGAACTCGCGGGTGTACTCAATGCCGGGAACATCCAGTGGTTATACCTGGTGCTCTTTTCATTACCACAGTCGCAAAGTCAGGCCATTCTCGCTGAATTGGCCGAGAAGCAGACCAGCTTTATTGAGCAGGTCGGGCGCCTCACTCGTCATCGGCCGGTAGATGTACGCTTTGAGGTGGCAGATTACCCAATGCAGAGTATAAATACGTCCATTCATCAGCCAAACAATATTGCGAATAGCCGTGCTCATACCGATCAGCATAACACTGGTTTAAAAACATATCCGTATGGCACTGTTCTCGTAGATCAAACCGATCTCGAAATAGAAAGGCTGCGCTCGCCCCTGGCCGATTTCCATGTAATTAAGTTGGAGCATCTGGCTAACCGTTTGTGGCAGGTACCAGCTGGCAGCTTCACATTGTGGCGTGGTGAGGGCGGGGCCAAACCAGGCTATCATCCCCAATATCACTTTGTTCCGCACATGCCGTGTGACACCCGGCGTATGCGCCTGTTTGCTCACGCTTAAAGCTTTTTAAGCATATTAAATGCATTATAATCAGGCAGATTTATGCGGCATTTATGCCGCATGACAGCACGGCGGCTATCGTCTATTTTGGCGGCAGATTTACAAATCGGGGTAAGCTTCAGGTGCTTGAGTTTTTCACATCCATCGACCAAAGCGTAATTGGCTTGCTCACCAAGTATGACGAGTGGATTTACCTGATCCTCTTCCTCATTGTGTTCTGCGAAACCGGCCTTGTGATTTTCCCGTTCCTGCCCGGCGATTCCTTGCTGTTCGCGGCGGGTACAATGGCTGCTGGTACCATGGTGGCTGCTGGCGGGCAGGGCACGACGGCCGATCTGCATTCGGTACTCTTTGTCTTGTTTATGGCGGCCATGCTGGGTAACAGTACCAACTACTGGACCGGGCGCTGGTTTGGCAAACGTGTCTTCAAGTGGGAGGACTCCCGCTTCTTCAATAAAAAGAATTTCAATCGTGCCCATCGCTTCTATCAAAAGCATGGTGGTAAAACCATCATCATCGCCCGCTGGGTGCCATTCGTGCGCACCTTCGCGCCTTTCGTGGCTGGCGTAGCGCAAATGGACTATGCCCGCTTCCTCATGATGGACATCATCGGTGCCTTCACCTGGGTGTTCTCGCTGGTGTTGGCTGGTTACTTCTTCGGCCAGCTGCTGCAGGACTGGATTGGCATCATCATCGGCGTCATGCTTATGCTCTCGCTGGTGCCTATTCTCTTTGTCATCATCCGCCGCAAGCATCTTGCCGCCGCCGCCGCGGGTGATGATGATGAGCCTCTTCAGCCTGCTGCGTCCTGAGGCGCTGCGCCTGTCAAATATCAATCCTCCCGCAAAAACCGGTGCTTAGAGCGTTTTTAGCCATTAAAACGCCATCTTTTGTTTTTACGAAAAATGGTGTAAAAACATTGGCTTAGTAAAAAAGTTAAAGATGTTTGGGGAGCTTTAACTTTTGGTGTAGGTAAATCAATATGTTAAGCCGTGTCGTGGGACGCGGCGGTGGTGCTTGCCGCACTGTGTGGCGGGCCATGGGCGGGGTTTATGGACGGATCAGGATCGCGCACGATGACTGCTGACCCGCTGCTCATCGAACAAACGCCGGATGGCGTGGCGACAGTCACGCTCAATCGTCCGGACATGCATAATTCGCTCGAAGAAAAACTGATCCGCGAAATCACCCGCATGTTCGACATGCTGGGCAGCGACCCTTCCATCCGCATGGTGCTGCTGCGCGCGAATGGCGCGAGTTTCTGTGCGGGTGCCGATATCAACTGGATGCAGCGTAGCGCTGGCTACAGCAAAGAACAGAACATCGAAGAAGCGCAGAACCTCGCGCTCATGATGAAAACCCTTTACGACTTCCCCAAACCGCTGGTGGGTCTGGTGCAGGGGGCTGCGGTTGGCGGTGGTGTGGGTATCGTCTCTTGTTGTGACGTTGTTGTGGCGTCCGACGCGTCAAGCTTCCGCCTGTCCGAAGTGAAGCTTGGCATCGTACCCGCCGTCATCAGCCCTTATGTCGTGCGCGCCATCGGCCTGCGCCCCGCACAGCGCTACTTCCTTACTGCCGAGCCCTTCAGCGCCACCGAGGCCAAGAACATCGGCCTCGTGCACGAGATTGTGCCCGACCGCATGATGCAGGCCGCCGCTGCCAAGCTCATCGAGCGTATCATGCTGGGTGGCCCCAAGGCGCAGCTGGCCTCTAAAGAGCTGCTGCGCCGGGTTGATGGCAGCCGTATGGATGACGAGCTGATCGGCTATACCGTCGAGATGATTGCCCGCCTGCGCTCAAGTCCTGAAGGTAAGGAAGGTCTCAGTGCCTTCCTCGAGAAGCGCAATCCGGTCTGGCCCAAGCGCTAATACCCTTCGTTTTCATCTTATCAAATGTTCAAATCTTTTTTCTTCAAGTGCTTGCAGCCATCTTATGCGGGCGCGCCTCATCCGTTGCGTGACGCACTTACCCTACGCAACATGTTGAAAAAACACTGATACATCGAGTCGCATGCTTGCTTTTAATGCATATTTACTATAATAATACTCTCAAGCGACCCGTTAGAGGTTGCTACAGGCAGGTAGAGATTGGGACTAGTCCGGGAACCAGGATTTTAACGTCACAGGCGTGTCTTGTGGCGCTGGATTTTGACAACCCGGCATCCTTTTCAGGAGGTGCGTTATGTCAGCCAGTGGCACCATTTTACTGCGTAAGATGTCGCTCCGCCGGGCAATCTGGCGGGCACGGATGGCCGCTAAAGCCGTTCGCGACCAAACCTCACTCGACGGGCCCGAGCGGCACGCCACCGATCTTCTCCGTTCATCCGTAAAGCAGCAGCTGCGCAGCTATCCGCTCGATGGCTTTGTCAGTGGTGTTTATGGTGTGGACGATGAGTGGCGGGCTGCTGTGCTCAAGCGTGACCCCAAGGTGGTGCAGGTCGATAATGAAGACGACCTCGCGCATGCGCTCGAGGGCGATGATCCGGCCGAAGTGCTGGCCACCCGCTCAGCCCACCTTACGATAGAGCGTTTGCGCCAGCTCATGCCGCAGCACATGCTGCATAAAACCGTTTTTGTTGAGAGCTGATACATAATCCTATACCGCATCGCACAGAAGGCCGGACGTCATGTCCGGCCTTTTGCTATTGCGGCTTTGCTCACATCTGGCAGGCCAAAGTCAAACATAATATTTGCCCCTGTTAACTGTATTTACCCACAGATTGCTGCCGCTTCTTCACAAAATATTAGTCGAAGCAGCGCTAGGCTTTAAACATGATGAGACAAATTCATCCGCTTTATTCAAACATGAATCACATCTCTTCCGGCTTGCGTCCGGATGAAGCCGCCGCCGTACTGGGCGAGCTGCAACGGCAAGCCGAGCAACGCCTGCTCGATGCCTGCCGCGAGTTTCAGGACATTGCCTTCGAGATGGAGTGGCGCGTGTCCGACTGGCAGTTGCTGATCGAGCGCCGTGATAACCTGATCGAAGAGGCCTACAAGCTGGGCGCCTTGCCGGCGCGCTTTAATGTGGCCGCCCGCAAGCGCGAAGGTAAAGTGCCGCGCACAGCTGCCTGGCAGCGCCTGGCGCGGGTGCATCGCCGCAAGCTCGATAACATCGAGGCTATGGTCACCGAGGCTGCCGCCGCCATCATGACGCGTAATGAAGAGGGCCGCTATCTCGAGCAGGAAATTGTGCTGCTGCAGGCGCGTGTGGCCCGCATCTCGCGGGTGCTGGGCGAAGGCTCGCAACGGCACATCAGGGTTGCGCGTAATGAGGATGAAACAGCCGAAGCGCTCGCGCGCCTCGCGCTCGAACTGAGCGTCGAACCCGATGTAGCCGATCTCGATGTTCTCATCGCTGCCTATCAGGCGTTCGAGACCAAGCGCAAGGTCGTCAAGGTCAAGCAGCGCAAGTAGCGGCCAGTATCATTTCATCAAATTCTGCCAGTTGATGCAGGTATGCTTTTGTAGTCTGTTGTAGGTGTAATCAGCATAAGCAGTCAGGCGCAGGCCGTTGCTGTGCGGCGGAAACGAATGAGGCAGACAGCTCATGTAATTATGTGGCCAGTTCTGTTCTTCACCTACACGCCAGGCCGAAATGCTGGCCACCGGCAGGCTGTAAAGCGGCACCTGCATTTGTGCCAGCTTGTTAAAGCTCGGGTATAAGGTTGAAAATTTATCATCTTTGAGGCTCATGCGCTGCTGCGCCAGTGGCAGGCTCTCAGGCGCCAGCACCAGTGTACCTGCACCGCAGAGGTTGAAGAATACCCGCACAGCATGCTGGCCAAAATCATGATGCGGCTGCAACTTGCGAGGTGAAGGCATCCAGCCTTGCGAGGCCGAAAGCGTAAAAATACTCGGCATGCCCAAAGCCTCGGCCAGCTTGAGCAGGCCATGGCCAAGGTCAGCAGCGAAATCGCCCCGATGCTCATGGGCGGGCAGTTGTTCCTTCAGAGTTTGTGCGCAGCGTTCAGCAAATTCGGTAGGCGATCTGGCCTGATCAAAAACATTCCACAGTGTCAGGTCGTACCCTTTATAAACATGCTTACCCAAACCAAGGAGTCGGGGGCATTGCTCTTTCTTATAGAAGACGCTGTCAACAGCGTTGGGTTGCAGCTGCTGCAGATAAAGCTGTGTTGCAGGGCTTAGCTGCAGCGGTGCCGTGGCAAGGCTGACCTCGGCCTTGGCCAGCTCGCGCAGCACCAGCGCGTCCTCGAGGCTTTGCCCCAGCCTGAAGCTGGCTGGCAGTACCAGACCATCGACTCCAAGACTGGGTATGGCCAGCTTCTGCCAGTTACGCTGGTTACGTTTATCTTCAAAGTGATGCAGCATCATGTAGCCTTATAGTCGGCCACAAGAATGGCGCGCATGCCGCCATCGCGCGACCTGAACGGCGGCACCGCATGCGGCAGCGGGCGGTTGGTAGCTACAGGTTCAAACGCGCCGGTGCGCCAGATACCCGTATAGCCGTAATCGAGCTGATAGATATGGCGCGGGTCGATATGCACAAACTCAGGATAGCCCGAGTTGCCATTTGAATCCTGCGGCGCATATTCGTTCATACCGGGTCTATACATGCGGCGTTGCGTATCGGTAAACGCTGTGGTCGGCACCACCAGCGGGCCTTTACCCAGCAGGACCGAGAAGGCACGGTTACGCTGGCCTACCAGATTGATATCGTGATGCGGCTTCAGGTGCTTGGGGTGCGGCATCCACCCGAGCGAGAACGAAAGCCTGATGGCGCGCGTCTCGCCCAGCAGCGCCTGCGCTTCAAACAAATGCGCAACCATGCCGTCAATCAGCTCGGCCTTGCCCGCGCGCTCTGGCAGTTTGTCAGCCAGCGCCTGCTGCAGCTTGGTAATGAGCGGGCTGCCTGAGATCTTGTCGTTGGCGCGCTGGTTAAACTCGCGCTCGTCGTAATAATGGCGGCCGGGCAGGGCGGTGCGTGGCACCACTTCGTTGTTGCCGGAACTGGGGAAGTTGTCAGTCTCGGCCACGCTAATGCTCGCGACATAGCTTTGCATGGCGGACGTGAGCACAAACGGCGCGATGGAAAAGCTCAGGCTGGCATCATGCGCAAAGCGCGCAGCATCCTGCATATCGCGCGCAAGGTAAAACTCCTGCGGCAGTGGCAGCTGCGGACCAATCAGCTGCGGGCTGATCTTGCGCCACGCGCGTTCGTTAAAAGCAGTTTCAATCGACATGCCCGTAATCTAGAAAAACCAGAGCGGGGAGTGCCAGAAAAATCAGCGAATCTGAGATTTTTTTTCAATTCTATTTGTTAAATAATTCGCCGCAGCTGGTCAGGTAGGCGGTGTCATCTCTCAAGTCAGTTTTTACCTGTCCGTTGGCATCGAGATATTTTGCCGTAAACCGATAGGTTATAAAATAGCTGGCCCTGCCAGAAATGCGATCCTCAAAATTATAGGCGCCGTGTGCAAAAATTGATGGAAAGGTCGTCCGTCTCACTGAGCAGCAATTTGGGTTTTCATCTATCATCGACTGAACAGAGGCATACTTAACGTATGGCGCATACATATAATCCTTACTTATAACTTGAATGCGTGTGCGTTCGTTATACTGACTCAGAAAAGAGCGTATAAGGTCAGCATCGCTAATAAAGCCAGCTGGCAGGCTGGCTCTCTCTTTCTCCGGTATACCTTTATCCAGCAGGAATGGATAAGGCGAATAGCAAAACCCTGCGCTATTCAGAACTGGCAAAGCTAAGATCGTGATGATGACTGCAAGACTGCATATCGTTCTCTTCAAGTCATAACCTCATCAGCGCAAGACCAGCTTGTATGGCAATAGCCTACAAAATGTTACACAGGAGTGCAAAATAAAGCGCTTTAATTCCCCGGCTCTTCGGCGCCCACCACAGCATGGGCATCAGCAATCTCGCTTTGGGCGATTGTGAACTCGCGTGTTTTGGGTTGGTACTCGCGCACTACAAGGCCGTAGCTGCTGGTGCGTACCAGCTCTTTAATCAGCACCGCGCGGTTGGTTTTGGTAATCACAATCCCGCGGCCGGCTGTGGGCGGCTTATGCGGGTTAATGTAAAGCAGCTGCCCGGGCCGGTACATCGGCACCATGGAATCGCCCACCACATATATCGCATAGGCATCGCGCACATGCGCCACAAAGCCGGGGCAGGGGCGGTGGTCTATCGGGCCATCCTGTAAAAACATTTCCTGCTCATTGCCGCCGCGCGCGGCGCTGCGCACGGGGATCAGCCGTTCACGGTCGGGCGGCGCAGGGGCAGTGGTGCCCACCGAAGGCAGCAGGTCAGCGGGTACACAAGCCAGCGGTGCAGCGAGGCGTACCATCCAGTCTACCGTCAGGCGGCGCTCGCCGCGTTCGAGCTTGTCTACTTGCGCGCGCGTGGTGCCAATCGCCTCAGCCAGCTGCTGCAGCGATAGACCGCGTTTTTGTCGCCACTCTCGTATCCGGTTCATCTGCATGCTGTCCTACAATGGTATGTAACCATATTGTATACCAATAATTTGCTTGTAATACAAATTATAATTGACATATGTATCCATATTGTATACATATGGCGCACCCCAGAGCAAGACCAATGTACTGGGCCTCCCCGGCCAATCCATCCACACACAGCGAAAAGGAACAAGTCATGAACAATGACAGCATAATCAGGGAATGCGCGCAAGTTGTTGGTGAAACCTCCAATGTTTTCAAGGGGCAGGGCAGCATGGCGCCGGTTACAAATGTATTCAAAAATGATCTGAGTGCCACCGGGCCCCGTCCGCCGCGCTCGTCGCTGGCGGGTGTACAGCTGGCCAAGGCCCGCACGCGCGAAGAAATGCAGCGTCTGGCCGAAGAGGCCTGGCGCCAGCGCGGCCTCGCCTTGATCGACCCCCTTCTGATCAACGATGACTTCGCCCGTCAGGCTCTCATCAACGAAGCCAACCGCCTGTATGGCCGCACCAATGCAGCGCAGGTGCAGCCATGAGCCGTCGCTATGTCATGGGCAAGCGCCTGAAGGTGGACGAATGTTTTGCCGACCATGGCACCGCCGAGCGCTGGCAGCACAGCCGCCGCGAGCTGGTGCTCACCGAGCAGGCAGGTATACAGGCCGCACGGGTGCAGGATGAATGCGCGCTCGACCGCTGGCTCGGCGTGGGCGCAATTAGCGCGCAGGAGCACGCTGCTGGCATGAAGCTGCGCAGCGATTACCACCATGGCCGCGTGCCACTGGCCGCGCAGCGGGTCTATGACGGTGTGCGTGCCCCTTCGCCGGGGGCTAGCTGGCAAAGCCCGGCCGAGCGCCGGGGGGATGCTGCCGAGATGGCCTATAAGCGCTGGCGTCATGCCATTCGTGCTGTCGGCCTGCGCCTTTCCCCGCTGCTGATTGCTGTATGTTGTGAGGATGGCGCCTTGGCATGGCCCCGCCGCGGTGAGCTGCGCCATGCCCTGCAGCAGCTTGAACTACATTATAACCGCTAACTAAGCTGTTGATTATCTTCAAGCCCTCCCTGCCCACCAGCGGGGAGGGATTTGTTATTGATATGGCGCGGCTCTGCTCCTAGCATCACAGAAAAATAAGGGCAAACAGGGGCAAAACATAATGCAGGGCAAACATAAAATCGCAGCCGCGCTGGTGGCCATACCATTTGTGTATGGGGCAGCCGTCTTCACTTCAACCGCCATTGTGCATGGCTATGCTGCCAAAGCCGTAGACCCGATCGCTGCCCGCAATGTGCGTGTGTTCGCTACCGCGCCGGTGCTCATGGGCTATCATAACACCCCGCTGCTGGCCGACTGGGGCGCGCAGCAGCGCCGCATCAGCTTTAACCTGCTGGCCGATAACCGCATGGTTGACTGGAGCGCGACTGCCGCCTTCAACAACAAGGGCAGGCAATATGCCAGTCTCATCGCCAGCTATAATATTTCGCTCATGCCCGAGCTTGAGCTGGGCGCACGGCCGGCTCTGGTCGTGGATGAGGCCAGCGGTTGCCTCAAGCTCTTCCCCATGGCCAGTGTCAGCCAGAGCGCCAGCCATGCCGCCAAACTGCTGCACGCATTCGCCACCGCCAACCGCGCGCCCGGTACTTATGCCTATATTGGCGAGGATGCTGACCTTACCATCATGCACTTTGCCTTACCGCCCGGCAAAACCGCTGCCGATGTGTGCAGTTTCACGCAGCCACCCCGCCGCCCCATCAGTATGAAAAACATGTCATAAGGAAGTATCATGACCATCAGCGCAACCGATGCCCTCACCAAGCTGCTTAGCCAGCACCGCAGCAAGCAAAAGCTCAACCCGCTGCGCCCGCGCATGCCCGGTATATATAATGAAGCAGACTATACGCCGCTTACCCAGCCCGGCGCGGTGATTGCGTTTCAGGCTTTGGCCCCCACGCTCGAGCCTGCCGAGCGTGCGCAGTTTGCCTTGTCACTCTCCAAGAAATTACCGAAAGATGCCGCGCTGCAGCTCACCCTCGGGCTTACGTTTGCCGATGTAGCCGAGCGCCAGCCGTGGATGGGCGCTTACATGCTGCTCAATTCTGTTCACTTGCATGTTCACCCTGAACAGCCCATGCATGCCGTAGTGGTCGATCAGCTCAAAAAGCTCGAAGCCCGCAGCGATGAGCAAAGCAAGCCTGCCGTTACGCATATGCTCAAGACCATGCCGGGCGCCCCTTACCCGGATGTCTGAGCAGATTTAGCTTGACTTAAACTACAACCTGTAGTATTGACATTCTTACGGCGCAGTGTGTTCATTTCACACCGCGCCGTTTTCATTCACACATAGCTTCAGGTTCCACATGACCGACGTTGATGACTGCATCACGGCGCCGCAGCGCTTGCGCGTGCGCCAGATGGCGGCCTCTGGCACCCCGCCCGAGGCCATCCGGCTGCTCGCCATGCCGCAAATCGAGAGCGACGAGTTTACCCGCCTGTTTGCGGCTGAACTGGCCATCGGCGCAGCCGAGGCTGACAAAGCGGTAGCCGAAGCACTGCTCGAACTGGCCAGGAGCGGCAAGAGCATACAGGCCACCTTGGCCTGGGCGCGGCAGAGACTGGGTTGGAGCGGCGAGAGCGAGGCAATACTACATGACAATACCGCAGATGCCGCCGCCAGCTGGGCTCAGCTGCAAACGCTTATGGACGAGTTTGCCGCGCACAAGGCAGCTGGCGCTGAGTCAGCGCGCGAAGTGGATCAGGACCGCCCGCCCCAATCAGTTGCCGCCACAGCATAACAACTGGCACACATGGTTGCTGCTTGCGGGCCGTGGCTTTGGCAAGACGCGGGCAGGGGCCGAGGAGTTTGCATGGCAGCTGCTGTGCAACAGCAACTGGCGCGGCGCCATCATCGCCCCGACCGAGGCTGATGCGCGCGATACCTGCATGGAAGGTGAAAGCGGCCTTCTGGGTATCCTGCCTGCAGAGTGCATCGATAAATGGAACCGCTCATTGGGCGAGCTGCGCCTGTTCAATGGCAGCCGCGTGAAGCTGTTTTCTGCCGATGTGCCCGAGCGGCTGCGCGGCCCGCAACACCACATCGCGTGGGCAGATGAGCTGGCAGCATGGCGCTATAGCGAAGCACTCGATCAATTGCGTTTCGGTTTGCGAATAGGCGAAAACCCCAAATTGATCGTCACCACCACGCCCAAGCCTGTGCCGATGCTCAGGGATATAATAGGCCGCGAAGGTGTGCACATCACGCGCGGCAGTACGTTCGAGAATGCAGCGAACCTGGCGCCTGCTGCATTGGCCGAGCTGAAGCACCGTTACGACGGTACGCGTCTGGGGCGGCAGGAATTATATGCTGAGGTGATCGACGATGTACCGGGCGCGCTTTGGTCCCACAGCCAGCTTGATGCGCTGCGCATTAAACACGCCCCAGATTTGGTGCGTATCATCATCGCCATCGACCCTGCCGTCACCAGTGGCGCGCAGGCCGATAGTACCGGTATTATCGCCGTTGGCCTGGGTGAAGATCACCATGCCTATGTACTGCAGGACGCTACAGTGCAGGCAGCCCCGCACCAATGGGCGCGCAAGGCAGTTGCGGTGTATGAGGCTTTGGCGGCCGACCTTGTCATCGGCGAGGTCAATCAGGGTGGAGATCTGGTAGAGAGCGTTTTGCGTACTATCGCCCCACATCTGCCCTACCGCGCGGTGCGGGCCAATCGCGGCAAGCTGCTACGGGCCGAGCCGGTCGCCGCGCTGTATGAGCAGGGCAAGGTGCATCACGTGGGCAGCTTCGGCCTGCTTGAAGATGAAATGACCCGCTTTGCCCCCGGCCTTATCGAGCAGAACTCGCCCGATAGGGTCGATGCCCTCGTATGGGCGATTACCGAATTAATGCTGCGCCAGAACGACCCGCGTTTGCGCAGTCTCCTCTAACTCCCTCCCCTGTTTACGGGGGAGGGCGGGGTGGGGGCGCATAGCGGTATATGCCCCCATCCTAACCTTCCCCCGCTTCGCAGGGGAAGGCACAAGAAGCAGAAAGAGAGAACCATGTGGCCATTCAAAACCGAAACCAAAGCCAGCCGCACCAGCGCCATGCTGGGGCTGACCACACTGGGGCAGGCGCGCTGGACCCCGCGCCGTTACGACCGTCTGGCGGAAGAGGGCTACCGCCGTAACATCATTGCTTTTCGCTGTATCCGCGAGATTGCACAGAACGCCGCCAGTATCCCGTGGCTGCTATATAACGGCACTCAAGAGGTCACGCAGCATCCGCTGCTTGAGCTGTTACATAAGCCCAATCCCAATATGGGGCAGGCGCAGTTGCTTGAGGCGCTGTTTGCCTATCACCAGATATCCGGCAATGCCTATCTCGAGGCGGTGCGGGCTGAAGGCGACGAACCCCCGCGCGAGCTATGGGTACTGCGGCCCGACCGCATGAAAATTATTGCTGGCAATACATCAGTGCCTGCAGCGTATGAGTATGCAGCTAACGGCAAGACCGTAAAGTGGCAGGCAGATGCGTTGACCGGCCAGTGCGATATCCTGCACTTCAAGGGCTTTCACCCGCTCGATGACTGGTATGGGCAAGGCCCGCTTGAGGCCGCGCTGCAGGCGATTGACCAGCACAATGCCGCCAGCGCGTGGAATCAGGCCCTGTTGCAAAACGCGGCGCGTCCGTCTGGTGCACTTGTGTATGCCCCCAAAGAAGGCCCAGCCCTGCTGAGCGAAGATCAGTTCAAGCGGCTCAAGCGCGAGTTGGAGGATCAGATCGAAGGCGCAGCCAATGCCGGACGCCCGCTGCTGCTCGAGGGTGGGCTCGACTGGCGCAGCATGTCCCTCAGCCCGAGCGATATGGATTGGCGCCAGGGGCGCGATGCTGTGGCGCGCGATATCGCGCTGGCCTTTGGCTTACCCGCCCAGCTCATCGGCCTGCCGGATGCACAAACCTACAGCAACATGCGCGAAGCGCGCTTGGCGTTTTATGAAGATACGGTATTGCCGTTAGCCTTCAGCCTGCGCGATGCGCTAAATAGCTGGCTGGTGCCGATGTTCGGCGAGAACCTCAAGCTCGAGCTCGACCTTGATGAAGTCTCAGCCCTTAGCCCGCGCCGAGATGCCCTATGGGCGCGCGTGAAGGATGCCGACTTTCTAACCGCGGATGAAAAACGCGAACTGCTCGGTTTTACCCAGCGGGCTTGATTACTGCTTGGGAGCGTCCTGGATGCCGCGCTTGATGTTGATCACAGGGGCTGCAGCTCGCTCAGCCATGCTTGCGCGTTCTTCTGGCGATGGTAGCGGTGGCGGCATGGTACTCAGGGCATCACGCCGGTTGGCAAAAGCCCTGTCGTGCAGTTCCTTGAAATAGAGCATATGTTGCGGCTCGGCTGGCACTACCGACAGTGCTCCATATGGGTGAACCAGTGTACGTAATGCCACATAGGCAAAGTCGCCCTTCAACACGCCGGTGAGGCGCGAATGTTCAACAAAAAAAGGCTCGCGGTATTTGTAACTCTCATCTTCAGGATGCGGCTTGGACATATAGCCGCTCAGGCGCTGATGAATGATGCTTAATTCACTGTTCTGCAGTAAGGCAACATAGCGGTCGTGAAACGGCGGAGCATGCGGTTTAATGTCATCGATAAATGCAAAATCAACCGGCGCACAGAATCCGACAGTAGCCTTTTTGTTAATCAGGCCGGAGATGATCCGGAAGGCTTCCTGAGGCATGCCCAGCTCTACAAATGCATCAACCGGCATCTTGCTGCCATGCTGCACAATGCTTTCAAGGCGGCGCGGCGCGTGCACGTTATTCACGGCATCCTCAAGCGAGGGGATAGGCGGTACCGCCAGTGCTTGAGTAGCCCACGGCATGAAGCGTTGCAGCGATTTGAACATAAGGATCTCCAGTGCGGTGAAGATTAGGCACCTGTCGCTGCCACTTCAAACATAAAATACAGGCCAAACCCACCAATATTTTCAGGAGGTTACATGCTGCAGCGCCAGCCACCAACGTCGTTCCTGCTCAAAGCCGTGAACGACGCCAAGGGCCAGATCGAAGGCTACGCCAGCCTTTATCATGTCGAAGATTCAGATGCCGATATCATCCTGCCCGGCGCGTTCGATGCCAGCCTCAAGCAGTGGAACGCGACAGGCCGTAGCCCGCCACTGTTGTGGCAGCACGATCCCGCACAGCCCATCGGTATCTGGCAGCTGATCAAAAGTGATAGCAGCGGGCTCTATGTACGCGGACAGTTGTTCGTGCACGAGATTGCCAAAGCCGCCGAGGCCTATGCGCTTTTAAAGCGCGGTGCGCTCTCGGGCCTCTCGATTGGCTACCGGCCTGAGCTAGCGCGGCGTGACAGCAAGCGCGGTGTGCGCCTGCTCGAGCGTATCAAGCTGTATGAAATTTCACTGGTCACTTTCCCGGCGCTCGAGAGCGCGCGGGTGAGTGGCGTGAAGAATGAGGAGTGTGGCTATGCCGAACTCCTCGCCGCCCTGCGCCGCTGTACGGATACGTTAAGGCAGTTGAGCAGATAAGAATAACCCAAAGGAGAAAACATGGATTACACAGAAACACGCAATGTGGTGGATGACCTGCAGCGCCAGTTCACCAGCTTTAAAAGCGCACAGGATGAAGCGCTGAACGAGATCAAAACCCGCGGCAGTATCGATATCATCACACGCGAGAAGGTCGAGCGTATGGACGCGGTTATCAATGGCCTGCAGGAAAAAGCCTCACGCCTGGCTGTGGCTGCCAAACGCGCGCCGCTCGATGTGGCCATGGCCGCGTATGACCCGCAGCAAAGCGAACATGGCAAAGCTTTTGGGGCCTTCATCCGCAAGGGTGTGGATACCGACCTTTTGGCGCTTGAGCGTAAGGCCATGACGGTGGGCAGTGACCCTGAAGGTGGCTATATGGTGCCGCATGAGCTGTCAGCCCGTATTGTAACGCGTCAGCGCGATCTCACCCCCATGCGCCAGCTGGCCACCGTAATGGAAATCTCAAGCGATGCGCTCGAGATGCTGAGTGACCGTAACGAGGCTGAGGCCAATTGGGTGTCTGAGGTCGCCGCACGGGCCGAGACCAATACCCCCAACCTCGCCAAGGTGCGCATTCCGGTGCATGAAATCTCGGCCCAGCCCAAAGCCAGCCAGAAGCTGCTGGATGATGCGCAGATCAATGTCGAAGAATGGCTGGCCCTGAAAGTGGCCGACCGCTTTGCCCGCGGCGAGGGTGATGCCTTCATGAATGGCGATGGTATTGCCCGCCCGCGTGGCCTGCTGACCTATGCCGTATCAGGCAATGACGATGATACGCGTGCCGCCAACCAGATCCAGTATATCGCCTCTGGCCTTGCAGGTGGTTTTGCTGCCAGCAATCCGGCGGATAAGCTGCTCGATCTGGTCTATAAGCTCAAGGCGGCATACTTGCCCAAGGCCAGCTGGCTCATGCCGCGTTCGATGTCATCCGCCATCCGCAAGCTCAAGGGCGCTGATGGTAATTACTTGTGGCAGGTAAGCCTGCAGGCAGGCGCGCCGCCTACGCTGCTGGGCTTCCCCGTCTTCTTTGCTGAGGACATGCCCGCCATGGCCAATAACAGCCTGTCGCTCGGTTTTGGCGATTTTGCCGAGGCGTACACGATTGTCGATCGTACCGGCATTCGCCTGCTGCGCGATCCGTATACCGACAAGCCCAACGTGAAGTTCTACACCACCAAGCGCGTTGGCGGCGATGTGGTGAACTTCGACGCCGTAAAGCTCATGCGTTTTTCGGCATCGTAATTATTATCCCTCCCCCGTAAACAGGGGAGGGAACAGACCTTTTAGGAGAAATCAATGACCACTCGTGATCTTAAAAACAATATCGATACGGCGCATACGCTCGAGCCAGCGGTGCGTGCAACCGGAACCAGCAATGGCGCGGGGGTAGACCTCTCGGGCTATCAGGCGGCGGCGGCTGTGGTGTATTTCGGGGCCTATACCAACGGCACGCATACGCCAAGCCTCGAGCATTCGGACGATAACAGCAGCTTCACGGCTGTAAGTGCGGCGGAGCTTGAGGGCGCGTTCAGCGCTATCTCTTCAGGCGCTGGCGCCAATACCCAGCAGCGCGTGGGCTACAAGGGCGCCAAGCGTTACCTGCGTGTTGCCATGGTGGTTACAGGCGGCGCTACCGGCGCAGCTTCAGCCGCGCTCATCCTGCGCGGTGAGCCAACGGCAGTACCTGTATAAAAGTAGAGTTATGCAGCAGGCTGGGTATTGCGCGAAGGCGTATGCCTGGCCTGCTCGATAATACGGTGCATGACCCGGCGCAAGACGCGCAGGCTGAACTGGAAGCTCACCGTATCAGGTACATTGCTCACACGCGGTTGCGGTACATAGCGGTGGCCGGCAGGTTGCGTCTGCTCAATCTCGATCATGCGGCGCACGATGCGGCGGGTAAGGTTGAGGCTGATACGAAAGCCATGCGCCATCGAGCTGGGCTTCTCGGCTTCGGGTGTCTCAAAGGTCATGACCTGCTCCTGCGGCACAATCGCCCATCATCGCTTCACATATTACCAAATGCGCTGCGGTTTTTGAAACGGGTATCGTTTTTAATTCTAACCAATTGCCAGTTAACACACGGTTAAGTTTCCCCCATAAATCAAGGAGAACAAGCACATGGCCGATCTTTATGCCAATCATTCACCGGGTTTGGACGCTCCAGCGCAAAAAGCCTTTGCCATTACCCCGGATGATAACAACGACCTCGCACTCACGACTCGTGCCATTTACACCGGCAAGGGTGGTACGCTGGTGTGCATCCTGCTCGAAGACAGCGCCGAGGTAACCTTTACCACAGTGCCAGCTGGCGCCATTCTGCCTATTCGCGCCCGCCGCGTGAAGGCCACCGGCACCAGTGCAGCCATGGATCTGGTAGGGCTTACCTGATGTTCATCGGCAGCGCCAATCGCCTCACGCGCACCGAGAACATGTCGCTTGCGCTGGCACTCGAGCTGCGCGCTGCAACGCTGGATAGCCGCCTCACATTCAGCCGCGCTTCGGCCGCAACCGATCTCATCGACGGGCTGGTGGTGGGCTTTGCCAACGACATACCGCGCATCAGCCTCAGTAATGGCCTTTTGATGGAGGAGAGCCGCACCAACATCGCGCGTTATTCAGAAACACTGGATAACTCGCCGTGGACCTTCAACTTCACCCGTGCGGGGCGCAGCAGCATCACCGGGCTTAACCCACGGGGTATCAGCGCTACCCTGCCGGTGCTGGTTGAGGATACGCAAACTGGCTCGCATGAGTGGCGGCCACCTTTCAGTGTATCTGCCAGCACCAGCTATACCGGCTCATGTTTTGTAAAGCCTGCTGGTCGTAGTTTTATCTCACTGACCTTTCAGGCGGCTGGCACACCCACGCTCAGCAGTACGGCAGTATTCGATATCCAGAACGGCACGATAGTATCTGCAGGTACACTGCAGCCCACCCTCACGCCTTGTGCCAATGGCTGGTACCGCCTGAGCATTACCGGCACCACCGGCGCAGGCGCGAGTACGCTTGAGCTCAAGATCGGGCTTTACAGTACCAGCACCACCAGCAGCTACACCGGCGATGGCGTATCTGGTGTTATGGTGTGGGGCACGCAGCTTGAGGCTGGCGCGTTTGCTAGCAGCTATATCCCGACCACGACTGCCTCTGTTACCCGCGCCCTCGAGGCCTGCAGCATGGCTATCGGCAACTGGTATAACGAGGCTGAGGGCACTTTATTAGCTGAAGCCCTGTGCGGGAGCGGGTACGACAGTGCTGCCAGCATCAACAACCGCCTCTTGCGGCTTGATAATAACAGCAACACTGCCGTGCATGAAATGCGCCGCAATAATGCCGATAACACGTCGCGCCTCAGCACGGTTGCCAGCAATGTGGCGCAGTCGAGCCTGGCGACGGGTACATGGGGCAATACCGCCATCATCCGCATGGCTTATGCCTATAAAGCCAGTGATATGGCGGGCTGCCTGAATGGTGGCACTGTACAAACCGATATCACTTCGCCCGAGGGCATGCCCACGGGCCTTACGCATTTGCGTATCGGCTCGGCCATCAGCTCCGGTGCGTTTGGCGGTTATGTGCGCAACATCAAGTATTGGCGCACGCGCCTTGCTAACGACCAACTGGAGGCGATGACATCATGACCCAGTATCATGACCATTATTTTGATGCAGCCGATGCCAACGTGTTTTTACCACTGCTGGCCACGCAGCCCAACATCATCGGGCCCATGTGGGGGCAGGCCGATGTGGGGGCCGACCCTGCACGTGTGTATATCGCGGTACGCAGCACCACACAGCTGGTAACGCCCGAGGGCGCTGTTATGACGCCACTCGAGACGGGCATAGCCTTGTTAGGAGTATGGGCATGAGCAATCTTCTCATCGTCACGCCGCCTGCCATCGAGCCAGTAGATCTGGTTGAAGCCAAAGCGCATTTGCGGGTAGATGGCACGCAGGATGATACGCTGATCGCCAGCCTCATCAGCGGCGCACGGCAGGTGGCTGAAAGCTTGCTGGGCCGGGCCTTTATTACGCAAACCCTGCGGCTGCTCAGCGATACTGCGCCCGAGCGTATCTTCACGCTGCCGCGTGCGCCGGTGCAATCTGTCACGCATATCAAAACCTATGATGATGCCGATGTAGCCACCACGCTCTCGAGCAGCCTGTACATGCTCGATCTGGCGGATAGCCGCATTTCGCTGCGCAACAACGCCCAATGGCCTGCGGTGAGCCGTGCCATCAACGGTTTTGAGGTGCAGTATGTAGCGGGTTACGGCCCTGCCGCCAGTGATGTGCCGGTGGCGCTGCGCCGCGAGCTGCTGGCGCATACCGCGCATCTTTATCATCACCGTGGCGATGGGCTGACGCGTGAAGGGGTGAGCGAGGCCATGAGTGCCATTCCGCGCGCGGCACTGGTGCTTTATGCACCATACCGCATTCTGCCGGGTGTTGCATGCTAGGGCAGAGCCTGCTTGATAAACTGCCCGCCCAGCTCGATGCGGCCTTGGCACAAGCTGCCATACTGGTGCGCGACCGTGCACGTGAGTTGGCACCGGGCAGAAGCGGCAAGCTGCGCGAGAGTGTCAAGGCAGAGGCCAATATGGTTATCGTCACTGCGCCTTATGCCGTAGTGGTTGAGCAAAACCAGCCGTTCCTGCGGCCTGCACTGCTTGAGTTGCGCGGTGAGATTGCCCGGCTTATTCGGGAATATGGAGTTTTCAATGAGTGATCTTATCTCGCCTTTACCCGAAGCGATGATGCTTAGGCTGGCGGCTGATACGGCTGTGCAGGCTGTGCTCGGCAATCCGGTGCGCATTTACGATCATCGCCCCGCCATGGCAACCTTTCCTTATGTGGTGGTGGCCTTAGGCGAGGGGCGTGATGTGGGTACCAAAACACTGGTTGTTAGCAGCCAGCTGGTTCAGCTGCAAATTTACTCGCGCCAACGCAGCGGCAAGGAAGTGCGGCAGGTATTGGCAGCACTAAAAGCTGCATTGCATGATGCTACGCTTATATTAAGCGCAGGCTCGGTTGCACGCTGTCAGGAAGAGTTTGTTTCGGTACGGTATGATGTGCAGGCCGAGGCCAGTACCGGCATGGCGCGCTATCGCGTTATTGTGTCTGACTAGGCCTTGCGCAGGGCAGGGGTCTGTAGCGCGCTCTTGCAATACGCGCGGATCTGCTGCGGCCCGCTCAGCGTCACAGGCTTATACACACTTGCGCCCTGGCGCGGCACAAGGTTATTGGCAAAGCTGGCGCGCATCTGGCGGCGCTGGAGATACTCAAGCAGCATCATCTGGTGGTACCAGGTGGCACTGGTCAGGGCGGTAGTATTGGCTTCTGCAATCAGGCGGTGAGATTCAAACTCGGCCTTCATGACCTGCTGGAATTCGCTGTCACTCGCCATGAAAGTGAGTGTGTGTTCGCGGTTGGGCAGGTGCGCATCGTTGCGCAAGATCTCCTGCTTCAGGTCGTAGGCATCTTCCCCGCCTTTTGGGGTGCCGCTCAGCCAGGCTAATACCTGGGCAAGGGTCAGTGGCTCTTCGCTATCGGCCTTCTGCTCGTCACGCGGTTTGGCAGCAGGGGCGAGTTGCCAGCGATCATTGAGCATGGCGAAGGTTGTATTCCTGTTCATGGGATCACCCGCAGCACCCCGCAGGAACGCCCCTGTAGGGTTGGAAAGACGCGCTTTTGCCGCGACAGAAGAAAAAGGTTCCTTCGGCATGATGCCAGCTTAAGCGCGGCAGCTTAACAAAGCCCTCAAATGCAAAATTAACCAAATAACCCAAACACTTAAGGAGTGACTATGCCTATCAGCAAGGGACGGACTTTACTGCTCAAAATCGGCTCGGGCGGCAGCGCCGTAACGGTAGCTGCCATGCGCACCACCCGCTTTTCGGTAAATGGCGAAACCGTGGACGCAACCCATAAAGACAGCGCCGGCCTGCGCGTGTTGCTTGATGCGGCGGGCGTGGCCAAGCTCACGGTCTCGGCATCAGGCCTGCTTTCGGGCTCGGCGCAGTCAACCGACTTCATCAACAAGACGCTGGCCCGCAGTATTGATGCCTACCGCCTTGAGTTTGATAACGGCGATGTTATTGAAGGCAGCTTCCAGTGCGTGCAGTTTGAAGCGGCAGGCGATTATAACGGTGAGCAGACCTATGCTCTCACGCTTGAATCAGCCGGCAGCCTTACGGTGACCGCAGCATGATCATCACGCTCGCAGGTCAAAAATATCAGCTACGCCCGACCTTCAAGGCGCTATTGGCGCTGGAGGAGCGCACCGGCTTTGGCCTTATCACTTTGGCGAGAAGGTTTGCCGATGGCACATTCACACTGGCCGATGCGGCAGAGGTACTGCGGGCAGGCGCTGAGGGGGCGGGCGAGAAGCTACCGCTCAATATCGGCGAGCTGCTGGTGAGCCAGGGCTTGGCCGGTCTGGCGCAACCGCTCGCGCAGTTCCTGCACTTAGCCTTATCGGGAGAACCCGAGATGGGAAAAGCGCCATTACAGGCGAGCGGCTCAACTGGGGCCAGCTCCTAGGCTTTTGCGCGCATGAGCTGGGCTGGAGGCCAGCCGACTTCTGGCACGCCACGCCGCAAGACCTGCGCCGTATTTGTGAATACCGCCAGGATGGATTGGATCAGGCAGAAATGACGAAATTACGGGAGCTTCTCGCATGGAACTCGAACAACTGATTGTCCGCATCGAGGCCAATACCAAGCCGCTGCAAACCGCGCTTGAGAGTATGGATAAAGAGGCGAGCGCCACCATGACCAGTATCGCGCGGCTGGGTGACCGCATGGCGACCAGCCTCACCTCGGCTGCTGTGCGCGGGGAAGGGCTTTCGGGCGTGCTGCGCGGCATAGCGCAAGATATCGCGGCTGTCACCCTGCGCGATACGGTCATCAACCCCGTGAGTGATATGCTCGGCGGGCTGATTGGCGGTATATTCGGGCGCGCGTCAGGCGGCAGTGTCAGCCCCAATACGCCTTATGTGGTGGGTGAGCGCGGGCCGGAGCTGTTTGTACCCAGCAGTGCAGGGCGCATCGAGAACAACCCGCAGAGTGGTGCTGGTGTTTCAGTCGCGCTCAATATCGATGCGCGTGGGGCCGAGGTTGGCGCCGCCGAGCGCTTGCGCAGTGTGGCGGGCGAAATCCAGCAACAGACCTTCAACGCCGTGTTCGCTGCCATGGAGCGCGGCGGGCGCTATGCACGCATGAGCGGGAGGCGCTAAATGACCATCCTCACTCTTCCTACTTCCCCCGCGTTTGCCAGCTCTAGCTTCGGGCTGGTGAGTAACACGCAGGTGTTTGAGAATCCACTCACGGGCCAAACGCAAACGCTTGAGCGTCCCGGCGCGCGCTGGCAGGCGCAATACACATTACCGCCCATGAAGCGCGCCCAGGCGGCTGTGTGGCAAAGCTTCTTCATGCAGCTGCGCGGAGGTGGCGGGCGCTTTTATGGGTATGATGCAGATGCCAAAACGCCGCGTGGCAGCGCGCTCGCTAGCCCCAATGCAGGGCGTAATGAAATTCGTAACGGTAATGCATTGGGCGCACAGACGGGCACGGTAGGCAGCGGCGCGGTTGCGCCTACCTATTGGGCGTTTGGCGGGGCAGTTGGCCTCACGCGCAGTATTACCGGTATTGGGGTTGATAACGGCATCAGCTATATTGATGTACGGTTTGCTGGCACGCCCACAGCTAATACCTCGCTCACGTTTGATAACGGCACGCAGGTAGCCTGCGCTGAGGGCGAGGTATGGACCGGTAGTTTTTATTACAAACTGGCAGGCGGCGGGCTTACCAATATCAACGCCGTGCAGCAGTTCATCAGCCAGACGCAGAGCAATGGCACCATCAACATCAATACCTATAGCAACGTCGGCACGGTGGATTCCACCTGGCGGCGTGCGGTCTTTACCCGCACGCTCAGCGATACCACGCCGGATACAGTACGTCTTAAAAACGGCCTCTACCTTTCGCTTAACTCAGGGCAGGCGATTGATATCACCCTGCGCATCGGCCACTGCCAGCTCGAGAAAGCCAGCAGCGCTAGCGACTATGTGCCGACTGCCGGCACCGCGCGCGTTCGTGGTGCAGGCGCGAGGGTGGATGGTAATGCGGTTGCCGGTAACACCCTCGCCACATGGAACTGGCAACCAAACCTGGCGAATATATTGCGCGCGGGTGATTATGTAGCATTTGATACGGCCATGGGCCGCGCCCTGCATATGGTGCTGGCAGATGTGAACAGTGATGCAAATGGCAGGGCTGTATTGCAGCTTGAGCCGCCGTTACGCACTCCGCCGCCTGATAACACAGCGCTCATCACCAGCAGCGCCAGCTGCATCATGGCGCTGAATGAAGCCAGCATTAATTGGCAGGTGGATGCGCAGGGCGTGTACCGTCTTGCATTTAGTGCGATCGAGAGGTTTTAAATGACCCGCGAAATCTCTTCCCTCACCCTTGCCGCTGGCAAGGCCGATGTTGCGCGCCCGGTTATTTTGGCGCAGCTCGACTTCATGTCCGGCACTGTGCGCGCCACCTCTGCCCCGTTTGATGTGACGGCGAATGGTGAGGTGTTTACCGGCGTGGGTAATCTTGGCGCAATCTCTGCCGTGCCAGAGGGGGCCGAGCTGCAAAGCTATGCGGTTGAGCTGACGCTGAGCGGTATACCCGCACAGCTCATCTCCCTCGCGCTGGCGGATCAGTATCAGGGCCGCGAGGCCAAACTCTATTTGGCGCTGCTCGATGCGCAGCACCGCGTAAGCGGCACACCGCTGCTGCTGTTCAGGGGGCAGATGGACACGCTCGATATCGAGCTGGGCCAAACCGCTACACTCACCCTTACAGTGCAAAGCCGCATGGCGGATTGGGAGCGTCCGCGCTTACGGCGGTATACGCATGAAGACCAGCGCGCGATGTACCCCGACGATAAAGGCTTTGAGTTCGTGGGCCAGATGGCTGAGAAAAGCATTTACTGGGGCAGGGCGTGAGGCGGCCTGACTGGGAAGCGCGTCTTTCAGTCCTGATCACCAACTGGCAGCACGCGCCGTTTGCATGGGGCGAGCGTGATTGCGCGCAGCTGGCGCTGGCAGTTCTTAAGGCCGTCTCGGCGCGTGATTGGGCACAGCTCAGCGTGCAACCTTACAAAACCGCGCGCGGTGCCAGGGCGCTATTGCGCCAGCTTGAGGTCGCAGACATGGCAGAGCTTGCGGGCAAGCTGCTGGGGCCTGCGCTAGCCATAAGTTTCGCGCGGCGCGGCGATTTGATTAGCTGCCACAGCCCATTCGGCCCTGCTTTGGGGGTGTGCCTTGGCACGCATGTAGCGCTATGCGGGCCGCAGGGGCTGATCTTCAAGCCGCTGCATGATGCTTTTTCCTGCTGGAGGATTTAATGCCAAGTGTTGTTGCAGGCGCTGTTGTGGGCGCTATCGGCCTGAGCGGTGTTGTGGGGACCGTCGTTACTGCTGTTATTGGCGCGGGTATGAGCATGGCGGTCAACTCGCTGGTGATCAAGCCTACCAAGCGCCGGGGTACATCGCTAAGCGCTAGCGAGCGCACCGAGATTGTACGCAGCGCCGTCACCCCGCGCCGTATCATCTACGGCCGCGCGCGCGTAGCGGGGCCGCTGGTGTTTGCCTATACAACCGATGCGCCCGATACCGGCCGCAAGAACCAGATCCTGCACATGATTGTGCCGGTTGCTGCACATGAGGTGCATGGCTATGGGCATATCTTCATCAATGATGAGCTGACGCTGCTCAGCCCGATTGCCGGTAGCGATGGCTGGAAGGTGCCGCCCGTGGGCAGCCGTTACCTGTTCAATAACCGCCAGCAAACCGGCGTAAGTGCGGTCAATGGTATTCAGTATCGCGAGTATTATGGCACCGCCACACAGACGGCGGATGCTTACCTGCGCCGCGATGTGCCGGTATGGACCGCCAACCACCGCCTGCAGGGTACAGCCTATATCTACTTCAAGCTCGGCTGGGACCAGAACATGTGGGCGGGCGGCCTGCCCAATCTGAGCATGATTGTGGATGGCCGCAAGCTGTATGACCCGCGCACGGGTACCACATACTGGGGTAACAATCCGGCGCTGTGCATCCGCGATTATCTGCTGAGTGACTTTGGCCTCTCCTGCCAGCCGGATGAGATTGATGAGGATAGCTTCATTGCCGCCGCCAATCTGTGCGATGAGGTGGTGGTGCACCCCAACGGGGTGCAGTACCGCCGCTATAACTGCAATGGGGTTATTTCGCTGGACGAAAAACCCATCGATATCATGGAAAAGCTGCTCTCCACCTGCGCGGGCGCGCTGGTGTATTCGCAGGGTAAATACCGCCTCTATCCGGCTGCATTGCGCACACCCGTCGTTTCGATTGACGATAGCCAGCTGCGTGGGCCGGTGGTGGTACGCCCGCAGCCGCCGCGGCGCGAGCGGGTAAACACCGTGCGCGGCACCTACATCGAGCAGACCATCAACTGGCAGGCCAGCGAGTTTGGTGCCGTTACCAGCCCCAGTTATGTAGCGCAGGATGGCGGCATTACCTATACGCATGACCTTGACCTGCCTTTTACCATTGATGTGCATATGGCGCAGCGTCTTGCGCGTTTACAGCTTGAGCGTTCGCGCCGCGCGCTTACGGTTGAAGTGCCGTGCAATCTTTCGGCCCTCGATGTCGCGGTGATGGAGCCGGTGCGTTTGAGTGTGCAGCAGCTCGGTTGGGTTGATAAAACCTTTATCCCGACCGAATGGAAGCTCTCACCCGAAGGCGGGGTTGATCTGGTCATGATCGAGGATGATCCGGGGCTTTATACAATTTACAACAGCCCGGTGGCCGATGTGCCGCCCACACTGGTGTTGCCCAATATCTATCCTGATGCCCCTTTGCTGAGCCTGAGCGAGCATGATGGCAGCCTGGTGGTAGCGCTTACGGGCCTCAACGATGCCTTCATCAGCCAGACCGAAGTGCAATACCGCCTCTTGGGCGAAAGCGTCTGGGAGAGTGCGGGTAGCGGCGAGGTGGTGGCGATAGCCAGCGTAAGCGCAGGCCAGACTTACGAGCTGCGCGCCCGCGTGATCAACACGCTGGGGATTGCCTCGGGCTGGGCGACAGCCAGCCGCCAGATCATCGGGAATGCAGCTCCGCCAGCTGATATTGCTGTGCTGCAGGGCAGTCTGGTCGATAGCACGCTCTACCTCAGCTGGGCTGCGCCGCAGGGTGTGGGCTTGCGTTACCGCCTGCGCTGGTCGCCACTCACAAGCGGGGCGATTTGGACCAGCGCGGTGGATGTGGCAGGCGCCATTACCAGTACACAGGCCAGCGTGCCCGCGCGGCTGGGCAGTTATATGCTCAAGGCGCTCGATGCCTTTGGCCGCGAGAGCGCCAATGCCGTAAGTTATGTAAATCTGACGCCCGACCCGCGCGGGGCCAATGTAGTGGCCACCCTCAGCGAGGCACCAGCCTTTAGCGGTGCCAAGAGCAATGCCAGTGTGAACGGCGCCAACCAGCTGGTTATCGCCAGCCTCATGGCGTTTGATGCGCAAGCAGGCAATCTCGATAGCGCCTCAGGTAATTTCGATAGCGCAGGCGGTGGCCTCTCGCCTGAAGGTGTGTATGAGTTCGCCAGCGTGCTTGACCTTGGCGCAAGTTATATCGCCCGTATCTCGGCCGCGGTTGAGGCAGATGTGATTGATCTGGTCACCGACATAGACGGCGCAACTGACAGCTTTGATACACGCCAGGGCAATTTTGACGGTGCAGCGCCCAGTGCGGTGGATGTACTGGTGGAGGTCTCAACCACAGCAGGCGACCCTGCAGGCTCACCCAGCTGGAGTAGCTGGCAGGCCATTAGCGTGGGCGATTTTGTGGGGCGCGGATTCAGGTTCAGGGCGCGGCTCATTAGCACCAACCCCATGGCTACACCTGCGGTGACTGCACTGAGTGTGAGCCTCGATATGCCTGACCGCGTAGCCGCTGCCAATGGCAGTGTAAGCGCGAGTGGGGGAGATAGTATTACCTTTACCCCAGCGTTCAAGGCCACGCCGGCCATCAGCATCACGCCGAGCAATCTGACGAGCGGGGATTACTTCACCATCACCAGCCAGAGCCGTAGTGGCTTTACCGTGCAGTTCAAGAATAGCGCTGGTACCGGCATTTCCCGCACCTACGACTGGGTGGCGCGCGGTTATGGCAGGCAACAATAAACACACAAGGAGCACACCATGTCCCAACACGATATGAACATCGCCAATCAGGGTTTTCCGGCTTTCCGTACCGACCTTAACAACGCGCTGGTGGCTCTCGCCAGCCTCTCAAGCGGGCTGCAGCGCCTGCCACGCCCACGCAGTACCAGCTGTGGCTCGATACCGCTACCAGCCCCTTGGTGCTGAAGTTTTATGACGGGTCAGACTGGATTGCGCTGAGCCAGATCAACGCCAGCAGCAATGTAGCCGTGCCAGTCATGGCAAATGATGCGCTCTCGGGCGATAAAGTGCATAGCGGCACTATCTCCGACTTCGCCTCAACCGGCATTGACGATAACGCTACGGCCCTGCGTATTACCGTGAGTGATGCCGAAACAGTGGTGAACGAGAGCGGCGCCGCGCATGATACGCGCATTGAGGGCGATAGTGATGCCAACCTGCTGGTCGCCAAAGCCAGCACCGATAGAGTGGGCATCGGCACCAATGCGCCAGCCGAGAAGCTGCAGGTGGCGGGCGTGGTGCGCGCCAGTGCCTTTACTTCGCATACATTTACATTGATGGATGATACTGCCACCTCGATTGACCTTGGCGCCGCCGCCAGCGGCATGTGCTTTATCAGCTCATTCGGCAGCGTGGCGCGCGGGGCGTTTTTCTTCAAGGTCGGCGCCAGCCCGGCAGCAGATAGCGCCATCGCTACGCCCGGCACACTCGGCACCGGCACGTTGAGCGGCGCTACGGGTGTGGATGGCGATTTTACCATTCGCACGCATACCGATAACAAAATCTATTTTGAAAACCGTACGGGCGCATCAGTCAGCTTTACCGTGGCGCTGGTAGCGCGCCATGTCTGAATTAGCTGATCAAATAAGCTTTGCGCATCAACTCGGCCAGCTGGAAGGGCGGATTAATGCCCTCGAGCGCAAGGTCGATGCCTTTGAGCAGCGTATCGAGGGCCGTCTTGGCGCAATCGAAAGCAAGCTCGATAATCTCGCTACGCTGCTTAATCTCGGGCGCGGCGGCTGGCAGGCATTGGCCCTCATCGGCGCTGTGCTGGCCAGCATCCTGAGCGCGATTGCGTGGGTGCTGCAGCATGCACGGTGATCTGGCGCAACGCGTAATGCTGATGGAACTTGCGGTGTGGGGTCTGCTGCTGAATGATGCGTTCGATGAAGCTGAGCGCGCGCAAAAGCGCAGCGATCATTGGCAACTGCAACCTCGCGTACCCGAGGGCCATCCCGAAGGCGGGCGCTGGACGGATGGGGCTATTCCGGTTGATCGACGTGTTTTTGTTACGGCAGCAGTTGCCGCTGCAATAAAACTCATCGACAAAATACGCCAGCCTCTTATTCGGGCTTTGACAATTGTACCCATACCTCTGCCCTTTCCCATGCCACCATTGTTGGCTGCAGATGATCATTTTAGATGGGAGCCCAGCCCCAGGCGGCCTTACATGCCGTATATCGAGTTTGATTATTATAATCAGTTTACTGCGGCTCTCACTACTTTTGGGACTGCATACCATTGGCATCATATCGTTGAGCAGCGCATGGCAAACCCACAGCGACCCGGTGGAGGGCTTGTTTTTCCGCCACGCTCTGTTCATAATTCTGACAACCTGATTCTACTGCCTGCAAAGGTACATAGCTGTGTCACTGGATATTATGTTCGCAAGCGCACTATGCCTGATGGCACTTTCAGAACCTTGCGGGCATTCCTTGACGATAAACCGTGGTCTCAGCACTATCTCATCGGAGTTGAGTATATCAGGAGGTGTCAGCGTGAAAGAATCGCAAGATCCCGTCGCCGAGCTCGTTGAGTTGATCAGGCAAATATCCTTCCGTATTGCCCTAAGTGAAGATGCAGCTTCGGCTGGAGCTATAAGTCAAGATGATGCTGTGAAGGTTTATAATAATTATACTGAGATAGCGCATGAGGCTCGTCAAAAGCTGATTTCTCTCAACAGGTATGATGTTTTTGTTCCATTACTTAGAGACGAAAATCCACTTACGAGACTATGGGCAGCTCAAGTGCTTGAAAAAAGTGCTCCTGATTTAGCGCGTATTACTTACTTGCAGCTAGCTGATATCGGCCGTCGTGATTTTGGGGATGACAAGGACGGCGCAGCGCGTATTGATTTTCATTATTTTTCAATAGGCACACAGGCTGAAGAAGGCTTATGGCGTTTGATGCATGGCACTATGGAAGGCTTTTATGGTGCCCCCGAGCGCTTTTGGGAACAGCAGTAATTTCTAACTGAATATACAAACTCAGGAGGCATGCATGCGAAGCAGCGATGCAGCGCGCGATTTTTAAGGGCTGCGCTTATCAGCTTATCTGTGTCCGGCGGGTGTATGAACCATCGGCTACGGTCACACCAGAAATGTAATGGCAGGTCAGGTGATAACGCTGGCGCAGACAGAGCTACTGCTGGCACCATATCGTTGAACAACGGATGGCTAATCCGAACCGGCTTAGCACGGGGCTTGTTTTCCGCCACGCTCTGTTCATAATTCGGATAATCTGATTTTACTGCCTCGAGCTGTTCATGCGTGCATCAATTCTGATTACACCGGGCACTTTGTTAAAAGTGGAGTGCGCTATAGCTCTTTGCGCACCTATCTTAACAGCCAGCCATGGTCAGTCCATTACCTTACAGGAATTCACTATATCAAAGCATGTCAGGCAAGAAGTAGAGCAGGAGTACCTCGTCGTGGACGTCGATAAACTTGAGAAGGTGCTGCAAGATCTAGCATACGTTTATGACCGCACATCTGTAAATGATACCCTTGGTGATGATATAATTCAGCAGCTTATTACCAGTATTTCTGATGCTGCTTACGACATTACCCTGCAAATCAAGCTTTCGGGCAATACGGATGGTTATATTCCCAAGCTGCAAAGTTCTAACCCATTGATGAGGCTTTGGGCTGCTCAAGAGCTTGTTGCTACGCATAAAGAGCTGGCACGTCAGACTTTTGTTGAGCTTGCCAATATCGGCCGCCGTGATTTTGGATATGATAAATACGGTGAGCCAAGAATAGACTTTTTATATTTCTCTGTAGCATTAGATGCTGAACGCGGGTTGTGGTTCATGATCAAGGGCACCGATGATGGTTTTGAGGATGCCCCCGAGCGCTTTTGGGAACAGCAGTAATTTCTAACTGAATATACAAACTCAGGAGGCATGCATGCAAAGCAGCGATGCAGCGCGCGAGCTGCTGCGCGATTTTGAAGGGCTGCGCTTATCAGCTTATCTGTGTCCGGCGGGTGTATGGACCATCGGCTACGGTCACACCAGAAATGTAATGGCAGGGCAGGTGATAACGCTGGCGCAGGCCGAGCTGCTGCTGGCACAGGATATTGCCTGCGTAGAAGCTGACCTGAACCAGCTGATTACCGTAGAGCTTAGCCCGCACCAGTTTGGCGCACTTATGTGCTTTGCCTTTAATATCGGTACTGCAGCGTTCAGGCGCTCAACCCTGCTGGCGCGGCTTAACCGCGGCGAGTTCAAGGCTGTGCCTGCCGAGCTGCGCCGCTGGTCGCATGCACGCGGCATCAAACTGCCCGGCCTTGTACGCCGCCGGGAAGCTGAAATTGCGTTATGGGAGAAACTCTAATGTCCGCTGCTGCCATCATTCCGCTGCTCGCCCCGATTATCGAGCAGCTGATCAGCCATATTCCTGACCCTACCAAGCGCGAGCGCGCGAAGGCCGAGGCCGAGGCCACGCTGCTCACGCTGCTGGGCGCGCAGCAGCAGGGGCAGGTAGAGATCAATAAGATCGAGGCTGGCAGCAGTCACCTGTTTGTAGCGGGCTGGCGGCCGTTCATCGGCTGGGTGTGCGGCGTAGCGCTGGCCTATACTTATATCGTCACGCCGTTCTGGGCGTGGATCCTCACGCTGTATTATCCCGATAAAACCATGCCGGTACTGCCCACCGATAACCTGTTCGAGCTGGTGCTGGCCATGCTGGGCCTGGGCGGCTTGCGCACCTTTGAGAAAATCAAGGGAATAGCCAGATAATTCAGACCCTTAGGGGGCGGTTTAAGCTGGCATTAGGCCGATTTTGCTAGTCTATATATATGGCAGGCAAGAAACCCTCTACCCCCAAGGCCGACTTTGCAACGCTGTGCGCGGTAACGCCCAAACGCGTGTTTGCAGGCAAGCCCATGCTTGATGCCAGCTGCATGACGCCTGAGCCGCAGGATTACAAACTCGGTATTCAGCAACTCGCCAAACCCTATCTGGCGATGGTGGCTGGCTACGAGAGCGACCTGCGCCAGCCATCGCGCGAATTGGCCCATGCGGTTGCAACCCTGCGCGCAGAAGAAGCACAATCGGTAAGGGCGATGAGCGCGGCCTATCGTGAAGCCTACCGTACCGACCCCGTGATGGCGCTGCTCGAAAAGGCTGATAAGGTGAATGCCTATGTGAAAAAGGCTATAACCTATAAATCGGATACCCAAAACAAAGGCGTTACCGACCATTGGCAGCGCCCAAGCGAGACAATTAAAACCGGTCTAGGCGATTGCGAAGATTATGTTCTGCTGAAAATGGCCCTGCTCGAGCAGCTGGGCTTCCCGCGCGATAAAATGTGGTTGGCCAGTGGCGCCTTGATGGGTAGCGTCAAGCCCGACCGTTCGGCCGACGGGCATGCAACCTTGGTGGTTGAACTGGGCGGCAGGCCCTATGTGCTCGATAATTTTTACAAGACCGATAACGGCCCTTATGGCGGTGTTGTGCCTTTGGCTGAATTTTACCAGAAGACGAAGTTCGCGCCGATTGTGTTCATGAATCCGCATGAGGTGATGGGTGGTGATTATGCCCATCTTAAAATTGACCTCGCGGCGATTATCAACAAGGCAGAGGACCAGCCTACAGCAGCGCCCGCGCCGGCGCCTGTTACTTATAAGCCTAATACCCCGTAATTCCTGCACTTCCTCCTTACCTGCCGGTTACTTGCGCTCATCTGCCCAAAACTGTTAGCCTGCGCCCTGCAGGAGACTTTCATGACCACGCCAACATCCCCCGAGCAGGACCCACAGACACAGGCTGCCATAAACACAGCACAAGCGCTGATGCAGTTTGGGCTGTCTGAGCAGTTTGCACGTTTGGCCAGCCGCACGGCCAGCAAGGCCGAGCGCCGCGCAGTGGCCGAGTTTGTGGCGCAGCTATTTGTGCCGCTGGGTGTGGCGCTGCAGGCCAAGGCCTTTGGCAAGGATGAATGTACGCAGCTGGAGCGCGGGTTGTGGAACGCTGCCCTTGCAGCGCCTGCCAACAGCAAAACCGAAGGGCTGAATATCGTGCTGTGGGAGCGCGCGCTCTCGAATCTTTACAGCTACGATGAGAAGGCCGCAGTTGCAGCCCTGCGTTATGGCGCAATGGACCAGAAGCTCAAGAAGCGCAGCGTACCAGCCAAGCGCTTGGCGGCTAACCTCAATTTCACTGGCAAGATGTGGCATCCGCAGAACTGGGGCAATACGCCCGCCACTGCCACCAACAGTTTTAACCGCACCGCCAAGTGGATCACGCAAAAGCTGCATCCTGCCTCGCGTTATGTGGGCGATTTGCAACAACGCCGCGATGAGCTGGCCGCATGGCGCAGGGCACAAACCGCAGCTGTATCATGAGCAAGGTTTTAGCCGAACGCCGTGGCCAGCTGGGGCTGATTACACTCAACCGGCCTGCAGCGCTCAACGCGCTTGATCTCGAGATGATTGATGCGATTGCAGCAGCGCTGCGTGCGTTTGCGGCTGAACCTTTGGTGCAAAGCGTGGCGATTGTCAGCGCATCGCCCAAAGCCTTTTGTGCGGGTGGAGATGTGCGCGCGGCAGTAACCGCTGCGCCTGAGCAGGCAGCTACTTTCTTCCGTCATGAGTATCGCCTTAATTACGCCATCGCGACTTATGCCAAACCACTGGTGGCGATTGTCGATGGTCTGTGCATGGGCGGTGGGCTTGGTCTTTCGGTCCACGCGCGTCATTGCCTCGTGACCGAGAACGCCCTTATGGCCATGCCGGAAATGGCGATTGGCCTGTTCCCGGATGTAGGCGGCGGGCACTTCCTCAACCGTCATTCGCTTGAGCTCGGGCTGTTCATCGCCCTTACCGGCGCGCGGCTGGACGCGGGTGATGCGCTTTATGCACAGCTGGCCAATGGCTACCTGCCGGCCGCCCGTATTGATGACCTCTTGAACGCGCTGGAGCATGGCCGCAGTTTTGATGCGTTTTTAATGCCCGCACCTGAGGGCCAGCTGGCCAGCCAGAATCTTGAGGTTAACCTTGAGCGGCTGCACGGCTCGCCCACCAGCATCCGCATTACCATCAAGCACCTGACCGAGAGCAGAGGGCAGGATTTAAAGGCTATTCTGAGCGCGGAGTACCGTTTGGCCTGCGCCTGTTTGCGCGGCCACGACTTTAAGGAAGGCGTGCGCGCCATGCTGATCGACAAGGACAAGCAGCCCAAATGGCACCCCCCAACCTTGGCCGGGGTGAGTGACATAAATGTCCGCCTGCACTGGGCTGAGCCCTTCGGCCCCGAGTTATTTGATACAACCGTTTGACAGCTGCCTCGAACTCATTGAAACTAAGATGTTTTCGGGAGTAGGTGTCTGTGGCAACCATTGCGTTCATCGGCCTAGGTAATATGGGTTTGCCCATGGCGAGCAGCTTGCTTGCGGTTGGGCATATGGTGCTGGGGTTTGACACCCGCTCATCGCCCATGTCGCGGCTTGAAGCTGCAGGCGGCCGCCCCGCGCAAGGTGTGGCACAGGCCGTGGTTGAGGCCGACTTTATCATTACCTGTCTGCCGGATGCGATTACCGTTAAAAAGACCTGGCTCGATACGCCGGACTTCATCCGCAACATCAAGCGGAATGCCATTTTAATCGACTGTTCCACTATTGGTGTGGAAGAAGCGCGCGCCGTTGCCTCAGGCGTTGAAGCAGCGGGCCTCTCGATGCTGGATGCGCCGATCATTGGTGATCCTCGTGATGCGCGTGCGCGCATGCTCAGTTTTGCCGTAGGTGGCAGCATGGCTGCTTTTGCCGAAGCCAAAGGCATTCTTGCCGATATGGGCGAGCGCGTCGTGCATGTGGGTAAAAGCGGCATGGGGCAGGCAGCTGTGCTGTGCAGCCAGCTGATGGCTACCATCAACCTTCTGGGTGCTGCTGAGTCATTTGCACTGGCCGAGCGCCTCGGGCTGCCGGCTGAAAAACTGTTCGAGCTGGCTTCGCTCTCGTCGGCTACCTCATGGGCGCTGGTCGAGCGCTGCCCGCAATCGGGCCTTGTGCCGGAATCGCCAAGCAACAATCTCTACCAAGGTGGTTTGCCCGCAAGTCAGGTTGCTGCGCAGCTGCGCATGACCGAAAGCGCGGCGGAGAAAATCGACGCGCGTATCCCGCTGACCAACCTGGCGCGCGATCTTTATGCCGAATATTGCGACACGCGCGACCCGCGACTCGATTTCTCGGCCATCATTCAGATTCTCAGAAATAGATCTTAGATTTGTCATTCCCGCTTTTGTGGGAATGGCACCCGTGGCCGGGTAAATGGTGCTTATTCCACTTCGCGAATCGCGGATAATGCACTGTTGTCAAAAGATTTTTTATAGGTTAACGTGCCTGTAGATGATTCGGTAAGGAGCCGCTATGAAGTCCGCTTATTTCGACACCATTGGCCTCATTGAGCGCCTTCACCGCTACTTCCTTGAAGTACTGAAAACCGCGCTCGACCGCCGCGCGATCCTCGACATCAACAACGTACAGGCGCTGATCCTCTATAACATCGGTAACGATGAGTTGACTGTTGGCGAGTTGACTGCCCGTGGCTACTACCTTGGTTCCAACGTTTCCTACAACCTCAAGAAGATGGTTGAAGCCGGCTACCTGACACAAGAGCGTTCGACCCATGACCGCCGTTCGGTACGCGTGAAGCTGACCGAGAAGGGCCGCAAGTTCCACGAGATTACCGCCAAGCTGTTCGAGAAGCATGTGGCCAACCTTGGCCGCGCCAATCTGGACGAAGCGGGTCTGGCCAGCGCGAACGAAGTGATGAAGCGCCTCGAGCGTTTCTGGCTCAACGCCACCCAGTACGACCTCACTTAATACGTCTGGGTCCAGAGTTACGAAGAAGCCGCTACAACAGGGCGGCTTTTTTGTTTTATCTGTTTGCCCAATCAATACGCCGGAGCTGGCTCAGGAGCTGTTTGGTCGGGTGCTCCCAGCCCATCTTTTCGGCCTGCGCGCGGCAGTCGGCCTGCGTGAACTTGCCGGCGGCCAGACCGTTCAGGACTTCTGTAACGCCCTTTTGCAAATCATCGGTGATCACGCCAGCGGGTTTGGCGCAATCGGCCAAAATCATGCGCGGGCCGGGCTCGGGATAGCTGACGATGGGAATGCCCGACGCCAAGGCCTCGAGGTTGACCAGCCCGAAGGTATCGGTGCGCGAGGGGAAAACAAACACATCGGTCGAGGCAAACAGCGTGGCCAGCTCAACCCCGGTTTTCTTGCCCATGAACACAGCGCTGGGGTAGCGCTCTTCAAGCATGCGGCGCGATGGGCCATCGCCCACCACCAGTTTGGTGCCCGGCACCTCGAGGTTTAAAAACGCTTCGAGGTTTTTTTCAGGCGAGAGGCGCCCTACGCTGATGAGCACCGGCCCCGCATGCGCATGCGGCTGGCGTTTATCGGGGTTGAACAACTCAAGGTCGACACCGCGGCCCCAGGTGGCAAGGCGGTTAAAGCCGTTGGCCAGAAGCTCATCGCGCATACCATCGCTGTTCACCAGAATGGCGCTTGAATGCTTATGGAAGTGCCGCATGAGTTTGTAAGTCAGGCTGGCGGGAATTTTATAGCGCTTATCGAGATACTGCGGCCACTGCGTGTGATACGAGGTGGTGAAGGGCACCTTGCGTGATAGCGCCCAGCGCCGCGCGCTCCAGCCGAGCGGGCCTTCGACGGCAATATGCAACGCATCCGGCTTGGCCATATCCAGCCGCTTGTGCAAACCAAAGGGCAGGGCCAGACGCACATCCGGGTCGGGCGAGGGCAGGTTGATGTAATCAGGCGGGCCGATGACGGTGGCTTGGTGGCCCAAGCGGTGCAGCTCTTTTTGGGTATGGGTGAGGGTGGTGACCACGCCGTTGGTCTGGTTCCATGCATCCGAAACGATGATGATGTTCATTGATCAGCCCCTATGTTGCAATGCACAAGAGCATGAAACGGGGGTGGCAGGCAATGCCTGAAATTACCTATTTTATTGTTATATATCAATTAATTAACAGCGTAGTAAACGCGCTCTTAAAATTTTTCCCATACTATAAGTGTGATGAGCAAACCCACACGTGACGAGCGCTGGCGCGATGCGGCCCTGACTGGCCGGTTTACCGCCCTGCGCGCTGTGGTGAGTGAAATGGTGGCGCAGAACTGGCCGCAGCAGGTGGGCCATATCTATATGCGCGAATACGGCAAGCCGGGCGAACAGTCGGAAGCGGAAGACCGCCGCGACTATGCCGACTTTGCCGCCGACCTGTACCTCAAGAAATACTTTCATGGCGCACTGCATCAGCGCATTGAGCACCGCGATGCAATCCGGGCGATTGCGGGTGAGCATTATAATGTTTCCATGAAGCCGGATTATCCGGTTACCGCAGAAGGTGCCAAAGCCTATGGCGTGCAGATGGCGCAGGATTTTCAGTACGCCTCGCCCAAAGCCGGCGGCGGATTCACGCAGGAAACGTTCCGTATCTCCAGCCTCAACATCGGTGCACATAAATGTGCGCATTGCGCCACCAACGTGATGGCCAAAGTCGCCCAGCCTGATAAGTGCGAGATTGTCGATCCGGACAGTGTATTCAAAGACCGCATGGATTACTTCAATACCACCATGCATGAACTGGCGCATTCAATTCGCGAGCTTAAGGGCGAGCTTAAATATGGCGATATGAAAGAGCAGCGCCGCGAAGAGAATATCGCGCTGGTCTTTGCCGGCCTCATGCAGGCCAAGGTATTTGGCACTGCCGGTATGCTGGCTCTACGTACAGAAGCCATCAGACAATATGGCGATAGCGGCGAAGAAGCTGTGCGCTATGAAGCCGTAGGGCCCATGCTGGCGGCTATTAAGTTTGTTGATGACAAACAGCAGGCAGGCATGGCCAAGCTCAGCCCGCGCGATTTATTGAGTGCAGCTGTTAAGCTGGTGGATGATAACGACCTGACACGCGGTATGACACCCGAGCAGGAACAGGCCTTTAGCGACTTCCTCAAGCATGCTGACCGCCGCCCTGAAGTGGCGGGTACACGCCGCCAGAACCTGACCAAACCCACAGAGGACGGACTGACGCGTAACTTCACCATCATCGCCCAAAAGCCTGATGGTGGTCTTGAAATGCTGCATGAAAGCACGCCGTATCTGCCGCAAATGGCGGCGCTGGATGAGGCTTTCACGCGCTATGGTACGCTTGAGAGCAGCCTGCGCGAGGCGCAGATGCGGCTGAACCCGTTGCGTCCGGCTGCCATGGCAAGGGATGTTTACCAGACCAGCGACCCCACCGGTTTTTATGATCCAAAGTGGCAGGCCGCGCTGTTTGAGTTCAACAAGGGGTTCAACCATCCATCCTGCGATATTCCGGCCATCTTCAAAAAGGATATGGATGAGCTGGATGCTGTGCGGGCTGAAAGCAAGCGCGAGGCGCAAAAGATGGAGAGCGGTGCCAAGAATGCAGCTGAGGCTGTGACACTGCCAGCTGCGCTGCAGGGCAATAGTGGAGAGAACACCAAGCCAGCAGGGGATGAGGCCAAGCAGCAGCATAAAGCGCCGCCACCCGTACCGGGAGCAGGTCCATGAGTGCAGCTGAAAACCTCGACCCACCGGTGCGCTACGAGCTGAGCGGCGATCAGTACGAGCTGTTTCCGCTGCCACCCGGCCCATCGCGTGTGTTTCGTGCGCTGCTGGGGCAAAGCGATCCGCCGCCTGAGCTGATGGCCGAGCCGCCGGCGATAGAAGACCAGTATGAGATTTTCCCCGAGCTGGGTCTGGCACTCAAGGGCAAGCCCGAGCCTCCGCCCGGTATGGTGGATGATACCGAGCTGAGCAAACTGCAGGACGTGCTCGAGCCCGGAGCCGACAAGCTGGCCAGCATCCTGAGCTTTGAGGATGACCCTGATTTTGCAGACGAGCCTGAACCCGCCCCGCGCGTGATGCCTAATTTTGGCGATACGGGTGAGTAGGCGTGCTGCAGATTGCGGCTAATTAAACTTTCCCCATAAAATCAATTACTTGAGCGGCAGGGAACGGCTTGACGCGCGGGCGTTTCTTGGCCATTTATAGCGCCTTGTTATTAGTGCCAAGGAAACCTCATGCGTCTGTTCAAGCCTATTCCCGTTGAAACCAAGATCGACTTCATCGGCAAGCGTTATATCGCCTTTGGCCTTACGCTGGCGTTGCTGCTTTGGGCTATTTATGCGCTGTTCGATCAGGACCTGAAGCTGGGCATCGATTTCAAGGGCGGCATTCTGATTGACGCTTCTTATGTGCCGGGTGGCACCCCCACGCCGGTGGATGTGAATCAACTGCGTGGTCAGCTGGGCAGCCTCGGCCTTGGCGAAGTTTCACTGCAGCAGTTTGGGCAAGACAACACCATTCTCATTCGTGTGCAGAAGCAGGAAGGCAGCGACGAGAAGAATACCGAAGCTGTAAACAACATCAAAGGCCTGCTGGGCGAGGGTTGGACCTATAACCGCAGCGAGTCAGTTGGTCCTACTGTGGGTGCCGAGCTGCTGCGCGTGGGTGCATGGTCTATCGCACTGGCTATTCTTTCGATTGCCGGTTATGTGGCCTTCCGCTTCGAGTGGCAGTTTGGCGTTGCCGCCATGACCACCATTTTGCATGACGTGCTGGTTTCAATCGGCCTCATCGCAGCGCTGGGCCTTGAGTTCAACCTTACATCTGTAGCCGCGCTCATGCTGCTGGCGGGTAAATCGGTGAACGATACGGTCATTGTGTTCGACCGTATTCGCGAGAACATGCGCCGTTACAAGCAGATGTCGCTGGCGGATATCATCAATCTCTCGGTTAACCAGACACTCTCGCGCACCATCTTCACCACCCTCACGGTGTTGCTAGCCATTCTGCCGATGCTGTTTTTGGGTGGCGAAGCGCTGCTGGCGTTTACCGCGGTTATCACCTGGGGCATGGTGGTGGGTACGTTCTCATCCATCTATGTGGCCTCAGCCCTGATGCTGTATCTGCCGCCGCCGCACATCGGCCGTACCGAGAACAGCGCCGCACCTGCCCGTGCTTGATGTAAGCTGGGCCTAAAGGCTGATCTGACCAATCATATAGGTACGAGCGCGTCCACCAATGTGGGCGCGTTCTGCTTTCAGCTCGCAAATCAGCTCGCCGCCGCGGGCCGAGAGCTGGCGCGCAGTCATGCGGGTTTTGCCAAGGCGCGCGGCCCAGAACGGCGTGAGCATGGCATGGGCCGAGCCGGTGACGGGGTCCTCCGGCAGGGCATCGCCCGGGCAGAAGAAGCGCGAAACAAAGTCGTGCGTATCACCTTGCGCCGTGATGCAGACCCGGCGGCCAAGCGTGGCAAGGGCCGCATAATCGGGCACGAAGTTCTGTACTGCTGCTTCATTGGCCAGCACAAACAGGTAATCGCGTTTTACATGCACCTCAAGCGGGCTGACGCCAAGCGCGGCGGTCATCGCAGGCGCCAGCGGCACCGGTGCGGGTATCCAGCTCGGGAAGTCGAGCGTGAGCAGGCCGTCAGCCGACCTGATAACGCGCAGCTCGCCCGAGAAACGCGAGTTGAAGATGATTTCATCGCCTGCATGGCCTAGATGCTCGAAGATGACATGCGCCGAGGCCAAGGTGGCATGACCGCACAGATCAATCTCGCCATCTGATGTTGTAAACCAGCGTAATTCGTAAGCACTGTCCTTTTTCACAAAGAACGCAGTTTCGGACTGGTTGTGCTCAATCGTCATGGCCTGCAGCAGCGCATCATCGGGCCAGCTCTCGAGCGGGCATACCGCCGCCGGATTGCCGGTAAAGGGCTGCGCCGTAAAAGCATCGACAAGATAGATGGGCTGTATAGGCATGCCCAAGTGTATCCTTCCCCCAGCTAAGGGGGAAGGAATAACAGATGGAGAGATCACACCTTATTTATGCAGGCGTAGCACCTCGGGCAGCTGCGGGGCCGGCTTGGCCGGAGCTGTAACCTTGGCCTCAGGCGCCGGGGCGGCCACTGGCGCGGCGACGGAAACTGAGGCTGCATCCACCTCGGTGCACATCAGCACCTTCTTGCCGCTGGTTGCAGCAAATACCTGATGCGGGGCTTCTTCGCTGTCATTGGCAGGGGTTGCGCTCAGCTTGCCGCCGAACGGACTGTTGAGCGGCACATCCATTTTCTCGACCTTGGTGACGATATCGTTGCTCTCCTGCGTGCACTTCCAGGGGTTCACTACATCGCGGAACTCGATACGCACGGGCGTTTGCTTGTTCATCGCTTCTTCGAGCTGGGCAGCGATTTGCGGATCTTTGGCGGTGAAACGCATGGTGCTGCCCGAGCCTGCGCGCGCCCCGCGAATGGAAAGGGCGGCAATTTCGCCTTCCCATGTTTTACACATATCGAGCACGCCATCGGTCTGGATGCGCGAGACAACCCCCACGTAATTGCCAGTGCCGTTATTGATACCGCAGCCAGCCATAACAGCAGCCGCGGCGGTAGCGGCAACAATGCGGTTGAAAGAACGAAGGGTCATGCCCATGAGGGTCTCCTGAAGATGATACGCAGAGGACGATACCTGCTGCTGCACATCAGAAGACCATAAGGCAGAGTTAATCACCCGTGATGCTTGGGTGAAACTTTTGTTAACGATTTGTGACAGATCGCTCGTAAAAAGAGTTGCATTCGGCTGGAGTAAACTCTTAGCTTTAGCGCATGTCCGGTTACCCATCTTTAGCTTCTGTCTGGCGAAGAGGCGCTCTCACTTTGAGCACGCATGCTGCCCCCTTTAAGGGGGTACAGCCAATCGGCCAGAAAGATGCCGAGAGCTGCATGGCGTACATGGGCCTACCGCCAGACTATGCTGGATGGCTTACTGCCAGTGAGCACTTTAATACGTTTGTCGAGCGCGGTCATGTACGCGGACAGACCGATGGCGTTATTCGCTACTGGGTTCGTAAAGAGAATGAAGTGGTCGGACGGGCTACACTATTCTCTAGGCCCGATGAGATCGAGATGCGTAGAGCTGGCTGTATACTCAGCCTAGACTACTTTGTTTTTCCTACACATCGCGGCAGGGGCATAGCCCCACAGATAATATCTGGATTACAGGGTTTGGCCGAGGATGCCGGTCTATCCCGTCTGTGTGCTGAAGTTGAATGGCATAATGTTCCCAGCAGCCGTAGCCTGTTACGTAGTGGCTTTACCCAGCTCAAGTCGGGCGCACCAACAACAGTTGATATACGGCAGGGCGTAGATCAGTGCGTTATGCGGTTTATGTGGCTTGGTCAGCAGCGCAAAGCTTTTGATGCAGATTGGCCTTACTGCGCGCCTGCCGGCTGGCTTCTACCCGCGCCTACTGTTTGAGTTTGGCTAATACCCCTGCACGCTATGCAGGTAGCCATCGGCGCATAGCTCGGAGCCTGCAGGGCGGTGGTTCTCGGTAAAGGGCAGTAGCTGCAGCGTGATGCGCATGCCGGTGGACATGGCTTTGCGCAGCCGGTCGAGATCTTTGGGTTTGTCGGTGGCGATGGTGCAATCGGGCCCTTTGCCGCGAATGGTGGCCAGGTAGAGGCCATCGACAGGCTTGATGCCCTGCACAGTTCCGGTAAGCGTGGAGATATGTGCGACGGGTGAGGTCTGCTGCATTTTCAAATTTCCTTCCGCAAGTATGCCCATATTACCTTGGGATAGTTAATGAATAACCCAACGTAATTGGCTAACGCGGGATTAAGCATAAAAAACCCGGCGGTAAGGCCGGGTTTTTCTTAGTTATATAAAGAGTGCTTAGTGCACATCTCTCCAGACGCGCTTCTTGGCGGCATACATGATACCGGCAAACAGCACGAGGAAGATAAGAACCTTCACGCCGGTCTGCTTGCGCTCTTCCATATGCGGATCGCCCGCCCAGGCGAGGAACTGGGTGACGTCCTTAGCCATCTGCGCCACGCTGGCAACCGTACCATCGGCATAGGTCACGCCACCTTCGCTCAGCGGCGCGGCCATGGCGATCTGGAAGCCGGGGAAGTAGGCGTTGTAGTTCATGCCGGGCATCAGCTCGAAACCTGCTGGCGGGTCTTTATATCCGACGAGCAGCGAGTAGATGTAATCCTCATGACCACCACGGGCCTTGACGATGAGCGAGAGGTCGGGCGGTAGGGCACCGTTGTTGGCAGCGCGTGCAGCGTTGTCATTGGCAAACGGGCTCTTGAAGCGGTCGGCCGGCGTGGCGGCGCGCTCCTTGATGTCACCATTCTCGTCCGGTGCGGCATTGACCATGTACTGGCTGGCAATCGCCTTCACTTCATCGGCCGAGAAGCCGAGGGCAGTGAGGTTGCGATACGACAGATGGTGCATGGAGTGGCAGGCTGCGCAAACCTCTTTGTACACCTGATAGCCACGCTGCAGCGCTGCGCGGTCATAGGTGGCAGTGAGGCCAGCATGGGGCCATACCTGTGTATCGAGCTCAATCTCGCTCTCTGCCGCCTGAGCCGGTGCTGCGGTGAGCAGCAGCAGACCGATCAGGAGCGAGGCACAGCAGGCACCACCCTTCTTGGTCACGGCTTCGGCGATCGAGGTCGGCAACGGCAGTGCCTTTTCGGTACGTGAGAGCACCGGCAGGATGACGAGGAAGAACGCGAAGTAATACAGCGTGGTGAGCTGGCCGAGCGTGAGGTAGGTGAACGGCAGTTGTGCACCGAATACCTTTACTTGAGCGTCCGGCAGGTTAGCGCCCACCATGGTGAGAGCCACGATGCTGAACAGCAGGCCGAACAGCGCCATGCGGTACTGCGGGCGGAAGCGGGCCGAACGCACAGGATGCGTATCGAGCCATGGCAGCACGAACAGAACAGCAATTGCACCGAACATGGCAATCACACCACCCAGCTTGGCCGGAATAAGCACGATGCTGGTGAAGGGGATGCCGATGTCGAAGGTTACGGCGCGCAGAATGGCGTAGAACGGCAGGAAGTACCATTCGGGCACGATGTGCGCAGGTGTGCTGAGCGGGTTGGCCGGAATGTAGTTATCCGGATGGCCCAGCGTGTTGGGGAACCAGAACACGAAGATGGCAAAGATGGCGAGGAATACGATGACGCCAAACATGTCCTTGGTCGTGTAATAGGGGTGGAAGGGCAGCGTATCCTGCGGGCCCTTGGTATCGATACCCAGCGGGTTGTTCGAGCCATGGATATGCAGGGCAGCAACGTGCAGGATCACCACCGCGAAGATGATGAACGGCAGCAGGTAGTGCAGCGCGAAGAAGCGGTTGAGGGTCGGGTTCTCAACTGCAAAACCTCCCCACAGCCAGGTGGTGATGCTATCGCCCACCAGCGGAATGGCGGTGAAGAAGTTGGTGATAACGGTGGCGCCCCAGAAGCTCATCTGGCCCCACGGCAGCACGTAGCCCATGAAGGCCGTAGCCATCATCAGCAGGAAGATGGTAACGCCCAGAATCCACAGCAGCTCGCGCGGCTGCTTGTACGAGCCGTAATAAAGGCCGCGGAAGATGTGGATATATACGGCGATGAAGAAGAAGCTGGCGCCATTGGCGTGGATGTAACGCAGCATCCAGCCGAAGTTGACGTCACGCGTAATACGCTCAACGCTGTCGAATGCCAGCGCGGCATGTGGGGTGTAGTTCATGGCCAGCACAATGCCGGTGGCGATCATGGTGATGAGCATGACTAGCGCAATGGCACCGAAGTTCCAGAAGTAGTTGAAGTTACGCGGCGTGGGGAAACGCCCGTATTCCTTGTCCATCATGGTGAAGATGGGAAGGCGGTAGTCGATCCAGTTGATGATCGGGTTTTTGAAGTTGTTACCTGCGTTATTGCTGCCAGACATGTTTAGTCCTTTAAAGCTGGATTATTTATGGATTAGCCGATGCGTACGAGCGTATCGGAAAGGAACTTATAGGGCGGAACCTCGAGGTTCTTGGGTGCCGGACCAGCCATGATGCGGCCCGAGGTATCGTAGACCGAGCCGTGGCACGAGCAGAAATAGCCGCCATACTGGCCGCGCATTTCGGTGATCTTCTGGCCTTGCGGTACGCAGCCCAGGTGGGTGCAAACGCCCTTCACGATCAGCCATTCAGGCTTGGTGGCGCGGTCTTTATCCAGCTGCGGGTCGCGCAGGGTGGCAGATTCCTTATCGACCTCGGCGGCCTTGGCGATTTCTTCGGCGGTGCGGCGGCGAATGAACACGGGGGCGCCGCGCCACATCACGGTAATGGCCTGACCTACGGCGATGCTTGCAACATCAACCTCGATGGTGGACAGGGCAAGAGTATCGGCAGCCGGGTTCATGCTGTCGACCAGCGGCCACACGGCAGCACCGGCACCGACTGCGCCCATACCGCCAGCAGCGAGGTAAATGAACTCGCGGCGCGAGGCCTCTTCACCGGTATGGCAACCACCGCCACAGCAAGCACCTTCTTTGGCACCCTCGTTATGACCACCACCGCTGTTACCCATGCTGAAACTCCTTAGATATATGCACCGCATGGTATAGCGCTGCATTGGCCAAAAGCCGACGGGGTTTAACGCAATATTCCCTTAGGAAAGCAGGGTGTTAGGGGGTGTTGCAGGTCAGCCGAGGCCGTTACGGGCGCGGTGCGACTCCCCAGACGGCTCATAGGCTGCATTTACGCCGCTTTCCCTTAAGAAACCTCAGGGAAAGCTGGCGGCGATGAATAAGAGGTTGAGTAGCTGAAATCAGGCAGCCGGTTTGCGCGGTGCTGTATTAACGCCCTTGAACTGGCGCTGCAGTTTGCCGCCTTCAATCACGCGCAGGGTTGGGCGCAGGTGCTTTTTACGGCGGGCGATGGCCTCGTTCGATGTATTGATGGCGCCGTCGGTCATCACGTCTTTCAGGATGTGCTCGAGGGTGATTTCGTCATCAGTCATCATGCGGGGGTACCTCTTTAAAATCTCAGCGGTTGGGCTGTGCCACGCCATATAGCAAGCTGGGTGGCTTCTTCAAGCGTTGCCGGTGTCGCGCGACGTGAAAATTTATTCGCCAAAGTACTGATAACCAGCTTTTCATTGGGTAAAAGCTCACTTTCGGGGCGACAGTCGATTTTGGCACTCCGCGGCGTAAGGCATACCCTGAATACCGCATTGGCCAACTCGGCGGGTGGCACGGCCTCGCCGGTAAGGGCCTCGATCTGCTGCATGAAACCAAAGGGGCTGTTTGGCAGTGGCGCGGGCGGCTTGGGCGGCAATACGGCTTTAAGCGCGGCTTTAACGCCTGCGTGGTTGGATGAGGTGGTGTTACTCACCACCAATGCGAGGTGGGCCTTAGCATCGGGGACAGGAGCGTTGGTGTCTATCATGACGGGCCTTGGCTCTGAGGCGTGGCGATGCTGCGGGGGGCAGGGGGTGCATCGCGCTGCTCAAGCGCCCGCATGATGCTTCGCAGGTCAACCTCAAACGGGGAGGGCTCGGGCACCACGCTGGCATCGCCGCGTAGCACCGCTACGCGGGTGGCAACGTTCATGGTATCGGGGTGGGTGACCTGCAGCAGGCTGGTGCCAGCGTAAACATCGCGGCTGGCTTTATCGGCCTCGCTCATGGCTTGTGTGGGGGTAATGCCAGCTTGCGGGCCGGAGAGGCGCACACGTACCACAGCATCAGCCGCTTCGGCCTGCGTGGCGGGGCTGCCAAGAACAGCGCTGATCTTATCCATATAATTAAGCGGCGTTTGGGCAAGCAACTCGCCATAGGCGGCGAGGCTGGCGGCATCCATGCGTTTAGGCGAAAAGTCAGCGCCGCGCAGATCGGTCAGCTCGTTCCAGCTGGTAGTGGGTGTTTGTGTTGTTACCGTGGGCATGTTCAGCACCTCTGGTTAAGCCTGTTACATCTCGACGTTATATTTGCTGCGCAGTGGGCTGGCATCGCCGCGCAGAATGGCAACCTTGGTTGCCGCCATCAGCGGGTCGGATGCCAGAGACGGGCTTTGCATGAGCCTGAAAACGCTGGTGGTATCAACATCCGTATTGAGTCTGCGATCGACAATCGTCATATCGCCCGCAAAAATAACCCGTAGTGAAGCACGGGCGATATCATAGGCATCAACCGGCTTGCCACCAACCATGGCGGCTACTTGAGAGATGCGCGCGTCGCGGGCTTCTGCATCCGCAGTCATTTTATGAAACTTGTTCTGTTCGTTAAACTCAGGACGAGGGTTCAATTTGGGCAGGAACTTGGTGCCTTCACCAAGGCTGTGACCAACCTCATGCAGGAGCGCCAAACTGCGCCAGCTATCGGCGGGGTTATGATCAAAATGAACCAATCTTTCCTTATCCGGCAGCACATGATGATCCATATAGAGTTTAAAGAAATTACGGTCGTTTCCTTCTGGTGCGCCATGACGAGTACCGTACATAACCACGCCCTTATGCGATAAGAGATCAGTAAAGCGCTTGAAGTCCTCGTTCTGGGCATCTACTTCAAATACGGGCAGAACAGGCTTGGCGGGTTTGGCTTTATCGTCTGACATGGCAGGCTCCGGCTTTCAAATTGGGCGTTCATCTTTTATAAGGGATAATGATTGGTTAAAACCATGAGATTCAAGGTTAACGGCAGGTTTAAAAGAACGGGTTTTTAAGTAATTATGCGTCTCGCGCTCTATCGTCCTGATATTCACCTCAATGTGGCCGCACTCATGCGCCACTGCGCCTGCCTTGATGTGCCACTGGATATCATTGGCCCTACCGGTTTTGTGTGGGACGAGGCCAAGGTCAAACGCGTGGTGATGGACTACGAACAGCATCTTGATTACACCCGGCATGAAAGCTGGCAGGCGTTCATGGCGCAGCGGCAAGGCCGCCTTGTGCTCTTCACCACCAAAGCCACACAAGGCTATACCGAGTTTGCATACAGGCCAGACGACATTCTGCTCATGGGGCGCGAGAGTGCTGGTGTGCCGCCCTCAGTGCATGCGGCGGTTGATGCAGCAGTGACCATAAAAATGCGGCAAGGCCCGCGCTCGCTCAACCTGGCCATGGCGGCAGCCATGGCCGTGGGCGAGGGGTTACGTCAGACACAAGGCGCGTCTTGATTTTAACGGGGTGTTAGTACATTCCCGCATAAGTTGCTGGATGCGACACGTTAGATACAATTCGGGGTTTAATCTGGTTGAGGCTGCTATTGTACTGGGCGTTGTGGGCTTGGTCATTGGCGACATATGGGTGGCGGCGGCTTCGGTCAGCCGAGAGATGTACCGTACCGAGATGAAAACCGCGATCCAGAATGCCAATCAGCGTATGGCGATTGTGTGGAAGGATGTGCCGTTTGTCGATAACGGCTCCCATTATATTGTGGTCACGCCCACGCTCTACCCCAGTGGCGAGCTGGTGGCTGAAAGTACCTTGCCCACCTTTGAGCGCGGCTATTTCTTTGGCCCGCAGGTTTACAAAAGCCAGAGCGGTTTTCTGCTCGAGTATTTCGCCTCTCTGGGGTCTGGCCATAATACCATGACATTCAGGTTCGGGCCGATGGACCGGGCAGATTGCAACTGGTTCGGGCGGGTGTTCACCACCGTGATGCCGGGCAACGGCGGCTATGAAGCCAGCGGGATGGGGCAGATGGGTGTGGATAACACCGCAGGCTCTTACCTTTATAACTTCGGCTTTGATGGCTATAACCTCGGTACGCCGATGATCAACTTCCTCAATACCAACTGCCTGCCCGGCAAGGTCAATTACATCGGTGCGCGTATCGGCCGGCCTTAAGGCTTTTTGCCGTCGGCATTGATCACGATGGTTTTAAGCTGCGGGCACAGGAACAGTGTGGCGGCAACCACCACCAGCGTGCCCACACCACCTAACAATATTGACGGCACCACGCCCATGAGCGAGCCCATGACGCCCGCCCTGAAGGTGCCGATTTCATTGGAGGAGATAATGAACATGCTGTTGACCGCCGAGATGCGACCGCGCATGGCATCGGGCGTGAGCCACTGCATGAGGGTGCCTCTAATCACCACGCTTACGCTGTCAAACGCGCCGGAGACGGCGAGGAAAAACGCTGCCATGATGAAAGTGGTTGAAAGGCCGATGCAGATCATCGAGACACCAAAACCGGCCACCATCCATAGCAACAGCGAGGTACGGATCTGCTTCATGGGGTAAAGCGCCAGAATGAGCGCAGTGAGAATGCTGCCAATAGCGGGCGAGGCGCGCAGCAGGCCCAAACCTTCAGAGCCGGTTTTAAGCACGGTATCGGCAAAGGCGGGCAGCAGCGCCACCACACCGCCCAGCAGCACGGCAAACATATCGAGCGCCATAACGGCCAGCAGCACGTTATTGCCCAAAATGAATTTCCAGCCCGCCTTGATGCTTTGCGCGGCGGTTTCGGGGCGTTTGGGGTTTTTAAACCGGCGCGGATGCTCGGATAACGCCATGATGGTGAAGGTGGCTACGCACAGCAGCGCGGTGGGGAACATCCACGCCACGCCCGCGCCATAACCGCCATAAATAAGGCCTGCTGCGGCAGGGCCGGTGACGAAGGAGAACTGCAGCGCGCTCGAGCGCCAGCCCGCCGCGCCAGACATCTGCTCTTTCGGCACAATCTGCGCCATGAGCGAGAAGGCCGAAGGCATGGCAAAACTGCGCACGATGCCCGAGATGAACACACCGGCAAAAATCCAGTACAGCACATCGCCAAACGGCACGGCCATATGCCCGCCGGCGAAGACAAGCAGCACAATGGTATTTAGTGCCATAACCGAGAGGCACAGCAGGTACACGCGGTGCGGGCGGTTGGTATCCACCACATGGCCGGAGAACAGCGCCGAGATGATGGCGGGTACAGCCTCGATCAGCCCGACCATGCCCAGCAGGAACATGTTGTGCGTAAGCGACCATACCTGCCAGCCGACGATAACCGCCTGTGCCTGTAGCGCCATGGCGGTGCACATCTGTGTGAGCAGCAGAAAGCGGAAGTCGCGGTTTTTGAGGATGTCGTAAGTGAGCTTGGGCATGAGGCGCACAGCCTTAGCATTTAACCGCAAGCAGGACTAGGATAGTCCGTAAAACGTGACATTTTGCGCGTGTTTTTTGAAGCGTGCGGGCGTAAAAGGGTGGCCATGGATAACAATAATCAATTACAGGCTAAGGCCTGGTTCGAGTCTCTGCGTGACAGCATCTGCGCCGCGTTCGAGAGCATTGAAGACGAACTCACCGGCAGTGATTTGCCTGCAGGCCGGTTTGAGCGCAAGCCATGGCAGCGCAATGCTGCCGCCAAGCCCAATGTGTGGGATGAGTACGGCACCGAGAGCGGGGCCAGGGTTGGTGTGGCGGCTGACCCCCAATATGAAGACGGCGGTGGCGGCGTCATGTCGGTCATGCATGGCCGCGTGTTCGAGAAGGTGGGCGTAAACGTCTCGACCGTGCATGGTGTGTTCAGCGAAGAGTTCCGCGCGCGCATGCCGGGTGCTGAGGCAGATGGCAAGTTCTGGGCCTCGGGTATTTCGCTGGTAGCGCATATGCGCTCGCCCAAAGTGCCAGCAGTGCATATGAATACGCGCATGGTGATGACCAGCAAGAGCTGGTTTGGTGGCGGGGCCGACCTGACCCCCATGGTGCCACATGCGCCGGATACGGCTGATTTCCATGCTGCGTTAAAGGCCGCGTGCGACAAGCATGATCCGGCTTATTATCCGAAGTATAAGGAGTGGTGCGATCGCTACTTCTTCCTGCCGCACCGGAATGAGCCGCGCGGCGTGGGTGGTATTTTCTATGATAACCTTGATACCGGCGATTGGGCCAAGGACTTTGCCTTTACGCAGGATGTGGGCAAGGCGTTCCTGAGCATCTATCCGCAGCTGGTGCGCCGCCATATGCAGGCAAGCTGGACCGCAGAGGAGCGCGAAGCACAGCTGGTCAAGCGCGGGCGCTATGTCGAGTTTAACCTGCTGTACGACCGTGGCACGACCTTTGGCCTTAAAACCGGCGGCAATACCGAGGCGATTCTCATGAGTTTGCCGCCCGAGGTGCGCTGGCCGTAAAAGCCTTTACCCGTTACCCGCCCCTCTGCTACACCGGAGGTAATAAAAACAGGGTAGGGTATATATGGGCGATACGGATAATTTGCATGACAGGCCGCGTGTGGTGATCGACACCTGCGTGTTGCTGCGTGCCATGTATGACCGTGTATTTCCCGAGCGGAAATTCCCTGATTATAACCTCAGCTTCAATGCGCTGGCACTGGCGCGGCGCGAATATGTGATCTGCTTTACCGAGGATACGCGCGATGAAGCCATTTACATGCTGGCGCATATCAAGCGCGGTCTGGATGGCGGCCCGCTGCGCCATGACGCGCGCCTGCAGTTTGTGCAGAGGTACATCGAGCCCTATGCCATGATGGTGCAGCCGGTACCTACCAATGTTATTTGCCGCGACAAGAACGATCAGATGTTTCTGGAAGCCGCCGCTGGCGCCAAGGCCGAATACATCATCTCAACCGATAGCGACCTGCTGCGGCTTGAGCATGATGGTTTGTGCCAGATTGTGCTGCCTGAGCAGTTTAATCGCGAGGTAGGCAAGCGGCGTGGTGATAAGCGGCGCGAAGTGAAACAGGCCCAGAAGGTGGCGACCTATGGCTGACCTGCAGGACCGCCCCCGCGTGGTGATCGATACCTGCGTGCTGCTGCGCGCCATGTTTGATAGTGTTTATCCTGAGCATAGAACTGCACATACGGCGATGAGCTTTAATGCGCTGTCGATGGCAAGGCGCGAGCATGCTTTGTGTTTCAGCACTGCAACGCTGGAGGAGGCGAATTATATTCTGGGCACCAGCTGGTGCGGCAGCCGCGATGAGCCCATGCGCCCTGAATCACGCCAGCAGTTTGTGAGCCGTTATATCGAGCCTTATATTTTAATGGTGGAGCCGCAGCCGGTGGCGCGCCAGTGCAGAGACATCAAAGACCAGATGTTTGTAGAGGCAGCGCTGGCGGCAGGTGCCGCATACGTTATATCCACGGACCGCGATTTGCTGATGCTCGAGCGCGAAGGTGCCTGCCGATTCGTGCGGCCCGAGGCGTTTAACTGCGAGCAGAGCGAGCGTTTGCGCCAGCAGCAGGCAGCTGCCAGGCACCGTGCCTGTGTATTAACCGTTTAATTTCTGCATTAACCCTGATTCAGCTTTAGCTTTCCTGAAAACGCGTGCTAGCTTTTGTGCTGAAGAGTGCAGGGACACTCGCGGGAATAAACACATGGGCTATCACGGCAAGAAACAGCACGATAATACTGACCGCCGCCCTGCCGTGGTGATCGATACCAACGTGCTGATCGATGCGATGGTCGGCTGGATTGACCACAGCAAGGCCAGCAACCGCGAGCGCAACGCACTTTTCCTGCTGGAGCAAGCCTTTTCGCGTTACCGCGTTTGTTTTACCCGCCCCACCATGAATGAGTTTGCCAAGGTCGCGCTCGACCTGAAGCGGCAGACCAATATACGCCCGACCGAGGCGATGGAACGCGTGAACTTCATCAAGTATGTCGAAGCGCGTATGACGATGGTTGAGCCCAAGACTTCGGTGCTGGTGTGCCGCGATCCGATGGATCAGATGATCCTCGAGGCCGCGCAGGGCAGCAATGCCAAGCATATCGTGTCGGCTGATGGTGATATCCTGTGCCTGCAGCGCGAAGGCTGCCGCGCTTTCATCCATCCGGTTGATTTTGCACATATGATGTCGGCACGTATTCATGAAGAGTTCGAGCGCAGCAAGCGCCGCGGCAAGCCCTATGTGGCCTTTGGCCAGCCCAACAAGGGTGGCTATATCAAACAACATGGGCCCAAATCTGCCAAAAAGAACAAACCGCCTAAAGCGGGCAGCCAGCCTGCCCAAAAAACAGGCAGCCATAAGCCGCGTTAAGGCAGCCTCCCTTTTTATGGTAATTTTATTGCGTTTTGACGTAAGAATAGATTCAAACCTGAATCAGGACTTGAGCGGACTGCGACAAATTAGTAGCGTCAGCTCATAAGAAAAAGAAGAGCCAATTGGCCAGTTGAACAGGGGGCGCTTCAGGTTTCGATAGATCGAATACCTAGCGCATCACGCGAAAAACAGAATACTTATCCGGCTCATTGGGCCGGATAGGTGTGCGAGTCAAATTCCTATATTTTAATTACGCGCGTATGCAACTCAGGCTGGTGATGCTCCGGGCTGCTTTTTCAAAGCGGCGAGCGCTTTTGAATCATTGGTCAGCTGAGCAAGTGCAATAAACGCTGCGCTCACATTGTGCGTGAACAGGCTGCGGATGCCGGCTGCAAACGGGCGCAGCGCCAGCGGCACTTCGTAGGCGGTTTCGAAAGTCATGCGCGTGCCATTGCCCTCAGCCTCGAACAGGATTTGCGACTGCTGCTTGAAGCTGCCGTAATTGGCGTGGCTCAGCACCCGGTGCGGGTTGGTGGCAAAGCTGATTTCGAGCTGGGTGGCGACTTCGGGCGAGACCGCCAGAATAGGCAGGTGCTTGGCCAGCGGCGCGGTATCGAACAGCGCCAATACCTGCATGCGTCCGCTGGTGCCGGGCTTGCCCTGTTTGATCTCGAAGCTCTTGGCGCCAAATATCGCCTTGCCGTTGGCCGGATTGGTGAAGGCATTGAACAGTGCAGTGGGCGAGGCTGCAAACTGCACCTGTTGCTCAATCACTTCGCGCTTACTCAGCAGGCCCATTTTATTCCCCCCATATATTGTTTTTATTAGGGAGAGGCTAGGCGGCTTTGAAGAGGGTTGTCAAATCCTGTTTGTCGTTCAGGTCTTATGCGCATGCAGCCACTGCGCCGCTTTTTGACTCACAATGATGTCGGTATCGGGAAGCAGTTTCATACGGATAGCTTCAGGTTCGCGCCACATCGCCCAATAGGTAGGGCTGATGGTCATCCCGGTAAAAGGTAGATAAATGGGAGGGCACAAGAAGTTGAATGGAAATATCCGTGAAAGCAACAGGCCGCCGTCTGCAATACTGAGCCTGACACCAACGTGGTAGCGATGGGGATAAACGTAGGAGAGGAAGGGTGTGGCGAAAAGGAGCAAGGGTGCAGCCAAGAGGAGGAAAGGCACAGCGATGATGAGGAAAGGCATAGCCAAGATGAAGTAGGGTTTAGGTATTCTTTGCCACAGCGCTAGCCCCGGACGCTTGACAATACTGTTGGATTCCAGAGTTTTCTCCGGACGCTTGGACTTGTAAATGATGATCTCCACCATTTTCCCGCGCCCTACTGGCAGGCTATCGGGCCTTGGGTAGGCAGCCGCAAAACTTCGCCAGAGCCCAGTGCTGTTAAAGGCCGCCCATGTCAGCAGGGCCACGAAAACACCTGTGCCGAGCAAGGGAAGAATGATCTGCTCGCTCTCTAACGGCATCTTGCTGCCCAACCCTGTCGAAATGAAAACAACTATGCTAGTTTGTACTGCAGGCAATTAGAAAGCAACTTTTCTATACCTAGGCGCGAGAAATACAGTGGAAAACTTCGGTCCGATAGTGTTCCTGGCAGCCCTCTACTTCGGCGTGCCGATATTGATCAGCCGCCTGCTGCTGCGGGCCAGCTGGCGTGCCATTGCCCGCGCTTATGCGATATGGTTTGGCCTGTTATTGACCTTTGGCGTGCTGTCGTCGGGCAATTCATGGGACGAGGGAATGGGCTGGGCATTTATTATGGGAATGTTCCTAACCATCCCTGCCGTGGCTATTGTCATCCTTATTCTTAAGCTGGCTCATATTCGGTAATTCGCCTTAGCACTGGCGAGATGGACACGGAACAGCTGACTGAATTTTCAGATCATCGATTGAGTACGCCCGAAGTTAGCGCATCAGCCACAGGCGCAGCAGCGCGGTGGTGGCCTGCGGCTGCTCAATGGGGGCCAGGTGGCCGCATTGCTCGATCACCACAATCTCGGCGCCGCGAATGCCTGCTGCCATTTCCTGTGCCAGATCGGGCGGGGTGAGGGCATCTTCACGGCCCACAATTACCAGCGTGGGGCAGGTAATGCAGGACAGGCTCTCGCGCCCATCCGGCCGGCTCATGATGGCGGTTTGCTGGCGCACAAAGGCATCACGTCCCACGCGCTCGGCCATTTCCATTACAATTGCGCCCATCGCTTCGTTCTTAAGGTGCTCGGGGCTGAGCAGCAGCGGCAGCAGCTTGGGCGTTACGCCCTTGAACTTGCCGGTCTTGGCCAGCGCGATGAGGCCTTTGCGCTTGGCGAGTTGCTCGTCGCTATCGGCGCGGGCCGAGGTATCGAGCAGGGCCAAACGCTCGACGCGCTCGGGCGCTTGCCGCATAATCTCCTGCGCCACATAACCGCCCATCGAGAGGCCGGCCAGCGCGAAGCGCTCGGGCGCTGAGGCCAGCACATGCGCTGCCATATCCTTCACGCTCTCATGCTGGGTGAGGTCGGCCACCTGCGGGGTGCAGAGATCGCGTAGATGCTCGGTCTGATGCGCCCATAAAGCATAGTCGCACAAAAGGCCGGGCAGGAAGATGAGGGGTGTGGGCATGTGAGTCGGCATTTCTTTTTTTATTCCCTCCTCCGCTTACGGGGGAGGGTTAGGGTTACTCCATGCCCGCTTTTTTGCGCGGGTTGAAGCCGCTGGCATCGGTCCATTGCTTCAGGAAGGTCACGAGGCTGTCATCCGGCTCTTCGGGCAGCACGACCTTGAGGCGCACGTATTGATCGCCCGCTGAGCCATCGGCCTTGGGCACGCCGCGGCCCTTGAGGCGCAGTACCGTGCCGGTATTGGAGTTCTTGGGCACCTTCACATCAACGAGGCCGGAGAGCGTCGGCACGCGGATGCTGCCGCCCAGCACAGCCTCTTGCAGGCTGACCGGCACTTCGCAGGTAATATCAAACCCATCACGCTTGAACAGCGGGTGCGGGTCGACCGAGATTTCGATATAGGCATCGCCGGACGGGCCGCCGGAGCGCGCCGACACGCCTTGGCCTTTAAGGCGCAGCTTGGTTCCGTCAATCGTGCCGGGGGGAATAGCGAGCGCCACTTCCTTACCGCCACTCAGCTCGATGGTGCGCTTGCCGCCCAGTGTGGCCTCTACAAACGGCAGGCGCAGGGTGTAGTTGATGTCTTTGCCCGGTTTGAGCGGTTCTTCAGCGGCCTGCCGCTGGCCGCGCTTTTTGCCACCACCAAACAGGCTGCTGATGATGTCTTCATTCAGGAAGTCATCTTCATCAAAGAAGCGCTTGGCGCCTGCGCCATAGGGGCGCTGCTGCTGGCTGTGACGCGGTGTTTCGCGGTATGACTGGTAATTGTAGACCTTCTCCTGCCCATCGGCGTCGATCTCGCCAGCGTCGAAACGCGCGCGCAGGGTCTTGTCGCCTAGAATGGCATAGGCACCGTTGACTTCCTTGAGTTTGGTTTCGGCCTTCTTGTCGCCGGCGGTGCGGTCGGGATGATAAAGCTTGGCGAGTTTATGGTAGGCCTTTTTAACCTCTTCAGCCGTAGCCGAGCGGTTGTTGATGCCAAGAACCAGATAAGGATCGCGGGTTGTGCTCATGCCCTTTATCTAGCGCAGTTCGAGGCTAGAGAAAAGTGTTAGCACCAGCCACGACGGCTGTTGATCGGTTAGCGACGGCTCCAACCGCCGCCGCGGCGACGCGGCTCTTGATACTGGCGGCCATCAAAAGTGAGGGCAACCTGACGGCCACGCGGGTCGTAGACAATGATATCGCGCCAGCCGCGGCCAAACTGGTCCATCACGGCAATGTCGCTCACGGTCATATAGCCGAGCAGCAGCGGCGTAATCGCGCCGCCCCGGGCTACCTGATAGATGGAGAAGGGGCAATAGTCGCCGTTGCAGTACTGGTCGTTTTCGTTATAGGCAAAAATCTCTTCCTTGCCGTCGCCGTTCAGGTCGACCCGGCCGATCAGGACGTTGCGGATCAGCGCCTGACCGCCGTTAACCGCCGCCAGCAAAGTGGGGTCGCTCTCAATAACCAGCTGGCGGGCAGTGCCATTACCGCTGCCTGAGAGACGGATGCGTGAAGCCGTGGGCTCGGCGGGTGCGGCCTGCTCAGGTGCGGCCTGCGGCTGATACTGGTTCTGATACGGGTTGTACTGCTGTTGCTGGCGCTGCTGCTTGGTGGTGGAGACGGTGCCGGTCTGCACGCCGCTATAAGGGTTACTGTTATAGGTCTGGTTCTGCTGGTTGCTGGTGGTGTTATTGCCCAGCGCATAAGCGGGCGCCGAGAGGGCAAGCAGGGTGGTAACAGTAAGGGTGGCGGCAAGCTTGAGCATGGTTGTCTCCTGATGAAGTACTTACTCTAGCAGAGAGTGCGGCCCGCGCCATATGTGACAAGATCTGATGCGACAACATGAGCAAAAGGCGCCCGTATGACAGGCGCCTTTCTTACCAGCCGGTCTTTAGACGGCTTTTATGTGCAGCACCTTGCCGGCCATGGGCTTGCCTTTGGGACTGCTGCCGCGCCCGCGATAGTGCGAGGGAAACAGCCATTCATCGCCCAGATTGAACAGTGCCGGCTCTTCGGCATTGTCGCGGCATACCGCCAGCACCAGCTCGGCTGCGTAAGGCCTTGGTGAATGGCCGTTGGGGATATGCCCCGCCAGCGCCACATAGGCCTTGAGGTTGAGACGGCCCAGCCTGCCGCCATGAGCTGTAACGGCGGGCAGCATTTGCAGTTCGCTCACTCCACCGGCGCAGGCCAGAAAGATGTCGCAAAGGTCGACCTTTTCACTGCCTGCTGTCAGCCCGAAGTCAGGGGCTGTCAGCTCGCCGTTGCTGCTGGCCCCGAAGATGCCGCTTTCGAGCACACCCGGAGCATAGCTGATGTCCTTGGGAGCGACGTTGAGCTGCAGCATGGGGTCGAGCGGTACGCGGCCGAGAAAGTCACGCTCGATCATCTTGTCGGCCACACGGCCCGACTGCACCATGAAGACCTGAATGCCAGTGCCGATGAGCGCATAGTCGCGGCCAGCCTGCTTGGCCTTGTTGAAGGCCGCCGCCGGATTTTTTGCAAACTGTGCCAGCGCCGTGTTGATGCGCTGTTTAAAATCTGGAGGGGAGTCGATTGAAGAACCATCACGTAATGCATATTCACTCATCTAGACCTCGCATGTTGGAGGCAGAAGGATCTCTGCATTAACAGAGACTATAGACAAATGGAGTGCATGCGCAAGCGGAGTTTGCGTTTATGTATTTGTATTCATTGAGTTATTTTTACCAGTATGACAGGTGCTGGGTATTTGGCAAGGGGTATTAGCGGGAAAAGCGCATGATGATATCGCCGTTAAACTGGCAGCCTGAATTTGCAGCTTCAACAGTTGCGACGCTGAATTCGTTTTCGCTACCTTCGTAGACAATCTGATTAGGTCGCAAACGTGTAGCCAGATACGGGCCAAGCAAAATACAGTCAAGACGTCCTGAGGTTTCAAACGAAACCTGTATGGTGTCTGGATGAACGTTGACTATGATGGCTGTATCGCCGGAGCCGTCAGCACTAAAGCGGGGCATGAAAAATTCATTGTTATTTCTGACCATGGAAGGATCAACCGCGTTCGGCATGCTGGCCATAACATCAACGCTGACAAATTGTCCGCTGATCGGCATGTTCTTGAACAGGATACGGGTTTGCTCAACTACCTGTCCGATGGACGTTGCGGCCACGCTCAACTTACGGTTTTTCTGTACTTCGGCAGCGGCAACCCAGATACCGCCGATAACCAGACCGACAACACCCAGTACAATAGCCGCTTCAACCAGGTTGAAGCCGCGGCTGCTCGTCGGTTTATGCTTGTCTGCAGACATAATTTACTGTGAAGCAAAATCCATGTAATATCAAGTTTATGGCGGTCATTAAGCATAGAAATCGCTTGGCTTATTGCTTTTCCTGCCTAGTTTTGATCAGGAAGCTACGCACAGCCTCGCTTTCGCTCAGGCCGATTGCTTTGGTATAGGCTTCTTGGGCTTCAGCTTCATCGCCTGCTGCTCTCAGTAACGCGGCGCGCGCAGCCCAGTAGGGTTGGTAGCGAGCCTGCAGTTCGGGTTCAATCTCGTCCAGCACGGCAAGCCCTGCTGCAGCGTCCTGAGCTGCAGCCAGTGCACAGGCATAACTGACTATTGTACCGACGCGCGGGCGTAGCACCAGCAGCCCCTGATAGAGCTGGGCAATGGCGGCGGCTGGTACTGCAGCTCCCAAAAGCCTTTGGGTATGGGCAGATTGTATTGCTGCCTCAAGCTGGTAAGGGCCAATCATGTTCATCCGCACGGCGCTGGCCAGCAGCCCTTCGGCTTCTTCAATCAGCCCGTGGTTCCATAAGGATGTATCATGCCGGTCAAGCGGTACATAAAGCCCTGTGCTGCTGCGCCGTGCTGCCCGCCGTGCTTCACAGAACAGGAGCAATGCCAGCAGCCCTTTGGGTTCTGCCTGAGCCGGTAGTTGCTGGCATAAGAAACGGGCCAGCTCAATACTGGCGAGGGCCAGGTCTTCTGAGCCGGAATCTGAGCCTGTGACATCTTCCCAGCCGGTACCAAAGGCAGCATAGATGGCATCCATGACATATTGCAGCCGCTCGGGCAGGTCTTGCAGCTCGGGCTCTGTGAAGGGAATGCCAGCCTGACGTATCTTCGCTTTGGCGCGTACCAGACGTTGGGCCAGCGTCGCCGGTGACGTAATGAAAACGCTGGCCATGCGTTTAACATCAATACCAAGTACTGTTTGCAACATGAGCGGAGTACGCGCGGCAGCATCTATTGCCGGGTGAGCGCAGGTGAACAGCAGGCGCAGGCGCTCATCCGGTATGCTGGCTTTTTCTTCGAGAACGGTGAGCTGCTCGGTCAGTAACCGCAGCTCGGGGATGGCCGTATCGATAATCTTTTCGTGGCGCTGCCGATCGATGAGTTTGCGCCGTGCTGTTGTCAGCAGCCAGGCTTCAGGCTGGGCTGGAATACCTTTTTGCGGCCAGCTGCTAAGGGCGGCGGTAAAGGCATCGGCCAGTGCATCCTCGGCGGCGGCGATATCACGTGTGCGGCTCGCAAGTATGGCGATGAGCCGCCCGTAGGACTTACGGGCGGCTTGCTCTGCGGTACTGAAGGCATTATCCATATCAGGCCATGGGTGGCATCACCGGACGGACCTCAACCCCACCGGTAGACGCGCAAGGGGCCTTGGCAGCCCAGCTGAGGGCGGTATCGAGATCATCGGTTTCGATAATGAAAAAGCCGCCAAGCTGCTCTTTGGTTTCGGCAAACGGGCCGTCCTGCACATCGCGCTTATCGCCTTTAAGGCGAAGCGTGGTGGCTGTAACAGGGGGCTGGAGGCCGCTGCCAGAGCGCACAATGCCGCTTTGCGCCAAGGCCTCCACATAAGCGCTCCAGCCTGCCCAATAGGCCTTTGCTTTAACGGGATCATTGCGCTGTTCAAAGTCATGGGTGGGTTCGTAGAACATTAACATGTATTGCATGATTGCTTCCTTTTGCTGTTCGAGCATGAGCGCTCACCACCATGACGGACGGGGGTGCGTCTTTTCGACATTATGACGGGAATTATTTTACCAGCAACTGCAGGATGTTACGGATCAACGTAACAGATAAGTGGCAGCGGTGTGTTGCATGGCGTATCGGCCTGATGCCAGCGCTGCGCATCGGTGGTGGATGAGCTGCCGGAGCCGCCGGTGCTGGCAGCGGCCGATGATGTCCAGTTATTGCAGGTCGTGCCAGCGGTATGGCTGCCCCATGTGCTGGCGGCTGTCGTGCCAAGGCCGGTCCAGTACTGGAAGGTGCCCGCGAAGTAGTTGCTGGCAGCCCATGAGATAAGGTTGTTAGGCCCGTCAGAATCCGCCCCCACAGTGAGGGTGCCGCCCCCTGCCGTGAGCGAGCCTACGCGCGCGAATGCATAGGTACCCATAGGGATGAAGTTGCGGCCCGGTAGCCATGCATGCACATTCCCGGGCACCAGCTTGAGCGCGGCGAGTGCGGCGACCTGCCCTTTCCACAGGATGTTGACGGTAAGCTCGAGGTAGCACTTGGCATCTGCACCCAGATTGCCACCAAGGTTGCCGGTCCAGGCGGTATTGGTGAGCACGATATAACCGCTGCCTGCAGGCGGGGTAGGCGGGCTGCCACTGGCGGTGGTCATGAGCGGGGTCATCCAGCCGCCACCATCGCAGAACTCAACAGCATTTAGATCGGTATTCCAGCGCATGGCGCCAGTGCGGGTGGCATCGCATACCGGGCGCTGCAGGCTGGTGCCTTTGGCGCTGCGCAGGGCATCGGTCTTGCTGCCCAGATCAAGCGAGATACCGGCGGTGGGTGCTGCGCCGATGGCAAAGCTGTCATTGGCGAGATTGGCGTAAAGGGCATCACCGATATTCAGTGTGTTACTGGCGTTCACATTCACATTGGCGCCAATGCTGATGGTGCCCGAGAGGTTGCTGTGGCCAACAGCAGGGCCTGCAGAAGTGCCGATGGCTACATTATTATTACCCAGCACGTTTTGATACAGCGCCGAGGTGCCAACCGCGGTATTGCTGCTACCACTCTGGTTGGCAAACAGCGCGTAGTTGCCAATGGCCGCGTTGTTATTGCCAATGGTGAGGTAACGCAGGGCCTGTGCGCCATAAGCGGCATTCGCTCCGCCGGTATTGACCGTCTGCATGGCAAGCGCACCAAGGCCGGTGTTGTTCTGCCCGCTGCTGGTGCTGCTGCCCACGCCATGGCCGATGTAGAAGTTGAAGCTGGTGGCGCTATTGGTGCTGGCATCCTGCAGATCATCCAGCTCGCTGGCACCACTGTTGCCAGTGCTGCCCGCGGGCAGCAGGGCGGTGAGTATGGCGAGGCGTCCGCTCTGTGCGGTGCTGGCCACGGTAGTAGCCCAGCCGCTGGAGGTGAGGTCCAGCTGCCAGCCACCCGCCAAACCGCGCGCAGTGGTGGCGGCAGCGGGTGCAGCCGGGTTGGCATCTTTATATAAAAAGCCACCCGCAGCGCCGATGCGGCCAATCACGCGGTCGGCCAGACGGTCGCTGATTTCATGCCCGCCGGTGGTGAGGATAAGGCCGATCAGGCGGTCGCTGGCATCAGCGCCCACGGGCCCGGCATCCTGCCGTTGCACATAAAGCGTATAACTCTGGCCATAGCTGTTGCGGTTGATGAAGCTGGCGGGCAGCAGCCCTGCGGCCTGAATGCTGGGAATGCTCACCGCACCGCTATCGCCATCTGTTACGCGCAACTGAATGACATCGTTAATCGCGGGCATGAGCGGCAGGAGGTTGGCGTGCTGCGCGTTGATATGGCTTTGCGCAGCATAAGCCACGCTCTGGCTGTGCGAGGCCAGGGCATTGGCTTGCGAGAGCTGCGTAACCATGCCCATCATCTGCCACAGGCCTGAGAGCATGAGCCCGCTCATGCCTAAAGCGAAGGTCATTTCAAGGAGCGAGAAGCCGCGATGGATATGGTGCTTGGCCATGACTTATCATGGCTAATAAAAACTCAGAAATGACGAATGCCAAACACCCTAGGGTAATCACTTTACCTATAAAAAGAATGGTATTTTGACGTTAAGCGTGTTGCATCTGCACAGGGCTTATCATCGGATAGGTTGTTATGGTGAACGGGTGTTTGCCATAGAAGATGCTGCAAAGCAAAAGGGCCGCTCGTGAGAGCGACCCTTTGTACTTAAGTATCGAGCAGTGGTTGATTACTGCTGAATCTGCCCTCAGCAGTAGATTACTGCTGAATCTGCCAAGTGCCGTCCTGACCCTGGCAAGCGGTGCCATAGGCTGTCTGGGTGCGGCCACCGACAACGATGTTCTGCTGGAACTCGCGGCAGTAAGCACCGGCCTGTGAGTAGCCATCACGGGTGGTGGTGATGGTGCCGTTGTTGCCCGACTGGGGGTTGTTCCAGCGGATGGTCTGACCAACCGGTGCGGCATAGGCCTGATTCATGGCCTGACCTGCAGCAGCCTGATCGGCACGGTCGAGTGAGGCACCGATTTCGCTACCCGCAAAAGCACCGAGCAGGGTGCCGATGGCGGTTGCCGCAATGCGACCATCGCCTGAGCCGAACTGCGAACCGATAACGGCACCAGCACCGGCGCCGCCGAGCGTGCCGAAGGTCTGCTTGGTGCCCATGCCGCCAACGCCACCGTTCTGGCAACCAGCCAGGATGGAGAGAGCCATAACGGCAACAGCAAACTTGCTGCGAATCTTGAGAGTGGTCATTATCGTCATCCTGAAAAACTTTCAGCACGCCCTAGTGGTGCTGTACGCCCCTACTATCGGAAGCTCCGGGGCTGGCGTCAAGCGGGTGCAGGGGGTAGAGACAATATGTCATGATAAACTCTTGCAGAATCGGGCCAAAGCGCGGCTAATTGCGGCAAGCCGTCACACCTTGAGCAGGATTGTTTCATGTCGTCCGTAACCAAATATGGTCCACCCGTGCCGGAAGAGCCAAACCCGCTTGTGCTGTTCGGCCAATGGCTTGACGCCGCGCGTTCAAGTGAGCTGAACGATCCCGAGGCGATGGCGCTGGCCACTGCGGCCCCCAGCGGCATGCCGTCAGTGCGCATGGTGCTGCTGAAGGAGCACGGCCCGCAGGGCTTTGTCTGGTACACCAATACACAAAGCCGCAAGGGCGAGCAGTTAGCAGCCAACGCGCAGGCTGCGCTGTTGTTCCATTGGAAGAGCCAGCGCCAGCAAATAAGGCTTGAAGGTACGGTAACGCCTGTAAGTGCGGCTGAGGCAGATGCCTATTTCGCCACGCGCAACCGCTTGGCGCAGGTGGGGGCCTGGGCCTCGCAGCAATCGCGCCCGTTAGCTTCACGTGAGGCTTTAAAGGCTGCGGTGGCCGAAATCGAAAAACGTTATGAAGGGCAGGCGGTGCCGCGCCCAGCCTATTGGTCGGGCTATTGCCTGCAGCCCTTATATATGGAGTTCTGGCAGGAACAGGCTTTCCGCCTGCATGACCGTGTTATATACACGCGCAAAACCGTAACAGATATGTGGACCCATGCTCGCCTCTTTCCTTGATACCCAGATGACCAAAGAGCAGGTGCAGAAGCACGCGACCACTGCTGCGCTGGTGGTGGCTGTGCTGCTGGTGAGCATCAAGACCTTTGGCTATCTGGCCACCGGCTCGATCAGCTTGCTGTCATCCCTCGTTGATAGCGCCTCTGACGTGGTGGCTTCACTAATTACATATGTGGGCGTGCGTACGGCCCTGCGGCCCGCTGATGAAGGCCACCGCTATGGCCATGGCAAGGCCGAGGCAATGGCGGCGCTGAGTACCGCTGCGTTCGTAGTGGGCTCAGCCACCTTCATGCTGATTGAGGCGATTGGCCGGATGATCGAGCAACAGCCGGTTGAGCATAGCGCGCTGGGTATTGGCATCATGGTGGTTTCGATCGCGCTGACCTACGCGCTGATCAGGTTCCAGAAATACGTGGTGCAGCGCACCGGCAGCACCGCGATTGCGGCCGACAGCGTGCATTACGCGGCTGACTTTGCCCAGAACGGCGCGGTGATTGTGGCCTTGGGCCTGACCATGCTGACGGGCTACACGCTGATTGATGCTTTCTTTGGCGTGGCCATTGCCGGCTGGCTTATTTACAAGGTAGTGCCGGTTGCACGCGAAGCGATTGACATGCTGATGGACCATGAGCTGCCCGAGGCCGACCGTGAGAACATCAAGTCCATCGCGGGCCAGCATCCGCAGGTTTTAGGTGTGCACGACATGCGCACGCGGCAGGCGGGCACAGATATTTTCATCGAGCTGCACCTTGAGTTCCAGCCCAGCATGCAGCTGCTGTATGTACACGCCATTGGCATGCAGATTGAGGAAGCCGTACGCCGCGATTACAAGGGCGCAGATGTGGTGATCCACTTCGACCCCGCAGGTGTTGAAGAACCCCGCCGCGACGACCAGATTGAGGCGCATGGGTGATTAGTCTTGAGGCGGCATTGGCGATGGGTGGTTGCCCCGATTGCCGCGCGGGCCACCATGCGGCGGGCCGCGCTCGAGAAAACCAGCCAGCTGATTGCGTCCTTCGGGCGACAGAGCCTGCGTGACCTGAAGCAGAACGCTTGAGATGTTGTGGTGCATCTGCTGGTCGAGCAGGGCAATATCGTCCAGTGCTTTGTTCAATTCGAGCGTATCGAGTGGCTGCGTTTTAATAGCGCTGGCGATCCTGAGCACAGCCGCCCTGAACTTCTCATGATGATTTTCCAGCCCTCTTGCATTCTCGCGGTAGATGCTTGTGACGCGCTGCCCGTCCTCAGGCCCTAACTCGCGGGCCAGAGCATTCACAATCCGCTCGGGGTTGGGCGGACCAGGCGGCGGCATATTCAGGCCCATGCCGTGATGCAGGAACGGGCCAGCCAGCAGGCCAAGCAGAAAAATATTGAGCCCCAGTGAGAAGATGAGGGTGATGGCCGTTTTTGATTTGAGGGTCTGCATCGTTATTCTCCTGATCCGAGGTCGACGTAGGATTGCCATGTGCTGGCCAGCAGCAGGGTGCTGGGGCTGCTGGTTTGTGTATAGGGTGTATGCAGTGTATGGCCCGTAATAATGCCAAGCAGCAGCAGCGCCAGCGCGCCTGTAAGCCATGAGCGGTTATAAAGCTGGGTCAGCTCGAAGGGTGCGAGTGCCTGCGGCAGGCTGCGGGCCACGACCTGCTGCATGATGCGTGCTTGTAACGCCAGCTTGCGCTGTGCACCAAGGGGTAGGGCGGGGTCGTTAGCGCGCAGGAAGCCGGACAGATGATCGTGCTTCATGATGAATACTCCTCCAGTTTGACTCCGAGAGAGTCGAGTCTCTTGCGCAGGCTTTTGCGTGCCCGCACCAATAGTGATTCAACCGCGCCATCCGAGAGGTGCATGGCGGCGGCAATCTCGCTCCCCCGCATCTCTTCAAAATACGACAGCACCACGGCAATCCGCTGGTTGACCGGTAATTGCGCCAGCAGGTCTTGCACCATCTGGCGGCGTTTGTTATCGCCGGTAATCTCGAAGGCATCTGGCTGGCGATCATGAATTTCCATCGCCTCTTCAAGCGGGGCGGGGCGCCAGCGCCGCCGCCGGATGCGGTCGATGCACAGGTTGGTCACCACGCGTGTGAGCCAGGTACGGATGCTGGCCTTGCCGACAACATCCCACGCATGCGCGCATTCCCAGAAACGCAGGAAAGTCTCTTGCGTGACCTCATCGGCATCGGCGCTGTTGTTGAGAATGCGCTGGGCGATGGCGAGGATGCGCTCGAGGTAGCGCTGGGTGAGCTGGGCAAAAGCCTCGTGCTGGCCGTCGTTGATAGCGGTTATCAGCTCGGTATCCGTAACGGTAGCCAGATCATGCTGGGTCATGGCAGGCGAGGGGATGGACAATTTGCGGGTCAGCCTTTGCAGGTCTACAGGCATTACACGCATAAGCCCGGCTTTTCCTGCGGATAATTTGAGGGTTTCGGTAAATATTCTTTTACCCGTAGGGAAGCACCGGGCCGGTGCGTGAATGGACTAGCCGGTATCAGCCAGAATGGCGGCCCGGAAGCCTATCGGGTTGGGCACTACAGGAAGTGGAGTAAAAGCCATGACTAGTATCAGTTCCTCGACTGCAGCCTCGACCAGGCCCAGTCTGGAACAATTGTTCAGCAAGCTGGACATCAACAAGGACAGTAAGGTCAGCAAGGATGAGTTTATTGCCGGTAAACCTTCTGAGGTTACCGACAGTCAAGCCGCCGAGCTGTTCAACAAGATCGACAGTGCCGGTACCGGGGCTGTGTCGTTGAGCGATTTTGAACAGGGGATGAAGCAGGCGCAGCCTGCCAATCTGCTGTCCAATATCGATGCGGATACGCTGCTTTCGCTGCTGGAGGAGCTGTCGCAGGATGGCACAACAGGTACGGCGCAGGCCAGTGGCCAGAGCGACCGCTTTAGCGAAATGTTCAAGAAGCTCGACAGCGATGGCGATGGTCAGCTGACCAAAGCCGAGTTTGTGGACGGGCGGCCTGAAGAGGTGAGCGAAGAGCAGGCTGCAGCGCTGTTCGATAAACTCGATACCGAGCAGACCGGTTCGCTGAGCTTTGATGACTTCAGCACGGCTATGGCAGCAAATGGCCCCAAAGGCCCGCCACCCGGTGGTCTACCTCCGGCGATGATGGCTGAAGATGATGAGGACGATACAAGTGTTTCGGCCACATCCTCAACCGCCAGCAGCGGCCAGACCAGTCTGGAGGACCTGATCGCGCAGTTGCTCGAGCAGTTCACCAGCCAGTCTACAACGACAGCAGAAACCGCAAACGGCAGTTCGGCACAGGACTTCCTGAATGCACTGAAGTCTTATTCATCAACCGCCGGGTATAGCAGTTATGCAGCCCAGTATAGCTCGTCGATGATTTCATCGATGATTTAAGCGTAAGGCGAAGTATCTGATATCCTCGGGTACTTCGCCTTTATGCTTCTTTCAGTTCATACCTTGCGCGCAGCATCAGGTCGTCTTCAAGGTATTCGCATAAATCACCAATATCGGCACCGGCGTCTGGCACCAGCACGGCGCCTTTAACGCCCGCGCGGTCGTGCGCCCAATCGAGATAAAGGCTGTTGAGCGCATCGCGCAGCTCGTTGCGACCAGTACAGCATACGCAGCCCGTCAGCGAGAGCGCGCCCGCAGGCGGTGTAGCGGTATTGAGAATGACCTTAAAGCCGGGGTGCTGCGCGGCTGCCGCCTCGGGCGAGAGGCCGGGGATGATGTAGAGGGGCAGGCGCATGGCTGGCTAGGCAGCGCAGTTGCTGCACTGGCCCACAACCTCAACCACTGTACGCGTGGGTGTAAAACCATGCGCGGCGGCACTGCTGGTGAGGGTACGGTTGATTTTGCCTTCATCGAGCTCGACCACCGAGCGGCAGTCGTTGCAGATGAGAAACTGCAGGGCGTGCGTTTGCTCGGGATGCGGGCAACCGACATAGGCATTGAGGCTTTCGATGCGGTGCACGAGGCCCTCGGCCACCAGAAAATCAAGCGCGCGGTAAACCGAGAGCGGGGCCAGCTTCTTCTTGGCTTTTTTGTTCACGGCGTGTAGCACGTCATACGCGCCCTGCGCGTGATGGCTGCCCCAGAGTGCCTCCAAAACCTGTTCGCGTAACGGCGTAAGGCGTGTGCCCCGCGCCTCGCAAACGTGGCTGGCGGTATGCAGGGCACCCTCGATGCAGGCGCTGTGATCGTGCGTGGTTTTATGTTTGTGGTCTGAAGCCATGGTGCGCCTCGTATAACAGAGACGGGGGACAGGAGCCAGATGTTGCGTAAGTTATTGTTGTGTTTAGCGATTTTAGGGTTGTTTTCAGGCTCGGCCTGGGCCAGTGGCCATCATAAGACACTCGATTTCAAGGTCTGGCGCGAAGGTAGCCCCATGGGCAGCCACGAGATTGTGTTTACCCGTGAGGGCAACCGCATTACCGCCGTTATCAATATCAACCTTGAAGTCAAACTCGGGCCGCTGACCCTGTTTAAATACAGCCATCAGAACCGTGAGGTCTGGGAGCGGGGCAGGCTCATTTCGCTTGAGACTACCACCGATGATGACGGCACCAAATACGAGGTTCGTGGCGAAGCCACGCCCGAGGGCTTTAAGGTCACTGGCTCGGGCGGCACCTTTATTGCGCCAGCTGAAATCATGACCACGTCTTACTGGCGGCAGGATGCCATGCGCCACACCCAGCTGCTTGATACGCAGAAAGGTATTCTGGTGAATGTAGCCAGTACCTTTACCGGCAAAGAGCTGGTACGCGTGGACAAGGCCGAGCTGCTGGCCAGCCGCTACGAGAGCAAGGGCGATTTGAACCTCACGCTCTGGTACGATGGTGAGGGGCGCTGGGTGAAGTTGCGTTTTGTGGCCCGCGGGTCGGAGATTACTTATGAGCTTAAACCCTCCTGAGCGCGGCTGCGCATGGATTACCGGTGCCTCGAGCGGTTTGGGCCGCGAGGTGGCCATTGGCCTCGCGCAGCTGGGCTGGAAGGTTGCGATTACAGCCCGCCGTGAAGAGGCGCTGCAGGAAGTGGCCTCAACCCTTGGCCTTGAAGGCCGTATCTTCACCTACCGGGGGGATGTAACCGATGAAGCGGTGATGGCGCAGCTGGTTGAGCGTATCGAGCTTGAGCATGGCCCCATTGCGCTGGCAGTGCTCAATGCCGGTACCTACAAGTTCGAGAGCGTGGATACCATCAACCTGAAAGATTTAAAGACCACACTGGATACCAACCTGTATGGCGTACTCTACGGGCTGGTGCCGGTGCTCGAGCGCATGAAGGCGCGCAAGAGCGGCCATGTGGTACTGGTTTCATCCGTCGCCGGGTATAGCGGTTTGCCCGGCTCGCTGGCTTACGGGGCGAGCAAGGCGGCACTGCTGCACCTTGGTGAAGCGCTGTACCTCGAGGCGGCATCCCACGGGATTAAGGTGCAGGTGATGAGCCCCGGCTTTGTGGAAACCCCGCTGACCGCCCAGAACACCTTCCCGATGCCGTTTTTGATGCCGGTTAGGGAAGCCGGAGTCGCGATTTTGAAGGGTCTGGCGAGCCCGAAATTTGAAATCTGCTTCCCGTGGCAGCTCTCGAGAATCCTGAAATTCATGCGGATTCTTCCGTATTGGGCCTATTTCCCTATCGTCAGGAAAATGACCGGCCGCCGTTAAGACTCTTACACTGGATTTTGCCGAAATTTTCTGCCCAAATGCCCCCAAGCAATAAGCAGAAATACTTTAACATCGGTAATTCCTCGGGGAGTTTCATGTGAGTGGGCAACAGCAGCGGCCAGCTATGACCGCAAGTCAGATCACCTATACCAACACCATCGCCGATGCCGTGCGCATGACGATCGATCAGTTCCACACGCTCTCGCCTGCACAGGCGGCGGTGGGCAGTTTGCTGCGCGAAGTGGCAGGGGCGTTCATGCAGGAGCAGACCGCGCTGCAGAGGATACCCATGGGCACTTTCAACATGCTGGCCAGTCCGGCGACCTGCAGGGTAGCGACAACACAGGTATTGCGCAGCATCGCCGAGCAGGTGATTGAGCGCGAAACAGGCGATGAGCCGGACATGCGCGCGACAGCGATTGAAGCGCAGATGCTGGTTGAAGACAGTATCTCGCGCCTGCTGACCAGCAGTGGTATGGGCGATGTGCGTAAGGGCCTTAAAACGGCGCGTGAGGAAATTCGTAACGCCGCCAACTATGTGGGCGCAGCCATGCTCGAGCACCAGCATACCGGCATGGATGCAGCGCATCGCGCCGAATATGCCGCCTGGTGCGAAAACCATGATCTGCCGCCGCTTCCGGCTGACTTCCAGAGTTTTGAATCGATCCGTCACCTCAAGCTTGGGGTGAATGATACCTCTGAGCTGCGCCTCAGCCTGCTCAGCGATGTCATGCAAAACCAGATGGAAGAAGCGGTGCGTAATGTGTTCAAGCTCGCCAGCGCGGGTGAGAATACCACCGGCCGCATTCTGGCGGGCTTCCGCCTGCCCATGAGTGTTGAGCACACCCTGCTGCATACGCCGGCTGCCACCAGCAGCGCCCGCAGCCTGCGCGAAGTGCAACTGGCTGTGAATATTATTGCTGATGACATGCAAAGCCCCAGCGGCTTGTTCAACGCTGCCGCCACCGAGACTTATCTGGCCAAGCTGGGCCGCCTTGGCTTGGCGCCGTCCGTCATGCGGGCAGATGATTACGCGCAGGCCGCGCAGCCTGCCGTTGCTTATGCAGCCAAGGTCAGCGAAGCACTGACATATCTGATTGAAGGCAAAGATGGCTGGGCCCAGCGCGGCGCCAGCAAAGCCATGACCAGTAGCAGCTTTATCGTTTCAAGCCCCAACCGTTTGCAATAAAGGAAATTGACGTGGCTAAAAAGAAAAACAAGAAGTCAGAAGAAGCGAAAGCCAAGGACGCGGCCGGCTATTTTGATGTTGTGGTGATGAGCAATATTTATGCCGATTATCACCGTATTCTCATGGACCGTATGGACTGCGATTTCGATACGCCAGCCTCGGCCAATGAGCTGGATCCTGCCGAAATTACCCGCCGTACCGCTTATGGGTTTTTAAACGACATGGCCGATAGCGTGGCCCTGAAGTGGAAAGATTTGCAGGCAAATCCCGAGGCGCAGCTCGATGCGGGCACTCCGCTGGAAGCGCGCCAGCAGGCGATTCAGGGTTTCAGGCAGACACTGGAGGCCGAGCGTGCCGATCAGCAGGCGTCAGTGCGTACCGAGGTTCTGGAATATTACGAAGACCGCAACAAGGTGGGCAGTGGCCTGACCGATGAGATTTTGGCCGAGGCGGTTGAGAAGGGCCTGCTCAAGGGCAAAGAGGTACTCGACAGCATGATGGAATGGCTGGAGCAGGACGAGCCCAGCATGAACTACCCGCAGGCGCATGAGCAGCGCCTTGCCGCGATTGATACCTGCTGGGAGATTGTTGCCAAGCATATCAAGACGCGCATACCTGAAGAGCAGGAACCAACCAAGGACCTTGCGAGCCTTTATCGCATTGCCTATCTCGATGTGGCCCAGAACGCGCTGTATCAGGCATTCAACCTTGCCACCGTTGGTATGCGTGAACAGGTTGAAGGTACCACCGATGAGCCGCGCCTGTTTGCAGGTTCGATCATGACCGAGCTGAACATTCCGCAGCCTTTCATCGACCCGGGGCCGGATGCAGACGAGGCTGCCGCCATGAAGGAAGAGGGCTTTACGCCCCCACCCCAGCCGATGAATGGTGAAGTTGCCGAAAGCCCGCAGGCGGTGCAAATTCGCGAGCTGACCATGGTGTTTAACGCCATAGGCGAGGACCTGCTCTATGGTGAGCTGCGCCGCGATGTGAAACGCCGCTTTAAAGAACTGGCCGAGCTGGCCTTTGAGCCGGATGCGCCGGAAGAAGATATGCGTTATGTGCATCTGGTTGCTCCGCCTACTGAAAAGCTAGGGCTCGACCTCAAGGTCGGCAAGAAGGTGAAAGCCGCGGCGCAAGATGAGGCGGATGAGATGATCCGCGATATCGTGGCCGATATGGTGGTTGAGATGAAAGCACAGGATGGCTGGGTGCTTGACCGCAGCAAGCTTCAAACCACCGATGAAAAGATGGCGCTGTCGCCGCCTGAAAGATTCACCATGATGCCGTGCACCGCGCGTTTACAGTAGAGAGAAGCCGACCATGACCGCCAAGAAGAAACGCAGCATCAAGCCGGTACAGAAAACCAGCCGCGCTTTCAACAAACTGGTCCAGCGTATGGAGCAGTTGGAGCAGGAAGTTATGGAACTGCGCGCTGCTGTTGCAGGGCAGGCTGTGCATGCACAGGCCGAGTTGTTGCCCATGACGCCAGAGGATGTAGCCGAGGCGAAGCAGCAGGATGCGCTGCAGAATGAGATGGGGTATGGTTATGTCATCAGCACCAATCTGGCGGGTGATATCTCGCGCCTGCTGAGCGACCGTGTAGCTGCCATGGTAGCACCACCACGCCCGGGACAGGACGTGCGCTACGAAGAGCTGCGCCTTTATACTGCCAGCAAGATAGTGGGTGACATGTCTGACCGCTTCAGCCAGATCTGGCTGGATTCAGAGCCGCTGGCTGGCCAACCCTGGAGCCAGAAGCCGCCGCAGGAGGCGCGCCAGATGCTGCTTCATTATCTGCGTTACCAAACAGCTTCTGAACTGGCCAATCAGGCTGAAAGCTTTACGGATCAGGCGATTTCCGAAGTTTTCCTGCATGAGCGCCCCAGCTTGCGTTTTGACCGTGTGAATCAGGCTCCTGCCGCTATCGAAGAAGGCCGTGAGCTTGGCTATAAAGTTATTGTTGGTGTGTTTGACCAGTTGGCGGCCGAGCACCCAGCTCTTGGCCAGCAGGATGCCGATAAAGAATGCCAGAGTGCCGTAGACCAGACCAAGGCTACAGTCATGAAGGTATTAGCTAAGTATCGGCGCTTTGTGGGCAGCGAAGAAAAGCCCAAAACGCATGAAGAGCTTTATGCCCGCTGCTACATGGGTATTCTCACAAATACCTTGGATAAGGCTTTTGCCTTGGCGGGCCCTAGCGACCAGCCGTTGCCCGAGGGCGTGCGCCCCTTGCGAACGGCAGGAGCTATCTTAAGCGAGCTGCGTATTTCGCAGCGGCCTAATCCTGATAATGAAACACCAGAACAGCTGGACGAGCATGGCCTGAAGAACGGCGAGCCGGTTGAAACGCCCCGCGCTGTGCAAACCCGCGAGCTGTTGCGCGTTATCGATGTGGTATGGGACAGCATTTATGACTTCGAGCTGCAGTTTAATGTGCAGGAAGCCTACCAGCGCAACGCGCAAAAGCTTTTCCCTGAAGGTCCACGTGAGCTGGATGAGCGCTTCAAGGCTGTCGGTTGGCCCGCAGTGAAGGATAGCATCAAGGCTATGCATAGCGAGCTGTTCAGTGAGGTGCATAAGCAGGATGGCTGGCTCGATCCGCGCCGGGTGCCGCTCGACCGCGCTGGCTGGACCTTTGCTTCGGCAGCACTGCACTAGGCCGTGCAGTCCACTATGCTGCTCGACGCCTATATCGCCTTCTGGGAGAACCTCTCGCCCGCCACTTTGCCTCAGCTTGAGGCCGTGGCGGTAGAAGACTTCAGGTTCAGCGACCCGTTCAACACGCTCACCTCGCGTGCCGAGTTGACTGTGCTGCTTACCCGCATGTTCAGCAAAATGCAGGACCCGAAGTTTGTGGTAACCGGCAGAGCGGTGCAGGGCGATACGGCCTACCTGCGCTGGGTTTTTACCGCCAAGGGCTGGCGGCTGGAGGGGATGAGCGAAGTGGCCTTTGGTGGGCCGGATGGCCGCGCGATCAGTCATGTTGATCACTGGGATGCCGCCAGCCAGGTATATGAAAAAATCCCGCTGCTCGGCAGCCTGCTGCGGCTGATCAAGCGTTTCGCTTAGCGCTTATTATTCAAATGTTTATTGCCTGTAACGCCGGGTGAGTTAACCGGACCTAAGCCATTCTCGGCTAGGGTAGCTCTATGGCGGATAGCCCCAAACTTGCTGACTTTATTGCCCGCCAGACAGCCGGCGGCGTGAAGGGCTTTGTCATTGGCGAAGAGCATACCTCGGTTGGCCTGCCGAACATGCTGAGCGCGCAGATGGCCAGTTATAAGGCAGCTGGTATTGCCACCTTGTTTGTCGAGCATGTGCCAGCCGACCAGCAGACGATGCTGAGCGAGGCACTAGCGGGCAAACCCGCAGCGCAGCGCGCGCTCTATACGCATATGCTGGGCCACTGGCATACCGATGAAGCCGCCACGGCGCGTTACAACCTGATGTTTGCCGCGCGTGATGCCGGCATGCGGGTTGTGGGCATCGATACCTCAAGCGCTAATGAGCACCTGATGCGTGCAACTGCCACCAGCGTGAACGACATGCGCTTTGCCATGGGCGATGCCTTCATGGCGCGTGAAATTATCCGGGAACATAAAGACAAGCCATTCATGGTGCTGGCGGGTGCCGCCCATGTGGGGCGCGATGGCGATGAAAGCGTTATGGGCTCAGCCCATGGCAGTATCGACAAGCGGCTGGCGGCAGCGGGCATTAAAACCATCGCCATTCTGGCTGATAACCAGTTTACTGATATACCCGATTTTACACTGGTGAGCAGCGATGAGCCGGATGGCGTGTACCAGCTTTCGGTGCCTGACAAGCCGCAGGCAGGCAAGGCTGCAACCAATCTTTATGCCCGCACCGGCACCGGCCTTGGCTATTTGCAGAAGAATTTCGCGCAACTGGTGAAAGGCAGCGGCGCGGTTGTTACACTCAAGGATGTTAGGGCCATACAACAACAGCTTGATGCTGCCAGTATGGCGTTTAATGCCTGTGCCGATGCCAAGAAAATCGCCAGCCTCTATGCGCCAGTTAAAACCTATACAGCAGCCGTAGTGCCTGACAGCAACGATGATGCCGCCTACTACCTGCGCACGGTGGTGGAGAATATGGATCGCCTGATCAGCTACGAAGAGGTTGATAAAGACCGCGCCGATCTGTGCAAACCGGGTGCCGAGGCCAAGTGGCTACGCCCTGTAGCCAAACCACCAAGTAACACGCATAACTAGGCGTAGACCTAATAACAAAGGATTTGGCAGGTGATTTTCGGGCTTTCGAAACGCTCTTTTGTGCTTATCGTTCTATTCGGGCTGCTGTTGTTAGCTGATAAGCTTATTACAGTAGTGAGAGACAGATGGCCGCCCGCAAGCGATAGTATGGAAATTCAAAAAATTAATATGCAGTCCATTCACAGTGCCCCGCCACATTTCGTGTATGTGCCATATGCATTACTAAATCGCAGTATATATCCTAGCGGTTACGGAGATGACAGGCTACATCTCTATGTGACTTATCCAGACTTTGGCCCTGTTAATGAGGGGCCAGCCCAGGTTTCTGGACACAAGTTAAGATTTTCAATTGGCTATACAGGCGGAGTCAATAATTTGCGCCAAGCTTATCTTAAAAACTATGATCGAGTTATCAGTGGGGCAGATATTAAGCTTGGTCATTTATATGGATATATTTTTGGCCGAGGCGAACAGTTAAGCATTTCTGGATTGCCGAGTTTCAGATACCCAGGTGGTGACAAGTGGATATATATTGATAAAGCGACTGAAAGCTTTGGGTATATGTCCTGTCTAGGTGTCGGTGACCCAGAAAAATATATTAACTGCACCACTTCGCTTCTTCTGGACGGTAAATATTCCTTTTTGTTTTCTGTGTCCGGTGAGATGCAGCGCGACTTTGAAACAGTAGTAGCGAACTTACGAAAATTCATTCAGCGATTGAAGGCACAGCCATGACACAGGTGAACTTCAGAATCACTCAACTGATCAAAACGGCTATCTATACCTAAAAAAATTGGGTGGGAGTCCTGAGGAGGTTACTCCCACCCGGCGCACTTGCGCGCGCCATTCCCCTCTAATGCGACGAAGAGGGGAATACTATTCTTTTACGTGCTCATCTGCCACGCGCTCGAACTTGCTGAAGCTGATGGTGATATCGGCCAGCGGCCAGCCAAACTTGCTCATGCGCGCCTTGTTCAGCAACACGCCATCGGGCTGCAGGAACATCCAGTCGTCGAAGTGCACACGCACGGTGCTGCCGTTGTAGGGTAAATCAAACGTATAGGTCATGTGATAGGCATTACCGGCGCTTTCGCCCTTGGCCAGACCAACCACGCCGCCAGCACTGCCCTGCCATTTGTTGTCGCCAACCTTGACCAGCTTCCACAGGCGCTGCTCGGTGGTGCCATCGCTATACACAAAGTCTTCTTTGAGCGTGAGGGTGCTGGTGGATGCATCCCACTGGCCGTTGAGGTCGACCGTGAAGCTCTTGATCGGCGCACCGTGGCGGTCTTGCACCATGCCCCAGGCACGGCTGCGGCCACTGAAATACTCTTCAATGTGCAGGACTGGCTGGTTCTTGGCGAAGTCGGTTATCTTCACGTTGCTGCATCCAGTCAGGATAAAAGTTAGGGCGATAAGCGAGAGGGCAAAGATTTTCATGATGGTTTGACAAAGCTGGTCTGCACGACGTCAATCGTACCGGCTTTAAAACCAGCCTCGCAGTAGGCAAGGTACTGCTCCCACAGGCGCTTGAAGCGGCCGTCAAAATTGCTGTGTGTTGCAAGCACCGGCCAAGCCTGCTGGAAGCTCGTGTTCCACTCGGCCAGCGTGCGGGCGTAGTGCTGGCCATAGCTGCTGCACTCAAGCTGCTTGAGGCCGCTGCGCTCGAGGCTGTCCTGCAAGATGCCTTGCGTGGGCAGCATCCCGCCGGGGAAGACATAGCGCTGGATATAATCGCCACCTGCACGGTAGGTAGGCCACCAGCGCGGCGCGATGGTGATGACCTGCAGCGCCGCACGGCCACCCGCTTTAAGGCGCTGGTAAACTGTATTGGCAAAGGTGGGCCAGTATTTTTCGCCCACGGCTTCGAACATCTCGATCGAGGCAATGGCATCGTAGCTGCCTTGCTCATCGCGGTAATCGCACAGCTTGATGGTGACCATATCTGCAAGGCCAGCGGCCTTGATGCGCTCGGTTGCATAAGCATGCTGCGCGGGGCTGATGGTGAGGCAGGTAACGCGTACACCATGCTGGCGCGCGGCGTGTTCGGCAAAGCCACCCCAGCCACAGCCGATTTCGAGTACATGCTGGCCTGGCTTGAGCGCAAGGCGCTGGCACAGGGCCTCGTACTTGCGGGTCTGCGCGGCTTCTAGCGCTTCGGGCTTTTCAAGATCGGCATAAATGGCAGAGGAGTAGGTCATGCTGGAATCGAGCCAGCGGGCATAAAAATCGTTCCCCAGATCGTAATGCGCGATGATGTTGCGGCGGCTACCGCGTTTGCTGTTGGGGCGCAGCATGTGCAGCAGGCCGTTGAGGCGGCGCAGCCACGGGTGGCCGTCGAGCACGCGCTCGAAGTGGTCTTCATTCAGCAGGGCGAGGTGGAACAGGGCGGCCAGGTCGGGGCTGTGCCATTCGCCCTCCAGATAGCCTTCGCAGAAGCCAAGGGTGCCGGAGCTAAGCAGGCGCTTGAACACGCGCTCATTATGAATGAACAGCTGCGCGGACGGGCCGCTGACCTGACCATTGAAATGATGGGTGCGGCCATCCGGCAGGGTCAGGCTGAGCTGGCCGATGCGGATTTTCTCAGCCAGACGCAGGCCAAGGGCGGCCAGCGGTGAGTGCGAAGCGGGGGCGTAGGAGAGCGAATCGTGCAGAGCGGTCATAACTTCAGGTATTACGTGGCCGCCCCCCCGTTTGGTTTACTCTGCGGCTTGGGGGGTGCGTGATATTTTCCGCCTTTGAGCCAAATTCTTAACGCCTGCCAGTGGATGGCAGCCACCACCTTAACCGTCATGAGCGGGTGGGTGGCGATGGCCTTGAGAATAGCCCCATCGGTAAGCGCGCTGCGCTGACCGGCAAAAGTGGCGATGAGCAGCGGGCCCTGCGGGTCGTGCTCCTGAATGTGCCAAAGCACTGTCTCGGCAGGGTCGTTGAACTTGAAATGATATTGCGCCACCGGCCCGATGAAGGGCGAGACATAGAAGCTCTTGGCGCAGCTTTGCACAGCATCCGCCCTGAAGACATAAGTATGCTGGCCGCCGAAAGTGTTTTTTACCTCATACACGATGGCGCGTAGCGTGCCTGCCGCATCGCGCGCGTAATACACCGAGAGCGGATTGAACACAAAACCCCATAGCCGCGGGTAGCACATGATTTGATACGACAGGCCCGCAGGGTCGATATCATGAGCGCGCAGCTGTGCCTCAAGCCACGGCTTGAGCGGTGAGCCATCGCGCGGGCCATGGTCGCGGTCGTAAAAGCTGAGCAAGCCAAAGCGGTTATGCTTAAAGAAACGCAGCTGCGGCAGCGCCTCAAGGTCGAGCAGCAGCGAGAACACGCGATACACAAACCTGTGCCTGAAGGGTTGCAGGCGTTTGTGCAGCACCGCGCCGGTGTAGAGGGCGTTTTTCACGCTGCCTCAGCCATGATCTGGCGCGGGGTGACGTTGTAGCTGGCGTTGGACATTTCATCGACCTGCCAGGGGCGGGCTTGGCCTGAAATATGCTCGGCCACGGTGAGGCCTGATGACAGGCCGTCCTCATGGAAGCCATAACCGGTCCATGCGCCGCAATACCACATGCCACCGATGCCCTGTAACGCACCGATATAGGGCTGGGCTGCTACGGCGTTTACATCGAACAGCGGGTGGTCGTAGTTGAATTCGGCCAGTGTCAGTTCGGGCTTGGGCTCGAACGGCGGGTTGAGGGTAACGAACAGCGGGGTTTCATCCGGAATGTCCTGCAGCTGGTTCATCCAGTAGGTGAGCGAGGCTTCGCCGGGGCGTGGGGTGAGGGCGTTCCAGCTTGACCACGCAGCGCCGCGCTTGGGCATCAGCGCTTCATCCTGATGCAGTACCGCGCGGTTCTTGCTGAAGCGGAAGCAGCCGAGAATATCCTGCTCATCTGGCGTGGCATCGGCCAGCAGGGCCAAAGCCTCATCAGCATGGCAGGCGAAAACCACCTGATCGTACTGTTTGAAGTCGCCGTCGCATTCTACAATCGGGCCGGCAGCGCTGCGCTTTACGCGTGATACGGCCTTGGGCACGATGTTGGCAGTATATTTGGCGGTAAGCTTTTTGACGTACTCGATGCTGCCGCCTTTAACCGTCATCCAGCGCGGGCGGTCCTTGAGTTGCAGCAAACCGTGGTTGACACAGAAACGGATGAAGGTGCGGGCCGGGAACTCGAGCATCTCGTTATCCGGGGTCGACCAGATGGCCGAACCGAGCGGCACGAGGTGACGGTTGATGAAGGCATCAGAATAGTTATTGGCTGCCAGATATTCGCCGAGCGAGAGGTTATCGTTGGTCTGGATCAGCTTGGGCGCTTCTTTATAAAAACGCAGAATATCGCGCAGCATGAGCCAATGCGCACGATCGAAGATGAGAGAGGGCTGGGCAAACAGGCTGGCAAAGTTATTGCCCGCATATTCTATCGCGCCATGATCGAGGCTGACCGAGAATGACATGTCGGACAGCAGCATCGGCACATCCAGCTTGGCAAAAAGCTGGATAAGATTGGGATAAGTGCGCTCGTTGTAGACGATGAAGCCGGTATCCACCGCCACCTGCGGGCCCTGTACGGTATTGGCCAGCACGGTGTGGCTATGGCCACCGACGCGGTTACCACCTGCATATACAGTAATGTTGTGGCCACATTCCTTAAGCCACCACGCACAGCCCATGCCGGCAATCCCTGAGCCGATGATGGCGATGTTGAGAGGTTGGGTCATTATCTATCCCGTTCTGGAAGACTGGTGTACAAGCTTGGCCGTTTACGCGGCACCACTCTCCTTAAGAGCTGCGAAAGCGGCGAGGGCGTGATCTCGCGCTGTGTGGTGGTCGACCATGGGCTGCGGGTAGGTGCGCCCGAGTTCGACCCCGGCTTTGCGTAGCACATCCGCTGGGGCCTCCCAAGGGCGGTGAATATACTTATCGGGAAGGCTAGCTAATTCAGGCACATAGCGGCGGATATAGGCGCCATCACCGTCAAATTTCTCGCCCTGCAGCATGGGGTTGAAGACTCGGAAGTAGGGCGCGGCATCGGCCCCGCAGCCGGCAATCCACTGCCAGCTGGCGGTGTTGTTGGCAAGGTTGGCATCAACCAGCGTATCCCAGAACCACGCCTCACCCTGCTGCCAGGGGATGAGCAGGTCCTTTACCAGGAAGGAGCCGACGATCATGCGCACGCGGTTGTGCATCCAGCCGGTTTGCCACAGCTCGCGCATACCGGCATCGACAATCGGGTAGCCGGTCATACCGCGCTGCCAGGCCTTGAGCTCGCCCGGCTTTTCATTCCATGGAAAGGCGATGAAGCGTTTGTTGAGCGGTACGCTGGGCAGAGTGGGGAAGTGATAAAGCAAATGATTGGAGAACTCGCGCCAGCCCAGCTCACTGAGGAAGTGCGCGCTGTCGCTTTCGTGCTTAACCTTGCCCGCTTCTTCGGCAACTTTCACTACCCGCCAGATCTGGCGCGGCGAGATTTCGCCCCAGTGCAGGTGTGGAGAAAGTCGTGAAGTAAACTGTTCGCCCGGATTATTGCGGCGCTCTTTGTAGCCGTTAATCGGCCCCTCAATAAAGTCGATCAGCCGTTGGCGTGCACCAGCTTCGCCGGGGGTCCAAGCCTCGCGCATACCGCCCGCCCAATCCGGGTTGGTGGGCAGGAAGCCCCAGTCGGCCAGATTCTCTGACTTGGCGGATAGCGGGGTGAAGTCCTTGGGTGCTGGTAGTGGCAGAGGTGGAGCCTCACTCGCAAGGCAGGCTTTCCAGAACGGGGTGAAGACCTGAAACGGCGTGCCATTGGTTTTGGTTTTGAGCTGCCACGGCTCGAACAGCAGGGCGGTGTTGTGGCTCTCGGCCACAAAGCCATCGGCCTGCAGCTGGGTTTTGATGGCAGTATCGCGCGCGATGGCGTAGGGCTCATAGCAGCGGCCCCACATGACGCCCTCTGCGCCGGTCTCTTTGAGAACGGCCTTCAGCACCTCGAGCGCCGGGCCTTTGCGCAGCACCAGTTTACCGCCCAAACTGGCGTTCAGCGCCGTGAGGGAGTGGTGCAGCCACCAGAGCGAGGCCGCTCCCCAGGGCCGCAGGCCAGCTGTAGTGTCATGAATATAAAGGCAAATGACCGGCCGGCCGGTGGCAATTGCCGCACTAAGGCCAGCGTTGTCAGCAAGGCGCAGGTCCTGCCGGAACCAGTAGATAAGGGGGGATGTCGCATTCATGCCCCCTTATACGCAAGCGCTGCAAAGTTGGCTCATGGTAAATAAGTAGTTACAATTTGTCCTATTTTCTAAACGAAATCAGGCCCTTGGCGGGGCTTTTAGGGTTTATATAGCACTAACAGTTAGCCTAAGGTGTAGCCGATAGGTTTTTTGAAGGATTCTGACTATGGTCGATGCCGCCCGCGAAAAAGAGCTTAAAGAAGCCCGCCTGCGTATGCTCAAGTTTATGGAGGATCATCCCGCGGCCGATTTGCATGCCGAGGTGGGCGTGCCACGCAATGCCACGCCAGATGAAATCAACAGGGCTTATAAGGCGCATGCCAACAGGCTGCATTCTAACTATGCCGAGAAAAATTATATCGAGAGCCAGCCTGAGTTGAAGGCGCAGTTAGAGGTGATGGAGAAGGCTGCCAAGGACAAGGCAAAAGCGCTGAGCGACAAAGAGCTGGCCGATTTCCGTGCTACCGCCCCACAACGATTTGATCGCATGCCGGAAGAGCAAGTGCGTGGTATTATTGCAGACAAAGAAATTGATGCAGGTAAGCGCAAATTGCTCGCACCGCACAGGGGCGCGATCGAATATTTTTCCATTCAAAACGAAGCCAAGTTGAAGAACATCGGTATGCACCGCGATATTCTGCTGAATCCCGATATGATGACACATTATCAATTCCCTGAAAAACGCGTTGGTGCTGCACATCGCCCCCACGCAGCTGGCCCGCAGCCAGCGGCAGAACCGCCACGCGCAACAACGCCTCCACCCCAGCCGCCGCCAACGGGCGGTAATCCTCATCGTGGTGGTGAAGCACGTGCTGCAGGTCCGCAGCCCGGTGAAGCGCCGCGCGCGAGTGCACGCGCGAGTGCAGGCCCGCAGGCCAATACCCGACCAGATAATAATACAGACGCAAGAGCAGGCGCCGCTGCTGGCGCAACCGCACAGGCAGCCGCAGGTGGCGGCAGTGGTGGTGGCGTGCCTCCAGCTGGTGATAATGGCGCTAAGCCGGATGCAGATGGCGATGGTAGCAAGAAGGGCTATGAATCGAAGTACGAAACTATGCCGCGTAAGCCCCATAACAAGGCTTTTGCCATTAAGGCTGCTTTTGCTGCAGTGGCTGTTGCTGCTGCAAGCGTTATCGGCACCAAGCTTATGCTCGGTGGTGAAGAGGACAATAAGGTAACTAACTCACCTGTTAAGGTCCGTACCTATGAGACGGCGAGTAAACTGGCTGAGCGTCAGGGTACTGAGCGTAATTTCGTCGAGCAGGCTTTGGGTGTTGCGGGCCTTGGCGGTGTGGTGATGAAGGACCGCGGCAAGAGCCTGCAGGATAAAACCGGAATTACGCCGCAGCAGTTCGCCAAACTCAGCACGGTGTTGAATAGCGAAGATGTAAAGTCTGCCCTTACCGCGCAAATGAAAACCGCAGCGCAGGTCGCCAAGGTGGTGCTGGCGCAGGAGGCTGATGGTCGCTACGTGGTGGTTGATGCGGTAAATCCCGATAAAAAATATAAGGACAGCCCGACGGTCACGATTGACCTCAGCAAGCCTGAGGTGAAGGTGACTGCTGAGGATCCACGTAATGGCAAGGGGCCGCAAAGCGCAACCTTTGCCAATACCGAGATGGCACAGCTGCACTTAATTGCTGACCCTGCCGCGCGCACCACAGCTATGGGCAAGGTGTTTGAGGCGGCTGAAGCCAGCACTGCGGCAGCAAAAGCGGCTTCAGCAGCGAGTGCGGCTGAGGCGGCGAAAAAATCTGCCCCCAAGCCCTGATTAAAATATAGACAGATCGGGTAGAGCGGTTCTAGTCTTTGCCATGGACTATACGCCGCCACCTGATCTAGAGGCTCAGTATGCCTTTGTCATCAAGGTCAAGTCGCACTTCTATTGGAAGGGCGTATGGGGTGAATTTGCCCCGACCTTCAGCCGCGGTGATTTAAGCCTGCTGGAAGAACAATCCGAACCGCGCGGTGAAGAGTGCATGCGCCAGCTTAAAGAGACTGGCGTTTGCGTGTTCAATAACCTTAGGGCCAAGAACGGCGATAAGGTGACTGTTTCGCTCGACCGTGGCTGCGCTGTGTCAAAGCGCGAGGGCGCAATTAACGGTAGCGCTATCTTTCCGGTGCCAGAGAAAATCAGCAAACTGCTGCCCACTCCTGCAAACCCCGTAGCGCCGCTTGATTGCAGCAAGCCCGGTATTATTCATTTTGAGGCCAAGCCGACTGCAGCGTTACAGGAAATTTTCCCCGCTGCAAACCTGCAGCAAATCTTCTATGAATCAGCAGGCCGGCGCATTGCTTTTGCACCGGCCTTGCCTGTTGTTCTCAATATCCGTAAATACGGTTTTACCTAACCCCGCTTACATGGCTGCGGTGCTGTAGAACGGGGTGCGCACACCCAGACGGTCCATCAGCGGATGTTCGCTGATCTGGCTGACCAGTGCACGGCGCATGGTACGCTCGGGTACTTCGATATAGCTCCGGCGGGTCAGCTTGCGCGAGAGAACATCAAGCGCTGCAAGGCCGCGTTCAATTTCCTGCATCAGGCTGCTGTCGTTACGCGCTGCCACATCAAACGCCGAGACCTGACGGATGAAGGTGCTATCGGCCTGTGTGGCGGGCGGAGCGAGATCACGCAGGATTTGCAGCAGCATGAGGGCGACCTGCTTGTCGAGCGTCGTGAGGCGGATGGCCCAGCGGCCGGTGGGGTCGAGCAGCAGCTGCGCATCGGCTTCGGCTGTCGGCATATTGCCGGTAACCGAGCCGGAGATGCCGGCAAAGGCGTTGCAGTGAGTGGCATGGGGCGCGGGGGTTGAGTTACTGGTGTTACTCATCGGGCGTTTCCTCCAAGAAACAGTGGACACTTTGCAGCGGGATCTTGTGATCCATTTAAACGTCTGCCTAATGCATAAGCAGTGGTATAGAGGAAATCGCGTCAAAAAACAATGCGGGTGTGCAAGAAAGACCATATAATACTGGTATTTCTAACTATATTTCGATGTGCGTTTGCGAAATGCTTATGTGCGCTGCGATATGAAAGTGAATTCGCAAATCTATTCAGCCGTGTCGTCTTCTTCGCGTACATGCTGTGTCATGTCGGAGAGCGTGCGGCGAATATGCTCGTCGGTGATGAGATAGAATACGCGCGAGCCTTCGCGGCGGGCCTCGATCAGGCGCGCAGCGCGCAACAGGCGCAGATGGTGGCTGACGAGCGAGGTGGAGAGGTCAAGCCGCTTGGCCATGTCGCCGACCGAAATAGGCGTGTGCAGGCACTCGAGAATGATGCTTAAGCGGGACGGGTCGCCCATAAGCTGGAACATTCCCGCCAATTCTGTTACTTGATCGGCTGACAGGTTGGCTAGGTTGAGGCGCGTCACATTTCTGGTCGCGTTTATGTTTCGCCCACCCATAGTATTTATTCCTCAAGAATCCGGAGTTTTACTGTCGCAGGTGCTAGCATAGGTTGAAAATTAAGGATTAACAATGCCCGATTTTATCGCCCAATTACTTCCCGCATTACTCGTTGATAATCTTGGCCTATTTGCGGCATTGCTCGGTGCAGGTGCATGCGCGGGTATTCTGGCCGGCCTGTTTGGCGTGGGTGGCGGCATTGTTATTGTGCCAGCGCTGTTTACGGCACTCACAAGTTTTGGCTATGCGCCTGACCTTGCCATGCACATTGCAACCGGCACGTCTCTGGCCACCATCATTCCAACCGGTCTGTCCTCTGCGCGCGCGCATTACAAGCGTGGCTCTGTGAATATGGAGGTGCTACGCCTGCTCGCACCCAGCACAGCTGCCTTTGCGTTCATCGGTGCGTTTGTTGCCAGTGGCTTGGGCGGTATTTTCCTTACCATTCTGTTTGCCATTTTTGCGGCGTTGATTGCACTGCTCATGCTGCAAGGCAAGAAAGGTGTGGCGCTTGTGAGTGCTGTACCCAAAGGCCATGGCCGCCACGCATTGGGTGGCAGCATCGGCTTGCTCTCGGCCATGCTGGGGATTGGCGGCGGTACCATGAGTGTACCTACGCTGGCCGCCTGCGGTTATAAAATGACACTCGCGGTGGGCACCGGTTCGGCTCTTGGCTTGTTCATCGCGCTGCCCGGCGCGCTTGGTTTTGTTATTACCGGTTGGGGGTATGCGGGCCTGCCGCCATTCTCGCTTGGATATGTGAATTTAGTAGCGATGGCGATTATCGCGCCGCTCTCGGTTTTATTCGCACCGCTCGGGGCCAGGCTGGCGCACAAGCTGCCCGAGCTGTGGCTACGCCGCGGTTTTGCCGTGTTCCTGCTGCTGATGGCGGCTAAAATGGCGATGAAGGCTTTATAAGCTAGCTACCGCTGCGGATGCTGATCATCTCATGCGTGCGGGTGGGGCCATCGTCGCCCACTTCGACCAGCACAACCTTGCTGGCAGTGGCGAGGGCGGCCATGGCGTCATCCGGCGTGTTATCAATCAGACCAATCAGGTCGATACCCTGAAAAATCTCGAAGCAGTTTCCGATTTTAAGATGCACTTCGATAAGCGTATCGGCATCGAGTCCGGCGTCCTTGATCGCGATCATGACCTGACCTTGGTTGCCAACCACAATATTGGCGAAGCGGATGATGTCGTCACTCATAAAGGGTCAGCTATGTCCGAAACGGTTGAGATTGCCGATCAGGTAGAAGCGGCTTTGTTCCGGCAGTTTAACATGCGGCCCGGCATGTACCATGCCTTTATGGCGAGGTTCAGGATTTTTCTCGAGTGCCTTAACGGTGTTGTTGCCCTTGAAGAAATAGACCGAGCCGGGCTGGCCGGAGAAAACATCTGGTAAGTCTGGCCGCACCTTCTGGCCCATGCGCTTGCGGTTGAAGGTGAAGACAGTGCCGCTCTGGTAAGCGGCAAGAAAACGGGCGAAATCCTGATCGGTATGGAAGCTGGGTGAGCCACCTTCGATATTGACTGCCAGATGCACACGGCAGCGCATGCGGTGGATATGGCGGCGGATGTTGCTGAATATATCTTGCGCATCATCAAGCAGGGCACTGACTTTGTTCGGGTAGACGCCTGCGGTATAAAACGCATCGCGCGCCTCATTGCGCAAGGTCGCGATGGGTAGTTGCTTGCCGTGAGAAGGTGAGCTGCCATGCAGCGGGCTGAGCATCGCGCCGCCGATATAGGGATAGGCTTGCCGCCCTTTGGTATCTTCATCGCGCAGGCTCCACACGCGGTGCAGACGGTGAATATCAAGCTGTGCCACTTCGCGGAATACGGCTGCGGGCGGGTGCCGCTCCCAGATGAAGAGCTTGACCTTCTTGTCCTGCAGGCAGACAATCTCGGACGCGCTGGTGCTTTGCACTGCTATGCCCTGCTTGAGGGCGTGCTGGAGAGAGAAGTCGCGCGTAGCCATGACGCAAAGCCTAGCTACTTGGCTGGCCAAGATAAAGCTATTTAAGCAGGCTGATGGGGCTGTTCGCGCAGGTTAACGGCTGCTCGATGTATTCGTTACGCAAAAGTGCTAATGCCAGCTGGCCGTTACCGCTGAACAGGGTGCCTGCCTCATATTCGCCCGCCATGATGCTTGTGCCAGCTGGCGGCAGCACGCCGGTAATCTGCACTCTGCAAAGCTGCTTTTTAACAAGGCCGCGGTATTTCATGCGGGCGGTAAGCTCTTGCCCGATGTAGCAGCCTTTCTCGAAGTTGATGGCGGCCAGCCTGTCCATGCCATAGTCCATGGGGAAGGCACGGTCGGGCTCGAGATCGCGGCTGCCATCCGGCACGCCGAGCGCCAAGCGGTGCTTATCGTAATCATCTGGCGTACATTCAGCCAAGTCGAGGGCAAGACAGCGCGCCTTGAGGTCGGGCAACCAGTCGCGTGCGACCAGCAGGCGCTGGCCCAGCTGGCCATGGCGCGGGTCGATAAAGCTATGCGCCGCTGGTGCGGTGATGGGCTGTGCAGGTGCAAGGGCTACCACGGCATAATCGGCCGTCGCATCGCGGAAGGTTACTGCACTACGCAGCTTGTAGCGGGTGAGGCGTTGCAGCAGGTCGGCGGCTCTATCCGCTTCGCAATCAATCAGCAGCTCGGTTGGTCTGGGCACCACGAACATATCGTGCAGGAATTTGCCCTGCGGGCTGAGCAGCAGGGCATAGCGCGCGGTGCTGTCGCTAACATCGTTGGTGATGAGGTTGCCCAGAAACGGAATTCGGTCATCGCCGCCAAGGGCCAGCACACCGCGCGCGGGGAGTTCAGAGAAACCAATCATGACTTCTCCCTCCCCTGTTTACGGGGGAGGGTGGGGTGGGGGCGCATAGAGGTGTTCGCCCCCATCCTAACCTTCCCCCGCGATGCAGGGGAAGGGACAGGCAGGTTAAGGCTTATAGACATTCAGTGCCACCTGATCGGCCTCACCCGCACCTTTGACTTCAAGGTCGATCTGCGTGGGGCGGGTGCCTGCGGCTTCAAGCCAGCTCTTGATGAGCAGGGCGCGGTCGAACGAGCGTTTGCGCGCCTCAGCGGTGCGGTCGGCTACTGCTATGGCTTGCGACTGCAGTTTCACGCGCTGGCTGGGGTCGCGCTTGAGGCTGGCGGAAATAGCCTCGACCAACAGCCTGCTGTCACCCCCCGGCGCTACGCTGGTGCTGCCCACTAATGTATCGCTGATCCGCGCCCTGAAGCTGCTGTAGGTCACCACAAACTCGCGGTTGGCGGCGGGAACCGGGGCGGCAACAGCTGCAGGTGCAGCAGCAGGTGTGGCGGTGGCCGCAGGCGTGCGTGCGGGCAGATCGCGGCTGCCAGCCACATTGGCGACCTGCCTGTCGGCCAGTGAAGTTGCTGCGAGAACTGGGCTGTAAGTGGCTGCAGCGCGCGGCGGTGCCTGGGTGAAACCGGGCAGTGGGGCAATGACGCTGGCCTCGACACGGGCACGGCGCGGTGCGCGGCGCGGCGGGGGCGCATCATCCGGCTGGCCGTTACGTCCTACAGATACGCCAGCTGATGTTGTGGTAGCGGCAACGCTTGCAGCTTCAAGCTCGGGATTATTTTGGGGCGGGCTGACAGTGGCGTTGAAGTTGCGGCGGCGCGCCGGCAGGCTGGGCGGGCGCGTGCTGGCAGGCGGTGTATAGAGCGTAGCGCCCGAAAACTCGGTGGTGGGGGGCGGGGCGTTCCAGTTAATCTCGCCCGGTGGTGGGGCTACCGGCGCTGGCGCGGGTGTTTCAGCCGGTTTGGGCGTGATGGCCTTATCGACGGTTTCTTCAATCGTATCGCCCAGCTGCCCCAGCGCATCGCCAAGATCTTTGAAAAAATCGGCATGCGCGGGGGATGCTGTAAGCAGCGCACCTGTGAGAACGAGGAGCGCAGCGCGGTTCATCAGCCAGCCTTGCGGGGCTTTTCTTCCCCCGCTGCTGCTTCCTTGAGCTTCTTCACCATGGTGGTGTGCAGGCTGTCGTTGGTAGCGAGAATATCGTGGCTGCCAAGCTTGTAGGCCTTGCCATCGATACGGGTAACAATACCGCCAGCTTCCTTCACAATCAGCCAGCCTGCAGCCACGTCATACGGGTGCACCATGTTTTCCCAATAACCTTCGTAACGGCCAGCCGCCACGTAGCACATATCGAGCGCACCGCTGCCAAAGCGGCGGATGCCGCCAGCAACCGGCAAGAGGGCCTTCTGCTGGTTGTTCCACAGATCGAGTGTTTCGGGGTAAGCCGGGACCACGCCGGTGGCGAGATTGGCCAGCTCGAGGGTCTTGCGCGAAGAGACGCGCAGACGGCGGCTGTTGAGGTAGGCACCGCCACCCTTTTCGGCAAAGAACATCTCGTCTTTAATCGGGTCGTAGACCAGTGCGCTCACGATTTCGGCGCGGCTTTCCCATGCAATCGAGATGCACCAGTGCGGAATGCCATGCAGGAAGTTGGTGGTGCCATCAATCGGGTCGACGATGAAGCGGTCAACCGCCTTCTGGTTGCCGCCGTTGCCGGTTTCTTCGCCATAGAAGCCAAAGTCGGGACGGGCTTTGAGCAGCTCGGTGCGGATGGTTTCTTCGGCCTTTTTATCGGCGATCGAGACGAAATCGCCCGGACCCTTTTTGGATACCTGCAAATGCTCGACTTCGCCGAAGTCGCGCTTGAGGTTCTTGGCGGCCTTTTCGGCAGCCTTGATCATGATGGTCAGGGTGGGTGAGCGCGCGGCCATAAGTATGCAATTCCTCTGGTAATTGAAGCGGGAAACTACCAGTTTGACCCCGCAAGGGCAACCACCTTAAATGCCGCATAAACACCATTTAAATGGTTGAAGGGGCAGGAAATTTCCTGCCCCTTCTGACCATCAGTATACAGGCTTGGCTTACTTGGGCCCACCTGCCGCAGCAGGAGCTGGTGCGGGTGCAGGTGCCTTGAGAGCCGGACCGGTGGGGAACAGGGTCATGAACGGGGTCTTGGAGCTGTCACCCGAACCCGCTGTGAGGACCTGAGGCACCTGCGCGCCGCCTTCCTTCCAGGCTTCAATCCGGCGCAGCTCAACCAGAGCCGGGTTGCGGGCCAGCGCGCTACCTTCAAGGTCGATACGCTTGGCCTCGGCTGTAGCACGCAGGGCGATACCTTCGGCTTCACCGCGGGCGGCTTCAATCGCGGCATTCGCTACACCAGCAGCCTTGATCTTGGCCGTATCGGCGTTGATCTGCTCTTTCTGCTGGGTTTCGCGGGCCTTGGCGACCTGGGTCTTTTCGATGGCGGCCTGCTCAACTGCGGTCATGTAGTCCTTGGTCAGGTTCACTTCCGAGAGGCGGGTATCGACCACCGTAATGCCGTATTTGGCAAGAGCGGCTGCTGCCAGATTAACCTTGGTTTTGCCTGCCAGCTCATCGCGCTTACCGGCGATATCAAGGCTGTTGAATTTACCGGCGACTTCCTTGAAGGAGTTCACGCCGTCAGTCTGCATCAGCTCGACATAGGCACCCTTGGTTTCCTGCAGCATTTTCTTGATGCCGGCTTCGTCCTTGGGCAGGCGGAACTGGATGCGCAGCTTGGCGTTATCAATCTGCTGGGTATCAACCGTATAGGTGTTGAGCGACTTGCCTTCGGTATCGACTGTTACAATACCAGCCGGATGCGACTTGACGCTCTCGAACAGCGGGATCTTGAAGTGCAGGCCGGGCTCGGCTACGCGGCTGAAAGCGCCGTTGCGTGTCACCACGCCAAAGTCTGACTGGTCAATCGTAAAGGCGCTGCCAAAAGCAGTAACCAGCGCAATGGTCGCCGCGCCGCCGTAGGCTGCGATCTTACCGATGCTGAGTTTGCTGAAGGCTGAGCGGGCTGTATTTGCGGCATCACCAAGTTCATTTTCGTAACGCATTTCTCGAGTGTCTCCTTTGATGGTCAGGCGGGTTATTTGCCTGAAGCCAGCATCGGTAAATCGGGCGTTAATGGCCAATGAACCTATGGCGAAGATTCAGCGACTCTTCGGTGACGGATTTATGACAGTTGTGTGACAGGGGATGCTCTGGCTTTCCCTCTCCCGCAGCGCGGGGGAGGGCAGGGAGAGGGCTGTTTGGAGTGGAGAAGTTCCCCCTCCCGGCTCACATACGTTCGCCACCCTCCCGCGTTTCACGGGAGAGGGGCTATTGATAGTCCTGAGTCCGACTACTTGATTTTTCGACAGCATCTTGGCACATGGCGGTCACAGCTTCTGGCCCAGCGGCATCTATCTGGGCAGCGAATTGCTCGAACGAGGGTACCAGCTTTTCTTCAACCGCGATGCGCGGGCAATCGGTCAGCTCGCCATGCAACAGGCATTCGCGGAAGCGCGGGTTTGTGGCAATAGAGAATGGTTTTTCGCTAAGCATTTCAATATAATTATTTCGGCGTTGTTGTGGGTCGCGTGGAGGTTCTTCCTTGCCAAGATAGTGAACTATAAGCAAAAGCATATCACTTCGTGCGTGGCTTGAGCGAGAAGTACGGCCAGGCAGATTTGCCCATCCATACCCCATCATATACATCAGATCTTCATAGCCTTTGGCATAGCCGCGTTTGGCTAATGACCATGTCAAGTTCCAGCTTTTTTCGCATCTAGCTAAGCCGCGTTCTTCGTTATCATCGAACATTGCTAAGTATTGTTTTATGAGTAGCTGATCTTCGTATGGAAGTTTATCAAACTCATATTGATAAAAGAAATCTTCGTAAAGATGCTGCTCGTCAGCATTAAGCGTAACCCGCTCGCTCACGCAGCCGCTTAAGGCAAGCAAAGCAACGAGAGCAAAACCAGCACCGCGCATACTAGTCCTTGGCATTATCCGGCTTGGGGGTTGATTGTTGGCGCTGGCTCTGGCGGCGCAGCTGATTGCTGCAGTCAAAATTATCGGTGCCCGCCTTGCATGAGCCGGTACCGATGGTGGGATGGTCGCACTCATTATCATACGCCCATTCGCATGAGTTCTGCAGGTTCCACGCGGCATCTCCATTCGGCACGCCTTCGCCGGTCACGGCCTCGAAGAAATACTGGTAGCTATCGGCGTTGTTGCGTGCGCTCAAAGGGTCTTCCTGTGCGAGGATGCGAGCCTTGTGCGTGCCGTAGGCATGATCGCTGGTATTGGCATAGCTGTGCGAAAATTCGTGTATCAGCGTGCCAGCCTGTGAATCGTAGCCGGTATCCATTTTTGAGGCAAAAAACTCAGGGCACAGGCTGGTGGCATGCGCCTCGGCATAGCCGAAAACATCGTGTGTGCATTGCGGGTCTTCGCAGGAGAACATGATGGTGCGCGGGCGATCCAGCATATCGCGGATGCTTTGATAGCGCGCACGTATCTTGGCTGGTGGGTTATCGCCAAACCACGCTTTGAGGTAGCTGCCCAGTTCGTTTTTATCAAACCGTGCCAGCAGCTGCGTGAGGCTGGTATCGGTGCGCGCCAATGCTTCGCGCACGGCTGTTTGCTGCGCCGGATTGCAGCCGGTGAAAACCACCGAAGCCTCATAGGCCTGTGCCTGCACAGGCAGGAGCAGCAGGGCGAAGAGCAGGATTGAAGAACGCATATCTAAAATTAGCCTAGAGGCCGCGGTTCGCAAGCCAGCCAAATGCCGCAGGGTCAGTTCCGCCCATGGTAAAGGCCACAAAATCGGCTCCGGCTTCTACTACGCGGCGCGCAGTCAGCTCGTCTTTAATGCCTTCGGCCACGCAGGGCAGGTTGGTCATTTCGCTCCACCAGCCAATCAGCTCGATCACCTCAGGTGCATCGGCCGGGCTGAAGGCCACATAGTCGGCACCAGCTTCGCCAGCTTCCATCGCAGCGTGGCGCGAGGCCATGCAGTTGGCGCCCACATTGGCTTCATCGCCTAAACGCGCGCGCGCTTCGTGCACCCGCACGTAATTGAACAGGTGCACACCATCGGCACCGCTCTTGATGGCGAAGTCGATATCGTCTTCCACCAGCAGGGCGACCTCGCGGTTCTGCACCACCTCTTGTAGCCCACCCACCAGCGAGGGGCCATCAAACCCCGGCGCCAGGCGCAGACGCACGGCGCCCACAGGCAGCGTGCGGGTAAGCAGGTCAAGCTCATCGCGGATGTCACTGAGCTTCAGGACCGGCGGGGTGATAATGTAAAGCTGCGACATGCTCAGGCGGCAGCCTTGACAGGGGCAGCCTGTGTTTTGCCAGCCGACTGCAAGTCGGCATAAGCCTCGCCCAGACGGGTGATGATACCTTCTTCGCCCAGACGCAGCCACTTGCGCGGGTCATACAGTTTCTTGTACGGCGCGCTGGTTTCGGGGTCGATCTGGTACTTGAAGGCCTTGGCGTTCTCGCTCACGAACTTGCCCACGCCTTCGGCAAAGGCAAACTGCGTATCGGTGTCGATGTTCATCTTGAACACGCCGTACTTGAGGCTCTCGGCAATCTTGTCCTTCTCGCTGCCTGAACCGCCATGGAACACCAGATCGAGCGGGTTGGGTGCAGTCTTATGCTTCTCCTGCACCAGCGCCTGCGCGTTTTTAAGAATGTCAGGGCGCAGCTTGACGTTGCCCGGCGCATAAACGCCATGCACGTTGCCGAAGCTGGCGGCGAGCGAGAAATGGCCGATGGGGCTGAGCTCTTCATAAGCGCGCAGGCAGTCTTCCGGCTGGGTGTAGAGCTTGGCGTTGTCGATATCATCGCTGCCGACGCCATCTTCCTCGCCGCCGGTTACGCCCAGCTCGATCTCGATGCTCATGCCGATTTTCGCCATGCGGGCAAGCAGACGCTTTGACTCGGCAAGGTTGAAGTCGATTGGCTCTTCCGAGAGGTCAATCATATGCGGGGTGAACAGCGGCTTGCCGGTTTCCTTATAAAAGGCTTCGCCATGGGTGATGAGCGCCTCGACCCAGGGGATGAGCTTTTTGTTGGCATGGTCGGTATGCACTACGGCGCAAATGCCATAGGCCTCAGCCAGCAGGTGAATGTGGCGGGCAGCCGAGACAGCGCCCAGCACCTTGGCCTGAAAACCATCCGGGCAGCCTTTGCCGGCATAGAATTCGGCCCCACCGTTGGAGAGCTGGATGATGATGTCGCTTTTGTTTTTGGCGGCAGCTTCCATCACGGCGTTGATGGTACCGGAAGAGACCACGTTAACAGCGGGCAGGGCGTAGTGGCCATCTTTGGCGGCTTTCACCAGCGCGAGATAATCTGCACCTGAAACAACACCGGGTTTAATTGCCATCATAGACCTGCCAGAAAAGTTAATATCGGCCCTGATTATAGGGCGTAAACGCGCGGTGTCGAGCTTTGCTGTTAACCATGCTTTACGTTGACCTTACGGGCGCCGATTTGGTATTTTGCGGCATCTTTTGAAAAAGGAATTTTGTATGTCGCAACCACTCGCGGGCACATTTACGAATTTGGGTCAAAAGACCAAGGATAAAGCCCGCCGCCGCCCCAAGCCGGGGCCGGAGTGGGGCAAGGCGCTTAATGCGGCGCGGGTTCAGCTGATGATTGTTTCAGCTAATACAGCCCTGCCAGCATGGGAAGCTTTGTCTAACGGCAGTCCTGTAGCAGCGGCTAAGGCCTGCTATAACAGCTATCTGCTGCTTAAAGGCATGCAGAACTACTTTATTACCCGCCGTTCGGCGGATGAAGCTCCATTGCGTGAGCTGCTGGGCGATAGGGCTCCGGCCAATGATAACCTGCTTACCCTTAACCAGAGTCTGAGTAATTCATTTTCTTTGATGTCTCGTTCACTGTTCTCGAACGTCGCGCAAGGTTTTGCCGAACCTGCTTTTGATGCTGCGACTGGTCAGACGACACCCTCTTTGATGTTGCAAATGTATGCAGTTGGTATTGTTGTAAGTGGCAGCGTAGGCAAGATGATGCACACACTGCAAAGACGACATGGCCCTCCGCGTATGCCAAGCATCACCGGTAAGCTCAAGCTTTAGGAAATAAGATGTCGCAATCACTCGCTGGCACATTTACGAATTTGGGCCAAAAGATCAAGGATAAAGCCCGCCGCCGCCCCAAGCCGGGGCCAGAGTGGCAACATCCGATATGGATGGCGCGTTTCCAGATATTCTATACGGGCAGTATCTGTGCGATGACTTTTCATAGCGGCATGTCGGGCGGTAGCCCGAGCAGCATGGCGGCTTCGGCCTATAATGCGTATCTTTTCCTCAAAGGGCTAAGAAATTATCAGGTAACGCTGCAATCGGCTGAGGAAGCGCCACTGCGTGAGTTGCTTGGCGCGAACGCCCCCGCGAACGATAATCTGCTTACCCCCAATCAAAGCCTGAGCAACAGCAATATTCTGACCTCGCGTAGCGCCTACTCAATAGCCGCAGACCATCTGGCGATGATTGCTTTTGATGCCGCTACCTATGGTGTGAATAATACCATTACGTCATTCACGCGGCCCATGACGATATTGATGAATGCTGGCTTGGGCCGTTTCTGGCAGGTTATGAGCAAGCAGAAGGGGCCACACAAGTTACCGCCGCTGTTGACACGCAAAAAGCCGCCAACGTCTGGCGGGCCATCATGAGCGCAACAACAGTACCTTCTGCATGGGAAAGTATGGTCGAAACAGGCAAGCGTTTAGTTACGCGCCGCCGTGGCAGACCGCCCCATGACAGTAAATGGGATAGTCCCAAGCGATATGCACTTGCCGCAGTTCTGGCTAATGCCAAATTCAGTTTGGCATTGCCACTTGTTTCGATAGCCATTCCGCATCCACTCTTTTTTGCGGCATGGGGATATAGCTGGTGGGCTGGATATCATGCGGTGCAGAATGTACGCCGTACCTATAAAGCAGCGCGCATGGAGGCTGAAAGCCGTATTCTCGGGCGCAATCAGTTGCCGCCTGTATTGCCGACTACCCCCAAGCGCAGCACATCTGACAGCTTTAACAACTTGTCTCATACCATGTTAAGCGTAGGTCTTACTATTTATACACTCCCCCAGATTAGTGGCATGAACTATGAGCAACAGAAGGAATGTACTGATTTTGCTGGTTTAACGGTAGTCGCTGCAGCATTCGCGCGTGGTATCGGATGGGTATCGCGACTGGGTGATAAAAAAGACGACGACCAGCCGCCCAAGCCGCCCCAGAACAGGCCGCCCTCAGCGGGTGGGCCAGCTTAAGGCGCTTTCACAATCACGGCTTCGAGCGGCAGGTGGTCCGACCCGATGTCTGGGCCGTTGCGGTACTGCGTAAACTGATACGGGCCGGTTATGAAAATATGGTCAATCGGCAGGCCCAGCTGCCGCATGAAGCCCGGCCAGGTGCCATAAAAACTCCCACCTTTGACATGCGGCATGGCCATGATCTGGTTAAGCGGGTAGGCCCATGGCGTTGAGTTGAAATCGCCCACCACCAGCACCGGAATATTCGCTACCTTCAGGATCTCGATGATTTGCAAAATCGTGGCGGTGTTCCAGCGCGACAGCAGCGGCGATATGGGCGGGGCCGGATGCGTGGCGACAATACGGATGCGGCCCAGCGGGGTGATGGCGGTTGCAAAGATGCTGGGCATGGGCACATCCTGCCCCATTTTTACAATCCTGATATTTACCAGCGGCCAGCGGCTGAGCAGGGCAATGCCGAAGTTATCAGGCTGCGGCTGTTTCACGATATAGCCGAAGGGCAGGTTCCAGCGCTGGAAGATGCCATCCCAGTCGTTGGAGTATTCGGTGAGGATGGCGATATCGATATAGGTGTTCAGCAGGTAGTTCTGCAGCAGGCTGGGGCTGGCCGGGCTTGAGTAGATATTGGCCGAAACAACCTTAAGGCTGGTGCCACTGGCGGCTGGCGTGTTGAGGTCGACATGCGGCATGCGCTCATGGAACTGGAACAGCACCGTTGCATTAACGAGGATGAGCGCCAGAACCACAGCCATGGCGGTGAATGAGCGGCGATACGCCGCCCACAGGAACAGCAGCCCGAAGATGACGATATAATGCGGGCGGAAATGCGCAAACAAATTGAAGAACCAGAGCTTATGCCCGAAGAAGCCAGCGAAGGTGCCAAAGGCAGCCGCTTCGATAATCAGCCGCAGGTCGGATGAAATCTTTTTATAGTTGGCGTATAGCGATTTGGGTGTTTGCGTCATGAGTAGCGGGGCGAACGCACGGCCACAGTTTTTACATCGATAATCTCCAGCCCGTATTCGCTGGCGTCTTTGTTCATCGCGGCCAGCAGGGCGTTTACATCCATAAACGGTTCGCGCAGGGCGTCTTGCAGCGGCAGGTTCATGAAATGGGCCTTGAGGTGTGCACAGACGATGGTAACCAGCATGCGCTCTGGATGGGTGGTTTTGTAATGCGCCGCAGCAGGCTGGCGAATGGCGTAACGCACATCAACATCAATCTCGAGCGGGTGATTATCAGCTGATTTTCCATCTGGCAGCGTGGCGCCAACCTGCCATTCGCCGGTTTCGATTTTAGCGCCAATACCATCGAGAAACGGCACGAGAAAATGGATGCCGGGCTGGAGTTCGCGCATGTAGCGGCCCAAGCGCTCGTGCAGCCAGACCTGCCCTGCGGGCACGCGTTTCATGCTTTGGGCCAGAAGCGTAAGGCTGAACACGATAAACATAATCAGGATAATCATGTAAATCGTCATGCGGCCTCCGGTAAAATGCAGGCTCAGCCTATAACAACTATACCCGAAAAACTAGAGCGAGCTGGCAGCTGCCGCTTGCGAGGCGTTGATGATGCTCTCGGAGGTGAACAGGCTGATGTTGCCGTTGCTATGCGCGCAAACAAGGTTGCGGCCATCCGGCGACCAGGCCAGCGCGGCCACGCTTTCGCCATTAGGCGGGAGCAGCTCAATCGGCAAGCGGTCTTCAAGCAACGCCAGGATTACGCGGCCCGAGGCGTAACCAGCAGCGGTCATATCATCCTTCGGGTGGGCGGCGACAACTGTAACCGGTGCCCCTTCGGGTATGCCTAAAACCAGTGGCGGCTTGCCTTGCGGGCCGGTGCCCTGGAACGGCCAGCAGATCACCTGCTCGGCGCCTGATGTGACCAGCCACTTGCCGCGATACGAGAAACTCATGGAATGGATTTTATTGGGATAGCCCGCCATGCGCAGCTCGCCCATGTCTTTCATGCGCCAGCCGTGCAGGGCGTTTTCCTGCATCGAGGTCATGACGTAATCCCCATTCGGGTGCCACAGGGTGTGCAGGTGCGAGCCCTTCCACTCAAGAATCTGCGGCTTCGCTTCTTTGCTGTTGGTCCACCACAGCGACAGGCCATTGTAATGCGCGACCGCCAACCGCTTGCCATTCGGCGCAAAGGCGAGGCCGCCCACGCTGCTGGGGTGGGTGAAGGGCTCATCGCGGCCAATCAGGTAAACATTCTTGCCGCAGCTATAGGCTCGTAACTTTTCATTCGCTGCAACGTGATCAATCCACTTGCCCTTCTGTGCGGCAATTTCGGTGGGGACGTTGTTCCAGCCGAAATGCACCACACGGCCATCATCGCCCGAGCTTAAAAACGTCAGGCCATCGCCATCAAGGCACATGGAGAGCGGCGAGCTGTTGGGGTGGGCGTTTACGCGTTTGTCCTCACCGGTATCGAGATTGAGCAGCTGCACCGTACCATCGAGCAGGGCTACGGCGGCAATACGGCCATCGGTAGTAAAGAGCGCGCTATGCACACCCTCGTTCAGGGCCCAGCTTTTATCAACGGCGGAAGACTGCATGGTAAGAACTCAAGTTTGTTAACAAAACAGGGCCCTTGATAGCACCTGCTGGCCGTGAATGCCAGATGCGCCGATGGGTGGTTACGCAGGTTTTTTGAGCAGAGCGAGGCGGATGAAGCGGTAGCACTTATAAGCGCCAAGGCCAGTGATGGGAAGGAATAGGCCGAATATCATAAAGCCCGAATACTTACCTTCTATAGCATTAGAAACGGCAGCAATGAGTATGAGTCCCATAATTAAAAGCCCGATTACGCCAGTAACAAACATCGGCAGCATGAATGGCCAGAGGCGGCACCAGTTTCGTTCATCAATAAAAGCGATGATGTAGAGGCTGAGCAGTGATAGAGGCAGAACAAACATCGACGGTATTTTATCGCTGAGCAGCATATATCCCAAAGGACCAGTATTCACATTGAATGCTGCTAGGCCTAAGAAGGCGAAAAACACTAAAGGCAAGTTTAGCAATAGAATGAGTAGTTCTATCCGCTCTAAGCTGGTCTTACTGGGTGCTTTAAGGGTAATGGGCATTACGCAGCCTTCGCTTTCCCGCTTATTATATAAAACCTGAGTGAGAAGCGGAAGCGCGAAGGTGTGGGCTTGGTTGCAATTTATTATGCGTCATGCCAGCGAAAGCTGGCATCTTATAGTTCGATTAAGAGTGGTCTCATTTGAAACGATAATAAGACCCCAGCTTTCGCTGGGGTGACGATTGTGATTACAGATGATTGTTGAGCGGTAAAGGGTGTCATTCCCGCTTTCGCGGGAATGACACTTAACGGAACTACGCCACGCAAGCCTCAAAGCCTTGCTTGAATTCGGCTTCATCGAGTTTGCGGCCGATGAACACGAGGCGCGAGTGCTTGGAATCATTAGCCGGCCAAGCGCCGCTGGGCTGGCCTTCCATGATCATGTGCACACCTTGCACCACAAAGCGCTCAGGAATGCCGCGCAGGTTGAGGATGCCCTTATAGCGCAGCAGGTCCTGCCCCTTGGTGGCGATCAACTTCTGCATCCAGTCGTTGAACTTGTTGGCATCGAGCGGCTTTTCGCTATGCAGCGAGATTGAATGCACGGTTACATCGTGGCGCGCATGCGCGTGGCCATGATGGTCGTGCCCATGATCGTGATGATCATGCCCATGATTGCAGTGCTCGCCGTGCACATGGTCGTGCCCGCAATGCTCGTCATGCACGTGGCTGGCATGAGCATGATCGTGGTGATCGTGCGCATGCTCTTCTTCAACCTTCAGGAACTGCGGCTTGAGGTCGAGGATACGGTCGAGGTCGAACGCACCGCGGTCGAGAATTTCCTTCAGATCAACATTGCAGCGCTCGGTCTCGATCAGTTTGGCGTAGGGGTTGATGAGATGGATGCGGGTTTTAATCAGCATCAGCTCGGTCTTGCTCACCAGATCAATCTTGTTGAGGATGATGATATCGGCAAAGGCCACTTGCTCTTCGGCCTCGGGCGCATCGCCAAGGCGCTGGCTAAGGTGGCGCGCATCAACCACGGTGATGATGCTGTCGAGCTTGGCGCCGGCCTGAATATCCGGGTCGACAAAGAAGGTCTGGGCTACCGGGCCGGGGTCGGCCAGACCTGTGGTTTCGATGATGATACCATCGAACTTGCCCTTGCGCTTGAGCAGGTTGCCCAGAATGCGGATGAGGTCGCCACGCACGCGGCAGCAGATGCAGCCGTTGTTCATCTCGAACACTTCTTCGTCGGCACCGACCACAAGGTCGTTATCGATACCGGTTTCGCCGAATTCGTTGATGATAACAGCGTACTTCTTGCCGTGGTTCTCGGACAGGATGCGGCTGAGCAGCGTGGTTTTGCCAGCGCCAAGGTAGCCGGTGAGAACGGTAACGGGGATCTTATCCATGAATAACTCCTTAACAATCCGGCCCTTATATAGGCAGTGCAGCACAGAAAAGCAAATATTCCTGTGCCTCGCCAGCACCCAGCCAGCACTTTGATCTAAAATATTTATTTGGTATATTGATATGCAAGTGCGAGATACCTGATACTGAAGGCAGGGGCGGCTTATGGAGATAACATGATCAACGAAGACGGCAATAATCCACGCTTGCAAAAGCAGTTTACCGACCAGATCGACCATATTGTCCACGATACCAACCGCGAGGTCATTCACGCGGTTATCCCCAAGCTCGACCGCGAGACTTTCGCCAAAATGGCCCATGGCGTGGCCACCTTGCGCGTGAAGTATATCGCCGCTGCCGTGCAGCTCTCGACCCAGCCGTTCAGCTCCGAGCAGGCGGCGCAGCTCAAGTTCCACCGCGAGAACTTCGAGGAATCGCGCTCGGCGTTTGATGCTGTAAAGCGCGCCATCATCCGCGGGTATATCGACCTCGCGGTCTAGGCGATATTTTAATCTCTCCTAAGGGAAAAAATTCCTATAATCTCCCTGATTTGTCATTGGAAAGACTGAGCGGGATGTGCTCATTCGGCTAACCCATGACTTTAAAATCTAATCGTTGGTCAACCAGCCTGTATTGGAGATGACTTATGGTGCGTAATGGATATCGCAAAGGTTTTAACCTTGTAGAAATGGCGATCGTGATGGCCGTAATCAGTTTGGTTGTCTCGGGTATCTGGTATGGCCTCACGCAGTATAAAAGTCAGAAGTCGGGCGCCGACTTCTCGCAGAAGCTGGTGATGATTCAGAGCGCTATTGAAAATCTCTTCCCGGTACATGGTATTGATAGTGATGTAACGATGGCTTCGCTTATTTCGCTTGGCGTATTTCCCGGAGATATGGTTGTGAACGGAAAAGTCTTCACACCGTGGGGCGAAGAGCTGACACTTGGAGGCGTGGCTCCTGATGGCGAGACGATAGGCTTTAACGTCGATTGGCAGGGTGATGCCAGCGTCTGCATTGGCATCAGTCAGGCTCTGGCTTCAGCAGGATTTGTAGGTTTTGTTGACAGTATGAATGCGGGTGCCGATCCGCAGGGTGGGCAGATAGGTTCGGCTAATGATTTTGCGGGTTCTTCTAATTATTGCGAGCAGTCCTCTCAGCATACAATCAACCGCGAGATGAGCTTCGTGATACCCAGAAGAACAAACTAGCCTTAGCAATAGAGCGGCGATACTCACCATGATCCGCGGGTATATTGACCTCGCGGTTTGATTGACACTACGTCAAGCTCCACTTAGGCTGCTTCCTGAAAAGGGAGTCGGTTTATGAAGAGCAACCTTGGCCCGCTTGGCCTGCACGAAACCCGCAGCATCATCCAGCAGCAGATTGAAGGCACACTGCCCATCGGCCCGGCGTTCTGGCATGCAGGCGGCAGACCTTTGGTTGCTTTATCGCATCAGCCGATGCAGATAAACTTTGCCGAGGTGAGTGAGCTGGTTGGCCTGCACCCCAGCCGCATCGGCCCGCTGATCAAGGGGCGTCTCGAATAGGGCGGGTTGAGCCTTTCTGTAGCCCAAACAAAAACGCCCTCTGTTTTTACGCAGAGGGCGTTTTTGTATCAGGCGTTAAGCAGGCTTACTTTGCCGCCACAACACGAGCCATTTCAAGGCACTTGTTGGAATAGCCCCATTCATTATCGTACCACGACACCACCTTGATGAAGGTGCTATCAAGCGCGATACCGGCATCGGCATCGAACACCGAGGTGCGCGCCTCGCCGCGGAAGTCGGTTGAAACGACCTTGTCTTCGGTATACCCCAGCACACCCTTCATCGCGCCTTCTGACGCGGCCTTCATGGCGGCGCAGACTTCGGCATAGGTGGTTTCCTTCAGCAGCTCAACGGTGAGGTCGACCACCGAGACGTCGGAGGTCGGTACGCGGAAGCTCATGCCGGTCAGCTTCTTGTTCAGCTCGGGAATGACCACGCCCACAGCCTTGGCAGCACCGGTGCTCGACGGGATGATGTTCTCGAGGATGCCGCGGCCACCGCGCCAGTCCTTGTTCGACGGGCCATCGACGGTCTTCTGTGTGGCGGTGGTGGCATGCACGGTGGTCATGAGACCGCGCTTGATGCCGAAGGTATCGTGCAGCACTTTAGCAATAGGCGCGAGGCAGTTGGTGGTGCAGGACGCGTTGGAGATAATCGCCTGGCCGGCATAGGTCTTGTCGTTCACACCATAGACGAACATGGGGGTATCGTCTTTGCTGGGGGCCGAGATGATGACCTTCTTGGCGCCAGCCTTGAGGTGCGCCTCGGCTGTATCCTTGCTGAGGAACAGGCCGGTGCATTCCATGACAATATCGGCGCCCACTTTGTCCCACTCGAGCAGGGCAGGGTCTTTATGCGCGGTCAGGCGAATGCGCTTGCCGTTGACGATAAGGGTTGAGCCTTCAACCGCAATGGTGCCATCGAAATGGCCATGTACACTGTCGTACTTGAGCATATAGGCGAGGTAGTCGGGCTCGAGCAGGTCGTTGATCGCTACGATCTCGATGTCCTTGAAGTTGGCCACTGCCGCCCTGAAAACCATACGGCCGATGCGACCAAAGCCATTGATGCCAATTTTGAGTGTCATGTTTATCCCCTTTGAAATGTAACGAGAATTAAGCCCCAATCGCCAGTTCTGTCCAGAGTTAAAGATTGTTGAAGAGTTAACAGGTTAGACTATTCCCATGGCAGATGACGCACAAAAACCCGAAGCGCAGGTGGATATCTCAACCGAGATGCTGCAGCGCGTGGCGCGTGAGCTGAGCAGCCCCAAGCTGGACAGCCGTCTGCCGGCCAAAGTGCCATCGCCTTATGAGTTATCTAGCCCGATAGGGCAGGCGTTCAACCGCCTTGGGGAGCGTAGCTTTGAGCTGCCCACGACACTGCCGTTCATGGGCACACCGCCGGTCTCTTATGTCACGACGATGGATACCAACGGGAATATTCGGCAGGATGGTAAGCGTGGTATTGAGTACCGTGTGCCGGATAGCGACTTCCGCCTCATGGCTGGATCCTATCTGCCAGATGGCAAAGCCAACGGGCTGGAGCGCTGGACGGCGGCCCTCGCTTGGACACCGGTTAATCTGGGCGGGCTTAGGCTGGGCCCCATGATTGGTGATGTAGCGCAAAGCGATTTGCGCGAAGGCGCCCAAAAACCGTTTGACCGCGTGGGCATGTCGGTCGGCCTTTATGCTACCACAGATGGCAAGGATGGCGGGCTGTTCGCCAAGGTCGAGACCGACCCCGCGCATAACAACAAGGTCAAGGCTTTTATCGGCTACAAGATGCCGTTTAACGGGCAGTAGAACTTTCAGCGAGCAGGAGCTTGCATCATGACTGAACCAGCTAAAGTTGATCTGCGCAATCTCTCGGATGTTGAGGCCAAGTATCAGGATACCTGCCGTATTGATCAGGCTAATCTCGGCGTGCTGGGTGTTGAGGTGAATCTCAATTGCGATGCGCTGAGAGTGCCGGATACTGAAAGCCCCGCAAGTGTGGATCGCAAATACGACGCTGCCCAACGCCGCCTCCAGCAAAGCGTCAAGGCAATGACAGTTTCCAAGGCGTAGCTTCTCCCGAATGATATAATTGTGTATGCTGCACCTCGCAGGAGGGCGCGATGCGCTATTACGTTTATAAACCCAATGGGGCGCTGGTGACATATGTCGATATGACAGATGAGTTGGCGAAGGATGCTGAGTTCTGCTCATGGCCCAAGCGTGTGCCACAGCATCCGCAAGGCAAAAAGTACGCGCTTGAAATTTACAATGCCAATTCGCGCCTGCCGGATATTACTGGATGTGATAATTTAGGATTTTATTTTTCTGAGAAAATGACTCGGGTTTTTCGCGATTTTTGTGGCGACGAGAATGACTATTTAGAGCTGGTCGCGCGTGGCACAAATAAAAAGGGCGTAGTCGAGGTGCCCTACACGGGTATTCACGCCAAAATCGAGCTTGATTGTCTGGATGAGGAAAACTCTTATTTTATCGCTGTTGAATACAATAACCCTAAATTCAAGGCTTGGGTGTACGAAGATCTTGAATATCCAAAATTTATCAGTGAAAAAATCGGTAACCATCATCACTTCAGGCTTAAGGGGTGGAGGCAAAACTCCTTTATTTCAGAGCCTTTAGCCAAAGCGCTCAAGGCAGTTAAGCCAAACAACCTAGGAGTGTTTTCTATTGACGAATATTTTAGAATTTATCCGCATACTCTGAAGGAGAATTTGTTTGCACCGCGCAATTTAAACCAGTCAATGCTTTATGGTTATGTGGGATGGGAAGAGTTTGCGCGTACGCACAATCACCGTCGCAGGAATATAGATGCCGCTTACTTCCTTCAACACGCTCTCCCGTCAAGGCTTAAGTCAACCTAGTCCGTATCTGCTGGATGTTGCAGCAAGGCAGTGCGTTGGTAATTATCAGCCAAATCCTGAATATACCAATCATGAATGGCATCATGTTATTCAGTGGTCGCTACAGCGTAATTCCCTTTTTAGGGAGGGCGGTGCTCTAGATGGCTATAATATTAATAATCCGCAAAACTGTGTAGCTCTGCCCACAACTGAAGACGCCTGCAAACAGACTGATGCCAGCCTGCATAGCGGCAATCATTTTTCGAGTTACCGCCAGGGAGTAGCTGGTGTTCTGGATATGATGCAGCAACGGTATGCCGATAAGATTCTGACCCAAGAACAAACAAAAGCCGAGTTTGACCTGTTCCTCAACATCATGCGTCATTCGCTCGACCCATATCTGGATAAGGTCGAAGGGCCAATTGATACGACTATAAAGGCGCGTATTGCGTTGACCTACCAAGACCCGCGGCTGGGCACAGATACCAATTTTATAACCGACTTATTGCCAAGGAAGGGATGGAAAACTGCTCCGATGAAGTGCGGGCCAAGCTGGCCATTTCTCGCGCCAATGGCGTTTCTATGCATGAGATCTTTGCTTCGGCGCAGGTAGAAATGCTTTTTGATGAGAGGGCTGAGCTTATAGCTGCTGGAAAGCTGCAAGCGGGCCAACAAGTCATGCCATTTCCACAGCAGCCTGAGGCAAGTCTGCGGGAGCGACTTGAGCAAATTATTGTTCGCGCACCCACCATCAACCCGAATGTTGGTTATGGCCTGATGGCAGGTGGTGCGGCGCTGGTAACTTTGGGCGCAGCGGGTGCTGTGATGGGGCTGGGTGCTACGGCTGCTGTAACCGCCGAAACAACTGCACCAGTAGTGCTAACTGTTATTGAAGGCGGTGGCGCTGTCGTAGCCCGCACGGTGGCATCCGAGGAAATACGCCGCGCAGCCGGTATTGCCGCGCTTACTATAGCCGCTGGTAGTAGCGCTGCCGCTGCCGAGCCGGTGGAGAAGTATACTGCTGAGAATTTGTTGCCGCCATTAGCTGGCATGAATGCAGGTACGGATGCGATGGGTGATCGCCAGCAGGTTGATCACATCAGCTGGCGGTTCACACGTCTGCCTGTAGGCGATTCAGGAAACTCACTAAGTGCGCTGGCGTTGCGTGACCGCGAGAACCAATTAGGTAGCCTTGGCGCGCATGCGGTGCTGCGGGCGGATGGCAGCTTCGAGCGCAGCGATAGTCTGTGTCGTGACTGGGCTAACAACCCGCAAATTCAGGCTGGGCGTAATGGTAATGCGATTGGCCTTTATGTTGAGGGTGATGGCGCGCTCACAGCCGCACAGCGGCAGTCATTAGGCAAACTTGAGACTGGATTTAGCAGCCTTTGTCAAAGCCATCAGGCTCAAGCAGGGGAGTTATCGCCCGCTACCCAGCTGGAGGCTGAAGCATGGAGCGGGCCGCGCAGCGTAACGCCGGGTATGGTCATGCAGGCTCCCGTGCGCCAGATGCGTATTGCAGGTATGGGGCAGTAGACTGAACCATCACCAGATTAGAGACCGAATTTGGCTCCGTGTGGCCGGGTGGTTGCGATGGTTGGTGCAGCTTTATGCCCGCTGCTACCACCCGTGAGCTGCTCAAGGGCGCTGAGCACGGCCTCAATCGCAACGGTCTTTTTGGAAGCCGGGGTATGGCTGGCCTTGGCTGGGTGCATTCCCTTGATCTCGGCTCCATCAAATACATCTCTGAGTGTATCCAGCAGGGCTTTGCTGCCGCTGGTAATTACCTGGCCGCTTTCATGAAGTTTACGGTGTACGGCCGCCAGCGCGTTGGTGCTGCCTTCATTCGTGAATGTGTTTGTGGCAGGCGATGAATTGCCGATACCGTACTTCATATCAGATGTTACGGCGCGAACGAGCGTTGTTGCGTGTTCGCCCTTGGTAATTTCGGCGCCTTTTGCATCTGCCTTAGCCAGGATAGTGAGTGCTTTTTCCAGTAGCGGGCTGACCCTGTACATCGTCGTGCCCGAATATCCGGCGTTTGAAAGCGATACGGCAACTGGTCTGTCGTTATGGAACAGCGTATTCACGCCATGAAAATTGGGATCGCCCAGGCCCAGTCTGCGTACGTCGATGGTGTCTTTCAATTTGCACTCCTGTTAATCGAATTAACTTTATAGAAGAATGATTAATGTCGGCTTACCTGTCTGTTTTCGAGCTTTTTACTTGCTTTGTCAGGTTAAAATATAGCTAAAGCCGTCGTGCGGCATCCAGCGCGAGGCCGTGGCCGACAGCGGCGATGGGGTCGCCATCTATCACCTCGGCATTAGGCAGGGCAGCGCAAATCTCCTGCCGTATAAGCGGCACGACCGATGTACCGCCGGTGAAGAAGATGGTTTGGACATCTGAAGGCTTGCAGCCACCTTGCCTGATGATGTTCTCAACCTTGGCGCGGATGGCTGCCGCAGGCGCGGCAATCGCTTTTTCAAACTGCTTGCGCGAGAAGCGTACTTTAAAGTTGGGCAGGGCGATGGAGCAATCGGCCACAGTTTCTTCAGCATCAGTCAGGCTGATCTTGGCGCTTTCCACACATTGCAGCAGGGCATGGCCTTTACGCTCTTCCACAATTTTTTGCAAACGGGTGATGAGTTTGGGCTCGGCTGCCTCGCGCAGCAGCGCAGCGATTTCATTCTGCGCGCGCGGGGTATACATCATGTTGATGCGGTGCCAGGTCGAGAGGTTTAAGAACGGCGAGAGCGGCATCTCGATGTCTTTGTGATTATACTTGCTCCCCATACCCAGCAGCGGCATGAGGCCCTTGAAGGCCAGCAGACGGTCGAGATCGGTACCGCCGATATGGATACCGTCGTTGGCTAACAGGTCAGCCGCGCGGTCGCTCTGGTGGTGGCGCTCGGGCGAGAGGCGGATGAGGGTGAAGTCGGCTGTGCCACCGCCCAAGTCGGCAATCAATACCAGCTCTTCACGCTTGAGCGTAGCTTCATAACTTAAAGCCGCAGCTACGGGCTCGTACTGGAAGGCAATGTGTTTGAAGCCAGCCTCTTCGGCCACGCTGCGCAGCTGGTCTTCGGCCTGTTTATCGGCTGCTGCATCATCATCTACAAAGAATACCGGGCGGCCCATGACCACGGTATCGAGCGCGTGGCCCGCCTTCAGCTCGGCCTTGGCTTTGAGGTGACGAATAAAAATCTTGAGCACATCGAGCAAGCGGTAGGACTTGTAGCCGATGACTGTACCTTCTTGGGCGAGAGATGAGCCAAGAATGCTCTTGAGCGCGCGCAGCAGGCGGCCATCATAACCCTCGCGGTAAAGCGCTACGGCATCGCGCCCGAAGCGTACGGCAGATTCACCTGCTTCGGCCTCCATATTGAAGAACAGGCAGGTAGGGATAGAGGTACTCTCGCCCTCAAGCGGCACCATTTGTGCACCAGCGCCCGGTCTGGAGAGCGCAGCGGTTGAGTTTGAGGTGCCGAAGTCGATGCCGAGAGCAGAACTGGTCATGATTTTACCTCTCCTGCAGGGCCTGATGATGGGGCGCGGGGTAATAGCGTAGTTGGCAGGGGATTGTCCAGTGGCAGGACGAAAACTTATTCTTTGCCAATGATATCAGCGAATTCGCGCATCACTTTTTCATACGTGCGGCGCTTGAAGGGCACAATACATTCAATCATCTGCTCGGGCGTCATCCAGCGCCAGGTGCAGAATTCTGGCTCTTCGGTGCTTACATTAATATCTGCATCCGTACCAACCAGACGGCCGGCAACCCAGTATTGTTCCTGTCCTTTATACTCGTTCACTTCGCGGCGGTTCATGCTGCTGGCGGGAAAGTCATAACGCCAAGGTTTGCGGCAGACGCGCAGGATGTGGATTTTTTCACGTGTGAGGCCAACTTCTTCTTGCGCCTCGCGGTAAAAGGCCTGCTCGATGGTCTCGCCTTTATCGATGCCGCCCTGTGGCATCTGCCAGGCACCGGGAATATCCGCGCGCTCGCCAACCCAGACGAGATTATAAACATTGAGCAGTAAAATCCCTACGTTGGGGCGGTAAGGAAGGCTGCTACGAGGGTCGCGCCCAAAAACCATGATTAATAGTGAGCCTTAATGACGAGCGGCAGGAGGAGTATTTGTTGTGGATGAATGATCTGAAGGGGCGGCTGCGTCATGTGCGGCATCCGGCGCTGCGGCAGCTTCGGCTGGCTTGATGGGGTTGGCGGCGGCTGATACAGGCGCGATTGAAATACCTTTGGCCGAAAGCGTAGGCAGCCACTCGGCCAGCTTGTTGATCACGAACGGGTAGAGCGCAGAGGTGGCCACCACATGGCCGCTTTCGCGCGCGCGCTGCTCAAGCTCGGCCAAGCGCGTTTCAAGATCAGCAGGGCTTAGCGTGCTGTCGAGCGCAAGGGTGATTTGCGCTGTGGGGCTGCCATCATTCAGGCCCATATCGGTAAAGTCCTGATTGCCTGAGAGCAGGGCCAAGCCACGCAGCTTGGCTTCATCCAGCAGGGCGCGCGGCAGGCCGCTGGCGTTGAGCAGGGCAGTTTCGGGGTTGATCATGAGGCCGACATAGCCGGTGGCCTTGCCCATAAGAATATGCAGGCGCTGCATGTTGTCTTTGGTCGAGAGCGACATGCGCAGTGCGCCCGGGCCGGGGTCGTACCCGCGGCTGGTGTTATCGGCCGGGATCATCAACAGGGTTTCATGCCCAGCCTGACGGGCACTGGCCATAGCCGTGCCAAGGCCGGGAGTATAAGGATTAAATGCCATGGCAACCGAGCCCGGCAGCTTGCGCAGGGCCTGCGCCGTAAGGCTGACCTGTGGGCCGGCATCCACCAGTACAATACTAATACGCGGGCGTGCTTCAGTACGATCAAACGGATAGGCATAAACCGTGAGTGGCGCTCTGTTGCCAACGGCGATGGGCAGCTTGCCCTCTGGGGTATCTACCTCAAGCCCGGCAGCGGGGGCCGGGTCGAGCGGCTGATCAACCGGATCGACACCCGCCACCAGCGGCAAGGGAATGGGGCCCACCTCAAGCGCTGCCTCGGGCAGAGGCTGGTGCATGCGATGGGTGAACCACAGATCTGCCCCCATGAGGCCAGCCATAAAAGCCAGCCACAGCGCCACCAAAGCCCAATGATGCTTCTGCCACAAGCCGCTTACCTTGGCAGTAGGCAGCTTGGGCAAACGCAGGGCAGGCAGGCGCAGGGCGAGGCTCATCGTGCTTTATCCGGTGTTGCAGCCGGAGCGTCAGCCGGCGTTTCCGGTGTGGTGCTAACCGGCACTACACCCTTGTTGGGCTGTGTATACAGCGCCAGGCCATGGATGAGGTCGAGCGCACGGGTGAGCTGGTAGTCGGACGGCGTGTCCTGCGCGGTTGCCGCTGGCGGTGCATCCGGCGCAGCACCCGCTGGTGCTTCACCGGGTGTGGTCGCAGCTGGCGGTGTAGCTGCCTGCGGGGCCGGGGCCGGTGCGGGCGGTACTGTGGTTGTCGCTGGAGCAGGCGCGCCATTGGTTTGCGGGTGATCGTTACGCAAGGCGCCACGCAGGTCGGCCTCACGGAAAGAAACGCCCCGCGGGGCAATGGCTTCGATCTTCGACTGCTCGACGATGATGTCCGGCACAATACCTTCGGCCTGAATCGAGCGGCCCGATGGTGTGTAGTAGCGCGCGGTGGTCAGGCGCATAGCCCCCTGACCCGAGAGCGGGATGATGGTCTGCACCGAGCCCTTACCGAAGCTCTTGAGGCCGAGGATGATGGCGCGCTTGTGATCCTGCAGCGCACCGGCGACAATTTCAGACGCTGAAGCCGAACCGTTGTTGATGAGTACAACCACCGGCTTGCCATTGGCCTGATCGCCGGGGGTGGCATTGAAACGCTGGTTGTCTTCGGTGTTGCGGGCACGGGTGGAAACGATTTCGCCGCGCTCGAGGAAGGTATCGGAAACTGAAACCGCCTGATCGAGCAGTCCACCGGGGTTGTTGCGCAGGTCAATCACCCAGCCTTCGAGCTTGTCGCCCAGCTGCTTGCTGATTTCGCTCATGGCACGGTCGAGGCCGTCCTGTGTGCGGTCGGAGAAGCTGGAAATACGCACATAACCGACATTACCTTCAGCGCGCCACTTGACGCTTTCCACACGGATAACCGCACGGGTCACGCTCACTTCAAAGGGCTCGGCCTGACCGCGTACAATGGTGAGCTTGATGCGGGTGCCCACAGGGCCGCGCATCTTGTTGACGGCTTCCTGCAGCGAGAAGCCGGTAACTGGGGTGCCGTCAAGTGCGATGATAAGATCGCCAGCCTGCAGGCCGGCCTTGCTGGCGGGGGTATCATCAATCGGGGTGATAACCTTGACGACGCTGTTCTCCATCGTCACTTCAATCCCAAGACCCCCGAACTCGCCGCGGGTTTGCACCTGCATGTCGCGGAACTCGTCTTTATTCAGATAACCTGAATGTGGGTCAAGACGTGCGAGCATGCCGTTAAGTGCGGCTTCAACCAGCTCTTCGTCTTTCACGGGCTCGACATACTGGGCGCGGGTGCGCTCGAACACATCGCCGAACAGCTTGAGCAGACGGTAGGTCTCGGCGCTATCAGCCGGCTTCTCGCTGTTCTCGTTGGCGGCGGCTGGCGCAGGTGTTTGCGCGGGCGCAGCAGGGGCACCGGCAAGGGCGGTTGCCGATACGCTAACCATGAGCAGGGAGACGAGTGTGAATTTCAGGAACGGATTGGACACTAAAGACCTCGCACGGGTTATGGAGAACGGGACTGAGTTAAACGCACGGCAGTATTGCCAAGCGGGTCGACGGGCGCACCCTCATGGCGCACCTCGAAGTATAACTCAGGTGGCGGATCTTGCTGCGCGGAAACTGCTCCGAGCGGCTCACCCGCGGTAACCCGCTGGCCAACCTCGACGGTAACCCGCCCAAGACCAGCCAGAACGGTATGATACCCGCCAGTATGCTCAACAATCAAGACACGGCCGTAGCCGCGGAACGGACCTGCAAAAGCGACTCGGCCATCCGCCACAGCTGTTGCAATAGCGCCAGCGCGCGGGCGCAGTGTGATTCCCTTGGCTATATTGCCGAATTCATCGCGTTCGCCAAAGCGCAGCACCGCTGCAGCCGAAACAGGGAGACGTCTTGCCGCACCGGCGGGCAGGGCGCGCGCGGTGGCCACAGGTGGTGCAGGCGCTGTTACTTCACGTTCTTGCTGCTGTTCGCGCTCCATACGCTCGAGGAGTTCGCGTAAATTCTGTGCCTGATTCGCCAGACGCGTGGCGCGCTCCTGCTCGCGGCTATGCAGCGTGCGGGTACTGGCAAGCCGCTGGCTGCGCTCGTCCATCAGCTTGTTCAGCTCGGTCTGCTGCGCGCTGAGCTTGCGTTGTTCGGCCAATACGCTGCGGCGCTTGCTCTCAAGCCGCTGCTGCAGCAGGCGCAGGTCGGCCACGGTAGCGGCCAGCTCGCTGCTGCGTTTTTCGATTTCAGGCAGCAGCGCTTTGAGCTGCAGGTCGGTGCGCAGGCGGTCAATCGGCGGGGTGGGGTTGAACAACTGGGCAGCTGGCGGGGTGAGGGCCAGGCGCTGCAGCAGGGCAATGGTCTCGCTCAGCTGCTGGCGCTGGGCCGCGAGCAATACGCCGCGGCGTGCGGCTGTACCTTCAAGATCGGCCAGACTGCTCTCGAGGTCTGAAAGGTCTTTCTCGCTGCGGTCGGCCGCTGTAGCGGCGGCTACCAGCTTGCTGCGCAGACCTTGCAGCTCGGCATCAATTGCGGCTTCCTGCGCGCGCAGGTTGTTGGTGCGCGTCTGGCTTTGCGTAAGCTGCTGTGTGGTGGCAGAAAGACGCTGCTGCGGCGTGGGTTCGGCCCACACTGGCCATGCAGGTGTTGCTAATAACAGGCCAAGAACGATAAGCCTTTTCATCAGCTCACAATCAGGCTCTTGCCGGTCATCACCTTGGGCTGGGGCAGGCCCATGAGCTGCAGCAGCGTGGGGGCGATATCTGCCAATCCGCCATCCTGCAGCTTAAGTGACTTGTCGTTACATGCCAGCAGCACCGGCACGGGGTTGAGTGAGTGTGCGGTATGCGGCCCGTGGGTGGTTTCATCCCACAGTTCTTCGCAATTACCATGGTCGGCCGTAATCATGAGCGCACCACCTTGGGCGAGGGCTGCTTCTCTTATGGCGCCCAAGCCGATATCCACTGTCTCAACCGCTTTAATCGCGGCACTTAAAATGCCGGTATGGCCAACCATGTCGGGGTTGGCAAAGTTGAGGATAACCAGATCGAACTGCTTGCTGTTAATCGCAGCCACGCATTTGGCCGTCACTTCGGGCGCCGACATCTCGGGCTGCAAATCATAGGTCGCGACTTTGGGCGATGGCACCAAAATGCGCTCTTCACCGGCATAGACCTTCTCTTCGCCACCGTTGAAGAAGAAAGTGACATGGGCATATTTCTCGGTCTCGGCGATGCGCAATTGCTTCTTGCCAGCCTTACTCACCACTTCGCCCAATACCTCGGTCAGGTCCTTGGGCGGGAACATGGCCTTCATGAAGGCATTCAGCTCGGTTGAGTATTCAACCATGCCCAGCGCGCAGGCAAAGCGTAGCGTGGGTTTGGCGAAACCATCGAACTTGTTATCGAGGAAGGCGGCGAGGATTTCGCGCGCGCGGTCGGCCCGGAAATTGGCAAACAGCAGACCATCGCCCTTTTGCATACCTGCGTAACGGCTCTCGACCATGGGCTTGATAAATTCATCAGTCACGCCTGCATCGTATGCGGCCTGAATGGCTGTCGCTGCATCTTCAAATTTATCGCCCTGCGCCTCGGCCATGGCGCGGTAGGCGAGCTCAACGCGGTCCCAGCGCTTGTCGCGGTCCATAGCGTAATAGCGGCCTGAGACGGTGGCGATAAATGCATGTTGTGGCAGGGCCTTGGCGAGAGCACCAATCTGCTCAACTGCGCTTTTGGGCGCAACATCGCGGCCATCGGTAAAGGCATGCACGGCTACGGGTATGCCAGCTGCAGTGATAATTTTTGCTAATGCAAGGATATGGTCCTGATGTGCATGCACACCGCCCGGCGAGCACAGGCCCATGAGGTGGCAGGTGCCGCTGGTCTCTTTCAGTTTGGCAATCAGCTCTTCAAGCTCGGGCAAATGAGCAAGGCTTCCATCTTTAATTGCCTGATCGATCTTGGGCAGGTCCTGCATGATGATACGGCCCGCGCCCATGGTCATGTGGCCGACTTCAGAGTTACCCATCTGGCCTTCAGGCAGGCCCACATGCAGGCCGGATGTTTTGAGAAAGGCATGCGGACAGGTCGCCCACATATCATTCCAGTGCGGGGCATTGGCCTGGGCGATGGCGTTATACTCGCGTGCTTCACGGTAACCCCAGCCATCCAGAATACAAAGCACAACGGGCTTTTTTGCAGGAGCGAGGGCAGGAGCGGGCGAAGTCATGTGCGGTAATCTCTTGTTAGCCATAAAGCAATGCCTTGTATTTAGACGGTGTTTGGCTGCACGGCTAGGGGGAGCTGCGACATTTTACACGTCTTTAACGCTGTTGTGACAGGCTGAAAGGGAATTAACGGGAGTAATTGAATGGGCACAGCTATTTCGCACTGGGGTTTACTCGACGATTCAGATTCTGCCGGCAGCTATGAGGTTGCCAAACTTAAGCCCGTTCGGCCCGATATCGCCATGGTTCTCACCGAGGCTGGCGAGGTTCTCATTCACCGCAGCTGCAAACCGGTTTCATGCTGCGTTGCAATTGTTTTAGGCCGCGCTGCAACCGGCCTCTCGCGCCCGCAAAGCGAACGTCTGCAACGTGCATGGGACATGGCCCTTGCCGTGGCCGATGGCAACAAGGACGCCGTACAGCTGCAGCCCATGTCGCATCACTGGCGCTTCTCGCGCACCGATTACATGACCGTTGAAGAATGGCATGAGCAGCAGCGCCTCTCGAGCCATAACGCCAATGTGCGTCATAATGAAATTGGCGATAGCGCATAATCTCGGCTAACCTCTGCTGCAGTTTGCGGTGGAGGGATGATGGCTGGCGATACCTATGAGCTTGAGGTTGACCTCGGCGGATTGTTTCAACTCGACAACGCCAAGGTTGTAGCGGGTATACCGCGCAATCGCTCCAAGCCTTCTTTCAATCTCACACCTGCAAAAGCCGAAATCATTCTCAACGGGCAGTCGCGTGGGTTTGTCACGCTGGCCTATCAAGATCATTTTAAATTTCTGAGTGATGATCCTGTGGTGCGCTCAAAGGTGGGGCTCAGATTTTATGACGAGATAGATGCCGCCCTGCTGGAAGAGATGAAGGCTGGCGTGTGCATTTTAAAATGCACGACCATAGAGGTAGATAAAGAAGCCGAAGCCGCGCGCAAGGCCGAGGACTTTAAAAAACTGCAGGCACGACGCAAAGCGATTATGGATGAGTTGGAACGAAAGAAGGGCCTGAATGACTGAGCTTCGCCCTGCATATCTGGTTATGGATGCTCGCCTACCATGACTAAGAATCCCGAAATCTACGTTTTGCCTGATGAGGCTTTCTACATAAGGCAGAAAGATTACCCTGACTTTATCAGTGTTATTGAATCTGTTCTTAAATGTTATGAGCTTTTTGATTCTGTGGTCTTGGACGTAGAAAGAAAACATATTGAGGCACTGCTAGCCAATATGAAGTCCATTTCTATGCCCAAGCAGGGTAATCTTAAAATTGAATTATCGCGAGGCATGAGAGCAGATCTATGCTCATGTTTATCCCAAGCATGGGAAGAATACGCCGCCTTGTCGAAGAGGTGTTTGAAGGTTGAGGAAAGCAAGGTTCGGTTTTTGATGGACTTGGCGTTCGGCGATGCAAAACTAGTTTCTGAAGGAGCGGCCTTATCATGAGCGAGGACACTGCCCTTAAAATGGTGCTTAAAACACAGCCGAATAGCTATTAATAATGTTTATTTAATGATAATTCTGTAAGCTCAGAAACTGTTAATCATATGAGTGCATCGTGGTCTCAAAAAAGCTCCTAGATACAACGTTATGTCCCCCTTTTCATGTGAATGAAAAGGAAGTTTCAGTCGTTTTGGCACTCGTTAAGCTGGCCAATAATGGCTATGAGCATTTCGATCCTGTAACGCTTGGGCTTTCTCATGACTCTATAGCGATGCATTCTAATATCATCGAGGAATCTTTTTCGCATATATCTTCAGATGGAAATGTGCGGTTGCCCTATGGTGCCATTTCAGTTGTAAGCACGATATTGACGACGGTTGATACCGAATATTCTCGGTTTGCACATTTTATCCCTATGGCATCTCTAGATGATGTGGATGCTTTAGAGCTGAAGTTTGCCGAAATATCATCCAGCTGGGGGAGGGTTTAGTATTGGCAGAGCAATCTACTCCTTTGATACTTGAAGAAGTAGCTCAGAGGTTATCTCAGGGGCACTCATTCAGGTATCATGTTCTTGGCGAAGACAGAGTGGCTCTGGATGGTAGTACCTCACCTAACTCAAATCAGTTTAATCACCCTAGTTTAAAATATGGTGACCAACTTGGCATTTATGAGCAGGACGCATTTTATAAGCACGCCCTTGGGACGCTCACTTCGCCGGATACTGTAGGATACCGCCGTAGTGATGGCGGTGCCGTTTTCTTCAATCAAGTTACTAATACACAAATTTTTTATGATCCAAATAATCCTGACTTAGGTACGATATTGCGCAGTGAACGCGGTGTTGAAGATTTCATAAAAGGTTATGATAAGGATGTGCGCGAAGGTTTTCGTGCTAATCCCGATCCTCAAGCTGCGTTCGTACGTGGTGGTTGGCAAGCCGTTATGGCGGTTGAGTTCACTGCTTCTATTGAAAATTCGTTAGATCAATCAGTTGGTGATAGGCGAACTGCAGCGCGTAATGCTTTGCAGGATTTGGGTGTGCAGACATATACGCCGGAAGGCCATGCTCTTCGCAAACCGCTACTCGGCGCTGTAGATATTCACGCCTCCCGCGGCCTTAATGCCGGGAGTTTGGCAGTGAATGTAGCCGAAGGCGATGTTGTGGGCGCAAGCGTAGATGCGGCCAGCATGGTGGCCGATAGTAACGGCGTGCAAAAGGCTGTTGTCACCGCCACTACTAAAGCGCTGGGTGCCGAGCTGGTTGAGGCGGGCCTTAAGAAAATTCCCGTTGTTGGTGCAGTTGTAACTGTGGGCACGGTGCTTTATGCCTCGGGCGCGCAGGCTATGGATGGGAATTACAAACTTGCTGCTGGCGAGCTGGCAGCGGGCATTCCCGAAGCTGCAGGCAATATCTTTGGTTTCGGGCTGGGTGATGCTGCGCGTGAAGCCGCGCGGCAGGGACTTATTGTAGCAGGCGGCGATGAGTTTGCGGCTGTTGAGAAGTCGGGCCTGCGTCAGTTAGGCGAAGGGGCTTATGCGCTGGGCGAGCAGGCTTATGGCAGCATGACCGTACCACAGGGTAAGCCACTCGAGGCGGTATTACCTGCCGACTACCGCAGCATGACTTTAGGCAGCGATGCCATGGGCGATCGTAGCGAAGTAAGCCGTATTGCAATTGAGCGCAGTGGTTTTGCAGCTAATGATCCGCGCAATAACCTTACAGTCTTGAGTAGCGACATAGCCGCACCGCGCGCGCATCTGTTGATTTTGCCCGATGGCAGCGTGCAGGGGCCTGAGAGCGGCGGCGTAGCCTTTGGCAATAACCCCAGTATTGCAGCCGGCGTAAACGGGGGCACGCTGGGCATTATGTATGCCGGTACCGGCGCCATGAACGATGCGCAATATAGCACTCTGCAAAGCACCACTGCGTGGCTGACCGCACAGCGCGGGCGCGATGGCCTCACATCGCCGGTTGAGGTAATTGCGGGCTCGCTCAACACCGCGCAGATTTTGCAGATACCTACTCCGCAGGGCTTTACCCCCGGCGTAGCGCCCGAGGCGGGTGCCGCAGGCCCGAGCATGCCTGTGCAGCAGCGCAAACTCTCGAATGGCACCAGTGGGCCTTAGCGCTTATGCGCGGTGGTATGGATGCCCGGCGATGATCTGCTGTGCGCGGTAGATCTGCTCCACCAACATAACCCGTGCCAGCATATGCGGCCAGGTGAGCTGGCCAAAACCCAAGACTAAATCAGCGCGTTTGCGCACTTCATCCGCATGGCCATCGGCCCCGCCGAGCAGGAAGGCGATGTCGCGTGCGCCATCATCCTGCCATTGGCTTATTTTATCAGCAAACTGCTGGCTGCCCAGATTCTTGCCGCGTTCATCGCAGACCACCACGCGGGCGCCCTCGGGCAGGGCCGCGAGCAGGGCGGCGCTTTCGCGCTCCTGCGTAGCGGGTTTGGGCTCGAGCTCTTTAAGAGTGAATTGCCAGGTCAGGCGCTTGGCGTAATCCGCACACAGGTCGGCAACCGGTCCGCGGGCACGGCCAATGGCTAAAACAGTAATGCGCATGGGCGGGCTTTAGATGTGAGCTTCGGCTTCGGCGCCCAGATGCTCGGGCGACCACAGACGCTCAAGCTGGTAGAACGCGCGCACTTCCGGACGGAAGAGATGCACAATCACATCGCCGGTATCGATCAGCACCCAGTCGCCCTGCGACATGCCTTCGATGTGAACCTTCTGGCCCATCTTCTCGAGCTTTTCGCGCAGATGCTCGGCCATGGCAGTAACCTGACGGGCAGATTTACCGGTGGCGATGATCATGTAGTCGGTGAGGCTGGTGCGGCCCACGAGGTCGTAGTTCACGATCTCTTCGGCCTTGTCATCATCGAGTGACTTTTCGATGAGGTCTCTGACAAGCTCGGGGCCTGAGGCCTTCTTGCTCTTGGACGGGGCTTTGCTTTTGACGGCAGTGGGTTTGCCCTTGGGGGCTGGTACGGTGCCCTTGAGGGCGGGAGCTTTTTTCGTAGGCACTAAGCCAAATTCCTCCAACAGGGGTGCAGTGAAGACAGCTCTTCACCTGCCTTCAGCGTAGCACAAAAGAGCAACCGAACGCGCTGCCTTTTTAACTAACAGGAGGTAAATTTGACGCAGGGCAGCATGTAATATCAAACAGTTAGCTGTCTTTGCTTGCCCAGTTTTTTGGCAGGGCTGAAATAGAACTCTGGCACCAGCTCCTGCACCACGCTCTTTTTAGAGTCGGCCAGCCGGTTCAGATCGAGCCGCACGAACGAGGGCTTGGTGAGTTTGGCGCGGGTTTGCGGCTGCATATCCAGCAGGCGATCGACCCCGTAAAGATGCTCGGCTGCATCGAACAAGGCAGCCTGCAGCGCATAGGCCGGGCGTTTGCCATCGAGCGGGGTGGGGTTGATGCCGGTTACCGGCTCATTGAAATAGAGCACCGAGGCATAGGGTTTGCCGCTAAGGCGGTTATCAAAGCAATAGTAGCGCTCGGTATCGAGCATGTACTGCATCATGTTACGTACATCATAGGTTTTGGCTGGATGCGCGGTAGTAAACTCCTTCATCTCGAACAGGGCGGCTATCTGCTTGTTGCTATAAGGGCCTTTGCTGTCCAGCTCATCCTGACAGTGCACAGCACTGCGCGCAGCCAGGAGCGGCGCCATGCGGGCTATATCCGCTTTCATCTCGACCAGTGCTTTGGCAAACACTGCATCATCCTTTTGGGCAACAGCGGGCTGGGCCAGCGCGGTGAAGACCACGCTGGCTGCCACAACTGTGTTTTTACGAAGCGCGCTCATGTTAAATATACAGGCCTGTCCGTAAACCAGTAGGCTGGCGTACGGCAGGGGGAGCGGCTTCTTCGGCTGGTGCCTTGATGATCGGGTTTTCCATCAGGAAGCCAGCATCCTTTGATGGGCCATTGGTGGCCTGCTCGGGCACAGCCGGGTTGTAGAGGTAGACGAACGGTGTGCTGGCAATATAGCGGGCCTGAGCTACGGCCTGCTGCGCTTGCGGATGGCCCATGGCACTCAGCATCTGCGCAGCGGTGTTCACTTCATCAAACTGGTTGGCGCGTTTGGCCAGACCATTAAAGCCGAACAGAATGGCGGTTGAGGTGGCGCTGGGGTCTTTGGCGTCAACCGGCTTGGGTGTAAAGCCAAGTGTGGTGGCAGCAGGATAGATGATGCCGTAAATGCCATGGGTCTTGGCCACTTCGCCTGCCTCGGCAGGAATATTGGCAGCGGTCATGTCCTTCACGCGCTTGTCAAAACAGATTGTCAGGTCGTTGCTGGCAACATGGGTAATAAGCCCGTGCACGGCCTCGAGTGTGAACTTGGGGTTCTTGTCCGGCATGCTGATCATGCCGCGCACCAATGCTGCTACATCGGCGTTGGTGTGTTCACCCTTGCTCTTATCGCCATCATACTTGGCATCACAGTATTTGTTGGTGCCTTCCTGAATCATGTCGGCGGCTTTGTTGATATCGGCGATCAGGTCGGCCTTGCTTGGGCCCTGAGGGGCTGAGGCGCCGGGCATGGGCGCATACTGTGCGCCAGCATTGCCAGCCAGCATGGCGGTTGCAGCAATACCGGAAGCGATGAGTGAACGAATTGATTTCATGATTTGAGACTCCCTGTCTTTTTAGTTGTGAGGATGTGCGCTGCAAATGCAGCTGTGAGGCATTGCTGCCTTATGTGATGTAACTGACCCATGTAACGACCCTGTTTTTATTTTTATGCTTCTTGTTGATTCAGGCTTAGGCCCGTGCCTGCGCAATATCAAGTGGTGATTTGGCCCTTAAACGAAAAACCCCGCTGGTGAAGCGGGGGAGTTCGCACATGTGTTTTGTTTTGGGTAATTTTATTATTCAACCTAGAGAGTATCTTTCCGGCTGGCGGTAAGCGGCTTCGTTCATCCAGCGACGCTTTTCAGCTTCGGGATCAACCGGCTTCTTGAAATCAACCACCGGAGCGGGCGAGAGGTTTTGCGCGCCCCACTGGGTGACGTTAAAGTCGGACCGCAAGGTGCCAGCATGAATGGCAATGGTAATGGGCATTTGCGCGACCTGCTCAGGCACACCCCGGTTCCAGAAATTGAGCAGATGCTGCAGCGAGACTGAAAGCGCAGCCTGCTGGTAAAGCACCGGCTTATCAGTGTTAAGGGCTGTGGGGTTAAGCGCAATCACCTTATCGTTGATATAAAGCGCAGAGGCATATTCGCTACCCGAAAGGCGCTTATCAAAACAAATGGCATAACCGCCTTTATCAGCCATGGCGAGCAGGGCCTTGGTGGGTGTGGTCATCCGCGGATAGTTCTTGATCACTTCATCGAGGCTGACCAGCTTTTCGATGTTGCGATTGCCCAAGGGGCCTTCCCGCGTGGTATCGAGCGGCGCAGCGCAGCGCTCGATGCTGCGTTTGGCGAGGCTGGCGATAGCGGCGGTGTGGTACTCATCCAGCTTCTTGAAGTCCTCTGGCGTGGGCCCGGCTTGGGCCGCCCGCGGCGAGGGGGCGATAAGAGTAAGCTGAGTTGGTGTAAGCGGTGAAACTGCCGGCTGTGTAACCTCCAGGTCCTGCTTGGCGCAGGCGCTGGTGGACAATACAGTTGCAGTGGCGAGTGCAGCAAACGCTGCGCGCACCCCGCGAGAGGTTATTGTTTTGCTTCCCATTTTACGCACTCCCTGTTTTGGCCCTCTTTGGAGCCTATTTTTTGTGCTGAATCGTTAATAGAACGTCGAATCAGAACGGTCAACAGGATTCGCTCTAAAACCTTACTGCAGTGCTGCGTTACGGTGCGGGGCAGGGGTTTTAATGGCGGGGGCTGGCGCGCTGTTGGTACGGATTCCGTAAGGCTGATCAAGCGCCTCGGCGGTTATCTTGCCACCAGCCAGTGCCTCTGCGTCCTGCTGTACCTTGGTGTAGGCGAGTAGCAGTACTTTCTGGAAGTCGTAGTCAGGCGGATTGGGCTTGAGCGCAATAATGCGGGCCTTGCCGTTATAAACCACCGCCAGATCATCGCTTTCGCGCAGGGATTTATCGAAGCACACAGCATAGCCCCCGCTGTTTACCGCCTCGAGCAGGCCCATGACCTTGGGCTGGTTTTCAAACGCGGCATGTAACTGTGGCAGCCCGATGTTGAGGATGCGGTGGCCGCTGGCCTCGGGCGCATCGCGTTCTGGGCTGCAGGCATCAACCGAGCGGTGCTCGATCTCGCGCAGGAGGCGGAAGAGTTTATGCGGAGCCTCAGCGGGCAGGGCAGCGCTGGGCTTGGCGGCGTCGAGTACAATACCTTGCGGCTTCTCGAACTCCGCACGCTCAAGCTTGCCTTCGTTCACGCTGTTCCAGCCAGCCTTGAGGAAGGCGTAGGTCTGCAGCAGGGCCTTTTCCGCATCAACATCTGAAAGGGTGGGGTTGAGGGCGATCATGCGGGTTGCACCAGCGCTATAAACAACGGCGGCTTCGGGTGCGCCCTTCAGCTTGTCGCTAAAACATATGCTGTAATGGGCGTTATTGGTTAGAGCCATGCTGGCAATCAGCTCGGTAAAGCTGACATTACCTTGCGCATCCGGCTTGGTGCTTACGGTGGGCGTGCTGAGCAGTGGCTTGCGCGCTGCGTTGCGGTTGCCGGTATCGAGAGTCTGATCGCAGTTGAGCAGCGAGCGCGCTTCAATTTCATTCGCCATACGGCCAGTAAAAATGCCCGGCCCATCGGCTGCGGCGCTGGCGCTAACGGGCAATGCAAGTGCAGCGAATGCGAGGGCTGCGATATTACTATGGTTCATTTTTTATCTCCCTGTTTCACACAGGGGTAGCATTACCGTTGCTCGGCGCAAGGGGGGATTGTGTTAAGGACGGGTCTGGCCGGTGCCATGCACAACATACTTGTAAGTGGTGAGCTGCTCGGCCCCCACTGGCCCGCGTGCATGTAAACGCCCGGTTGCTATGCCGATTTCGGCCCCGAAGCCAAACTCGCCGCCATCGGCAAACTGGGTACTGGCGTTGTGCAGCGCAATAGCGGAATCGACCTCGCGTAGGAAACGCGCAGCTACTGCTTGATCCTCGGCGATAATCGCATCTGTATGGTGCGAGCCATAGTGCGCGATATGCGCCAGCGCTTCATCCGGGCTGTGCACTGTCTTCACCGCGATAATGGCATCGAGGTATTCAGTCGCCCAATCCTGCTCAGTGGCCGGCTTCACGCGGGGGTCAGTTGCCTGAGCCATATCATCGCCGCGCACTTCGCAGCCTTTATCAATAAGCGCTGCCAGCAGGCGCGGGAGCAGGGGCGAGGTTTTATCAATCAGCAGCGTTTCAGCCGCGCCGCATACGCCTGTGCGGCGGAGCTTCGAGTTGATCAGCACGCTCTCGGCCATATCGGCCTCTGCCGAGGCATGCACATATACATGGTTGTTGCCCTCAAGATGCGCGAGTACCGGAACCCGGCTCTCGCTTTGCACTCTGGCGACGAGGCTCTTGCCCCCGCGCGGAATAATCACGTCTATCAAACCAGCCGCCGCCAGCATGTCGCCTACAGCGGCGCGGTCAGTCGTGGTGACCATGCTGATGGCCGCAAGTGGCAGGCCAGCTTCAGCGAGACCCATCTGCATGGCCTTGTGAATGGCTGTGGACGAATTAAAACTCTCGCTGCCCCCGCGCAGCAGGCAGGCGTTGCCCGCCCGCAGGCACAGGGCGCCCGCATCAGCAGTTACATTCGGGCGGCTCTCGTAAATGATGCCGATGGTGCCTAGCGGCACCGAGACGCGCTCAATCGTCATGCCATTCGGGCGGGTCCAGCTGGCCAGCTGCTTGCCCACAGGGTCGGGCAGATGAGCGATAATTTCAATTCCGGCCGCCATGGCCTCGATGCGTTTATCATCAAGCCTGAGGCGGTCCTGCATAGCGGGGGAGAGGCCGGTGGCGGCGGCCATATCCTGTACGTTGGCGGCCAGAATATCAGCTGCACGGGCGCGCAGGGCCTTGGCCATGGCCAGTAATGCTGCGGTTTTCTGGTCAGCACTGGTCAGGGCCAGCTGGTGTTGGGCGGCGCGGGCCTTGCGGGCGAGCTCGGCTATCTCGATATTCTGCATACTGACCTTATTCCGGAAGGCTGATTTTCTCTATTATGCGTGAAAATCAGTTCCGGGAAAGTCATTTAGCAGCAGGGGGCGGTTTACTGAATCACCTCAAGCCCGCAATAGCTGCGCAGCAGGGCGGCGTCTTTTACGCGCACGCTTGTCCGCTCAAAGATCACACCCTTGGCCTTGAGCGCGGCGATTGAGCGCGAGAGACTCTCGGGCGTCATGCCAAGGCGCTGGGCGATAACGCGGCGCGGCTCATTCAGATCGCAGACAAACGAACCTGTCATGCTGGGGCTCAGGCTGAGGATGTAATGAGCTACCCGCTCATTTCCCTTCTGCAGCTTGAGCTGGCGTATCTGGTTGGTGAGTATGCGCGTCTGGGTGGCCAGCTCGCGCAGCATGGGCAGCGACAGCTCGGGATGCTCGGTCAGCATCTGCTGAGCGTTCGTGAAGGGGATGGCCAGTGTTACAACATCGGTATCTGCCACAGCCGATACCAGATAGGGGCGATGCAGAATGGCCGAGTTGAGGCCGAACAGGTGGCCTTTATGCACTGTATCAATAATTGTGGATTGGCCAGACTCCCTGAGGGCCGTAATCGATACAATCCCGTCGAGAAGAATATGGAAGGATGTACCGTCATCATACTGGTTGAAGATATTCTCTCCAGTACTATAGCGCTTGATAGTTCCAAGGCTGTTGAGGCGGCTGAGTGTTTCCGCACTGACCTCGCGTGAAAAATCGCAGTTCTGGATATTTAAGGCAGCAAGCATGGTGGCGTTACTCCGTAGTTATCAGGTTACGGTAGGCGCATTGCAAAAGGTTACAAGGTAATACGACGGTAAGCTGCTCACCTATTAGGAATACAAATCGCGCTGCGATTAGTTTAATTACGCAATTGTGTATTTTTTATGCGTAATGGTAAGTCCGGCTGCACGCGCCTTATCAATTGTATCCTGCGTACCAGCAGAGTTGTTCACCTGATAGGCGAACAGGCTGTTGGCGGCGGCGATCACTGCCGAGTTGCGGTCGTAATAAGTAGCTTCATTGCATGCATGGTGGTGCATCTCGATGAAATGCTCAGGGTGGGCGCGCTTGACCTGACCGAGCTGGCTGACAAGGTTGTGCGCCTGTGTGAGCGTAATGATGCCGCGGCTACCCGCGTTGAGGTAATGCGCTGCGTAATACGATAGCGGCGTGGGGATGATGATTTTGAGCTGCTGGCAGGACGGGTCGTGCTTCAGGGCCTCGTCAGTCGCGATATAGTCAACGCCCAAGGCGCCGCCGGTGACTATGCCATCGCCGCGCTGCAGAATGCGGGCCACATCGCCGCGCACATCTGCCTCTACCTGTTCGTTAGTCTTGCGCCAGCTGCCCGAAATTGCCGTCCATTCCATGCTTTACTCACTCCACAGGCGTATTCGCCTTTGCTTGCAGGCGCGCAATCAGCGCGTCGATGTTGCTGCCATGGTCCGCCCCGAGGTCTTCGGGTGTCAGCTTCTGGCTAAGGCTGAGCGGCATATCCGTATCGTACAGCCATACATCGCCAGGGGTGAAAGTGAGCTTGCCACAGGTGCCATATCCCCCATGGGTTTTACGCAAATTTTCGCCGATAGTCGGTGTGCCGCGTGACGACAGAACCTGCATTACGATAAAATCGGCCCCCACTTCAACAACTTTGCCAACAAAAAGCTCAGGCCGCCCTGCGGCTTTTTCGACCAGCGTGCGCGGGTCGTATACCGGACTGCATGCGAGAGCGGGAGTGGCTAAGACGAGCAGGGTGAGGCAAATGGCGAGGATGCGCATGTTCTTTCCTTCGGTTAAGTTTGAGGTTATTCGTCTATTTTAGAGATTGAATCGATATGTATGACCGTACCGCCCATAAAAATACGGTCGCATTTAGTATTGGCTTGTTCGTGTAGTGATATGCTTGTACTGCCAACTTGCCTGATTTCAATTTTACATTCTTTATATTCAGGTAAGTCATAGGCATCTTGCGTTATAGGCAGCGGAATAGCCGTCATAATGCCATTCTTTATAAAACCAACACCTTCGAAACCCGCAGTATGACTGCAGCTGTTATATTCAATGCTTACAAGGTGAGGGCCACCTTCTAGATTTAGCGGGCCTCTTTTAATGCTTACATGTGCTTCTGCGTAGCCACTTATGTTGCCGCAAGGCTCAGTAGCTTTAAATGCATAAGTGCCTACAAAGTCATCACTTGCACTTGCCATCACCGGCCCTGCCATAAGCATCAGTGCAAGACAGGTGATGGCTATGCGCATAGAGGCTCCTAGCTGTGCAGGACCAAGTCGTCGCGGTGGATCATCACATCGCGCCCGCCCATATCGCCGAGCAGCTGATCAATCTCGGCGCTCTGGTGGCCTTTGATTTTGTCGGATTCTTCGCTTGAGTAAGTGGCGAGACCGCGGGCGATTTCCTTGCCTTCGGCCGTCTTCACCACCACCACATCCCCGCGTTCGAAGGTACCTTCAACCTTGGTTACGCCTGCAGGCAGCAGGCTCTTGCCGCGTTGCAGGGCGGCCATCGCGCCTTCATCGATATGCAGCACACCTTGGGTGGCTACATGCGCAGCAATCCACTGTTTGCGCGCGGTTAGCGGTGTGCCTGCCGGAATAAACCACGTGCAGCGGTTATTATCGATATGCGAAAGCGGGTGCATGAGGCGGCCCAGCGCAATGGCCATGCGGCAACCCGCGTTCATGGCGATGCGCGCGGCCATGATTTTGGTAATCATGCCGCCGGAGGAGAAACCTGGGGGCGGCTTATCCGCCATCGCCTCGATATCGGGCGTAATCTCGGTTACGCGCTCAATCAGTTTGGCGGAGGGGTCTTTTTTGGGATCGGCTGTATACAGACCATCGATATCCGAGAGCAGCACCAGCGTATCGGCCGAGATCATCTGCGCCACGCGGGCGGCGAGACGGTCGTTATCGCCAAAGCGGATTTCTTCGGTCGCTACAGTATCGTTCTCGTTAATCAGCGGTACGGCACCCAAGCGTAAAAGCGTGTTGATGGTCGCTCTACCATTGAGGTGGCGTTGGCGCGCCTCGGTATCTTCGGGCGTGACCAGTACCTGCGCCACGGTAATGGCGTGGCGGGCGAGGGCTTCCTGCCAGGCATGCGCAAGGCGGATTTGCCCGGTGGCGGCGGCGGCCTGCTTCTCCTCGAGCTTCAGCGCGCGGCCCATGAGGCCCAAATGGCGGCGGCCGGTGGCCACAGCGCCTGAGGTGACGATCAGCACCTCTTGCCCGCGCGCCTTGAGCGCGGCGATGTCATCTGCAAAGGCATCCATCCATTCGCGGTTGAGGGTGCCCGAGGCATCGTCCACCAGCAGGGCCGAGCCGACCTTGACGACCACGCGCCTTGCGGTGCGTAAGGTCTCGGTTGGGGCCGTGTGAACGGTAACGTCAGAGGTATCGAGTGGCTGGGTCATGGGATAATATCAGCATAATTCTGCGGTTTCTCATAGTCATTATGGTTAATTGTTTCTTACCTTAGCGGCTCATAAACCAGTTTTTGTCATGCTTTGAAAATCGAGGAAAATTGCATGGCCAGAAAACCAACTAAAGCCCCCGTCACGCCCAAAGCGCCACCCGAGCTGGCCGCTGCTGAGATTGTGATGAACCCCGAGACGGGCGCGATCATCCACGCCAAGAATGCGGACGTGCAGCGCGACCCTGCCTCGCTTACCAAGTTGATGACCGCTTATATGGTGATGAAGGCGGTGGAAGAGGGCCGGATCAAGCTCGATGACCAGATTAGAATCAGCGAGGGTGCGTCAAAGCTTGATAACAATACGCTGAACGTGAAAGTGACCAACGCCGATGGTGTAGAAGAGGTGCTTGATACACTGCCCGCTGGTAGCCGATTGACAGTGCGCGAAGCACTAACCGTGATGATGACCAGCTCGGCCAATGGTGTAGCCAAGGCCTTGGGTGAGCATCTGGCCCCCACCAAGCTCAACGCCAAGGGCAAGACTGTGCCCGGCAGCGAGCGCGACTTTGCCCGCGAAATGACCCGCGTTGCGCAGGGCGAGCTGGGCATGACCAGCTCCAGCTTCATCAACGCTTCGGGCCTTAACAACGGCGGTCCCGAGCAAAAGACCAATTTATCTACCGCGCGCGATATGGCGGTGCTCAGCCAGCGGTTGATGAAGGATTATCCGGATTATGAAAAGCTGCTGTCTACCCACACCGCCACCACGCATGTGATTTTGCCGGATAAGCGCAAGGTGAGGGTGCATAGCCCCACCACCAACCATTTTGTACGCGACTTTGAAGGCGATACGGCCCGCACGCGCAAAGAGGGCTTCCATGCGGTTGGCCCGCAGAAAACCGGTTTTAATCGCTTTTCGGGCGGCATCAATCTCGCTTCGACCGCCGAGAACAAGGATGGCGTACGCCTGACCTCTATTGTGCTGGGCGGCAAGGACAGCGACCGCCGCTATGCCGCCAACCTGAAGAACCTGCGCACCGGTTTTGCCGAGGTGCAGAGTAACCCGCAGTATGCAGCCGTGTTTAGAAAGCCTGAGGACCGTACGCTCTATGCCTCGGTTTCGCCCAGCTCGGCCTTTGCCGAAGCATCAAAGCGCGAACGTGGCAACAAGCGCGGGCCTGCTGCAACAGTTGTGGCCGAGGCCGAGAGTAAACAGCCCAGAGGCAGTTTCAACCGGGCCAGTTATCGCAAGCAGCGTGAGCGCGCGCCCGTTATTGCGCCGGTGGCGGCCTTAGCGCCGGTTGATTTGCAGGCGGCCTTGCCGGTCGATCAGGTGAGTATGACTGCACTGGTTGATGTGCGTGCCGCAGTCGTGGCCAGTGCCGAACCCGCGCCCGTAGCCGAAGCTGCAGCAGCCCCTGCCGATCCGCAGGTTGATGCCGGCGTGCGCGGTGGCAGCTCGATTAAGCCGGTAACCTACCGCCTTTTGGGGCAGTAGCCTTACTTTTCCTCTGGCGCGTTAATGACTTTGCCGAGAACGTGAATCAGCTCCTGCGTGCCGAGCTTGGCCGCAGCTGAGATGGGGTAAACTGGCACCTTGGCGCTACGCTTGAGGCTGGCCACCTTCTTCTTCACATCGTCTTCGTCCATTGCATCGATCTTGTTGAGGCCGATGACATAAGGCTTATCAATAAGACCGCCACCATAGGCTTCCATTTCCTTGCGCACGGTCTTGAAGTCCTTCAGCAGCGTGTCGGATGTACCATCGACCAGATGCAGCAGGATCTTGTTACGCTCGACATGGCCAAGGAAGCGATCGCCAAGGCCGTGACCTTCATGCGCGCCTTCAATCAGTCCGGGGATATCGGCAATCACGAATTCGCGGTCGCCGGTGCTGACAACACCAAGGTTGGGCACGAGGGTGGTGAAGGGGTAGTCAGCAATCTTCGGGCGCGCGCGCGAGGTGGCGGCGAGGAAGGTTGATTTACCGGCGTTGGGCAGGCCCACGATACCTGCATCGGCGATTAACTTAAGGCGCAGCCATACCCAGCGCTCTTCACCCGGGTAGCCCGGCGTGAACTGGCGCGGCGCACGGTTGGTCGGGCTCTTGAAATGGGCATTACCAAAACCGCCATCGCCACCGCGCAGGAACACCACGCGATCACCGGGGTTTACGAGGTCGAGCAGCACGGTCTCTTTATCTTCGTCAATCACCTGTGTGCCGGGCGGTACCTTGAGTACCAGCTCTTTGCCACCAGCGCCGTAGCGGTCTTTGCCCATACCGTTGCCGCCCTTGGGGGCTTTAAAATGCTGGGCATAGCGATAGTCGATGAGGGTGTTGAGGCCTTGCACAACTTCGAACACAATATCGGCACCGCGGCCACCATTGCCACCGTTGGGGCCGCCCATGTCGACGAATTTCTCGCGGCGGAACGATACGCAGCCATTGCCGCCGTCGCCCGACCTTACATAAACCTTGGCTTCATCGAGAAACTTCATGACCTTAAATCCCGTACCATCAGGTACTCATCGTAATAGGTATCACCCACTTTGAGAATACGGGGCTCGGTACCATAGGTAGTAAACTTGTTGCGGTCATACAGCGCTTTGGCCTGTATGTTGATGGTGGTGCAGGAGAGGAACAACTGCTCGATCTGTTCGGCGGCGGAGGTGGCCACAACTTCAAGCAGCTTGTCGCCAATCTTCTGGCCGCGATACTTGGGGTCAACATACATGCTGATGACCTTGCCGCTGTGCTGCATCTTCGCGCCGTCATACAGAATGAGACCGATCATGCCTACTAGCTTGTCGCCATCAAACGCACCGAAGAAATGGTCGCGCTCGAGGCGATCCATATGGTCGGTCAGGCTGTGCTTGGCTTCGGTGTCATGATCGCCGCCAAAGGCCTCGGGGTGCGCCTTGAGTGCAGCTAAACGCATGTCGCGGAAGTCGGCAGCATCATCGGCGTCAAGCAGGCGAATGTTAATCTCTGTCATGCTGCGCTCCGCAGCATCTCAAGGTGAGGGATGCCGTCCTCGTTATAGGGGCCATGCACCACAGCAAAGCCGTGGCCGGTGTAGAATTTCTCAAGATAGGCCTGCGCCGAAATACGAATGGGCTTGCCGCCTGCAGCAGCAATCGCCTGCTGTGTAAGCTGTTGGCCAAGCCCGCGCCCACGGGCGGCCGGGGCAGTAATCACACGGCCGATTGAGCATTCGGCATACTTCTCGCCGGCTGGTAAAACGCGGCAATAGGCCAGCAGTTCGCCATTCTCGAAACACATGACATGCTGGGCAGCCTGGTCGTGATTATCGAGGTCCTGATAAACGCAGTTCTGCTCCACCACAAACACAGCCGAACGCAGACGTAGAAGGGCATAAAGCTCGTTTACGTTCAATTCGCTGAAGGTTTTGGTCTGCCACTGCATGATAATCTCAAAATAGAACGGGGGACTGGTTGCCCAATCCCCCGCCTGAACTGTTACTGGGACTGGAGCTTACTCAGCTGCAGTTGCCGCAGGAATGATCTCGACAAACTGACGATCATTGCGCGTGCGGTAGAACTTGATGATACCGGCAATCTTGGCGAACAGGGTGTGATCCTTGCCCATGCCAACATTGTCGCCAGGGTGCACCTTGGTGCCGCGCTGACGGATGATGATGTTGCCTGCCGGAACAGTCTGGCCGCCAAAGCGCTTTACGCCAAGACGTTGACCAGCTGAGTCGCGACCGTTGCGGGAGCTACCGCCTGCTTTTTTGTGTGCCATGAGTAGTTCTCCTTAGGCTGCTTTGATGTTCGTGACGCGAAGAACGGTACGCAGCTGGCGATGACCCTTCTTACGGCGATGGTTCTTGCGGCGCTGCTTCTTGAAAACGATGATCTTGTCAGCGCGGTCCTGACCGAGAACGGTCGCTGTTACAGCGGCGCCCTTAACGGTGGGAACACCCACAACGGTCTTGCCAGCGTCTGAAACCATCAGAATGTCGTCGAGGGTGACTGAATCACCGGCTTCGCCAGCGATACGCTCGATGTACATGACGTCGCCAACTGCGACCTTATATTGTTTACCGCCTGTGCGGACGACTGCGAACATATGAGCCACCTGAATTCGTTAACAAACAAGGGCTACCCATGTAGCCTTGAGACGCGGGGATTTAGCGGGTTGAGCCCTCAAAGTCAACCGTTTGTTGACTCAAGTTTGGGCAGGTTTTCCCTCAGGTTTGCTCAGGCCGGCCGGGCAGGGGCAAATTGGGGCAAAAAATAGCGCAAAATGGCCTCACTAGGTACTGGATATTGCTGCCATAATCCGTTATACCCGCGGCTCACCACAAGCCGGAGAGGTGGCAGAGTGGTTGAATGCGTCAGTCTCGAAAACTGGTGTAGTCGCAAGGCTACCGTGGGTTCGAATCCCACCCTCTCCGCCATATAAAAAGCCCCCGCTTCGGGGGTTTTTTAAATTTACGGCTGGCTGGATTATTGCTCGCTCTGGCTTAGGGATGCCGAAAACGCCGCGTAGTTGAGCGCGGTGTTCTGGTCGTGGATGATTTTCCACGCGCCATCCTCCAGCGCAAATACATAGGTAAGCCAGCTTTCAACCGCTGGCGCGGTGGCGCTGGGGCGGTAGCTGTATTTGATTACGGCCATCGCCATGTCCTGCCCGACAGCCTTATGAACAACCGAGCCCTGCCATATCCACCTCGGGTCTTTGAACCAGTCGGCATGAATAGCGATGATCTCGGCTGGTGTTTTAAAGGCATGGCCGTTCTGCACGATTGTATACAGCTTCTCGTTGCGGGTCATATGCGCGGCGAAGGCATCGATATCCCGGTTCGTGATGGCATCGAAGTGCTGCTGCAGGGCGAGGTCAAAATTGGGTGTCATGAGGGGGGCTCCATAACTGTTGCTATTTGCGCGGCCATAGCGCCCAGGCCATCGCCAGCATCATGACGGCGGCGGGCAGAAGCCCCACAAGGTTTTGTCCAAGCTCGCTCTCAAACCGCTGCTGCAGACCGCCGCCATAAAGCCTGAAGCTGACATCGCTGATCACAGCCAGCACTATAACAAAGCCCACGCGCCGCCATTTCGCCCTTTCGGCGTACATTGCATCTTCGAACACTTTATCCTGACGCATAGCCACCAGCTTGGCTGCCTTTGCGGCAGCTTTTTTCCGGTGATTTGGCTTGGGGTGCTGGTTGCGGCGGCCCATGACTGTCTCCTGACCTGTTCTTTCTGAACTGCCGCTTGATAGAGGTCAAGCCATTGACGAGAACAGCCGCGGCGTAGTGAAGCTACCGTTGGGTTAGTCTTATGGAATCGATAAAAGTCGAGCGTCTGTCACCTGAAAATTTACGCTTTGCGCCCTATATTCAAGGCAGGAAAACAGGAAGAGGGAGCATCATGGGCTGGTTGGTTTTTGCATTACCTGTGGCCGCTTTGGCCCTGCTGATTGTGGCACTGGTGCTGAGTGCACTACGGCAATACCTGATCAGCCGCGCCATGACCAAAAAGAAGAAATACAGCCGGAATGATGTGCTCCGGCGCGGGGCCTGAGTCGCGGCTGTAAAGCGCTCTTAAGTCAACTACTTACAATCAAAATTATTCCGCACTGTGCTAGTGACTGTGGGGCGATTCTGTATTATCAGCACGCAGACGTTTAACCCACCTCTTACCTGCAAGTGTGTCATGGCTATCAAGAAGAAGTATCATTCGCTCGAGCGCAAAAGCGGTTTGTATTTGAAGATTACCCCCGAGAAGGGTCGTGGTGTTTACTGCAAGAACGCCATCAAGAAGGGCGAAGAGATTGAGTCCAATCCCACCCTCGTGCTCAACGAGAAGGAAACCGTGAACCTGCAGAAGACCATCATGCGTGATTACATTTTCACGCTCGGCAAGATTTCGAAGAAGATGCAGGCGCGTGTGGGTATCAAGAATGTGGATGATGCCTGCTGCCTTATTACCGGTGTTGCCACCTACTGCAACCATGACGACAACAAGAACGCCGAAATTCTGTGGGAAGAGCGCGATGGTACCCTGTATCACGTGCTGCAGGCCACCCGCGATATTCCCAAGAACACCGAGATCTGCACCAGCTATGGTGAAGGCTGGTTCGACAAGCGCAAGCACATGTCGAACTAAATCCGGCTACGGGTTTTCTAGTTATTGAAGTTGTGGCGGTGCGCACAGTGGGTGAATGCCACTGGTAGTGCGCGCCGTGAAGCACGGTCGTGGCCCGCAGGTACGGTGCGGGTAATGTTCATTTGCAGCTGGCGCGGGGCGCTGCTGGTTTGAACGCGAATGGCATCTGGCCGGGCGGGCAGGGGGCGGGGGCTGAACATGCTCAATCCCCGATCTGCAGCCAGCGCAGGCACAGCGCGGCTTCGGCATCATGTTTTCTGGTATCGGCGGTGGCCCGCATCACAACTGGCAGGTTGCTGTAGAAGCGCGGCAGCGCATCGCTCTGGCCATGTGTGCTGGGCAGGCTGGGAGCCATCTTTGCGGGGTCGAGCTGTTTGATAAAATCCATAATGCGCCACCTTTCAGCAGGGGCTGAGATTTATAAGTCGGGTTGTTCTGGAGGCCGGTGTTTATGTGTTTTTGATAACCGGATGATGATCAGAGTGCCGATAATCCCATTATGCGCTCACAGGTCCTAAGAAACAAGTAATGCTTTGGAATTGCGGATAAAGAACATTTATGTCGCAATGGAACTTGTAATTAAATTCCGTGTTTGTGAGGGGTTGGCTGCAAGCCGCTGAAAACAATCGCTAATTGTATTATCGCGGCGTTGCACGATTAACCTGTAGCTATTTGCTGTGGCAGCGATAGTCTGTTGCCGTCTTAACCCCTAAAGGAGACACCACAATGAGCGCCAAATCCATCAAAGAAATCATGACCAGCAAAGTCGAGTGGGTAAAGCCCGAGACCAAGCTGACCGAAATCGCCACCAAGATGCAGCAGAGCGACTGCGGCTCAGTGCTGATCGGTGAGAACGACAAGCTGGTTGGTATCGTTACCGACCGTGACATCGTGCTGCGCGCCATCGCCAAGGGCCTGAACCCTGCCGATGTGACCGCCAAGCAGGTTATGAGCACCAAGGTGCTGTACTGCAGCGAGAGCGACAGCATTGAAGATGTGGCCCAGAACATGGCCAAGGCTCAGGTTCGCCGCCTCGTGGTACTCGATGCCAAGAAGCGCATGACCGGTGTTGTTTCGATTGGCGATATTGCCGCTGCCGGCAGCCAGTCTACAGGTCAGGCTCTCGCCCAGATCTGCAAGGAAAGCATGAAGAAGGCTGCGTAAGCTCTCTTCACGGTTCTAAAGAGCGGCTGGCGGATTACTGCCAGCCGTTTTTTATTGGGCGTTTACCAGCGAAGCAGGCGCTGGAGGATTGTATGGCCAAGAGCCATGCTGCCAATAAGCCCTAGCCCATACCAGAACAGGATAAACGGTGTCTGGCTGTAAGGGCAATGTAGGGCAAATAGCACAATAGCAATACCGCAGGCCGCCAGAGCGGCTGCATCAGCGGTGTTGCTGGCCGAGGTAGAGGCGTAAAGCCGGCTGAGGCAGGTTAAGCTCAGCATAAGTGGAAGGCTCAGACCAACAATACTAAGCGCACAGGCCCAACCAGGCAGGAAGTTACTGTCTGCACTTGGTAACGCCTTGCCAACAGCGCCAGCTACTACAAGCGTAATCAGGACTAGCCATATAGGGGTAAAACGGATCTGCTCGAGGCGTGGCTGCCAGCTACGGCGCAAAAGCAGACCACCTGTAACGAATGCACTCAGCCCAAACAGTATTTTAAGGATGAAGGGCGGGGTGGTCCAGATCTGCATAAGGTCGGTACGCAGGCCCAGGCCGTAGATAAGACACAGCAAAGACATTACACCGCTTGCAACAATAGCGGCGTAGCGCCATGCAATCGTGCTGGTCACGGGCCGCTGGGGCAGTTCTGTGCTTAGTTTGCTAATCAGATTATTCAATTTAGGCGTGGTCATATCAGTTGCCTTCCATCTTTGTGGCCATGGCGGCTTTGAGCCTTTTGAGCGCACGATAAATGCCAATCTTGACCGCGCTCAGGCTCAGGCGGGTCTGGTCGGCAATCGTCTGCAGGCTCAGCTCCTGTAGCTTAGATAGCTCAATGAGTTGACGGTCGCGCGGTGAGAGCAGCTGCAGGGCGCGCTGTAACTCCGTATTCGTCTCATGCGCTGTAAGTTCATTGCCCGAGACGATGGCTGCACCAAGAAGTGATTCATCTTCTGGCATTTGCGTTGTTGGTACCTGCCGTTTGCTGTGCCGGATATGGTCGATGGCTTTATAGCGTGCAATCGCAAACAGCCAAGGCGCAAAGGGCTGTGAGCTATTATAAGTATGCAGCTTGGTATGAATAGCCAATAACGTCTCCTGCATCAAATCATCGGCCTGCATCCGCGTGGCATAATTGCGTCGGAAGTAAGCACTCAATACTGGCGCTATAAGTGAGAGCAGCTGGTGGTAGTCACTCTGGCTACCCTGCTGGCTGCGCAAGGCCAGCACATCCCAGTCAATCGGGAGGCTCTCTGGGGTTATTCGCTGCAGATTGGGCAAAGTTACACCTGACTGGTTATATATCCAGCTTAGCAATTTGCTGGTCCGTGTGCAGCCTACAAAAGTTTTTAGCCCCCTGTAACCTTGCACGCTTTATCAGCGAATAGCCTGAAGAAGATTTGATTTCATGGGGGATATCATGAGTGATTGTTCGAGTTGTTCGGGATTAAGCCCGATTATGCAGCTGCAGCAGCAGTATATGGAAAAGCTGCGCGGTAATGTGGCCGATATGAATGCACAGGAGCGCCTGGCCGAACAGCAGGAACAAAAAGTTACCGAGGTAAAGCCTGCCGAAATAACCGGCATGGAGCGTACGCCTCTGATAGCCAATGCCCTGATGGCTCAGGAAATGGGTGCATAAATCTAGGAGATTCGGGCGGAGGCAGTTTTCTGTCTTTTCCGGAGCATGGTGCTTGCCATGAAATCAGCAACCTTAACGGAGAATATAATGAATAAGTTTTTTGCTCTCGCTATCACAGCAGTAGTTCTTACCGCCTGTCAGACACAGCCTGCCATGGATAATGGTATGGGAGATAGCGGTATGGCCAAGCCTGCTATGCACACCAACATGAATAAAGATATGGACCACCGCTAAGAAAAGGCGGCTGGCGGGTTACTGCCAGCCGTTTTCTTTGCCAATTTTTGGCTGTTTTCTGGGCTTTTTGGGGTTTATCTAAAAAGCCGTATAGTTTTCATGAAATATTATGGGCGGCTGCGCATGATGGCTGGGCCCGCCGCGTAGAAGATGTGTGCGGTTGCTTGCCGTTCCATCTTTTGCCCGTCCCCTTTGGAGGAATTATGCGTTCATTACTACTTTCTGCGGCTCTGCTCTCGGTTATGGCTGTACCTGCCTTGGCTGAAGATACAGCTACCGCAACTACCGAGTCGGTGAATGTAACCGCCGATCGTGCCGAAGGCGTGCACGACCGCCGCGAAAACCGACGTGACCGTGCCGAGCAGGTGCGTGATCGCGCCGAAGACGTGAAAGATGCGCGTGAAGATGTGAAAGACCATCGGGAGAATATCCGTGACCGTCAGGAGGATGTGAAGGACGCGCGTGAGGACGTGCGCGATGCTGCGCATGATGGCGGTCGCCGCGATGAGCTTGAGGACCTGAAGGATGCGCGCGAAGATCTGCGAGATGAGCGCGAAGATGCGCGCGACCGTGCCGAAAACCAGAATGACCGTGCCGAAGATGTGCGCGATCGCCGTGAGGATCGCCGCGACCGTGTGGAAGGCACCATCGACCGTCATGAAAACCGCCGTGATGTCAGCCGTCGTGTAGCCCGATAACGATAGCTTATACAACGGTCAAGCCGCGGCGGGGCAACCTGCCGCGGTTTTGCTTTTAGGCCTTCATTTTGGGCCGTACGCGCGAGAGGCCACCATCTACACCTAGCACTTGCCCTGTAATCCAGTCATTCGCCGGATCGAGCAGGAAACAGATAGCGCGTGCTACATCCTCAGGTTTACCAAGGCGGCCGAGGGCATGCATGTTCTCGGAGAATTTACGGGCCATATCACTACCGGTCAGGGCTTTGGTCAGGCTGGTTTCAACCAGACCGGGGGCAACAGCATTAAAGCGCAGGTTCTGCCCGGCATAAGTGGCGGCAGCGCTGAGGGTAAGGCCGATGAGGCCGGCCTTGGCAGCAGCAATCGCTTCGTGATTGGCCAGCCCCTCAAGTGCGGCAGCGGATGATACCAATACCACCGAGCCACCTTCGCTCATGCATTTACCGGCACCACGCACGGTGGCAAAGCCGGTGGTGAGCGAGGCATCGACCACACTACGGTATTGCTCAAGGCTGGTCATATGCGCAGGCTTAAGGTGCAACGAGCCAGCGCAGCACACAACACCCGACAGCGGGCCATTTTGTTCCTGCGCCTGCACAAAAGCGGCTTCTACCGCCGCAAAGTCAGTCGCATCAAGCACTAGATCGGGCGTAATGCGGCTGGTATCCCGCGCAGTGGTAAAAACGCTATGCCCAGCTAAAAGAAGCTGGCGCGTAACCGCCTGGCCGATGGTGCTGGACGCTGCAATAACAAGAAAAGCCGACATAAGTAATCTCCCAAACCTTATTCGCAGATGCGCGGATTTAAGATCACTCTGCCCACAGATAAACTAGAAGCGATAGCCCATACTGGCGCCTAGCTGGCGGTTCTTGATGCCGCTCAGCGGAATGCTGCCTTCAAGGGCATAGGTGAGCGGGCCGTAGCTGCCCGCCACGCCCAGCCGAACGGCAATCTGCGCTTTGGCTGTGGGGTCGGGCAGGCCAAGGGCGTTCATTACATCCTTGGCCGTATACGTGGGCAGGCTCTTGCAATAGCTGGTGCGGTCGCACAGCTGGCCGGCATAGCCGTTAATCTGGCTGCCATAGGCGTTGAGTGTATTGGCATAACGCTGCGCTTTACGCTCTTCCGCCTCATGCATGGTTGATTTAACCGTTTTATCCATACAAAGGGCGGCGGTCAGGGCAAAGCCCTGCTTGGGCGCATAAGGGCGGCCTTGGCACGGGCCATCCGGCATCTGGCGGTCATCGGTTAGGGGCTGGCTGGCGTAAACAAGGGCCGCACCACCGCCATAACCCATGCGGTCAGCCCCGATCTGGGCTGATTTGGTCAGGCGCAGCTGCGTATGGGATGAGAGATTAACCGGCATATCGCTCGCGAAAATCAACCCGCCATAAGGGCTTTTGGCTTGCCTGTTCTCGGTATCGCTATACAGCGCATAATCACGTGCTGCCATGCTGAGGTTAAGCGCAGGTGTGCCGTAGCCCTTATAGCTGTAAGACGGCAGGGTGAGGCTCAGCGGGTTGATATGCAGATGAACGTTGGCCATATGGCCCGCGCGGCCAATCGCTGTGCCTGCATAAAAGCCGTAGGACAGATCGATGCTGCCTAATACGCGAAAACTCTTTTCAAGCTGCATAAACTGCGCATCAACCTGCTTATACCAGCTGGCCTGTGCGGTGAGGGTGGCAAGCCCTCCAATCTCAAGGCTTTTATTGAGGGGCATATTGCCCGACTGGTCATGAATTTGACCAAGGCGCAGGGCAAGCAGGCCACTGCCGTTGCTGGTTTCGAGCCTTAGGGCTGTGGTGGTGCCCTTGCCATTCGGCCCGCTGAGGAAGATGCTGCCTGTGCGCTGCTCAAGAGAAATTGTGGTATCAGCCACAACCGGAGCCGCAAAAACGCTGAACGCAGCGCTGACTGCGAGCTGATAAACCTTCATGATGTACTCCCCAATATTATTATGGTTCTTGTCTATTACATCTCGGGTGTATCGCGCGGTGTGAAGGCGCGGTGGTAGTTGCTGCGCAGGTCGAGCTGCTGTTCTTGACTGAATTTATGGATCTCGAGCGGTGAGGCCGCACTTGCGCCGCGCCACAGGTCGTAGGCTTTAAGCCCAAGGTTTTTGCCGCGAGCGGCGCTGAATTCCCACGCCACGCTGAGAGGGCCATAGGCCTCGTGTGCGCGGTGCTGGTTGTTCAGCGAGAGCGGCCCGGTCACAATAGCCGCCACGGCCGATGCCCCGATAATGCCCGCATTAAGCGCCCTGAAGTAGGGCACGCCAATCGCAGCATCGCCCAAAAAGTGCCAGTTACGCCCGTTCACCTGCACGCAGTAATCGCGCGTATGATACATATTCAGCGTCAGCTTGCTCAGCATGGCTGAGCCTTCCTGATAGTCCTCACCCGCCAGCTTGGCGCGTGCGTTCATATAGGTGCTGATATCGCGCGCCAGAGCGGGCGGCATGGCCGGGTCGGTCAGCTTCATGGGTTGCTTGAAGCTGGCCTCGGGCATGGCCTTGTACATCTCAGGCGTAATGAACAGGCGCAGGGTAACCGGCGTAACGCCATCGCGCTCTTTGCCTACATACTCAAACGCCAGATGGTCCATCAGCTTTTGTGTGCAGTACTGCTCACCGAGAAAATCGAGGTGGCCAGCCTTGCCATTGGCGCGGTATTTGACCTCGGCTACATATTGTAGCGGAATGGTTTTAAGCGCGGCGTCTTCCTTGCCCAGCAGCATCTCGCGCATCAGGCTATGCGCGCCATCAGCGGCAATGAAGTGGCGGCAGTTGGGATGGCGATCCATCAGCTCGAACGGATCTTCCACTTTCTGCTGCACAAGGTTGAGGCCCATGGCGCCTGCGTAGCTGGTGAGTGCGCCTTCAAGGGCGCTGGTAGGCACAAACACCGAGCCGGCCACGCGGCCGAATACACCGAGCAGATTGTGGCCGGTTATTTCTTCCATAAACTGCTGGCGGCGCGCATCGGCCCCTGATTTCGAGTAGAGCAGCAGCGAAGCATGCTCGAGCTTTAAAACGTGTTTGCGCTGATACTCGGCATAGCGCTCGTAGCGCGTAATTTCGGCCATGCTGTTGCGGCGTGCAATCTCGATACCTGCCCAGCTGCCCACAGGGCCGCCACCGACGATAACAATTTCCTGTTTTTTACGGCCCAATTAAGTCTCTCCCAAGAAACTGAAGTGAAATTGGTAGCACCCACCTTAGCGGAATAGCAATTGCCACAAGTGGATATCGTCGTTAATCTTTGGCGACTTTATTAACAGCCAGCCGGAGCACCAAAATGGCCAAAAAAGTAGCAGTTATCGTGGGTAGCCTGAAGGCCGCGTCGATCAACAAGAAGCTGGCTTTGGCCTTAGGCAAGCTGGCCGAGGGAAAGCTCGAGTTCTCGCTGGTCAGGATCGACGATATTCCGCTGTTCAGCGAAGACCTTGAGGCCAATCTGCCAGCGCCGGTTGCTCGCTTTAAGGCCGAGGTTGAAGCGGCTGATGCCGTGCTGTTTGTAACGCCTGAATATAGCCGCAGCATGCCCGGTGTGATGAAGAACCTGATCGACTGGGGCTCGCGCCCCTATGGTAAAAGCTCGTTCAGCGGCAAGATTGCCGGTATTGCGGGTACCTCGCCGGGCGTGGTTGGTACCGCCGCTGCACAGCAGGACCTGCGCAAGCTGCTCACCATCTTCAACATGAAGATCATGGGCCAGCCTGAAGTGTATCTGCAGACCAAGCCGGGCCTGATTGCGGATGACCACAGCATCACCGATGAAGGCACCAAAAAGTTCCTGCAGGGTTATGTCGATAAGTTCGCCCAGTTTATTGGCTGATTGTTCTCATACACGGTCATGTCGAGATCGCTTAGCGCAGCCAGATAGTCGGGCAGGGTGATAAGACCCATGCAAGGGCGCGCCCCTGCTGCAATCGCTTCATGCCGCGCCAGTCGCTGCGCCAGAATGATTGCCGGCATACAGGGAATAAGCGGGCCGTGGCCGGAGCGCGCAATAAGGTGAAAGCGCCGTTGCATGCGCTGATGCTGTGCATCAATGCCCTTAAGCACCATGTGAAAACCGCTGTTGGCGGTGCCGAAACGGTCGAACTTCACGGCGATGTTCAGCAGCTTTGCTGCATAAGGCGCGAGGGATTTAATAATGCCCCAGCGTACCAGCCAGCTCAGGCTCCACAGGCCTAGCTGTAACAGCGGCAGCTCGGTACCAGCGCCAAACTTGAATCTGTCAATTTCGGGGTAGCGGGTAACGAAGAGCTTGAGGTCAAGGTCAGGGATATCGCAGTTACACAGCCAGCGCTGGCCAAGCTCGGGGTAAGTATGCGCACGCATATCCTGCCAGCCATAAACGGTAGTCATACGTAAATCGCGTAACGTTGTAAGCGGTTGCCCGGCATAGCTGAGGGCGGCAGCGGTGGTGGCCAGGCCCTGATGGGTGCGTTGCGCAGTGCTGATGCCGTAGTCAACCGTTTCAATCTCTCTGAACTGCGCGCGATAATGGTCTATCACTGCGCTGGAGAGGCAGGGCACCGAGCTGGCGCCGCTGATGACCGCCACATTACGGGCCAGCGCGGCCTCGTGCAGCGTATCGATGTTCGCAACAAATTCGCGGCCGTCAGCCAAATCAATATAATGACAGCCTTGTGCGACGCAGGCCTGCGCCACGGTATAATCCTGCGCCTGAAACGGGCCGGAAGTGTGGATGACGATATCGGGCGCCAGCGCCGCAAGGCTTTGCTCAAAGCCAGAGTTGATATCCAGCTGCGTAGCCTGCGGCGGGTTGATGGCTTTTAGTGTCCGGCAAAACGCTGCTGCTTTCTCGAGGGAGCGGCCAGCGATGATGAGGCTGATCTTGGCATCAGCCGCCAGCTTATGCGCAATATGGCTGCCAAAATTACCGTAGCCACCGATGATGAGCAGTTTTTTCATGTGTCTTGCCTCACGCGCAAGTTACCCGCACAATCGCATTCTATGAAGACGCTATTTGCCCGAATCCTTGGTGATGCCTTCACCGACCTGCCGCCTGCAGTAAAGACGCTACATAGCGCTACTGAGCGCCGCCATTTTACCGGCCGCGCGGCAGTTTCGGCCAGCTGGCTGGCACGCAGGCTGCTGGGCTTTCCTAAGGCTGGCTACAACATCCCCATCGGGTTTATTCTTGAGGTGCTGCCAGATGGGCGCGAGCGCTGGATTCGTGATTTTGGCGATGACCGCTATTTTACTACCGTACTACGCGAGCGTAATGGGCATCTGGTTGAATGCTGGGCCGGCTTTGTAGATTGCGAGTTTGTCCTAGAGGCCGAGCCTGAGGGCATTAGCTGGCAGCTGGTCGGCCACCGTATTTTTGGTATTCCGGTGCCACGCTTTTTATGGCCCCGCATCAGTGCAAAAGAGTCGACCGAGAACGGCAAATACCAATTCTCGGTCGAGGTCACAGGTTTGGTCAGCCTGGCTTATGCCGGCTGGCTGGAGGTTTAGGGTGTCAGCTCAAACACTACCGTCACGCTGGCGGTGAGGTTGAGCTGGCCAGCAGCAACGGTTGTGGGGGCGGCTTCGGCGGCCATGGCGCTCATGCGCATCATTGGCATGGGGGGCTGGAAACCACCGGTCGCATTTTCGGTGATGCTGACAATACGGCCAAGCTTGAGGCCAGCGGCAGTAGCCATAAGCGTTGCACGCGCGCGGGCCTTGGTAATGGCTTCAGTACGGGCGGCATCGAGCAGCGGGTCTTGCTTATCAATCCCAAAGGTAGGCCCGTTAATCTGGTTAGCGCCTTCCTTCACCAGCGCATCAATTACGCTGCCAACCGTCTCGAGCTTGGTGAGGCGGATGTTCACATTGTTGCTGGCCTGATAGCCCGAAACCGTGGGAGCCTCATTCTCTTTATAGGCATACTGCGGGCTGATGGAGAGGCCATGGGTCTGGATATCCTGTGCCGGAATGCCAAGGGCCTTGAGCGCGGCGAACACCTTGTTCATCGCTTCGGCATTTTGCGCGAGGGCAGCCGCCGCTGTAGCAGCGTTGGTTACAACGCCGGAGGAGATGGTGGCTACATCAGGCGCGGCGTTTACATCAGCGGTGGCCATAACCTCGAGTGTAGTGGGCTTCGGTGCATGCGGCGGGGGCGGGGCTTCCTGCGCCAGAGCAGGGGTGGCGATTACGGCAAAAGCAGCAAGAGCAAGTAATAGGCGGCGCATAAGGGATATCTCCTGTTAAAGTATTAAATTTTAGCCCGCGTGTATTATAGTACAAGTCCAAATCACCGGCTGCGGCGTAAAAGCGCTATGACTCAACTCTGTCTTGTCCTCGGCGACCAGCTTTCTCTTAATCTTCCCAGTCTGCAACGCCTCGATCCGGCAAAGGATGTTGTGTTGCTGGTCGAGGTACGGGCCGAGGCGACTTATGTAAAACACCACAAAAAGAAAATTGCTTTTCTGTTTGCCGCCATGCGCCATTTTGCCGAAGAACTGGGTGGGCAGGGCTATAAGGTTGACTACGTGAAGCTGGGGGATGCCCACAACACGCATAGCTTTACAGGTGAGGTGCAGCGGGCGATTGCGCGCCATAAGCCCGATGCACTGGTGGTGACCGAGCCCGGTGAATGGCGCGTGATGGAGCAGATGAAACAGTGGGAGACGCAATTCGGCCTGCCGGTGAGCATCTTGCCGGATACGCGGTTTTTATGTTCGATCCCTGAGTTCAATACATGGGCGCATGGGCGCAAGCAGCTGCGTATGGAATATTTCTATCGTGAAATGCGCCAGCGCCATAACCTGCTTATGAAGGGCGATAAGCCCGTCGGGGGCGAATGGAATTTCGATAAAGAGAACCGCAAGTCTCCGCCCAAGGATTTGTATATCCCGCCGCGCCCTGTGCCCGAGCTGGATGAGATAACTGCCGACGTCCTGGCTCTGGTGCGGACCGAGTTTGCCGATCACTTTGGCGATCTTGAGCCGTTTGATTTTGCCGTTACCCGCAGCGCCGCTAAAAAAATGGCGGCGCACTTCATGCACAAGCTGTTGCCGCAGTTTGGCGATTATCAGGATGCGATGGTGGCAGGCGAAGCCTATCTCTACCACTCGGTTATCTCCATGTATCTCAACTGCGGGCTGCTTGATGCGCTCGAGCTGTGCCAGCAGGCCGAGGCGCAGTATACCGAGGGTAATGCGCCACTGCCCGCGGTTGAAGGCTTTATCCGGCAGATCCTCGGCTGGCGTGAGTTCATTCGCGGTGTGTATTGGCATAAAATGCCCAAGTATGCCGAGTTGAACGAGCTGAACGCCAAACGCAAGTTGCCGTGGTTTTACTGGAGCGGTGAGACGGATATGCGCTGCATGGCCGAGGCGATTGGCCAGACCAAACAGAATGCTTATGCGCATCACATCCAGCGGCTCATGGTTACAGGTAATTTCGCTCTCATTGCCGGGCTGGATCCCAAGGAAGTGTGTGAGTGGTATCTGCTGGTTTATGCCGATGCCTATGAATGGGTGGAATTGCCTAATACGCTGGGCATGGCCCTGTTTGCCGATGGCGGGGTGGTGGGCAGCAAGCCCTATGCCTCGAGCGGTAAATACATCAACCGCATGTCCAATTACTGTAAGGGCTGCAAATATAGTGTGGAGGAAAGCGTGGGCGATAACGCCTGTCCGTTCAATGCCCTCTACTGGCACTTCATCGAGCGGAACCGCGCGCGCTTTAAAACCAATCCGCGTATGAGCACCATGTATGCCACCTGGGACCGTATGGATGCAGGCAAACGCCAAGCCATCATCGCGCAAGCAGACAGGTTTTTAGCAGGGCTGAGCCATGAAAAAGAAAGCTGACCTGCCGAGCAAAGACTGCAAGCATTGCGGGCGGCCCTTTACATGGCGCAAGAAGTGGGCGCGTGAGTGGGAGAATGTGCTGTATTGCTCGGATGCCTGCCGCAGCGGGAAGTACCCTAAAAGCTCATTTAGCGGCTCGAAAACTGGCTGAGGCGGATGATGTTTTCATCCATCGGCAGCAGCCACGGACGTTCGATGGAGGGCTTGGCCAAGAGATAGCCTTGCACATAACGCACCCCCATGCGCTGTAGCAGCTGCAGTTCGCGAATGTCCTCAATACCTTCGGCCACCGTCTGCACGTTATAATCGTTGGCAATGCGGATGAGCTGCTGAATGGCGCCGTGATTTACCGGGTTGTTGTGCAGGCCGCGCACCAGCATGGCGTCGATCTTCACGAGGTTTACGGCCAAAGCGCGCAGCTCGCGATAGGTGATGTTGGCTACACCAAAGTCATCCAGCGCCACAAGGCAGCCTAAGTCTTTGGCGGCATCAATAGTGCGGGCGCATTCGGTAATGTTACGCAGTACAGCGGTTTCGGTAATTTCAACGGTCAGGCGTCTGGCGACATCGGGCGCATGGCGGAGCAGGGCTTCAGCACGGCGGATCCAGTCCGGCTCGCAGGCGGTAAGGCCCGAAATGTTAATCGCAAGGCGTACATCCGGCGATGCTTTCAGCTCTTCAATCGCCATTTCGAGGATACGCTGGTCGAGCACCATCATACGGCCACCGCGCTCGATATCCGGCACAAATTCGCCCGCACCCGCAAGCGTGCCATCGGCACGGCGTACACGCAGCAGGCTTTCGTAGAACACCGGCTGGCAGGTATGCGCGTCACAAATCGGCTGGAAGGCGAATACGAGGTTATCGTTACGTACAGCGTTGATAATAACCTGGCCGGCTTCATCTGCACGCTTCATGGCGGCGCGGTCGTCTTCGGTTGGCTGGTGCTCGACAAAACGGTCGCGGCCGTTGATCTTGGCCTTGCGCATGGCTTCTTCGGCCACGCGAATGGCATCGGGCACGGTGCGCACATAGTCAGGGAAGTTGCAGCCACCAATCGAGATGCTCATGCGCACCTGGCTGCCATCCGGCATGCTGAAGGGGGCTTCACTGATGGTGTGCAAAAAGCGGTCAGCCGCCATGGTCATTTCGGCAGCCGTGCAGTTGGAAAGTACAATACCAAAGCGGTCGCCATGAATGCGGCCCATCACATCGCCGCCACGCAAGGACCTCTGCAAACGGTCGCCCACTTCAAACAACAGGCGGTCAGCAGCCTGCTGCCCATGCCGCATGTTGATCTCGCTCATATGATCGATACCGGCGTACAAGAAAGCACCGCTCATTTTGCTGCGCAGGGCGGTGGCGATTTTATTGCCCAATAAATCCTGCAGCATTTCGGCACTGCGCTGGCCGGAGACGAGATCGTAGCTCGCGCTCATACCTACCTTCATGTCGCGGGCTTTGCGCTCGTCAATCAGGCGGAGAATACCAACCAGTTTAATCGGGCGGCCATTTTCAAACTCAGCTGCACCTCGGTCATGCACCCACGAAAAATCGCCATCACCTCGGCGCAGGCCGTATTCACAGTCGAGCGGGTTGCGGGTGGAGAAATGCGCCTCAAGCGCCTGCTGGCGCAACATCAGGTCGTCAGCCGTCATGCGTGAGGAGAGGGATGAGCCGGAGAGGATATTAATAAGGTCGCCGAAGCGCTGCAGGCTGGTAGGGTTGCCTGACCATCTTAACTTGTCCGTGCGCAGGTCCCACTCGTAGGCTACATCGCCCGCTGCCATCAGCGCTGCGATCATGAAAGCCTGCGTGTCTTGGTTCTGCTCGGTCATTTAAATCCATCAGTTAGGCGCGGACTATCTCGCGCATTTCCCTAAAAATCAATATATCATCCTAAGTCTCTGAAAAGCTCTAACAAAATGGCATATTTACTATAAGCCCCTGATTCGCTTGAGTAAATTTTGTGCAGTCTGGGTGATTTATTGTTGCGGCTGCGAATTAAATCTGATTATGTGCTTCTCATGATCAAGACAGCACTCATCTGGGGAACAAACTGGCGTTGGCGCTAATCGCGTCCGTTTTGTATTTCCGTTTCTTCAGATTTGAGAGTTTTAAATGTTCCGTCAGGCTTATTCTAAGGTTTTAGCCCTTTCAGTTTTTGCACAGGTCGCTTGCTGGCGATGGCGTTAATCGCGCACCCAGGCTTCCCCTTATTTGCAAATACACACGTGAAAGAGATCAAAAATGACAACCGTAAATTCAGGTAACACAGCCCGCATTACCGACCCCGCGCTGTTCTTCCGTTCGGGTTATAATCTTCATACGCCGCAGGCCATGGGCGTTGAGGCCGAATTTTTTGCAACCAAGAGCGGAGAGATTGCCTCGCCCGCCAGCTGCGATGTAATTGTAAGCGCGTTGCAACAGCAGGGCTATGCCCCTTCGCTCGAGTTTGCTGGTATTATTGAATATGCAGGCCCACCCTTTGAAGTAGGTGATATTGCCAAGCTCACCGCCACATCGCACACGGCCTATCAGGCATTCGCAAGCGTAGCAGACAAACACGGCCATGTGCTCGAGCAAACCAGCCATCTAGCAACGCTGAGTGCCGAAGAGGCTGAAGCCAAAGTTGGCAGCAACCCACGCGCACAGGCGGGCCTCAAGTCGATGCAGATGAATGCGCCGCTGGATTGCCGCTTGCTTCCGCTCATGAACGCCGCCGTACAGGTGAGCCTGAATGTGCGTAATGATCAGGAACTGTTCGATACACTGGCCCTGGCTAACCGCCTTACGCCATTCATCTATGGTGTGTTCGCCAATCATCCGCCTGTATTTAATGGTGAGGATTGTTCAAGGTACCATGCGCGTGGCAAGCTTTATGAAGCGTATGGTGGTGCTGCTGGCATTTCGTCTGCGTTTAAAAATGCCAGCACACCAGAAGAGCTGGTAGATGGTCACATGCGCGACCTCGTTAAAACGCCACTGTTCTTTACCTTCAGCAGCGATAGTAATGACATTGTTATTCCACGGAATTGTCTGCCAGTATTTTCAACCTTGCCTTTGCATGAGCAGACCGCGAGTAACTTTAATCTCGCGCAAAGCTTTAATTATCCTGATAATAAAATTTGCGATATTCGCGGTTCTGACGGCAAAGTCATTGGCAAGCGCGTAGAAGTGCGAGCGTTTGATACGGGCGAAGAGAACCTCATGGCAGCACCTGTATTCTGCGCGCTGGCACTGCGCACACCTGCGGTAACTGCACAGGTTGAAGCGTTATTGGCCGATTATGGTTTTTCAGGTGCGCCTAAAGATTACGCGCCGTTGTTGCAGCAAGCCCGCCAGGCTGCGGTTTATCATGGTGGCAAATATGCCGATGTTGCTTTTGGCCGCCGTGCGGATGGCAGTGAGGGCCGTATGACAGACTTTGCCCGTTCGCTTGGTGAAATTCTGGGGGAAGCTGTTAAACAGCATCCTGCTCATGTGCAGCATGCACTCAGCCCAATTCTTAAACGTTGCAAGAGCGGCATTAGCCGTGCACAGGAACTGGCATGATGGCCGCGAGCCTTATGATTGAGAGCTTTCGCTTTACAGCGCAAGAGGCTGGCACCAAGCTGGTTTTCTTTGGCGCTGTGCATGGTAACGAGACATGCGGCACACAGGCCCAGCGGCGCTTAATCGAGAAACTGCAAAATGGCGATATCAAGCTTTTGCGTGGCGACCTGCTGTGTATTCCAGTAATTAATCCGCAAGCCTATGCCAGCAATCAGCGCTATATCGATGAGAACCTCAACCGCGTGTTCGCACACTATGAGCAGCCAGCAAGTTATGAGCAAAAAATTGCCAATGAAGTGATTACGCTGGTGGCTGATCGCGATGTGCTGGTCGATTTCCATTCCATTACCAGTGAGGGCGTGCCTTTTACTTTCAGGTTTGGCGATGTGCCTGCAGCCGAGGAGGCGCTCATTCAGGCGCTTGGCTTGCCAGTTATCATGGAGGGCTGGATTGAAGCTTACGCTGCCAGCATGCCTGGTGTAGATGTTGGTCAGGCTAAGCACACTCATGCGCATTTCCGTCATCAGGGTAAAATCGCAGCTGGCGTAGAGTGCGGCCAGCATGACGACCCCGCTGCGGTAGAAGTTGCCTATATAACCATGCTGCGTGTGTTAAAGCATTTTGGCATGATCAAGGCTGACCTACCTGCAGTGGGCCCCGCGCGCGCCATTCGGCTGCAGTCGGTTCATTTCTGCAAGAATGATGTTTGGAACTGGTCACGTGTATACAAGCATGGTGATGCAGTGAAGGCTGGTGAGGTAATTGTGACTTGCGATAAAGGTGAGATCATTACCGCTATGTATGATGGGCTTATACTTTTGCCACGCCAGAACTGCCCCAAAGGGGAAGAGGCGTTTTATCTCGGCCAATATAGTTAGCGCGCATTTTAGCTAATCGTGCTTGCAGGCTGTGCGATAATTTGCAACCTTACCGCCATGACCACCGTTCGTAACTTTTACGGCTTCTACTTTACCAGCGCCACATATTGGCGCTGAAACCACTGGTGCGCGGCCTCCCATAGGGCCGCAGGTTTAAAAGTAGAATTCTGTCGTAAAGGTTTAATAAATGCTGGCTCTGTCCTCCGCTCATACCACTGTTGTTGCTGCTACTCCTGAGGTGCAGCTCGTGCGCGCACCGCTGCACCTTGATGAGGTGGGCAGCATCGCGGTAGGGCCGCGCCTGTTCAATCAGCTCGCCAAAGGCCAGCTGAGTGCGGTTGTACTGCCAGACGTTGTGCGCACACCTGAGGGTATGCACCTGCAAATCGTCAACAGCATTGAACCGCATAAAACCCTGAGTCTCGAGATTGGCCGCAGCCTGCTGGCTGCAGGTGAGCCCGGCCTGCGTGCAGGTTTCAAGGCGGTATCGCTGCATCTGCCAGCTGGCCACACGCTTGATAGTGCCGAGCTACAGCCCACACAGCCTGCCAGCTTCGCCTTAAGCGAGGCGCATATGAAGGGTCGCAGCTTCTATGTAAAATACGCGCTAGGTTCTATTCATGCCGAGCCGATGCGTGATGGTGGCACGATTCATCTGCATGAGGGCGATCAGGTAAAGCTTACCCGTGTCGCCGCCATGATGCATGGCGATATGCTGGGAATTGCCCCCGGTTATGAGATGATCACGCTGCCGCAACGCCCGCGGTTGCAGTTGGGCTAATGTCTAAAGCGTATGTTCTGCCTGATGTGCTGGCACCTGATCTTGGTATTGTGTTTTGTGGCACGGCAGCCAGCCGCATATCGGCCGAGCGTGGTTATAACTACGCCAACCCCGGTAATCAGTTCTGGCCTACGCTCAAGCTGCTGGGGCTGATCCCGCCTCAGTTTGATCCAATCAATTTCCGCACGCTGCCGCAATATGGGTTGGGCCTTACCGACTTGTGCAAAGCCAGCATCGGAAACGATGATGAGTTGAGTGAGGAGAGCTATGATACTGCAGCACTGCTGCGTAAAATCAAAAAGTATCAACCGCATATATTGGCCTTCACCAGCAAGAATGGCGCGAGCCATTTTCTTCAGCACAAACCTGATTATGGTTTGCAGGCGGGAACTATTGGCAGCACTAAAGTATTTGTACTTCCCTCAACATCCGGTCGCGCCCGCAGATTCTTTGATATCACTGTGTGGCAGGCGCTTGGTGCGCTGCACCTCAATAAATTTTCTTAGGGCTCCCAGTCATTTAGCCATGTCAACCGTAATTGCGGGTTGACACCTGCTGCGACATTCCGTCAAACAGGAATCATAAGCACGCAGTTTTGATGCGCTGTTTATCTGGTCGCTGCATCTTCTCTCTCCTCGCAGCTGACCTATCCGATTACGTATATACAAGGAGTAATCTCATGACGGGTATGTTCAAGTGGCTACATGATTTTGTAGGTGGCAATTGGGGCAAGTCTGTGCCCGCAGCCGACAAGGATGATGCACTGACCATCATTGAGGCACAGCTGGCTTTTGCACAGAGCGAGCCACTTACGCTGGGCGTAGAGTTTGAGCTGGCTATGCTGGACAAAAACACCATGCTGCCCAAGCCCTGTGGTGAAGCTGTTATTGCAGCAGCAGCGCATGAGAATGTGAAAAAAGAGCTGTTTCGCCATATGGTGGAGGTCACGACTGGCATCTGCAAGAACGTGCATGAGGCAAAAGAACAGATTGGCGATGTACTGCGCCTGACGATCAGCAAGGCAGATGAGCAGGGTGCTAATGTCATCGGCTCGGGTCGCCCGCCAACCCTTAAGGTGGCCGAATGCGAGCGGGTAGAGGACGAGCGCTACGCCTACCTGAAGGAGCAGCGCCAGATCATCAATGACCGTTTCGGCACGCTTGGCATGCATGTGCATATCGGTATGCCAGATGCACAGGCCTGCGTGCGCTATCATAATTTCTATACACACTTCATTCCGCATCTTATGGCGCTGAGTGCGGCCTCTCCCTTTGAAGAAGGGAATATGACCGGCCTGGCCTCGGCCCGCGCCCTCATTACAGAGTCGCTGCCGGTGGGTGGTATCCCTTACTACTACAAGACCTGGCAGGAATATGTCGACCTTGTACGGGCTATGGTGCGCGCAGGATCCATCCGCAGCCTCAAGGATATGTGGTGGGATATTCGCCCATCACCCCAGTATGGTACTCTCGAGCTGCGTGTGTGCGACCAGCCGAGCAACCTGCAGGAGGCCATGGCGATTGTCGCCTTCGTGCATCTTATTGGCATCTGGTTCAGCAAACATCAGGACTGGCTGGATGAAATGCCGCGTCCGGAAAGCTGGCGCCTGCGCGAGAACAAATGGCGTGCCATCCGCTACGGTCTGCAGGCCGAGTTCATCACCAACAATAACGGCGATGTGCGCCCGATTGCGGATGATATTAACGCATGGCTTGAGCGCGTGGCGCCTTATGTCGAGGAGCTGGGCTACCAAACCTATGTAGCCGACCTGAAGACGATGATGGAGAAGGGCAATAGCGCCCAGCGCCAGCAGCGTTTGCATGCAGCAGGCTGGAGCAACGAGGAGATTGCCGGATATCTTGCGCGCACCATGAGTGCCATGGCCCCGCGCTATGATGAGGTAGTCGAGGCCGAGGCCAAAGCAGCGCCGCCTGCTACGCAGGATATACCGATGCTGTTCCCGCCGTCGGCCATGGTTGCGAGCGTGATGGGCTTGCTGGTCATGCTGTTTGCTTAAGAAGTCATAAATTAAAAGCCCCGTTGTCAGGCGGGGCTTTTTGATTATTCAGTGACGTGGTTAGCAGCAGCTCGGGCCGTAGTCCTCAAACTTGGGAGTAGGGATTGATGCGATTTTAATTGTGAAGTCACTATGGCCTAACTGCTTGGCAATAAGCGAGTGGTCGGCTTTGGCAGCCAGTCTGGCGCCTAGTTTTGTATAAAATGTTGAGAGATCGCTCGGTGCGGCGCGCAGCTCTATCTTGGATTCGCCATGGTCATTAAATGGCATGGCAGGCTGTGTATACACAACATGTGAGGTTGTGCCTTTTGCTTGTACTTCTAGTCTGTAACTGGTTCCAAACATTGAAGCTCCCTTCATGATGAGTATGTAGCCTGTTATCATAACGGTAACGCCCAGTTGAAGATGTTTCATGGTTAATGAATTTATATTACCAGTTTAATCGGCGTTAACCTTAACACGGGTTAATAGTGTTTGACCCCGCAGGGCCATATTCCTTATGTTGGAGTTGAAATTCAACATAAGGTGCAACATGTCCATTCGCATTGAAGAGACTTATTCCTGCTCAAAAGCTGGTGACACCGCGCATAATGAAGATGTGATCGTGGTTGCGCCCGGCTTCAGGTATATCGCGGTGGTTGATGGCAGCTCGCTGGCAGCGGATGAGCGTTTTCACGGCATGACCGGGGGCAAATATGCTGCCCAGTTGATTGCCAATGCAATTGTCCGTCTGCCGGACGATATTGATGCCGTCTCGGGCGTGCGCGCCATCAGCCAGAATCTGCGTGAGAATCTTGATGCAGCCTGCAGGGCGCAGGGTAAAGACATCGGCCAGTCGCTCGCAGCTGCGGCCATGGTGGTTTACTCAAGCGCGCGTAATGAAATCTGGAGCGTGGCCGACTGCCCCTTCATGGTTGATGGTCAGGAGTATGTGACCCGGCTTAAGGTAGCCGAATTCCGCGCCAGTGCCCGCCAGTATAAAATTCATGAGTTGCTTGAGGGCGGCATGACCGAGGCTGACCTGCTGGCAAACGACCCTACGCCTGCCATGATTGCCAAAGAGATGATGAAAGACAGCAAGCGCTTTGCGAATAGCGATAATCCTGTATTCGGTTATGGCGTGATTAACGGCAATCCGGTGCCAGAGCGCCATATCAAAGTGGTGTCGGTTGGTGCTGCGCGCGAAGTTGTGCTGGCCAGCGATGGCTACCCCAAGATTTTCAATACACTGACGCAGACCGAGGCCTATCTGGCCGATGTAAACGCCAAAGACCCGCTATGCTATAAGGAAAATCCGCAGCCCAAGGCAGTAAAGGGCGGTCGCTATTACGATGATGTGAGTTACGTCCGCTTCAGTATCAACAGAGCAGCGCCAGCAGCCTGAGGAACAACCGATGCCCGCCAGCACGCAGAACCTGATGCAGCGTTTTTACGACGCCGAGTTCGGCCCGCCCGGCGACTTTGGTAGCGCTTTTGCCGATGCCATCGCTCTGCGTAGTGCCATTAAAGTCAGCTTCCGTCATGCTGATGCTGTAGATGCGTTCAAGGCTGTATTGGCGCAGGCACCCGATACCGAAACCCGTTTGCGATTTGCCGCCAAAGTGGCCGACCTTGCGAGCCCGCAGGACCCGCGCAACCGGCCAGACAATGACGGCGATATCGGCCTGCCAATCTTCGGCCATGCCACCGGTGCCTTCGCCGACCTTACGCTGACCGAGCCACCCAGCCAGATTTTCCAGACCCTCACGCAGTATCCGGATGAGTTCTGTACCTCAAAACACATCCTCGGCATTACGCGCGCCTGCCTCTTTAGAGCCGAGGAAGAAACCGGCGATCCTGCGCTGCTTCATACAGTGCGCAAGGCCCTCGATAGCCTCGACCGTTATGCACTGACGGTTTAAGCCTCAAAACAAAAGCCCCGCCATATAGCGGGGCTTTCATCTTGTAGCGCGGTGCTGTTTAAGCACTCAGCTTCTTCGCCAGTATCTCGTTCACCATCGCGGGGTTGGCTTTGCCTTGTGATTGCTTCATCACCTGACCCACGATAAAGCCGAGGGCGCGTTCTTTGCCCGAGCGGAATTCGGCAATCGCGGCCGGGTTGGCCTCAATCGCGGCTTCCACCAGCTTTTCAATCGCGCCGGTATCGGTTAACTGCTTCAGGCCCTTTTCGGCAATCACGGTGTCAGCATCCTTGCCTTCTTCCCACATCACGGCAAACACATCCTTAGCCAGACGGTTTGAAATGGTGTTGTCGGCAATCCGGTCGATCAAGCCGCCGAGGCGGGCTGCACTCACCGGGCTATCCTCAATCTCTTTACCGGCCTTGTTGAGCAGGCCGAAGAGTTCGGTAATCACCCAGTTAGCGGCAACCTTGGCATCTCGGCCCTTGGCAACGGCTTCGTAGTAATCGGCCTTGGCCTTTTCCATCACCAGCACATCTGCATCATAGGCACTCAGTTTGTGCTCTTCAATGAAGCGGGCCTTCTTGGCATCCGGCAGCTCGGGCAGGGTGCTCTTGATTTCGTTCACCCAGGCTTCGTCTATTTCGAGCGGCAACAGGTCAGGGTCCGGGAAATAGCGGTAGTCATGCGCATCTTCCTTGCTGCGCATCGAGCGGGTTTCGCCCTTATTGGCATCGAACAGGCGGGTTTCCTGCTTGATTGTACCGCCGCCTTCGATGATCTCGATCTGGCGGCGGGCTTCATACTCAACCGCCTGCGAGATAAAGCGCACCGAGTTGACGTTCTTGATCTCGCAGCGCGTGCCCAGCTCGGCGCCCGGCTTGCGTACCGAGACGTTCACATCGCAGCGCAGGGAGCCTTCTTCCATGTTGCCGTCACAGGTACCAAGGTAACGCACAATCGCGCGCAGCTTCTTTACATAAAGCGCGGCTTCTTCGGCCGAGCGCAGGTCGGGCTTGCTCACAATTTCCATCAGCGCCACACCAGCCCGGTTGAGGTCGATGAACGACCTGTGCGGGTCCTGGTCGTGCTGCGATTTGCCAGCATCCTGCTCAAGGTGCAAACGCTCAATGCCCACGCGCTTGGTGGTGCCATCGGGCATATCGACGAGCATATAGCCTTCGCCGACGATGGGCTGCTTGAACTGGCTGATCTGGTAGCCGTTGGGCAAGTCGGCATAGAAGTAGTTCTTGCGGTCGAACACCGAGTTGAGGTTGATCTGCGCGTTGAGGCCAAAGCCGGTCTTGATCGCCTGTTCGATGCAATACTGGTTGATCACGGGCAACATGCCGGGGAAGCCGGCGTCTACAAAGCTGACCTGCGAGTTGGGCGTGCCGCCGTAAGTGGCGCTGGCGCCTGAGAACAGTTTGCTCTGCGAGGTGACCTGCGCATGCACTTCAAGGCCGATAACAATTTCCCACTCGCCGGTTTTACCTGTGATTAGCTGTGACATTACGCGGTCTCCTTGATTGAATTTGTCAGTGTGGGCCAAGCCAGTTCGGCCATATAGCTGGGGTAAGCGCGGGGCAGGGCGCGCAGTTCGGCGGGCGTATGGAACGCACACCTGCTCACATGGCCAGTGGCTGCCGTGTCCTGCCAGCCAGCAGGCAGATTGCCATGCTCAAGCTGGCAACGGGTATAGAGGTTGATTTGATGCAGACCAAAGCTTGGCGCAAAAAATTCGTCTACTGCAATCACATCGCCAGCAGTGGCGTTAAGGCCTGTCTCTTCCTGTACTTCGCGTACGGCGCAGTCTGGCAAATGCTCGCCCAGCTCAATCTGGCCGCCGGGGCCAAACCAGAAGTCGCCCTTGCCGTTATAAACCATGAGGATTTTATCGTCATAGGTGGTTACAACGCGGCTGGAGATATAAAAGCGCTGCATGTTGGTAATCTCGCTATGGCCATCCTCAAGCTTGGGGCCATAGTATGCCAGTGACCGCGGCGCCAGCAGGGCAGGGAAGTTGCGCACAAAGCGCGGGAACACGCGTGGCTCGTTTTCCAGCTCAGCCTTTCTGAACCAACGCATGTGGCTGACTGCGCCGGTGGGGTCTTCATCCACGCAGTCTTTCTGCATCCAGTCGGGCGCTACCTTTGGGCGGGCTAGGAATAAAAACTCAAACTTGTGGCTTACTTCCTTCAACGTGTAGGTATCGAAGAAGGCCACGAGGTCAAAAATCTCAACCTCAAGGCCGGTCTCTTCAAGGATCTCGCGTGCCAGTGCATCCTTCATCGGCTCGCCGGGCTTGATACGGCCACCGGGGGTATACCATGCCTGTGCATGGTCGTTATGCCAGACCAGCAGCACTTTATCTTCAAACACGATAAGCGCGCGCGATGCTACCTCGTTGCACGTAGGCGCATAGCCCTGCGGGTGCGGATCAAGCGGCGCTTCATGGCCCATGTAGAGGTTGAAGTTAGACATGCTTCAAGGCTCCTGATGCAGCATCGGAATATGATTCAGATATGTGAATCGCTTTTAGAGTAATTAACCGGATTAGTTCTAAAATGAGTTTACTTCTGGCGTCAGAATCTTCTTGGTCAGTAGGATTGGGCGCACTAAAAAGTTCAATTTTGAATCCATCAATTGTTTCCAATAAGCGATTCATTGTTTCTACTACAATATAAAAATTTAGAATTGCTTTTGTTTGATGTTGGCATAAGAAGCCTGATCCCAATAAAAAAGGAAACGAATTTGCATAGGCTGTCGTAGGAAGTCTGTACGAGGGTGCACTGATGCCTAGGTCTTGGAGGGATTGCAGGTATTCTTTACAAGTATTCTTGCTGAATTCTATCTCTGTTTTTAATGCTGTAGTGTGCGCTATAGCAATTTTTCTATTTTTTTGCCATTCGTGACCATAAGCTAACCATAAGCTAACAAAAACGGCGGTAAGAGTTCCAAGCGCTGAAAGCGCTTGGAACGTAAACGTATATTCTTTGAAAAATTCTTCCAAGATTACGCCGCCAAGAAATGCGGCATGGCAGTGAACTTCGCTGCTTCTTCCAAAGCCAACGAAACATCCAGCACGGTCTGTTCATCGAACGGTTTGCCGATGACATGCAGGCCAAGTGGCAGGCTATCTGCGGCCAAACCACCCGGCACGCTCATACACGGCAGGCCAGCCAGTGAGGCCGGAATGGTGAAGATGTCGTTGAGGTACATCTTGACCGGGTCATCCTCATTCGCGCCAATAACAAAGGCGGTTGAGGGGGCTGTGGGGGTGAGCAGCGCATCCACGCTTTCAAACACCTTGCGGAAGTCCTCGGCGATCTTGGCACGTACACACAGCGCCTTGGTGTAATAGGCATCGTAGTAGCCAGCCGAGAGTACATAGGTACCCACGAGGATACGGCGGCGCACTTCCTTGCCAAACCCGGCGCGGCGCGTGGCCTTATACATATCGGCCAGCGAACCACCTTCAACTTCTTCGCGCAGGCCGTACTTCACACCGTCATAACGGGCGAGGTTGCTTGAGCATTCAGCCGGCGCGATGATGTAGTAAGTGGGCACGGCATATTTGGTATGCGGCAGGCTGACTTCTACAATTTCGGCACCAGCGGCCTTCAGCCACTCGGCAGCCTTCATCCACATGTCGTCGATTTCTTTGGGAATACCATCCACGCGGTATTCCTTGGGAATACCGATACGCTTGCCCTTCATCTGCGGGGCCAGCTTCTTCACCCAGTCCGGCACGGCTACATCAACCGAGGTGCTGTCCTTGGGGTCATGCCCGGCCATGGCCTGCAGCATGAGGGCACAGTCCTTCACGCTACGGGCCATCGGGCCAGCCTGATCGAGTGATGACGCGAAGGCGATAATGCCCCAGCGCGAGCAGCGGCCATAGGTGGGCTTGATACCCGAGATGCCGGTGAATGACGCGGGCTGGCGGATCGAGCCGCCGGTATCGGTGCCCGTCGCGCCCATGGCGCAGCGCGCAGCAATGACGGCCGATGAGCCGCCCGAGCTACCGCCCGGCACCAGCTTCTCGGTAAACTCTTTACCGTTCCACTTGCTCCACGGGTTGATCACGTTGCCGTAGTAGTTGGTGGTGGTCGAGCTGCCCATGGCGAATTCATCGAGCGCCACTTTGCCCAGCATGTTGGCGCCAGCTTTCCACAGATTGGTGGTTACTGTGCTCTCGTACTTGGGCTTGAACCCGTCAAGGATATGCGAGCTGGCGGTGGTCAGCACATCCTTGGTGCAATACAGATCCTTGATCGCCAGCGGAATGCCATCGAGCAAACCAGCTTCGCCTTTGGCGTAGCGGGCGTCAGACGCCTTGGCCTGTGCGCGGGCAATTTCCGGCGTTTCGGTGATGAAGGCGTTGAGCGGCTTGGCCTTGGCCATGGCGGCGATATGCGCTTCGGTCAGCTCGGTGGCCGAAAACTTCTTGGCCTTCAGGCCTTCAAGGGCTTCGGCAATGGTCAGGTGGGTCAGTTGGGTCGTCATATTATATCCTTTTAATTGCGCAAACACGTCGTCGTGGGCCGAGGCCCGCTCGGGGTTTGCTATTCAATCACCTTCGGAACAGCAAAATATTCGTCGTTAGCAGCATCAGGCGCATTCGCCAGCAGGTCGGCAGCGTAACCGCCGTCCGAGACCACGTCCTTGCGGTACGGCAGCTTCACCTTGGCGGCGGTGGTCATGGGGGTAACACCCTTGGTATCCACTTCGTTCAGCTGCTCAATGAACTTGAAAATGCCATTGAGCTGGCTGGCGAGGGCCTCTTCTTCATTTGCCGGCACCTCAATACGGGCCAGATTGGCGATTTTCTGCACGGTAGCGCGGTCGATAGTCATGTCTTTTCCTGTCTGGATAGGGTGTGTATACCTAACACCCGTTATGCCTATCCGCAACCTCGCCGAACTGCCCGAATTGATGGCGCCAAACCAGTGCCTTATGGGCATTGATTACGGCTCCAAACACATCGGGCTGGCCATTGCCGACCCCGGCTTTTCCATCGCCTCGTCGCTGGCGGTGATCGAGCGCGGCAAGCTCTCTGCCGTAGTGGCTGAGCTCGAAAAACACATTAAAAACCGCAATGTGGGGGCTTTAATCATTGGCCTGCCGCTGACACTGGAGGGTGAAAACAGCGCCATGACGCAGTCGGTGCGCACTTTTGCCAGTAATCTCGATAAAACCATTGCCCCGAATATGGCGTTTTGGGATGAGCGATTCTCCACCGCCTTCATCCAGCGCGAGCTGACCGAGCGGGCCGATCTTTCCCGCGCCAAGCGCGCGGTAGCTGTGGATAAGCTGGCGGCAGCCTATATTTTACAAGGCGCGCTCGATTTTTTGCGAAATAGCCGCAGGCAAAACCCCCAATATTAACGGCTTAATGCTGGACAAGGGCAGGGCCGCTCCCCTAAATTGCCCGCAATTGCCGTTAGGAGAGCTCAATGTCTGTTGCCACACGCTTTAGAGCGATTACCAATCACGTCTATACCAAGCGCGCCATCTGCTTTGGGGTTGTGCCGCTGGTGTTTACTGGCCTGAATGTTCTCTCCAGTTACGACAAGCTCGACGCGCCTGCGCGCACCGCCGAGCATAACGCGGCCCAGCTGGTGGCTAAAGACCTCGGCAGCTTTATCGAGAAGGCCAAGGGCGGCGAGGAAGACCTCGTATTCGCCTATAACAGCCGCAAGACCTACCTGAATGCACCTGCCAATGTAGCAGTTGAAGGCTGCATGCGCACAGCCCTGCTGCCCGAGCATGGCAGCATCGAGATTGCGCAAACCGTGCCGCAAACCAAAATGACCAGCTACCGCGCCCCCATGGCGACCGACCTGCAGTATGCCAATACCAGCACCGTAGCGGTGGTGAATTTCTCCAAAACAGCGCTTACCGATTGCGCACAGGCTGCCTTCACCCAGCAGAAGGCCGTACCCACGGCCGATCAAGCCCGCACCAGTTTCTACCGGGATGTGGGCAGCGGCCTGCTATTTGGTTTGGCTTGCGGTGTGTTCATCTATAATCAGTGGCGCCGCCGCGAAATTCCTGCTGCATCAAGATCGCCTGCGCCTTGATACTTTAGAGTTTGGTATCACTGCACTTGCCGCTCGCCGTTCTGCACGCTAAAAGCGGAACATGACTAAAAAGCGCATTCTCTCAGGCATCAAGCCTACTGGCACCCCGCACATCGGCAATTACGCCGGCATGATCAAGCCCATGCTCGATCTGGCCGCGCGTACGGATGTCGACGTCAACATCTTCATCGCCGACTACCACTCGCTGAATGACCACAAGGCCCGCCTCAACATCGGCCCTGCGAGCATCGAGATGGCCGCTACCCTCATGGCGCTGGGGTTCGATACCAGCAAGGTCACCTTCTACCGCCAGAGCGATGTGCCCGAGACGTTTGAGCTGACTTCGTTTTTAACGAACTTCACGCCAAAGGGCCTGATGAACAGAGCGCATGCTTATAAGGCTGCTACAGCGGAGAAGCTTTCCGAAATTAGAAAGACCTCTAAATCTCCCGTTGTTAATGTGAATGAAGTTTATGAGGAGCTTACTGCAGAGGCAGATATCGGCATTAACATGGGTCTATATCTCTACCCGCTGCTCATGACCGCTGATATTCTGCTGTTTGATGCCGATCAGGTGCCGGTAGGGCGCGATCAGCGCCAGCACATCGAGATTGCGCGCGATATCGCCGCTGCCGTGAATGCCATTTACGGCGCGGGTACACTCAAGGCGCCCGAGGGTGTGATCAGTGCCGACACGATGGAAATTCCCGGTCTCGATGGCCGCAAGATGAGCAAGAGCTATGGCAACGTGCTGCCTGTTTTTGCGCCCGAGGCCGAAGTGCTGAAGATCTGCAAAAAGATCACCACCGACAGCAAACTGCCCGAAGAACCCAAGGATGCCGAGAACCTGCTGGTCAAGTTCCACCTCGCCATGAGCACGCCTGAACAGCATGCCGATTTCCTCAAGCGCTTCCTGCCCGGTGGCATGGGTTATGGCGATGCCAAGAAGGAAGTGGCGGCCCTGCACGAAGCCAAGTTCGGCAAGTCACGCGATGAGTACGACCGCCTGATGAAAGACACCGGCTACGTGAACAAGGTCCTACTCGAAGGCGCAGCCAAAGCACGCGACCTCGCCGTACCTGTTATGCAGCGCGTACGCAAGGCTGTTGGTTTCGCGATTTAGATCTTTAGTATTAGCTAATTATTGTCATCCCCGCGAAAGCGGGGATCCAGCTTTTGTGAGCGTTCAGGGAACATAAGTGTATTCAACGCGCTGACGCGCGATGGTCTAGATTCCCGCTTTCGCGGGAAAGACAGCGTTTGGAACAGTTTGTCTTTACACCCTTTTTACACTACCGCAGCAGGAACCATCATTGCAGCAGTCCGTTAGTGGGGCATGAAATCCGACTAAGGAGAATGCAATGGAAAACGTATGTGGAATTTTCGAGAGCCGACTGACCGCAGAGAATGCCATGGTCGAGCTGCTCAGCGCCGGTATCGAGCAGAGCCAGATCAGCCTTATCGTTTCGGGCGCGACCCGCGACAAGCTGCTGATTGTTGGCCGCGATGAAGCCGGTGAAGCCTCCAAGGGCGCCGTTGCAGGTGCCGTATTGGCTGGTGCGTTTGGCACATTGCTGGCTGGTGCTGTTGCGGTGGGTTCGCTTGCCGTACCCGGTAGCACCCTATTTATTGCCGGTCCGCTGGTGGCTGCCCTTTCGGGCGGTGCTGTGGGTGCGGTAACAGGCGGTATCATCGGTGCGCTGGTCAAGGCCGGTATTCCTGAAGCCGAAGCCAAGAAGTACGAGAGCGAGATTGACCGCGGCAAGGCCTTGCTGGTGGTTCATCCCGAGACAGATCAGCAGGCGGCACTCGCCCGCGCGGTCATCATTGATAGCGGAGCACTCACTGCAGCAGCGTAGCGATACGCAGCGGTAGTGACGCGGAAGGGAGCGGGGTCACACACGCTCTCTTTACGTTTGTGCGTGATCAGGCTTTTTTGCGGACCTTTTCTTTGGTCTGTGCCTTCTCGAGGTAGGGGATCAGGTATTTGCCGGTATAGCTGCCCTTTACCTTGGCCACATCCTCGGGCGTGCCTTGGGCAACCAGATGCCCGCCTTCATCGCCGCCTTCGGGGCCTAGATCAATCACCCAGTCGGCCGTTTTTATCACCTCAAGGTTATGCTCGATGATGACCATGGAGTTACCGTTATCAACCAGCTCCTGCAGCACTTCTAAGAGCTTTTCAACATCGGCAAAGTGCAGGCCGGTGGTGGGCTCATCAAGAATATAAAGTGTGCGGCCGGTCGCGCGCTTGCTCAGCTCCTTGGCCAGCTTCACGCGCTGCGCTTCACCGCCCGAAAGGGTGGTGGCGGGCTGCCCGATCTTGATATAGCTGAGGCCAACGCGGTTAAGCGTGGCCAGCTTCTCATGAATCATCGGCTGCGCCTTGAAGAAGGCCGCGCCTTCTTCAACCGTCATCTCCAGCACGTCCGAGATGTTCTTGTCCTTGTACTTAATCTCAAGTGTTTCGCGGTTGTAGCGCTTGCCATGGCATTCATCACAGGTCACATACACATCCGGCAGGAAGTGCATTTCGATCTTGATCACGCCATCGCCCTGGCACACCTCACAGCGGCCACCCTTCACGTTAAACGAGAAGCGGCCGGGATCATACCCACGTGCCTTGCTCTCGGGCAGGCCGGTAAACCAGTCACGAATAGGCGTGAACGCACCGGTATATGTAGCGGGGTTCGAGCGCGGCGTACGGCCAATCGGCGACTGGTCAATATCGATGACTTTATCGAGATGCTCCATGCCCATGATGCTGTCGTGCAGACCGGCATGCTCACGCGAGCCGTTCAGCTTGCGCGCCAGCGCTTTGTAAAGCGTATCAATAACAAGGGTCGACTTACCGCCGCCGGATACCCCGGTGACGCAGGTCATCACGCCCAACGGAATGGCGGTGCTGATGTTCTTGAGGTTGTTTCCGCGTGCGCCTTTAATGGTGAGCTGGCGGGTTTTGCTGATGGCGCGTCGCTGCTCCGGCAGTGGAATGAAGCGCTTGCCCGAAAGATATTGCCCCGTAATGCTCTTGGGGTCTTTCATGATGTGCTGCGGCGTACCTTCGGAGATGATGGTGCCGCCATGCACCCCCGCACCGGGGCCCATGTCCACTACATGATCAGCGGTCATGATCGCGTCTTCATCGTGCTCAACCACAATAACAGTATTGCCGATATCGCGCAGGCGCTTGAGGGTGGTGAGCAGACGGTCGTTATCGCGTTGATGCAAACCGATTGAAGGCTCATCGAGCACATATAATACGCCCGTAAGGCCCGAGCCGATTTGCGAAGCGAGGCGAATGCGCTGGCTTTCGCCACCCGAGAGCGTACCCGACGCGCGGTTAAGCGCGAGGTACGAGAGGCCCACGTTATTGAGGAACCCTAGGCGCTCGTTGATTTCCTTGAGCACGCGCAGGGCAATGTCGTTATCTTTCTTGCCCAGCTTTTTGGGCAGGGCCGCAAACCACTCACCCGCTTGCGAGATCGACATGGCAGCAACTTCGCTGATGTTCAGCTTGTTGATTTTAACCGCCAGCGCTTCGGGCTTCAGGCGGTGGCCATTACAGCTATCGCAGGGGTGCTCGCCCATGAAGCGCGACAGCTCTTCGCGGATGCTGCTGCTTTCGGTCTCTTTATAGCGGCGCTCAAGGTTGGGAATCACGCCTTCAAACGGGCGCTTGCTCTCGTAGCTGCGCACGCCGTCTTCAAACTTCAGGGTTACGTCCTTGTTGCCGGTGCCGTGCAGAATAACCTGCTGCAGCTGCTCGGGCAGGTCTTTCCACGGCGTATGCGTGCTGGCCTTGAACTGGCGGCACAGGTTCTCGAGAATCTGGATGGCGTGGTGGCTCTTGGCGCCAGCCCAGGGCGCAATCGCGCCTTCGTGCAGCGAGAGAGTTTCAACTGGAATAACCAGATCTGCATCAAAAACCGACTTCATGCCCAAACCATCGCAGGCCGGGCAGGCGCCGTGCGGGCTGTTGAATGAGAACAGGCGCGGTTCAATTTCTTCAATTGTAAAGCCGCTGACGGGGCAGGCGAACTTGCTCGACAGGGTCATGCGCTCGCCGCTATCGGCGTTCTCCACATATATAAGGCCGTCAGCCAGACGCAGGGCGGTTTCAACGCTATCGGCCACGCGGTTGCCCAGATCTTCCTTCAGCACGAGGCGGTCGACCACCACTTCGATATCGTGCTTCTTCATCTTGTCGAGTTTGGGCACTTCGGGAATTTCGTAGAACTTGCCGTCGACCTTCACACGCTGGAAGCCCTTGGCCTGCAGCTCGAGCAGCTCCTTGCGGTACTCGCCCTTACGACCACGCACGATGGGCGCTAGGATGTAAAAACGCGTGTCCATGGGCTGAGCGTTGATCTTATCCACCATCTGGGTGGGGGTCTGTGCCTCAATCGGCAGGCCAGTGGCAGGGGAGTAGGGCTTGCCGATGCGGGCGTAGAGCAGGCGCAGGTAGTCGTAAATTTCGGTCACCGTGCCCACGGTAGAGCGCGGGTTGCGGCTGGTGGTTTTCTGCTCGATTGAAATGGCAGGCGAGAGACCTTCAATGGTGTCTACATCCGGCTTCTGTTGCATTTCAAGGAATTGGCGGGCGTAGGCCGACAGGCTCTCGACGTAGCGGCGCTGGCCCTCGGCATAAATAGTGTCGAAGGCGAGGGAGGACTTGCCTGACCCCGAAAGGCCGGTGATGACCACCAGCTTGTCGCGCGGCAGATCGACGTTCACGTTCTTGAGATTGTGCTCGCGGGCACCACGAACGGAGATGAGGTCGTTGGACATTATCTAAAATACCGCCAATCAGAGGGTTTAAAGGGCACAAAACGGACAAAAGCGCGCAGTATATGGAGTGTAATTATCAAAAAGTCGAGTCCGCCGTGGGCGGCCTCTGGCGTAGTAGCACAAGACCCGCTAGAATAGCGAATACCGTCTAGAGGGGTTCTCATGCTCGTTCGTCGTTTTGCCCATAACTTTGCTGTGTCGCTCGCTGTTTGTGCAATCGCTTTGCTGGGCTCGCCCGCCTCGGCACAGAACGTATTTGCGCCCGCTGAGGATACGCCGCCTGCAGGGCAGGCTCAGCCGTTTAATCCATATGGCGGCGGTGGTACTTCCACTCCCGGCACTGCAGCCCCGCAGCAGGGTGGCGGTCTGTTCGCCCCCGCACCTGACGTACCCGTCACCACCCCGCAGGTTACCCGCCCGCAGGAAAACGCGCCCATGGCCGCCCGCCCGAGCCAGCGTCCCGTACCGGCTGGTGAGCGCGATGAGTTTGCTTACCGCACCTTGGGTCTTGAAGTGCCGGCGGCAAACGCTGCCAATACCGACCCGTTGGCCGCCTTTACCCCAGAGCAGATTGAAACGGCGCGCAAAGGCTTTGCTGCGATGGAAGCCGATAATCCGCAGATGATTTCGCGCAACCCGTTCCGCCAGATCGATGCTATGGCTGCAACCGAAAAAGCGCAGGCCACTATCATGGAGCGTGCCAAGACAGCCTGTAACTCCGACAGCCTGAACATCATGGTTTCGCCGCAGACCTTCACCCGCCATCCCGGTTCGGCCGAAGGCCTGAACACCACTGGTGTGGCCATGGTTGGCCAGCTGCTGCAGCAGGTCTGCTCGGATAGCGCCCTACGTGGCAAGCTCACCACCAATGTGCCGATGATCACCATTGTGAACCGCGCCAATGCTCCTGCGAACGTGATCACCACCGATGGCATCATCACCCTCTCGGCTGACTTTGCCAGCTCCGAGCCGCCGCAGGCTGGTGTCATCCGCGCTGCTTTCGTCAAGGCAATCGAGGATACCGACAAGTTCATGACCACGCAGTCGGTGGTTCCGGGCCAGCAGTAACGCAACAGCAGGTAAGGCCCGACTCGGCACTAACCCGTTTAAAGCAAAAAGGAATCAGGCCGGGCCCGCGGGTCCGGCTTTTTTCTGTTCTTTCGCCACCGATTTTCTCGACACAGGCGCGTGGTTTTGAGCTAAGGTCGCGCTGGTTTTGAGTCTCAATTTCCTGCGGTGGAGAGTTCTGTATGGCTGGTAGCGTGAATAAGGTTATTCTTGTTGGTAATCTCGGTCGTGATCCCGAGGTCCGTTCGTTCCAGAGCGGCGACAAGGTGTGCAACCTCTCGATCGCCACCTCCGACAGCTGGAAAGACAAGAGCAGCGGCGAGCGCAAGGAAAAGACCGAGTGGCACCGCGTGGCCATCTATAACCAGAACCTCGTGACCATCGCCGAGAAGTATCTCAGCAAGGGCTCGAAGGTTTACATCGAAGGCAAGCTCGAAACCCGCGAGTACGAGAAGGATGGCCAGAAGCGCTATTCAACCGAAATCACCATCCGCCAGTTCGGCGGCGAGCTGACACTGCTCGACGGCAAGAGCGGCGCCACCGGCGATGCTCCGCGTATGGACGACGATACCCCGCAGGCCAGCAGCCGCCCCGCCATCTTGAGCAGCAAAAACCCGCTCGACGACGAAATCCCCTTCTAGAGCTGGAGGCTAGCTGTGCGTAGCTTTAAAGTTCGCCCGGCCGCAATTGAGGACCTCGAGGAATGCGTGTGGTTCGACCGGCAGGAGTCGGTTGCACCTGCGCATGATGACCGCCATCGCCAGATGATTGAAAGCCGTATTTTCACGGCCGATATTCTGCTCGCCTGTGATGACGATAATAAGGCTGTGGGTTACATCCGCATTGATCATCTCTGGCCCATGATGATGCCCACACTCAGCTGGATTTATGTAAAGCCGGACTGGCGCGAAACCGGCATCATGGCTGGATTATATCAGAGCTTTATGGATATCATGCTCGAACGCGGCCATCGCAAATTCATGATGTCGACCACCACCAACCGCCCCAACATCATGGACCTGTTCCGCACCATCGGACTACGCGAGTGTGGCCGTCTGGCTGTGTATCCCGATAACATCTCTGAGGTTTTTTACCTCGGTGAGGTATAAAGTCGCATTCAGTATCTAGTCAGAGTTGCAACTCTTTGTTACTTTCGGTCAACGTAATGATCTGGAAGGAACTATTATGGCTGGAATGCGTTTGAAAACAGTTTTGGCCATGGCAGTTGCGCTCTGGGTTTTACCTGCGGCACATGTTGCTGCCCAAAGCGTCACCACGCTTCCGGTTGAGGTCCAGTATGCTTTGCGTACCGCCGCGTCGCAGGGGCAGCCCCAGCTAGCCGCCGCGGTTCAAAAGGCGGTTGCCGCCAACCCCAGCCTGGCCCAATCCATCGTTAATCAGGCGGCGGCGCTCAAGCCCGCCATGACCAATCAGCTGGTGGCGGTTGCCAATACTGCCCTGAGCAAGCATTTTGCAGCGGCTGCAGCTGCCGCCGCTGCCAGCGGCGCGCCAGCCGCCATTTCAACCACCGGTATGGTTATCGGTGGCGTTGTGGCAACCGGTGCAGCTGCAGGTGTGGCCGTAGCCGTTGGCGGTAGCGAGAGCGAAGATACGCCAGCACAGGCCGAGTTTGCAGCAAGCTATGCCCTTGGCCAGATCGGTGCCAACAGTGCCTATAACCGCGGCGCTACCGGTGCGGGTGTGCTCATTGGTGTGGTCGATAGCGGTATCGATGAAAACAGCGCCGAGTTTACCGGTCGCATCGCCACCGGCGGCCAGAACTTCATTAGTGGTCGCACCGCCAGCAACATTCAGGACAGCCCGCTTGATGGCCATGGCACGCATGTGGCCGGCATCATCGCTGCCAATAAAAACAATACTGGTATGCATGGTGTCGCTTATGAATCCGATATTCTCGTGCTGCGCACCTTCGAAACCGTAAGCGCGGTTGAAGATTATACCGGCTCCAATTCCGATTTTGCCGATGCCTGGGTCTATGGCGATTCAATGGGCGTGAAGGTTTATAATGGCAGCTATGGCTCGGCCGCAGTCAACGTCTCTGCTTCGGCTGTACATTTTGATGCCATTGAGAATGCGTTGGATAATGGTGCTATCGCTGTTTTCTCGGCAGGTAACGATGGTTATCTCGATGGTCCGGGCTTCCCTGCGGGCATGCCTTACATTCAGCCAGCTAACGATGCAGCCGCAGCCGCTGCCAGCCTTTATGTGGGTAATACCGGTAAGGACTACTCGGCCTTGGCCGACCGCCTGATTGCTGTTGTTGCAACTGACCGCAACGGCTCGATCGCCAGCTATAGCAACCGCTGCGGCTATGCAGCTGCTTGGTGTATTGCCGCGCCGGGTACCGATATATTCTCAACAGTGCCTGACGTAACCTATATGAACATGAGCGGCACCTCGATGGCGGCCCCGTTGGTAACCGGCGCTGTGGCTCTGTTGATCGATCTTTACCCCAGCCTTACGCCGGTACAGATCGTTGACCGCCTGTTCACCACCGCCACCAAGACCGGTGTTTATGCCGATACCAGCGTTTATGGTAACGGCTTCCTCAACCTTGGTACTGCCACCAGTCTGGTGGCCAATGGCTTCATGATGACCGGCAATACGCTGGCCGACCGCTCCTTCAGCCTCGAGCAAAGCAGCATCAAACTGGCCCCGGCTTTTGGTGATGGTCTTTCGGCCTCGCTGAGCAATCGCAAGATGGCAGTGGTTGACAGCTTTGATGGCGCGCCCATCCGTATGGCCGCCAACTCGATGGTCGAGATTGGCGAAAGCAGCAACACCATTGATGACGGTGCCCGTGGCTTTGGCCGTGGCTTTGAGGTCGAGAAATTCGATGGAGCCATCTCGGGTACGGTCAGCTGGCGTCAGGTGCCGGGCAACAGCGAACACGATGCCTATACCGAAAGCCGTATTGTGACTTCGTTTAGCCCGGATACACAGGCGACCATCGGTTACATGAGTGATCCCGCCCTCGGCTTTGGCCTGATGGGTGAGGGCACGGTTGATGTGAGCAGCAGCCGCTCGGGCGGTGCGTTCCTCTCGCCGTATCTGGGCTTGACCGATAACAACCTCAGCTTCGTCACCGAAACCGAAATCAGCGACATCAAGGTGCGCGCGGGTTCGTTCTTCGGCAGCGATGAAGACAAGCGCAGTGAGCAGACCTTTGGTGCCGCAACAGAAATGGTGTTCTCACCGTTTACTGGCAGCAGCGTGGGTATTCAGGCCGGTTTTGTCAGCGAGGGCTCGACCTTCCTTGGTACCGGTTCGGAAGGTGCGTTTGATATGGGCCGCACCACCACCAGCTACGGCGGTATCTCGGGCAGCCTGCAGGTGGCACGTGATACTGAAGTTGTGGGCAGCTTCTTCCTCGGTGTCAGCCAGATCGATCCGGTGGCCGGTTCACTCGTTACTGGCTTTAGCGGTGTAACCTCAGACTCCTTCACCCTTGGCATTATCCATCGCAACATGTTGGTGAAGGACGATAGCTTTGGCTTCCTCATCAACCAGCCACTGCGTGTCAGCTCGGGTACGGCCAGCCTGCGCCTGCCATCCGGCGTTGATGCGTCTTACAATGTTGGCTACGATATGGTGAACGCGGGCCTCTCGCCCACTGGCCGCGAGGTTGACCTTGAGGCGTTCTATGCCAGCAGCCTGACCGACAAGACCGATCTTAACCTCAGCCTGATGTATCGCCACCAGCCCGACCATGTGGCCGATGCGCCGGGTGAGGGTCAGGTGATGGTGCGAATCGAGCACGAATACTAAACCCTTATATTCATTAAATAAAATATGTGGCGGAGCGTGAAAGCACATGTTGCTTTTGCGCTCTTCCTTTTTGTACTGTTCGGTCAGTTTCTAAGGCATCCCGGAGTTTCCTAAATGATCAAGTCACCCTGGCAAACCACCAATTCAGCTTTGCCTTATGCCAACAAGAGGTTGCTGACAGGGCTTTTATCGGTCATCACCTTCTCGGTTCTCAAAGGGCGTAAAGAGATTACCCCCAGCCAGATCGACCGTGCTGCCACAGTGCTAGACGAGTTTACAGCCATCTCGAAAGTCAGTGATTTGAGCGCCCGCGATGTATACGCCGCCTCTTATCATGCTGCCAACCTGATTGCCGATCTGAGCCGTACCTCGGTTGGTGCCTCAGATCATTTCGGTTATATGATCGGCGCCTATCCGGATGATTTTGGCCGTAACGATCTGGGCTCGGACAAGCCGCTGTGGACCGGCGACAAGCAGACGGGCAAAACCCTGCTGGTGCATGCCGTCAAGCTGCAGGGTCTGGGCGATGTGTTCCAGTTCGCACCGCTGGTGAATGAAGCCAAGGCGCAGGGCGGGTTCGATAAGGTCATTTTTGAAGTGCCCAAGCGCATGGTACCGTTATTCGAGGGCAAGGGTCTGGCCGATATCGTGCATGCCAAGGGCGATCCGCTGCCCGCACATGATGCCGTTTTGCCCATGATGTCGCTGCCCAGTGTATTGGGCGTGAATCTGCAGAACTTCTATGCCCGCGAGGCCTATCTGGCCCCCACATGGAAGATTGCAACCCCCGAGAACGACTGGATTAATGCTAATATCCGTAACCGTCAGGTGCGCGGCGAGCTGGTGGTGGGTCTGGCCTGGCAGGGCGATGCGGGTAACTTCTCGCTCGAGCCGCACCGTTCGATGAATCTGGCGCAGCTGCACCCCTTGCTCGACCGTTTGGACAACACGCAGTTCATCTGCCTGCAAAATCCCATGGACGTGCCCAAGAGCCCGCTGGCCGAGCAGTTTGCGGCCCTGTCTGACCGTCAGCGCAGCAAGCTTACCATCCTGCCGGCCGAGTTTGATAAGGCCGTCATGTTTGCCGATACCATGCATGCCATGAAGGCTATGGATATGGTGGTTTCAACCGATACCGGCACGGCGCATGCCGCTGGTGCAGCAGGCGCGCGTCTGGTGGTGCTGGGGCAGAATGGTTGCGAAATGCGTTACCCCACAGCCGCTATGGCCAGCCTGACTGGCGATTTTGGCGGCCAGCGCTGCCATGTGCAGCCACTCGAGTATTATGCGCAGGCCAGTCTGCTGCAGCAGCGTACGGCGGGTGACTGGAATTCGGTGACCGATGCGCTGCTCAGCGAGCTGTCGTTCCGCGAAGTGCGCTACAGCAACGCCTCAGCCGACAAGCTGCCGGTCCGCCGCGTGGCACGCATGCTCACCGAGATGTAATCAGTCTCTGAAGTTGAAGATCAGCTGCGGGCCGTATGTGCGGTTGGCGCCGCGCTTCACGGCGCCCAGACGCAGCTGAGTATTGCCCTGTTCGCCAAAACCAACCGTCAGTCGGGCGCCAAAAATGGTGGGGCCTTTATCGGTACCGCGGGCAATCTGCCAGTCGCGGTCGTCGGGGGCATAGCGGTTTACGGGAGCCAGCAGCTCTTCGCGCAGGCGGGCAGCGCGTGATGTTTCGGTATAGCTCGGGGCAGGGGCAGCGAGGGCTGGGCTGGTCAGGTCGCTTTCAACCGGACCCCACAGGAAACTGGCATGCACATCATCGCCCATGGCGCTGCAGCCGGTTGTGGCACAGATAATTACGCTCAGAAAAGCGATCTGTACGCCTTGTGACCAATGCGCGAGCCTATATGTCATAGCGCCTCTCCTGTGCCTTGCGGCTTCTTGTAGCTGCACGCCCGGCACTGCCAGCCGGGTTGATGCTTTTTTACTTTTTATAAACAAGTATTACTTATTCGTTTACTTAGTAACTCAAGTAATCCTAGCTTTATTATTACAGATTATTTCGCTCCACGTCGAGAATTATCGTTAATGCGGCGCAGCGAATCCTGTGGAGAACATCATAGAAAACCGCATTATATTTAGGTAATTCAGGCTTAAAAGATGTTCTCCTCGGTTCAAATATAAGCGCGCTCATGCACTTACCAGTTGTTACTGCGAATACTTGGACTTAAGCCTTTTCTGCGCGACTCCACATCTGTACTGGCGGGTGCTAGGACTATGCGCCCTTATCGGAGACAGCCAGATGTCAGCTCAGACCACCAGCGCCCCGCGCCTAGAAGCCTATACGCATACTAATTGTCTTGGCCATCAGCTGTTCCCTGGTTTTCTCGAAAAACCCGAGCGGCTTGAAGCTTTGTTGCGCGATGTATTCAATGGCCAGTCCGGCCTTGTGCTGCATGCGGATGTTGCGCCCGCCTCACGAGCCGCCCTTAGTGCTGTGCATGATCCTGCCTATGTGCAGCGCGTGGCGCAGCTAAGTGCCATGCATCCGCTGTTCGCCACCTTCAGCCAGTTGGCCGATAAGCGCCTGCAGTGGTACACGCGCGTGAGCCCGCGTTCGTATGACGCTGCCCGCTATGCAGCTGGCGCGGTTCTGGCCGCAGTGGGGGATGTAGCAGAGGGTAGGGTCGATCGTGCCTTTGTGGCCGTACGCCCGCCCGGTCATCATGCCGGGCCTGAGCGCGGAGAGGGCTTCTGCCTTTTTAATAATGTCGCCGTAGGCGCGGTAGCTGCCCGTAAGGCCGGTTTCAAGCGCGTGGCGATTGTCGATTTTGACCGCCACCACGGCAACGGCACCGAAGCGATTGTGCACCAGCAGAATGACGCAGGATTGTTGCTTATTTCGTCTTACCAGGACGGCTGCAAATATGCCCAGGACTGGCCGACAGGCAGCACTACCTTGCATGTGCCTATTCCTGCCGAAAGCCAGTATGCAGCAGTGGAGCAGCTCTACCGCCAGCAGGTGGCGCCAGCGCTTAAGGCCTTCGCGCCCGATTTGCTCATGATTTCAGCCGGGTTTGACCTGCATGAAAGTGACCCGTTGACCTCTGTTAAGCTCAAGTCAGCGGATTATACTCCGCTCACGCGCCTGCTGGTGGATGCCGCGGCGCCCAGTACGCAGGGCCGCACAATTTCGGTGCTCGAAGGCGGGTACGACAGGCCAGCGCTGGTGGCCTGTGTGCGGCACCACCTCATGGCTTTGGGGGCCTGAGAAGCGGGTAAAAAGCGGGGGCGAATCGGGCCCAAAAAACGCACTCTAAAGCGCTGAAAATCAAGACCTAAAACGAGGCGTTTCAGGCCCTCTTTTGCTTGTGAGATCCGGGCCCCGGTGGTAGTAAATGCCTCTGATTTACACAAGGTTTTTTAAGGGTCTGAGTCTCCATGTCCGATACCGCCACCACCATCCCGCCGTCAGGCATTTCCCAGATCACCATCGAAGAGGAAATGCGCCGCAGCTATCTCGATTATGCCATGAGCGTAATCGTGTCGCGCGCCCTGCCAGATGCGCGTGACGGCCTCAAGCCCGTGCATCGCCGTATCCTTTTCGCCATGAAAGAGGGCGGTTACACCAGCGATAAAGCCACCCGCAAGTCTGCCCGTATCATCGGTGAAGTGCTCGGTAAGTTCCACCCGCACGGTGACCAGTCGGTTTACGATGCCATGGTGCGTATGGCGCAGGACTTCTCCATGCGCCTTACGCTGGTTGAAGGTCAGGGTAACTTCGGCAGCATCGATGGCGACCCGCCAGCCGCCATGCGTTATACCGAATCCCGCCTCACCAAGGCAGCCGAAGCACTGCTTGAGGATATCGATAAAGAGACCGTTGATTTCCAGCCCAACTACGATGGTCAGGAGCAGGAGCCAACCGTGCTCCCGTCACGCATCCCCAACCTCTTGGTCAATGGCGCAGGTGGCATTGCCGTGGGTATGGCGACCAACATCCCTTCGCATAACTTGTACGAAGTGGTGCAGGGCTGCTTGGCCTATATCGATAATCCCGAAATTTCCATCGATCAGCTGATGGAGCATATTCCGGGCCCCGACTTCCCCACAGCCGGTTTCATCCTCGGCAAGGGCGGTATCCGTCAGGCCTATCATACCGGCCGAGGCAGCATCATGATGCGTGGCCGTACGCACATCGAAGAAGTGCGCAACCGCGATGCCATCATCATCACCGAAATCCCGTTCCAGGTGAACAAACAGCGTCTGGTTGAGCGTATTGCCGAGCTGGTAAATGAAAAGCTTATCGATGGTATTGCCGACCTGCGCGACGAGAGCGACCGCGATGGTATGCGTATTGTGGTTGAGTGCAAGCGCGATGCGGTGACGGACGTTGTCCTCAACCAGCTCTACAAGCACACACCACTGCAGAGCAGCTTTGGTATCAACATGCTGGCGCTCAGCCATGGTCGCCCGCAGACCATGACCCTGCGCGATATGATTGCAGCGTTTGTCGAATTCCGTGAAGAAGTCATCACCCGCCGCACCGTGTTCGACCTCATGAAGGCGCGCGAACGTGCCCATGTCTGGATTGGTCTGGCGGTTGCTGTTGCCAATATCGATGAGATTATCGAGCTCATCCGCAAGGCAGCTGACCCCAATACTGCGCGTGAACAGCTGATGGCCAAGGCCTGGCCGGTTGAAAGCATCCGCCCGCTGATCGAGCTGATCAACGAGCCTGACAGCAAAATTGTCGATGGCAAATACTTCCTCACCGAGACGCAGGCAAAGGCCATTCTCGATTTGCGTCTGCATCGCCTGACCGGCCTTGAGCGCGACAAGATTGGCGATGATCTGAAGGAAATTGCCCTCAAGATCGAAGAATACGTCGCTATCCTCAACTCGCGCGACAAGCTGCTCGAGATCATGCGTGCCGAAATGATTGAAGTACGCGAGCGCTTTGGCACCCCGCGCAAGACCGAGCTGGTTGAAAGCGAATTCGAAGAAGATATTGAAGAGCTGATTGCCCGCGAAGACATGGTGGTTACGGTTACCTCGTCGGGCTACATCAAGCGCACTCCGCTGGCCACCTACCGTGCACAAAAGCGCGGTGGCAAGGGTCGTGCCGGTATGGCGATGAAGGATGAGGATGCGATTCACGACATCTTCATCTCCAATACCCACACGCCCATTCTGTTCTTCTCAAGCCGCGGTATTGCCTACAAACTCAAGGTCTGGAAACTGCCGCTTGGCAATCCGGCCTCGCGCGGCAAGGCGCTGGTCAATATTCTGCCACTGCAGGAAGGCGAAACCATTTCAACCGTACTGGCACTGCCGGAGGACGAGGGCAACTGGAACCAGCTGAACCTCATGTTCGCGACAACTGCCGGTAACGTGCGCCGTAACCTGCTGTCCGACTTCCAGGATGTGCGCGCCAACGGCAAGATTGCCATGAAACTCGAGGAAGAGGGCGAACGCCTGATTGGTGTTTCCGTCTGCCGCGAAGATCAGGACGTGCTGCTGGCCGCCAAAAACGGCAAGATGATCCGCTTTGCGGTGGATGATGTGCGTGTGTTTGCCTCGCGCAACTCAACCGGTGTGCGCGGCATGAAGCTGGGCGCGGGCGATGAAATTGTCTCGCTCTCCATCATCGATCATATTGATGCCACAGCCGAAGAACGCGCCGCCTACCTCAAGCGCAGCCGTGCGGGTGATGACGAGGAAGCCGCCAACGATGAGGAAGTAGCCGGCGAAGTAGCGCTGAGCGATGAGCGTTATGCCCAGCTACAGGCGGCTGAGCAGCTTATCCTTACCGTCACCAGCAAGGGCTTTGGCAAGCGCGCCTCGGCCTATGGCTACCGCATTACGGGCCGTGGTGGTCAGGGTATTGTGAACAACAAGGATAGCAGCCGTAATGGCACTGTGGTGGCAGCCTTCCCGGTTACCGCCCAGCACCAGATCATGCTGGTGACTACCGGTGGCCAGATCATCCGCTGCCCGGTTCAGGATATTCGCGTCTGCTCGCGCTCATCGCTCGGCGTTACCATCTTCAAGGTGGGCGAGGGTGAAGAGGTTGTATCGGTAGCCGCTATCGTCGAGGCCGAGGTTGAGGTTGAAGGCGATACAGAAGCCTAACAAGGGAGAGCGCCATGTGGTGGAATAATCGCGAGCAGCAGGCCAGCCCATCGGCTGTGTTTAGTGCACAGGTCGATGCGATGAATGATTTTGCCATCGCCTTTGGTCAAATTCACCATAAACGCAGCTGGGGTGAGGCTATGTCTGCCTTCAATATGCTCCGTACTGCGGCTGGCTTCACTAATCCTGTGGCGCGTAATGCCGTGATTGGTGCTCTCGCCGTCGAGTTTAAGCTGGGTGAGCTGCCTGACACGGTGGCACGCAATCTTAAATTCGCCAGCGAAGGCCCCGATACCGGCCTTACCTCGCGTGATTTCATCAACACCATGCAGGCGGTGTTCCTGTCGCTCGCCGACCCCGAGAAGCCCGCGCAGGTGTTTGTTGCCGCGCTGGTGAAAAAGACTACCAGCTTTCGCGCAACGCCAGCTTTCTTCATGGCCACGGCCGAAGAGGCGGCAGATCCCAAGGCGCTGATAGTCAAGGCCAAACAAGCCTATACCGCGGTGCGCGAGGCACAACAGCAACAGCGTGCGGCGTTGGGTTAATCAGGCCCTCGCTGTTTTCAAGGAGTAACCATGCGCACTGGTGTATACCCCGGCACGTTCGACCCGCCGACCAAGGGTCATCTCGATATCATCGTGCGTGCGGCCTCGCTGGTTGACCGCCTTGTCATTGGCGTAGCTACCAACGCGGGCAAGGGGCCGATGTTCAGCCCTGAAGAGCGCTGCGATATGGTACGCGAAGAGATTGAGCGCATTGCGAAAGAAGAGCCGGAGCTGAAACTCGCTGGCCGCGTTGAGGTCAAAACCTTCGATGAGCTGCTGATCGAGTTCACCAAAAAGCAGAAGGCAGGCATCATCTTCCGCGGGTTGCGCGCCATCTCGGACTTTGAATACGAGTTCCAGATGGCGGGTATGAACCGCATTCTGCACCCCGAGATCGAAACCCTGTTCCTCATGGCATCCGAGAAGCACCAGTTTGTCTCCTCGCGCTTCGTGAAGGAAATCGCCCGTCTGGGCGGCGAAGTGGCTCCATTCATCTCCAAGAGCGTGCTAAAGCACCTTAACCGCAAGCTGGCTGCTGGCGTTGTACCTAATATCGAACCCCGCCTCGCGGGCACTGATCCGCCGTGAGCATGACACAGCCAAAGCCAGTATCTAATATCCAGCTTATCGCCAGCTACCTTCTCATCATCGGCCTGCTCATGGTCATGCATGCGGGGGCAGTTTTTACTGGCCTCACGCCCGTGCTGAAGGGCGAGATGCCGGATACCGATACCTACACCCGCCTTGTGCGCGTGCAGGAGCTGGTGGATGGCGGCGGCTGGTTTAACAGCACCACCGAGCGCATGAACGCGCCGCATGGCGATAAGCTTAACTGGACCCGTCCGGTTGATGTGATGATTGTGGCAGGCGCGCTGCCGCTGCGCAGCGAGCTTGGCTACACTTGGCGCGATGCGCTGTTCTGGAGCGGGGCGGTACTGCCGCCCTTGTTACAGGCCCTGTTCGGCCTCGCCGTGGCGTGGATGGCCGCCCCGTTCTTCAGTGCCGTTTCGCGCCCATTACTCATGCTGTTTGTCTGCGCACAGCCGATTGTATTTGTTTATAGCCTCGTCGGGAGGCCCGATCACCAGACGCTGCTGCTTATCTCGGCCGCGTTGATGATCGGGTTTGTCATCCGCGGCCTGCTGCAGTGGGGCCGGCCGCTGCGCCTTGGCATATGGGCGGGCATGTGGGCCGGGTTCGGCCTGTGGGTCAGTACCGAGTTTGAGTTTTCATTCGCAATCATGGTCGGCACGCTGGCGCTGATGTGGCTGTGGCAGGGCGAGCGCCGTATGCTTGAGCTGCTTGAAGGTCTGGGCATTGGTTTCCTGCTCATGACGCTGCTGGGTGTGCTGGTCGAGCGCGGCAATGACTGGAGCAGCATTCGCGAGCTCGATAAAATCTCGCTCTCGCAGCTCATCGGCGCCTGTATCAATTGCGGTCTGTGGGGCATGGTGGCGTGGCTTACGCCTTATGGCGCAGGTATTGGCCGCCGCACGGTTGTACTTACGGCCATGGGCTCGGCAGCGCTGTTCCTGCTGGTTATGCTCGCGCCCGAGCTGCTGCGTGGCCCGGCGGGTGATATCGACCCGCGCGTCATGCAAAGTTTCTTCCTGCAGATCCGCGAAATGCGCCCGTTATGGCCTACGAGTGGCGAGAGTATCAAGTCCATGCTCATCTGCCTTGGCGCGCCACTGACCGGGCTGGTCTTCTGGCTGTGGAGCTACAGACGCGACAAGCTCACGCCGTGGCTGCCGCTGGTGGTGTTTGCCCTGTGCTTTACGATTGTCAGCTTCTTCCATGCGCGCTTCTCGCAGTTTGCAGCGCCCTTTGGCGCCGTGCTGCTGCTGGCGGCGGTGGTGCGCTTTGGCTTGCAGCTGCAGGCCAAGCCCTTGTTGCTACGGGCAGGGGTGCAATCGTTGTTGCTGGTGGGGCCTATTCTGCTGGCCTTTGCCGCAGCCACGATGATCCCGTCTGAGGATAAAGACCCGCCAGTTTGTAAAATCGGACCCATCCGCGCGGTACTCAACAGCCTACCTAAAGGGATTGTTATGTCTCAGCTCAACTACGGGCCGGAGCTGATTTACTTCACCCACCACGATACAGTGGCAGGGCCTTACCACCGCAACACGGCGGGCATTCTCGACAGCAACGCCTTTTTTGACACCAGCAGCGATGCCGAGGCGCAGAAGCTGCTAGAGGCCCGCAAAATCCGTTATGTTCTGGCGTGTCCCGACCATAATGCGGCCCCCGGCACCCGCGCGTACCGCCTTGGTCATGGCGAAATTCCGGGCTGGTTGACGCCACTGGAACTGCCCGCAGAGCAGGATTTCAGGCTTTTTGAGGTTAATTAAAGGGCAAATCTGCGCAGCTTAATAATTGACCTTAACCGCGCAAACCCTTATGTTCCCGCCTCTGGATGGTTGCGTAGCTCAGCTGGTAGAGCATCGGACTTTTAATCCGCCGGTCGTGGGTTCGAATCCCACCGCAGCCACCAGTATAAATTTCCTCGACGAACCCACTAAAAGTAAAACGCGAGCGGAGCCCGCAGGGTTCGAATCCCACCGCAGCCACCAGTATAAAGGCCCCCATGAGGGGCCTTTAGTTTTTATATCTATCTCTGCAGAATAACTCTACTCACACCCCGCCTTGGGCAGGCGGCGGGAGGAGTTGGCGGCGGTCATGAACGCGACGGGTGGTTTATTCATGCTAAGAGTAAACTTGGCCGTGGGGCTGGTTTTGACTGTAAACGGCGAAGTATGAATAGGGAGCGTATCCGCTTTTATGGCATCGATATTGCGCAAATACTCATCAATCGCAGGGTAGCGTCCACGTAGCTGGGCTTCATTCATTTCCGGGCCATATTGAATACGGCTCAGGTTAAGATAGGTCTTGCGGGCAAATGCCTTGCTCACCGCGCCATCCGTTGTCATGATTTTACCCCGCAGGGCAGGTTCATCAAGGCGCACAGCCATATGGTAGCCGTCTAGAATTTTCTGGTCATCATCCATTGAGGGGCAGATATAAGCCAGCTTCTGTCCGGGAGACTTTTGCTCATCATCAATGATAATGCAGTTTTGCCGGCGCCAGTAGTTTAAGCGGCGATTGGCAAATGCCAGAGCCTCGCTCAATTCTTCTGCTGTATAATCACTCGAATGAAGGCGCTGCGGATCTTCAATTTCGACAACAGTATGCGTAGCGCCATACTTTTGGCGCATGAAACCGGAAATTCTCTGCGTCATGGCCGAGCCAATCCCCAGGTTACGATATTCCGGCAGAACGCCCGTGCAGGGAATAAACATCAGGCCGCTGTCAGGTAGAACCTGAATATGCTCGATACCGGCCGGGCGCTTGCCGGCTACATCCCACATCAGGAAGAAGTCTTCGCCTTTTTTAAGGCGTGCAGCCATTTGCTCGCGTGTTTCGTAGGACGCCGGGTCGTTGAAGATTAATTCCATCGTAGGTGCCCAGTATGAATTGAACATACTGACCGAACCCACGCGGAGAATATTGAACTCCTGCAGGTGTGAGTTCTGGTTGGCAATGCCGGTAAACACCTTGGTTGTATTCAATCTGTGCACGTCCTTTGTTTAAGTCTCAATGAGCAAAGTTGTTGTTTATCTCATGCACGAACAACCAATAGCAATTGGTTTCGGCCCGTTAACCACGCGGGTAGGGTTAATGCCCTCTATTACCTCAGTGCCGTGACATGCGCCGAGACGCTGCGCACCAGAGCATCGATGTTGTAGCCACCCTCAAGTGTCGAGACGATCCGGCCCTTGGCGTGCTTGTCAGCAATCTTGCGCAACTCGCCAGTAATCCAGCTGTAATCGGCCTCATCAAGCTTAACGCCAGCCAGCGGGTCATCCTTATGGGCATCAAAACCGGCCGAGATCATGATCAGGTCGGGCTTGAAAGCGTCGAGCGCGGGGAACACCTGCTCGGTGTAGAGCTTGCGGAACTTGTCCGAACCATCACCCTCGGTGAAGGTCATGTTCAGGACCACGTTTTCCTTGTTTTCAGCCGGCAGGCCCATGGTGGGGTAAATCGGCCACTGGTGGCTGGAGACGTAGAAGATGTCTTTGTTTTCGCGGGCGAGGGCATCGCTGCCGTTACCCTGATGCACATCAAAATCGATAATCGCGATGCGCTTCATATCGCTGATGGCCTGTGCATGCAGCGCGCCCACAACCACGTTATTGAAGATGCAGTAGCCTTCTGAACGGGCAGGGCCAGCATGGTGGCCGGGCGGGCGAATGGCGCAGAACACGCGCTGGCTCTTGCCGCTAGCCACATCCTGCACCGCTTCGCATACAGCGCCAGCAGCCAGCATGGCGGCGCGCCAGGTGGCGGCAACTACCGGGGTATCGTCGTTCAGCAGAATACGGCCTTCTTTGGGCAGGGCCTCCTTAAGCGCTTGGGTGAAGTAGGGGCGGTGGGCGCGGTGCAGCCACTCCGGCTTCACTTCATCAGGTGTGCGGATTTCGATATCGCTGAACGGGGCGGTCTTGAACAGCGCCAGAATGGCCTTCAAACGCTCGGGGTTTTCGTAGCAGTCGGCGCCGGTGTCATGCAGCAGGCAGTCTTCATGGGTATAGATGGCAAAGCTCATGGCGGCGGGCCTCTCTGGTGCTAGGGACTGGAAATATGGGGCCTACTTACTCAGTTGCTTATGCCCGTGTCAATGTTTCTGGCCTGCTGGGGCAAATTACTCCCGCCATCAGGTAACAAGGGCCATAAGCAAAGGGCGCAACCGGTAGGATGCGCCCTCGCGTGTAGCTTATGCAGCTGCGGCTTAGTACTGGCCGACAGCGCCCTGCTGCTGGTCCATCGGACGCGGCAGATCAACAGGGATCTTCTTGTCGTCGAGCATGGTGACCTGACCGTCCATCTGCACCTGGAAGCGCACATGATACAGCGCATGCTGGTACACAAGGGTGGCTTCGGCAAAGATGCTGCCGTCCTGACCGCGCTGGTAAATGGTTACCGGCTTGAGGTAGGGCATAACAGCGTGATCGAAGCCCGGAGGTGCGGGGCCATAAACCTCGAGGTCCTGCAGGCTCTCGATGATACGGAAGGTTGCGCCTTCAGTATAAACGAAGGTGCAGAAGAACTTGAGATAGTCGATGTAGTTCTGGTCGTTCACGCGGATGGGAGCCATCGCGTTCACACGGTGGATCGGCTCCGAGTTGCCGTCGAGCAAGTAAAACACGCCCTGATGGCCGATAAACCAGGCCTGCATGCCATTAGGCTGCCAGCTCTGGTCAACAGCACGGATAAGGGCTGCCTGCTCGTAGAAAGAAACCTGACGCCAGGCCACATGGGTTGCCTGCGGGTTCAGCTGCAACTGGTCCGGGCGCTGGTTAACCGCGCTCAGGAACGCATAGAGGTCTTGCGGGCCAAGATAATTCCAGCCCTGCTCGGGAAACGGGGAGATCGGTTGATAACGTGCATTCGCCATTTTTTGCTAAACCCTTCTCTTTTCAAACTACTTGAACATGCCACGGTTCCCGATCTTTTACACCTGCATTTCGGCGTATGACCAGTAGGGCGGCTACAGCTTCGGCAATGGCAGCGGATGATGCCATATGCACGGGATCCTTGAGGTTGAGCTTGGGCTCATGGCTCACCGCATAATTCATGCCCGGGAACTTGAACTTGAACGACTGCGCGCCCGGATCAAATCCGGCGGTCATGGCGCGCGGGTCCTTCAGCAGGCCTTGCGGCAGGGAGCGGAAATAGTTAATGACTTCAACATCATAGCGCTCAAGCAGGGGCTTGTAGGCATAAAATTCGCGAATGACGGTCGCCATGGCCGAGCCCTGCGTGATGGCCATATCGCTGATAGCGCTTTGCGCATAGGCACTGGCAAGGCGGGGCTGCTCTTTGGCAATCATGCGCCACCATGTTTCGCGATCGCTGGCCTCTGGCAGTGTGGGGCTGTTCTTCAGCTCGAAGCAAACCTGCAGCTGCAAGCCAAGCGCATAGGCATTAGCCATACGGCTCGCCAGGAGCGCTGCGGGCGGGTGCATGGAACTGTCGTAGGACACGCCATCAATCGCCGAGCAGCCCAAGGCGAGGCAGTACGTGAGCATCAAGACCAGCTGGTCGGTGCTGGCGCGGCTATCAAGCGTAATCACTTTGTCGGCAAGGTTGGTATAGCACTCAAGCCGCTCGCCGGTGCTGATCATGGAATCGAACCCCATGCGATAGCCGGCACGGTAGGTCTGATCGAGCATCATCTGGCCGGTAGCGCTCTGGCCAATCACCCATACAACGTTACGGATACGCCAGCGCTCACCTTCAAAACCGAAGGAGATATGCGGCACGCGCTCTCCGGGAAAACCAATCAGGTCTTCGCCCGAGCTTTTCTTTTTGGCGAGGTCGTCTTCTTCCTCGTTATCGGGCTGGGCATCGAAGCCGAGGTCGGCAATGCTGGGAGCACCAGAGCGGTTAAATGGCTTGGAGAGGCTGTGAACGACCGGAGCGGGCGCTGCCGGGGTGGGCGCGTCCTCACTTGGTTTAACCTCGGGATCTGGCATGCTCAAAAGAAGGGCTCCGTCAAAATATCGGGCTATTCTAGCAACTTCGCACCGCGTGGCCAGTGTTTAGATGAAGAATCAGAAGGCTTTAGGCAGCCCACACTTTGGCAGCACTAAACCCGCTTACGGGCGGCAAATTCAGCGGTAATTCGCGGTCTGAGGTCATGCGCACATGGCCCTGCGGGCTGATCTGGAAGGTGCAATCGAACAGAGTGTGGCTGAAGCGCACAATCGCCGACATCTCGAATCCAGTGGCCGGATCTTCCTTCACAATCGCAATCGGGCGCAGGGCGGCTTCAACCGCAGCCTGCTGATCGGGCTTGAGGGGAGGGTCGAACAGGCCGAGATCCTCGGGCTTTTCGGCCAGAATGAACGGGCGGCCTTCGGCACGCACGAAGAAGCAGTAGAAGCGCAGATACTCAATCGCCACCTGAGCGCTGAGTTTGAGCGGGATTTTATCGTTGAGGAACTGCAGGAAACGGCGCGAGCCGTCAAGCCGGCGGTACTGGCCGCGCAGGCCCACAAAGTACAGGGGTACGCCATGCGGGCGCCATGAAAAGTCAGTTACACGCACCAGCGTGGCACCGGGGTAAAACAGCAAGGTGCGCCATACCACGCGGCTGTTGGTGCCGCTGATGACATAACGGTTCTGTTCTTTATTGAGTTTGCTGACGATACCGGTCAGCGCTTCGCCTTCAACGAAATTCCAGCGGTCTGAGCGGTAGCCATAGGCAGCCACATCGGCAAGATCAAACCCTTCGGCCAATAAACCAGCCATTAGCTGGCCTTGCGGAGCTGGACAACCTCGCTGAGCGACGCTGAAACGCGCTCAAGAGCCTCAACCTGACCGGTGGTGGTCACGCGGAAATAACGGCGTTGCACTTCGCCATCCATCAGCACGGTCGCCGAAAGCAGCCAGCCTTGCGGGCCCTGGCCTTCAACCACCACGCCGCGCAGCAGCGGGTCGGTCTCGTTGGCGGCTTCTTCAGCCAGTTCGCGATCGTTGATGTCGAGCACCACGATGCGTTGGGGTTGCACAGTAAAGGCGCACCAGAAGCGCAGGTAAGAGGTCACGGTCTCGCGCGTCAGGCGCAGCGAGGCGGTTTCGTTCATCGCAGCAATCGCGACGCCGAACTTATCTAGCGGCCAGAAGCGGCCGCCGTTGGTGAGGTACCATTCGCTGGCGCCGCCCACAGCATCGGGCAGGCGCACAAGGGCGGTAAAGTCGTAGAAGGGCAGCGAGAGCCATTCAACCGGCGGCAGGCCCGGGCCTACCTGAGCGCCTGTGGCGCGCATAAACGAGATAAGCGAGGCGCCCTGTAGTGGGCTCCAGCGTGTTTCGGCACGATATTCTAAACGCATCCTGCTTTTACCCCTGAGATTAACACCAGTTGGGTTTCCCTATGGCACATAAGGTTTCCGCTTGGGAAACACCATTGTGGAAAACAGTCGTTAACAAATA
>JBEIQE010000030.1:0-6548 GCA_040376705.1 Micavibrio sp.
ATGGGTAAGGCAAAGTTTGAGCGTACGAAGCCGCACGCAAACATCGGCACGATTGGTCACGTTGACCACGGCAAGACCTCGCTGACAGCAGCGATCACCAAGATTCTGGCCAAGACCGGTGGCGCGACCTTCACCGCTTACGACCAGATCGACAAGGCGCCGGAAGAAAAGGCCCGTGGTATCACGATCTCGACCGCACACGTTGAGTACGAGACCGCCAACCGCCACTATGCCCACGTTGACTGCCCCGGCCACGCCGACTACGTCAAGAACATGATCACCGGTGCGGCCCAGATGGACGGCGGTATTCTGGTTGTATCAGCAGCTGACGGCCCGATGCCGCAGACCCGCGAGCACATTCTGCTGGCCCGCCAGGTTGGCGTGCCTTCGCTGGTTGTGTTCCTCAACAAGTGCGACATGGTAGACGACGCCGAGCTGATCGACCTCGTAGAAGTTGAAGTGCGCGAGCTCCTGAGCAAGTACGACTTCCCCGGCGACAAGATTCCGGTTGTTCGTGGCTCGGCCCTGTGCGCGCTGAACGACACCAATCCTGAGCTTGGCGAGCAGGCCATTCTCAAGCTGATGGAAGCTGTAGACACCTACATTCCGCAGCCTGAGCGTCCGAAGGACCGTCCGTTCCTGATGCCGATCGAAGACGTATTCTCGATCTCGGGCCGTGGTACGGTTGTAACCGGCCGCGTAGAGCAGGGCGTGATCAAGGTTGGCGACGAAATCGAAATCGTTGGTATCCGTCCGACCCAGAAGACCATTCTGACCGGCGTAGAAATGTTCCGCAAGCTGCTCGACTCGGGTGAAGCTGGCGACAACATCGGTGCGCTGCTGCGTGGTACCAAGCGTGAAGACGTTGAGCGTGGTCAGGTACTGGCCAAGCCGGGCAGCATCACCCCGCACACCCGTTTCAAGGCAGAAGCGTACATTCTGACCAAGGACGAAGGTGGCCGTCATACCCCGTTCTTCAGCAACTACCGTCCCCAGTTCTACTTCCGCACCACGGACGTAACCGGTGAAGTGGTTCTTCCGGAAGGCACCGAGATGGTTATGCCTGGTGATAACATCGCTATGGAAGTTAAGCTGATCAACCCGATCGCCATGAACGAAGGCCTGCGCTTCGCTATCCGCGAAGGTGGCCGTACCGTTGGTGCCGGCGTTGTTGCCAAGATCATTGAGTAGTCCTCAATAATCTGAATGGTTCAGAAACCCCGTCTTGCAAGAGGCGGGGTTTTTGCTTGCCCTTGGATGATTGGGCTTTTAGGCTACCGGATAAGGGAGACGGATATGAGCCAGAGCAAACAGAAAATGCCGACGCGCTACAGGGGCAGAGATAATGAGCATGTTGTTTCGCTCAGCTCGGGACACCGGCTGCACCGGATTTACTGCCGTCCGCTTAGCATCGCCTGGTATAACCTCACCGGCCCGCAACCTGCACAGGGGACGCGTCTGCAGAACACATGGCGTGAGCTTACGACCCGCTTTGCCGATGAGCGTTGGGAGAGCCTGGGCTTCCCTGAACTGGTTGGGCTGTGGCGGGATATGGGTAAACAGAACGGTAACCGCCCAGCGCCCTGAGTGTGCCAAGACAGCCTTTAAACCCCGCCTATTAAAGGCGGGGTTTTTGTTTGCATGTTACTGTGCTGTAGTGGGCGTGAATTTGCAGTAGTTGAGGCTGTGCTGGTACAGCTGCTCACTGCTGCTCGTGCAGCGGTTTTCTACACCGTTCTCAAGAGGCAGGTTAAGTGTATCACCCTGTAGTTTCACCACGCTGGAGCTGCTGCTGGAGCAGCGCCCTATGCCGCCCTCATAGCTTACTTCAATATCGCCACGCTGGTTGAGGCGGGCAGGGACTACTGAGAGCGAACTGCAACTCATGGTACCGCTCTTGCCTTCGGGGTTCACGGCATTGGTGTTCACCATCTCGGCGCGCTTGAGGATAAGGTTAAAGCGGCCAGTTGGCTGTGGTTTGCCATCTTTCTCTTTCATTACGGGCAGCAGCGTGTAGCTGTTTACCGGCTTGGCATGCATGGTATCAAAAACCGCAGGATTAACCTCTTCGGTAGGGTTGCTACAGCCAGCCATCGCAAAGGTCAGTGCGGCCAGCCCGGCGGCGGCGGCCTCGCGGCTTCCCATTTTGCTGAAAATACGTGGCAGCTGATATCCCATCATGTCCTCCTCGACGCATTCATAAGAACGCATATACAGGAGACTTACAAATGACGGTTTTGTTACAGATCAGGGCCGTGCGGCTGGCGCTGCAGGCGGCAGCGGGAAGAGGTGGCCGAGCAGGGCTTTCACGTCTGGTGAGATAATATTCACATAATGCAGGTTTGGCGCATTGAACTGGCCAATAGCCGCTGTCGAGAAGCCAACTGAGCTTGCCGCGAGCAGGTTATTAGCTTCATCATCTGCCAGCAAAATGCGTGAGCGGTCTTTAATGCGCAGTTTCTCGGCCAACCGCTCATAGGTCGCCATATGTCGCTTGCTTTGCCCAAAGTCGCTGCGGGCGGAAAAGCGGTGATGGGCGGGAATGACTTTATCGAGCCCGCGTTTTTGCAGCACGGCATCTATCCAGAGGGGCGAGCTGTTGCTGAGCACATAAAGCGGCTTGGCCATTTGCTGCATATGCAGTGCAAGGGCAGGGGCTGGGCGAATGAAATCGGTGGTCATGGCCTCTCTGGCGTGAGAGGTCAGGCGCAGGAGATGGTTAGGCGTATGCCCATGCAGGCCATGTTTGGCCACGTGATCGCGTGCTTCATCCAGTTTACCGTTAAACCGGTCGCTTACTGCAAAGCGGGTGGTGCGCGCGAGCGCAGCCAGGCACGCCTTATGATATTCGGCGTTGAACGGATAGGTGGTGCCATCCAGATCAAGCACAACGGCCTGAATATGTGGAAGCGGTTTTAAGATCATGAAAAAGAGTGTATCGCATCTGCCTGGCAGGGTTCAAAGTCTGCATGCGGGTGTCGCCAAGGCATGCGGCAATGGGGTAAGCCCTTGCGGCCCTGCGGTGCGGCTGAGGTGGCAGGAGGCGGCTTCCCAGTATTAATAAAGGTTAATTTTTGTTCATTTTATTGGGATTCGTGCGGAAATTAACCTTTCAGAAAGTCGGCCTTAATTTTCCCCTTCCAAAACTGGCACGGATTGTGTATACGCCCCGCTCCGAGCGTGTGAAAGCGCGCGAGGTGGGTCTTTTTACGGCCTCGGGTAAGTAGGAGTGTAGCTCAACTGGTAGAGCACCGGTCTCCAAAACCGGGGGTTGTGGGTTCGATCCCCTCCGCTCCTGCCACCCGAAGCGGACGTTATATGTAGGGGATAGTATGGCCATCGCGAAAGCTGCTCAGTTCATTAGAGAAGTGAAGCAGGAAGTGGGCAAGGTAACTTGGCCAACACGCAAGGAAACCACTATTAGCACCATCATGGTGTTCGTTATGGTTTTCATTATGGGGTTGTTCTTCCTCGTGGTTGATCAGGTTATTCAGGCAGGCCTGAAACTCATTCTTGGCATTGGAGGCTGAAATGGCTGCACGCTGGTATGTAGTGAACGTCCATTCGGGCTTCGAAAAGAAAGTCGCACTTTCCATTCAGGAAAAGGCCGCGCAAAAGAATCTCGCCGAGAAGTTTGAAGACGTTCAGGTTCCGACCGAAAAGGTTGTTGAAGTTCGTCGTGGCAAGAAGCACGACGCTGAACGCAAGTTCTTCCCCGGCTATGTGCTCGTGAAGATGGAACTGTCGGATGAAACCTGGCATCTGGTGAAGAACACACCAAAGGTCACAGGGTTCCTTGGTGGTTCGGGCAAGCCGCAGGCGATTTCGCAGGCCGAAGCCGACCGCATCATGAATGCAGTTGCCGAAGGTATCGAGCGTCCGCGTCCGTCAGTAAAGTTCGAAGTTGGCGAGAACGTGCGTGTTACCGATGGTCCCTTCAACACCTTCATGGGTGTGGTTGAAGAAGTGGACGAAGAAAAGGCCCGCCTCAAGGTGGCTGTTTCGATCTTCGGCCGCGCGACACCGGTTGAACTCGACTACACGCAGGTTGAGAAGGCTCAGTAAGAGCCAAAAATTATTACCCAAGCCGACAGGGTTTTGTCGGTATCCGGTGTGGGAGACGAGCCATCGTCGTACCACGCCACTTAAAGTGAGGATGCAATGGCAGCCAAGAAAATTGCCGGCTACATCAAGCTTCAGGTACCAGCAGGCGCAGCTAACCCTTCGCCCCCGATTGGTCCTGCGCTCGGTCAGCGCGGTTTGAACATTATGGAATTCTGCAAGGCGTTTAACGCCAAGACGCAGGGTATGGAAAAGGGCATGCCGATCCCCGTGATCATCACTGCCTATCAGGACCGCAGCTTCACCTTCGAGATGAAGAAGCCGCCTGTAACCTACTGGATCAAGAAGGCCGCCAAGATCACCAGCGGCTCGAAGAAGACCGGTACAGACTTTGTCGGCAAGATCAAGAAGTCGCAGATCAATGAGATCGCGAAAGAGAAGATGGTCGACATGAATGCAAACGACCTCGAGAAGGCAGCCAGCATGATCGCTGGTTCGGCCCGCTCGATGGGTCTTGAAGTCGTGGAGGGCTAAAGATCATGGCAAAAGACAAGCGTATGACCAAGCTCAAGGCCACCGTTACACCCGGCCAGACCGTTGCGATTGATGAAGCCATCAAGCTCATCAAGAAGAACGCCATCGCCAAGTTCGACGAGACCATCGAAATCTCGATGAACCTCAACATCGACACCACCCAGTCGGACCAGCAGGTACGCGGCATGATCGCGCTGCCCCATGGTACCGGTAAGTCGGTTCGTGTTGCCGTGTTCGCCAAGGGCGACAAGGCCGAGCTGGCCAAGAAGGCTGGTGCCGACATCGTTGGTGACGATGACCTGGTAGAACTCATCCTCAAGGGCGAGATCAACTTCGACCGCTGCATCGCCACACCCGACATGATGGGTGCTGTTGGTAAGGTTGCCAAGATCCTCGGTCCCCGCGGCCTGATGCCGAACCCCAAGCTGGGTACGGTAACACCGCAGGTTGAAGCCGCCGTTAAGGCTGCCAAGGCTGGTCAGATCGAATACCGCGCTGAGAAGGCCGGTATCGTTCACGCCGGTGTGGGCAAGGCCAGCTTCAGCGAAGCCCAGCTCATCGAGAATGCCAAGGCATTTGTCGCTGCTGTTGCCCGTGCGAAGCCGACAGGCGTGAAGGGTACCTTCATCAACAAGATCGCTATGAGCTCGACAATGGGCCCTGGCGTGAAGATCGATATCACCAGCGCGCTGCCTGCAGCCGCTTAAGGTAATGGAACACTCCGGCTCTGTGTAACAGCAGGGCCGGGGCAACACCCGGTCCGAGACTGCTGGCAGAGCTTAGGCTCAACAAGTCCAGTAATAGATCAGGAAGCAAAGCATTTAGCGGCGCGGCCGAGGTCGGGTAAACAGGATTGAGAGCATGGTGTTCTCAATCCATCGTAACGGGTCGGAAGGCAAATGAAGCCAACCGACCGAGTCATTGGAGGCAACCTGTGGATCGTGCTCAAAAAAAGCAGACGGTTTCCGACCTGAACCAGAGCTTGTTGGCATCTGAAGGTGTTGTTCTGGCCCACAACCTGGGTCTGAATGCATCGGCTATCGCTGACCTGCGCAAGAAGGTTCGTGGCGCAAACGGTCGCTTCAAAGTAGCAAAGAACAGGCTGATTTCACTTGCACTCAAAGGTACGAAGTTCGAAGGCCTCGACGACAAGCTCGTTGGTCCTACGGCAATTGTGTACGGCGCAGATCCTTTTGCGCTGACCAAGGTCATTGTGACCTTTGCCAAGGGCAACGATAAGCTCAAAGTCATCGGCGGCTCGATGGACGGCAATGTCATGGATGCCAAGGGTGTTGAAACCCTTGCCAAGATGCCGAGCCTCAACGAACTGCGTGGTACGATCATCGGTCTGCTCCAGGCTCCTGGTAGCCAGCTGGCCCGTGTTCTTAACGCGTATGCGACCAAAGAGGGCGGCGATCAGCCTGCTGCGTAATCAATTAAACTAACTTTTACTGGAGTAACAAAATGAGCAAGTTGGAAAAGCTGGTCGACGACCTTTCGGCCCTGACTGTTATCGAAGCTGCTGAACTGAGCAAGCTGCTGGAAACCAAGTGGGGCGTTAGCGCCGCTGCTCCGGTTGCCGCTGCTGGCGGTGCTGCTGCTGCTCCGGCTGGCGAAGCCCAGACCGAGTTCACCGTGATGCTCGTAGAGGGCGGCGCGAACAAGATCAACGTCATTAAGGAAGTTCGTGCTGTTCAGCCCGCACTCGGCCTTAAGGAAGCCAAGGATCTGGTTGAAGCTGCTCCCAAGGCCATCAAGGAAGGTGTGTCGAAGGAAGAAGCCGAGAAGATCAAGAAGCAGTTTGAAGCTGTTGGTGCCAAGGTCGAGATCAAGTAAGACCTTGCACGGGATCTTTCACCCGTATGTAAAAGGGACGGTGGTTGGCAAGTCTGCCAGCCACCGAGCCCTCTTTGTTGTAGATATAATAATTCCAAGTTTTTCTGACGCTGGAG
>JBEIQE010000081.1:0-1095 GCA_040376705.1 Micavibrio sp.
ACCCTGCGGCATTTGGCTGGCTTGCGAACCGCGGCCTCTAGGCTATTTTTAGATATGCGTTATTTAGCTCTGCTCTTCGCCCTGCTGCTCATGCCAGTGCTGCTTTTGCCTGTGCAGGCGCAGGCATATGAGGCCTCGGTTGTGTTTACCGGCTGCAATCCGGCGCAACAAACCACCATACGTTCGGCGCTGGCGCGGGCCGATACCAGCCTCACGCAGCTGCTCGCACGTTTCGATAAAAACGAATTGGGCAGCTACCTCAAAGCATGGTTTGGCGATAACCCACCCGCCAAAGTGCGTGCGCGCTATCAAAGCATCCGCGATATGCTGGACCGCCCCCGCACCATCCTGTTCTCGTGTGAAGATCCGCAATGCACGCATGATGTTTTCGGTTATGCCGAGGCGCATGCCACCAGCCTGTGCCCCGAGTTTTTTGCTTCGAAGCTCGATCAAGGCTACGATTCACAAGCCGGTACGCTGATCCACGAATTCTCGCACAGCTATGCCAATACTAGCGATCATGCCTATGGTACCCACAAGGTGCGCGTGCTGGCGCATGAAGACCCCTTAAGCGCACGTAACAACGCCGATACCTACCAGTATTTCTTCGAGGCCGTGACCGGCGAAGCCATTGTGCAGGGCGATGCGCCTTGGAACCTGCAGAACTCGTGCGAATGGGCTTATGACGGCGAGTGCGATCATCCAAGCATCGGCACCGGTTCGTGCAAAGCAGGCACCGATACGCTCGATTGCACCAACCACCGTGTGCGCCAGCCCACTCCTGAAGAACTGCTGACTCCTAAGCAGGATGATGCCAAGGACTAGTATGCGCGCTGCTGGGTTTGCTCTTGTTGCCCTACTCACCTTAAGCGCCTGCGTGAATGAACCAGTTACGCTCACGCCTGAGCAGCAGGAGGGTTATGATGAGTTCTTTTTTCATACCCGTTTTACTGACCTTCCACGTGAAGACCAGCTGATAATAAAAGAGTATATGGAGCTAAAAGCGACAGGTAAGTATAATCAGCAATCATGCGAAAAACATTGGAATTTAAGTTGGGCGCTGGCGAAGCACGGTTACCCTACAGGCCGTATGAT
>JBEIQE010000093.1:0-1011 GCA_040376705.1 Micavibrio sp.
ATCACGCCGCTCACCACCCCCATGGGCCAGACCTACCTGATTAACCGCGGCTGGGTGCCGGTGGCGCAAGAGCTGCCTGCCACCCGCAGCGCTGGTCAGGTAACCGGCGAAGTGCAGGTAACCGGCATCGCGCGCCTGCCGCGCCAAGCCAGCCGCTGGCAACCTGCTAACGATATTCCGCGCAACCGCTGGTACGGCTACGACCTCACGCTCATGTATTTAGGGGCCGAGATTAAAACCGATGCACCGCAGTTTTACATCGAGGCGGATGATACGCCAAACCCCGGCGGCCTGCCGATTGGCGGCGTTACACGGCTCGAAATAGCCAACAACCACCTGCAATACGCGCTCACATGGTACAGTCTGGCTGTGCTTATAGGGCTTATTTTCGCGGTTAACCGCTTCAAGCGCACGCCGTAACATAGTATAATCAAAGCTACCTGTTGGTTAAGTAGGTCGGGAGACAGCATTGCGTTACATCTCCACCCGCGGAGCGGCATCACCGCTCGAGTTCGAAGACGTTCTGCTGGCAGGCCTTGCCGCAGACGGCGGGCTTTATGTACCTATGGTATGGCCGCAGCTGGATGAAGAGCAGCTGCGCAACCTGCGCGGCCTATCGTACCAAGAAGTAGCACAGCGCGTTATTACGCCGTTCGTCGAGGGATCTATCCCAGATGCCGACCTCAAGGCGATCATCGAAAAATCATATAGCGGATTTAACCACCACTGCGTAACGCCGCTCACGCAAATTGATAGCCAGTTATGGCTGCTTGAGCTGTTCCACGGCCCCACATTGGCATTCAAGGATATTGCCCTGCAGATGATGGGCCATCTGTTCGATTACGTACTGGCCAAGCGCAAACAGCGCCTCACCATTGTGGGTGCCACCTCGGGCGATACCGGCTCCGCCGCCATTCATGCCTGTAAGGGCCGTGAGAATGTTGATATATTCATTCTCCACCCTAAAGACCGTACCTCCGAAGTTCAGCGCAAGCAGATGACCTGCGTGCC
>JBEIQE010000009.1:0-114884 GCA_040376705.1 Micavibrio sp.
GACCAGCTTGATCTCGGCCTGACCGCCACCAAACAGCTCGACAAAAAGGCGCTTGAAGTGGCCCTGAACCAGACCATAAGCATCCATCATGCGCTCGCGCGCTTCCTTGTTCAGGCTACTGATGCCGCTACGCAGCTTGGCGATGGCTTCGATCAGATCGGCCTTCTCCTGATTGATGGTATCAATCGCAGCCTGCTGTTCATCTGCTTCCTGCTCGGCACGCAGATTGACCGGGCCGAGCGCTTCACGCTCGCGCAAGAGTTTGGCCAAACGGGCTTCAATCGCCTCAGGCTCGGGCACTGGCTGGCCTTCTTCGATTTCGGCCACGGCAGCCAGACCTTCAGGCTGGCATTCGCACTTTTCGAGAATACGCTCGACCAGTGTCTCCTGTGCCTGCTGCACCGAGCCAACCTGTGCCTGTGCCGTTGCGCGCTGTTCGCGGGCTTCAGTCATGCTGGTTTCGGCCTGCTTCAGGGCGCGCTCACGCTCACGCAGGTCGTTCTCGGCAGTGGCCAGAGCATCAGCCGCTTCTCGACGTGCGGCCTCAGCGGTTTCAATCTGCGCTACCAGCTGTTCACGCTGGGCTGCCAACTGGGCTGGCTTTTCAGCCAGTGCAGCGAGTTCGGCCGAGACCTGTTCAAGACGCTGGGTCAGCTCATCGATACGCTGGCTGGCGCCTGACGAACGCTCAATCCAGCGCTGGCGGTCGTTTGTCAGCGTGGCCAAACGCTCGGCGCGCTGGGTTTCTTCACGCTCGAACTGGCGGCGAGCAGCTTCAGCGTCTGCCGCTTCAGCCTGCGCTGTATTAAGCGCGAACTTGCGCTCATTGAGGCTCTCACGCACCTGACTGGCATCAGGCAGGGAAGCGCCCGCAACTTCAACCTCGGCCAGCTCAACCATGATGGCTGAAAGCTCGGCGTTCACGCGGTCTTCAGTTTCTTTAATGGCAGCAATCCGGCTTGAGTAAACGCTAAGCGCAGCTTCGGCCTCACTCGCAGCACGGCGGCTCTGGGTGAGTGCAGCCAGTGCAACATTATGCTGGTCTCGCGCCGCACGCACGGCTGAGGTGCTGGCAGTGGCCTCGTTCAACGCATGGGTGAGGCGCTCACGTGCTTCAGTGAGCGTAACAGTAGCTGTGGCCAACTCGGCGTTCAGCTCGTCAAGGCGGTTGCGCTGCTGCAAGCGAAGAGCAGATACAGCAGGTGCACCGGGCTTAACCACTACACCATCCCAACGCCAGGCGGCGCCTTCGGGCGTGACCAGAATCTGGCCGGGCTGCAGGTCATCCGCAAACAGGGCAGCCTGTGCTGCATCATGCACCACGCCGACGAGGGCCAAGCGACGCGACAGCTCGGCTGGAGCCTGAACAAAGTTGGCCAGCGACGTAACACCCGGCGGGAAAGCCGGCAGGCTGTCAAACGCGGGCAGGCTCTGCCAGTAGGTTGGAGCATCGGCATCCAGCGGCAGGCCGATATCTTCGCCAAAGGCTACGGCCAGCGCCTGCTCATAACCACGCTGAACGGTAACCTTATCGAGCACCGGCGCATACTGGCCGCTATTGGCGTTAAGCGCGCGCTCAATGGCTTTCTGCTCGGCGGTTAGTGCGGCAACTGCAGCTTCGGCACCCTGGGTGGTCTCGCGCACCATGCCAACGGTAGTATCGGCGAGCGAGCGCTGCTGCTCGGCACTATCAATGGCGGTGGCGGCCAGATCGAGGCGTGCTTCGGCCTCGGCCACTTCGCGCTGGGCAGAGGTCACAAACAAATCACTGAGCGGAGCTGATTCAACACGCGCACGTTCGGCTTCAATCTGCTGCTTGCGCTGCTCGGTGCGGGCGCGGCGCTGCAAGACATCGGCAATACGGCGCTGATGTGAGGTGACTGCAGCTTCGGCCAGTGCAACCTTCTGCTGCAGGTCGGCCACAATCGCTTCGGCAGCTTCACGCGCAGCGCGGGCTTCCTGCATGCGCTGCTCAAGTGCTTCGCGCTGGCCCGAGGTGCCTAAGCTTACAGCCTGCAGGCTGGCAACTTCGCTCTCAATAGCGGCAATCGCGCGGGTGGCATCATCTGCCAGAGCCACTTCGCGGCCCTTGTCGGCCTTGGCCTGCATCTGCTGCAGCTCGGCATTCTGGGTGGCACTGGCAATACGCTGGGCTTCGTCATCAATCTGTTCGCGCGCAATCACAAGACGCTGCAGGCCAGCGGCGGCGGCAGCTTCACTCTGGCGCAGCGCAGGCAGGCCTTCGGCTGCGGCCAGACGCTCGTTCTCAAAACGCGCAACCTCGGTCATCAGCTCGCCCACGCGGGTATCGGCAGCGCTGAAGGCATCATGTGCATCCTGCAGCTCGGCATACAGGGTGTTCCAGCGCAGGTAGAGCAAGGCTGCTTCCTGACGGCGCACTTCGGCATTGATATTGCGGTAACGGCTGGCCTGACGGGCCTGCTTCTTGAGCAGCTGCAGCTGGGCATCCATGGTGCCCATCACATCGTCCACGCGCTGCATGTTGGTCTCGGCGCTCTTGAGGCGTAATTCAGCCTCATGGCGGCGGGTGTGCAGACCGGTAATACCAGCAGCTTCTTCAAGCAGCTGGCGGCGCTCGGTGGGCTTGGCGGCAATCAGCGCGCCGATGCGGCCCTGCGATACCAGCGAGGCCGAGTGCGGGCCGGTGCCAGAGTCCTGGAACAGCAGCGCCACATCTTTAGCACGCACGCCCTTGCTGTTGACCTTATAGTCCGACCCCTTGCTACGCTCGATGCGGCGGGTGACTTCAACTACTTCGCTATCGTTGAACGCGGCTGGCGCATTACGCTCGGAATTATCCATCACCAGCGATACTTCGGCCAGATTGCGCGCCGGACGTTTGTCCGAGCCGCCGAAGATTACATCGTCCATCTCGCCGCCGCGCATACGCTTGGCCGAGCTTTCGCCCATCACCCAGCGCAGCGCCTCGACGAGGTTTGACTTACCGCAACCGTTGGGACCGACAACGCCGGTCAGGCCAGCGGCAATCTCCAACTCGGTCTGCTCGAGGAATGACTTGAAACCACTGAGACGGAGCGCGGTAAAATGCACGGGACTATCCTCTTATTAATTACGTCAGGTATTTTTATTGAACGCCGGGAACTTCAACCGGTGCGGTAGCCGGAGCCTGCTCGGGCAGCGGAATGCCCAGCTTGGTCAGCTGACGATCAATCACCTTCTGGTATTCTTCATAGCTCTGCGAGCCAACGATGCGCTCGAGGGTGCCATGTACCAGCAGTGTGGGGGTTGATGTTACCTGCAGGTCGTTAGATGCCTGTACGCGGATCTTGAGCAGTGTATCGCTGAGAGCCGAGTTCTTCACGCAGGCATCGTACTTGTCGGCGGGCAGGCCAGCCAGAGCCGACATCTGCTTGAGCAGTGTATCGCCGACCGACGGATTGCTCCACTTGGCCTGCGAAACAAATAGCGCCTGCAGGAAGTCATAGTAATTGGCTTCCGGTGCGCAGCGCGCAGCCATCGAGGCCTTGAGGCCAATTTCATTGAACGGGAAATCATTATACACAAGGCGCACAAGGCCGGTGTCGATGTAGGTCTGCTTCAGGCGGGGCAGCACGTTCAAGTGCATGTGGGCGCAGTGCGGGCAGGTAAGCGCTGCGTACTCAATCAGTACAACCGGCGCATCAGGCTTGCCGAACGAGCGCTCGGTGAAGGCATGGGCGAACTCACCCGCCTGCTCAGCCGTGGGAGCAGCTGGTGCTGTGGGAGCAGCCGGTGCAGCTTCGGCTGCAGCGGTGGTGGTGGCCGCAGCGCCGGGAGCAGCCGCTTCACTCTTGATTGAGGTTGCGAGCGTGAAGGCAGCGCCCGCACCAACCAGCACGAGAGCAACGGTAAGAACTTGTATGATACGCATGGAAATCTCCGAATCGACTGAGGCCGCACTATAGAATGCCGGGGCGATTCGCCTCCAGCAAAATATATCAAGAAATTTAACGTATTAACGGTTCTTGGCCGACTCGCGGATCGCCGCACCTAACCTGCCTAATGTCGCAGCCAGTTCGGGGTCGTCCACGCCTTCGATCACCATCGGCTCGAGCACTTTTTCGACCTTGCGGCGGGGGTGCGCGACGGGGTCGACCATACGGAAACGGAAGGACTTAACCATCGGCCCGCCGAAATAGCGGTTTACACGACTGAGCAGCACCGGCGTTTCATGCTGTACCAGCAGCGAGTCGCCGGCGGAAACCGCCAGTTCAAGCACCGGCGCCTGATTTCCGCGGCCCCTGATGAAGGTCAGCGGGGTGCAGCGCGCAGCCCATTCGGGCCCCACAATATCCGCCCAGGATGCCATAAGCCCTGCCAGATCGGGGTTTTTGGCCCCAATCGCCTGAGCAGCGAGGTTCTGAATCTGTTTGGCGATAAGCTGAGGGCCGGACATAAGCCTATGTCTAGGCTATAAGGCTGGCATGCAGCAAGCGCCAAAGGTCTCACCTCCCCTGCTTAAGTGGTACGACAAGTACCGCCGCGTCCTGCCGTGGCGCGCCCTGCCCGGCCAGACGCCTAATCCTTACGCGGTATGGCTGTCGGAGGTCATGCTGCAGCAAACCACCGTGGCTGCGGTAGGCCCTTATTATCATGCGTTTTTAAAGCGCTGGCCGAAGGTGACCGATTTGGCCAAAGCCGAGCGCGACGATGTGATGAGCGAATGGGCAGGCCTAGGCTATTATAGCCGCGCGCGTAACCTTTATGCCTGTGCACAGGCGGTGGTTGCCAATCACAACGGCAAATTCCCCGAAACCGAGGCCGAGCTGCTGCGCCTGCCCGGCATTGGCCCCTATACCGCCGCCGCGATTGCCGCCATCGCGTTTGACCAGAGCACCAATGTGGTGGATGGCAATGTCGAGCGCGTAATGGCACGACTCTACCGCGTACAAACGCCCATGCCGCTGGGTAAAACCGAGATCAAGCAACTGGCGGCAACCCAGGTGCCAGCCAAACGTGGTGGCGATTATGCCCAGGCACTGATGGACCTTGGCGCTACTGTTTGCACCCCGCGCTCGCCTGACTGCCCTCATTGCCCGCTCAGGAAAATGTGCCAAGGCTATGCCGTGGGCGATGCCGCCCAATACCCCAAAACCTTACCTAAGAAAGCACGGCCCATCCGCTACGCCACAGTGTTGGTCCTGCAGGATAAAGACGGCCGCTACTGGATGCGCCAGCGCCCGGAAAAAGGCCTGCTGGCAGCCATGCTCGAGTTTCCATCCTCACCCTGGCAGGAAAAAGCGCAAGACCTGCCACAGGCCCTCGCCGGTATGGGGCCAGCATTACCGGCAGCACAGAAATGGAAAATCCTGCAGCCGGAGCTGCGCCATGTTTTCACGCATTTTGAGCTACGCTTTACCATTGCTTATGCCAGAGCAGGCAAAAAGCCCGATGGCTTGTGGCTAACTGCAGATGAAGCACGCAGCAAAGCCTTGCCCTCACTTATGAACAAAGTGTTAAACCAGACAGAAACACAGATGACGCGCGGCATCAGGGGTGCTTTCACATCCGTATAACCTGTGTATAATCAGGCTGTTATATTCGCAGTGAGGATGTTCATGCGCGCACTCAAGCTTGGTCTCTCGGTTGTTACGCTGCTCGGCTGCCTTGGTACGCTCGCGTATGTGACGGATGCTGGGGCGCAGTTTGTAGCCGCCCCCATGTCGGAAGACCTGAGCGCAACCCGGCCCGTACCTGTAACCCCGCCGCCGTCTGCTGTGACGCCCAGGCTGCCCGTCCGCCCCGCACCAATGTTAACGCCCGACCCAACAGCTGATATCACGCTGCAAATCGGTGGTCTGTCGTCGGTTTACAAACGTGCCAGCCTGCAGAACCTGTCTCAGGCTTTCATCAAGCTTACCGGTGTTGACCTGAATGATGATGTGCTGATCGATGACTTCGCCATCATCAATCATTGCGATATTTATACCCGTTACTTCAAGGATGAGTTCTCATGGCGTCAAGCGCGTGAGGCGTTCCGCCGCGTGATTCAGCGCGAGCTTGAGAGCTATCCTGAAAACGTCTACATGCTCGGCAGCCTCACCCTTGGCCGCTACGACTTCGAGCGCAAAGCGTTTATGCTGGACGAAGAAAGCAAGTTTGTACGCACCGGCGCTTTTGCTTTCAGTGATCGCGGCTTCAGTTGCCCGGGTGGTGTCGTAAAGCAGCTGCCACTTACCTATAATTTCCGCCTGACCAACCCCATTACGCTCGACCGTTTTGAAGTGCCTGAAGAAAAAGCCTTCACCATTACCCGTATTATGGAGCAGGAACAGAACCGTGATCGTAAGGTCTATCTCTCGTTCTTCATCCGCATCAACGACTTCACCACGCAGAATGAGGGCGGTGGTGCTGGCCTGCGTGCAACCACGCGTGCCACGCTTATGTCCATGCGTGTGTATCTCGACCGTCAGCGCAAGATCCAGATTTACGAATATACCGGTACTAACTGACAGTCATGACCTGGCTGACCGAGAAATTCTATCGCGGCGGCCTTTCGCTTTTGGCTCCCCTCATGCCGTTTTATCTGCGGCGCAGGGTCAGGCAGGGTAAGGAAATTGAATCACGCCTGCCCGAGCGCTATGGCATTGCCAGCGCGCCGCGCCCTGTGGGCACCCTTATCTGGATTCATGGCGCGAGTGTTGGCGAGGGCATGTCGGCCCTGCCGATCATCAACCGTTTGTGCGAGCTTAACCCAGAGCTGAATATTCTATTCACCTCTGGCACGGTGGCATCGGCCGATCTCATCGGCAAGCGTTTGCCGCTCAAGGCGCAGCATCAGTTCATTCCGCTTGATGTGCCGGCTTATGCCCGCCGCTTCATGAACCACTGGAAACCGGATGCGGCTATCTGGCTGGAATCCGAGTTATGGCCCAATCTGATTAGCGAAATGCAGCGCCGTAAGACGCCTGCCCTGCGCCTTAATGCCCGCCTGACTGCCAAATCAGCGGCAGGCTGGAGCAAGCTGGCCGATTGGCTGCGCAGTATGCTCGAGGTCTTTAGCCTGAGTCTGGCCCTCAGCCCGGATGATGCCAAACGCCTGAAGGCAGCTGGCGCGCGCAACGTGCACTTTGTGGGTAACCTCAAGTTTACGGTGCCCACACCGGTGAGTGACGAAACCTCACTGAGCGCGCTTAAAAGTGCGATTGGCGACAGGCCGGTATGGATTATGGCCAGCAGCCATGAAGGCGAAGAAGCGCTGGCGCTGCGCATGCATGAGGAGCTGAGCCGGGAATTCCCCAACCTCCTCACCATGATTGCGCCGCGCCATGCCCGCCGTGGTGATGAGATTGAAGCACTTACAACGCTGCCGCTCGCCCGCCGCAGCCGTGGTGACCACCTGAGCAGTGAACATGCGATTTATCTAGCCGATACCATGGGCGAGATGGCGACCTTCTATCGCGCGGCGCGTATTGTCGTGATGGGCGGCAGCTTTACCCCCAAAGGCGGACATAATCCAATTGAGCCTGCACAATGCGGCGCGGCCACCATCATCGGGCCGGATACTACCAAGTGCAGCGATATTGTGGCCGACCTTGTGAGTGTGCATGCCCTGCGGCAAGTGAGCAACGAAGCTGAGCTGGTACGCGCCCTCAATGCCTTGCTGCGCGATGAACCGCAGCGCCTGCGCATGCAGGATGCGGGCCTTTTGGCTACCCAGCAGCAGGACCGCATCATGAGCGCAACGCTGGGCACCATGGCACAAATCGTGGGGCCGCTCGGAGTTCGCACGGCATGAAAACCCCCGGTTTCTGGTTTCGCCCGCCAACACTTATGGCCAAGTTGCTGCAGCCTTTAGGGCTGCTCTATTACAAGCTGGGGCAGATGCGTGCTGCCAATGCTGTTAAAACCACAACGCCGCTTATTGTTGTGGGTAATGTCGTCGCGGGCGGCGCTGGCAAAACGCCAGTGGTGCTCGCACTTGCTACACTCCTGCAGCAACGCGGGCTTAAAGTGCACCTCATGGCCAAAGGCTATGGCGGTAAACTGCGCGGCCCCTTGCGGGTTACCGAGGCGCATACAGCGGCAGAAGTTGGCGATGAGCCACTGCTGCTGGCCAAGATTGCACCAACGTTTATCGGGCATGACCGCGGTGCAGCTTACGAACTGGCCGCACCGGGCGCTGATGTAGTGATCAGTGATGATGGTCTGCAAAGCCCACGTCTGAAGGGTGATCTGACATTACTGGTGCTTGATGGTGTATTGGGCTTTGGCAACGGACTGCTTATTCCAGCAGGGCCTTTGCGTGAGCCGGTAGATACCGCATTCAAGCGTATAGATGCCGTCGTGCAGCTGGGCGGTACCGACAGGCCGTTTGGCCAAACGCCGGTCGCGCTGGCCGACTTCGTGGTACATGATACTGACTGGTTGCGCGGCACCAGAGTTATTGCCTTTGCCGGGATTGGCCAGCCGGAAAAGTTTTTTGCCACACTCACCACCTGTGGCGCTTCGATGATCTCAGCTCACGCTTTTGGCGATCATCACCCCTACTCCATAGCCGAAATTGAAAAGCTGTTACACGAGGCTGCTGCCAGCAATGCTGTATTGGTGACTACCTCGAAAGACCATGTACGCCTGCCCCCTCACCTTAGGGTACAGGTTAAAGTGGTTGAAGGCGCGCTCATCTGGCGCAATCCTGATGTCATCACCCGCTTGCTCGAAGAGTTATTGGCGCGCTACAAAGCAGCATGAGCACGGCAAGTAAAGCCCAACGTCAATTCAAGCGCTTCATCGGCTATCCACTTGAGGCAGTGCTGGTGTATGCGCTTTATGGCTTTTTTAAACTGCTGCCCATAGATACAGCCTCGGCGGTTGGTGGCTGGATTGGGCGGAACGTAGGTGGCCGTTTGGGCGGGGCCAATAAAAAAGTCAGGCGCAATATTGCCAATGCCATGCCCGAGCTCAGCGCTGAGCAGCAAAACCATATCATGACCGGTATGTGGGATAACCTTGGGCGCATTATGGCTGAATATGCGCATCTAGCCGAGCTGGATGGCTCGCGCGTTGAGGTGATTGGCTACGAACACGTCGAGGCCGCGCGCGCCAGTGGTAAGCCCCTGATTATGGCAGCCGGGCATCTGGGCAATTGGGAGATCATTCCGGTTACCGCACACCGTTATAAGCTCAACGCCCAGCTTATTTATCGTCATGCCAACAACCCCTATGTCGAAAAGCTCATGCAGCGCGTGCGCGCTCCGGGCGGCGATCGTTTTGCACGCAAGGGCGTAGCTGGTGCACGCAGTGTGCATGGCGCGCTGCGTCATAACGAAGTGGTGGGCATGCTGGTGGACCAGAAGCATAACCGTGGCCTCAGCATCCCGTTCTTCAACCGCCCCGCCATGACCGCACAGGCGGTCGCCGAGCTGGCGCTCAAATACAACGCGCCCATTCTGCTGAGCCGGGTTGAACGCCTCGATGGTGCGCGCTTCAGGGTTACTGTGCTACCGCCACTTGATGTGAGCAGTCATGATGTGACGGATATTCTTACCCGCATCAACAAACAGTTTGAGGACTGGATCCGCCTGCGGCCCGAGCAATGGCTGTGGCTGCACAAGCGCTGGTCGGACTAGGCTTTCTTCACGGACTGACGACGGAGCTCGATCAGCTGGTAAACAGTAAGCGCCAATATCACCATCAGCATGCCGGCATACTGATGCCATAAGAGTATCTCTCCCAGCAGCAGCACCGAAAAAACTGCATTAAACACTGCTTCCGATTTCAGGATAAGGCTGACACGAAATGATCCAATGTGAGCGAGGCTGTAGAGCAGGCCAAAAGTGCCCGCCACCAGTGAGACGGTAGCAAGTCCGGTAAATCCCCAGCCCTGCAGTGTCTCTGGCAGCTCTGGCGGCTGGAAGAAAGGCAGGACGCAGAGCAATACAAAAGCGACAATAAAATTCTCCGCACCCACGACTGAGGGATCTCGGGTTTTGGTCTGTTCGGCATAAACATAAACCCGCGCAGCAGTAGCCAGCACGGCCAGAGTCGCCAGTGCAAACCCCATGGGTTCATAACTCATTTCAGCATTCCAGAAGTTTACTACAAATGTGAGCCCTATAAATGTAATCAGGGTCGTCAGGATGTTATTGACTGAGAGCTGCGTATCACCTTTGGCCACCGCTATAAACATCAGGATAATCGTGGAATTGAAGAGGATTATCTGCATAACAGGTGCGGGGAGGAAGATGAGCGCACCAAGAATACCAACGATGGACAGAGCCTGCACAACTCCCCCTACCAAAGCCATGAGACAGGCACGGGACGTAGTGAAAATCTTCTGCCCGCGCCAGATACAGACCAGCCACAGGCATACCGCCCGGAAGAACGTAGTGAACAAAATAATGAAGCTCGCGTTTCCTCCATCTGCATAGAGACCGCGGGTCGATGGGCCATAAAAAGCAAACAGTATGGCTGTTAAAACTGCCAGAAAAAAACCATGCCTGATATTGATGGTCATTCTTATACTTTCTTGATTGCAATACTTCCGTCGGCAAACTCAACCTGCATGCTGCCTTGCGCTTGCGCGGCAAGGGTAATCGCATGGCCCGCCTCATCCTTGACCACCGCAAAACCGCGCTTGAGCGTATTGCGGTATGACAGCACCTCAAGCTTCTCGGTGAGGCGTAGAAGTTTCTGGCGTTGCGGCTCGATGCTGCGCAGGGCGGCTTCTTTGGTAAGCCGCTGATCGAGCAATTGCAGGCGGTCGCGGCGGCGCGCAAGCATCTCTAGTGGTGAGCGCAAGTGCAACCGCGTGAGCTGCAGGTGGCGGGCCTGCAACCAGCTTGAAAGACCGCGGCCCAAACGCATGGCGCGGTCATCCAGCCGTTGCGCCAAAGCCTCAAGCAGGTTACGCGGCGCGCGGATTTCAGCCAGACGATTGCGGTACTCGCGGATGAGGCGCACAGGCGCCAGCTCCAGCCGCTGGTGCAGGTCCATAACGGTTGCCAGCAAATCGGCCTTCACCGGTACAGCAAATTCAGCTGCGCCCGTGGGTGTCGGCGCACGCATGTCTGCCGCCAGATCGATCAGCGTCCAGTCGGTCTCATGGCCGATGGCGGAGATGGTAGGGATAGCGCTGGCGGCAACCGCACGTACCAAAGCTTCATCGTTAAACGGCATCAGGTCTTCAACCGAGCCGCCACCGCGCGCAATGATCAGCAGGTCTGGCCGCGGCACGGGGCCGCCCGCCTCTAGGCTGTTAAAGCCTTTAACTGCAGCGATGACCTGCGCAGCTGCCGTTTCGCCCTGCACTTGCACGGGCCAGAACAGCACATGCGGCAGGAAGCGTTCGCGCAAGCGGTGCAGCATGTCGTGAATAACAGCGCCCGTGGGCGAGGTGATGATACCGATAGTGCGCGGCAAGTAAGGTAATGCGCGCTTTTTGGCGTCATCAAACAGGCCCTCAGCTGCCAGCTTTTTCTTGCGCTCTTCAATCAGCTTGAGCAACGCGCCGATGCCTGCGGGCTCAACGCTGGTTACAATCAGCTGATAGTTGGAACGTGCTGGATAGGTTGAGAGGCGGCCAGAGACGATTACCTCAAGCCCTTCGGCCATTTCGGGCACTTTACGCTGCGCGCCTTTAAACCACACACCGTTGATAAGCGCGCTGGCGTCCTTCAGATCAAAATACATATGGCCGGAGGCGGCTTTGGTCACGCGGCCCAGCTCGCCGCGCACACGCACATCGCCAAAGGCCTTCTCGATCGTGCCTTTCAGCGCCGTGCTCAGCTCGCTCACACTCCACGCGGGTTTTTCATCTAGCAGGGATAGCTCGGCCATCAGCGGCGCTCCTTGAAGAAATCGCGCAACAGAGTGACTGACTCTGTCTCGTTCACGCCGCCGACCACTTCAGGCGCATGGTGGCAGGTAGGCTGGCTGTAAAACCGCCCGCCATGTTCAACCCCACCCCCCTTAGGGTCATACGCCCCAAAAACCAGCTTGCGGATGCGCGCAAAAGAAATAGCGGCAGCGCACATGGCACAGGGCTCGAGCGTTACGTAGAGATCGCAATTCGGCAGGCGCGGATCGTTTAAGAGCGCAGACGCAGCGCGAATGGCCAGTATTTCGGCATGCGCCGTAGGGTCATGGTCCTGCTCGGTGCGGTTGCTGGCTATGGCCAAAACCTTTCCGCTTACGGCATTAACCACGGCTGCCGCGACCGGTATTTCGCCATGCTGGCCGGCTTCTTGAGCTTCTCTTAGGAGCTGTTCCATTACAGTCATTACAGGCATACTCTTGGCCAGAAAGGCAAATCAGGTCAAGCTAGCATATGGTCTCCTTCATCGATATTCCTACCAGCAAGCATGGCGAGCGCAGCGTCGAGCGCCCCACGCTGCTTATTATTCACTCAACCGATTTGCCGACTACCACCTCGCTTGAAGTGCTCACGCAGTCGAGCCGTGAGGTAAGCTGCCATTACCTGATTTCGCCTGAGGGTAATACCTACCGTATGGTACCGGAAGACCGCCGTGCCTGGCACGCTGGCAAAAGCAGCTGGCGTGGGCAGAAGGATGTGAACTCGATGTCGATTGGCATTGAGCTGGTATGGCCGCCTGACCGCGAGGCCGAGCTGGATGAGATCCCCGGCCCCTTCCCTGAGGCGCAGCTTGATGCCCTATATGCGCTGTCTGAAGATATTACCTCGCGCTGGGGCATATTGCCTGAAGACGTGCTGGCGCATAGCGATGTAGCCCCCGGGCGCAAGCGCGACCCCGGTGAGCGCTTCCCCTGGAACAAGCTGGCAGATACCGGCGTAGCCTTATGGCCGTGGCGACCTTTACCGATGCCGCCAACGGGCGATCTCTCGCCCCTGCTGAAACGTTATGGATATGATGTAACCGACCCCAGCGCTGCGCTGGTAGCATTCCAGCGCCACTTCAGGCCGAGAGACTGCCGCGGCATTGCTGATTCAGAAACCCGCAGCCTGCTTGAGTGGCTGCTGAAGAAAACACACCGTTAATTTAGCTGCTGTTTAGATCTGCGCTAAGACTTTACGCAATCCACGGGCAATCTGCTCGGGCTGAATGCGATGACCGCACTCAAGAACCTCATGACTGTAATTCGTCACGCCAAGCTGCATATACGCCATCTCGCGGGTGTATTCTGGCTTACCAACCGGATCATTCGCACCGCTGAAGAATAAAGCAGGCCCGTTGAAGGGCATAACAACGCCTTTACCTGCTTGGGGAACTTGGGTACTTGCCTTAACACTTTCAAGCTGGCGCTGGCTCATGATGAATGGCTTGGGCATAGTCGGCGAAACCACGGTAAGAGTAGCAGATTTACCTGACTGCATGTCTTCCCATCCGTCCTGCTTTTTGAACAGGTCGAGCAAGGCAGCAGGCGGCACACTCATCCAGCCGAACATACCAACAATTTTGCCGGGAGTTTCTGCATCAACCGCGTTTCTTACCAGCGGCATCATACCCGCACCAAAACTCGAGCCAGCCAGTACAATTTTCTTGTGCGGCAGATTGTTAATGAGAGCAGTTGCATCCTGAACCATGCGGTCATAGGTAACGTTCTTAGCATTATCGAGCAGATCGGGATGGAAGAAGCGCACGAAATCGGCCCCCTTCTCACGAGCGACTTGGCCTACTACACCCGGCGGCACGATATTTGGAATGCTGGTAAAGGCGGGTAAAAGTACCACAGCCGTATCAGCGTTACGGTTTGCGCCAAGGGCATTAAAGGATTGCGAGACAACTGCACGGTCGCCAAGGCTGATTGCCGTATTCACACCCCCGAAGCGGAGCTGGCTATAAAGACGAACGCCTAAGGCTTTAACCGAAACCATCGATACCTCACTTGCAGATTTTTTTGAATATGAGGGAAACTATCTGATTTCAGGGGGCGAAATCAAACAGCATCAAGGTTAACGATTAATACGTTGAAACTAAACAGCCTTCAGGTCTTTAAAGGCAATCAGTCTCTGCTTGCCTTCATCCCACAACGCCCAGCGCAGGCATTTCAGGCTTTCCCTGAATGTCATACGGTTCATCTGGGTCAGCTCGGGACTGGCCTTCACGCAATCCGGCAGGCGGTAGTTAGGGATCTTGGCATTGAGGTGATGCAGATGATGCAGGCCGATATTGCCCGAGAACCACTGGAACAGCGACGGCAGCACATAATGCGAGCTGCTGTAGAGCGCGGCTTCGGCAAAGCTCCAGTCCTCACTACGCTTCCAGAAGGTGCTTTCGAACTGATGCTGGATGTAGAACAGCCAGCCACCGATGATGGCAGTGATATAAACAATCGGCAGTACCACAGCAAACAGCGCAGCATAACCAATGAAGTAGCCAAGCACGCCATATGTAACCAGCAGGGCTACATTAAGCCCCATGATGCTGGGCAGGCTGTCACGATGGCTGATTGAATCATAATGATCGAGCCACGGCACGGTATGCGGCGCCGGAAAGCGCTGGAACAGCATGATATTAAGCGGGGCTGTAAAGAGTAAAAGCAGCACAGGGTTGCGCAGCAGGCGGTAAGCAATCTGCTTGCGGCGTGGCAACGCTTCGTATTCAGCAACGGTTAGCGTATCAACACCGCCCAGGCCGCGGCGGTCGAGATCGCCGGAATGGGCGTGATGCAGGTTGTGTGATTTACGCCAGAAGTCATACGGGGTGAAGGTCAGCACGCTGATGAAGCGACCCAATGCGTTATTGTACTGGCGCTTGTTGAAGAACGAGCCATGGCCGCAGTCGTGCTGTACAATGAAGAGGCGAATAAGGAAGCCAGCCGCCACCAGCATGAGCGGGGCCATCAGCAGATACTGACCCGCCTTGAAGCAGAATACCGCCAAGGTGCTGCAGACTACATAACCTGCCATTGAATTGGCAAACTGCCACAGGCTGCGTTTATGATCGGCGCCCTGATAGGCCTTGGCATGGGCAACCAGTTTTTGCATGAGCTGGCGGGTCGTACCGCCTGAGCTGGTGTTTTCAGCAATATCCTGCTCGAGGGAAGGGGCAGAATGAGCAAGGGCAACAGACATTTACAACTTTCCGCCATCCAGTTTGGCAAAATAAATCCAGCGGCGTAGCTGAACTTAAAGATTCTATTTCTTAATTCTATCAGCTTGCCACGATAAGGAAAAGCCTTGAAATATAACGAATCATGCACTTGCACTCATGCCTTTAATCGGCCACAAAGACTACGCCAGACGGTCGGATGGCCGCGCCTGTCGCAAGATAGGTGAGGAAAGTCCGGGCTCCAGGAACATACGGCGCTGGTTAATGGCCAGCCGGTGTGAACCGAGGGAAAGTGCCACAGAAAACAAACCGCCTTTCGATACCATGAAATACTGGCATCGTAGGGTAAGGGTGAAACGGTGGGGTAAGAGCCCACCGCACTGCTGGTAACAGCAGTGGCAGGGCAAACCCCGCCGGGAGCAAGACCGAATAGGGGGTACAAGATGCACCAGGAAGGCGTTTGCCTTTACCTGCATCGGGCTGATGTTCCAGCCGTGCCCCGGGTTGGTCGCGTGAGGTGAGTGGCAACACTCATCCCAGATGAATGGTCATCTCTTTTCGGCGTAAGCCGAGAAGGACAGAACCCGGCTTACAGACCGTCTGGCATTATTTAAGCGAAGACAAGGGCGGCGGCGGCGGTACGCGGCGCCAGAGTGCAACAGCTTCAGGATCCAGCTTTGCACCCTGTTCCACGATTCTAGCCGCATAGCTGTCAGGATACTCCAGCTTGCATGCTACATAGGCATGCACATAGTAATGTGCCTCGCGTGAGGCGGCGTCGGGCTGGGTTGCGGGCGGACGGAACAATGGTAACTGCGGATCGGACTTGGAATTACGGCCAGTACCTGTTTTACGAAAAAGCTGATTATAAAGTGTCGCCAAAACAACTTCGGCGCGGGCACCGACATTTGCTGGCCGACCATTCTTCACTGCGGAGCTGAAGTTAAATGCTTCAGCGGCAAAAGTCTGGCCATCTTCCTGCGGCTCCAGCACTTTTTGACTCACGCGCGCTATTATGCGCGTGCAGTCGGCTAAGCCCCGCTGGAAGCTTTCCTAACTGTCATGCGCCTCCAGGGCATACTGCTGACCGACATTCATGGCATAATGCAAAAGATGCTTATGAGTATGACTGAGCGGTACATCAACGGATCCAAAACTGAATCTGTAGTGTTCGAGCAGGCTTGGCACGCCCCCCTGCAAAGGCAGGCAATACATATCCACGTCACGGGACTGGCGACGAGAGGGAGCTGGATTAAAGAAAGCGCGTTCACGGCGCTCAATTTCCTCACGGCTCAATGGCTTTGGGTCTTCTGGCCAGCCACCGGTCACAAGGGCGCTCATAACTTTAGCGCTCAGCGGAATATGCTGCGCTTCTCGCCGACGCATTTCTGTCGGGTCGAAAGCTGCATTCAGGCGCGCGAGTACATGAAAAGCTAAGTTACTCATGACCGGTCTCTTTCAAAAATATTCCGTTAAGTCAGCGCAACCATACGCTCAACGGATTTCTCAAGTCACGCGCAAAAAGAAAAATCTCCAATAGACTGAAATCAAAGATTATTTCTGTAACTGTGTGATCGACTGCTGCAGCATGGCCTCGGCCTTGCTACGCATATCGGCCTCGCAGTGGCGGCTTTTCATATTGCTGTGAATGTAGCCGGAAACAAACCCGTGCAGCGTGGCGATATAGGCAACCTGCCGGTCGTCCTGATTAGTGCTGCGCGCCCAAGTCATCAGCGCTTCGAAGTTCTTGTTCCAGTCAAGCCCGCACCACTCGGCAATGCCTGAGATTTCGCCAGCATCAAACACCATCTGCAACCCGCCGGGAGCAACCGGAACTGTCTGGCGGTCCTGCTCATCGCGCGGTTGAATCAGGCTGCCATCCGGCAACTTCGCGCGGCCCCAGAAGTATTTAAGTACCAGCTGGGTAATCTGGCTTTGCTGTGCTTCAGGCAGATAGCCTGCCTCTACCGGCAACGGCAGTAACAGCAGAACAAGAATGAGCAGCGCCTTCATGAGGTAACACATAAGCCAATGCCGCCCGCTGCGTCCAGCAGGCAAATGACCTAGGGCTTGAACCAGAAGACCACCGTGGTGAAATCAGCCGGGCAATTAACCAGTGCCGGATCGATAGGCGGGTAGATCAGCAGATAATTTGAATTACCCGGTACGGTAATCTGCACATATAAAAACTCGCTGTTATCGCGTGCGATTCCGGCAAAGCGGCGAATGAGCTGAACACATTCAGGCGATTTGAGCGTGGTTGGATAAACCGTATCACCGGGTCCGCGCAGGCTGATGCCCAGCATCGGGCAGATTGACCAGCACGATTGATGCGCCTCGATCCGCACGCCCGCAGGCGAAATCGCCATATTGCCAGCCGGCCTGAAACCAGGCGGGTAGGCATTGGCAGCATTTAGTGTGGAGCCGATATAAATACCTGTTCCCGGTGTTGTGGGGTAGCTGTGATACGGCAGCAACCGCCGCGCGTTCATGGCGGTGTTGAGAATGCCCTGCGCGGTTTCAGTAACGCGCATTTGCGCAACGACGTTCTGCGCTGCAATCCAGATTCCGCCAATCACCAAACCTACCAGACCAAGCACGATCACCGCTTCGATAAGGCCAAAGCCGCGCTGTTTTGTGGGATCTACTACGGCGTGTGGGGGAATGAGCAAACAATGCATCTTAATGCCATAACCCGTTACACGCAGGGTGTCGATGCAAATTACGCAAGGTTACCTATTGGGTAATCTATTGTATTTTTTATATATTCTTGTTTTTTGCGTAATAGCACCACAACACTCTGTGACTCTGACACCACAGCCAAGTCCGACTCGAGCAAGTCCCTGAAAACCGATTCTTTTTTGCCCTAACTGTGGCGAATCGGTTTGACGGCCCATGAAATCCCATGATATCCCATTAAGAGGGCAATCGCTGGGGGGCGCTGTGGCTGCATTTTGGTCCACATACATCAACAAAATCGATCGCAAAGGCCGCGTATCGATCCCTGCTACCTTCCGCCCGCATTTAATAGGTAAGTCTTTTCAAGGTGTTGTGGTTTTCCCCGCCTTCCGCAGCCCGGCGCTTGAGTGCCGCTCGTGGGAGCAGATGGAAGAGCTCTCAGCCTCGGTTGACGCCCTGCCTGAGTTTTCGGCCGAGCGTGATGCCCTCGCTGCAGCCATTTTCGGCTCATCCGTACCACTGAGTTTTGACCCCGAAGGCCGCATCAATCTGCCCGCACATTTGGCCAAGCACGCCAACCTCGACGCTGAAGCAGCGTTTGTCGGCATGGGCAAGAGCTTCCAGATCTGGGAGCCAGCGGCGTTCAAGCTGTTCCAGAAGGATGCACGCGAGAAGGTGGCCCGCGAAGGCATTACCGTACCGCGCGCGCCTCTTGGTAATATGAAGGGAGATGCTTCATGAGCGAGCATATTCCCGTATTACTGAATGAAGTTATCGCTGCGCTCAACATCAAGGCGGGCGGTACCTATGTTGATGCTACCTTTGGCCGTGGCGGTTACACCCGCGCCATGCTGGCGCAGAATGCCAAGGTGATTGGCATTGATCGCGACCCCGAGGCGATTGCAGTGGGCGAAAAACTTGCGGCCTCGAATAATAATTTCCGCATGATCCGCGGTACCTTTGGCGAACTTGAGCGCCATCTGGCTAGCGCCAAGGTCGACTTTGTTGATGGCATTGCGTTCGACATCGGCGTCTCGTCCCCCCAGATTGACGATGCAGCGCGCGGCTTCTCGTTCCGTAACGATGGCCCGCTTGATATGCGGATGGACCCCACAACCGGCCAGAACGCAGCTGACCTTGTGAACACTCTGCCGGAGCAGGATCTGGCTGACCTGCTTTATAAGTATGGTGAGGAGCGCCAGAGCCGCCGCATTGCCCGTGCGATTGTGGGCGCGCGCCCGATTAGCACCACACTACAGCTGCGCGAAGTCATTCACAGCGTCATGCGCCGCACGCCGGATGGTATTGATACTGCCACCCGCAGTTTTCAGGCTCTGCGCATTGCCGTAAATGATGAGCTGGGCGAGCTTGAGCGCGGCCTTGTAGCTGCCGAAAAACTGCTCAACACCGGTGGCCGCCTTGTGGTGGTGGCCTTCCACTCGCTGGAAGACCGTATTGTGAAAGACTTTCTGCGCGACCGCTCGGGCCGCACGCCCAGCCCTTCGCGCCACATGCCCGCCGTTGCCGAGGCTAAAAGCTATTTCACGCTTATTGGTAAGCAACCCGTTACGCCGAGCGATGAGGAATGTGAACGCAACCCGCGCGCACGCTCATCGCGCCTGCGCGTAGCCGAACGTACAGGAGAACGCGCATGACCCGCCGCTATATCATCTGGATTGGTCTGGTGAGCCTTACTGCCGGTATCGTGCTGAACACCAGCCTTGAAACCCGCCAGCAGCAGGACCGTCTGGCCGAGATAAACCGCGAGATCAAAATCGAGCAGGAGCGCACCCGTGTGCTGGTGGCCGAGTGGCATAGCCTGAAAACACCCGAGCGGCTTGAAGCCCTCGCCCGCCGCCACTTGCAGGGTTACGACACAATCAAGCCCATGCAGTTAGCCAACCTTGCCGATGTGCCAGACCGCCTGCCCGAAGCCGCCCCGCCGGTTGCCGTAGCAACCGCCGCACCCGTTGCCCCGATTGCAGAAGTTGCTGAAACCGCAGCGCCTGCCCCGCGCCCTGCAGCTGCCCGTCAGGTTGCTGCTATTACAACTCCGCGCGCACGCCCGGCCACGCGCCCAGATACTCGCCCGGCTGCCCGCCTCGCGCCTGTTGCTGCAGCCGCTCCCGCAGCCGAAAAGCAGGATGACCTTGCCCGCCTGATTGCCCAGAGCGAAGCACCAGCTGCCCGCCCTGCTGCCCCTGCTGCTGCGCGTGCTGATGATGGTATCCGCACCATCATCGAGCGGCAGCAGCCACACAATGGCGTTGTCTTTGCCAGCACCGGAAGTGCCGAATGACGTATATCGAGCCGCAACTCCCGCTCGATATTCCGCTGACGCTGGCTCCGCGTCAGGGCAGACCTGCGCTTAACCGCAGCGCGCCGCACGCCCTTATTACCTGTGCCCAAGGCCGCCTTGTGGCGCTTGGCTCGGTCCTTACACTTGGTTTTCTGATTGTGGCCCTGCGGCTGGTGGATGCCACCTTGCTGCAGCCCGCAGTTGAGGAAATTGCAGCTCCGGTTGGCCCCGGTGTAGAGCAGCCGCTGCGCGCTGATATTCTCGATCGTAATGGCGAAGTGCTGGCAACCTCGCTACCCACTCAGTCATTATTCGCTGACCCTGCCAAACTGATTGATCCCGTCGCTACCGCGCGCGGCCTGGCCGAAGCGCTACCCGATATCAAATACGAAGAGCTGCTCGATAAACTCTCGAGCGCACGCCGTTTTGTCTGGCTCAAGCGCAACCTGACGCCGGATGAAGTTTACCGCGTGAATGCGCTGGGCTTCCCCGGCCTTGAGTTCCAGCGCGATAGCACCCGCGTCTATCCGGCAGGCGCTACGACCGTGCATCTGCTTGGCTTTACCGATGTGGATGGTAACGGCCTTGGCGGTATTGAGCGCGGCATGCAGTCCCGCCTGATTGATGGGGCAGCACCGCTTAACCTCTCGGTTGACCTGCGCTTGCAGCACATCATGGCGCGCGAGCTGCAAAAAGCCGTAACCGACTACAGGGCAATTGGCGGCACCGGTATTATTATGGATGCCTTTACCGGCGAAGTTCTTTCGGCTGTCTCGCTCCCCGACTTCCAGCCACAAGCAGCAGGCACAGCGGGCGATGAAGCGCGCTTTAACCGCTTTGCCATGGGCAGCTACGAGCTGGGCTCGGTGATGAAGATGATCACCACTGCTGCAGGGCTTGAGAGCGGCCGTATGACCCTCGACAGCTTCTATGACGCCAGCCAGCCGCTGCGCTATGGCCGCTTTACGATTAACGACTTCCACGCCGAAAAGCGCTGGCTCTCGGTGGCCGAGATCTTCACCTATTCGTCCAACATTGGTGCAGCCCGCATGGCACTCGATATGGGACCTGCGTTTGAGCGCCAGTTCTTCTGCCGCCTTGGCCTGTGCGATACCCTGCGCATGGAGCTGGCCGAGAAAGGCGATTCAATCTCGCCGGCAGAATGGAAAGAGCTGACGGCTGTAACCATCTCTTACGGCCATGGCCTGTCGGTTACGCCGCTGCACTTTGTGCGCGCAGCCGCTGCTACCGTAACCGGCCATCTGGTAACACCCACCTTCCTGCGCCGCGAGAATGTACGTGTACCGCTGGGCCCGCAGGTGGTGAGCGCACGCACTGCCGACCTGATGCGCCGCGTGATGCGCGCCAATGTGGTAGTGGGTAGTGGCGGCAAGGCTGAAGCGCCAGGCTACCTTGTTGGCGGCAAAACCGGTACAGCCGAAAAAACCACCGGCCGCCGTTATAGTACGAATGCCAATTTCTCGTCCTTCATGGGGGCCTTCCCCATGAACAACCCGCGCTACATGGTATTCGTTATGCTGGATGAGCCGCAGGGCAATGCCAGCACCCATGGCTACCGTACGGGTGGCTGGACGGCTGCACCGGTGGTTGGCCGCGTGATCTCGCAGATGGGCCCGCTCTACGCCATGCCGCCGCAGAGCATGGAAGACCCGCAGGTGCGTGAAGCCCTCTCGATTGACATTAAAACCCGGATGCAGCGGCGTGAGACTTACTGATCTCATTGCAGCGAGCGGCTTATCGCTCGAGACCACATCTAACCCTGATATTCTGGGCCTTACTGCTGATTCCCGCCAAGTACAGCCCGGCTACCTGTTCGCCGCCCTGCCCGGCGTGAAGGCAGATGGTGCACAATTTATTGAAGCGGCGCTCAAAGCGGGGGCCGTAGCTACACTGAGTACTGGCGGCGAAGCCAGTTTACAGACTGATAATCCGCGCTTGGCCTTAGCCAAGCTTGCCGCTGCCTTTTATGCGCCCCTACCGCAAAACATTGTGGCGGTTACAGGCACCAACGGCAAAACCTCAACCGCTAATTTTGCCATGCAGCTGTTTAATGCCACCGGCCATAAAGCCGCAGCGATTGGTACGATTGGTATTACCGGCCCGGGGGTTGAGCGTGAAGGCAGCCTGACCACGCCTGACCCGATTGAGCTGGCGCGCGAGCTCGGCGCCCTCAAGGCCAAGGGCTTTGACCATGTAGCGCTTGAAGCGTCATCACACGGGATTGACCAGTACCGGCTGGATGGCCTCACACTTAAAGCGGCTGGCTTCACATACCTCGGGCGCGACCACCTTGATTACCACGGCACACTGGAAGAGTACTTCAAGGCCAAGGCCCAATTGTTCGAGCGTTTGTTGCCTGCAGGTGGTGCTGCGGTACTGAATGCGGATACGGATGAGTTCGCCCAGCTCGCCAATATCGCCCGCCTGCGCGGCCAGAGCGTAATTGGATATGGCAGCAAAGGGCAGGACCTGCGCCTTGTTAAGGCCACCCCCATGCCGGTTGGTTTGGGCCTTACCCTCTCGGCTTTTGGCGAGACGGTAGAGACGGTCTTGAAGGTAACCGGGCGTTTTCAAGCTGGCAACGTGCTGTGCGCCCTGGGCCTTGTAATTGGCTCCGGTGTGCCTGTTAAAAAGGCACTTAGCCATCTGCAGGACCTTGCCAACGTACGCGGCAGGCTTGAGCTGGTGGGCCAAACCGCGGAAGGCGCTGGAGTTTATGTTGATTACGCCCACACGCCTGATGCTTTAGAGACAGTGCTGATGGCCATGCGCCCGCATACATCCGGCCGCCTGATCTCGGTATTCGGCTGCGGCGGCAATCGCGATAAAGGCAAACGCCCTGAAATGGGCCGTATTTCCACCCGCCTTGCTGACGTCACGTATGTAACGGATGATAACCCACGGCTAGAAGAAGCTGCCCAAATAAGACGCGAAATCCTTAACGCTGCGCCCGGCGCAATTGAGGTCGATGACCGCGCCAAGGCTATTCAAACCGCAATAGAGGCGCTAAAAAGCGGCGATACATTGGTCATTGCCGGTAAGGGTCATGAGCAGGGTCAGATTGTGGGCACACAGGTGCTGCCGTTTGATGATGCAGCAGTTGCCCGCACCGCACTTAAGGAACGCAAGGCATGAGTGAAACGCTGTGGAGCAGCAACGAGATTACCGCAGCCACGCAAGGCAGCGTGACGGGTAGCTGGAACGTGACTGGTGTTTCGATTGATAACCGCACCATGCAGCCGGGTGAATTGTTTGTGGCCATCAGCGGCGAGCATCATGACGGGCATGATCATGCAGGTGTAGCCCTGCGCAAAGGTGCAGGCGGCTTGTTGCTCTCGCACGAAGTGAGCGAGATCGGTAAAGACGCCCCCGTGGTGATGGTACCTGACAGCCTGAAAGCGCTCGAGGCTCTCGCCCGCGCTGCACGCGTACGCTCAAGCGCTACCATCATTGGCGTAACAGGCTCTGTCGGCAAGACCACCGCCAAGGAAATGCTGCATCATATTGGCGAAGCGCAGATGCCGACGCATGCCACGCTGGGCAACCTCAACAACCATATCGGCCTGCCACTTACACTTGCGCGTTTTCCGAAGTCAGCCAAACTCGGTGTGTTCGAGCTGGGCATGAACAACCCGAACGAGATTGCGCCGCTGGTCGATATCCTGCGCCCGCAGATTGCCTTCATCACCACGGTCAGCACCGCGCATATCGAGAATTTTGCTGACGGCCAGATCGGTATTACCAAAGCCAAGGCCGAAATCTTCGCGCATATGGATGGTGCAGGCATTGCTGTACTGCCACGTGATTGCGACCAGTATGACCTGCTGGTAAGCGAAGCCAAACGCCAGGGCGTGCAGCACATCCTGAGCTTTGGCACCCATGCCGAGGCGGATGCACGGATTGTAAGCCTCGATCTGCATCCTGAGAGCAGCAACATCAGCGCGCTCATAAACGGCAAGGCCGTGAATTACACACTGCCGCTTGCCGGCGCGCATATGGCCATGAACAGCCTTGGTGCCCTGCTGACCGCAGATGCCGCCGGACTGGATGTGGCCCAGGCCGCCATCAGCCTCTCAAGCTTCGTGCCGCTCAAGGGCCGCGGCGTGAAGAAGGTGTTTGGCGATATCACCGTTATTGATGAAAGCTATAATGCCAGCCCGCTGTCCATGCAGGCAGCCATTAAAGTGCTGGCGCAAACCCCCGCCACCCGCCGCGTGGCGGTACTCGGCCAGATGAACGAACTGGGTAGCCATGCGCCCAAGGCCCATGCCGATCTGGAAGCCGACCTCACTGCCGCGAATGTGGATCTCGTCTTCTGCTGCGGCGATCATATGAAGCACCTGTGGCACAAGCTCACCCGCGCCAAGCAGGGCGCCTGGGCCCCTTCGGCGCGCGACCTCAGCCCGCTGGTGGCCAAGAACCTGCAGGCAGGCGATGTGGTGCTGGTCAAAGGGTCGCGCGGCGAACAGGTGAATATCAAAGGCGTGATGAGCCCCACCATGATGCAGGTGATTGCGGCAATTGAAGCTGAAGTAAAATCCAAGGAGAGCAAACCCCATGTTGCATAGTCTGCTGGTGCAGTTTGCCGACCAGTTCCAGTTCTTCAACCTCTTCCGCTATATCACCTTCCGCACGGGTGGCGCTGTCATGACCGCGCTGCTCATCTGCTGGATCACCGGCCCATATATCATTCGCCGCCTCAAGGCCAAACAGGCTGAGGGCCAACCCATTCTCTCGTATCTTGAAGAAACACACGGCAAGAAAAAAGGCACCCCCACCATGGGCGGGCTGATGATTTTGCTGGCGATTACCGTCAGCACCCTGCTGTGGATTGACCTTACAAACCCCTACGGCTGGCTGGCGCTGTTTGTAACCCTCGGCTTTGGCCTGATCGGCGCACTCGATGATTACAAGAAGCTGACCCATAACAAGAACACCGCAGGCCTTTCCGGCCGCCTACGCCTGCTGGTTGAGTTTGCTCTTGCACTGACCGCTGTTTACGCCATTACCATGGTCATGCCCGAGGGCCTGAAGAGCCATGTAGCTGTACCCTTCTTTAAAGACGTGCTGATCGACCTCACCCTGCCGGTGTTTGTGATCTTCGGTGCTTTTGTCATCGTCGGCGCCGGAAATGCTGTGAACCTGACAGATGGACTCGATGGTCTGGCCACCGGTCCGGTCATGATTGCGGCGGCCTGCTTCGTGCTGTTTGCCTATCTTGTGGGTAACGTAAAGTTTGCCGAGTACCTGCAATTACACTACGTACCCGGCTCGGGTGAGCTTGCTGTTTTCTGTGGTGCGGTCGTAGGTGCTGCGCTTGGCTTTTTGTGGTTTAACGCCCCTCCGGCACAGGTGTTCATGGGCGATACCGGCTCACTGGCTTTAGGCGGCGCGCTGGGAACAACAGCCGTTATCGTGAAGCACGAGATTGTACTGATTATCGTGGGTGGTATTTTTGTGGCTGAAACGCTTTCGGTTATTCTGCAGGTGGCGTCATTCAAGCTCACCGGCAAGCGCATTTTCAAGATGGCACCGCTACATCATCACTTCGAGAAAATCGGCTGGCCTGAATCACATATTGTTATCCGTTTCTGGATTGTGGCGATTGTGCTGGCGCTCGCTGGCCTCTCGACCCTCAAGCTGCGATGAGCCAGACCTATGCCGTTATGGGGCTGGATAAAAGCGGCCTCGCGACTGTGCAGTACCTTGTCGCCAAGGGCTGCCGCGTACTGGCGTGGGACGATAACCCCGCGCAGCGCGAACGCGCAAAAGCTGCTGGCGCCGAGATAACTGACCTTGCCCGCGGCGGTATTGAGGCCGAGCTGGTCCTCACCCCCGGCATAACCACCCGCCATCAGGTCGCGCAGCAATTCAAAAGCATTATCTCGGATATCGAGATTTTCGCGCGTGATAACCCTAACGCCCGCATCGTGGGTATTACCGGCACCAATGGCAAATCAACCACCACTGCACTGATCCATCATATCCTCAGCGCGGCAGGTATTAAGGCTGCGATTGGCGGCAACTTCGGTACCTCTCCGTTAGCGCTGCCGGCGGCTGATGTTTATGTGCTGGAGCTTTCGTCTTACCAGCTCGAACGCTGCCCTTCCCTGCGCGTGGCCGTTGGCGTGATGCTGAACCTCACGCCCGACCACCTCGACCGCCATGGCGATATGCAAGGCTATGCCGATGCCAAGGCCAAACTGTTTGCCAACGCCCGCACCGATGCCGTGGCCGTGTTTAACGAGGATGACAGCTGGGCCGTGCAGCTGGGTGAACGCGCGGTAGAGAACGGCTTTTCAGCATCGCGTATCTCGACCAAGCAGGAAGGCGGGCTGTTTGCCGCCACCGCCAAGGATGGCCAGCTGCGCATGATGGGGAATGTCGTGCTCGACCTTAAAACGGTCAGTACCCTGCCCGGCGAACATAACTGGCAGAACGCTGCAGCAGCCTTTGCCGCCTGCTATGCACTCGATATGACTGCTGAGGATATTGTAGCGGGTATTAAAACCTTTCCCGGCCTTGCCCACCGCCAGCAGCTGGTCGCACAGCAAAACGGCCTGATTTTTGTAAACGACAGCAAAGCTACCAATGCCGATGCAACAGCCAAAGCCCTCGGCTGCTACGAGAATATCTACTGGATTATCGGGGGCCGCGCCAAGGCTGGCGGGCTTGATGGGCTTGAAAGCTATATGCCGCGCATTCGCAAGGCGTTTGTCATAGGCGAAGCGGCAGAAGACTTTGGCCAGTGGCTTGTAAAAAACAACGTGGCTTATGAGCAGTGCGGTGAGCTTAAAATCGCTACCGCAAAAGCAACGCTACTCGCACAGCAGGAAAAGTTGGGCCACGCAGTTATCTTGCTTTCTCCGGCCTGCGCCTCACTCGACCAGTTTAAAGGCTTTGAAGAACGTGGCACAATGTTTATGGAGCAAGTACATAACCTGCTGAAAGAGAAGTGTGCCTGATGTTGTGGTTCAGCCGTACCGATACCTCGATGTTTGGCCGCTGGTGGTGGACGGTGGACCGCTGGCTGCTGGCAGGCCTTGTCATGCTCATGCTGTTTGGCGGTTTACTGGTAGCAACCGCCAGCCCGGCAGTTGCCGAGCGTATTGGCCTTGAGCCAACCCACTTCATTACCCGCCACCTGTTCATCCTGCTCATCAGCGCGGGCATGATGCTGGGCCTCTCGCTGCTGCCAGCGCGGCAAATGCTGACAATTGCCGCCGGATTGTTTGTGCTGGGTATTATGGCCATCATTCTTGCGCGCTTTACGTCGCTGGGTATTGATATCAAGGGCGCCTACCGCTGGATCCGTGTGCCGGGGTTGGGCTCACTGCAGCCGTCTGAATTCGTGAAGCCCGCCTTCATCATCCTCAATGCATGGCTTTTGGCGCATCCGGGCGTACGCAGCGGTGTTGGTGCCAAGCTGCTGCCACTGCTGCTGCTTGCAATTGTTGTTGGTCTGCTCATGCTGCAGCCGGACTTTGGCATGACGGCGGTGGTTGCCCTCATCTGGCTCAGCCAGCTCTTCCTCGCGGGTCTGCCGCTTTACCTCGTGGTGTTTGGCGGCGCCATGGGCGTGGTCGGCATTTTTGTGGCCTACTTCAGCTTCCCGCATATCACCTCGCGTATCGATCGCTTCCTCGACCCTGCCTCGGGCGATACCTTCCAGGTTGACCGCGCGCTTGAAGCCTACCGCGCTGGCGGCATGTTTGGCGTAGGGCCCGGTCAAGGTGTTGTGAAAGACCAGATCCCCGATGCGCATGCCGACTTCATTTTTGCCGTCGCAGGCGAAGAGCTGGGCCTGATCTGGTGCCTCGTGATTCTGGGCCTGATTGCCTTTATCGTGCTGCGCGGGTTCTACCGCTCGGGCCAGGGGCCAACCCTGTTCGTGACCCTCGCGGGCGCAGGCCTGATTGTGCAGTTTGCCCTGCAGGCTCTTATTAACATTGGTTCTTCCCTGCATTTGGTGCCCACCAAGGGCATGACGCTACCTTTTGTCAGCTATGGCGGGTCTTCCCTTCTGGCCACGGCTCTTGCTATGGGTATGCTGCTGGCGCTAACAAGGCGCCGCACGCACGCGCCATAAAGGTATTACACGCATGAGCAAACCGATTTTCCTTTCCGCTGGTGGCACTGGCGGCCATGTTTTTCCCGCCGAGGCCTTGGCGCGCGAGCTGCTCAAGCGCGGTCATGAAGTACACCTGATTACTGATACCCGCGGCAAAGCCTTTGGCGATGCGCTGCCTGAAGTTCTGGTACACCGCGTTTCCGCCTCTACCCCCACCGGCGGGCTGGTGACCAAGGTCAAGGCCGTACTGGCACTGGCCAAAGGCTGCAAAGAGGCGACCGCACTCGTGCGCACTTATAAGCCGCGCGCGATTGTCTCGTTTGGTGGTTACCCCTCCTTCCCCGGCGCGGTGGCGGCTATCCGCACCAAGACCCCGCTGGTGCTGCACGACTCAAACGCCGTACTCGGCCGGGCCAACCGGGTAGTGGCACGCTTTGCCAAGGTGATCGCCAAATCATTCACCAACGTCATTGGCCTGCCCAAGAACCGTGCCTCTGAACTCACCGGCACACCGGTGCGCCCGGCCATCGCGGCCCTGCGCGAGATGTCTTACATCGCGCCGGAGAGCAACGGGCAGGTGCATCTGCTCATCACTGGTGGCTCACAGGGGGCGCGTATCTTCGGGCAGGTTGTGCCTGCAGCGATTGCCTTGCTTGAGCCCAGCTTGCGCCAGCGCCTCATCCTCAGCCAGCAGGTGCGCGGCGAGGATATTGAGAGTGTACGTAAGGTGTATGAAGACCTCGGCATGGCCGCACAGGTTGACCTGCAAAGCTTTTTTGGTGATATGCCCCAGCGTATAGCCCGGGCGCATTTGTGCATCGGCCGCGCAGGTGGCGGTACTGTAGCTGAACTGACCGCCGCTGGCCGCCCCGCCATTTATGTGCCGCTGCCCATCGCCATTCTCGATGAGCAGACCTGGAACGCCAAAGCGGTTGAAGAAGCAGGCGGCGCCTGGGTTATGCCGCAGCCAGAGTTTACCGCGCCTGCACTGGCCAGCTTGCTCAAGCGCATCCTGACCGACCCTGCCTCACTGGAGGCCGCAGCGCGTGCTGCCCACGGCCAGGGCCGTATTGATGCGGCCCAGCGCCTGGCTGATATCGTCCTCAAAACCTCGGAAACCGTATAATGACCGCTATTCCTCACACTTTTGGTGTTCTGCATTTCGTTGGTATTGGCGGCATCGGCATGAGCGGTATTGCCGAAGTGCTGCATAACCTTGGCTATCAGGTGCAAGGCTCGGATATTGCGGATAACGCGAATGTGAAACGCCTGCGCGATCTGGGCATGACCATCAAGATCGGCCATAAGGCCGAGAATGTTGAAGGCGCCAAGGTGATCGTCACCTCCTCCGCCGTTAAGACCGATAACCCCGAGGTGATTGCCGCACGCGCCGAGGGTATTCCGGTAGTTCGCCGCGCTGAAATGCTGGGCGAGCTGATGCGCCTTAAAAAAACGGTAGCGGTTGCAGGCACCCACGGCAAAACCACCACAACAACACTGGTTGGCCACTTGCTTGAAACAGCAGGCCTCGACCCCACGGTCATTACTGGCGGGATTGTGAACGCTTATGGCACCAATACCCGCCTTGGCGCAGGCGAGTGGATGGCGGTTGAGACCGATGAGAGCGATGGCAGCTTCCTGCGCCTGCCAGGTACTATTGCGGTAGTGACCAATATCGATCCTGAACATCTCGATCATTATGGCGAGTTCAAGGATCTGCGCGCTGCGTTCGACCGCTTTGTCGAGAACATCCCGTTCTACGGTTTTGCCGTGCTCTGCACCGACCATCCGGAAGTGCGTGCCCTCAAGGGCCGCATTACTGACCGCGAGTTGATTGGCTACGGCTTTGATCTGGATAGCGATGTGCGCGCCGTGAACGTGACCTGCGGGCCGGAGGGCTGCAAGTTTGACGTGGTGTTCGCAGGCCGTGAGCCGCGCACCGTTAACGGTTATGTGCTGCCCATGTTCGGCATGCATAACGTGCAGAACGCGCTGGCGGTGATAACCATCGCCAACGAGATGGGGATTGCCGACGCGATTGTACAGAAAGCCCTTGCCAGTTTTGAGGGCGTGAAGCGCCGCTTCACGCACGTAGGGACTGCAAATGGCGTGACCGTGATTGACGATTACGGCCACCACCCTGTTGAAATTGCTGCTGTTTTAAAGGCTGCGCGTGGCGCTACCGGCGGTAAGGGCCGCAGTATTGCAGTGGTGCAGCCGCACCGCTACACCCGCCTCTCCAGCCTGTTCGACCAGTTCGCCACCTGCTTTGCCGAGGCCGATATCGTGCTGGTGGCCGATGTGTATTCAGCTGGCGAAAGCCCGATTGCCGGGGCTGACCGCGACAGCCTCGTGGCCGCCATCCGCAAACAGGGCCACCCGCAGGTGCTGCCTCTGCCAGATGCAGCACAGCTGCCCGAGCTGATCAGCCGCCTCGCCAAGCCGGGCGACTTCGTAATCTGCCTTGGCGCAGGCTCCATCACCAACTGGGCGCAGGCATTACCCGGGCAACTGGGTGGTACCGAGAGCGAAGTTAAAACCGATAATAAAACTGCGGCATCACGTTAATCAAAATTGCTTTGCGCCATAGGCAAATCACGCCCAAACTGGGCGTATGAGCATTCTGGCCGAACCTATTGCATTAATTGACAGACTCCCTGCCGTGCGCGGGCGCTATGGCGTGAGCTCGCCGCTCGCGCCAACCACCTGGTTCAGGGTGGGTGGTCCGGCTGAAGTTCTGTTCCGTCCGGCTGATCTGGCCGACCTGCAGGCCTTCCTCGCCGCCTGCCCCAAAGATATTCCCGTCACCACCATTGGCGTGGCCTCGAACTTATTAGTGCGCGATGGCGGTGTACCGGGTGTGGTCATTCGGTTAGGTGGTGCCTTTGCCGATGTGATTGCCGACGATGACCGCATTATTGCAGGTGCTGGCGCGCTCGACCTCAACGTGGCCACCGTGGCACTGCAGGCCAGCCTCACCGGCCTTGAGTTTCTCTCGGGCATACCCGGCACTATAGGCGGCGCTTTGCGCATGAACGCAGGTGCTTATGGTGTTGAGGTGAAGGATGTGTTCCTGAAAGCCAATGCGGTAGACCGCAAAGGCAAGCTGCATATCCTGATGCTGCAGGACATGGACTTCTCATACCGCCACTGCGGCGCGCCCGATGACCTGATCTTTGTTGATGCGATGTTCAAGGGCCGCCCCGACAAGGCCGATGCAATTGCCGCTCGTATGAAAGAAATTAAAGACAAGCGCGAAGCCAGTCAGCCTGTGCGTACGCGCACCGGCGGCTCGACCTTTGCCAACCCAGAAGGCGCGAAAGCGTGGGAGCTGGTGGATAAAGCCGGTATGCGCGGGTTCAAGCTGGGTGGCGCACAGGTGAGCGAGCAGCACACCAACTTTTTAATCAATGCTGGTGGCGCAACAGCTGCTGATATCGAGAATCTGGGCGAAGAAATTCGCGCACGTGTAAAAACACAAAGCGGCATCGACCTGCGCTGGGAAATCCAGCGTATCGGTGTGAAAAAGGAGCAGGCATGACCACGACATCAAATTCAAACCTGCCCCATGTGGCGGTTATCATGGGCGGCTGGTCGGCCGAGCGCGAAGTCTCGCTGGTCTCGGGTGCTGGCGTTGTCAAAGCGCTGCAGGATAAAGGCTATAAGGTTACAGCCATTGATATGCAGCGCGACATCGACAGCCTGCTGCGCGCCCTGAGCCCGCGTCCCGACGTTATTTTCAACGCGCTGCATGGCCGTGGCGGCGAGGATGGCTGCGTACAGGGCATGCTTGAGTTCCTCAACATCCCTTACACCCACTCAGGCGTGCTGACATCGGCCGTTGCCATGAACAAGTCTTTCGCCAAAAAGATTGTGAAGGAAGCAGGCGTACCCGTAGCTGCCGAAGTAATTGCCACGCGCGAAGAAGTGCAGAGCCGCGATGTCATGCCGGTGCCTTATGTAGTGAAGCCCGTGGATGAAGGCTCGTCGGTTGGCGTGCGCATCATCCGCGAAGGCAGCAACTACCGCGTGCTGGCGGAAGACAGCTGGATTTACGGCAGCCATGTCATGGTGGAGCCGTTTATTCCCGGCCGCGAACTGACCGTAAGCGTGATGGGCGAAGATGCGATTGGTGTGACCGAGATTATCGCCAATACCGCGTTTTACGACTATACCGCCAAATATGCACCGGGCGGCTCGACCCACATTGTGCCAGCTGAAATTCCTGCCGATATTACCCAGGCCGTGATGGACTACGCCGTGATGGCGCATGAAGCACTGGGCGCTCAGGGCGTTTCGCGTTCCGACTTCCGCTGGAACGACAAGAAACCCGGCACCAGCGGCATTATCTGGCTTGAGCTGAACACCCAGCCCGGTCTTACACCTACATCGCTGCTGCCCGAGCAGGCTGCACTTAAGGGTACCGCTTATGGCGACCTCTGCGTATGGATGATTGAAGATGCGATCAAGCGCCACCGCGCTGGTCAGGTTGCCCGCGAGGTTGTGGCAGCATGAGAAGTGACCGTGGCACCCGGCGCGCCGATCTGCAGCGCCGCCAGCGTAAAAAGCCCCAGCCCTTATGGCTGCAGCGCGGCCTGAAGGTTGCTGGCGTTGCGCTGGTTATTGGTGTTCTGGCCGGGACGCCTTATTACCTGTGGAGCAGCGGCTGGCTGCCGGGCAAGATTGATAAAATGGAAACTGCCATGCTGGAGCGCACAGCGGTTGCAGGCCTCAGCTCGGATAACATCTTCGTCACCGGCCGCAGCGAAACTGTAGCAGCGGATGTGATGATGGCGCTGAACGTGCGCAAGGACCAGCCACTCCTGACCTTCAGCCCGGTTGAAGCCAAGCAGCGCCTTGAAAACCTGCCGTGGGTACGCGAAGCCAGCGTGCAGCGCCGTTTCCCGAACACCATTGTAGTGAACCTGACTGAACGCCAGCCTATTGGCTTTTTACAGAAGGACCGCCAGCTCTCGCTGGTTGATGAAAGCGGTATTATTCTGGCTAAAGACGGTCTTGGCCGCTGGGCCGGTCTGCCGATTTTGATTGGCGAACAGGCCCCGCAGCGCGCACCCGAGCTGATGAAGCTGCTCAATGGCCATCCCGAGATTTACCGCCGCGTTGAAGCCATGACACTGGTCAGCCAGCGCCGCTGGAACCTGCAGCTCGATAACAAGATTACCGTCATGCTGCCGGAAGAGGATGTGGCCAATGCCCTGGTGCGCCTCGACCGCGCGCAGAACGAAAGCCGCGTGCTTGAAAAAGATATCGTGTCGGTAGATTTGCGTCTGGCCGACCGCATGGCAATTAACCCCACACCCGGTGCCAATGCGCGCCGCACTGCCCCCAAAGAAGGTATTTAAGGAAAAAGAAAATGGCCGAGAAGAACAGCAAGAATAACATCGTTGGCGTGATTGATATCGGCAGCAGCAAGATTGTCTGCCTCATTGCCCGGCGCGATGCTGGCGGCGCCTTGACTATTCTTGGTGTGGGCCATCAGGCATCATTCGGTTTGCGCGCGGGCAGCATTGCCAATATGGACGCTGCCGAAAGTGCAATCGGCGCAGCGGTGCAACAGGCCGAAGCCATGGCGGGCGAGCAGCTGCGCACAGTCACCGTCAACCTTTCTGGCGGCCAGCCGACATCCAGCACGATTGAAGTTCAGGTCACCACCGGCGGCCAGCCGATCGGTCAGACCACACTGCGCCGCATTGCCATGCAGTGCAAAGCGGCCTTAGGCGAGCTTGAAGGCGCGCCCTTGCATATCATCCCCACCGATTACAGCCTCGATGGCTCACGCGGCATTAAAGACCCGCGCGGCATGGTGGGCAGCCAGCTCGATGTGCAGATTAATGCTGTGAACGTGAATGGCGCTGCCTTGCGTAACCTCATCAGCTGCATTGAGCGCTGCCACCTTGAGGTCGACCGTGTGGTCGTCTCATCTCTCGCCGCGGGTAAATCATGCCTGTCGTCTGATGAATTAGAGCTTGGCGCCACGGTGATCGACATGGGCGGCGGGACGACATCTATTGGCGTGTTCAGCGAAAGCGAGTTGGTGTTTGCAGATGCCATCCCCATGGGTGGCATTCATGTGACGAACGACATTGCGCGCGGCCTGACCACACCCACCCAGCATGCCGAGCGCATGAAAACGCTTTATGGCCACGCCATGACCACCACCACCGACCGCCACGAGCAGATTGACGTGCCGCAGGTGGGTGAAGATGAAGTGGCCATGGTCGCGCAGGTGCCGCGCAGCCTTTTGATCGGTATTATTCAGCCCCGCCTTGAGGAAATTCTCGAGATGGTGCGCGCCCGCCTTGAGCACTCGGGCTTTGATAAAGTAGGTGGCCGTCGAGTCGTACTGACCGGCGGTGCGTCGCAGATGCATGGTACGCGCGAACTGGCCCAGCTTATCCTTGACAAGCAGGTGCGCGTCGGCCGGCCGAATGTACTCTCCGGTCTTGATGAAATGTATCAGGGACCAGCATTTTCAGTAGCTTCGGGCTTGCTTGTTTACGCGACTCAGCCCAATACGGAATTTAGAGTCGTAAACTCTGGCGAAGGGGCGCGCGGCCTTTTTGGCAGAATTGGGGAATGGTTCCGCGAAAACGTCTAACAGATTGATTAGCCGGGCGCGAATCGGCCCAAAACTAGGGAGCACACAATCATGATCAACCTCGGTGTCGACGATCAAGGCCCAGCCCGCGACGTACGCATTGTTGTATTCGGTGTCGGCGGAGCCGGTACCAACGCCATCAACAACATGATCCGCTCGGGTCTTGAAGGCGTGGACTTCATCGCTGCCAACACAGACGCTCAGGCGCTGGCCTCAAACCTCGCTCCCAAGAAGCTGCAGCTCGGCGCGACCGTAACCCGCGGCCTTGGCGCTGGCGCACGTCCCGATGTGGGCCGCGAAGCTGCTGAAGAGCAGCTCGACGAAATCAACGCGCACCTCGACAATGCCGACATGGTGTTCATCACCGCCGGTATGGGGGGTGGTACGGGTACGGGCGCTGGTCCGGTTATCGCCCGTGCAGCCCGCGAACGCGGCATCCTCACAGTTGGTGTTGTGACCAAGCCCTTCCAGTTCGAAGGTGCGGTGCGTATGCGCTCGGCCGAACAGGGTATTCAGGCGCTGCAGCAGTATGTTGATACGCTCATCGTTATTCCCAACCAGAACCTCTTCAATGTGGCCAACGAAAAAACTACGTTTGCTGATGCCTTCAAGATGGCTGATGACGTTCTGTACCAGGGTGTGCGCGGCGTGACCGACCTCATCCTCACCCCCGGCCAGATCAACCTCGACTTTGCCGACATCCGCTCAGTGATGAGCGAAATGGGCAAGGCCATGATGGGCACCGGCGAAGCCGAAGGCGAAAACCGCGCCCGTCAGGCTGCTGAAATGGCCATCAACAACCCGCTGCTCGACGATGCATCGGTTAAGGGTGCCCGCGGCGTTCTCATCAACATTACCGGTGGTACCGACCTCACCCTCTTCGAGGTTGAAGAAGCTGCCGACCGCATCCGTGATGAAGTTGACCCCGATGCCAACATCATCTTCGGTACTGCGCTTGATGTATCGATGGACGGCAAGATCCGCATTTCGGTTGTGGCCACCGGTATCGATATTGAATCGATGCGTCAGCGTCCGCCATTGTCAGTGGTTCAGGCGGGCGGTCTGCCCACCCAGCCGCAGGCTGCTTATAACTCTGCTCCTGCTGCTCAGGCTCCCGCTGCCAAGCAGGGTATGATGGGCGGCCTGTTCGTGGCTTCGGCCCCGGTACAGGTAGCGCAGCCGCAGCAGGCCCAGCCTGCCCAGCGCGCTGCTACTGCTCATAGCTCGGCTGGCTTCTATTCAGGCATGCAGCCCGAGCAGGTAGGCAACGCCCTGCGCGCCCCGCAGCAGCAGGAACAGCAGTTTGTGCAGTCGCAGCCGCAGGCCCAGACACTGGCCTATGCCGCGCAGAGCAAGAACCGCAGCGAGCCGGCTCCGCAGCCTGTTCGTGGCGCGCGTCAGGGTGACAAGTTTGTAGCCCCCGCACCGGTACAGGCCCCGCGTCAGGCCCCGATGAGCGGTGCAGCAGCTTATGCGCCGCAGTATCAGGCCCCGCAGGCTCCCGCCGCACGTGAACGCAAGCCCGGTTTTGGCGAGCGCGTGATGGGCAAGCTCAAGCAGTTTGTCAGCGCCAGCGAAGATGAGCAGGCTCCTGCGCACCCGCAGCAGCAGGCCCAACAGCAGCGCTCGGGTTACGAAGTAACCCATGGTGGCAAGGCCGGCCTTCCGCCGGTTGAGGATACCGAGATCGATATCCCCAGCTTCCTGCGTCGCCAAGCCAACTAAGCCAAAGCGAACAAGTTAATACAGGGCCGGACTAACCTCCGGCCCTTAACTTTTGGATTAACTCTTGCGGGCTTGCCTTTAGGGCAGCGCATGGCCTAGCCTCGCGCCAAACTTACCGGAGACCCGCATGTCGCTCTTCACATTCATCCAAGACCAGTACACCCGTTTCCAGCGCGCCCGCCTTGAGCTGAAGCTGGATGAAGCCGCCAATAACGAAGATGAAACAAAGCTTCTCCAGGCCGTCCATAAGGGCCTTACCAACCCCAGGCTGGCCGATGTGGTGATGCCTGAGCATGTGGCGATTGCCCTGTCTCTGTTGGTTGAAGAGGCCGATGGAGCAGGCTTTACCAAGCTTGGCGCAGCGCTGGTTGGCAAACCCGATAAACTGAAGATGGTGGATAGCGAAACGATTGCACAGGGTATTCACGCTGCTGTAAGTGACGGCATCGTTGATAATAACCTGCTCGCCACCATCGCCGCGTTTGAAGCCAGCCCGCACCACCAGAAGATGGTGGCTGATGGCCTTGGCAGTGGCGTGATGGATCTGGTCTCGTCCAATACCGTCCCTAATAGCGATATTGCTACCACCCTGCTTACGCTGGCTGATGGCCCGCTGGGCGCCAAGGCCCCCTATGCCGAAAATATCCAAAAGGGTGTTATCTACGGGGTTGGCACAGTGATTGAAGAATATGGCGTGATGACCACAAGCGATATTCTCGACGAGGTACAAAGCCAAGGCAAAGAAGCCGGTATTGATGTAACCGCGCTTGAGCGCTGCTTTACCAAAGGCGTAGAGTTTGCCATGGAGCCGATGGCCTTTACCGACCCGCAGCAGGTACGCCGTCATGTTAATAATCTGAGCGATAATCCTGTACTGGTGGCCGGTATCACCGAGCGCCATGTGCAGAACGCGGCCCGCAACATTTTACGTTCGCATACAGATGAAGAAGACCGCTGCCAGTTTGCCGACTTCAAGGAAGAGGCCAGACTGGTTCCGCATCTTGCTTTTGCCCTCGCCAGCATGCCCGAGAGTGAGCGTCTGGTCACCTTTACAGCCGAGCAAACCGGCTCGGGCTACCCGATGGTGGTTGAGGCTACGCCACGCGAGGGGATTCGCATCACCACTGGCTGCCGTGTGAACGAAACCCCGCAAGAGCGTATCGAGGCGTGGCTTGAGCATAATGAGGAAAGCCGCCGCGAAGAAACCATACCTTGCGTATTTGAAGCTGTAGCCAAACTTACGCAATCGCCCTACCAGCACCGCGCGGCTGATGCCAGAGCCGAGCTGGATGTGCTGAGCACACGCTATGTGCAGGAATGGGCAGACAAACTGCCCGAAGCCGCGCGCATGCGCATTGCAAAAGTACTCCCCAGCCCGGCAGCGGCATGAGCCTGATCGTCCGCGACGCAGTAGATGCCGATATACCGGCCATTGCCCGTGTGCATGTAGATAGCTGGCGTACGACCTATAAAGGCATAGTGCCGGATGCGTACCTCGCCACTTTGAGTTATGAGGGTCGTGAAGCCAGTTGGCATGGCCATAAAGGCTACCGGCATTTATTGGTGGCCGAGCGCGATGGTACCATCGGTGGTTTTATCAGCGGATGTGCCAGCCGCGAGCCGGAGCTTGGGTATGGCAGCGAAGTTACCGCCATTTACCTGCTGCACAGCCAGCAGGGTGCAGGTATGGGCACAGCGCTGTTTAACGCCATGACAGCGCGCCTTAAAACCGATGGCCACAAGAGCATGCACCTGTGGGTGCTGGCGGATAACCCCGCCCGCCACTTTTACGTAGCCCAAGGCGGGCAGAAGTTTACCGAAAAGACCATCACCCTCGCAGGCAAACCACTGCTAGAGCATGGCTATGCGTGGCCGAGGATTTAAAATCTCAATTCAGAAACTGTATTAACCATATCAGTCCCTTCTCACACGATGTTAACCTTGTAGTGCCGCGGCACAGGCAGCTATACAAGATAGACTTACTGAAAAGTGGAGTGGCGTAATGATAAGACAACCTCACGAGATTGCTCGCGATAAATTCTTCGCCGAAGAAGCACATTTCTTTGTTATGAATAACAAACCACAGGCTCTTTTCAGGCTTTTCGACCGTTTGTCAGAACCAGCCGATCACTTTTCTGTATTAAGTGGCGTGAGCTGGGGTAGCAGAATGCTGCTGAATAAGCACTTCGATGTTAGAGCGAAAGGCTTTGAACAATACATTGCGCTATATGGTGCTGTTACCAACAGCCTGAAGAGCAACCCGCACCACCAACCGATTGCTGGCGCGTTTGATAGCGGCCTTGCTGATACCACCCGGTGGCTGTGCTATAGTAGCGCGAGCCCTACGGGAGAATTTCAATCACTGGTTAATGCGTCACTAGGATTTTCTAGTGGTGAAGTTCGCAAGGCGATGGCGCGGGTTATCCTCGATACCAGTGGCCGCGCCTTGGAAAGAATGATTGAAGCTCACCCCAGCAGCACTTTCGCTGGCTATACCGTGCGTGATTTAAGCGATCGCTTGAAATCAGCAATCGGCACCAAAACCGGACTGGCACAACCCGCTTAAAACACAGCCAAATCATAAAAAAGCCCGCCAGTTACGGCGGGCTTTTTCTTTCATACTAATAGACTTAAGCAGCCTTGCTCGCGCCTGAGACCAGATCCTTCACACCCTCCTGCTCCTCGAGCAGCTCCTTAAGGGTGATATCGATCTTCTCCTTCGAGTAGGCATCGATCTCGAGACCTTCGACGATCTTGTATTCGCCATTCTGTGTGGTGACGGGATAACCAAACATCACGCCAGCAGGAATACCGTACTCGCCGTTGCTGGGAATACCCATGGTCACCCACTTGCCGTTGGTGCCCAGGGCCCAGTCGCGCATATGGTCAATCGCGGCATTGGCAGCTGAAGCAGCCGATGAGAGGCCACGAGCCGCAATAATCGCCGCGCCGCGCTTACCTACTGTGGGCAGGAAGATATCGTTGTTCCAGGCGTGATCGTTGATGCTGTCCTTGAGCGACTTGCCGCCGGAAGTGGCATAGCGATAGTCGGGATACATGGTGGGCGAATGGTTGCCCCACACGGCCAGCTTCTCGATGCTGCCAACTGATACACCGGCCTTGGCCGCGAGCTGCGAGAGCGCACGGTTATGGTCGAGACGCAGCATGGCGGTGAAGTTCTTGGCCGGCAGGCTGGGCGCGCTCTTCATGGCGATCCAGGCGTTGGTATTGGCGGGGTTGCCCACCACCAGCACCTTCACATTACGGCTGGCTGAGACATCGAGTGCCTTGCCCTGCGCGGTGAAGATCTGGGCGTTGGCGGTCAGCAAATCCTTGCGCTCCATACCGGGGCCACGCGGACGGGCACCAACCAGCAGGGCGTAATCGGTATTCTTGAAGGCCTGTACAGGGTCGCTATGCGCTTCAACACCAGCGAGCAGCGGGAAGGCGCAATCTTCAAGCTCCATGATCACGCCTTTAAGCGCGTTCTGGGCCTTTTCGTCAGGAATTTCGAGCAGCTGCAGAATAACGGGCTGGTCGCGGCCCAGCATATCGCCAGCGGCGATACGGAACAGCAGTGAATAGCCAATCTGACCAGCGGCGCCGGTAACGGCCACGCGAACGGGGGCTTTGCTCATAATGTAACTCCTGTAGTGAATATCTCGTAGCGAGGATTGGCCGGATTCTAGCGCTGACCCAGCAAAAGACCAGCCCTAAATGCCCGCTTTATTAGCCGGAAAACGTAAATAAAACGCTAGCGCCACCAGCGTAATGACTGCCATGGCGGCGGAGTAACCCCACAGCAGGCTCCACTCCATCAACCCGCCCGCCAGGAGCGGCCCCAGCACACCGCCCATGGTATAAAACGCGGCAATGCAGGAGATGCGCTGCATACCCTGCTCGCTGCTGGCCTCACGCGTTACATCCAGCACCACCAGCGTATAGAGTGCGCCCGCAATACCACCTGCCATGAACAGTACGGCATAATAACTGCCGGTATAAACAGAGGCCGGAATGATGAGCAGCGCAAAGACAGCCAGCAACACCGAGCCCGGCACCACCAGCTGATGGGCGGTAAAGCGCTTGAGCAGCGCCATCAGCACAATCTGGCTCACAAGGTTACCCGCACCGCTAGCCACTGCCGCGAGTGCGGCCATGCGCTCGCTATAGCCAAGGCCAAAGGCCTGTACGGGCAGCATTTTGGTAGCGGAGCCTTCGAACGAACCGCTTGAAAGCGAGACCAGCAGCAACCCGCCAATCGGCAGGGCAATTTGCATGAGCAGCTTGAGGCCCTTATGCGCGGGCTCGCTTTTCTCTTCCTGCGGGAACTGCACCATATATCCCATGATGAGGTTAAGCAGAACGATGAGCGCGCCGATGACAAAAGCCAAATGCCCCACACCCAGCAGCGCTACCAGCAGCGGCCCGATGATGATGTTGAAGTTGACCAGAAACATGTAAGCGCTCATCACCTTGGCGCGCTGCTCGGGCGGCGGGAGTGTAGCCAAAAGCGCATCGCCAATGATCCATGCCATACCGCCCGAAAGGCCAAGAAACGTATACCCGATTGCCCAGAGAGTGAGATTATCGGTGAGCATGAAGATGATACCGGCTATAAACGCAAACCAGCGCGAAAGCACATAAAGCCGCCGCGGCTTGTAGCGCTGTAGCAGCAAAGCATGCACAGGGTGGCGGCCAGAGTGGCCCCCCAGGGAATGCCGCCCAGAAGGCCGATCTGCCACAGCGGCACGCCGCGCTCGGCCATTAAAAGTCCGCCCAGCGGCAGCACCACGCAAAAGTAGATACCGCCGAACAGGCTGCCCATGATGATCAGTGCGAGGTTGGTGCGATAATTCATGCCGGTTTTATAACGCAAAGCGCATCGTGTTGTTGATTTTTGTGCAAGAAAATGGGCAATGTGGCGCATGAAAACGCCAATCCTGCAAACCCCACGGCTGGTCCTGCGGCCGATTACGTTAAGCGATGCCCCCATGGTGCAGTCGCTCTTTCCGCAATGGGACATTTTGCAGTATTTCCCCAAGAAAATTCCATGGCCCTATCCGGCCGATGGCGCGCAGCGCTGGCTTGAACACACGGTACTGCCGGAAATGGCCAAAGGCGTGCGCCACACCTGGGCGCTTACCTTGCGCGGGCAGGATAACGCCCCGCTGATTGGCATGATCGAGTTGACCTTTGCCACGCCTTACGACCAGCGCGCTTTCTGGCTCGGGCAAAGCTGGCAGGGCATGGGGCTGATGAGCGAAGCCGTGTTCATGATCAACGATTTTGCCCTGCCCGGCCTTGGCATGCCTGACTTGCTGTTCACGAGTGCAGATGCCAACGCAGCGAGCAACCGTATTAAAGAGCTGAGTGGCGCGGTGCAGATTGAGCATGGTCTTTACGACTTCCACGCCGGACGGCTGCCGATTACCCGCTGGATGCTGACAGATAAAGCGTGGAAAAAGCACAGAGACGCATACTGGAAACGCCTGCAGCGCTGGAACCCCTCAGACTTCAGCCGTTAAGAATCTGTCATTAACCATAAACACCTGCCGCAAGGGCATTTTCCACTTGAACCAGCTTACTGCGCTTAGTTAAGCTCTGCCAACTATCACATCCAAGGATCTTTATGAGTAAGCACTATGCTTATGTACTGGCTGACTACACGCTGAGCGACGATAGGCTGCAGCAGCGCTTTAGTGACACTCTTCCCGCCCAAACGGTATTCATAAGCTTGCCTGATGAAGATCAGCTTATCGCGCATGTGCAAAATCATGCACAAACTGATTGCAGCTACACACTGATTGCGCCGCATAGCCTGCGTAGCCTTGGTTCGCGTTTTGCTGATGAGCTCGATAAACAGGGATGTACGTTTGAGCAGGCGATCATCCATTCAAGTGAGCTCATCATCGCCCAGCAGGAAGCGCAAGTTTTTCACGACCGGTTTCCGCATATTCCCTGTCATGTTGCCGAGACTGACGGCCAAGGCGTATGCGCAACATACTCCACGCGCCCGCAAGGAGATGTAAAGCCGCATGAGCCGCGCCAGCGTACTTACATTCTTGAAGATCATCAGTACAAATACAACGACCTGATTACCTATCATCGCGATGCTTTTCCGGATGGCCAGTTGCTTATGTTCAACTCTTCCGAAAGCCTGACTGCGCATCTGCAGGCCAATTTCGACCCGCAGGACAGATATGTACTGATTGCCGATGGTGCAATCGGCCATAGCCTTATGCCATCAATTGAAGCAGTGAATATGTTTTTCTCGACCATCGAAGCGGGTGGCGGCAAGGTAGCAGCGGCTTATCTGTGCTCGGGCCTGTCAGATTATAGCCACGATATTCAAAACTCGGTTGAGCCCCAATATCGCAAGCGACTTGAAATTGTGAACGATGAAATGACCTTCACAAAAGAATTCTCACGTATTTTTGGCCGCTGGCTACCCGAAGGGGCTATACAACCCATGAGCCGGGGTGATTACCAGAAACTTGAAAGTGCGATGCAGCAGCTTGAAGAAGAGCTGGCTCAGATGACGCGTATTGAAGTGACGCCTGCAACCGGTACGCCTGCAATTGCTTTTAAAGAAGCAAGCGGTATACCTGTTACGGGACTGCTCGCTTATACGGCTGCCGACATTGCCGCCAATACAGCAGAAGGCTCCCGCAGCATTCTGATTACCGATAAACTGGGCGATGATGTATTGGCCGCGCTCACTAGCGGTCAGATCAGCGGGGTTATCTGCCAGCAGGTTGTACTAGCCGGACATGACCCCGTGCAAATCGAGGCCTTTGGCGCCAGTGCGCTGGTTGGCGCACCTGAAGACGCGCTGCTTTCGCCCGCCCTCCATGCGGCAGGACAGGTCGTAACCCTTGATCCGCCGCATAAGACCCTCTGGCTTGGTCCTGCCAGCATTTTTAATGCGCTCGCTGATGATCCTGAGGTCTTGGCTAGAGCCAAAAGCCTTCGCAATCGCTATTTTAATGCACAAATGGACTATGGCAGCATCGCCAACATCGAGATCAATGCCTCAAGCCTGCAGGCACTTGAAACAGCCAAAGAGATGAAGATGGATGTAGGCCTCTTGCGCAGTGAACATTTCTGCATCAATACCGCAGATGCCAAAGCCGAAATGCGGCAGCTGCTGCGCGGCGAAGGTGATGAAGCGGTACTACTGAATAATTTTGCTGATCGTACAGAAACATTGGTGCGTCAGCTCTGGCCTTACCGCCAGATGCACATCAATTTACGCCTGCTTGATATCAAGCCTGAGGAGTACCTGCCAGCTGCAGAGGCGGCAGAGATCAGGACAAGCGAACACTTACCTGCCCTCATGGATAAATTACATCATATTCAGATGCGCAGCTATATAAGGCAGCTTCTGACTGGCGAGATACCAGAAGAAGAATTGGCCCACTGGACCAAGGGGCGCCCCAATATCAGACTCATGGCGTTTGCGCCAAACGGCTTGACCGATCTTGAAAAAGCACAGGAAACATATACGGCTGTACGCGATGCCTGCGTAGCCGAAGTTAATGATAAAGACAGTATCGCTGTTCGTCTTGAGGAATGGAGTCAGTTCTATACGCCGCGCGCGCTCGGCGTCATGCTGGAAACACCGCGAGCCTGTGAAGATATCAGTGAGTTTGAGTATAAGACTGCGCATATATGCATTGGCACAAACGACCTGACCGAAAATGTGCTCGGCCTCTCGCGGCAGGATGCAGCAGCGCGTGTAAGCATGGCTCAAAGCAGTGGGCAGGGTGCCGATCCGTTCCAGCTACTCTATCCGGAAGTTGCGAGCGTCCTGAAGGCTGCTTTTAATCAAGTTGATAACGGCAGCAGGATTACCCTTTGCGGTATGCAAATGGCCAACCCAAAGAGCATAGCGGCGCTGGATGGATTTAGCCTGAGTATCTCGCTTTCACCAACTATGCATAACCTGTTTGTCATGCCAACGCAGAACATGCTTGAAGGCGGACGCCGCAGATTACAGCTGGCCAAGTTGCGCCCAAGCACTGCACCACAGGCAGCCTAGGGCAAAGCAACAGATTTTCAGGCGTTAAGCCAGGGCTGGCGGGCTACCCGTAGCCAGAGTGGCCTGCGCCTTGCCGAACTGCATATTGGCCAGATCAAGTTCAACACCCTGGGTCTTGAGGAACTGGTCCATGCGCGCACGGCCAGCCGGGGTCATGACCTCAAAAATCGAACCATTATAACCCTCAAAGATATCAGGGCTGAAACCAAGCATGACAGCCGCCTTGTAATGCCTGATCTGTCTCAGGGTCGATTCTACACCGCGCTTGGCAAACTCACTTTGCAGGTGGCTCTCAAGTGGTTCGAAGATGCCGCTGGGATCTTGCGGGTAGCGCTGCGCCATGCGGTGCAGCATCGAGGTCGCGCGCACACTGATGTACGAGCGCATGGCCATCGGCGCGATCCACTGGTCATAGGGGTAGAGCTCGAGCCCTGTTTTCAGCATGGCATCGAAAATGGCTTTCTTGCCCTGCTGATCAAGCCCGCTTTCAGCCGTGGGGTCGAGCAGTGCATTTAAAACCTGCCTGCTGCCTTTGCCCTTACCGATACGGCCCATAACCAATGTGTTCTGGATTTCATAATCATGCCAACCTGCGCTGCGCGCGCTAACCGCGACCTGCTCGATGGTTTCGAGCGCCGTAGGTACATCGCCAACCGCCACACTCACGGCCAGCGAATTGGCCAGAAGTGTGCGGTGCTCCTCTTGCGCCTTTTCGTGCCGATACTTCGCCAGCCAGCCAAACAGACCTTTGGGAGAAGAGGAAGCGGATGGGGTCATGCTGCACCTGTTTTTGGGAATTACCGGAAAGTAAGGCAATATGGATTATTTCGCGCCGGCAGATAAAGTAAAAAATATCATTATTTTACAAAATCTTAGAACGTAACATTCGGCAACACAGGGTGATTGGATAGAACCCGCGGCGCAGCTTAATTATGGGCCCATGGACGGATCATTCAGCTCACACACAGCCACCCCCACCCGCACCGCAGTTAACCACGCGCTGCAGCACACGCTTGCGCGCGCCGCCACCTGCCTTGGTGTTGGTGTGCACTCTGGCGCGCCTGCGCGCCTCACCCTGCTGCCTGCCCCTGTGGGCGCTGGCATTACTTTCGTACGCGCCGATTTGGCCGAGAACAACCGCATTCCCGCGCGCTATGATGTGGTGACCGATACCCGCATGTGCACGGTGATTACCAATGCGGCTGGCGTGAGCATCGCCACCATCGAGCATATCATGGCTGCGCTTTCAGGCTGCGGTGTGGATAACGCCGAAGTGCATGTGGATGGCCCCGAGATTCCGATTATGGATGGCTCATCCGCGCATTTTGTTGCGATGATTGAAGAAGCTGGCCTCGTGCCGCAAGAAGCCGCGCGCCGGAGCATCAAGGTACTCAAGCCCATCCGTATTGAAGAGAACGGCAAGTGGGCCAGCCTCGATCCGGCTGATGTACGCAGCTACGAATTCGAGATCGAGTTTGCCAGCAAGGCGATTGGCAAGCAGACCCGCAGCTTCGCACTCAAGGACGGCAGCTTTGGTGCCGACCTTTCAGATGCCCGCACCTTTGGCTTCCTGCATGAAGTGGAGCAGATGCGCAAAATGGGCCTCGGCCGCGGCGGTTCGCTCGAGAATGCTGTTGTGATTGATGGCGACAGCATCATGAACGAAGACGGCCTGCGCCATGAGGATGAGTTCGTGCGCCATAAACTGCTCGATTCAGTGGGCGATCTGGCTCTGGCGGGTGCGCCCATCATCGGGGCGTTCAAGTCGGCCAAGGGTGGCCATGCCATGAACAACAAGCTGCTGCGCGCCTTGTTTGCGGATGCCGGCAACTGGACCTGGGCCTAAATTCGGCCTTTTTAACCATATTCTCCTGTTGCACTGGCCAAGTGCCAGCGCCTAATCTTGCCTGCACATAAAGCGGGGAGATGAAGATGAGCAGAATTCTTGTTGTTATGCGTCACGGCCATTACGAGTACCCCAACCTCACCCCGCGCGGTGAGCAGCAGGCGCAGAGCATTGCCAATCAGGTAGCGAACGATAACCTCGCACCCGATCTCATTCTCCACTCACCGGTAACTCGCGCTGTGCAAACCGCCAGGCAGGTTCACGCCATTTTTAGCAGCTTGGGTAAGGTGCCTGAGATGCAGCAGGTTGACTGGCTGCACGACAACGCCGCCTCTTCACCCGAGCAGCTCAAGACCGTTGCTGACGATAAGCGCATTGTGCTGCTGGTCACCCACCAGCCGAATGTTGAGGATCTGACCCACGCCTTCAACCAGCCGCAGTGCCCCAACTACGCTGGCACCTATGCCTTCGAGCAGGCCGCCGCCAACTGGAACGGCTTTACTGCCCCCAAACTGCTCAAGGCTTGGCGGCCGGCTTAAATTTATGCCACTCGCGTCGATTCGCGCGCATGGTTTACGGGTGACAAAATCCTGCCGCAGGGCTAGAAATTAGGCTGGTTTTTCAAGGATACAGCCTGCCATGCGTTACCTCTCGTTCCTCCTCGCCCTCTTCCTGCTTTTGCCGCTCACTGCCTGCAGCAGCTCGAGCGATAAAGCCGAGACCGAAGCCGCGCCCCCGCAAGAGGCCAGCGCCCTGTTTGCTGAAGGTCAGACCGCCCTCGAGAAGAACCGCTATATCGCCGCCTCCAAGGCGTTTGACGAGCTGGAGCGCCAGCATCCCTATTCCGACCTCGCTCCGCGCGCCAAGCTGCTCTCGGCCTATGCGCACTTCCTGAACGAAGAGTATGAAGAGGCGGTTGTGGGCTTCGACAAGTTCCTCTCGCTCCATCCTTCGAGCGAAGATGCCCCCTATGCGCTCTACCAGAAGGGTATGTGCTACTACGAGCAGATTTCGGACGTGAGCCGCGATCAGGAAATGACCAAGCGCGCGATGGAAATTCTTGAGACCGTGCGCACCCGCTACCCCAATAGCCCTTATGCCCGCGAAGCCACCCTCAAGCTCGACCTGACGCGTGACCATTTGGCCGGTAAGGAAATGGAAATCGGCCGCTGGTACCAGAAGCAGGACCAGCTGCCTGCTGCCATCGCCCGCTTCCGCACGGTAGTAGACCAGTACCAGACCACCAGCCATGTGCCCGAGGCACTGCACCGCCTGATCGAGAGCTACACCTCGCTGGGCCTGCATGAAGAAGCACGCGAAACCGCGCTGGTGCTGGGCACCAACTTCCCCGGCAGCCCATGGTATCAGGACACCTACCGTTTGGTGGCCGACCCCAATACGCCGCCGGCCAACAGCAACAGCGAGAGCAAGCCGGGCTGGTTCAGCCGTGCGATTGATAGCGTTTTCTGAGCCATGCTGACCGGATTAAACATCCGCGATTTTGTCCTCATCGAGCAGCTTGAACTCTCGCCGCAGCCGGGCCTTACCGTTTTGACCGGCGAAACCGGCGCGGGTAAATCCATTCTGCTTGATGCGCTGGGCGCCGCCTGCGGTGCCCGCAGCGAAGCTGGCCTGGTACGTGCAGGTGCCGAAAAGGCCGGCGTTATCGCCAGTTTTACACTCAAGAAAAACCATCCTGCACTCGCGCTCCTGACCGAAAATGAGGTTGAGCATGAAGGTGGCGAGGTAATCTTGCGTCGCTCAATCGGGGCGGATGGCCGCAGCAAAGCCTTCATCAACGACCAGCCGGTCAGCATCCAGCTACTGCGCCAGATCGGCAATCTGCTGGTTGAGGTACACGGCCAGTTTGACACGCACGGCCTGCTCGACCCCACCACGCACCGCGAAGCGCTTGACCGCTTTGCCGCGATTGATCTGGCTGGTTTGCGTAAAGCCTATGCCGCCTGGCAAAGCGCACATAAAGCCGAGCAAACTGCGCGCGAAGCCCTTGCCAAAGCCAAGGCGGATGAAGAGCTGCTGCAGGATGCTGTACGTGAGCTGAAAAAACTCGGCCCGCAAATGGGTGAAGAAGCCAAGCTGATTGAACAAAAGAAACTACTGCAGAACAGCGAAAAGCTGGCGCAAGCCATAGCTACGGCGCAAGAGGCTGTCTCGGGCGAACGCGGGGCTGAAATCAATCTGGTCGATGCCTCGCGCGCACTGAACAAGCTGGGCGATTTGGGCGGCGAGCATGCGCTTAAAATCATCGCACAGCTGGATATTGCCCGCGATGCCGTCGCTGATGCCAGCAGCCTTCTAGAGCAGATGCAGGATGCAATTGGCGGTAGCGCCTCGCTTGAGCAGGTGGAAGACCGCCTTTATGCCCTGCGGGCCTGTGCCCGTAAACATCAGGTGACCGCTGAAGACCTGCCTGCACTGGCCGAGCGTTTGGCCGCTGAACTAGAATTGATTAGTGATGGCGAAGGCAACCTCGATAAGCTGGTGGCCGCCACACTGGCAAGCAAAGCCAGTTACGAGCGCCTTGCGCGCGCGGCGAGCGATGAACGGGCCAAGGCGGGCAAGAAACTGGATAAAGCCATTAAGGCTGAACTCGCCCCGCTCAAGATGGAGCGTGCAACCTTTGTAACCGCGCTCACCGAGGGCGATTGGGGTAGTGAGGGCTGGGATAGCGTGAGCTTTACTGTCTCCACCAACCCCGGCGCACCCGCTGGCCCCATCAATAAAATCGCCTCAGGCGGAGAGCTCGCGCGCTTCATGCTCGCGCTTAAAGTAGTGCTGGCAGGCAGTAGTGATGCTGTGGCGCTGGTATTCGATGAGGTTGACCAAGGCGTAGGCGGCGCTGTAGCTGCAGCTGTTGGCGAACGTCTGGCCAAGCTGGCCAAGGATGTGCCAGTGCTGGTCGTCACCCACAGCCCGCAGGTAGCCGCTAAAGCCGCGCAGCACTGGCGGGTTGAAAAGGCTGTAGTTGGCAAGGCCACGCGCACCAGCGTGGTACCGCTTGATGATAAAACCCGCCGCGAAGAACTAGCCCGCATGCTGGCCGGCGAAACTGTTACAGATGCCTCGCGTCAGGCCGCCGCCGCCCTGCTGGCAGGTAATGCAGCATGAGCACGCGCAAAGAGGCAGGCGCTGAGCTTGAAAAGCTGGCAGCCGAACTCGCCCGGCACGACCTTCTCTATCACGGCAACGATGCGCCTGAGATTTCTGATGCCGAATATGACGCGCTAAAAAACCGCGCGCTGGAAATTGCGCGCCAATACCCCAGTATGCCCGCCGCCAAAGCCCTGCTCACCAAAGTAGGCGCTGCACCCAAGGATGGCTTTGCTAAGGTGCGGCACGCCAAGCCCATGCTCTCGCTTGAGAATGCATTTATAACCGAAGACGTCACCAGCTGGCAGGCCAGCATGGCGCGCTTTTTAAGCCTGCCTGAAGGCAGCGAAATTACCTGTATTGCCGAGCCCAAGATTGACGGGCTATCGCTGAGCCTTCGTTATGAGCACGGCAAACTGGTGCATGCGGTTACGCGCGGCGATGGCGCTGAAGGCGAAGATGTAACTGCAAATGTAAAGACGATTGTCGATATTCCGCAGACCCTGACCGGCAGTGCGCCTGACATTCTTGAAGTACGCGGCGAAGTCTATATGACCCGCGCTGACTTTATGAAGCTCAACGCGGCGCAAGAGGCAGCTAACGAGAAGCTCTTCGCCAACCCGCGCAACGCCGCCGCAGGCAGCCTGCGCCAGCTCGATGCACGCATTACAGCCAGCCGCCCCTTGCGCTTTTTTGGTTATGCGTGGGGCGAGGTCAGCACCCCGCTGGGCCGTACGCAGGAAGAAGCCCGTGCCGCACTGGCAGCTTATGGCTTTACTCTCAGCACGCCTGCCAGCCTGTGCAGTAGTGCTGCTGAGCTACTCGCTTATTACAATAGTATCGGCGAACAACGCGCCGACCTGCCGTTCGAGATTGATGGCGTGGTGTATAAGGTCAACGACCTTGCGCTGCAGGAGCGGCTTGGCTTTGTCAGCCGCGCGCCGCGCTGGGCGATTGCGCATAAGTTCCCGCCGCAGCAGGCGCAAACCCGCATTCTGGCGATTGATATTCAGGTGGGCCGCACCGGCGCGCTTACGCCGGTAGCGCGGCTCGAGCCTGTAGGCGTGGGCGGCGTGATGGTAAGCAACGCCACACTGCATAATCAGGATGAAATCGAGCGTAAGGACATTCGCGTAGGCGACCTCGTGACCATTCAGCGCGCGGGCGATGTAATTCCGCAGGTGGTGGGCGTCGTGCCAAGTACGGCACAGCGCAACCCGCCCTACGCCTTCCCCACGCATTGCCCTGAATGCAACAGCCTGGCTGTGCGCGAACCGGACGAAGCGGTGCTCCGCTGCACCGGCGGCCTCATTTGCCCAGCGCAGGCCAAAGAACGCCTCATTCACATGCTCGGGCGTAATGCGTTTGATATCGATGGCATGGGCGAAAAGGTGGTGGATGAGCTGTTCACCCTCGGCTGGCTAAAGCAACCGGCTGATCTGTATAAGCTCGAGGCCAACCATGCGCGCGAGCTGGCGCAGCGCGAAGGCTGGGGCGAAGTTTCGGCCGCTAAATTGCTTGCCAGCATCAACGCCCGCCGCACTATTCCGCTCGAGCGGTTTATCTATGGTCTTGGTATCCGGCGTATTGGCGAGGCCAATGCCAAACTGCTGGCCCGCCATTACCTGAAGCTCGATAACTTTATGGCGCAGATGCAGGCTGCGGCAGAGCCAACAAGCGAAGCCTGGCACGACCTTGAAAGCATCGAGCGCATGGGGCCGATCATTGCGCAGGAAGTGGTGGATTTCTTTAAGGAGCCGCACAACCGCGAGCTTGTGCTCGAGCTGGCCAAAGAGATAGATGTGCAGGACGCAGCAGCGCCAGTAGCTAATGGCGCGCTCTCGGGCAAGAGAGTAGTATTCACCGGTACCCTTACGCTGATGAGCCGGCAGGAAGCCAAAGCCAAAGCCGAAGCGCTGGGCGCTAAGGTATCTGGTAGCGTCTCTAAAAAGACTGACTTTGTGGTGGCTGGCGCTGATGCTGGCAGCAAACTGAAGGACGCCACCGCGCTGGGCGTGAAGGTACTTACCGAGCAGGAATGGGCCCAACTGAGCGGTAGCTAGCGCCGCTGGGCAGGGACATGGCCGCGATAGACAGTCACGCCGTTTTCGCGCGTTTGGCCCACGCGCGGTTCGCGGCCACCGGTAATGACTTCAATATCACGGCTGGTGCGGCGGCGCTGGGTTTGCGCTACAGCGGGGGCGAGCTGCTCGACCACTGGCGGCAGGCCGGTTGCGGTAGAGGTTACGGGGGCATCAAGCCGGTCCATCAGTTTTAAAAATTCTGGCGGGAGCTGATCGTTACTCACGGCGCAGTCTGCCACGATTGGTGCTGGCTCAGCGGGCTTGAAGTCCATTTGCGGGGTAGCGGGTTTTGGCGTTTCAAACCCCGGCACCACCAGCGGCAAAGCCAAGGCTGGTCCGCTGGGCGATTGCTCGGCCTGCGCCGCACATGGAATGGCCAGCAGCAATACAAGCGCCAGCCATTTCATGTGGGTGCAATACATCTTAGTGAGCCAGTGACTTTACAATCTCTTCGCACATCTTCTTGGCATCAGCGAACAGCATCATGGTATTGGGGCGGAAGAACAACTCGTTCTCCACGCCAGCATAGCCAGATGCCATCGAGCGCTTGATGAACAGCACGGTCTTGGCCTTCTCGACATCGAGAATGGGCATACCGTAGATGGGCGATGAGGGATCGGTCTTGGCAGCCGGATTGGTCACGTCATTAGCGCCAATCACAAAAGCCACATCGGCCTGGCTGAAATCGCGGTTGATTTCCTCCAGCTCAAAAACTTCATCATACGGCACATTGGCTTCGGCCAGCAGCACATTCATATGGCCGGGCATGCGGCCCGCAACCGGATGAATAGCGTAACGAACAGATACGCCCTCTTTCTTGAGCAGGTCGCACATTTCGCGCAAGCTATGCTGCGCCTGTGCTACCGCCATACCATAACCCGGTACGATGATGACCGACGATGCGTTTTTCATGATGTAGGCGGCATCTTCAGCCGAGCCGGCCTTAACCACCTTGTCGCCCTGCATACCGGCGGCGCCAGCTGCGGCAGCATCGGTGCCGAAGCCACCAAGGATCACGTTCCAGATCGATCGGTTCATACCCTTGCACATAATGTACGAGAGAATGGCGCCGGATGAACCCACCAGAGCACCCGTAATAATGAGCAGCGGGTTTTGCAGCGTAAAGCCAATACCGCAAGCGGCCCAACCCGAGTAGGAGTTGAGCATGGAGATTACCACCGGCATATCGGCACCGCCAATTGGCAGAATGAGCAGGAAGCCCAGTGCCAATGAGAGGATAACGATAAGCCAGAACGCACCTGCCGACTGCGTGGTGCACAGCATGATGATGAGCAGGAAGATGGCTGCACCAATACCAAGGTTAAGCAGATGCTGCCCCTTGAACATCAGCGGCTTGCCCGAAACCAGACCCTGCAGCTTGGCAAATGCCACGATGGAGCCGGAGAAAGTGATGGCACCAATCGCCACACCAAGGCTCATCTCGATGAGGGAGCCGATGTGAATTGCACCCGGCTCGCCAAGGCCGAAACTAACAGGCGCTGTGAAGGCGGCAATTGCCACGAATACAGCGGCAAGACCTACAAGCGAATGAAAGCCGGCCACCAGCTGCGGCAGCGCCGTCATTTCAATTTTAAGGGCGATGTAGGTACCGATGCTGCCACCAATCGCGATAGCGATGAGCAGCGGCAGATAGGTATGCATACCCGGGCCCAGCAACGTGGTAATAATGGCGATCACCATACCCGCGATGCCGTAGTTATTACCCTGACGGGCAGTTTCAGGTGAAGACAAGCCACGCAGCGCCATGATGAAGCAGATGGCGGAGACAAGGTAGGCGAGTGAGGCGATAGTGCTGGTCATGATTTACTTGGCCTTCTTTTTGTACATTTGCAGCATGCGCTGGGTCACAATGAAGCCACCGAAGATATTGATGGACGCCAGCAGAACGCCAAGCACACCCATGAACGAGCTGAAGCCGAAATCACTCGGGCCAGCCGCGATGAGCGCACCAACGATGATGACTGACGAAACGGCGTTGGTTACCGCCATGAGCGGGGAATGCAGCGCAGGCGTAACGCGCCATACGACATAGTAACCTACAAATACCGCGAGCACGAAGATGGTAAGACCCTGCACAAAGAAGGGTGAGCTGGCTGTTGCCTGCTCGGCCATGGCTGTAGCCAGCTGCTGGGAGAGGCTATCGGCCTGCTCGGCCAAGGCGCGCAGATGGTCGCCAATTGTGTTGGGGGTATCGCTCATGCTGCGGCTCCTTCTTTAGGTACAAAATTGGGGTGAACGGTTGCGCCGTCTTTGGTCAGGCAGCTGGCCTTGACGATTTCATCGGCAAAGTCGGGCTTGAGGGCCTTGGTCTCTTTATCGATCAGCGGGGTGATGAACGCGACGAGGTTGCGAGCATAAAGCGCTGAGGCATCTGCCGGAATGCGCGACGGGATGTTGAGCAGGCCAAGGATTTTTACACCACCGACCTCATGGGTCTGGCCCGGCTTGGTGAGGGTGCAGTTGCCGCCCTGCTCGGCGGCCATATCGATGATGATCGAGCCCGGCTTCATGGTCTTGACCATATCCTCGGTTACCAGCACCGGTGCCTTGCGACCCGGAATAAGCGCGGTGGTGATCACAATGTCCTGATTCTTGATGGTATCGGCAATCAGCTGTGCCTGCTTGGCCTTGTAAGCGTCGCTCATTTCCTTGGCATAACCGCCGGATGTTTCGGCCTGCTTGGCCTCCTCATCGTCAACCATCACGAACTTGCCGCCGAGGCTCTCAACCTGCTCTTTAGCAGCAAGGCGTACGTCGGTAGCGCTCACAACAGCGCCAAGGCGCTTGGCGGTGGCAATAGCCTGCAGGCCTGCAACGCCTGCGCCCATAACCAGTACTTTGGCGGGCGGCACAGTGCCGGCGGCGGTCATCATCATGGGGAAGGCTTTACCATAGGCATGCGCCGCCTCAAGCACGGCACGGTAACCAGCCAGATTGCTCTGCGATGACAGCACATCCATAACCTGTGCACGGGTAATACGCGGCACAAACTCAAGCGCGAAGGTGCTGAGCTTGCGGCCATTATAAGTGTCGAGCAAGGCCGTGTCCGAATAGGGCGAGAGCATGGCAATAAGGGTTGCACCTTCAGGGTAGGCTGCCACATCAGCCGCGTCAGGGCGCTGCACCTTGATAATAAGCTCGGCTCCACTAAGCGTGCTCGCCAGATCGCCCACAGTGGCGCCAGCTGCCTCATAGGCAGCATCGGTTACCGAAGCGCTGATGCCTGCACCAGCCTCAACCGCCACGCTAGCCCCAAGGGCAATGAGCTTCTTCACGCTATCCGGCGTGGCAGCTACGCGGTTTTCGCCAGCCTTGCGCTCTTTGAGTACGGCAATCTTCATAACAGCTATCCCTCCAGAATATCTGCGCCAAGGTGCCTGAAGAATCGCCCCTTGTGAAGGCCTACAGAATCCCGCAAATATGAACTATGGAAACATTCACAATCTGCCTCGTTCTCGCCCTCTACGCCTTTGTCCTCAAGCTGATTGGGCGTAAATTAGGCATAATCGACCCCATCGTGCTGGTGGCTGGCGGTTTGCTGCTGGCCCTGGTGCCGTTTATTCCGCCCCTGAAGATCGACCCCAAGCTGGCGATGGTCATTTTCCTGCCGCCAGTGCTGTATCAGGCAGCACTCAGCCTGTCGTGGCGCGAATTTACCCATAATATGCGCTCGATTCTTGTGCTGGCTGTTGGCCTTGTGCTGGTAACTGCCGCTGCAGTGGCTGGCGTGGCACATTGGGTTATCGGCATGCACCTGGGTGCGGCTTTTGTACTGGGCGCAATTGTCTCCCCGCCCGATGCCGTGGCCGCCAATGCTGTACTCAGCAAACTGCGTGTGCCCAAGCGCATTATTACGATTCTTGAAGGCGAAAGCCTGATCAACGATGCTACCGCGCTGGTGTTCTACACCTTTGCCGTTGCGGCTGTTGTAACCGGCAGTTTTAGTGCCAGTGAAGCACTGACTGACTTTATCTGGGTTTCGGTGGCCGGTATTGCCATCGGCCTTGTGATTGCCAGGATCACCATCCAGATCCACCGCCGGATTGAAGACCCACTGCTCGAGATCCTGCTGTCGCTTACCATTCCGTTCATTGCCTATATTGCGGCCGAACATGTGCATGCCTCGGGTGTTCTAGCAGTAGTGGCCGCAGGCCTGCTGCGTGGCGCCTACTCGGCACGCGTTATGAGTGCAACCACCCGCGTACAGCTGCTCAGCATGTGGCAGATCATCGTGTTTGTGCTTAACGCCATCGGCTTCCTGATTATCGGTATCGAGCTGCGCACAGTAATTGCCTCACTACGCGATAGCGGCTTGAGCGCTGGCGATCTGGCACTCTACGCCGGTATTATTTGTGCAACCGTTATTGCCGTGCGCTTTGCGATTATCTATCCAGCGGCATGGTTGCCGCGCCTCTTCAGTGCCAAGTTCCGTGAGCGTGACCCCCTGCCCTCCATGGGCACGCTCACTGTTATGGGCTGGTCGGGCATGCGCGGTATCGTCTCGCTGGTTGCCGTGCTGGCGCTGCCCAGGATAACCGAAAACCCCTACGGCCAGTTCCCTGACCGTGACCTCATCCTGTTCCTCGCTTACTCGGTGCTGCTGGTTACGCTGATTGGCCAAGGCAGCACACTGGGCTGGCTAGCGCGCAAGCTCAATGTTGAGGTTGCAGCCTGCAGCCCGTCACACGGCCGCCAGATCCGCGCCCGTTTGCGTGAGTCAGGCTTTGATGCCCTGCAGCGCTGGACCGAAGGTAAGAGTGCTACCGCTGTTGAGCGTTTAGGCCGCCATTATGAGCATATGCTGGCGCGCCTTAAAGCACCCGATAGCGACGATGCACTTGAAGAGCTGATTGAGCAGGACGCGCGCGACTACCGCGAACTGGCCCGTGCAGCCCTACGCGCCGAACGCCTGAAGCTGATGGAGATGCGCCGCAAAGGTGAGGTTGAGGATGACCTCGCCCTTGAGCTACAGCAAGAGCTCGACCTGCATGAAATTCTCATCGGTACTGAACGCGGTGTGGGCTGATTTCAGGTTAGTGCAGAAAAAATCGCGCGTTAACCCTTCTCTGCTTGCAAACTTGTGCGTTGCACCATAGAGTAGCAACAGATTGCGCAACGCCTGCGCCATCACCAACCGCTAACGAGGGAGACAATTATGACCAATTTTATTGGATATCTAGAACCAGTCATCTCCCCGGCCCTTCGAGCATAATCACCTGATTATGTATAAGGCCCGGAGAGAAAAACACCGGGTCCGAGAAGCGAGAGAGCGGTTACGTCACCACTATAATTAGTCTGACACCCACCTCTAACTACCCGAGACTCCGGTTCGGTGCTGCGCATCTGTCTGCGTAATGCCGAGAGTTATCATGCAACTGCTTTAACGCAGCGGCTTGTGCCTGCCCGCACGCGCCGCAAGGGGGAATCATGTCTGCAAAGACGAGTAAGGATGAAGTGACGTTCCGCGAAATTGCGGGATTTGTCTGGAAGTACTGGCGGCGCACACCGGGTGCGGTGGCGGTTATTACGGGTGGTATTACGGGTGCTGTGCTTTTTGATGTTGCGCTACCCAGTGTCTCGCGCGAAATGACCAATGCCGTAACCAGTGGCGATCATTACAAGGCAGGGCTCATGCTGGGCACCTTCCTCGCCTCAGGCATCGGGTTCATGCTGTTCTGGCAGCTTGGGTACCGCCGCCTGTGCCGCGATACGATTGCGCATATGCAAAGCGTAACGCAGGAGGCCTTCGCCAAGGTGCAATGTGCAAGTACCGACTGGCATGCCAATAGCTTTGCCGGCTCGACGGTACGCAAGGTCACCCGCGGTATGCATGCGTTCGATATGTTCAGCGATGCGATCATATCGGGCTTCCTGCCTACAGCGGTGCTGATTGTGGGGAGTATCGGTGTCATGCTGGTGCAGTGGCCGCTTATGGGCGTAGCAACGCTCATCTCGACCACGCTGTATGTAACAGCAGCCGTGCTCATGTCGACGCACTACATCGCGCCATCAAGCCGTGTAGCGATTAAGGAAGATACCGCCTTGAGCGCCACACTGGCCGATAGCGTGACCTGCAACAGCACGGTCAAGACCTTCGGGGCCGAGCGGCGTGAAGAACAGCGCCTGCGCGGCACCATGGAGAGCTGGGGCAAAGCCTCGCTCACCAACTGGCTGAGGCGGCAGGACATGTATGGCGTAATGGCCATGCTGGCTATGCTCAACCAGCTGGCCTTGCTGGGTATGCCTATCTGGCTATGGTCGCAGGGCAAGGCGGGTCCGGCTGAAATCGCCTACGGTCTGACTGCCTACTACCTGATGGGAGGTGCCATCAGGCAGGTACAGCAGCATGTGCAAACCCTGCAGCGTGCGACGAGCGATCTTGAAGATGTGGTCAAGCTCTCGCGCATGGAACTGGGGGTGGCCGATGTGCCGGGGGCGAGGCCTGCACGCATTGCACGAGGCGAAATCCGCTTCGAGCAGGTGGGCTTCAAGTACGCGGGCCAAGAGCGCGCCATTTACGATGGGCTGAGCGTGACCATCAAGTCAGGCGAAACCATTGGTTTGGTGGGCTCAAGCGGTTCGGGCAAGTCGACCTTCGTGAAGCTGCTGCAAAGGCTTTACGATGTAACTGATGGCCGCGTGCTGGTGGATGGTCAGGATGTGCGGTCACTCACGCAGTCGAGCCTCAGGGCCCGTATTGCGCTGGTGCCGCAGGAGCCGGTGTTGTTCCACCGGAGCTTGGCCGAAAACATCCGCTATGGCCAGCCTGAAGCGGCCATGGAAGATGTAGTGGCTGCAGCACGGGAAGCCCATGCCCACGAGTTCATCGCGCGTCTGCCGCAAGGCTACGACACGCTGGTGGGCGAGCGCGGGGTGAAGCTCTCGGGCGGCGAGCGGCAGCGCGTTGCCATTGCCAGAGCGATTTTGGCAGATGCACCGGTGCTGGTGCTCGATGAGGCCACCTCGAGCCTGGATAGCGTAAGCGAAGCGCTGATACAGGACGCGCTCGAGCGGTTGATGGATGGACGCACCACAATCATCGTGGCCCACCGTCTCTCAACCTTGCGGGCGGTCGACCGGATCCTGGTGTTTGATAAGGGCCGGATTGTTGAGCAAGGCTCTCATGCCGAGTTGCTCTCGATCAGCGGTGGTCATTACCAGCGCCTCTATGAGACCCAGCAGCTGGGCGTTGGTGAAGTGGTGTAGTAAGTGGCTCCCTCTCCCGTCAAACGGAGAGGGAGTTTCCTGATTCAGCTGATATTTAATTTAACTGATAAAGGGCATCCGCATGAATGAACTCGGCAGGTTTGATGATGCCAACTGACGCCACGATGATGCTATGCAGCTTGCCATCGAGGTTATCGGTCCAGAAATGCAGGAATTTCTTGAGCACAGGGAAGCGCGGGGCAATGTCGAGCTCCTGCCAGATATACTCCTGCAGGACGGCCGGATGGTCCGGCATGTGATAGATAATCTGCGCCGTGGTGAGACGGTAATTCTCCAGCTGGCGTTTAAAATCCTCACTCGCAGTCATAGGCGTATTCTTTCTCCCAAACCCGTGTTCACTCTTTCTCTCTTTGTTCCAGTTTGCGCAGCGATGGTTATTAAAAAGTTAACTCGTTATTTTTCAATAATTTGGCGGCAGTATTGAAAGGCTTAATTGGTTTTCTGTAGGCTGTAGATATGGGATCAAAACTCGGTTTATTGAAACGCCTTTTGCATATGGAGTTTTTCCGCCCCTCTTCTGAGGCGGAAATGCTCAAGGTCATGCAGGAACGGCAGTACCGTTTTATCGCCGACAGCAACCATTTTTCGGAACCCACGCAAGCGGGGGTCAGTGACCTCGCAAAGAAATTCGGTGCAATTTCAAAATGTATCGCATTTGAAGCTCCGCCAAAACTTGTGCAGCGTCTTGTATGCGATCTACCAGTAGCACGGCTTACCTACGTTGATGGCAACCCGATTCAGCAAGCAGATGTGCTCGGTCTGGCACAACGCGTGAAGGTAGCTGATCGACAAGGTATAGTACCGCACGGCGTCGATGTAGCAGCACAGTTTGAACAACTTGCATCTCCGCGCATGGGTGAGCCTCTTGCTAGCTATACGCCAGAGGCGATTAGTGCCCGCCTTAATGCTGATCGTCGGGTCGCCGCAACAATTCAGCAGAAAAGCCACGGCCAACCTATGACTGTTGTATATGGTGCAGGGCACATGGGCCGCACCAACTCAATTGATGCATTCCTGCCTAAAGATCAGGTCGGTATTGTAGGGGTCTTTTCCGACCGCAAGTTCCTGCACGCATCCGCGCATGAGGTCGATGTATTGAAAGGTACCAACACTGAACAACGCTCGCTGGTAGAGTGGATGGATTTCATCAAGCTAGAAGATACTGGCGAGGTGTTCATGAACGATGCCCTGCGCCAGCAGCGCAGCAACCCGAGCCAGCACCGTATTATCCCGATCGCAAAACTTAAGCCGTAAACTGTGTTAGCCTGGCGGCTTTGCGACTGCGCAATAGGCCTGAGTTAAGCGCAGGTACTCAGTCTCTTCCGCCGCCGGGTACAAGAATAGTATCCATAAGTAAAACTCTAAAGCAGCCTAAGGCTTATGGCAACTGCGGCCTCAGGCCGAGCGGCGCCTGTGAGAGGCTCTCGTTATCGAGCAGCAGTGCAATCTTCTCGGCATTGCTCAGGGTCGGAACCGTGTCTACCCCCTTGAGGCGTACAGCGAGCTTGCGGCGGGCGGTAGCCAGATGGTCCTGATCCGGAATCTTGTGGCTTTCCTCCCCCAGCAGCGTGAGGTGGAGCGCGTTGAGCTGCGGGTTATCGAGCACCTGACCAGCCAGACCAAACGGACCTTCAGGCTTGGGCATGACCTTACGGATTTCACTCTCAATCGCCAAGGCCTGCAGCATCACCGGCGGCACGGTGGTTTCTTCAGGAATAAGGAACAGGCCCAAACGGCGTAGTTTCTGGCCGAACTTGGCGCGTGAAGAGATAACCGAAATCGGCATGGCCAGTACAAGACCAATCGCGATCGGCAGCAGCCAGCCGAATAATGTGGGCGCATAGTAATAGCTGTACACAGCCAGCAAAATACCAAAGAGCGTATGCATGCGGTGAATCTTCCACGCCTCGCTCCAGCTGGTGTCAGCATCACCGCGGTTCTGCGCCCCCCAGCCACTATCGCGGCCGGACAGCACATCAAACACAAAGCGGCTGTGGATGAGCATGTTGATCGGCGCGATGAGGATAGTAAAGGTATGCTCGATGATCACGCTCAGCAGCAGGCGAATGGCCCCGCCCCAGCGCTTGCGCTCGTACATGATGGCCGAAATACATGCCAGCAGCTTGGGCAGTGTAAGCATGACAAACACTATCGCCAGCAGCGAGAGCGCGCGGTCACCATCAAACACCGGCCAGTTAGGGAACAGCGCACGCTGGTTTGAGAAGTAATCTGGCGGCACAAAGTTGGCATAGGTCGCAGCAGCCAGACCGGTGAAGAGGAAGAGCAAGCCCATAACCGGCGCCAGGTATGAGGTGATACCCATAAACAAATGAGTGCGGCTGAGCGGATGCAGGCCGGAGGCAAACAGCAGCTTGCTGTGTTGCAGGTTACCCTGCACCCAGCGGCGCTCGCGCTTACCGTTTTCGATCATGCTGGCGGGCATCTGCTCAAAACAGCCTTCGATTTCGCCAATCAGCCAGACTTTAGCCCCGCCACGGCGGATGAGGGCCGCCTCGACAAAGTCATGGCTTAAAATATGCCCGCCAAACGGCGGCTTGCCCGGCAGGCTCGGCAGGCCGCAGAAGGCAGTGAAGAATGCCGTTTTAATAACAGCGTTATGGCCCCAGTAGTTGCCATCGCCCAAGTGCCAGAAGTTGATACCGGCCGCGAGCACAGGGCCATAAAGCCGCGCCGCAAACTGCTGCGTGCGCGCATAAAGGCTACTTGCGCCCACAATACTGGGCAGACCCTGAATGATACCGGCATCAGGGTTCAGGCGGCCCAAGCGCGCGAGCTGAATAATGGTCTCGCCAGTGAGCAGGCTATCGGCATCGAGCACCACCATATGCTCGTACTGTGCGCCCCAGCGGGTGCAGAAGTCGGCAATGTTACCTGCCTTGCGCGCAGTGTTTTTAAAGCGGCGGCGGTAGAAGATACGGCCTTTGGCCCCAAGCTGGCGGATGGTTTCCATCCATGCGATTTCTTCCGCCACCCAGATATCGGCATCGGTTGTGTCAGACAGAATGAAGAAATGGAAAGGCTGCAGGTTATTCAGCTCTTCAAGGCTGCGGTACATGGCAGCCACGCGCGCGAATACGGCCTCGGGGTCTTCATTATAAACTGGCACCAATACAGCTACCGGCTTGCCTGTGAGCAGCTCGGGCGCGGCTTCGCCCTTGGCCAGCTTGCTCGGGTGTATAAGCCCGGGCGTGCGGCCGCGGCGGATCACGCGCAGCCAGCCCACAATAGAGCTCCAGAAGAACACACTGACCCAGCCGAAGTTTAAGGCGAACAGCGCAATCTGGATGATATCGAAAACAGTGGTGCCGTTCTGTGAAAGCAGATCGGCCCATACCGCCGTAGCGCCAATAGTACTGGCAAGCGCGAGCCCGAATACCAGCAAGCGGCGCGGGAAGGAGTAGACAACAGGGATGGAAACTTCGGTCATTCAGATCGCCATGAAAAGCCGTAAGGCGGGAATGACAGGTTTGTACTAGGCAGCCCGGTTAAGAGCAACAGGCGCTGGAGCCAGCAAACCAGCCAGGCTGACCTTGGCAAATGACTGCACCGGCATATCGACCAGTGTTTCGGTCGGGGTTGCCTGCAGCAGCGCAGGGCTGATGGTGGTGACAAAACCGGCCACATCATCGCCCAGCAGAGCGGTGGCGTCAGCACCAGTGACCAGTACGGCGAGGCGCAGCTGCGCAGCTGAAATGGGGAAGCCCACACGCTCGCTCGCCCACAGGCTGAGGGCGCGGTCGGTAGCGGCAATTGCCTCTGCTGCGTTAAGGCCGCGGGGGATGGCGCGCCACAGACGGGCAGCGACCATGCGGCGGGCAGCATCGTCGCTCACACCATAACGAGCAACATAGGCCAGAAGCGCCATGCGGGTACGGGTGATTTCGGACGATACAGACTGCAGCACGCGACAAACCCCTTAAGTGTTACGCCACTGGTAAGACCAGGTTTCGGAAACCTGCTTACCATTCTCGCGCAAGAAGCACCGCAGCTCGTGGACATCATCGCCATCGGTCTCGAGGTCGAAGGTCACGCGCCAGCCATTACTGTGCTGGTTGCGCACCAAAGACACCCCGGAGACGATTCCGGCGCTGCTCCAAATTTCCTGTTGCGGTGCAACGATACGGTTTCTTTGTCCATGATTCAGGTCTTTGTAGTCAATCACGAACTTGGTTTTGTGCTGGTCAAATTGTCGCCCCACATGGGTGGCCACCACTTCGGCCGGGCGGCGGCCCTTGGCCGGGCCATTCCCCCAACTCAAGCGGTAAGCAAACTCAAGCGCCTGACCGGCCTCAACCGGTGCCTCCGGCACCCAGAAAGCCACGATATTGTCATGAATTTCGCTGTCCGTAGGGATCTCGATGAGCTGGACTGAGCCACGGCCCCAGCTGCCCTTGGGCTCAACCCACAGGCTTGGACGCTGTTCGTAATTGGCCTCGAGGTCTTGATATCCGTTAAACTCGCGGTCGCGCTGCAGCAGACCAAAGCCCTTGGGGCTTTCATTCTGATAGCTGCTGACGTTGAGCTTGGAGGGGTTCAGCAGCGGGCGCCACAGCCACTCGCCGTTATTGCCGAGCATGAGCATGCCATCGCTGTCATGTACTTCAGGGCGGAAGTCGTGGTTCAGGCGGTCGTCATTCTCGCCAAAAGCGTACATCGAGGTGAGCGGAGCCACGCCCAGCTTCTCCACCTTCTGGCGGGTAAACAGGCGCACGGTCACGTCCATGGTGGTCTCAGGACCGGGCGTGATGATAAAGCGGTAGGCGCCAGTCACGCTGGGGCTGTCGAGCAACGCGTTGACCACCACCGTGCCGTTGCCCGTCGGGCGCTCAAGCCAGAACTTGGTGAAATTGGGGAATTCTTCGCCGCGCGCGAGGGCGGTATCAATCGCCAGGCCGCGGGCCGAAAGGCCGTAATGCTGGCCTTTGCCCACACCCCTAAAGTAGCTGGCACCCAGGAAGACCATGAACTCATCGAAGTAATCAGGCCGGTTGATGGGCGCGTGCAGACGGAAGCCCGCATAACCAAGGGCCTTGTTGGTGGCCACAGCCTCGGGCACCTCAAGCGGGCCGAAGCCGAACAACGCGGGGTCATACGCAATCGGGCGGGACTGACCAGCCACAACCTCGTTCAGCTCAACCGGCAGCATGTAAAGCGCGCCAAGATGGAAGAACTGCGCCCTGAACGGCACGCCGCGCTGGCGCCACAGGGCCTTGTCCGGCTTGAAGCGAATATCGCGGTAGGCATCATAGCCGAGGCCAGCCAGCCAATCGGAATCAGCCTGTACCGGCTTGGCGTAGTCCTGCTTGGCCAAACGCTCGGCCTCGCGTACCAGCCAGTTATAGCTGAACGGCAGGCCGATATCGCGGGCAAGCGCCGGCGTGGCACTAGCGAGAGCGGCAATGGAGACGGAGAACAAAAGCTGGCGGCGGGAAAGCATCATGACGGGCGGGATAAAGCCACAGGAACAGCCGCAAAACAAGGTGCAGTATGACGCGCCTAAACCCGCTGCCAGCAGGCCGCGAAAACCGGGAACAGCCGCTGGCCCGGCAGGCGGTTATACAGGCGCTCTGCCGCAAAAAGCGGGCCTTGAAGCGTCTTTTTGGCCTTCAGCGGCATACGGGTAATCAGGCTGTTGAGAATCATGAAATAAGCGGGACCGCCATAATACTGCACATCCATAAGCCTGAACTGCGGGGCCATGGCCAGCAGCTCATCATGCACCAGTGCGCGTTCGGTAGCGGCATCAAAATAGCGGTCGTTCCTGTACCAAAAGTCGCGCAGGGTTTGCAGCACATAGCGGCGATTGGGCTCGACCATCACCAGCCAGCCACCCGGGCGAACAAGCGAGGATATATTGGCAAGGGTTTGCGGCAGGTTGATGACGCAGTGGTGCAGCCCGCCCATAACCATGGCAGCATCATACTGGCGGGGCGGTGTGTAGGGTTGCGTGAGGTCGCACTGGTAGGCCTCGCCGCCATTCACATTCCGGCGATAGTCCTCGCAGGCGCGGGGCGAGATATCAAAGCCATCGGTCTTCACATCGGTATAATATTCGCGCAGCAGGGTTGAGTTAAACCCGCTGCCGCAGGCTAAATCAGCCACTGTGGCATTATTAAGATCGAGGCCAGCAAACAAGGGTTTGAACACAAACTCGCGGCGATAATCCATGGCGCTTTCATCGTAATAATGATTGCCATAATCATCATGCACAGTCTCGTAGTGCTGCTGCTGCGGGTTGATGAAGGTCATGGCTTTTTACGGCCCACCATGCGGAAGTTGGAGGTGCGCCCGCGTACCAGCTTTTGCAGCACATCAACCGCGCTGAATATCGCCAACGGAATGAAGTGCGATACATCGAAATAGTCAGCCAGACGCGGCCAGCCTTTTTCGTGCAGGTAATGATGGATGCTCTGCAGCCAGAAGTTGGGCGACAACAGATAAGTGACCTCAACCACCTCAAACCCGTTACGCTCGAACAGCTGGCGTAGGCTGGCTTCGGTGTAAATGGTCCAATGACGTGGAATGTGCCAGCCACCCCAATAGCGGCGCTCGAACAGCTTGCAGTCCCAGCCATCCGCCGAGGGCGTTTCGCAGAAGAAGTAACCGCCGGGTGCCAGCAGGTTATGCGCCTTCTTGACCGCGCCCGCCGGGTCATCCACATGCTCGATCACCTGGTTCATGACCACCACTTGCGGGGCTGTAGTCTTCCACTCAAGTGTTTCAAAGCGGCTGACCACACCACCGATGCCGTATTTGGCCAGATGGTCGATGGCTTCCTGCGCCATGTCCACGCCGTAAAGCTGCCAGCTCTTGTCGCCATGCGCTTTCATAAGGCGCAAGAACTCGCCCGCACCGCAGCCAACGTCGACAATTACTGCATTTGTGCCAGCGTATTTCGAGAGCGGGCCAACCTTGGCCTGCTGCACCCTATCTCGTAATCTGGCGATGAAGCCGCCAAGATGCTCGTTAAACTGATATGGAATATAGCTGGGCGGATAGATGGTAGAAAGCTGCGAAGTGGGCGGACGGTCACGCAGCCAGATAACCCCGCAGGCCGCACAGCGCACATAGGTAAACTCGTTGCTGCAGGTGTTATATTCAAAATCAACACCCTGCGCGATAGGGGATGAGATGTTCGAGCCGCAGCTGTTGCAGGTATCGATAACATCGGTTGGGATGGGTTTTATTTCGGACATTGCGCCAGCCTAGTGGTGATGGTCGATAAAATCGAGCGTGATTGCGGGTAGGTTTTACCGCTCTGCACCAGACCAGCCGCTATAGCAGGCAAATGGCAGCTGGGTATTTGCGGGTAATAATGATGCTCAACATGATAGTTGAAGTTGAGTGTGTAAAAGAAAATCTTGTCAAACATGTTAGGTAAATGGCTGCGTACATGCGCCTCACCAACATGGCCGACTGGCGCCACATGCTCACAAAAACCACGGGTCTGGCTGTAGAACAGCGCAAAGCTGGCCGCCGCTACTGGATAGAGCGGAAAGAGCCACCACACCTGCCCGAAGCCGGTGGCGAGAAACGCGAGGGCGAGCTGAATGGCAGCCATCGCTGCAAAAGGTAACAGCCCCCACCCTAACCCTCCCCCGCCTTCGCGGGAGAGAGGATGAGAAGCGCGTGCAGCCCTCTCTCCCACGGCGTGGGGGAGAGCTGGAGAGGGGGCTTTCTCAGTGAGTGACGCTGTCTGGAACGAAGCCAGCTTGAACAGGTTATACCCGAACAGCGGGCGCACGAGGTGCCACAGCATATGCGCGCGACTGGAGGTCTGCAGGCCAAGGTAGTCCCTGCCCTGCGGGTCATCGGCATTGCCATACTCCTTATGATGTTTCCAATGAGCCTTGCGGAAGGTCTCGAAATCACTGCCCAGCAGGAGTGCGCAGATAGTACCGACCTTGCGGTTCAGCTCTTTACCGGCAAATAAACTGAAGTGCGAGCAATCGTGCAGAACAATTGTGAGCTTGTAGATGCTCGCGCCCAGAAGCGGCAGAATGACAAGGACAGTAAACGGCGAAACGTAGAACCACAGCCACGGTGCCGCTGCCATAAGCAGAACAAGCGAGCCAAACACAGTAATGACATGCAGCCACGCATAGCGTGGATCCGGCACCGACCATGCAGGAAGCATCTCGAGACGGGCTGTTGATGCCGCCTCAGGGGCAGTATCCAGCGCCGTGTCGGTCATCAGTCCTTACCCATCTTGAGAGCAGCAATGAAAGCGCTTTGCGGAATTTCGACTTCGCCGAACTGACGCATGCGCTTCTTGCCCTCTTTCTGCTTCTCGAGCAGCTTCTTCTTGCGCGAGATGTCGCCGCCGTAGCACTTGGCGGTTACGTCTTTACGCATGGCCGAGATATCTTCACGCGCAATCACGCGTGCGCCAATGGCTGCCTGAATGGCAATCTTGAACATGTGTTTCGGAATGAGCTCTTTAAGGCGTTCACACAGAATGCGGCCACGCGCTTCAGCATGGGCACGATGTACGATGATGGCTAATGCGTCTACCGGCTCCTGGTTCACCAGAATGTTCATCACCACCAGATCGCCGGGCTGGTAGCCGTCAATCGCGTAATCGAAACTGGCATAACCGCGGCTGATGCTCTTGAGGCGGTCGTAGAAGTCGAATACCACTTCGTTCAGCGGCAGGCGGTATACCAGCATGGCGCGGTTGCCCACATAGGTGAGGTCAACCTGCACACCGCGGCGCTCGGTGCAGAGTTGCAGGATCGAGCCGAGATATTCATCCGGCGTCAGAATGGTCGCCTTGATCCACGGCTCTTCCATATGCTCGATGTAAACCTGATCGGGCATGTCTACCGGATTATGGATTTCGCTCATCTCGCCCTTATGCGGGTAGATGCGATACACCACCGATGGCGCGGTGGTAATGAGGTTCAGGTTATATTCGCGCTCAAGGCGCTCCTGGATAATTTCGAGATGCAGAAGCCCCAAGAAGCCACAACGGAAACCAAAGCCCAGCGCAGCTGAACTCTCGGCCTCGAAATGGAAGCTCGCGTCATTCAATGCTAAACGGCCCAAACTGTCACGCAGCACTTCAAACTCGGCCGCATCAGTAGGGTACAGGCCGCAGAAAACAACCGGCACCGAGGGCTTATAACCGGTCAGGGCCTGCGCCGTTGGCTTCTTTTCATCGGTAAGCGTATCGCCCACTTTGGTATCGTGAATGTTCTTCACGCCCGCCGTGATAAAGCCCACTTCACCGGGACCCAGCTCATCGATCATCACCTTCTTGGGCGTGAAGTAACCAACGCGGTCAACTTCATAAACTGCATCAGTCTGCATGAACTTCACGCGCTGCTTGACCTTGAGCATGCCTTCCATGACGCGCACCAGAATGACAACGCCAAGGTAGGGATCATACCAGCTGTCAATCAGCGCAGCCTTGAGGGGTACATCGCGCTCGCCTTTAGGCGGCGGCAGTTTGGTGACAATCGCCTCAAGCACATCGGGAATACCAAGGCCGGTCTTGGCCGAGATAAGTACAGCTTCTGAAGTATCGATGCCGATGACATCCTCAACCTGCTGCTTGATGCGCTCAGGCTCGGCAGCCGGAAGGTCGATCTTGTTGATCACCGTCACGATCTCGTGATTGTTTTCCATCGCCTGATACACATTGGCGAGGGTCTGCGCTTCTACACCCTGCGAGGCGTCAACCACCAGCAGCGAGCCTTCGCAGGCAGCAAGGCAACGGCTCACCTCATAGGCAAAGTCGACATGACCAGGAGTATCCATCAGGTTGAGCTGATAGGTAATACCGTCCTTGGCCTTGTAGTTCAGGCGCACGGTCTGCGCCTTGATGGTAATACCGCGCTCTTTCTCGATGTCCATGCTGTCGAGGACCTGCTCGGTCATCTCGCGCAGCTCGAGGCCGCCACAGGTCTGGATAAGCCGGTCGGCCAGCGTGGATTTGCCGTGGTCGATATGGGCGACAATGGAGAAGTTGCGGATGTGGGCAGGGTCGGTCATGGTTCTCAAATAACGGGGCGATAGAACAGCTTAATTGCTGCGGGAAAATAGTTAATTTTGGCAGGAAATACAAGGAAAAGACTCTTGCGGTTAAATTGTGCGTTTTGCTAGGTTTCGCGCATGCAAAACCCGCTTCCCACAGGTCAAAAGCTGCTGCCCGCTGCGCCGGAAGCGCAAATAGCCTTTATTAAGAAGCATCCCGGCCTGAACGAGATCGACAAGTCGGTTCTCGCCATGCTGGTTGAAACCCGCCAGTCGAACAAAGAGATTGTCGCCACAAATACGCGAATCAAGGCGCTGAACACCAAAGCAGATCAGGAAGCCGTCTCAGCCCTCGAGGCGCCCATGGCACTGGCCGACCTGCAGACCCCACGTCTGGCATTTGCCAAACTGGCTTACCGCACCCTCTTTTGGGTAACCGGCCTGCAGCGTGAAACCACTGAAGAATGGCAACGTGAAGACGCCCGCGACTTTGCACAGAAAATTGATACCAACCACGCCGCCTTTGAGCGCTTTTTTGACGCCTCGGACCGTATCTTGTTTGAAATCGGACAGGACAAATTCTCGCCCACCGGTAAACAGATCTGGAACGAGCTGGCCGATATCACCCGCCGGGAGAGCCACCCGCGCTATTCGGCTACAGAAATTGCCCGTACACCCGCTGCGGCTCATACTTCGGCCAAATCTTTAGGACATAGTTAACATTTCAGGGCAGAATTGCCTGACTGTGAGCCTGCCGCAAACCTCTTCCGAACTGCCCTTAGCCTTGCCGTTAGCCGAGGTCATTGCGCTGCATCCAGCGCCAGCCCTGCTTGCCAGCCCGCAGGAGGTGATCGAGGCAAACAGCGCCGCAGAGGCCCTGCTGGCGGATGAGAGCTGGTGGCCGCAGGTGCAAGGCTGGCTCAAGAGCCCATCTACACCGCGCCTTGCAGTTAAAATCGGTGAGCAGATCTTTGAGTGGCAGGCCACTGCCCTGCCCGCCAATACCTTTTTGCTGCTCGGGCGCGATGCCACGCTCGAGCATAACCTCACCCTCGCGCTGGCCGACAGCCGCACCCGCTTTAAAGACCTGCTCGATCTCTCGAGCGATTATGTGTGGGAGACCGACCGCGCGGGGCGCTTTGCTTTTGTGGCCGGTAAAGGCCTGTTGGGCTGGAGCGCTGAAGAAGTAACCGGCAAGCGCCCGCATGAGCTGGGCATGCTCTCAACCGACGATCTCTCAACCCCGTTCTTCACGCAGGTCCCCATACAAGACGCACAGCTGTGGATAAAGGATAAAAACCGCGAGCCACGCTGCCTTGCCATTACAGCCATGCCCCGCTTTGATAAAGCAGGTGCCTGGCAGGGCGCACGCGGATTGTGCCACGATATTACCGAGCAGATTGGTGCGGCTGCCCGCCTGGCGGGTGCACGTTTACGCGAGCGTATTGTCAGCCACATCAGCCGCATCATGCGTGACGGGCTCTCGCAGCAGCGTGAGTTTGGTGCGGTCGTGCGCGCCCTCACACATGCCCTCTCGGCCGAAGGCGCGGTTATTTACCGCCGCGTTGAGAACAGATGGGAAGTGGTTGATAACTACGGCCAAGCTCCACCTACCACCTGCCCTATCTTGTGCGAAGCGACGCTGAACCGGGGCGATGCGCTGTCCTTCTCAAGCGAAGGGCATGAATGGCTGGCCTGCCGCACACAATACCGCCGCAGCGTGAATGGCGCAGTGCTGATCTGGCGCGAACCCTCGGCACAAAAGTGGAATGAGGAAGAAATTCATCTGGTTGAAGCCGTAGCCGAACAGCTGGGCGCGGTATGGGCGCAATTAAGTGTGCAGGAAGAATGGCAGGAAAAGGCCGAACGCGACGGTCTGACCGGCCTTTATAACCAGCGCGCCTTTGCCGATCAGGTGCGTGAGCGTCTGGCCAAGAGTGGGGCTGGCGCTGTGCTGGTGAATATCGATCTCGATAACTTCAAAACCATCAACGACTATCTCGGCCATGCGGTTGGCGATGACGTATTGAAAAAAGTTGGCTCTATTCTCGAGACCTGTATTCGCGGTGGCGATATTGCCGGCCGCGTGGGCGGGGATGAGTTCCTGCTCTGGCTTGAGCGCACCGATGAGGCCGGCGCACAGGCCGTAGCACAGCGTATTATCAGCGGCATAAACATGCTGGCGGATACACTCACCACCCTGCCCAAGCGCCTCGGGGCATCGATTGGTATTGCGCCAGTCAAGGCGGGCGAGAGTTTTGCAGCACTCATCAAGCGCGCGGATGCCACCATGTATAAGGCCAAACATAATGGCAAAGGCCATGCGGAGATAGCCTCGTGAAGATGCCCTTGCAAACCATGGATTACGATACCGCCAAAGTCCTCTCGCAAAGCGAGAAGGTGGACGACCGCCGCAGCGTAGCCGCTCACCCCGGTACCGTGCCTGAAATTCTCTACTACCTGATAGATGATGAGGATGCCAGCGTACGCCGCCGCGTGGCCGAGAACAGGACCACCCCCAGGCAGGGCGACCTGAAGCTGACCGATGATCATGACGAGACCGTGCGCACGGCATTGGCAGGTAAAATCGCCACGCTCATGCCCACACTCTCGGCCCCTGAGCAGGATAAACTGCGCGATCATGTGCTCGAGGTTTTGCGCAAGCTGGCGCAGGATCAGGCCGTGCGTGTGCGCGAAATTCTGGCAGATGCATTACATAACCTGCCCGATGCCCCGCATGATGTGATTGTGCAGTTGGCGCGCGATGTTGAACTGCGCGTGGCCGAGCCGGTACTGCGCCACTCGCCGGTGCTGACGGATGATGACCTGCTCGAGATCATCAAGGCGACGCCCATACCGGGCGCAGTGACCGCGATTGCCAGCCGTAACCAGCTATCCTCCATCGTCAGCTCGGTACTGGCTGTGCATGACGATACCGAGGCGATTGCCGCCCTGCTCGGCAATTCATCTGCCCAGATCCGCGAGGATACGCTCGATAAACTGCTCGAGCGCGCAGCAACCCAGCCCAGCTGGCACGAACCACTGGTACGCCGCCCTAAGCTGCCGATGGGCGCTATCCGCCGCCTTGCCCAGTTTGTTGCAACCCAACTACTTGATGTGCTGCGCCAGCAGCCGCAGGTGGATGAGGATACCGCGCTGGAGATCGCGCAGCTGGTGCGTACGCGCATCAGCACACCTGAGCGCGATGACACTGAAACACCAGCTGACCGCGCCCACCGCCTGCATAAAATCAACGAGCTGGATGAAGTGGCGATTACAGCGGCCCTTGAAGCGGGTGAACGCAGCTTTGTAATTACGGCACTCGCGCTCAAGGCGCAGACGGATAGCGGTACGGTAAGCCGGATTGTCAGCGCGCATAGCGCCAAGGGTATTACAGCGCTCGCGTGGAAGGCGGGGCTCAGCATGCGCCTTGCCCTGCAGCTGCAAACCCGCTTGGCTGGCATTCAGCCGCAGCAGGCGCTTTACCCCAAAGAGGGCAGCAGCTATCCACTGCCTGAGGCTGACCTCAAGTGGCAGCTGGAGTTCTTTGGTATTGCCGCTTAAGTCGCTCATTTATCATGCAAAAACCTGCAATTAAGCAAAGTTTAGGCGGCTTGGCTCATACTCATATTCATGAGCAGCCCGACCAAGACCTTTAATGCCCAAAGCGGGCTTTGCAAGCTAAGCGGTAATCTGGCGCTTGATGCAAGCGCCCCGGCAAAAGTGCAGGAAGCCTTTATGATCGATCAGCTCACTGGCGGAGCCGATATTGAAAAGGTAGCAGCCGCTAAAGAAAAACTGCCCGACTGCAAGAAGCCGCAGCACATTACAACCACCCGATATCAGGGCCCCTAGGCGCTGGCTCGATTGGCGTTTTAGCGCTATAGCGAATTATGCGCTTTGGCCTTTTCGCTCTTGTTCTTTTACTCACGGCACCAGCCTTTGCCGAAACTATCACGCCAACTGAAATCACCGGACCGCTGAGCTTTAAAGCCGGCGAGACCGAATATGTGCTGGATATGCTTTATGCTCCTGCAGGCGATAGCAGCCTGCTCAAGCCCTATCTGCTGCAGCAAATAGAAGTGAGCGGCGACAAGCGCGACCGCTGGAGCCGATTGCGTGTTACATCACCCCTCACACTCACGCTGTTACGCAAAGGTGAGGCGCAACTCATGCCGCTTGATAGCGCCCCTACCCCCGAGATGCTGGCAGCCGAGCATGAGGGCAGAAATCGCGGCCTGTGGAGGGCCAATTGCTGCCGTATGCTAGTGGCAGATGCTGCTGAAAAAGGCCTCAATAGCTGGCGGATTGTGCGCGGCACAGTGCATGAAGTCGCAGCACGGCGCGATGTGACTTACATAAACTTTGGAGCCGATTGGCGCACTGATTTTACAGTGGTCATTCCCACCCGTTTGGCACGGGATATGGCACTAGCCGAGCTGGCAGGGCGGGAGATTGAAGTGCGCGGCTACATCAGCTGGCGTTTTGGCCCCTCGATAACCCTTTCGCACGCAGCACAAATTCGCTTGCCAGATAGGGCGCAGCCATGATTATTAGGTATGACCCTGAACAATTTCTTTCCCGCGATTGAGCCCTATGCCACTGGCGTTATGTCGGTGGATGCGCCGCATAACATCTACTGGGAACAGTGCGGTAACCCTGATGGTTATCCCATTCTCTTTTTACATGGTGGTCCAGGCGCTGGCTGCTCACCCAAGCACCGCCAATTCTTCGACCCCCAGCATTACAAAATTTGCCTGTTTGACCAGCGCGGTGCTGGCCGCAGCACCCCTCTGGGCGAGACCACGCTTAACACCGTCCCGCACCTGATTGCGGATATCGAGAAGCTGCGGGTTAAATGGGGGATTGAGAAATGGCATGTGTTTGGTGGCAGCTGGGGCTCTACCCTTGCACTGGCTTATGCACAGGCGCACCCCGAACGCGTTTCAGGCCTCATTCTGCGGGGTATTTTCATTCTGCGTAAATGGGAGATCGACTGGTTCCTCACGCAAATCGGCCGCGTCTATCCTGAGGTCGAGCGCCCGTTCCTCGAGCACCTGCCACCTGAAGAGCGCGGCGATATCCTCGAATCCTACTATCAGCGGCTCATTAATCCCGATCCGGCCATTCATATGCCCGCCGCACGTGCCTGGACCCATTATGAGAGCTGCACCTCGGTGCTGCAGCCGGATATCGAGAAGATTATCGCCGAGACCGATGATGTTCTGGCCCGCGGCATGGCCACCATGGAAGCGCATTACTTCCGCAACAACCTGTTCAAGCCGGACGACCAGCTACTGCAGAACGTGCATAAAATCAGGCATATTCCTGCCTTTATCGTACAGGGCCGTTATGACCTCGTGTGCCCGCTGCGCAGTGCCGACGACCTGCATCGCGCCTGGCCCGAAGCCGAATATGTGGTGATACCGGATGCCGGTCATAGCGCCATGGAACCGGGCATCCGCTCGGCCCTGATTGGCGCGACCAACAAGTTCAAAGCAATTAGATAACCTGCTAAACAGTTTGTGGCAGGGCCTTGAAGATAATCTCGGCCCAGTGCTTTTGCTCGGCATCGGTACGAATGAAATCGTGCCGTACTTCAAACAGCAGGTTCGGCACGCCCACATCTTCGGCATGCACCTCAACCGTATGGAAGCGGTGGCTGCGGCGGCAGTAAGGCTGGTTATCGCCGACGATGATATCGCCGCGTGCCTTGAGCGCCTCGATGAACGGGCGGGCCAGGCGCTGGTCCTCGCGCCATAACACCCCGATTTGCCACGGGCGATACTGGCCCTTGCGGTATTGCGGCACAAAGCTGTGCGGCGAGATGAGAATGGGCTGCTGCCCGCGCGCCCTGATGGCCTCCAGCGCTGCCCGAATGGCATTATGGTAGGGCATGAACACCTGATCGATACGGGCCTGCTTTTCAGCCGCGCTGATGCCGATGTTAGCAGGAATATCTGTCTCATCCTCATGCGGCGAGCACAGGGTTGGGTGCTCAAGCACCCGGTTGGGGTCGATCACCAGACGTGAAAAACCGGCGATAATCGCAGGTGCGCCCAGCATATCGGCCAGATGGCGGCCCACGCCTTCCGAACCCGGATCCCACGCAAAGTGCTCGTTACGTGCTTCTTCCGAGAGGCCCATATCGCCCAGGCATTCCGGAATGCGGTTGCGGGCATGGTCACATACAATCAGGTAGGGGCTAATGCGCTCGTGGGCATAGTGCTCAAACGCAGGGCCATCGGCGGGCGTGAGCTTGAAAAGGGGTTTGGTTGTCGCAATAAAGGACGTGCCGTCCATCAGGGGGCCTCAATTGAAAAGTGTTGAATGAGTAAATCATACTCGCTTCGCGAACTAAAGTTTCATGCTGTCGCAGCTCACTTGATTTTACCCAAATGAAAAAGGGCCAGCAGTTACGCCGGCCCTTTTAGAAAACTAAAAAGACCTGTTAGCCGGGCAGACAACGGCCGCCAGCGGTAATGGCATTAAACATCTGGTCCGAGGTGAGCTTGGGCTGCTGCGGCGTAGCCGTAGCCTGCACCGCTACAACCGGGGCGGCGGGAACTGCAGCTGCAGCTGGCTTGCGGCTCAGGGCGTTGGCTACACGAGCCACGAAGCCTTTACGGGTGTTTTCTTGTGCCATTTAAATGCTCCTGCGAAATAATGTTTCAATGTCCATGCAGATATTAGATGGCTGATGCAAAAACAGGCAAGCACTATAGTTTCAAATACCGCGTAATTTTAAAAGCTGTTTTCATTCTGATCGCCGCTCAGCCAATTGACGACAAATGAGCCGAAAAGCAGGCTTTGCAGGCCGTTTGGCTAAAATTGGGCAGCGGCTAGCCGTAGAGACGGGTGGCGATGGTGGCAACACGGCGCCCTTGCGCTTCGGCAAGGTCAAACTCGTTATCGCTGGGCTGGCGCTCTTCGTCATTGGCACTGATGGTACCCGAGCCATAAGGCGAACCGCCTGATATTTCGGCCATATTTACAAGGCCGGCTTCGGAGTACGGAATACCCACGATGATCATGCCGTGGTGAATAAGCGTGTTGTAGAAGCTGGTTATAGTGGTTTCCTGCCCGCCGTGCTGGCTGCTGGTCGAGACAAACACCGAGCCGATACGGCCAATCAGGCCGCCTTCCACCCACAAGGGACCGGTCTGGTCGAGGAAATAGCGCATTTCTGCGCACATATTGCCAAAACGGGCGGGGGTGCCAAAGATAACAGCATCGTAATCGCGCAGTTCCATGGGCTCGGCAATCGGCAGCGTATGCTCGGCGGGTGGCTTGCCGATGGGCGGCACGCGCTTGATCACCACTTCGGCCCCAGCAACCCCGCGTGCGCCATGGGCAACGGCCATGGCCATCTGCTCAACATGGCCATGTTCCGAATAGTAAAGAACCAGAACCCGCGCCATTTTGCCTCCCGTGAAATGCCCACCCTTGTAACCCGCTCCGGCAGTTTGGCAAAGTGCCTCAAAAAAGACCCTATTATTGGCGACTCCACTTGACTTAAAGGGGCTAGATTGTCATTTAAGTCGCTAATAGGACTTTTTTTATCCCTAATTAGGAAGAAACGGGCTACGCCGATGCTCAGACTAAGTAAACTCGCCGATTATGGCGTTGTGATTGTGGCCACTCTGGCGCTCAAAAACGAGCCGCTGATGAACGCCACCCGTCTGGCCGAGCTCACACACCTGCCCGCACCCACCGTGGCCAAGCTGCTCAAACGCATGGCCAAGGTCGGCATTGTCTCGGCCATGCGCGGCGCGGCTGGTGGCTATCGCCTCGCCCGCCCCGCAACCGAGATTACCACCGCCCAGCTGATCGAGGCGGTAGACGGCCCGATCTCGATTACCAGCTGCGCGCAGCATCTCAAGTCGCCCTGCGAGCATGAACACAGCTGCCCGGTGTTCGGCCGCTGGTCGCCGCTTAACGCCAAGGTCAGTCAGGCCTTTGCCGATGTGACATTGGATGAGCTGATTAACGCCGAACTGAAGTTCACCCCGCCTGACCTCAAGAAGGGGACGCACGTTGCCTGCTGATCCCAATACGCTGCGCGCGGTCACCGCGCTGGCCGAACAGAAATATCCACACGGGTTTGTCACCGCCATTGAGAACGATCAGGCGCCTAAGGGCCTGTCTGAAGATACCATCCGTTTTATCTCGGCCAAAAAGAACGAGCCCGACTGGCTGCTGAAATGGCGGCTCGATGCTTATGCGCTATGGCTCACGCAAAAGTCGCCGGATTGGGCCAAGCTCAACATCGCGCCGATCGATTATCAGGAAGCCTATTACTACTCGGCACCCAAGGCCAAACCCACGCTGAACTCGCTCGACGAAATTGACCCCGAGCTGCTGCGTACCTACGAGAAGCTGGGTATTCCGCTGAATGAGCAGAAGATGCTGAGCGGTGTGGCGGTAGACGCAGTGTTCGATAGCGTCTCGGTGGTCACCACCTTCAAGGAAGAACTGAAGAAGGCAGGCGTCATCTTCTGCCCGATTAGCGAGGCAGTGCGCGAATATCCCGAGCTGGTGCAGAAGTATTTAGGCAGTGTTGTACCAACGGCGGATAACTACTTTGCCACGCTCAACAGCGCCGTGTTTACCGATGGCAGCTTTGTGTATATCCCGCCCGGCGTGCGCTGCCCGATGGAGCTTTCAACCTACTTCCGTATCAACGCCAAGAATACCGGCCAGTTCGAGCGTACGCTGATTATTGCCGATAAGGGCAGCTATGTGAGCTATCTCGAAGGCTGCACTGCGCCCCAGCGCGATGAAAACCAGCTGCATGCTGCGGTGGTTGAGCTGGTAGCGATGGAGGATGCCGAGATCAAATACAGCACGGTGCAAAACTGGTACCCCGGCGACAAGAACGGCAAAGGTGGCATCTATAACTTCGTGACCAAGCGCGGCGCCTGCCGTGGGGCACGTTCCAAAATTTCATGGACGCAGGTTGAAACCGGCTCGGCCATTACCTGGAAATATCCAAGCTGCATCTTGCAGGGCGATAACAGTGTGGGCGAGTTCTACTCGGTAGCGCTCACCACCAATCATCAGCAGGCCGATACCGGCACCAAGATGATTCACATCGGCAAGAACACCAAGAGCACCATTATCAGCAAAGGCATTTCGGCTGGCGTGGCGCAGAATACCTATCGCGGCCTTGTACGCGTCCTGCCCAAGGCAGATGGCGCGCGTAATTTCACGCAGTGTGACAGTCTGCTGCTGGGCGATAAATGCGGCGCGCATACCGTACCCTATATCGAGAGCCGCAATGCAAGTGCGCAGCTCGAGCATGAAGCCACCACCAGCAAAGTTTCGGACGATCAGCTGTTCTACTGCCGCGCGCGCGGGCTTTCGCCTGAAGAAGCTGTGGGCCTCATCGTTAACGGCTTCTGCAAGGAAGTGCTGCAGGCCCTGCCGATGGAATTTGCGGTTGAAGCGCAAAAACTCATCGCGCTAAGCCTTGAGGGAAGCGTGGGATGATTACCCTTCCTTTTAGTTTCGACACCACCAAATACGTGTGGCTGGGTGCTTATGCCATGCTGGTCTTTCCGTTGCTCTCGATTGCGCTTGAGCTGGGCGAGTGGGCAACGGCTGGAGATTTTAATATCACCACGCTCATCAGTATTCTTGTGCGCAGTGCTGTGGGCATCAGCGTATGCCTGCTCATCGTGCACTTCATGCTCAAGTACCTCAACCCGGCACGCGGCACGCTGAGCCGGGCTTATGTGGCGCTCGAGCCCTTCAAGATCCATAAGCTTGGTAATGCCCTGTCTGCCGGCAACTATAGCCTGCATGAATTTAAATGCCTGCAGCTAACCGAGGTGAGCCGTAAGCGCGAGATTACCATTTCTGGCCAGCGCCGCTTGGCTTACTGGCTGAGCCTTGTTTGGCGCGATGAAAGCCGCTGGCCGATAACAGTCATGATTTCGAGCGAGGCCAATGCACGCGAAAAAGCCATAGCTCTTGCCCAAGAGCTGGGCCTGCCGCTGGAGGAAAATAAATGACCACACCGAACCTCAGCCTGCCTTACAGCTTTGATACCACCAAGAATGGCCGTATGGCGCTACTTAGCCTGTGGGGCGCCGTACCGGTACTTCTAGTTTCGTATTTCATGATTGAAGCGTTTGGTGAGCTGGGTGGCGACATCCTCATGATGCTGCGTGTTTTGCTGCCAGTAATTGCTGTTATTGATGTCATTGCAGGATACTGGCTCTACCGCAAAGGCCAAGGCGCCACAGGCACTATCAGCGCGCATATGGTGCAGGTGACGGCCGACCGCTTTTTGGGCCTGCACAGCAGCGCGCCTGAAGGCACCTTCACCCTGCAGCAGTTGGAGGGCATTGGCCTTAGCCTTACCAGTGTAAAGGGCAACAAGCTGGGGCATGTCAGCCTGATTGGCAAAGACAAAGCCCATACCATCAAGCTCATCAGCACTGTGCCCGACAAGGCCGAAGCGCTGGCCGCCTTCCTGAGCCGCGAGCTGAATCTGGCGAGGATTGCATGAGCACGCCTCTCGAACTGCCATATGCTTATGACACCCGCACCAAGGGCCGCATTTTTGCTCTTGGCAGTGCGTTACTTATGGCCATCGGCTTTACGTTCTTTGCTGACATAGACCTCGACCGTACCGGGCCGATTATGTTTGTAGCGCTGGCAAGCCTTGGCATGGGCCTGCTGGTTTATCGCAATCAGGCCGGTGCGCGCTGCGAGGTTACTTCTTCGTATATTAATTTCGAGCCGGATAGCTTCCTGGGCATCCCCAGCGCCGGTGGTAAAGGTTCATTTGTAGCCAGTGACTTTGCTGCGGTACAGCGCACCAGCATGTCAGGCGATATGGCGCGCGTCATTCTCATACCGGCGCGCAAACCTGTACCTAAAATATACCTGCAGCCTTTGCGCCCGTCGCAGGCAAACTATCTTGGCGAGCTGATTGCCACTGCCATGAAACTGCCTCTTCAGGGCAATGCTGACTCGTTGAACAGATAATAGAACCGGATATGACCATGACCCTGCTCAAGATCGATACCCTCTCCGCCAAGTTTGATGGCAAAGATATTCTCAACGGCCTGTCGCTGGCCATTCCGGCGGGCGAAGTGCATGCCATTATGGGCCCCAACGGCTCGGGCAAAAGCACGCTCGGCTATGTGCTCTCGGGCCGCGATGGCTATGAAGTTACCGGCGGCACCGCCACGCTGATGGGCCAAGACCTGTTCGCACTTGAGATTGAAGAACGCGTTGCGGCTGGCCTGTTCCTGGCCCTGCAGTATCCGGTTGAAATTCCGGGTGTGAGCAACATGAACTTCCTGCGCACCGCGTTTAATGCTGTACGCAAGGCACGCGGAGAGCCAGAGCTTGAGGCAGCGCCGTTTTTAAAGCACGTCCGCAGCAAGGCCGCCATTTTGGGCATTGCGGATGACATGCTCAAACGCCCCGTGAACGTGGGCTTCTCGGGCGGTGAGAAAAAGCGCATGGAAATGCTGCAGCTGCTCCTGCTCGAGCCCAAGATGGTTATTCTCGATGAAACCGATAGCGGCCTCGATATCGATGCGCTGAAGGTAGTGGCCGATGCCGTAAACAGCCTGCGCGCGCCAGATCGCAGCTTTATTGTGATTACGCATTATCAGCGCCTGCTCGATTACATTACGCCCGACCATGTGCATGTGCTGGCCAAGGGCAAGATCATCAAGAGCGGCGGGCCTGAACTGGCTAAAGAGTTGGAGGCGACCGGCTATGCCAACATTGCAGCCTGAGTGGCCCAACAACAAGATTGAAGAGTTCAAGTACACCAACCTCGCCAAGTTGAGTGCGCTTGAGCTTAAAGTCGGCCGCAGCGAGTTGCGCCATTCGCCCAAGCTTGACGGCGTAACGGTTTCGGCCCTGCCGCCAGCGCTTGATATGCCGGTAACACCGCTTACCCAGCGCGCATTAGCGAGTTATGATAACGGCTGGCTGATTGAAGCTACGGGTGAGAGCACTGCACCGCTTGAGCTTGACCTGTTTGCGGGCGAATACACCAGCTCGGCCCCGCGAGTTGCCATTAAGCTTGCCGCCAATACCAAGCTTATGGTTTTTGAATCAGCTTTTGCGGGCGCAAGCTGCCTTACCAACCAGCTTTGGCAAATTGAATTGGCCGAGGGCGCACAGCTTTGCCACATTCGCCTGCAATGCAGCTCAGGCGATGCCACGCATCTGGCCACCAGCAAGGTTACTGTAGGCCGTAATGCGCAGTATAAACTGCTGACGCTTAACACGGGCGCTGCGCTCTCGCGTTACGAGCCGCATATTACGCTCGCAGCTCCGGGCGCCGATGCCAGCCTGACGGCCATAAACCTGCTTACCGGCACGCAGCATGGCGATGTCACCAGCTTCATGCATCATCAGAGCCCGCAGGGCAGCTCGCGCCAGATGGTGCGCAGCGTGCTGGCGGGCCATGCGCGCGGTGTGTATCAGGGTAAAATCATGGTGGCACCGGATGCGCAAAAAACCAGTGCGCAGCAGAGCAGTAAAGCACTCCTGCTCTCAAGCGGCGCCGAGATGAACACCAAACCTGAACTTGAAATTTTTGCCGATGATGTAACCTGCAGCCATGGTGCGACGACGGGCACGATTGACCGTATGGCGCTCTATTACCTCAAGGCCCGCGGCATCCCTGAAGCACAAGCGCGCGCCCTTCTGGTGAGTGGCTTTATCGCCGAGGCCCTGGATAGCGTTACGCATGACAGCTTACGCCTGCGGCTTGAACAGCAAGTCGCCCAGTTCATGGAGCGTACATTATGAGCGCCATAAAGCAGACCCAGACCAACGCCCCTTATGATGTTGAGCGCGTACGGGCCGACTTCCCCATTCTGCAGCGCCGCGTACACGACAAGCCACTGGTGTATCTCGATAACGCTGCCTCAGCGCAAAAGCCGCATGTAGTAGTCGAGGCCATGCGCCAGCTGTATGAGGAAGAATATTCAAACGTACACCGTGGTGTACACTTTCTCTCTGGCTGCGCCACACTACGGTTTGAGAATGCGCGCGAAACCGCCCGCCGCTACATCAACGCTGGCTCGGTAGATGAAATCATCTTCACCCGCGGCGCGACTGAAGCAGCCAACCTGATGGCCTATAGCTTTGGCCGTACGTTCCTGAAAGCAGGCGATGCGATTGTGCTCTCGCAGCTCGAGCATCACGCCAACATCGTGCCGTGGCAGCTGCTGGCCGCCGAGCGCGACATCAAAATCAAAATCGCGCCGATTGATGCCACCGGACAGCTGATTCTTGAAGAATACGAAAAGCTCCTCACCCCTGAGGTGAAGCTGGTGGCCATCAGCCATATGAGCAATTCGCTCGGCACCATTCTGCCTGCCGCAAGCATCATCAAGCTCGCGCACGTACGCGGCATACCTGTGCTGCTCGATGGCGCGCAGGCCGCCACGCATATGAAGGTGGATGTGCAGGCGCTGGATGCCGACTTCTACATGTTCTCCAGCCACAAGATTTACGGCCCCACTGGCATTGGCGTGCTCTACGGCAAAAAAGCCTGGCTCGACAAAATGCCGCCGTGGCAGGGTGGCGGTGATATGATTGACAAGGTCAGCTTCAAAGGCACCACCTTCAAGCCTGCGCCACAACGGTTCGAAGCCGGCACGCCTGCGATTGCCGAAGCGATTGGTTTTGCGGTTGCGCTTGATTATGTCAGCGCCATCGGCAGGGCCAATATCATGGCCCATGAGAAAGCACTGCTTGATTACGGCACGCAGCTACTGAGCGAAATCAAGGGCCTCACCATTCATGGTACGGCCGCTGAGAAGGGTGCAATCATCTCCTTCACGATGAATGATGCCCACCCGCAGGATATCGGCATGCTGGTCGACCGGCAGGGCATTGCCATTCGTACTGGCCATCATTGTTGTATGCCGCTGATGGAGCATTTGGGGATTAGCGGCACCTGCCGGGCCAGCTTCGGGCTTTATAACACCTTTGAGGAAGTTGAGGCACTCGCGGCTTCCCTGCGCAAAGCGGCGGAGCTGCTATCATGACCGAGGAAGTGAAAATCGTTGAAGATGAGCTGCGCGAACAGATAATCGCTGCGCTCAAAACCGTGCAGGACCCCGAGATCCCGGTTGATATCTACGAACTGGGCCTTATCTATCGTCTTGATATCCACCCGTCGGGCGATGTGGAGGTCGATATGACCCTCACGGCCCCCGGCTGCCCGGTCGCAGGCGAAATGCCAGGTCAGGTGCAGGCGGCGGTTGAAACGGTAGATGGTGTCCGCTCGGCCCATGTACGGTTAGTATGGGATCCGCCATGGGATCGTGCTAAAATGAGTGAAGAAGCGCAACTGGCTCTGGGGTTTTTCTGATCATGACCAAACGCGAACTGCCACCACCCTTTACCCTCAGCGAGAGCGCACAGGCGCATATCGCCAAGGCACTGGCGGCCGAACCCGCTGCCCTCGGCTTGCGCGTTGGCCTCAAAGGTGCTGGCTGCTCGGGTAACAAGTACACTTTCGAGATTGCCAAGGAGCAGCGCCCGGCTGATCGTGTTGCCACTGTCGGCGGTTTCCGTGTTTTCATCGACCCGAAGGCCGAAATCAATCTCATAGGCTCAACGCTGGATATTGTGGTCACCGGCCCCAATAAAGTGCTCGATTTCGTCAATAACCCCAATGAAAGTGCGCGTTGCGGGTGCGGCGAAAGTGTCATGTTCAAGCCACAACCGTAAGCTTGTCAGCGCGCGCATATAAGGCATAATGGGGCACGTTTCCTTAGCTGAGGTCTTCATGCGCCACATTGCCCTTTCTCTCGTTTCAGTTCTTGCCCTAACCGCTCCGGCATTTGCCAGCGGTACGCCCGCCACACCGCCAGCCGCGCCTGCGGCTGCCCCCGCAGCACCGGCACCTGCCGGCACTACCGCTACAGCCAACCCCGGCATTTCGCCCGACATTGGCAAGCTGGTTGACGTTGCCACCATTCCTGCGCTGCAGAACATCGTGGTAGCTGGCACCCAGCTGCGTTACATCGGCGATGAACATGGCCTCAAGGCTTACTTCGTGAGCAACGCGGGTCAGGCCCAGATCCTCTACATCACACCGGATGGTCAGGCCTCGCTGGTGGGCGCGATGTTCAGTGGCGATGGTACCCCGGTTTCGGTCATGCAGCTGGCCCGTTTGCGCCAGACCGGTTTTGACCCCGTGCCCTACCTCAACAACAATGTAAATCCCTCGCCCGTAGCTGCCGCTACCGGCGCAACAGCTGGCACCACACCGCCGGTCACCGCTGGTGCGACTGCGGCCCCTGCAGTCGCTGCCCCCACCATGAGCGCTGGCGAACAGCTGCTGGCCGAAACCAAAACTGCCAGCTGGATTGCCTTTGGCGAAAGCGCGGGCCGCGAAGTAACCGTATTCATGGATCCGAATTGCGATCACTGCCACAACCTGTTCAAGGCCCTGCAGCCTTATGTTGCGGCAAACAAGATTTATCTGCGCGTGATTCCAGTGGTGGTGATTGGCGAAAACAGCCGTACCGACAACATCAACATCCTCAGCGCTGCTGACCCGCAGGCTGTCTGGACTGCCAAGATCAACGGCCAGCCGGTACCTGTTCCCAACCCGGTTAACCCGCAGGCTGAAGTTTCGGTCGCCAGAAATACCACCCTCTTCACCCGCTGGCAGCTGCCGGTTGCACCGTACACCGTGTACCGCACCAACGCAGGCGAGGTTAAGGTTGTCTCGGGCACCCCGACCGACTTTAACGCCTTCCTGACAGATCTGGGTATTACCCCGTAATATCAATACGTTGCAATCAAACGGCGCTTGCTGCGGCAGGCGCCGTTTCTTTTTGAATTTCAAAAAACCAGCCAGACTTACAAGCATTTAGCTGTGGCACAAGCTGGCCGCATCAGTCTAGATTGCACTGTTATTTTTTAGGAGTTTTTTATAGTGCAGTATTCTTCACACCAGCCCCGCCTGATCGCCATCTCATCACATAAGGGCGGCTCGGGCCGCACCACACTGGCACTCAACCTTGCAGCCGCCTGGTCAGATGCGGGCGAGCATACAGTTGTGGTAGATCTCGATCCACGCCAGGGTGCCAGCCTGTGGGCGCTGCACACCAACCACTCAACCGCCAGCTTCAACCCACTTGCCATGGTACTGGCTGGCCTGTCAGACAGTGAAGAAGAAGGCGCCTCACCGGTGGCCGATATCCTCGGTCAGGCCCGCCGCAACAACGCTGTGAATGTGATTGTGGACCTGCCCGCCCAGCCTGACTACCGCAGCATGGCTGTCCTTAAAGCGGCTGATCTCATTCTTGTGCCCGCTGCAGGTTCAGCACTCGATGCCGACCTGACCGCCAGTACACTTAAAGCCATTCGCGAAAGCGCGCATGAATATACCCCCGCGCCCGCGTTTATTGTGCCGGTGCTCGAAGCCGGGCAACTGCCCTCGCAGGGCCTGCGCGCCATGGGCCTGCCGCTGGCCCCCGTACTGCACCGTCAGCCCGAGCTCTCACAAGGCCTTGCCACCCCCGGCAGCAAAGCCGCCAGCGAAGTTGCAGCCATTGCGGCTTATGCCAGTGAGCGCCTGCAGCAAAAGCAGGCTGCACCGGCATTTGCTGCTGCCTGAGTAATTGACTTAAGGTCTGCAGAGCCGCTAAGTCTTGTGCCATGAGCGGGCCTGAAGAAGATAACAACAAGACTGCGCGCCACGCGTTGTGGGTTAACACGACCCTCAATCGTTACTATTCGCTCGAGGGCGATTTTTACAGCAATGATGCTGCAGCCCATCTCTACATGGCGCTTGAAGCTTTGGAGGATGATACCTCCGCCCGCAAGGTTGCGCGCCTGCTGGCAAGCTCACGTCCTGAGAATAGCGATGCGGCAACTGCCCTCACCCATTGGTGGCTTTCCAACCTGCGCGCTGATGAGCAGGTAACACCTTGGCAGCGCCTGGATGAACTGGCGCAGGGCAGAGCCTGCCCTTACTACGAAGCGCAGCTTGGCTGTTTACTGACCGACCCGGTGACGGCGCAAACAGCGCTGGAGACGGGATTGAAACAGATTGAGCTGGGCGGCCCACTCGCCATGCCTGCACATAACACTATCGAGGCACATGCAATACGTCTGGCCAGCATTACACCGGATGTTGCGCTGTTCCCGCTGCTGCAACATGCGCATACGCATGATTTAGTGCAGCTGCGTACGGCTACCCGCGCCGAACTGCACCGTGTGCCACCTGTTACGCTTGAGCACTGGTATGATGAGGCCCGCAAGCTCGAGAATAGCGCTGTTATAAAAAGCGATCTTTCGGCCGCTTATCTCACCAATATAACAGCCCTGTGCGCTACCGATGCAGCCGAGGCATGGCGGTGTATCGATGGACTGGAACAGCGCTGGAATAACGGGCGGCCTGCGATTGTGAAACGTACTGCAGCGCCGGTTGCAACGGTGTTCAATGCCTATGCGACCGCAAAGCCATGGCTGGCCTCATATATCTCGGCCCGCAATATTAAGGCTGCCCCATCGGCCACCGCACGGCTAAGCGCACTGGCCGATACGCAGCAGCAAGTCAGCACACTGCCCCCGCCAGCCCAGCTGGTGTTTCTGGCGCAGCTGCATGCGCGGCTTATGGATATGCCCGAGCTGGTACGGCCCAGCCGCGAACAACTGCTCACGCTACACAGAGCCTATCCGGATGCCGGTGTAACCCAAACACTCAACGAACTGGCGCTTGGCGATATCGTGCTGCAGAACTACCTCGCGCCAGAGCCACCACCTGCTGCGCATGTACCGCCCCCACCACCAAGCCCGCTCAAGCGATTGCGCAACTGGCTGGTCCAGCGCTTGCCCTAGTATTCGCGTTATGCGTTGCAATTTGCGACGCAATTTGCAAATTGCACGAGCTATGAATATTCAAGCAATTGATAATAATACATTTTTTAATTGGCACAGCGCTTGCTCTTATTATCTCAGAGGGGCAATACAAAACACCCGAGCAAAACAGGCAGGCAAGCAAGAAGAAGAAATAACGGGTTGGGCCGGCGGCGGACCAGAACCCGAAGGTGAAAAGAAAATCCGCCGCCCAAAATCAGATAGCCGTTCAGGCTAAGAGAGTTAGGTCCGGGGTTTCGGGGTATTCCCGCAAGAAGTCGCCTCCAAGCGCCCCACCACCGGATCTATATGAGGGCCATCCTGGAGCAGGGATGGCCCTCAATGATTCTTACCGCTTAAGACTACCCAAGATCCCGCGGACGATCGAGCGTCCCAGCTGCGAGGCGAGTGAGCGTACCGCGCTTTTGGTCACCATGGTGCCAAAGCTGTCGGGCTGGCGGCCCATAGCTTTTTTGGGTGGCTTGGGAGCCGGAGTATCCTGTGGCTCCTGCTTTTCTACCTTTTGCGTGAGGCGCTCATACGCGCTTTCGCGATCCACCGGTTTGTCATAACGCCCGCTTACCGGGCTGGCAGCCATCAGCTGTGCGCGCTCTTCGGCTCGCAGCACCCCAAGGCGACTTTCAGGCAGGCGTACCTTCACGCGCTCAACCGCAGTTGGTGCGCCTGCAGCATCGAGCAGCGAGACCAGCGCCTCGCCTACGGCCAGCTGCGTAATCACTTCTTGTGTGTCAAATGCAGCGTTACTCCTGAAGGTATCGGCGGCCGCGCGCACAGCTTTTTGGTCAGCTGGCGTAAAAGCGCGCAGAGCATGCTGTACACGGTTGCCCAACTGCCCAAGCACGCTGACCGGAATATCCATCGGGTTTTGCGTAATGAAGTAAACACCTACGCCCTTCGAGCGGATCAGGCGTACCACCTGCTCTACCTTTTCAAGCAGCACTTTGGGCATGTCATTAAACAGCAAGTGCGCTTCATCAAAGAACAGGCAAAGTTTTGGTTTAGGCAAATCGCCCGCCTCCGGCAGGTCCTCAAACAGCTCTGAGAGCAACCACAGCAGGAAGGTGGCGTACAAACGCGGGCGCTGCACCAGCTGGTCAGCCGCCAGAATATTGATGATGCCGCGGCCTGAATAATCGGTACGCATCAGGTCGGGGAGCTCAAGCGCAGGCTCGCCAAAAAACTGTGCCGCGCCCTCATTCTCAAGGCTCAATACTGCACGCTGAATGGCAGCGATAGAAGCTGGCGAGACAAGGCCATATTCACTGCTGATCTCTTTGGCGTTCTCGCTTACATAGGTAAGCAGGGCGCGCAGGTCCTTCAGATCAAGCAGCAGTAACCCTTGTTCATCCGCCACACGGAAGCAGATGTTAAGCACGCCGGTTTGCGTATCATTCAGGTCAAACAGTTTGGAAAGCAGCAGCGGGCCGAACTCGCTTACCGTTGTGCGCGCAGCATGGCCCTGCTGGCCGAACACATCCCATACAATCGCCGGGTTGAGGCCACCTGCTTTTTTAGCGGCAATGCCAGCGAGATCGCCCTTCACATCACAGACGAAAACCGGAATGCCATGACTAACCATGCCCTCAGCCAGACGCTGCAGCGTGACGGTTTTACCGGTGCCGGTCGCGCCCGCAATCAGCCCGTGGCGGTTAGCCCGTTTGAGCAGCAGGCAAACTTCGCCGTGCGGGCCATCGCCAAACACATTCGTCTCAAGCGGCGGTGTATTCTGGACAGGAAGTGCAGTCATGAAAAGGGCTCCTTGTGGCCGAGACTAGCCCAAAGGAGCCCTTTATAAAAGCCTTAGGCCGTTGCCGGTGTGCTGAATTGCTCGAAGGCGCGCAGCGCATCGGCAGCGTACATCAGCGAAGGGCCACCGCCCATATAAACTGCCATGGCCAGCACTTCTTCCACCTCAGCACGGGTAGCCTGCATGCGGGCCAGTGCCTTGGCGTGAAAACCGATGCAGCCATCGCAGCGGGTAGATACGCCAATCGCGAGCGCGATAAACTCTTTGGTCTTGGCACTCAGCACGCCGTCCTTGCTGGCGGCTTTGGCGAGGCTGTCGAACCCTTGCATCACCTCAGGCATATCGGCGCGCAGGGCTTTGGTCTTTTCGGAAATGGCAGCGATAATGGCTGGATAGTCTTTGCTCATGATGTGCTCCTTATTTGATGCGAGAGGTTTGACCAGTTTGCGGATCAAGCTTCAGGTAAGGCAATTGCGCCTGCTTCCAGGCGCCCATGCCGCCCACCATATGGCTTGAATGTGCAAGGCCCAGATCTTCGCACGCCGCCACCGCCTTGGCTGAGCGCACGCCAGCCCCGCAGTGGAAGACCACCGGCTTACTGGCATCGACCACCGGCAGCTTGGCCGGGCTGAAAGTTGAGAGCGGGAAGAGCAGCGCACCTTCAATGCGCTCGGCCAGATACTCATGCGGCTCGCGCACATCCACCAGCACAATCTTGCCCTGCTCGAGCAACAAGGCCACATCGGTAGCCGAAAGATTATTCATGAACTCACTCCTTACAGTAAATTTTATGCAGCACCTTGATAATATCCTTCACCGCAGGGTGAGCCAGGCGGTAGCGCATAACCTGCCCCTCCCGCTGGGCTTGCACAAGCCCCGCCTCACGCAATAATGCCAGCTGTTGTGAGGTAGACGACTCCCGTAACCCCACAACCCCCGCCAGCTCGCCCACTGGCATGGGCTGTTCGAGCAGGGCACAAAGCAATAGCAGGCGCTTGGGGTGCGCCAGCAGCTTGAGCATTTCTGCCGCTTCTGCTGAGGCCTGCTGCATCTGGCTTGCTTTTATATTCATAATTCTGTATATATAGATTATTGTATACTTGTCAAGCACCACCACAGGAGAAAAACCATGTCCCTGCTCTCCCCACGCCCGATGAAGGCCGACCGCCTCGTGCTTGGTCTCGCCGGTACGCTGATATTAACCGGCCTTGCACTTGCCCACCTCGGTATGCCGCTTGGCCTGCTCATAAGCGCAGCCGTAGGTGTGATGCTGATTGTAGCTGGCGTAACCGGTTTTTGTGCAGGTGCATGGCTACTCGAAAAGCTGGGATATACCCCTGCCTGCCGCATGTAATCAGGCAGAGCCAGTTTAGTTGCGCTCGCCAAGGCCAGCTTCTATAGTGGCTGCAACATGATAAAGCTGCACCAGCCCGCACAAACCCTGGCCGAACATAATGAGCTTAACCGCGCCGACCTCCTGGCGCAGCTCAACGCCGCCCGCAACGCCGACCCGCAGAACGAGCCGCCTGCCTGCAGGCTGCTGCGCCTGCACTGCATGAAGGTAGGCCAGTATATCGATTACAACTTCGAAACCGCCTACAGCATCCAGCCCAATTCGCCGGTTCAGTTTGCCGAAGCGCTGTTCGTGATGCGCGATGAGCAGGGCCAGCCTCTTAAGTCGATGGACGTATTGCGTACACTGCAAACACACCGCAAAGACCTGCGGCTCGATTCACGTTTTAGATTCTGGCTGGGCTTTAGCGCTGCCGAACAGTTTTTTAGCGCGACGGATGCGTTTACGCATCTCTCCATCAATATTCCGGCTTATGCCGCGGCCTCGCCTTACTTCACAGCTCGGTTTGAGCATGGCGTAGACATGCTGCAACAGGCGCACCCCGGCAAGGGCCTGATCATCGAGATGCTCGAGCACCAGCCATGGAACGGCGGCCAGCGCACCTGCATGCAAGCCCTGCAGCAGCGTGGTGTTGCCTTTGCAGTGGACGACTATGGTGCGCCAGATGGTTTCCATACGCCCAGGAGCCTGCAGATGGCGCGCGACCACTCAAGCAACCTGCCCCCGCTGGTGAAGATCGATGGTGGCCTGACGACCGATTGCTTAGAGAGCAGTAACTTCAAACCGCTGACCGACCGCCTGCAAGAAGTGCAGGAGCATACGCCTAAAGCCCTGCTGGTATTTGAATGGGTGCAAAGCGCCGATCAGGTGGCGCTGATTACCAGCCACATGCAAAAAGCTGGCGTACATATGCCCATCAGCTTCGTACAAAGCCACGGTTTTGATGCGGTAGAGCAGAAGAAGGTATTAAGTTCATTGTCATGCAGTTAGCTGATACAGATACAAGCTGTCGCCTTTGCAGAGAACCTAATAAGCTAATAAAAGCACATATTATTCCTAGAATATACTTTGAAGACATAAAAGGTGATGAGGACTTCCTCTTTGTTATAGGAAAAGACGAAAAAACGATAAGCCGTATAGGCATCTATGACAAAACTATTCTCTGCGATAAATGCGAGAACACTATCTTTGCCCCTTTAGATGATTACGGCAGACGCCTTATCAAGAAGATAAACGAGCAACCAGTTCGAAAGCTTTCAAACGCATCGAATAGTATAAATATTAAAGTAATTGAAAATTTTGATTACAAGCAAACTAAACTATTTTTAGTTTCCATTTTATGGCGAGCATCAGTATCCAGTAGAGTTGAGTATAATAGTGTAGATTTAGGATGCTACGAAGACTTAGCCCGCCACATGCTTCAAACACAAACAGAAGAAAGTGGCAACATATTCCAAACCATAGTCCAGTATCTAGAGCCAAGCAAAAAGGTTATAAATGGACAACGTATGGTGTTACTCCCATACAAAACTAGATTTGAAAGTATTAATGCTTACAGAATGCACTTTGGCGGACTGAAGTTCTCAATATGTGTAGACAGTCGCGGGTTCTCCACAAATGATACGCTAGAGCATGTCAGAATGAAGGCAGGCGCGAGCTGGCCTGTTGCTGAAGCAAACTTTGACAATAGCAACGACTACAGATATTTCAGGAATAAAATACAGAAATACAGATAGTTTATACTTTTGTCCCGCGCAGGTCGTACTCAAGCGAGTGCGTGATCTTGGCGTCAATAAACTCGCCCACCTGCACACCCTTGGCGGGCTTGAGCAGCACGTTACCGTCAATCTCTGGCGCATCGGCATAAGAGCGGGCGATGATTACATCTTCGCGCACTTCATCCACCAGCACCTTGAGCGTACGACCCACTTTGCTCTTCAGGCGGTTAGCTGAAATTTGCTGCTGCGCCGCCATAAAGCGGTGCCAGCGTTCTTCTTTTACTTCCTTGGGCACTTCAGGCAGGCCCATGGTTTCAGATACTGCGCCATCTACCGGCTCATACTGGAAGCAGCCCACGCGGTCGAGCTGGGCTTCATTAAGCCACTGCATCAGGAACTCGAAGTCTTCTTCAGTTTCACCGGGGAAGCCAACCACAAAGGTAGAGCGCACGGTCATATCCGGGCAAGCCTTGCGCCAGTTCTGGATACGCTCGATCACCTTTTCACTATGCGCGGGGCGCTTCATGTTCTTGAGCACATTAGGTGCTGCGTGCTGGAACGGGATATCGAGGTACGGCAGCACAATACCATCTGCCATCAGCTGAATGACTTCATCGACATGCGGATAGGGGTATACGTAATGCAGGCGCACCCAGGCATCAAACTGGCCAAGCTCACGCGCGAGGTCGATGAACTTGGCGCGCACCATGCGGTCCTGCCACTTGCTCTCGGCATATTTGGTATCGATGCCATAGGCTGAGGTATCCTGCGAGATCACCAGCAGCTCTTTAACGCCAGCCTTGGTCAGGCGCTCGGCCTCACGCAGAACATCCGCCGCCGGGCGGCTGACAAGGTCGCCACGCAGCTTCGGGATGATGCAGAAGGTGCAGCGGTTGTTGCAGCCTTCGGAAATCTTGAGATAGGCATAATGGCGCGGCGTGAGCTTGATGCCCTGCGGCGGCACCAAGTCAACATGCGGGTTATGCAGCGGCGGCACGGCCTTGTGCACGGCCTCCATCACGCTCTCATACTTCGCAGGGCCGGTGATGGCCAGCACATTGGGGAACTTGGCCAGAATGCGCTCGGGCTCGGCGCCCATGCAGCCGGTAACGATGACCTTGCCGTTCTCGGCCATGGCCTCGCCAATCGCCTCGAGCGATTCATCACGGGCGCTGTCAAGGAAGCCGCAGGTATTGACGATCACCACATCCGCACCCGCATATTCGGGCGACATGGCATAACCCTCGGCCCGCAAGTGTGTGAGAATCCGCTCAGAATCAACCAGCGCCTTGGGGCAGCCGAGGGAGACGATACCGATGGTCGGGGTTTTGGTGGCAGTAGCAGTTTTAGTCATGCGTGGTTTTAACCCTTTTCAGGTGCCGAAGTCTACTGGCTTGATATTTGGTAATTAATTATCTGCCTTATGATAAACGCCCGTATTTGTTGTGGTTAATCACTTTGACATTAGGTGTTTTAAACAAAAAATTAATGCCCTAAGGGGTATGACTTAACCCACCCGAATGCGGCCACCAAAGTCATAAAAAGGAAGAAGTCATGCTCGCCACGCTCAATAATATTTCCATCAGTAAAAAAATCGCCGCAATCATCGTCATCTTCGTGGTGAGCTTCTGCGCACTGGCTGTTTACAGCATTACATCGCTGAGCGAGATGCGCGCCTCTTATGGCCTGATTACCGATCGCTATATGCCGATCAACCGCCTCTTGGGCCAGATTGATACCGCCGAGTCAGACTACCGCACCGCTGTTGCCCAGCATATTCTGGCAACCACAGCAGAAACCACAGCCGCTGCCGAAACGGCGCTGAAGGAAACCAACGATCTTATCCAGAGCAAGCTGGACGAGATTACGGCCTTCAACCTCTCACCCGAAGGTCAAGCCCGTATTGATGCTGCCGAAGCCACATGGGATGCCTATGTCGAAAAAGCAGCAAATGTTATCGAGCTTTCACGCAATCAGCAGAACGAGGAGGCTTTGGCTGCCTTCCGTGCAAACAAGCCGCAGTTTGTGGCAGCTGCTGAAGCACTGAACAAGTCAATCGAGTTCCAGAACGAACGTACAGCCGATGTAACCAAAAAGAGCCTCGAGCTGTACAACAGCCTGAAGCTGGAGACCGCTCTTGCCGCTGCCACGCTGCTGGTGCTGGGCGTTCTGATCTTCCTCTATAACAACGCGCAGCTCAGCAAGCCGCTGAACAACAGCGTCAGCATCATGCGCCGTCTGGCTGCAGGTGAGCTGCACATGCTGATCCCGGAGACCACCCGCAAGGATGAAGTCGGCCAGATCATCACCTCGCTGGTCGTATTCAAGGAAAGTGGTATCAAGGCCCGCGATGCCGCCGAGCAGGAGAAGGTAGAGATGCAGAACCGCCTTGCCCGCACCGAGCGTATGAACAAGCTGACGCGTGAGTTCGAAGCCGAAGTCAGTGGCATCGTCAGCACCCTCGCCTCTGCCGCCACCGAAATGCAGGGCACGGCCTCGAATATGGCTGCTCTCTCGGAGCAGACCAGCCAGCAGGCAACGGCTGTTGCCGCTGCAGGTACGCAGACTAGCGCCAATGTGCAGACAGTTGCCACCGCCACCGAAGAGCTGTCGGCCAGCATTGCCGAAATCGGCCGTCAGGTTGAGCAGAGCTCGAATATTACCGAAAGCACTGTCAAGATGGCGGATACTGTAAGCCGCGAAATGCAGCAGCTGCTCGATGCCTCGCAGAAAATCGGCGGCGTGGTCGAGCTGATCAGCAGCATTGCCAACCAGACCAATCTCTTGGCCCTTAACGCCACCATCGAAGCTGCCCGTGCCGGCGATGCCGGTAAGGGCTTTGCAGTTGTGGCCAGCGAGGTGAAGAACCTCGCCAGCCAGACCATGAAGGCGACTACCGAGATCACCGATCAGATCGCCGGTGTACAGGACGCCATCAAGAAATCATTCGACTCTGTAGGGACCATCAACATCAAGATTGGGGATATCAGCCATACAACCTCAACCATCGCTGCCGCCATTCAGGAACAGGATGCCGCCACGCGCGACATCTCACAGAACGTACAGCAGGCGGCTTCAGGCACCCAGCAGGTGTCGGATAATATTGCCTCCGTTACTGAAGCTGCAGGCTCAACTGGTCAGGCCGCGACAGACGTGCTGAGCGCCAGCCGCGAGCTGAGCCAGCAGGCCGAAGCCCTGCGCGGCCGGGTCGACCGCTTCATCAGCGATGTGAAAGCAGCGTGACACGCGACCAGCTCTTAAGTCTAGTTCTGTATGAAACAGAAGGCCTGCTGGTTTTGAACAAACCAGCGGGTCTTCTCGTTCATCCGGTTGCGGATGACAGCATTGCCCTCACGCAGTATCTGCCGATGCTGGGCGATGGTGTACAGCTGGCACACCGGCTGGATCGCGATACCAGCGGCTGTCTGATATTAGGTCGCAATACCCATACACTGCGCCGCCTGGGTAAGATGTTCAAGAATGGTGAGATCAAGAAAACCTATCACGCGTTGGTCGCGGGCGATTTAAGCGGCAAGGGACTTATTGATGCACCACTGGTGAAGGACAACGCCCAAATGGTGGTGCGCGATGATGGAGCAGATGCTGTCACCATCTGGAAGGCGATTGAAAAGCGCGGCGATACAACGCTGGTTGAGTTGCACCCGCGCACCGGCCGCACCCACCAGCTGCGCAGCCATATGCACCACCTTGGCTACCCGATTGTGGGGGATGAGAAATACGGCGGCCCCACAGCCGCGCGCATGATGCTGCACGCTAGCAGTGTCGAAATTCCTGAAATGAGCCTAGTAAGAGCGCCGCTTCCTTTTTAATTCACAAGTTTGGCCAGAACTGGCTTCAATAAACCAGCCACAAAACTGTCTGTTGCATATGGCTCATTCTCTATAATCGCATGCCATGGAAGCACTGTATGAAACGACTTTTCATTAATTTGATTAAACAACTCATGAGAAATCTGCACCTGCTGGGCTTGATCTCTGGTGATCGCCCGTCGATAACAAACCTCAAGCGGGGCAGATACTTTAATATAGATCAGAGGTGCCAGTGCCTGCAATCTGGACAGATACTCGGACCAATCCTCACCTGCTCCACTGGCCTCAAAAGTAACTGAAGATTTTTGTAATGCCTGCCTAATGGCGTCATAACTGCGCAGCCGACCTTCCCTTATATAAGCCGGGGACAAGAAATCAGACCGCTCTTGTTTAAGTTGCTGCCATATATATTCTATCCGTAAAAAGGGAATACCAAAGAGTTCCTCTATCTTACGTCCAAGATGAGATTTTCCACTGCCCTTGGGACCAACAAGGAGAATGATATGACTATTCATCAAACCAGTCTATTCAGACAAACTGGCCAGCGCAATGACCACTCGCCCACGCCCACTGGAAATTATAGCCGCCGAGGTGGCCGGTCACGTCCACTACTTCGCCAATGAAATAGAGGCCTTTTTGCTTGGCGCTTTCAAAGGTCTTGCCCGATAGCTCGGTGGTATCCACCCCACCGCGCGTCACTTCCGCCGTGCGGTAACCCTCGGTGCCTTGCGGACGGATCACCCAGTTATTCAGCAGGTTGCCGACGTGCTGCAGCTTGTCATCCGACAAGTCAGCCATGCGGCCATCGCAGCCGCTGTGATTGGCAAAATGCTCGGCCAGACGCTGCGGGATCAACTCACCGAGCAGGGTGCGCAGCTGCTTTTTGGGTTGCTGCGTGCGTCCCGCCTTGAGCTGGACGAAGATATCAACGCCCGGCGCGAGGTTTACACGAATATCCTGCGAGGCATGCCAGTAGGATGAGATCTGCAGAATAGACGGGCCCGAAAGGCCGCGATGGGTGAACAGCATGGCCTCTTTGAACGACGTGCCATCCTGTGCGCGCACATCAATCTCTTCAACCGCCAGACCAGCGAGCGCCTTGGTGCCTGCCAGAATATCCTCGCCAAAGGTAAGCGGCACCAGCGCAGGCGCAGTGCCGATGATGTTATGGCCAAACTGCTTGGCAATCCGGTAACCAAAATCACTGGCGCCGATTTTGGGAATGGAAAGGCCGCCGGTGGCTATCACTACCGCATCGGCCAGCACCTCGCCGCGGTTGGTCGGCAGCACAAACGCGCCATTCTCATACGTGATACTGCGTACTTCAACATTAAGCTCAATCTCAACGCCATGCTTGTGGCACTCTTCGAGCAACATATCGATAATCTGCTGCGAGCGGCCATCGCAGAACAGTTGACCCAGTGTTTTTTCGTGATAACGGATGCCATAGGTCTCTACCATCTTCACAAAGTCGGCCGGGGTAAAGCGGCTGAGGGCTGATTTGCAGAAATGCGGATTAGCCGAGATGAAGTTTTTGGGGCTGGTATTGATATTGGTGAAATTGCAGCGCCCGCCACCTGAAATGCGGATTTTCTCACCCACCACCGGCGCATGATCGAGCACCATAACCTTGCGGCCGCGCGCACCTGCGGTAAGGGCACACATTAATCCTGCTGCACCCGCACCAATGATGATGACGTCGTAATTCACGCTGCTTCAGCCTTGGCTTTTTCGTAGGTATCGACCGCCGCCAGCCATTCGGCCTCTTTAGCCTCAATCTGCTTGAGCAGCTGGCCATGCTTGAGCTGGGTTTGCTGCGCTTTGGTCTTATCGCTATAAAAATCGGCCTGCGCCATCAGCGCTTCCATCTTCACGCGCTCTTTGTTCAGCTTTTCCAGCTCTTTTTCCATCGCTGCAGCCTGCTCGGCAAGTGGTGCAAGCGCCAGGCGCTGGTCAGCTGAGGCCTTGCGGCTATCAGCCTTGGCATCGTTACGCTTCTGCTTATCGGCCTTTTTACCTGCGCGTTTATTGTCGATCACGAACTTGCGGTAATCATCTACATCGCCTTCAAAGTCCTGCACACGGCCTTCGTTCACCAGCCACAAACGAGTAGCCACGCGCTCAAGCATAGAGGGGTCGTGGCTAACAATCACCACGGCGCCTTCGTATTCATTGAGCGCATCGACCAGCGCGGCACGCGCATCAATATCGAGATGGTTGGTTGGCTCGTCGAGCAGCAGCAAATGCGGCGCTTCAAAGCTGATGAAGGCAAAAAGCAAACGTGCCTTCTCGCCGCCCGAAAGGGTGCGGATTTTATTATCCTGCAGCTCTTTCGAGAAATTGAACTGCCCCAAACGGCCACGCACCTGCGGCTCACGCGCCGCAATTTTATGATGCGCATACAGCGCCGTCATTTCAAGGAACGGGGTTGAATCAAGGTTCAACTCATCCGTCTGGTGCTGCGAGAAGTAACCGATCTTGAGCTTGCCCGATTTCACCAGCTCGCCCACCTGTGGTGACAGCTTGCCGGCAATAAGCTTGATCAGGGTGGACTTACCATTACCATTTGCCCCAAGCAGAGCGATGCGGTCGTCCATATCAATTGTATCATCAATCTCGCGCAGCACGGGCTTACCCGGTGTGTAGCCGATATTGACCTTGTTGATCGAGATGAGCGGCGACGGCAGCTTGTCCGGCTGCGGGAAGGTGAAGCGCATGCCACGATCGGCAATTACGGCGTCTACCACATCCATCTTCTCGAGCATCTTGATACGACTTTGCGCCTGACGGGCCTTGCTGGCCTTGGCCTTGAACCGGTCGATGAACTTCTGGATATGCGCGCGCTGTGCAGTCTGCTTTTCGTGGCTCTTCTGCTGCAGCTCAAGCTTTGAAGCACGTTCGCGCTCAAATGTATCGTAATTGCCGGTATAGGTGGTCAGCTTCTTGTCGTAGAGATGCACGATGTGATCGACGCATTTATTTAGCAAATCGCGGTCATGCGAGATGATGAGCATGGTATGCGGGTATGTAGCCAGATAGCCTTCGAGCCAGATGATGGCTTCAAGATCGAGATGGTTGGTCGGCTCGTCGAGCAGCAATACTTCAGGCTGACTGAACAGGACGGCAGCCAGGGCCACACGCATACGCCAGCCACCCGAGAAGCTTGAGAACGGCTGCGTCTGCTGCTCGGCACTAAAGCCAAGGCCGGAGAGAATGACGGCCGCACGCGCAGGCGCCGAGTGCGCTTCAATTTCATCCAGACGCGCATAGACATCTGCCATGCGCATGGGGTCTTCCATCGTTTCGGTCTCGCGCAGCAGCGCAGTGCGCTCAACATCGGCCTCAAGCACAAGGTCGATCAGCGGGGTATCAACATCCGGCATATCCTGACGCACCATCCCGATGCGATGGCGCGGATTGGTGGTGATGGTGCCGCCGTCCATCTCCAGCTCTTTCATGATGATCTTGAACAGGGTGGACTTGCCGGTGCCGTTCAGACCCACAATACCCACATGCCAGCCCGAGCTGATATTGATCGACGAATTATCGATGAGCGTACGCCCGGCAACGCGGTATGACAGGCGGGAGATATTGAGCACGGCGTTTTCCGGGTTAAAAGTGAGCCCGCTGTGTCGCATAATGAGGCTGCCAACTCAACAAAAATCGGCTTTTCTGTTGCTGCTTACCTTTGGAATTACAGTGTTTTTGAGGGTTTATGATGAATTTTTACGGCCAGATTGCCGGCTGCTACCAGATCACACGCAAGCTACTCACTTACGGCGCGGTTGCTCTTGAACACCTCAAGCGCATCGGCCATGGCGCCGATCTCATCCTGGCGGCCAAGGCCGGGGGTGGCGACATGCAGATTACCACTGGCAATCGCCGTCATGGCTTCGGTCATCTGCCCGAGTGGCCGCACGATGCTGCTTTGGGCAATATTGGTGGCCATCCCCAGAATAACCACAACAACAAGCAGTGAGATAATAAGTATGTTGTTGAACAGAGTGGCAAGTGCCACCTGCTCGGTATGGATTTGCGCGGTCACGCGGAGCTGCAGATCAACCAGTTGTGAGATATGCGCGCTCACCGGATTGATCGCAGGGTATAGATCGCGATCGACCAGCAGCACAAGCTCGCTCTTGTCCTGCACAGACATGATCTGCACCAAACGCTCGACCAATGCATTTGCCCTGCCCATAACCACCTGCGCCTGACCAGCCAGATCTTTTTCCTCATCTGTCATTACGGTTCTGGAATATGCGACCCATGTTTCGGTTATCTTCTGGCGGGCAGCAAGGATGATCTCCTTACCCTCGGCCCAGCTCAAGGATTCGCCACGAATGCTATGCGCGGTATCAACAATCGTCACGGCATAGGCATCGGCCACTGCCTTAAGGTCGCGCATAGGCACCACGCGATCCTCATAGATCGATACAAGACCGCTGCTCATCTGGTTGATGGCGTAATAGGCGCCGGCCTGCAGCACAAACAGAAGAACGCTGAGAACACCCAGAATGATGAAAAGACGGTTCCTGATTGTGAGGCAGTTCATGCGCATCCCTTTTCGGAAAAGTATGTCCCTACGGAAACTGGGCATAATCTATTCATGGGAGGTGAAGTTTTGTCCAGAGCGACACGCACATAAGTGCGATAATCAAATGCTTTTCATGTCGATTGATATGATTGATGGCAAACTGGTTTGAGATTTGTGTTTTTTCAATAAAAACACTCTGCCTTGCGCGAGCCGCCAAGAGCCGCTCTCAGCACCAATAAAAAAGCTCCCGAAAGGGAGCCTTTATATTGGTAGCAGCGGAGAGCTACCACCGATACAGTCAGGCAGAAGATATATTGATCTTCCGATTGACTGCCTAAGAACGATCCATATAAGCGGATTGTTTAACTCAACCGCCCTATCAAGGCAGAGCGCGTTAGCAAGTGCAGTATTGCTTGGTCGACAGCACGTGAATATCACCATGAATGCTGGCTTACTTGGGGCGGTCAATATAACAGCTGCAAATATTGAAGACGACTGCTCACAGTTTCTAGCCAGTGCAGCTTGTAGCACGCTCTTGGGTATCTGCAGGTGTGCCGCCTGCTCACGACCTTTGCCCTCGATACGATGATGCGAAGCCTCACGGGCCGCAAGCGCCCAGTGATGTTCATCCTCGATGAGCTGGCCCAGCTCAAGCACCTGCCGATCGTCGAGCGGCTAGGGCTACCGAAACCCTAAAGTAAACGAAGCCTTAACCCGAGCGACGGTATCTATATGGGGTTATGCACCAGCTAGATACCGCCCTTTCTCATACCCCTGCCCGTCGTGGCTTCAACCTGGTTGAAGCGGCTATCGTGCTCGGCGTGGTCGGACTGGTGATTGGTGGGATTTGGGTGACAGCGAGCGCTGTCTCCAGAACAATAGGCATCAATAAGATTGTCACTGACGTTCTGCTGTTGCAGAACAATCTGAGAAATCTTTTCGGCAATGTGCCAGAAGGCACTTACGGCTTAGATAATCAAGAACTTAACAAAGTACTCTTACCGGGAGTACCTACTTGTTATGAGTGGCGGGATCATCAAGTTGGGCTAAATATGTGCCTGAGCTGGTCTGATGAAGGCGATGCTGAGGATTTACTTATACTCCGAATGGATCCACTCGGTACGCCCGATCTATCTATCTGCACCGCACTCGGACCAAGACTAGCAGTTGCTCTTAACCAAGAGAACGTGCTCGTTCAATCTGATGCAGGTGACATTAGTACACCGGCATTAGCAGCAGCTAACTGCTCACACCCATCAGGTTCTATTAGTATACTCATGCGTAATCGCTAAGTATTAGATTATTTGCGATAGAATCAGATTGGTTTCTTGCCTGTTAGCGAGATTAATATAGTTGGACTTTAACCCGTTATGTAATACCTGTAATGGATGAAGCATATAGACACCGCCTTTTCTCATGCCCGCACTCGTATGCTTGCCCGCCATGGCTTCAACCTGGTGGAAGCCGCCATTGTGCTCGGCGTGGTCGGCCTTGTGATTGGTGGGGTGTGGGTGGCAGCGAGTGCCATAACAACTAATCGTCAAATAAATGACGCAATATCCGGCGTACTCCTAACACACCAAAGACTAAGCACCTTTAAAGGGCCAGGCAGCGCCTTAGACACTTTTTCATTCCCAAAGTCAGCGTGGCCATCAATTATGGCGGAAACATTTATAAGCGCTGGTAGCTCTCCTACAAGTCCATGGGGAAAAAGCATGGTGATTGGCACGAACGGGCAATTTTCACAAATTTACTTTGAAGATATGCCTATAAGCATATGCGCGACGCTGGGACCAAAACTAGCTAGTGCAACAAAAACTTATTCGAGGTCTGTGGGATACGCGATAAATACGATGATAGAGGGCTTGCCAATATCTAGCCCAAGCGAAGCGTCTACAAACTGCGCGCAAGAATATGAAAACAATGGTCAAGTAGGAATTACATTATTTATTCCATTTTAATATGATATCTAAATAATCTACTCAAAAATATCATACACAATAATAAAACTAATTTTGCTTCCCCGGCGCAGGCTTTTTTCTAACTCTGCCGGGGTCGTTAGTCTGCTGAGTATCACGGGCCGCGCGCTGCTTGCGCAGCTCGACCTGTCGCTGACGCTCCCACGCCCGCGCGCAGATATACCTCAAATAAGGCCGGTCTTATTTAACTAAGGATGGCGCTAAATTTGCGAACCAAGCCGATCTTAACGAAAGGAAATCAGCAATTGAGGAGTATAAATATTATTCCGATTCTAAAAGAAAAAGAACGCGACCAGCGTCTGTTGGCTAGCGACATTACCATCGCTCCAGAATAAAAAAGGCACTACCAAATAGCGCCTAATTCATTGAAATTACTATATAATACAAAACTATGGTAGCAGCGGAGGAATACGAAAACTTATCGTAAGTATATGTGATAAATCACATATTTCACGAGGCCACTTCTCTTATGCCCCCACCTATGCCCCCAATTCGCCGAGGCACAGGCTGTCTGCTACTGCGGGTTATATAGCTAAACCAACCTGTGAACGCCAGCATTTTTTGGCCGTAACGCTGCTGTAACGCGTTACACACCTGTTACCTAAAACATCTCACGGCAGAAAACGGCGGCATATCAAACAGTAGATCACGCTATTTTAGGCCATTAAGCCTGAACAGCTCCACCACCCCAGAGAGCTCCGTATAGTCCACTGGTGAAGCCAGTTGCGCGATGGCAGTCAGACCTATGCGCTTCATATCAGGAAGACGTGATGTCGGAACAACATAAAAACGCCATTGAGCAGGGTTCCGATGATCGGCAGTTGCACCCGTTACAGGATGAAAGGCAAAAACATAGATGTCTGCATTCCGACCCACTACCTCGGTCCAAACCTTTCCATCATAGAAGCCTTTTCTGCTGGCAATATCGAAAACCCCTTTTGAGGGGGCGTCCCCTTCAGTGTGCCACGACTGCCGCGCAGCTGACTGCTTGACTTCCAGCCTCGTTCCGTCGTTATGCTTGAAGTCACAGGGTGCCCAGTCGCCAGAACACCAAAGCCACCCCTCCGGCAATGAAGAGGCCACCACAGCCTCTGCAATGATGGCTCTGAATACATTGTTTATGACCGGCCTGCCAAAGGCTGCCCGCGTTGCTTTAGAAATCACATTATCGGCGTCAATCATTCGGTAAGCAGCTTTCACAACCACTTTTCGATACTGGCTGGCATGTAGTACAAACCTGCTTAACCATTGCGACCTCCCGAAAATGAACTGGCCGCCAGATTTCTCTGGCGACCGGGAGTTCAAAACCGAACAAGAGATCGGCGCGGCAGGCTTTGGCCGCGAGGCTTGGACATCCGGCGCAGGTACAAGTACCCACGCCCCTACCGCCTCCCGGACACAAAGGTCGAGAAGCGGCACATGACGAGTGCCATACGCTCTTGTTGAGGTTTTGAAGCCTCAGCCACGCCTACTTAAGCGCAGCCGCAAGCATCATACATTGTCTATAATCGCGTTCAATCGATTATGTCGTGTTTTTAAAGTATTAAGACTATATAGCTTTACGGCTATAACCACTGATCATTTGTATAACACACCCGCGTCATGACAGTGTTTTAAAACCTCAGGAAGCCATGTTTCTTCGAACCAAAACCATTGGCTCTTCAAAAGAAGTTCGCCGTACTTCTTGGCTTTTTGATTTCGTTCAGCCGCAGTCTTCCATTTAGATTTCCAAAAATCCTGATGGTCCTGCAGCTTGAATTTCTTATATCCCTTACCTCGGACCTTCTTTACAATATCGGCTTGTGGTAAGCGCGTATAGTCTACTTTCTTAATTGCCACAATGCCGCCAGCCCCATCACCGTCATGAGCAATTAATTTATGAAGATCAGCTGATGTCTTAGATGTAACTTCCGTAGTATAATAAACATTCAGTTTAAAGCCCCCGTTATCAACATAAACGCTATCCTCGATTTCCTTGCAGATTGATTTTAGTTTTGGCGGAAAACCACTTTTTTCTAATTCCACCACCTGAGCTTTGCTTAGTTTCGAAAATTGCAGTGCAAGCGAAAGCTCTCGGCTCAGAGACATATCATCTCCAAACCATTCAGTCAGATGTCGATCAAAATTTACACAGCAGGCTTGAAATAAAGGTCCAAAACAGTCATCACCGTGTAAAAAGAATGTATGCTCTACTTCATGCCTGATCTTTATAACGGCCCTAAGATTAGCAATAACAGCCGCATCTTTGATGGGGCAATCTGCCTTACCCAATGTACCATCCACGGTAACAGAATTTCCATTGGCCAAAATACTCGAGCCTTTTTTGGTGCGCTCAAGCTTTTCATGTAAGAGATATGTCCAAGCTATATTTGCTAAAACACAAAAATTCTCGGATTTAAACAACACCATGGGATTATTAAAAATTTGTACGGCAGACATCATAGTTTCGCGCGCCTTAATTAGACGCGGGTGCAGATACGGATTTAGGAGTGTTTTTGGATCGTAGGCCCCTTGAACTTGCAAATACTTATTTACATCTTCTGCATTAGCCGCACCAGTTGCCTTCGTTTTAGAAAGCTCTGACACACGAGCCTGATTGATAGTATCTTTCCGGCCCTGATTTATTACGTAGGTAATATCTTGCGCCCTATAACCCATATTCAAAAGGCCTTTTGAAAGGGCCTTTTCAGAACTTGTGAGCGATGCCTCAGCGGATTTTTTACCTTTAGGTTTAGGCTTGGTATGCTTAAGCATCAGATGCCTCTCACAAAAAATTGTATAGTCGTGATCTTCATTTCTTATGCTCTTCTAAATACGTTTCAGCCACATAGAGCATATTGGATGCCGCATGATTTAACGCCAAACGTACAAGCCTATCAGTAGCTTTTCTATCCGGTGCGCCATGCCCTCCTTCTCTATTACGGAGACTTCCCAGCCCCTTGAGGGCATTGGCCAAGGGTGCCAATTTATCATCATCAACAGCGGGAAATAGACCATTCTCTTTTGCTTTTTGAATTAAGGGCATGTAGGTGTCCTTCTCCCCATATGTAATACTCATCTTATCGAAGATGTGTTTCAGTAAACACTCTCCTGCCTTAGCCGCGTTATCGATGGCATTCTCAAGGGACTTCTCGCTACCGCCTCTATAATCTGCAAAAGCTTGTTGTAGATATTTATGCGCTTCCGAAAATTCAGGGTGATTAAGCAGACTAACAACGGGGACAATTGCCGACGCAGCTAGATCATCGTCATCTACCGGAACAATCTGTTTGGCTAAGACCTTATAGCCAACCCCCGCCAACCTTAATCGGTAATTAATCTCGTCAATCGCCGTTTGGGATAAATTGTATTTATTTGAAATCATAAGTTCCAATGCGGACAGAGCGTATTCTACATTCTGAAGCTCAGTGTCATTAGACATGCCGTTAAATAAAAAATATTGCAGCTCCCGACTATACGAATATCTCGCATTGTAGCTGCGCCCCGGACTACCAGCGGGGTTTAGTTCAAACACACCTATTACATGCCTCAAACTATGCACTACTTTCTCGCACTCATGCTCAGCAAGACCCACCAGCTGCCAGCATTGCGTGCGCGCCGCTTGTGGAAATAAATCCCGCCTATACAGAGTTGGCCACTCGCCGCGCTGTGTTTTTTGGCGTTCAAAAAAAAGCATTCTTCCTCACTCCGCATAAACTATAAGTACCGCTAGCTGTTTAACGATCCGGCTATTAGAGATGGCAAAAAGTCCACCTTATCGATCTCGTCCATAAGGCGGTGGGTCTCTGTGAGAGCCACAATGATACGCTGCCAGTGGCGCAGATCGTCCATGCTGAGCGCACGTCCCTTACGGTCTTTCAGCCACTTCTGCGCGGGCTGATAGCCGCCAATGTAGAACTCCCAAGCCACCTGCGGCACGGCGTCGAAATACTGCGTGGCATTGATCCACACACGACCAAGGCCAGCCTTACCAGCCTCCCATCGCGGCTTATCCGCGATATGATCACCGCCGACAGGGTAAGTGGTAGCAAGAGTATCCAGCAGCGGGCTTTCCATGAGATGCAGCGCACGCACCTGTGCGCCTAATGTGGCGAGTTGATGGAAAATTTCTGCATCAGATGGATAAGGGATACGAGGAAAATCAGACTTTAAATACTCGGCATAACGGGCACGATAGTCACGACTGTGCAGCACAGCATAAATGTAGTTAAAGAGGCTTTCTGGCGTAACATCCCTAACAGTTTTACGAATAGCTGCCCAGATTTTCGGGTTAAGATTTGGCTGCCGGTCTTCCGCCGCGCCCATTACAGAATCATAGCGATATAGAGGCAACAAATAGTCTTGTCCTCTATTGCCAAGATAAAATGTGCCATGATTACATGGATACTTTGTTGCAAAAACAAAAGAGAAAGTATCACCAACATGCTGGCGATTAATTATTAAACCGACATTGTCATGGTCAACTATATGCTGCATTACTTCATAACGTGGCCTGCCCAAAAAGCCTCCAGATTTCTTTGTTAAAGCAGTGTAGCGATAGTCAAATACGCGGTACAAAATGGGGGTGACTGAAAAGTCAGCACTAAGCAAACTGGCCTTAGCCTTACTTAACTTCCAAGCCCCCTTATCATTGACCTTATATTTTTGACCTAGTTCATTTAAGTCCATGGCAGTAAAGTCTGCTACTACCGTTTCTATATCGGATTGAGTGAATTGGATCGCCACTTCATCTTTTTTGGTTTGCACCCCACTACTATATATTTTAAACGCCTCATTAAGGGCGAAGAACTCATTATATGAATTTTTCTTTTCACTTGTTTGAGGAAAAAAGAAATAATTTGGGTTAGTCGGAAAAATTTCGGCAAACGGTATATCGACCAGTTTCTTATCGGCCAATAGTTCATATTTCTCCTGCCTCGTCCCAACTATTTTACTGTAGAAAACTTTGCATGGCAGGCTCTTTTTTGCTTCTGCCTTAACGAATAGAGCGATGCAAACCCCTTGCATGATGTCAAATACGTTCTCGTCGCGAACGTCTAAGACTTCTGCGCTTCTGACATCGCCACCCAAATCAAGCAAATAAATGTGATCAAATGTTTGCAGGAGATGAGAGCGCATAATCCTACGGGTAATAGCGTCGAGATAAGAGTTATTGGTAATCATGGCGATGATACCGGACTCATTCTTTTCGATATAATGCTCAGCCATTCTAATAAATTTAATGTAATCCTCGTTATTATTGGATTTTCTCTCTGATAACCCTTTTTTGTATGGCTCCATAAGGCGTGTGATCCATTCGCCTTTATTTGAACTGCTGTTATTGTATGGTGGATTGCCAAGAGCCACCATAATTGGCATATCGCGCTTAATGTGGCTTGCCTCATTTGCCTCCCTTGAGAGCCATTGGGCAAATAAAGTGTTTGTATCAGGATGGTGCTCTTCGAGGCTGTTTGTAAGGTACACTCCCAGACGCTTTTGATCTTTAGTTGGCTTATATCCAGTCTGCTGAAGTAATAGATCAATTTTCATGTGACACATGGCATAACTTGCCATCAACAACTCAAAACCATGAAGGCGTGGCAGTAAATCATTATCAACGTAACTGCCCCACAGCCCTTCTTGCCCTTTAAAACGGACATGAATTTGACGAATGATTTCAGCTAAAAATGTGCCCGTGCCTGTTGCAACATCAAGCAGCTGAACTTTATGTACTTTCTTTTTAACAAAGGTTTTCTTACCTTTTCTATCTAACCCTGCCTCAATTTGAACTTCTACCTTTGCTGTGCTGGCAAGCCCATCATTAAGTTGAAAGTGATCCTTCAAGACATCGTCCGTGGCACGAACTATAAAGTTTACAACTGGTTCGGGGGTATACCAGACACCCTTAGCCTTTCTTAAAGTAGGATCATATTCGGCAAGGAAAGTTTCATAGAAATGAATTATCGGGTCATTTCGTCCGGTAGTATTGCCGAAGTCTTTGAGGATTTCCCTCAGATTTGTGGCTCGATAAACCTCGCAAAGGGCGTCAATGATCCACACGACACGTTCATCTAAATCTGGACCTGCTACATAATGAAAAAGCTGTCGAAGAAAAGGATTTGATTTCGGGATTAGCGTTAATGCTTCAGTACGACTAAAATCTTCCGGTGTTTGATCGTGCAGACGCGCAGTAAAAAGCCCATAAGCGATTGTCTGGGCATAGACATCAGCAAACTGCGCCTCATCCATATCGTGCATCAGCACTTCCTTGAACGCCGCGAGTTGCTGCTTGAGGGTGCTATCGCCATCGGCCTGCACAGCCTTGTAGAACACATCCCGCATCAGTGCTGCTTTGTGCGCCATCATTTCAGCTAACTTACGGGCTGATTTGATAGTCTGACCTTGGAACAGGCCAAAGTCCTTGAGCAGTGTGGCGAACTTGGCGTAATTTTCTGGCAATGGGCGTATGGTGTTGCCGCTACGCTCTGCGATGGCCACCGTCTCGACCTTTTCACTGTTCAGGAAAAAACGGAACTCGAGGTAATCGGTCAGAATGAGATTATCGAGCGACTGGCTATATCGCTGCCACTGCGTATCATCTTTACCACCACGCTCAACCTTATTCAGATCAACGCCAATGTCTTTTGCCTCGATATAGCCAAAAGGAATATTTTTGCGGGCCAAAATGTAATCCGGCGCGCCACAAGCCTGCCGTTTGGGCTCGTTCGTGACCTGCACATCCTTAAACAGGCTGGTAAGCAGTGTCTGCAATGCGGGCCGATAGCTATGCTCGGTAGCCTGCCCTGATGCGAACTTAAGCGACACTTCTTTGATGTATTGATCAAACATATAGCCCACCAGACCTCTTCATGTTGTCGCTCCAAACAGATGTTGAGCCGCAGCAAAACTGGAAACAGCCTTTGGCAAGCTCTTATCGAAGCGAGCTTGCCCTCTCGTCCATCGATCAGTCCAGTATTCTAGCTCTAGCTGATAGTTACTGCCAACCAGTGTTGCAGTAAGCTGCCCTGCACCTCGATGTGGACGGCTTTCATCAAGAAGTCGGGTCATCGGCTTATTTTCGTAGGCATATAGGCACGTCCAAGCGCCACCCGCGTCCTTATAGAAGGTGCATGATGCTGATGTAGATGATGACTGATCAGTATGCACTGTAACAGTAGTCGTGGAAAATGTTTGATGAAGAGAGATATAGAAAGGAGCAATACTGCCGTGGCTGACCGCCCCATCAATTTCGTTCCACGTATATTCAGCAGCACCCCGCCATGTCCCACATAAATGCGGGGTACCGGTAATGTACTCGGGAAAGTACTTCCAGAGCCACTGTTCAAACATGAGGGATATAAAGGCAGTCAAAGTTATGCCACCACTGACAGCCCGCCAAACTTCATCCGGTGACTGCTGTTGACCGCGTACCACCCATAGCCCAAGCGCGACAATCGCCGATGATAAAGCAATCCAATACAGCTTGTTTTTTGATATTGGGATAATCACGTTTCGAGCTCCCGAATTGCAGCCGCGATAAATGCAGTAGCAGTTTGGATTGTCCAAGCCTGTTCGGGCGAAAATAGCATCTTAAGGGAGTTGACTTCCCACATAGCCCCTACTGCTGTCTGGGTATTCATGAGGACAGACAACAGCCAACTTAGGCACTGCAGACAATCGATCACAAGTAAGTCAGTGCCGAATTGATTGTTCGGAACATTCCATACAAGACTTTCAATTAAAAATGAGGGCGTTTTCTGCAAATCACCGGACATATGTAGTCGCAGTGATTTCAGAACACGCACAACTTTTTTGAACCGCATTCCTGTAAGCTTATTTTTTTCGACCCCATTATCATAATGCCATGCGGGCCAATTGATCACCGCCCTTGCATCTCGGGAGATAAGTTTTGTACCAATAAGTGGCGCTCCATCTCGAAAATACTTTCGATACTCAAAGCTAGGAACAGCATCAGCGCCAACACGGCCCGAATTCCCCTTGATCTTGATCGATTTATTACCGATGGATACATCGGAAATACCGAATTTCTGAATTATGGCACTGGCAACGTCATTACGAAAGCGATCAAAGCTATAAGCATGATCGATGTTGCCAAAGTGACTAGCGGCCAAACCGTCAGCCAGAGAGTAGTCAGCAAAAAAAGGCTCAGTAAGGCACACCGAAACATCCACATCACTTTGCACTGGTATATTAGTACCGTTTCTATATGACCCCTGAGCAAAAACCTTAATATTATTTTTGATTTCGGAAGGAAATGAGCCTGCCTCAATTGCAGACTTAATCATCCTCTCAGCACGCTCACAATACTCCTGCTCCGTCATCCCTACGGGCGAAGAATATTTGCGGCACATCTCCTCTAATGACGTTAATTTAGTTAAAGAACTTGTGGTCATTGAGCGGTCTCCTTATGTGTATCAAACAGAAAGGTGGCTAACGTCGAAGCGGCACCCACTGCCAATTTCGCATGGCGAGCCGAAAAGCCTGCCGGATTGCCATGCTTGCCGTGACCCGTGCAATAAATCCGCCATGCCATACCCAGCTCAATCGCGGCCAAAATGGCCAATTTGCGAAACAGATTTATGTTTAGCAGTCTCAGGGCATCTATGGAACGCCCAATTAGTCCAGTTGCAGATTGGGTTTGGGCAATAAGATCGCATAGAGAAGACTATAATAATGCCACAGTATGCCACTGCCAAGGACGGCAGAGGTGGCTCAGGCCGTCTTACGGGTCAATTCACTAACTGTTTTGGCTTTGGCAAGCTGGCTGTAGCTCGTGTAGCGCGGCCCCTGCATGGCACCTGATGGGGCATCTCCAAAAGCAATAGGCCCAACAGGGCTGGCAGGCTGAGCAAAAATGACTTTGTATTTGCCATCTTCGCCGTAGGGCTCAATTCTTGCCACCGGCGCGACATGCGTTATGGCCGATACGGGGGCAGATTGATAGGCGGCGATCCACTTGATCTTGTCCAACATGCCGCCGGAAATGCGGATTGCATACCAGCAGTGCTCACCCAAGAAGACGCTATCGAAACCTTCGCCTCGGGCGGGCACAATTACGGTATCCAGCTCACTGACCTGTAGTGGCGCTACCATCAGCCTTTCGGCCGTACCGGGGACTACCGCCTTGGGCCTTTCAAATGCCTGCAGGCCCGCCAGTGGTAAAATCTGCAAAACCTGCTTGAGGAAGGCTTTCATGTCCGCCTTATCGCTTTCGCTCAAGGCTGGCTCTTGCGGAGCATTACCATTCTCTAAGCGGCAACGGCCTGCCGCCTTGGCCTGCTGCACCAAAGCATATTCCAGCCACTGCACATGCGCCTTATTCAGGCTGCCATTCGACACGAAACAGATGCCCCAGTCCCAAAAATCTTTGGTTTTGGTATGGCTTTCGATCCGGCTGCTGATACCGTCACCCTCACCGATGTAGAGGGTTGGCAGGTCTTCCTCACCACTTTCGTAACCTCTGAGGATATAAACACCCGGCGACGCTAATTCCGGCCGTGAGCGTGTCTCAGTCCACTTGTCACGCGGGAACACAATGCCCTTGCCTGTCCAATTCCGGCGCTCGATAATTTTCACACCCTCGGGATCACCGTCCGGAACGAAAATCTGAATTGTGTACGGCTCAGCCATTTTACCACCTACAAAAAGTGTTGCATTCGTAGCACCCTAATCTCGTGCAGGAAAAGCTATTTTCATCTGCTTGAGGCGGTAGAACCCTGCCACTGCCTTTTCTAGCCGCCGATCAAGATGAGCCTCATAACGCGCCAGATTATCAAGGGCGGGTGCCAGATAGGCTTGGCCAAGGCGCTGGGCGCGGATAGCGGGGGCGTGCTCATGCCGCGCTATGCGAGCTTGGCATGAGCGTATTTGGCTATCCAGCCAACCGGCGAATACGTCGTCTTCGCTGTCCTCATACGCATCGACTTCGTCCTGCTCATCCCGGCAGACCTGCCAGTCATCAATGAAGGGTTGAGTAAGGGTGGGAATGGTTGCTGCCATGCCATCCGCCTCGAACTTAGTTTGGGCCCTGTGCAGCACCGCCAGCTCAGCTTTCAGGGCCGTGTAGGTGGCAGGATCGGACTGAAGCTCAAAATCGCCCAACTGAAGTGCATGAGGGCTGATGGGCAGGTTTTGGCCAATAACAGCCGCACAGACTGTCGACTGAAAACTATGCTGCTCTACAACAGGATCGCTCTCTGCGATCAGTTTTGAGCGATAAAGCGCCCCCTCAGCCTCCTGCAGGCGGGTCTGCCGCCAAATGATTGATGCAATGCTGGCCACAAAGTTTTCCTCGAGGGCGCCAATAGGGCAAAACTCTTTGCAGACACCCATTAAAATAGCCTGATAGTCTTTTTCATTCTCCCACGGCAAAACTGTTTTGCGGGCGAGCAGGCCATGCCTGACCGCGTTAAACTTGGATTTGCTGTAGCCGGTTTTCTTTCGCGCCATTTTGCCCCCCACCAAAATCATTTGGCATCAGCAGTTATCTATAACTAATAACTATATGTGTTAAACTACAGCTTATCTGGTGAAGCCCTTGCCTTAGGTCTTAGCGGGACTATCCTATGATAGTCCCACAGCACTTGAACGTAAGATCAGCTCATCCGGAGCCAGCCCTCGTATAGGTGCGTTCACGTACATGACGTAGCCGTGAACTTGTCAGCTTCTTTACGATGGCGCTCTCGCACGTCTTCCACCGGCTTGGCATGGGCATCTGACTTACGCGGCGCCCTTCCGACTTATCCAAGCATCCCACAGTACATCGGTACAAGGCTTGCGCTGCCGTTTTACACCGACCACAAGCACAGGTGCGCCTTTGAGGAGAGGCACAGACCTATTTAGCTGCAGAAACCTCCCCCACGCGCATTTGCATACGCTGGTTTTGCCATATGACTATTTCGCTTTCTGGCCACGCAACAGCGCGAGCAGCGAGGTGAACCGGCCTAGGGAAGTCGTTCGTAGCGATCATGCGGTATACAGAGGAGCGAGTTAACCCAGTAACCAGCAAAACCTCTCGCAACCTCAAGAACCTATCGATTGATTGCACCTGTCTCATGTACCTCTCCGTTGCGCCCGTTTTGGGCCAGCAAGAGAAGTTATGAGGCATATGAGGAAATATTGTTGGGTGGATAAATCCGATTATTCCACCCAGTTTTTATTACTATGATCTACCAGCCTTTTTTCTCTTTCGGCTTTTTCTAAACCTCTGATTTTATCAACGCTCATCCCCCAAGCACGAGAGATCAATACACGCGCTTTAGTTTTTGATATTTTATTCTCCTCTGACAGCGCGCGAACAGCTGAGGGCGCAAAAAGGTTGAGTAGATACATTTTACTGTCAGTATCAATTTCATCTGGTGGCCTACCCTGAGGGCGGACAATTTTTCCTTCTACAAAGTCAGCTAGCCAACTCTTAACCCCCATAGGGACAACTGCATTACTGCGGAGAGCCGCACATAGTCGATTAAAAGGTGGCAGCTTGCCTTGAGCTATTTCACGCTCAATGTGAAAATAAGCGTTATCTCTGATATTTGCGTATACATCGGCACGAGCTTTTGCCATTTCTACTACCTATGCCGCCTTTCTTTTAATGAACGGCACAACCTTACCGTTGCTCATGAGCTGGTCGACATAATCAGCCCAGTCCTGCAGCATCAGCTTGCGCTGGTCAAAAAACTCACTGCGATCATATGCGGCGGCAATCTTGCCTTTAGCATGGGCAAGCTGGCGATCTACCACCTCATGAGGGTAGCCGAGCTTTTCCTTGATGGTCGTCATGCCGAGCGAGCGGAAGCCGTGGCCAGTCATTTTTCCTGAATAGCCAAGACGCTTGATTGCACCGAGTATGGTAGCCTCGCTCATCGTCTTGCCCGGCTTGCTGATGCTCGGAAAAACGAGGGCTGAGCGCCCGGCCAGCTCACGCTGACGGCTAAGATACTCGCAAGCCTGCCGGGAGAGTGGCACCTTGTGCGGGCGGCGCATTTTCATGCGCTCAGCCGGAATGTTCCACTCCCGCTCATCCAGATCGATTTCCTCCCACCGCGCCCCGATCAGCTCACTGGTGCGGACAAGGGTGAGCATGAGCAGGCGGGTGGCCAGTACGGTCTGCAGATGCAGCCGTGCCTCATTACAGTTAAGGGCAGCGAGGAACTCGGGCAGCTCTTTGACATCCAGCGAGGCAAAGTGGCCTTTCTGGTATGGCTTCAACAGTTTGCTCAGGCCAAAAACAGGGTTTTGCTGAACTAGACCCAATCCCAAAGCATAGGTGAAGACCTGCCCGATCATCTGCAGGGTACGGCGGGCAATGTCATAAGCCCCACGGCCCTCGATTTGCCGAATGAGTGCCAAGACATTCTGCGCGGTAATGCTGGCAATCGGTAAGTTACCAATTTCGGGGAAGGCATCCTTTTTAAGCCGGGCCAGAATGTTATCGGCATGGCGTTGGGCCCACCCCGTTTTGTAATGCTCATGCCATTCGGTAGCGACGATCTCAAAAGTGTTGTCGGCATTGTGACGGATCAGCTGCTTGGTGAGCTTACGAACATGGCCGGGGTCTTGCCCGGCAGCCAGCAGCTTCTTGGCCTGCAGGCTGGCCTCACGGGCATCTGCGAGGCTGGTTTGTGGGTAACTTCCCAATGACAGCCGCTTTTCTTTACCGTTATAGCGATACTTCAGCCGCCAGTATTTGCCGCCAGTCCGCGCAACCTCGAGATAAAGGCCACTGCTATCGCTCAGTTTGTAGGGCTTGGCAGTGGGTTTTGCGTTTTTGCACTTGGCATCGGTAAGAGACATTTGGGGGCATCTCCATGGGTGGCACTAAACTATGCCCCCAAAAATGCCCCCATTCGTTTGCGCTGTCGAGGGACAAACAGGGAATCTGTGAGACGAGAAAACGCCAGATAAGCCCGGAAACACCGGACTTTCTGAAACGTTATGGAACAATATGGGAAAAGAAGTTGGTAGCAGCGGAGGGATTTGAACCCCCGACCAAGGGATTATGATTCCCCTGCTCTACCACTGAGCTACGCTGCCCCAGATAGGTAATGGGGCGTGTTGTAAGGCTTCTTGCGTGGCTCTGTCAATCCTTTCCCGCATCC
>JBEIQE010000082.1:0-1088 GCA_040376705.1 Micavibrio sp.
CCATCGCGCGGGCCGACTTCAACTATGGTAACGTTGTTGCTCATGCTGCGGGTTCCCATTCTATAAGGTCAGTGCCTTCAGTTACCTGATCGCCAACCGCAAAGCGCACCATCCTGACCACGCCATCAGCCGGAGCGCGCAGGGTGTGTTCCATCTTCATCGCTTCGAGCACAATAATTGCGCTGCCGCGCTCTACCTTCTGGCCATCCTTCACGTGCACAGCAATCACGCGGCCGGGCATGGGGGCACGAATGTGATGCTCGCCATCTTGCGCAATACCAGCATTCGCCAACGGGTCGATAATTTCATAACGATAATCATCACCATTTATAAACAGCGTGACGGCATCGCTAGTGCGTACACCATGCACAGCGGTTGTAGCGCCAGCCTTGATGCTGAGTTGATGGGTGATGCCAGCTTCATCGCGCAGCCAAACTGTTTGGCTGGCGGGCAGGTTGAGCTTCCAGCCGCTGCTGTGCGTCCAGGGGTCGGTACCGATAGTGCTACTCAGGCTTAAAGTGGCTGCCGCCTCTAATGCACCGGGCTGCACGGGTTTGGCCTGTGCCACTATGCTTTCAACCTCGCGGTCGAGCCAGTTGATGTCCGGCGGTGATTTGGTGAACACAGTGTTGCGCGCAAGACTACGCAAAATATTGCGGTTGGTTGTCAGGCCTATTACCTCGGTTTCATCCAGCGCTTTGGCCAGATTCGCGAGGGCAGTTGTACGATCAGGCCCTTTAGCAATCACCTTGGCAATCATCGGGTCGTAATGAATGGTAATGGCATCGCCCGCCACTACGCCGCTATCAATGCGCGCAGTGGTAGGGAAGCTGAGATGCTCTATGGTGCCGGTTTGGGGCAGGAAGCCAGCAGCAGCATCCTCGGCATACAGGCGGGCTTCAACTGCATGGCCGGTGGCTTTGATATCGCTCTGCTGTGCTGGCAGTTTTTCGCCCATGGCTACGCGCAGCTGCCACTCAACCAGATCGTAGCCGGTAATGCTCTCGGTTACCGGATGCTCCACCTGCAGGCGGGTGTTCATCTCCATGAAGTAGGGGTTCTTGCCATCCTCGAGCAAAAACTCAACC
>JBEIQE010000006.1:0-128979 GCA_040376705.1 Micavibrio sp.
CATGGCCTGACCGAGAAGCTGGCGGCTTCGCTGCAGCAACTTAAGGCGGCTACAGCAGAAATGCCCGAGCAGCGCCGTATCCGCCTGCATGGGGCTATTTCTCAAGCCATTAGAACTACTGACGAGTTGCATCAGTCTGCCGATAAGAACGATGCACCCCAGACGGCCGAAAAGCAGATACGCCTGCAGTCGGCCCTGCGGTTAGTTGAAGCATTGGCCGGAGAAGCCATTAAGCCATAAAGCCCTATCAGGACGACATTCTCGCTGATGGTCTTTACGCTTGAACTGGTACAGAAATCTGGTACAGAATGAGCCATAGTTGGTTGGTACCATGGGCAAAAAGCCAAGGAATTAAACCTTCTGAAAATTCGGTATCCCCTCCGGTATGAAGCTCCATGATAAATCGGCCTATTTGAAGGTATGCTCTTTAGCTCATACCTTAATAGCTGTGCTCACTGGCTTCATTCTACTATTGTTTTCTTTTCAGAAAGCCTGAGCAGACGCAGTGCATTAAGTGTTACCAGCACGGTTGCGCCAGTATCTGCCAAAATCGCGGGCCATAAGCCAGTAATACCCACAAGAGTGGTCACCAAGAACACGCCCTTCAGACCTAGAGCAATAAAGACATTCTGATGAATGTTGCGCATGGTTCTGCGGGAAAGCTCGACCATGGCTGCCACATCACCAACCTTGCCATACATGAGCGCAGCCTCGGCTGTTTCAAGCGCAACATCGGTACCGCCGCCCATGGCAATGCCAACTTCGGCAGCAGCCAGTGCAGGCGCATCGTTAATACCATCGCCCACCTTGGCAATACGTTGGCCGGACTTACGGGCAGCCTGAATGTAATCAAGCTTGTCAGCAGGTAGTAGCCCGCCGCGCACTTCCATACCCAGCAGCTTGCCAATAGCGCTGCCAGTGCGCTGATTATCGCCCGTAAGCATGATTGTCTTAATGCCCAACTTATCAAGCCGGGTGATACCAGCCTTGGCATCAGCTCTTGGCTCGTCACGCATGGCAATTAGCCCCTGTACGATATTGCCTGCTACCAGCACCGAGACCGTTTTACCCTCATCAAACAGCTTCTCTGTGTGCGCTAGTTGCTCAGCTGCAAGCTTTGAATGCTCACCTGCAGCGTTTACCGAGCCAAGGAACAACTCTACCCCATCAAGCTGGCCCGTCATGCCTTTGCCGGAGACAGCTGCAATACCGCTGGCAGCAGCAGGCTTGATGCCATCCTGCTCAGCTCGGGCCAGAATGGCTTTGGCCAGCGGGTGACTGGAGCCAGCCTCCAGCGATGCGGCCAAACGCACAACATCAGCCTCGGTGCCATTAAATGCCACGATGTCAGTTACCTGCGGGCGGCCTTCAGTAAGCGTACCTGTTTTATCAAACGCTACATGAGTGATGCCGCCAAGGCGCTCAAGAACACTCCCCCCTTTAATGAGGAGCCCCTGTCGCGCACCCGCTGCTAATCCGGCCGCGATAGCCGCTGGGGTAGAAATAACCAACGCACAAGGGCAACCAATAAGCAAAAGGGCGAGCGCCTTATAAACCCAGACGCCCCATTCAGCACCGAATGCCAATGGCGGCACAGTAGCTACCAGCGCTGCAACAACAACAATGGCCGGGGTGTAGTAACTTGAGAACTGGTCGATAAAGCGCTCGGTGGGGGCTTTGCTTTCCTGCGCCTCCTCAACCAGCCTGATAATGCGGGCGATGGTATTATCCGAAGCAGCAGCGGTAATCTTCACGCGCAAGGCGCTGCTGAGGTTCACTGTGCCAGCAAATACGTTCTCACCGGGCTTCTTACTCTTGGGTACGCTCTCACCACTAATAGGCGCTTCATCAATCGCACTTTCGCCTGACAAGATAAGGCCGTCGGCTGGCACACGGTCACCGGGACGGATGACAATAACCATCTCGGGCGCAAGGCTATCTGCCGGAACCTCTTTAATCTCGCCATCCTGCTCCATAAAAGCGGTCTTAGGCATAAGCGCTGTTAGCGCCTTAATGCTGGCACGGGAGCGGCTGGCGGCTACGCCTTCAAGCAATTCGCCCACCAGAAAGAGCAAGACAACCACAGCCGCTTCCTGTGTTGCGCCAATCGCCAGCGCCCCTACAGCAGCGATGCTCATCAGCATTTCGATAGAGAATGGTGTACCAGATGTAGCTGCCACCCATGCCCGGCGGGCAATTGGAAGAAGACCGAACAATAGGGCTACGCCATAGAACCAATTTGAGAGACTAGGCACTATATGGCTTACTACAAAAGCAGTGGCTAAAGCCGCGCCATAGACAAAAATCAGCTTTGCCTTACCGCTCTGCCACCATTTCTGGTCATCCGGTAAATCCTCATGTTTGTGGCTATGGCCATCGTCATGGCTGTGTCCTGCTGTGACTGGCTCAGGCTCAGCTTTACCCTCTACAGCCAGTGGCGTGAGCTTATAGCCCAATGCATTAACTTTCTGCTCAATCGTGTTGGCAGGCGTTGCATCATCAACCAGCTGTACTGCCATTGTACCTGCGGTGACCGAAACGCTTACGTGGCTCACACCTTCAACGCGCTTCACTGCAGTCTCAATCTTGCTGGCACACGAGCCGCAATCCATGCCGGAAACGCGGTAACGAAGCTGGGTAGGTGAAATAGTCATGTTGTGCCTCTTGTTTAGTTTGAGAGCCATGCTAGTTCCTCTAGTGACTAGAGGAGCAAGCCTATTATGAGCGCCGCGCTGACCATTGGGGAGCTGTCCCGCCAAAGCAGCGTAAAGATACCAACTGTAAGGTATTATGAGGAAATCGGTCTTTTACCCCCGCCGCCCCGCAGTGAGGGCAACCGCCGCACCTACGACATCTCATACCTGCACCGCCTAATGTTCATTCGGCATGCTCGGGAGTTGGGCTTTGAAATCCCTTCCATCCGCACCTTCCTCACCCTGCAAGACGAACCAGACCAGTCCTGTGAGCAGGCTGATAAACTGGCGCGTCTGCAGCTTGAGCAAGTCGAGCAGCGGATTAGCAGCCTGAAGGCGCTTAAGAAAGAGCTGGAGCGCATGGTAACCAGTTGCAGCCATGGCAAAGTGGCCGACTGCAAAGTCATCAATGTGCTGGCTGACCATGCGCTTTGCTGCTCCCATTCTCATACCAAGACAGTGTAAAACCAGCCAAGGTGGCCTGCGTAAACTGCAGACCAACTTGTTAACTTGATACAAATACTTACCGCGTAGATGCCGCCGCACGTACCGCTTCAACTTCTTTAGTCACGAGCGCGTTCAACTCTTGCGGATTGCCAAAGGTCAGCATTTTGCCATTCAAGTAAAAGCTAGGCGTCTGGCGTATACCAAGCGTGGTCATATCTGCCTTATCTTGCACAATCACCCGGTCAACCTCGGGCCTTGTCATATAGCTTCTGGCTTGCTCGATATTAAGCCCAGCCGAGCCCGCAACTTGCAGAATTTTCTCAACGCTGGATGAGCCGTGTGACGCCCAGTCTGGCTGCCGCTCGAACAAAGCTTCAAGCACTGGCTTAAACAGGTTCTGTACCCTTGCTGCCTCCAGAATACGCGCTGCATCTTCCGAACCAGCATGGAAGGTTACATAGCGCAGTACTACACGCACTTGGCCAAAGTTACGGTCAACCATACCCTTCACATAAGGCGCATACGCGCGGCAAGCTTCACAGGCGGGGTCAAAAAACTCTACCAATGTAACAGGCGCACGCTCCGAACCAATAATGGGGGAGTATGAACGCACAAGACTGTTACCCTCTTCAGCAGACACAGCAGCACCGGCTTGTGGCACGCTAGGGCTGAACGAACGATAGAGATAACTGCCATAGGTAAATGCGGCAACCGACAGAAGCGATACCAGCACAACAACAGATTTCTTACTCATGATTTAGTCCTTTCGCGTGAAGCCCATAACAGGGCACAGATAAGTGTGAATGAAACCAGCGCCAGCAACGGGATGGGCATAAAGCCAAAAATCATCATCTCGTCTCCTGAGCAGGAAGGCCCAGTAGCTGTGCAGGGCTTAATAGGCTCTGGTATAACCCCGAAATACAGCAGCGTATGGAAAGCAGCGATTAGCCAGCCTATTGCTGCCAGCAGTAAGCCGTATTTCCAGATGCTCGTATCACCCCGCCATGCTGCCAGCCCTAATATGAGGACAAGCGGGAACATGAAGATGCGCTGAAACCAGCAAAGCACACAGGGCGTTTGCCCCATGACTTCGCCGATGAACAGCGCGCTTAAGGTTGAGACAAGCGCAGCCAGCCATGCCGCGCAAAGCGGCAGCCAGCCTTTTGTGAATGTTTCAGTTTTATCTTCCATGGGCTTCCTCACTGCTCAGCAAGCCAGCGTTGCATAATCTCCATCTCCGCTTTTTGAGCAGCGATTATGTCGGTTGCCAGCTTACGAACAACGGGGTCGGTGCTTTTCTCAAGGGCTATGTTAGCCATATCGATAGCTCCCTGATGATGGGGAAGCATGCCACGCATGAAATCCACATCCACGTTGCCACTCGTTTCTACCTGCATAGCAGAGTGCATTTTAGTCATGACTTCAGCATAAACACTTGGCGCAACAAGGGTAGTTGGCGTGCCCATATTGTGGTGGCCGTTATCTGCAGCCATGTTACCAGAGCAACCACCCACTTTACGGTCCGTATGGGTCATCATTGGCATTTCGGTTTTGGCCGTATTACTGCCGGTCACCTTCGCGCCGGTCGTAGTGCAAGCAGCGAGGGATAAAGTAAGCAGGACTATAGATAAGATTTTAAGCGTGCGCATGATTTCCTCATTTCAGATGAAAGATTAGGAATTAACTGGCTAGGAGGGTGGCACGGGTGTGCCAAGCCTATATCAGGCAGCTAAACGCGGCGGCTCGAATATGGCGTAGGATGCGTCAGACTTTACACCGACGGCATAAAATCCGAGAAGCAAAGGCGTAGATAACGGCATGTCAGGTGAACCAAGGAAAACACCAGCTAGCCTATGGTCAATACAATGTGTGGCACAGCAAATGCAGTTTTTATCTTCATCATTCCCGGTGCTGCCCCTGTCACAATCATCCATCAGCATCAGGGTATGCTCTGTAGCAGAACCTTCGCAAGGCATGGCTGCAGACGCAAAACCCGCCTGAGGGAGCGAGAAAACAAGAATGGTCGCCACCAGTAATATGGCCAGCAGTCTGTTACAGCGATGCATTATTGTGGTTTGCATGGCCAAAATCTAGAACAGCGCTCAGGCAGAAACAATCCGTTAATCTCTCGCTTACCATAATTTAAGTATATTTTGCGAGGCTAAGACCATGCTCAGGTTTCTCGCCCTTGCGACTATCGCCATGTTGTTGCCCGCCAGTGGGCAGGCTCAAGAAACACGGGTACAACCAACCACTTCCGTTCTTTTTAATAGCACCGAAATCAGCTCCCCAAACCTTGCGAGCTTTACAAACTGGTCTGGCGTGCTGCGACGTTTTGCCGATGCCCAGCGCATCGACGCAACCCGCTGTGCTGCTACAGCCAACGACAAATCTTGTCGCCTCGACGACTGGGAGAAAATTATCGCCGATGCACGCCCGCTTTCACATATTGAGCAGCTAAGGCTGGTCAACGACCGGATGAACAGCAAGCGCTACATCGTTGACCCGGTAAACTGGGGGACCAATGACTACTGGGCCACTGTATTTGAGTTCCTCGACCGGAATGGCGATTGTGAAGATTATGCTGTCTCCAAATACGTCACCTTGCGCAAGCTGGGCTGGAGTGCGGATAGTATGCGGATTGTTATTCTAAGAGACACCAAATTGAACCTTAATCACGCCATTCTGGCTGCCTATACCGATGAAGGCATATATATTGGCGACAATCAGGTAGACGGTATTGTGAAGGCCAACAGCATTCGTCATTACAAGCCAATCTATTCAATTAATGAAAACAGTTGGTGGCTGCATCGCGCCCGTGCGGGTTAAAAACGTCGCGCCTAGAATATCTGGTCTAAAACAAAATCCTATGCCATATGCGATTGCACTGCCTAACAACAGGAAATCGATATGCGTATACTTTTCACTATTGCCCTTTTGTTGCTCTCGCTGCTCTCAACGCCTGCGCAAGCCCATAACGGAGCAGTAGCTACCTCGCGTGACGGCCAAAGCATGGTTGACCCTAACTCCGCTGTTACGATTGGCGGCCCGTTTACAATGACGGATGACAATAACCAGACCGTTACTGACAAAAACTTCCTTGGCAAATATATGCTGCTGTTCTTTGGCTTTACATCTTGCCCGGATGTCTGCCCTACTGAAATGCAGAATATTGCCAATGCGCTTGATATTCTGGGGGCCGCCGGAGCTAACATCTCGCCTGTGCTGGTTACAGTTGACCCAGAGCGCGACACTCCCGAAGTAATGAGCAATTACACCAAGCGCTTTAGCGACCGCATCACTGGCCTGACGGGTACGGACGAACAGATTGCGGCCATGGCCAAGGCCTATAAGGTTTATTACGGTCGAGTGGAGGCTAAGGATGTTCCTGCCGACCATCAATCCGGCGCGTATGCCATGGACCATTCAAGCTTCTTATACCTCATGGGGCCCGACGGGCAGTTCATGCAGGTATTTCGCTCAGATTTGGATGCGGAAGCTCTGGCTGGCGGCTTAAAAGCCATTATTGCCTTGCCTTAAATTAGAGTACCCCTCCAGTCTTTCAGATTGAACTGGTACAGAAATCTGGTACATAATCTTACTGCGGCGCGATGGTTGCGGCGTGTGAAGTGTCGATTTTATGTGCCTTCAACAAACTTGGTATCCCCTCCGGTAGGGGACGCCAATCTCTTAAATCACTAAATTACAATCCGGTTTCCACTGACAAGGTGCGGCATATGCCCTTCTTTGCGGTAACCACATTACTCCTCAGCAAACCGGTAGCCGATGCCGGGTTCAGTCATGATGTAGCGCGGATGCAGCGGGTCATCGCCCAGCTTCTCACGCAGGTTCTTCACATAGATGCGCAGGTAATGCGTGTTATCCTTATTGCGCTCGCCCCATACATCCTGCATGAGCTTACCCTGCAAGACAACGCGGCCAGCATCCATCACAAGGGCTGTGAGTAGTTTATACTCAACAGGTGTAAGGTGCAGCTCTTCACTCTTAAGAGTTACCTTGCGGCGCTCAAGGTCAACCTGCAGGTCGCCAAACACCAAAGGTTTGCCCGTAATACGGCTGGCGCGCTGGGTATGTCGCAAGGCTACACGCAGGCGCACAATCAGCTCGGCATTACCAACCGGCTTGGTGAGATAATCATCCGCTCCGGCCTCGAGCGCGGCCACTTTCTCCTCTTCCTGCCCTCTGGCTGAGAGGATGATAATGGGAAGCTGGCTCCAGCTTCGGATACTGGCAATCAGCTGCTTTCCGTCACCATCTGGCAGGCCAAGGTCGAGCAGTAGCGCATCTGGCGGATGCAGGCGGGTGATCTTCTCGGCTTCGGCCAGACTTGGGGCAATTTCGGCCTTGTAGCCATTCTCATGGAGTAGGGCGGAAAGGAATTTCTGGATCGGAATTTCGTCTTCCACAATCAACACGGTGACCTTAGGCATGCTTTGGCTCCGGCTGTACCAAAGGGAGTTTGGCTATGAACGCGCTGCCCCCCGTGGGCAGGTTCTGTGCAGAAATGCTGCCCCCATGCAGCTTTACAATAGCCTGGCAGATAGCCAGACCAAGACCAATCCCCTTGCTCCGCTCGCCCTGATGGATGGTGTAAAACTTATCAAACACCCGGCTCTCGGTGCCCTTGGGCAAGCCTGGCCCATTATCGCTCACGATAATATGCAAGTAGCCCTCTTCAATTTTGGCAGACAGCTTGATGCGGCTACCCTTAGGCGTATGGCGCACCGCATTTTCGAGCAGGTTCTGCACCAGCTGGTCTACCAATACCGCGTCGATAGACAACAGCGGCAGGTCATTTGGAATATCAACCTTGAAATTATATCCCTGCATGAGCCGCTCTGCACGGCTTAGAATATGCCCCAACACATCCTGAAAATAGTTCATCTCGATATTAGCCGTAAACCCTTTAGCCTCGTACCGTGTGATATCCAGCAGGTTATTAACGATGCGCGAGAGACGTCGCACCTCGCCCTGTGTGATCGCCAGCAGCTCAAGCCGCTCGGCCTTGGTTAGATTATCGCTCTCGATTACAGTGCCGATTGAACCCGCAATGGACGCCAAGGGTGTGCGCAGATCATGCGAAACAGAGCTAAGTAATGTCGTGCGCAAGCGCTCGCTTTCAGTTTCGAGGCGCGAGGCCTCGGCATTCTGTGCAGATAAAACACGCGCTAATGCTGTGCCGAACACCGAGGCAAAAGCCTCAGCCGTACTGATGATTTCTGATGAAAAGCCATCATCTTCCCGGTGCATGGCAATACCCAGTACACCCATAGCCAAACCGTCATGAACAATCGGAGTGTAATAACCGCGCGCACTCGGCAATGTATCTGTTGAGTGACCGGCAGGCTGATGATGGTCAAATGCCCAGCGTGCAGCCATTTGCTCTTTAAGCAAATCGCCCGCCGCTATACCGGCTGCCAGATTAAGCTGTGCGCCCTCTGGCATCCACAGCGAAGACTGCAGATTAAGCGACTTATCGAGATGCATTACGGTAGCTGCAGCAAGCTCAGCAACCTGCCGCCCGGCCGATAGCTCGCGCGTAAAGGCATATAGGCGCTGTGTTTGTGCCTCACGCTCGCGCGCAAAAGCAAGTTGCTGGTTCAACCGCTCGGCCTGATCAGAGATGAGCAGGCTGGCCATAAGCATGACCATGAAGGTAAGCCAATACGAGCGGTCATACATGGTAAAGCTATGGTAAGGCTCGATGAAGAAGTAATTGAGGCAGATGATGGACAGGAGCGAGAAAAGCAATGATGGGCCACGACCCAGCTTGGCAGCAATAGGTAATACTGCAGTGAAATAGGCCAGCAGATAATCAGTCGACGAGAGGGCACCGCGCAGCGGCAGACCAAAGCCGGTAAGGAAGATAACAACCAGAACTGCATAATAGTAACTCAGCCAGCTGCTGCGGCGCACGTTACGCCAGCCACTGAGCAAACCATTCAGGAAACCAAGCTTCTTGTTTTCGCCATTAACGATAAAGATATCAATCGGCCCGCTGTTACGCAGCAGAAAGTCGATTAACGAGGTCGAGAAAAACTGTCTCCAGCTGGAGATAAAGTTCTGCCCGATCATAATCCGGGCGAATCCGTTCTGGCGTGCATAGGTGAGAATCTCATCGCCAATACGGGTAGACTGCATGCTTACAACATCTGCACCGTTGCGCTCGGCAATCTGCAGGAGAGACTGCAGCACACGGCGCTGACGCATGTTATAGCTTTGTGACAAGGGGTTTTCGATGTGGAGTACCGTCCACGGCACCTTCATGCCACTGGCGAGCCGACGGGCCGAGCGAATAAGCTTGCTCGCCACCCCATCTGACGCAACACATACAAGCAGCTTGTCGCTGGCCGAAAGTGTGCCAGAACGTCCCTGGCTCAGCTCATAATCATCCGCTACATTATCTACATGCTCGGCTGTACGCCGCAGGGCCATTTCACGCAGCGCATAAAGATTGCTTTTCTTGAAAAAATTAGCGGCAGCACGCTCGCCGGCACCATCGGCAATATAAACCTTGCCCTCACTCAGGCGCTTGAGCAGGTCATCCGGTGGGGTATCGACCAACACCACTTCGTCGGCCTCATCAAAAAACCCATCAGGTACGGTTTCCTGTACCGCAATACCTGTAATACTGGTCACCACATCATTGAGCGCTTCAAGATGCTGTACATTGAGGGTGCTATACACATCGATACCGGTGTTGAGCAGCTCGTCCACATCATTCCAGCGCTTAGGGTGGCGGCTACCGGGCGCATTTGTATGCGCCAGCTCGTCAATCAGGATAATTGCCGGCTTGCGCGCCAGTGCAGCATCGAGGTCGAATTCGAGTAGTTCTACACCGCGGTGATCGACTTTGCGGCGCGGCAGCACAGAAAGACCCTCGACCAGTGCCTTGGTCTCAGGGCGGTTATGCGTTTCTACAACGCCAACGATAATATCAATCCCCTCGCGCTGCTTGGCTTGCGCTGCCTGCAGCATGGCATAGGTTTTACCTGTGCCCGCCGAGCTACCAAAAAAAATCTTGAGCTTGCCGCGATGCGCGCGGCGCTCTTCTGCGGCAACATGCTCGAGCAGGCTCTCGGGATTTAGCCGTGGGGGATCTTGGCTTTCACTCATTAGTCAGTAGTTTACCGTCCAGTCTGAGATTTAACAGCAGAACATTTACGCGCGCCTCACCCAAAAAACCAAGCTGAGGCTTCTCAACCGCTTCATCTACAAGCCGTTTCAGCTCTGCCGTATCCATATCGCGGGCCTTGGCAACACGGGCCAGCTGATAGTAGGCAGCTGCCGGGCTGATGTGCGGGTCAAGCCCACTGCCCGAGGCTGTAACGAGGTCAATTGGCACTGGGGCTGTATTCTGCGGGTCGGCATCTCGTAACGCCTGCAAGCGGCTCTCAGCAGCGGCCCGCAGATTGGCATTGGCGGCGCCTAAATTACTACCCGAGCTAGCGGCAGCATTATATGGTGCCGGACCCGTAGCGGAAAGGCGGCCCCAGAAGTATTTGGGCGCAGTAAAATTCTGCCCCACTAAAGCCGAACCTAACACCCTGCCCTCTGCGTCCTTAATCAGGCTGCCCTCAGCACGAGAGGGCATTAAAGCCTCCGCAAAACCAGTCATGAACAACGGGTAGAAAACACCGCATAAAAGTGTAAAGGCCAGAAACATGCGTAGACTTGTGCCAATTTGCATACCCATGATTATACCCATCCTATGAAAGTAAGAGCCATATCGATAAGCTTGATGCCGATGAACGGTGCAATAAGGCCGCCAACACCGTAGATCAGGACATTATCACGCAGCAGTGTTGCTGCGCCTGCTGCACGGTATTTTACGCCGCGCAGCGCCAGCGGAATAAGAAAGACAATAATAACAGCATTAAAAATAACCGCAGAAAGAATGGCGCTTTGCGGGCTTGCCAGCCCCATGACATTAAGGGCAGCAAGCGCAGGATATGTGGTAACGAACGCAGCAGGTACAATAGCAAAATATTTTGCCAGATCGTTGGCGATACTAAAGGTCGTCAGCGCGCCGCGTGTCATGAGCAGCTGTTTGCCGATCTCGACAACTTCAATCAGTTTTGTGGGGTTACTGTCGAGGTCTACCATATTGCCAGCTTCTTTGGCGGCTTGTGTGCCCGTGTTCATGACCACGGCAACATCAGCCTGCGCCAAAGCGGGGGCATCATTGGTGCCGTCACCGACCATGGCGACCAGCTCGCCACCACGCTGCATTTCGCGGATTTTTTCAAGTTTGGTTTGTGGCGTTGCCTGCGCGAGGTAGTCATCGACCCCCGCTTCGGCGGCAATCGCCGCGGCAGTCAACGGATTATCACCCGTCACCATGATGCTTTTAATACCCATGCGGCGCAGCTCGGCCAAACGTTCCTTGATACCATGCTTGATCACATCCTTGAGGTGCACCACACCAAGCACACGAGCATTTTCAACCACAATAAGGGGGGTACCGCCCTGCCGCGCTATCTGATTGGCTTTTTCTTGCGCGACGTCCGGTAGTTTAGCATTCTGCTTGGCAAGATGAGAAATAATGGCATCACCTGCGCCTTTTAGAATTTGCCGATCAGGCAACGTAATGCCCGAAAGGCGTGTTTCCGCACTAAATGGAATGAAGCTGGCCTGGAGCTGCTCCAAATTGCTTTCGGTTAGATTATATTTGCTCAGAGCCAACGCAACGATGCTTTTACCCTCGGGCGTCTCATCCGCCAGCGATGACAGCTGCGCAGCCTGTGCCATTTCTTCAATTGTAACACCGGGTACAGGATAGAACCCAACTGCCTGACGATTGCCATAGGTAATAGTGCCAGTCTTATCAAGCAGCAACACATTCACATCGCCTGCTGCTTCTACCGCGCGGCCTGATTTGGCGATCACATTAGCACGGATAAGCCTGTCCATACCAGCGATGCCGATGGCTGAAAGCAGGCCGCCAATGGTGGTGGGGGCAAGGCACACCAGCAGTGCAATAAGCACGGTTATGCTCACTACACTGCCCTTGCCAGCCTCACCCACAGCAAAGATCGAGAACGGTAGCAGGGTTACAGTTGCCAGCAGGAATACGATCGTAAGAGCGGCCAGTAGAATGCTCAATGCAATCTCGTTGGGGGTTTTCTGGCGTTTGGCGCCTTCAACCAGTGCAATCATGCGGTCAAGGAAGGTTTCGCCCTGTCTGGCGGTAATGCGTATTTCCAGCCAGTCAGACAAGACACGTGTACCGCCCGTCACCGCGCTGCGGTCGCCGCCACTTTCACGTACCACCGGCGCACTCTCGCCGGTAATTGCACTTTCATCTACCGAGGCAACGCCGCCAATCACCTCGCCATCGCTGGGGATGAAATCGCCCGCCTCAACGAGTACGATATCACCGGGTTGCAGCGTTGCAGATGAAACAGACTGCAACATCTTGCGGTTATGCATCTCAACCATTTTCTTGGCTGGCGTATCCTTACGCGCAGTTTTAAGAGTAGCGGCCTGTGCCTTACCGCGCCCCTCGGCCACCGCTTCGGCCAGATTGGCAAACAGCACGGTAAACCAAAGCCACAGAGCAATCGCTGCAATAAACCAAGTTGGCTCGCCAGACTGAGGCGGGTTAAGTGCCGCCAGTACAGAAGTAACGATAGCCCCCATAAATACCACGAACATAACCGGATTACGCAGCTGATAGCGCGGCGCGAGACGGCTGAAGGTTTGGCGCAGGATAGCTACACGATCGGCAACTCCCATTACAGCGACCGGCGAATGACGGCTCATAATTATTCTACTCCCTGTATGAGGACAGTATGTTCTGCGACCGGACCAAGTGCGAGGGCGGGTACGAAAGTCAGAACTGCGACCAGCACTACCACACCAACCAGCAAGCCTATGAATAGCGGCGTATGCGTAGGCAGTGTACCAACCGACTGCGGTACTGTTTGTTTGGCAGCCAATGACCCAGCAATAGCCAGCACCGGCAATAACACAAAGAAACGGCCCAAAAGCATGCACAGCCCAAGAGCCGTATTATAGAACGGCGAATTAGCCGTAAGGCCAGCAAACGCGCTGCCATTATTGTTACTGGCCGAGGTAAAGGCATACAGAATTTCAGAGAAGCCCTGCGCGCCGCGGTTAAGCAAACCAGCCTGACCTGCTTCGCTCATGACTGCAATTGCTGTCCCGAGCAGCACGCATAATGGCGGCACTAATATGGCCACAGCCGCCATCTTGATCTCGAACGCCTGAATTTTCTTACCCAGATACTCCGGCGTACGGCCAACCATAAGGCCAGCAATAAACACCGTCATGACCACAAAAAGCAGCATGCCGTAAAGGCCCGAGCCAACACCACCGTAGATAACCTCACCAAACTTCATGAACAGCATGGGAATGAGGCTACCCAGCGGCGTGTATGAGCCATGCATCGAGTTGACCGAGCCGTTAGATGCAGCCGTTGTGGCAGATGCCCAAAGCGTTGAGTTAACAATACCGAAGCGCACTTCCTTGCCTTCCATATTGCCACCTGCGCTTTGCTCGCTGGCAGTCTGATCAACACCCAAGGCTGCGAAACGCGGATTACCAGCCTGTTCCACGCTCATGCAGAACAAAAACAACGGAATGAAGATGATGGTCATGGCCGCCAATATCGCCCAGCCTTGGCGACGGTCACCCACCATAACGCCAAAAGTATAACAAAGAGCCGCCGGGATAAGCAGCAGTGCCAGCATTTCAAAGAAATTAGCCATCGGCGTCGGGTTCTCAAGCGGGTGAGCCGAATTGACGTTAAAGAAACCGCCGCCGTTAGTGCCAAGCTGTTTGATGGCAATCTGCGAGGCTGCAGGACCTACTGCAATAGTCTGTGTTGTCGTTTCGCCTGCAGGTTCAAGCAATTCAACCGCAGCATAGGGCTTGAGCGTTTGTACAACGCCCTGGCTTACCAGAAATGCACTAAAGAGAATCGAAAGCGGCAGCAGGATGTAGAGCACACCACGCGTCAGGTCGGCCCAGAAGTTCCCGATCGTATGCTTTCCACGCCGGCTAAAGCCGCGAATGAGAGCCATAAGCACTGCCATACCCACACCGGCAGAGACAAAGTTTTGCACAGTAAGACCCAGCATCTGGCTGAGATAAGACATGGTCGCTTCGCCACCATAAGACTGCCAGTTGGTATTGGTCACAAAGCTTACAGCTGTATTAAAAGCCAGATGCGGGCTGACCTCGCCCATGCCAGCCGGATTAAAACCCAGTATGTGCTGCATGCGCAGCAGCGCATAAAGACCAACCACAGCGACAAGGCTGAAGCCAATCACAGCCTGTGCGTAGGCCTGCCAACTCATTTCCTCATCCGGTTTCACATGCGAGATACGATAAAAACCGCGCTCGAAATGGCGCAGTACGGGGGTGAGCAAAGTATCCTGCCCGGCATAAACACGGGCCATATAGGTGCCCAGCGGCTTGGCGCACATGAACAGCAACAGGAAATAGACAAGAATCTGCACGCAGGCCGTGAGGGTAGGCATGGCGAAGGTCATGGGAAAAGCTCCGGCTTAAGCATGGCAATAGCGAGATAGATGAAGAGCGCCAAAGTGATGACGCCCAGAATGAGGTAAAGCCCGCTCATAGCTCACGCTCCAGTAAATGACGGGAAAAACGGATAAATCCGGCACAAAGCAGGAAAAACCCGAGCAGAAGGAGAAGGTAGATGATGTCCATGGAATTACGGTATGCCTCTGGCCCGTATTCTGTCCTGTAAATAGCCTGTAAATAAAGCCTTAGGCTTGCGCTGCGGCAGGCTGGAATAATGGCATGCACAGGCGGGCTTCCAAGCGCCTGCTGCCACCATTTGCCTCAGGTTTTACTCTACTTTTGGCCTTGCCCCTGCCCCGCTAAACAGCCTAAAAGCCTTCTTTTTTCAGGTTTTTCAGGACCCCCACCATGCCGCATACAGCTGATAAGCCCGTCTCGCCGATTATTACCTTCTACAAGCGCTTTCGCCTGTTCTTCCGCGTTATCTTCGCGGTGGTGGCGTTAAGCTGCATCAAGTTCTACATCCACAAACTTGATCTCGAATTCCTGCAGCTCAATTCCCTGTTCACCAGCGCCATTTCGGCTGCGGTGTTCATTATCGGTTTTCTGCTCTCCAGCGTGCTGGCCGACTATAAAGAGTCAGAACGTATGCCCTCGGAAATGCGTGTGGCGCTTGAGGGCATTCGCGATGATGCCGAAAGCTTTACCGAAGCCAACCGCGGGTACTCGCCCCAGCCGGTGTACCGGGCGTTGCATGGCATTCTCATATCTCTCGCCAAAACCCTGAACAAAGGCGAACATGCCGATATTCGTCCTGCCATTACGCATGTCGATGAGCTGCGTGTGTGCTTTGCTGAAATGAGCCAGCGCGGCATGCCGCCCAATTTCGTAGTCAAGCTGAAGGCCGAACAGGGTATTATCCGCCGCTGCCTTTTCCGTATGTATCATATCCAGAAAATCCAGTTTGTGCCCTCGGTGCATATTCTGGTGCAATCTCTGGTTACCTCCATCATCTTCCTGATGCTGACACTGGAGACGGAAGGCTCGCCTGAATCGGCACTCATTTTCGGCCTGCTCAGCTTCATGTTCATTTATGGCCTGTATCTCATCAACACACTCGAGCAGCCGTTCCGCAAAGGCCGTATGTCGCTTGATGATGTCAGCCTCTTCCTGCTGCGTGAATTCGAGGAAAAGCTTGAAAAAGTGACAGATAAAACAGCTCTCGAGCCAACCACCAAAGCAGACTAGCGTCAGCCGATTTTTCTGCTACTCCTAGAACATGATCCGTCGTTACCTTCTTATCGGTTCCCTTCTTGGTGCTGCAGGCGTTGGCCTGAGTGCCGCCGCCGCCCATATTGAGGGCGCACGTGGTCTGCAGAACGCCGCCCTGATCATGATCATCCACGGCACGCTGATTGTGAGTATCGCCCTGCATGGCAGCCTCACCATTCCGCTGCGGCTTGGCACTGCCGCACTGGCCTTTGGCACCGTGCTGTTTGGCTGCGATATTGCCGTACATACCCTCAAGGGCCACCACCTGTTTACTAATGCTGCGCCGATTGGCGGGAGCAGCATGATTACCGGCTGGCTGATCCTCAGCCTTGGCGCTTTATTCAGGAGCAGATCATGAGAGCCCTTCTTTGCTTTGCACTCGAGAATGAAGCCGGCCAGCACTTTGCCGATCTTAAAGAGCAGCTGCTTTTTACAGGCGTGGGCAAGCTTAATGCTGCCTATGCGCTGGCTAACGCCGTATCGCGCCATCGGCCAGATATTGTCATCAACCTCGGTACTGCAGGCAGCGGCAAGGTAAAAACCGGTAGCGTTGTTTGCGCCACGCGCTTTATCCAGCACGATATGGATGTCACACCGCTAGGCTTTAAGCCTGGTGAAACTCCGTTCGATCCAACCCCTGCCCTGCTAGAGAATGGCCGTGCGGTTGAAGGCCTGGAGACCGTAACCTGCGGCTCGGGCGACCGGTTTGTAGTAGGTGATGCGCCAGCAGGCTGTGATATTCTTGAGATGGAAGCCTATGCACTGGCCAAGGTGTGCCTGCTTGAGAACATTCCGTTCATCGCGCTTAAGTACATTAGCGACGGGGCAGATGGTGCCGCGGCAGTCGACTGGCCTACAGCACTGGATAACGCCGGGCGAGCACTGCGCAGTACCTATAACAAGCTTAAACTTTAAATACCAAAAAACGGTTGAGTAAATAAGACAGGCCAGCAACGACTGGCAGTAGTAAAAACTGTGCGAGCACCTCGCTCCAGCCGCTGACGGTCATAAGGCCCGCGAGCAAACCCCAGTTCGCCAGAAACAGCGCCACATAACCGGGCGCAAAGCGCAGCCTTGCACCTGCAGCCCCGCCGGTGAATACAAAGCGGCTGAAGTTCTGGTACGCGATGAGCATGCCAAGGCCATACCCAATCAGTAGTGCAGGCCCACGCTGTAACCCCAGCACTGTGACACAGAAGACAAAGATGAGGTAACTGAGCAACGTATTGAAGCCACCTACAGCAATAAACCATGCGGCATGTTCTAACCAGTTAAGCCAGCGGCCCGGCAAAATTGGCCGCAGCAGCGCAATGCCAAATTGGGTGAGGCGCGAAAACCAGCGTGGTACGGGCAAGGCTGGAGGAGAAACAGGCTCGGTCATAGCTGCTAGCATAAGGCATTTTTTGCCCAATCCCTAGCCCCTCTCACAAGCCCGAATGCTGCATTTTTCATGGGGTTTATAGCAAAAAACTCTGCTATGGTTGGCGCATGAGCATGGTCACGAGTACGCCCTCTCCCGCCCGCCCCAAATCGCATGATCCGGTGCGTGATGCCCGCATCAAGATCATGCCGTTGATCTGGCAGGTGCTGGCGTTCAGCATGGTGCTGAATATTCTCGTGCTCACCACCTCGTTTTACATGATGCAGGTGTTCGACCGCGTACTCACCAGCCAGAGTACGGCCACCCTGCTCTACCTCACGCTCATCGCTGTTGGTGCTCTTCTGGTCCTTGCCATTCTCGAGTTTGTGCGCACCCGCATCATGAGCCGCATCGGCATGTGGTTTGAAATGCGCCTGACCGCCGAGGGCCTGCAGCGTGCGGTTGAAGCCACCCTCATGGGCCGCGAGTACCGTACCGAGGTGTTGCGCGATCTCGCCAATATGCGTAACTTTTTCACCGGTTCGGGCATCCTCAACCTGTTCGATGTACCGTGGATGATTATTTATATGCTCATCATCTATGCCCTGCATCCGGTACTGGGCCATCTTACACTCGCAGGTGCTGTTATTCTGACCGCACTGGCCTGGCTGAATGACCGCGCCACGCAGGGCGACCTCAAAGAAGCGGGTATTCTTGGGCAAAAGACCTTCCGCCGCGCCGAAGCCGCCATCCGTAACGCCGAAGCGATTGACGTGATGGGTATGCTGCCGGGCCTCGTGCACCGCTGGCGTAAGGATAATGATCAGGTACAGGCCCTGCAGCTACAGGCAGCTGACCGCTCGGGCAGCATTATGGCGGTCTCGAAGTTCACCCGCCTTGTGCTGCAAATCATCGTGCTGGCTGCAGGTGCCAAACTGGCGCTCGACCGCGAGATGACCGCTGGTGCCATGATCGCCGCCTCAATCATCATCTCGCGTGCACTGGCACCGATTGAATCCGCCATCGGCAACTGGCGCTCAACCCTTTCGGCATGGCAAACTTATGTACGCCTGCGCGAAGTTTACTCAACCCCGCTGCTGCGCAGTGCCGCCATGCAGCTGCCGCGCCCCAAGGGCCACCTGACGGTTGAAACCGTTTCTTACATCATCAACGGCCATAAATCGCCCATCATCAAGGGAGTTACCTTTGAGGTTAAGCCCGGCATGGTCGCCGCCATGGTCGGGCCCTCGGCTGCGGGTAAATCAACCCTCGCGCGCCTGTGCGTTGGCGCTTACCCACCCAGCTATGGTAATGTGCGCCTTGATGGGGCCGATGTATTCCTGTGGGAGCGTGAAGACTTCGGCCAGTACGTGGGCTACCTGCCGCAGGATGTTGAGCTGTTTGCCGGTACCGTGCGTGAAAACATCTCGCGCCTCATGCCGTGTGAGCCTGCCGAAGTGGTTGAAGCCGCACAGATTGCCGGTGCGCACCAGATGATCCTGCGCCTGCCGCAAGGCTACGAGACCGAGATTGGCGATAGTGGCGTGATGCTCTCAGGTGGGCAGCGCCAGCGCATTGCCCTTGCCCGCGCGGTATTCCGTAACCCGCAGCTGGTTGTTCTCGATGAGCCAAACTCAAGCCTTGATGCCGAAGGCGAAGAAGCACTTAATCAGGCCGTGCTGCGCCTCAAGCAGAAGGGCACTACCGTGCTCATGATCGGGCATCGCCCCAGCATTCTGCAGCATGTAGATACCATTATTGTACTGCGCGATGGCCGCATTCAAATGATGGGCCCGCGCAACGAAATTCTGGCGAAGATCATTCCGTCAACGCCGCGCGCTGTACCCAGTGGAGCGCCAGCATGAGCAACCTGCCCGATATCGTGCGTGACCTGCCGCAGCTTCCCCCCGTGCCGGATGCACCGTCTGCGGGGCAATGGAGCCGTTTGGGCTGGCTTGTGCTCATCGGTGGCCTCGGCGGCTTTTTGCTCTGGGCCAATATCTTCCAGCTGGCGGGCGGTGCCTTTGCGGCTGGCATGGTTCGTCTGTCGGATGAAAAACAGGTCGTCGCCCATGTTGAGGGCGGTATCATCCGCCGCCTTGCAGTTGCCGAGGGCGATAAGGTAGAGGCCGGGCAAGAGCTCGTGGTGCTCGACGATTATAACAGCGACACCAACCTTGCCATTCTCGAGAAGCGCCGCTGGGAGCTGATGGCCCGCCAGACACGGCTTGAGAGCATCCGCGACGGGGCCGAGGCCCTCACCTTCCCGGATGAGCTGCTGCGTCAGCAGGATAATACCGCAGTTAAAGAAATCATCTCGGCGCAGGAGCGTCAGTTTGCAGCTGACCATACAGACATCAAAGCGCGCCAGAACATCCTCGAGCAGCAGATATTGCAGTATGACGCCATCATTGCCAGCCTTAAAACCCAGACCGTCAGTGGCCGCACCCAGCTTGCGCTGATTGAGCAGGAAGCCGCTGGTGTGCGTGACCTGCTGAATAAAGGCCTCGAGCGCCGCCCGCGCCTTCTCGCCCTGCAGCGCCAGCAAGCTGCGCTAGAAGCCCAGAACGCGGATTATGCTGGCCGTATTGCCAGCTACAACGAAAAGATCGGCGAAACCCGCCTGCAGATGAGCAGCCTCGTTTCGGACCAGCGCTCGAAGGCAATTTCCGAACTCACCACGGTTCAGGCCGAGCTGAACCAGACCAACGAGCAGTGGCTTAACGCCTCTACCCGCTCACGTGAACTGACCCTGCGCGCGGCGCAAGGCGGCACCGTGCTTAATCTGCGCTATCGTAGCGAAGGCGCGATCATTCCACCCGGCGAGCCGATTATGGATATCGTACCGGATACCAAGATGTTTGTGGTTGAGGCCCGTATCTCGCCTAACGATATCGATGTGGTACATGAAGGCCTGGCCGCACAAATCCGCCTCTCCGGCCTTAAGCAGCGCACGCACTTAACACTCTTGGGCAGTGTGCTGCGCGTCTCGCCAGATGCGCTGTTTGATGAGCGCACCGGTGGCAGCTATTTCGAAGCGCGCGTGATGTTCGATACAACCGATAGCGAGTTCACCCGTGTTTCCGAAGCTGGCGAGCTTTACCCCGGTATGCCGGCAGATATCATCGTCATCGCGCATAAACGCACCATGCTGCAGTACCTGACGCAGCCGATTACCGAGAGCTTCGCCCGCGCCTTCCACGAGGATTAGAGCTGCAGCTCTGCCCGATGGTTCTACAAATAGGGTAAGAATACAGAGAGGCCAAGCAAAGCTGCGCCAAGGGCACAAACCAATACCGCCCCCGCAGCGATATCTTTGGCGCGCTTAACTGCAAGGTTGAACTCGGGAGATATGACATCACACAGATATTCAAACGCCGTATTCATAAGCTCAGCAAACCATACCAGTACGATAGCCACAATTAGCCACCGCCAATCCGCTGCACTTATCTGCAACCACCATCCAGCAAAACAGACGATGAGGGTTGCCAGTAAATGAAGCCATGCGTTGTGCTGGCTCCTGAGCGCAAACAAGATACCCTGCATGGCATAACTAAAACTTTTGAGCCGCTTTTCTAGAGAAAATCGAGGTGCTGTCTTATCACTCATCCTGCTCAAACCTTTCAAGACGCCAGGAAACAGCTGACGTGCTGGTTTTGCCAGATAGTTTTGCCCATATCGCTAGGGCTAAACCAAACACTCCCGCGATGAAAGCACAACACGCCATGATGCCTCAATCCACCCGACTAATCTGAATTTCCGTTCGTCCTATCAGATTAACATAAATTTTAGCGCTAGCCTCATTATCAGCAATCACGACTTCTTCCTCTGCACCAGAGCATCGATACGTCTGCCCTGCCAACAACCCTGAAATAATGATACCCTGACGAGATGGCTTATCACCTGGATATAAAACAGCCAGTAATTGTCCATTATTGCCGTGAGCGCTAGCCACCAGAACATCCGGATATGGAACCGAACTCAGATATGGACCTTCATGAATTACAGGATCGTTCATAAGTCTGCAAAACGCGTTTGGTGTCGTCGCGCGCGCCATGAACTCTACGGCATGTGCCCAGACCGAAGCCTTAGGGCGATAGAGATGTCTGCCATTTTCAAGTGCAGGACACTCATCTTCCAGTGCCCTGAAGCACAGATCTTTGACCTGCTCATCGCCAAGCTCGGCAGCCGCGAGTGCAGTAGCAGTATAAGCAGAAGCGCGCGTGAAATGATAATTACCCGTATCTATGCGCCAGAATTTATTACGCTGCAGGGCTCTATCCTTTATTATATCACACCGTAAAGCCAGCCAATGCCGCAATGCTATATCAGGCATAGTTGCGTTCATGAAAAAACATGGCATAGCCTGAGGCATGGCTCCGCCAAGACTTGGCAGCGCTAATCCGGTGTAATTGGAACGGCAAGGTATAATACGACCTCCAGCATCCAGAAACTCGGCGTCAAGCATTTTCCGGAACGTCTCTTCCTGCTGGGCCCAAACTTGTGGTGCATTTGACTTAACTGCGGCAGCGGCGATTGTGTTACAAAGTGGATAAATCCAGTTAGGCTCGCAGGCAATCAGGTGGAAGTCTGAGCCCTCGGCCTCGCGCCCAAGCGCTTTTATCAAGTCAGGCTGACTATAAGAATAAACCTTACCAGACGGATGTTTGAGCACAAAACTATCGGGATTGGTGAATTGATGGCTACCTGATGCATTCTGATACATCGCTATTTGCGTAGCGCAAAATCCGGTAAACATGATATTCTCATGCCTAACCGGATCGGGATCATACCGCAGGTTACCCCACAGATTTTCGGCAGTCCAATAGCGCCAAACGCGGTAATCCGTTTGCTTCAAAATAAGGCGGCGTTGCGCCTCAGCAAGATATCCCCTGAATGCTGGCAGATGAGTTGCCTGAGCCATAGATAATGCATAACCGAGAAAATTAAGCTGATACCGGATTGCTGCTGTTTGGTACTGATCAAGCTATTCAAAACCATTGAACTGTTCTATTGGCTGTAGTGCCCTATCGAGCAGAAAGCGCATTCGCTTCAGGTCATCCAGCGAGAATTCAGGTTTATCACTTACGCTCTTTACAAATGTGCTGGCCACATTATCTCCACAAGTGCGTAACCAGGTATTTGTTTCTCTTCGCTTGCGCTTTCCCAAGATCTTGATGAGAACAGAAGCCATAACAGCTAGAACTGCCGCAGCGCCAATGATCGTAAGAATACTCCAGACAGCCGCATGATGAACATGACCATGTTTCATGCCTGCCGCCGCAAGCGCAAACAGCAACCATACAAGCGGTGGCGCAAGCACATTACCGGTAGCGAACCAGATGAACACAGCAATACCAAAGGCCAGTAGACCAGATGCCGCTATCGCTATATAGAGAAGACCGGACCCACTAGTAAAATCCGCATGCGCCAGAAAGCCACCACCCGGCAGCATGAGACCGAGACCAAAGATCTGCCAATACGTCTGTGCACTGTTGGAGGAGAGATATAGGCCAATAGATAATAGCGCTATATATAAGAGTAACAGCCTGCAAATACGTTGCGCTGTTACCGGACCACAAAAACCTATACGTTCAGGAAATAATCCTACTGGTTGAAGTTTATGAGTATCGTCGGGTAATACATCAGGCATTTATTTTTCATACAGGCCGGCTATAACCAGAACAATGCGTCACTTTGTGCATCAGGCAGTTGTAAATTAGCTTACCGAGACCTGTACACAGCTTATACATTTATGGTCTGCTCAACTCAGCCGGCAACCTGCCCGAGTACAACCATCCCCTGAGAATTAATCATTAAGATCGCAGCTGTAGTTCTGCTAGCCAAAAAACGGGTATGCTGAAAATTGCCTTCTTTTTTACTTTTTTGCAGCAAATTTTTTATCTCCGCATCTTGAGAAAACATATGACTTCCCAAATATGAAAGCAGCGGGCCGGGCCCCTCTAGTAATAGCTGGGTATTAGGCTATTGCGATGTCGGACCGCATCGGAGATTTCCGATGGTGGCTCGGTTATACCCCATCGTGAAATCCTCCGGTTCACAAACCTCAGGAGGAGATATGTCTACTCGGTTCTTCAAGTCACTTCTTTTGCGCTCAGCCAGTCTGCAACGGGAAATCGAGGCAGAGTACGCCCGCCCGAAGCCCGATTCTTTGCGCCTGCTCAGGCTCAAGAAGCTAAAGCTACTGGTTAAGGACAGACTACACAGGCTTATGCGGACTACCCGGAATCCCGCCCTGGTACCGGCGATGGCCAGAAACAAGTAAAGTATGATATTGCCTCTGCGCTGGTACTGCGGCGCAGATGCTTTTTATTGTCTTCCTTGGCGGAGAAAGCCCCATATAAAAACATTTACACTATCTGATTATTACAAACGTACTATATAGCCTTACATAGGCATTAGAGCCTGAAAGGTCTTACTGGAATAAATGGACCCCTTATCTCAAGCAGTTGTAGGAGCCCTAGGCGGAACTGCCGGTGCCCTGATCCTGCGCAACCCACAACATCTACGCAAAGCAGCACTGGCAGGCATGATAGGCGGACTGATACCCGACCTTGATGTCCTTATCCACTCAAGCAGAGATCCACTCATCGGCATTCTGATGCATCGGCACTTTACCCATGCCTTGCTTATGGCACCACTTGTGGGCCTGGCTGCTGCCTTATTAAGTGGTTTGGCTTTACGTGCTTGCCGCATGTCTGAGCTGAGTTGGCGATGGATATGGCTTTACTCCACCTTGGGCGTGGCCACGCACGGGCCACTGGATGCCCTGACCAATTATGGCACACACCTGTTCTGGCCAATTTTGCAGCAACGTGAAAGCTGGAATGCAATTTCAATTATAGATCCTATATTTACGGTTACTCTTATCGGGCTCATGCTCTTTGCAGTCATGCGCAAGAGTGAGCGTTTTATTATAGGTGCACTAATTTTTGCGGGTCTGTACATCTCATTCGGTTTTGCACAAAATCACAGAGCCCAGCTGGCGTTGCATGAACTTGCAGAAAGTAGAGGGCACGTACCTGCGCGCGCATTTGTAAATCCCACGTTCGGCAACCTGCTAGCATGGCGGCTGGTCTATGAAGCTGAGGGTCAGATGTACAGCGACGGTGTGCACCTGGGATGGAATAAACGCATTTATCAGGGCAGCTCGGCCGTGCTTTATAGGTTGCCATCAGAACTGCTACCACCCGGCTCATTCCAGGCGCAGCAATTCGAACACTTCCGCTTTTTTGCAAATGACTGGCTGGTGGCTGATAACACCGGCCTGTTAGTGAAAGACGCCCGCTTTGCTGCCCTGCCAACTGATATTGGCGGATTTTGGGGTGTGCGCCTGAAGCCAGATGTATCGGCAACGACTCTGGATTGGGTCAGCTTCGGTGGGCGCGATACCCGCCGATGGCCACAACTACGGGCCATGATCTTGGGTAAAGCTTTATAGGCTGTAGTGAGAAGCTGGCTGGGGCGGGAGGGATCGAACCTCCGAATGGCGGAATCAAAATCCGCTGCCTTACCGCTTGGCGACGCCCCAACACGCAGCCTTGATACCGATAAAGCCGTAAAAGTGCAATCATTCTTGCAGAAGATCTGGCCGAATTATCCTTAGAATACAGGCACTCAAGCGCCGAGAAACCAGATATTAGTGAAAAATCGCTAACCTATAGTCATGGCTGACCCTAAACCACCCGTCGACCCCAAGGTTGAAGAAGCGAGTAAATTCTTCAAAGCCATGGGCGATGTCGTGGCCGATAACAAAGGCGAGCTTTTAAAGGATAAAGGCGTAGCCGGTACTGATCTCGGCTGGATTGAGCTCGCCAAACTCAAAGGGGCCTATAACAAGTTTGAGACTGAGTGCGTTGAAAAACTCGCTGCTGGTGCCACCTGTACTACTGTGTTTAACAGCAGCAGCGGCAAACGGCTGGATGTTGATGTAAGCCTCACGCAGGGTGTGGATATCAAAATCACTGCCCCTGAAACCCAGAACACGCGCAAAGTTTCATTCAGGCCGCCGGCTTCGGGCGGAACCAAGCCCTAGATATACAACAATAATCAAGCTGGTTGCTACAATTCGCCACCCTCCCTATCGTGGCGTAATAGCCTATTTACCCTTCCGGCAAGGCCTGTAGCCGCGTCAGTCGCTAACTAGGGTAATTTCATTATAAAAACACTTCGTTGTGTTTTTTACATATTGAAAACCCGTTTTTTTGGTGTATAGTATGCATATTATTCAACTAGATATGTTTTATATAGAGACACCATGATCTCAGTCGCACAGATACGAGCAGCTCGCGCTTTGCTCGGCCTTACACAGAAAGACCTCGCTGAAATGGCAGGTGTTTCACTTGGCACATTGAACAACATTGAACGCGGCACCCAAGGTGACCCTAAACTCAGCACCATGAAAGCTGTGCAGAAGGCACTTGAGACTGCTGGTGTTGAATTCACCGACGAGCGCACCGGCGGTGTAGGTGTACGTTTCAGCAAGGTCGCGAATAGCGCCAGCGCGCTGAGCGTTCTCATCATCGATGATAACGATGCCGACCGCCTGCTCTACGCTTCGTGGCTCTCACGCCAGAGCGGCAAGAAATACAGCATCACCGAAGCAGGCAACGCCAAGGATGGTTATGATGCCTTCGTCACCACCGAGCCAGACCTGATCCTGCTCGACTTCATGATGTATGGCAAGGACGGCTTCCAGCTCCTCATGCAGATGAAGAAGAACCATAGCCGCGTTCCGCCGATCATCTTCGTCACTGCCATGCCGTCGGACAACATCCGCCAGAGCGTATTGGCCATGGGTGCCAAGGATTATCTGAATAAAAACCATCTGACCAAAGACGTTCTGTACACAGCAGTCGACAAGGCCCTGAGTACAGGACCATGAGCGTCAAAGGTCAGTTAAGCGCGATCATCAGGTACGTCCTCATAATCGCGCTCATAGCCCTGACCTATTATATCAGCGCCAAACTCGCCCGCTTTCTTGCTATTCCACCCGGCTTTGCTACCGCCATATGGCCTTCTGCCGGTGTAGCTCTGGCCGCCCTTATTTATTTCGGCCCGCATCACTGGCCGGGCATTTTCATCGGCTCTTTCATACTGAATCTTGGCAGCCCTAGCGCCGAAATTCCCCTACATATTGCCATCGCCAAGGCCGCCACCCTGGCCGCAAGCCCTGCCATACAAGGTCTGCTGGGCAGCATGCTCATCTGCCGCGATCGCAACTTCTCCAACGCCCTTGAGCAGCCACGCGATATCGTGTCCGTATTTGTTTATGGTGGCGGCATAGCCTGTATTGCCGGCGCGGTCATTAGTACTTTCACGCTCTACATCTCTGGCAGCCTGCCTGGGCATTACTTTATCAGCAACATGATGACCTGGTGGATCGGCGACCTGCTGGGCGTCGCCATTTTTGCGCCGTTCCTGCTGGTGCTTTCGGCACCCGCGCATATGGCTTCCTTCTCGCGTAAAGGCATGATGAGCTTTGTACTGATAACGGTATTCATGCTCAGTGCTTATGTGTTCTTCACTGCCCGGGATTATTACCGGCAGGTGCAATACGCCAACTTCGAAAAGACGGCAAACGAGATCAAGACCAACCTGATCTATACATTCGAGACCTATATGGATGTTCTGGCCTATACCAAGGGCCTGTTTACTGCGTCGGATGAAGTCACCCAGGATGACTTCAATAACTTCACCAACATTATCATGCAGCGCCGCCCCGAGATTGGCGCTATTATGTGGCTACCTTATGTGACCCATAAGGACCGCGCCGCTTTCGAAGCGTATCAGACGCAGGCAAACGGTAAACCGTTCCAGATTATCGACTACATCAATACCGGTATTTTCAGGCCAGCTACAGCACGTGACTATTATTTTCCTATCACTTATATCTCGCCTGAATATTTCCGTGCCGTAACTCTTGGTACAGATACCTACAATACGCATATTAAAGATGGCATCTCGCGCCGCGATACAATCAATCTCGCATGGAAGACAGGCCAAAGCCTCATCAGTCCAGTTGTCACGGTTTTAGCTCTTAATGGTGTTGCAGGTATTGCCATGTGTAACCCTGTATATCACCCGGATGACCTTGCACGACCCGTTGAAGAGCGACGCCTGCTCGGCATGATCGCCGCCCTGCTTCCCGTAAGTACCATCATGAACACCTGGACCCTGCAGCTACACAGTAACCAGCTTGAACTGAGTGTTGTCGATAAAACCGAGCCTGATAAAACTACAGTCATTCATGATACGGCCATTACCCAGAGCAATCCCGATGCTGCTCCGCTGGTGCGCAGCCTGACACCATTTCTCAAAAGAGAAACCGTGGCAGTTGGCGGCCGCTACTGGGAGCTGACCTTCAGCGAAAATAATATGCGCAAAACAGCACCGGAAAACTGGATTTTGTGGGTGATCCTGGTCGGTGGCATGTCGTTTACTGCGATGCTGAGCGCCTTCCTGCTGCTGGTCTCGGGCCGCACACAGGTGGTACAACGTCTGGTCACGCAAAAAACGCAGGAAGTGGCAGCCGGACGCGATAATCTTGAGCGCGCCAACGTAGAGCTCAAGCGCCAGTATGATATTGTCAAAGAAAAGGAAGAAACCTTCCGCATGGCCATGGAGCATGCCTCTATCGGTATGGCGCTGGTCACACCCGAAGGCAAATTCCGCAACGTGAATCACGCGCTTAGCAATATTCTTGGGTATAGCGACGAAGAGCTGCTGCGCATCGACTTCCAGAGCATCACCCATCCGGATGACCTGCAGTCAGACATGAATAACGTGAACCGCCTGCTCAATGGCGAGGCACAGACATACCGCATGCAAAAGCGCTATTACCACAAGAAGGGCCATCTGGTATGGGTGCTGCTCAGTGTGTCACTGGTGCGCGATGTTAAAGGCAAACCGCTGTATTTCATCTCTCAGATTCACGATATTACCGAGCTTAAGGAAGTTGAACTCGAGCGCCAGCAGCTGGTTGACCAGTTGATTGAATCGAACACTGACCTCGAAAAATTCGCTTATGTCGCCTCACACGACATGCAAGAGCCGCTGCGCATGATGGCCAGCTTCAGCGAATTACTGATTCAGGAACAGGGCACCAAGCTTGACGATGAAGGCCGCCAGTACCTCAAGCTGATTACTGATTCAGCCCATCGCATGCAAACCATGGTAAGCGACCTCCTGGAATATGCCCGCATAAATCGCCAGAACGATCATATTGAAATGGTGGATGCCGAGGTTGAGCTGGCGCATGTGAAAGAAAATCTGGCTGCTGCCATTACCCGTTCGCGCGGCATCATCACCCATGATCAGCTCCCCCGCATCAAGGGTAACCCCGTACAATTTGCCAGCCTGCTGCAGAACATCATCAGCAACGCCCTTAAGTACCAACGCAGCGATACCCAGCCCAAGGTGCATGTCTCGGCGGTCGCGAAGGATAATTTCTGGGAGTTCACCATCACCGATAACGGTATCGGCATGGCAAGTGAGGACCTGAACAAGATTTTTGAGCCATTCACACGTCTTAACCCATGGCAGCAGTATCAGGGTACTGGCTTAGGGCTTGCCATCTGCCAAAAGATTGTGGAAAGTCAGGGCGGTCGAATCTGGGCTCACTCCAAGCCCGGTGAAGGCAGCTCCTTCCACTTTACGTTCCCGCGAGACCAGTGATGCTCGGATACACCATTGCCAGCAAAGGCCGACCCGCAGAAATCATGGTCATCGAAGATAACTTCGGTGACGTGCTGCTGATCAAGAAGGCGCTGCAGAAAACTGGTGTTGTTGCGAATATTTGCGTAGCGGAAGATGGCCAGACCGCCCTCGACATGCTGATGCGTAAGGTACCGCACGACTGTGCGGCCCTGCCCGATATCATCCTGCTTGATATCAACCTGCCCAAAATGAGCGGGTCGGAGATTCTGGGTGTCATCAAGGGCGATCCGTTGCTGCGGCGTATTCCGGTTATTGTCATGAGCAGTTCCAAGGCGCGTATTGATATCTCCCGCTGTTACGACCTGCATGCCAATGGCTACATCCTCAAGCCCAGCAGCCTCGACAAGCTGACCGAAACCATTAACTCGATTGCACAATTCTGGTTCAATCATGTTCTGTATATCGACCCCAACGATGACATCCCCGCACGATGAGCCAGCCTATTCTTCCTGACCGCGATGAGCTGCAGCGGGAACTTACTGAGTTCACCTATCGCGTCTCGCATGATTTTTCGGCTCCGCTGCGCGCCGTGACCGAGTTTTCACGTCTGATCAAGGAAGACTATAGCGACAAGCTGGATAAAACCGGCCTGCAGTATCTCGACCTTATCGTACAAGCAGGCGACAAGATGCGCGCCATGCTCGAGGGCATTCTTATCTTCTCGCGCCTGAATACCGAGCCTGGCAAGGCTGAAGTTGTGGCGCTGGAGCCGCTGGCCAAATCAGTAGCCCTGCCTTACGCCAATCAGGCGCTTATTCACATCAATAAACTGCCGAGCGTGAAAGCGGATGCACAGCATATGCGCCTTTTACTGCAGGCTCTTGTTGATAATGCTGTTAAGTTTGTGGCGCGTGGCACGCAGCCCAAAATCACGGTTAGTGCTGAGCAAAAGGGTGCGTTCTGGGCCATCACCGTGAAAGACAACGGAATTGGTATCGAGAAGGACTTCCATGAAGATATCTTCATGGTGTTCAAACGCCTGCATAAGGAGAGCATCTATCCCGGCTTGGGCTTAGGGCTGGCTTTGGCGCAGAAAATCGCACGCATTTATGGTGGCACTATTGCAGTTACCTCAGCCGAGGGTCAGGGCTCAACCTTTACCGTTACCCTGCCCGCCGCTTAGACGTTACGCATTATCTCATACAACATCAGCGCGGTGGCAGTTGCCACGTTCAGCGATTCAATCTGCCCCTGCATGGGAATACGCACACTGGCGCTGCAGGTTGCCGATACTGCAGGGCTTAAGCCCGCATGCTCGCTGCCCATCAGCAACAACGCGGGCAGGCTGTATTTCACTTCACGGTAATCGGGTTTGGCGTTCATCAGCGTGCCGATGACCGCACCTTTGTAGCTCTTGCGCCAGCGCAAATAGTCGGCCTCGCTCATACGCGCAATCTTGACCCGGGCGATTGCGCCAACTGAAGCGCGGATAACTTCAGGCGCCCACACATCGCAGCAATCGCCAATCAGCAATACGCCAATAGCTCCGGCAGCTTCGGCCGTGCGGATGATGGTGCCCAGATTACCCGGATCGCGGATCTGCTCAAGCGCCACCCACAAGCCGGTTTTAACCAGATCGGCCACCGCATAGTTCTGGCGGAAGGCAACGATGATTTCTTCACTGTTGCTGCGGCCGGTAAGGCGGCTGAGCAGCTCGGGCGTACATACAAGCTGGTGCGGATTATGCTGGCCGATGAGGCCGCGCAGTGAGCGGTCTTTGGCAAGGCGGGGCGAGAGCAGCACAATCTCGGGCCCCCAGCCCGCCAACAGGGTTTCGCTTACATAACGCAGGCCCTCAACCACAAACAGGCCAGTCTCTTCACGGAATTTCTTCTGCTCCAGCGCGCGCATCTTCTTGATGGTGGGGTTGGCAGAGCTGGAGATAACAGTATCGGGCGTATTCATTAAAGGTCCTGAAACGGGGAAGTCAGGCGCAAACTAGCCGGAACGGGTGGATTTTACAACGAAATGCGGGGAAATAGCGGTTTACCTAGCGCTCTGCCGTCTGGCGGTGCGCAATGCCACGCTCGATTTTAAGGCGTAAATCTTCAACCGAGGTCATGCTGCTGCCGGCATCTGCACGGTAGGCAATCGAGCGCTCCCACTGGAAGCGGGCTTCACGCTCACGCCCGGCGGCCCAATAAGCATCGCCGAGATGATCGTTAATCACAGGGTTATAAGGTGTCATTTCGGCTGCCAGCTCCAACAGGCGCACAGCCTCTTCTGCGTTACCCGCCCGCAGTTTCACCCAGCCCAGACTATCAATGATATTGGCACTATTCGGCTCAAGCGCGATGGCCTTGCTGATCAGCTGCTCGGCCAGCTCAAGCCGCACACCGCGGTCGGCCAGCATATAGCCAAGGTAATTCAGGCGTTCGGCATTATCCGGCACCAGCTCGAGCGAGGCCTCAAGATCGGCCTCGGCACGCGTATTATCCTGCATGCGGTGATAGACAACGGCACGCGAGAACAACAGGCGCGCCTTGAGGTCTTTGGCGTTGCTGCTGCTCAGCTCAATCGCTTTGCTCAGGTGGCTGGCAGCGGCGGTCAAATCGCCGGCAATAAAAGCTGTGTCCCCCAGTTGGGCCCAGGCCTCAACCCATTCAGGCGAGCTGCTGACCAGCCCTTCAAGGCGGGTGCGAGCCTGCAGCGGACCATCAATACTGGTCTCGAGGGCTGAGAGGCGCAAGGTGGCCATAGCGCCGATATCACGTGCGGTTTCTTCGCCAGCATAAGCACTACGGGCCTCTTCGTAACGGCCAAGGCGCAGCAGCAGATCGCCAATCATGAGGTTGGCAATCGAGAAATTGGGGCGCAGCGCAGCGGCAATACGCAGATAAGGCAGTGCTACATCATTCGCGCCTTCCATCTGCAGCAGGCTGGCCAGACCAAACAGGGTTTCGGCAACGCCTTCACTCAGCGTGCCCACACCATCGGCACTATCGGCATTTTTGCGCAGATTGGCGATCAGCGAGGGTTCAACACCCGCAGCCAGACCGGCCTCAAGCAGGGCGTTGCGGCGGTCGGTCATTTCATGACCGGCATAGAATGAAGCCGCCAAGGCCACTGTGCGGTAGGTAGGCGATGCAGCAATGATGCGTGCAAAACTCTGGCGGGCTTCGGTAATATCGTTATAGCGTGCAGCCAGCAGGGCTGTATGCAGCTTGACCATACCCTCAAGGCTCGGCATGTCGCTGATGGGGCGCAGCGCTTCGGCAGCATCCTTATAACTATCAGCCAGCCATGCTGCAAAGAACGGCTTGAGATACTGGCCCAAACCATCGTCACTTATATCCTTGTAAGCAAGACGGGCAGCTTCGCGGTCATTGGCGCGCGCGGCACCAGCAAAAACCAGCAGATTGGCGAGATGCGTACCTGCCCCTCCGCCCTGCATGCGACCAGCAAGTGCAAGTGCCTCATCAAAGCGGCCCTGATTAAGCAGCAATACGCTCTGGCGATGGATGAACTCGGGGCTATACGGGTCGCGCGCAGAGACATTTGAGAAAGCCAGGCCCGCCTTCTGCCAATCGCCGCGCACTTCGGCCGCACGGGCAATCAGGAAATTACCGGCAAAACCATAAGCGGGCGCCGTGCTTGACTCTGGTGTTTCGGATGCGAGCGCAGGAGCGGCAATTATAAATGCCAAGCCTAGAGTAAGAATACGCAGCCTATCGCTCATTCATTCATGGTGATGCAAATTGGTTAATTTTTCGCCCTATCGACGCGGGACAATTAGTAATTATTCCAGCATGTGCTCTGCCCAAACCTTTGCCCATATCTAACGACCGCTGAAAGACTCAGCTTCTTAGTGTCAAGTATGATAGTTTTGCAATAACCTCTTGAATCTTAATGAGTCGATGTACTTATCCACATAGTTTTTATTGACGAGTCGCCCCCTCCCAAGCGAGGGTAGCCCATGCGTTGCCTCGACCAGATCCTCATCGGTGATTGTATTGCCGAACTCAATAAGCTCCCCGAGAAGTCAGTTGACCTGATCTTCGCCGACCCGCCCTATAACCTGCAGTTAGGTAACGGCCTCACCCGCCCTGACCAGTCGGTTGTCGATGGCGTGGACAACGACTGGGACAAATTCTCGAGCTTTGCTGTGTACGACCAGTTCACCCGTGACTGGATGAAAGCCGCCCGCCGCGTGCTGAAGGACGATGGTGCGATCTGGGTGATCGGCTCGTATCATAACATCTTCCGCGTTGGCACGGTGCTGCAGGACCTCGGGTTCTGGGTGCTGAACGATGTAATCTGGCGCAAGAGCAACCCCATGCCCAACTTCAAGGGCCGCCGCTTTACCAATGCGCATGAAACCATGATTTGGGCCAGCAAGTCTGAGAAGTCGAAGTATCACTTCGCCTACGAAGGCATGAAAACCCTGAACGAAGATATCCAGATGCGCTCAGACTGGGTACTGCCCATCTGCTCCGGTGGCGAGCGCATCAAAGGTGCCGACGGCAAAAAGGCGCACCCAACCCAGAAGCCTGAATCCCTGCTCTACCGCGTGATTATGGCCAGCACCCAGCCCGGTGATGTGATCCTAGATCCGTTCTTCGGCTCCGGCACCACTGGCGCCATGGCCAAGAAGCTGGGCCGCCACTTTATTGGCATCGAGCGAGACCCGGCCTACGCCAAGGTTGCCAAAGCCCGTATTGATGCGGTTACCCCGTTTGCCGAGCATGGCATGATGGACGGTATGATCAGCATGAAGAAGCAGCAAAGCCGCATTCCCTTCGGCTGGATGCTCGAACACGGCCTGCTCAAGCCGGGTAACACGCTCTACAGCACCAAAAAGACCTTTGCTGCACGCGTGCGGGCAGATGCCAACCTGTTTGCTGAAACCAAAGTAGGCGACATCATCGGCTCGATCCACAAGGTTGGCGCACAGCTGCAGAATCTGCCCTCGTGCAACGGCTGGACCTTCTGGCACTATCTCGAGAAAAAAGAGCTGGTGCCGATTGACAGCCTGCGCGAACAGCTACGCCTTGAGCTGGGCGACCAGATCGCTAATTAACCTTCAGTCTTTAATTAAGATACGCTACCTGGCGCTGCGCCCGGCTTGCTGCGTTGTAGCGGCTTGGCCGGGTCAGCCGCGGCAGACGCAGCTTCCTCTGCTTCGGGCTTGACGGGGCAGCTCAGCATATTCGCTTCACTCAAACGGCCCAGCTCAATGCGTGTATGGGCGTTATCTGTAGCCCTGCGGAAGGGTGGCGCAGATTCCATTCCGGCACGGAATTGATCGATCACATCCGTCTTGAACAAAGGCTTTTTGTCAGGGTCATAGACTGATTCAATATAATTGCCGAAATCAACCGCCTGATCCTGTGTTAGCGCTGCATTATGGCCGATTTTACGCGAATGATCGAATAGCTCCTGTACGCTCATCTTTTTCAGCGCTTCCGGATTTTCACTCGCCCACTTCAGCGCATCACGCACAGCGTTGATGGTATAATGGCCCGCAGTTTGCGGCAGATCTGTCGGATCAAGCTTGCCTTGCGCATGAATGCGGCCAACTTCGCCAAACTCACGTATCAGCATAAGGGCCGCAAAAACATCTGCTGTACTTTCGGCCTTGCTGCTGAAGTCTTTGTTACCGAACATGGCCTCAAAATTTATACCCATCATGCTACGGCCATGCAGGTCCATACCATGTGCCAATTCATGAAAAGCTGTACTAACGGATGCAAGTACCGGCTTTACACCATCTCTGAAAACCGACTGCCCGGCCAGACGCTCGATGCCCATCTCAGCCGCCTGCGCGGGCGATACAGCATCATTACAGGCAACCGGCCCCTCGTGCTGGCGTTTACATCCACGGCAGGCTGAATGGCCATCAAGGCTGACCACCATGACATCAAGCCCTTCCTTACGCAGGCTTGAGGGGGCGTTTGTACCAAAATGATAGGTACCTGCAGGGCCGGTGTCATTGCCTTCAGGCTTGTTAAACCCACGATCTTCGCGGGTAGCATTCGCGGTGCGGCTTGCTGTGTCTATGTAACTATCAACCGACTGCTGCAAGCCACTATCGCCTGCAAGGCGCTGCCTGAGCTCGGGGCGGCGTTCAAGCGCCTGCGCAATGGCCTGCTGCATCTCGGTCTTTACATCATTACCTTGGGCAACGATGGCGACATTCAGGTGTGGGAGGTTTTGACTGATAAAACCTTGCAGATAGGTTTTTACATCTGGCGTTCCTGATTGATTCAGTAACGCAAGAGCTGCGGGTGTCGGGTTTTGCGGCGTAGGGCTGGCCATAAAAGCAGGATAAGCAATAATGCCTAAGCCTCGCTTAACTTGACGTAAAGTCCAACATTAACAGGGACTAAGACTGTAGCTTTACCCCCGCAGGTGCAGGCCGGAGTAACTGCGCCAGCGAGTGCGTTACTACGGCGATATTGGGGTTGAAGAACTTTCCGGCTTCAGACGCAAAGCCGATATTCCGCCCGCCAAGGCCATCCGGCTGGGAGACGACGAAGTTGAGCAGGCCCAGGTGATCTTTGTAATCGAGCACCTTGTTCCACTCTGCCCCCAGCTTCGCCTTGCTCACCTTGGCTGTATGACCTGTTATGCCAGCGGCCAGCAGAATATCTGCATCGCGCAGCATGGCCGCCAGCTCGGCGATACGCTTGTTCTTGATATCGCCCAGAGGTGCCAGCGCGCCATACCCTTCGGGTACCGGCATGCGGCCACCTGCTTTAAGCGTATTCACATAATCGGGCGAGCGCGAGACATCAGTTGAGCGCACCATCAGGTGCACGGCATCGCTGGTCGCTTTATCAACATTATGACGCTTCAGGTCGCCGGCAATACCACGCAGACTGCTGTTCTCAAGGCGCAATGGGGTCATGCCGTTCTTGCCGCCATCATGGTCGTAGTCATGCGCCATGGCGCTGAAGAGCAGAATGGCCTGCTCGCGCGCGCTCAGGCTGCGGCCCTGCCAGGCCGAAATACGCACCAAAGCTGCGGCGCAAACCAGCACCTCTTTAAAATGGACAGCGTTATGGTAGCCATTGCCCTCGCCTGCACCAATCCCCTGGTCGATGCGTTTGGCTACATTATGCCCCGCCTCAATCAGCGCAGCATTGGTAGGCCCTTTAAGATAGTGTGTGAGGTTATTCCACAGCATATGCATGCTGGGCGCCTTGGGCCCGTGCAGGTGCTCGCTCATCTGCTCGAGATTGCGCGTCACGGCCTCTAACGAACGACCATGCAACGGCGGGAATAACGGTAACCAGTCGATGGTTTCGGCTCTGCTCATGCCCTCAGCCTAACAGCAAGTACCGTGAAATTAAATTTCAAAAGATGCAGCATGTTAACCAATTAATGCTTCTCTTGCACCCAGCACACTCCTATCTATTTGATGTAACAGGGGGCCTATAAAATGACCGTTATTCCGGACGAGCTAAAAGATAATCCGCTTCTACACGACTGGAGGCTAACTGGCGGCCTGCCTAACTACGCAGCGCTCAAGCCCGAGCATTTCGAACCCGCCCTGCGCTTTGCCATGGCTACCGAGCGCGCCGAGATTAAAGCCATTACGGCGCAAAAGGAAAAGCCGACATTCGAGAACACCATTCTGGCTTTTGAGCGTACTGGAGATCTGCTTGATCAGGTCGGCAGCGTTTTCAACAGTCTTGCTGGCGTGATGAGTAACAAGGTGATGCAGAAACTGGAGAAGAAACTGCACCCGCTGCTTAGCCGCCATAGCTCATGGGTGTTCCAGAACACTGCCCTGTTCAAACGCGTTGATAAAGTGTTCAGCCAGCGGGCCGAACTGGATGCCGTAAAGCGCCGCCTGGTCGAGACCATCCACAAATCATTCGTTGATTCAGGTGCACAGCTCAGCCCTGCTGATAAGAAGCGCCTGGCCGATATTCAGGCCGAGGAAGCTGCACTGGGCACAAAGTTTGATACCAATCGTACCAATCAGGTGGCCAAACCCGTACTGGTGCTCAGCACGGAGGCCGAACTGGCTGGCTTGCCGCAGTTTTTGCGCGACAGCGCCAAGGAAACCGCCCGCGCCACCGGCCATAAGGGCAAATACGCCTTCCTGTGCACGGGTACCGACACCAACGCCTTCCTCACCTACTCCAGCCGCCGTGATTTGCGCGAACAGCTGTTTATCGCCCATGCCAGCCGCAATGACCGTGGGGATGAATTTGACAACAAGGCAACCTGCGCGAAGTTGCTCGCGCTCGCAGCCGAAAGCGCGAGGATGCTGGGTTATAGCAATCCGGCCCAGATGTATCTCAAAGATAACATGATCAAGAATCCCGAGAATGCCGAAGCACTGCTGCATCAGAGCTGGGATCGCACCGTGGTTGCCTATAATAACGAGCGCAAGATTTTGCATGAGGCTGCGGCTGCCGAAGGCATGAACGAGCCGCTGCAGCCCTGGGACTGGAAGTACTACGCCCAACAGGTGCGCGAGAAGCACTACAAGCTGGATGATGCCGAGCTGAAGCCCTACCTCTCGCTCGATAACGTACGCGATGCCGCCTTTGCTGCAGCCAACAAGCTGTGGGGCATTACCTTCAGAAAGGTAGAGGGCGCCCGTTTATACCATCCTGATGCAGAGCTATTTGAAGTCTGCGAAGCGGATGGAACGCCGATTGGAAAATTCATCGGTGATTACTTTGCCCGTGCAGGCGACCGCAAGAACATCGCCCCCGCCAAGCAGCAGGGGGCCTGGATGGGCGAGCTGCGCACACAATATAGTCTGGACGGCGGACAGCAGCCGATTGTCTACAACGTCTGCAATATCAGCAAGGCATCAGAAGGCCAGCCCACGCTGCTGTCGCTTGAAGAGGCGCAAACCCTGTTCCATGAAATGGGCCACGGACTGCACGGCCTGCTCTCGAAGGTCGAGTACCCAACTCTTGCCGGCTGCAACGGGCCGATGGACTATGTCGAGCTACCCTCACAGATCTTCGAGAAATTCCTTCTCTCGAATGATATTTTACGTCAGCATTTACGCCATTTCGAGACCGGCGCGCCGATGCCTGCAGCGCTGATCGAAAAGCTCAAGGCCAGTGAGAACTTCTGTCGCGGCCATGACACAATGGAGTATCTGGCCTCAGCCGTTGTTGATCTGGCGCTCTACCGCCTACCCGATGCCAGTGGCGTTGATTTTACCAAATTCGAGCAGGACACACTCAAGCAATGGGGCCTGCCGGAAGGGGGCTACATGCGCCACCGTCTGGCGCACTTCAGCCATATCTTCGGCGGTGGCTATCCAGCTTCCTATCATAGTTATGAGCAGGCAGCCGTACTTGATACTGATGGCTATGCCGCGTTTGAGGAAAAAGGCGATTCATTCCATCAGCCAACCGCTGCCCGCCTGCGCCGCGAAGTTTACGCAAGCGGTGCCTCGCGCGACCCGCTTGAAAGCTATATCGCCTTCCGTGGCCGAGCGCCGCAGATGGATGCATTATTCAAATCACGTGGTTTCACTCCAGCATGAAAGACCTGATCATGACCAAGACCTTTGAGAACAATCCACTGCTGCAGCCCTCGCCCCAGCCGTTCGGTGTGCCCGATTTTACCAATATCAAGATCGAGCATTTCAAGCCTGCGATGTTTGAGGGCATGCGCCGCCAGAAGCGTAACCTTGATGCGATTGCCGCCAACCCTGCGCCTGCGACCTTCGAAAACACCATCATTCCACTCGAGCTGGCAGAGCAGGACCTCGAGAACGTTGCCTATGTCTTCTTCATGCTGGCAGGCACCAGCAATACACCTGCCATTACCCGCATTCAGCAGAAAATGATGCCGGTGTTCTCGCGTCATGGCAGCAAGCAAGCCCAGCGTGAAGATATCTTCGCCCGCGTAAATGTTGTGTATAACAATCGCGCCAGCCTGCAGCCACACCAACAGCGACTGGTTGAGGACTATTATATTGCCGCCACTCATGCCGGTATCGGCCAGCCAGACCATATCAAGGCCGAGCTAAGTGCAGTAAGCGCGCAGCTCAGCGCTGTAACCACCGAGTTTGGTGAACGCGTTTTGGGCCAGACCGATAAAACCCTGTTCCTGATCGATAACGAGGCCGATCTTGAAGGCCTCTCACCCACGCAGCGTAACAAGGCCGCTGCCACCGCCAAGGCAGCCGATCATGATGGCAAGTTCGGCTTCCGCCTGATGCGTCCTGAGCTTGAGGCCTTCCTTACTGCTTCGCCGCGCCGCGACCTACGCGAGAAGTTCTACACCCAGTTCATGCTGCGTAACGATAACGGTGACGAGTTTGACACCAACGACCTCATCCCGAAGGCAATCGAGCTGAAGCAGCGCAAGGCAGCCCTGCTGGGCTATAACAATTACGCGCAGATGGCGCTTGAGCATAACATGGCGCGCAACCCCGAGACTGCAACCGCACTGATGGTTGACCTCTGGGGCCCTGCCAAAGCCAAATACGCTACTGAGCTGGCGGAGCGGCAGCCGCTGGCAGCTGCCGATGGTATCAACGAGCCCATCCAGCCATGGGATTGGGCCTATTACACCGAGAAGCTGCGCCAGCAAAAGTATGCGCTTGATGATACCGAAGTCAGCAAGTACCTGAAGCTCGAGAATGTGCAGGCTGCCCTGTTTGATGTGGCCGAGCGTCTGTTTGGCGTGACCATGAAGCGCCGCGAAGACATCAAAACCCATCACCCGGATGCCAAGGCATGGGAAATGCTGGATGCTGATGGCAACCATGTAGCAGTCTTTATTGATGACTTCTTTGCCCGTACGGGTAAACGTGCTGGCGCCTGGATGAGCAAGCTGCGTGGCTCGCATGGCCTTGCAGGTGGCCAGCGACCAATCATTTACAACGTCTGCAACTTCAGCAAGGCTGAAGATGGCCAGCCACAGCTGATTAGCAAAGATGATGCTATTACCATGTTCCACGAATTCGGCCATGCTCTGCATGGCATGCTCAGCCGTGCCGAGCTGCCCTCACAGGCAGGAACAAATGTGAAGCGAGATAATGTCGAGCTGCCATCACAGTTCATGGAGCATTACTTCACCGTACCCGAGATCATGGAAAAGCACTTCCTGCACGTTGACACCGGTGTGCCGATGCCCAAGGAAATGATCCAGAAGCTTAAAGACAGCAAGCTGATTGAGGAAGGGTTTGAAATGACCCGCTACCTCATCTCGGCACTCATCGACCTTGAGCTACATCAGCGTCCGGGTGGCGCGGCACTGGATGTGAAGAAGTTTGAGACCGAGATGGTGCAGAAGTACGACCTACCCGCCACCGCCCCGCAGGTGCACCGCCTACCACACTTCCAGCACAGCTTTAGTGGCTATTCAGCCCAGTACTATGTTTACCGCTACGCAAATGTATATGACTACGATGCATTTGCTGCGTTTAACGAAGCGGGCGATCCGTTCCATAAGCCAACTGCCCAGCTGCTGAAGGAAAACATCTACGAGACCGGCAACAGCCGCGCACCGGATGTGAACTACCGTGGTTTCCGGGGCAAGGACGCCACCCGCGATGCGCTGCTTAAGGGTACTGGCTTGATACCAGCCTGAGCATCGCCTTAGTGGTCCAGCGGGTCATCGGCGCCGATGCCGGTTTGTGCACGCACATACTGGGCATCAAACGCCTTGCGGTCGATCTCGGCTCTGGCCGAGTGGTCAGTGACCGAGAAGAACCATATGCCAAGGAACGCTACAGTCATTGAGAGCAGGGCCGGATACTCGGTGATCGAGAACATGGCCTTGAACTCATCCGGGTAAAGGGTGTGTTCAAATCCAAGTACGCTTACCCACACGGTCTTGCTGAGCAGCATGAGCACGATGGCCGAGCCCAGACCGAGTGAGCCACCAATAACTGCGCCGCGCGTGGTCATACCGCGCCAGTACATGGAAAGCAGCAATACAGGGAAGTTGGCACTGGCCGCAATCGCAAAGGCCAAGCCCACCATATAGGCTACGTTCTGGTTCTCGAACGAGATACCCAGCACCATGGCTAGTAGACCAAGGCCTACGGTGGCAAGGCGCGAGACCTTCATTTCCTGCTTTTCAGTCGCTTTACCAGCCTTGAACACGCGGGCGTAAAGATCATGCGAAATGGCACTGGCACCCGCCAGCGTGAGCCCCGAGACCACCGCCAGAATAGTGGCAAAGGCCACAGCCGAGATAAAGCCCATCATCACGCTGCCGCCAACCGCATGTGCCAGCTGCACAGCCGCCATGTTATTGCCGCCTACCAACGCGCCATTGGCATCAACATAGCTGGTATTACCGGTGAGGAATACAATCGCGCCAAATCCGATGATGAAGGTGAGGATGTAGAAGTAACCGATAAAGCCGGTGGCGACGACAACCGAGCGGTTAGCCTGGCGCGCATCCTTCACGGTGAAGAAGCGCATAAGAATATGCGGGAGACCCGCCGTACCAAACATCAGTGCCAAGCCAAGGGATATGGCCGAGATCGGGTCTTTCACCAAACCGCCCGGCGCCATGATGGCCCCGCCCTTGCTGTGCACCTCAACCGCCTTGGAGAACATGGCAGTGATATTGAAGTTAAAGCTAAACAGCACGAGGAAGGCGATGGTCGAAGCACCCAGCAGCAGCAACACTGCCTTGATGAGCTGCACCCAGGTGGTGGCCAGCATACCGCCAAAGGTGACATAGGCAATCATCAGCAGCCCCACAATAACCACAGCACTGCTATAAGGCAAATGGAACAGGATTTCGATGAGTTTGCCCGCGCCCACCATCTGCGCAATCAGGTAGAGCGCAACAGTAGTGAGCGAGCCGCAGGCTGCCAGAATACGAATGGGGTTCTGGCTGAAGCGGAAGGAGACTACATCCGAAAAGTTATAGCGCCCGAGGTTACGCAGCGGCCCCGCAATGAGCAGCAGAATGATCGGCCAGCCAACCAAAAAGCCGATGGAATAGAGCAAGCCATCAAACCCTGAGGCGAATACAAGGCCAGAAATGCCGAGGAAAGATGCCGCCGACATATAGTCGCCCGCAATCGCAAGACCGTTCTGGAAGCCGGTAATCTGCCCACCTGCTGAGTAGAAGTCTTTGGTCGTGCGTGTGCGCTTGCTGGCCCAATAGGTGATGGAAAGCGTAACCGCCACGAAAGCCAAAAAGATGACAACAGCGGTGAGGTTTACAGTAGCGAGATATTCACTCATTTGGTCACCGCCTTGGCCTGAATGCGGGATACAAGATCGGTAATATGGCGGTTAACATACCAGACGTTAAACGCGGTAATTGCAAAGGTGATGAATATAAGCCCGAGGCCCACCCAGATACCTACACTGGTCACGCCATCGGATGTCTTCTGCGCCAGAGTGGCAGGTGAATAGGCCACCATCAGAATAAAGCCGTAATAGGTCACCAGCATGGTGAGGCACAAGGGAATGGTTATCTGGCGGCGCTTGTGCAGCAACTCGCGATACTCCGGCAGTGCGCGGATCTCATCTGATGTCAGTGTTTTCATGTCTATCCCCGTTATCATTATTCTTCTTGTTATATGAAATAAGATTACCCCATAGCGAAGGCAAGCGGCAGCATATTCAATGCTGCAACGCATGAACCAATTTTAGCTAAAAATGGCCAGCCTTGTAGGCTTAGGGTGTAGCGCCAATAAACGCAGCAATACGCTGCGACACTGCACTACTGGCACTGGCAAGATCGAGAAAGATACGCATATGGCTGTTATCGCCCTCATACGGTATTGCCGTGCTTTGCGCCTTGCTACCGATATTCACCAGCTTGGCTGCCATCGCGCCTGCCTGCCGCACTGACTCGGCAGTATCCGATGCAGCAATCAGCAGGAACGGCGGATAGGACTTGCCTTCACTCACATGCCAGAAGGGCGAGGCCGCATGCTCGCTACCTGAAACAAAAGTGTTGGTGCGCATTTCATCATCGGCGCCCCATACATGGGCGCGGCGTTCAAGATCGAGGCTTGCAGTATCAACCGAGATAACGCCCGCCAACTGGGCAGGCTTGTAACCATAACGGCCAAGGTAATAGTCGTTGGTTCCAGCCAGTGCCACCAGATGCGCGCCAGCTGAATGGCCCATGAGATAGATACGGTCGGGATTGCCGCCATACGCCTTGATGTTCTGATACGCCCAGATGATGGCCATGGCCACATCCTCGATCTGCGCGGGATGCTTGTTGGCGGGCGCGAGGCGGTAGTTGGGCACAACCATTGTAAGCCCCTGCCGCGCGAGGGTAGCTGCGACACGGCTGTGATAAAAATCAATCTTGTCGCCACCAGTCCAGCCACCACCATGTACAGCTACCATAACCGGGCAGCCCGCAGCCGGGCAATTGCTACCCGCATAAACATCCAGCCGGTTGCGTACATCTTGCCCATAAGCAATATCACTTGAAGGGGCGCCCTTCATGTAGCGCAGGCCCAGCATGAGGCTCCCCAGTGACAGCAACAGCACCAGGGCAATAATATACGCGCGTTTGGTCATGTTACTGCCCCGCTATGGTAAGACCGTTTATCAGCAGGCTCGGGCTGTCCATACCGTGGCGGCGCTCAAGATCATTCGCCGGAATGATGTTCTTGAAAATATCAGCCAGATTGCCAGCTACTGTGAGCTCGCTTACGGGATAAGCCAGTTTGCCATTCTCAATCCAGTAGCCGCTGGCGCCGCGGCTGTAATCACCCGTCACCATATTGGTGCCATGACCCAGTGTATCGGTAAGGAACAAACCCTGCTTGATATCGGCAATCATCTCTTCAACACTGGCCGTACCCGCCTCGAGCCACACATTGCTGGCCGAGGGGCTGGGAGCCGAGCCCACACCACGCGCACCGTGGCCGGTTGGCGTAAGGCCGAGTTTACGCGCCGAGCGCAAATCGAGCAGCCAGGTGGTGAGTACGCCATGATCAATCAGGCGATGTGCTTTGGTCTCAAGCCCTTCGCCGTCAAACGCACGCGAACGGGGGCCGCGCGGCACGAACGGATCTTCAAAGATATTGATATGCGCACCGCACACAGCCTGACCGAGTTTATCCTTCAGGAAGGTACTGCCCCGCGCAACCGACGAGCCGTTGATGGCGCCCACCAAGTGGCTCACGATATCGCGTGCCTGTCGCGCCTCGTAGATTACCGGCACCTGCTGGCTGGTCTGGCGGCGCGGATTAAGGCGGCGCAAGGTGCGCTCGGCCGCACTTTTGCCAATCGCATGCGGCGACTTGAGATCAGACCAGTAGGTGGCGTGGTCATAATCGTAATCGCGCTCCATATTGGTACCCTCGCCGGCCAGCACCGTGGTGCTGATGCTGGCTGAGCTGCGCGAATACTGCCCAACAAAACCATTTGATACTGCAAGCGTAATATCGCTACGTCCCCAGCTCGCATCGCCGCCTTCAGTGTTGCGAATACCCTCAACTGCCAGAGCGGCAGCCTCAACCTCGCCAGCAGCCTTAATCAGCATCGCAGGCTCGGGCTCAACCGGGTCGCACAGATCGAGCGGCTTGATGCTGCGGATAATCTGCCCCGGCGCAGCAATACCGGCATATGGATCTTCAGGAGTTGAATCGGCAATACCGAGTACACGCTCGATCATGCCGTCGAGCTTGCCGAGGGCAAAGTCAGAGGTGGCGATCATCGCCTGCTTCTGGCCCTTGAACACGCGCAGGCCCACTTCAGCGCTTTCGCTGCGCTCGATCATCTCGGTTTTTCCATTACGCAGAGTCACGCTGAGCGAGGTTGAACGCACCAAGACGGCATCCGCCGCGCTGGCGCCCTGTTTACGGGCGCGCTTGAGGATATCCTCCAGCAGGTTGGCATCTGGAACGGGGGAAGATTTTGGCGCAGACATATTCATGCCGCAAAAGTAACCCGCCTGCGCCTGTCCGGCAAGCCAAGGAAAAGACTAAACCTGCGGTTCGGGATACCAGCCGCGACGGTCGATCCCCTTCACTTCGGGACGGCCCTTCAATTCTTTGGTAAATTTAAACATGGTCTGGCCATCTGGCATGACGGTGCCTTCATCGCGCACAAACACCAGCGGTATGCCGGGGACGACAGCGCCCAGCTGAGATGCCTCAGCACCTTTTGGTTTGAAACCCATGGCACGGAAGTCGGCCAACAGCTCGCTACGTACCTGAGGCGATGCCGCGGGGTCGAGATATAATGCAAAAACGTAGTTCTCGCCGCCGCTTGCCATTTGATAAGTCCGTGAGCCGTTGCGTGTATTTCAAAATACGCAGTCGCCTCACAAGCTGCAACCTGTATCGCCTAAAATGCTGCTCATACCAGACGGGCAAACTCAGGCGTACGCTGGCGCGTTTCAACGACAACACCATCGCCTACACGGATAATGCCTTCATTCCCCTGCATATTTCGCATCGTTGCATTCACACCAAACAGCATGCCCATCTCGTCTTTGGAAAAACGGAACTTGCGTAAAGTACGAATGGGCTCTTTGCCATCCTCAACGCCAAGGGCCTGATCCACCTGCGTCATGTTACAACGCGAGCATGGCTTCATCATCTCGAGCCGGATATCGCCAACCTGTATCAAATGCCAGCTATCTTCATCCCATGCGGTTGCGCCATCAATCACCACATTTGGACGAAAGCGGTTCATGGGTAATGGCGCAGGCAAACGCGTGTTAAGGTCAGCCAGCGAAGCTGTAGTTGTAATAAGCAGCGGGAAGCCATCCGCCAGCGATACCTCGTCGCCCTCTTTAGCGCGGCTTGAGGTGGCAGTACGCGTAATGCTATCGGGCAGATGCACCAAGCGGCAGGGCTGGCCTAAAAACTGCGAGAGCCACTCATTCACCTCATAACTGGCAATCGGTAACTCGAGCACTGATTTCCACACCTCAACTGCCATACGCGGGCCATTTGGCACAGCCACATCAAGCGTAGGCATATCAGGTGCATTCAGCACCAAACCATCCGCGGCCAAAGCCACACTGATAAGGGCCATTTTGGGGTGATGGCGCTGGGTCATGAACTTGCCTGTATTATCCACCACCATATAACGGCGGTCATGCTGCAGGCCGCGGGCAAACACGTTAGTCTCTTGCAAGGTGATGCTACCGCAGGACTTGATAGGGTAGATATGAAGGGATGAGACGATCATGATAACCTGCCTGTAAGAATAGCCGCCAGCACCAGCATGCCAGTAATGCGATTGGCCCTGAAGGCCGCGATGCACGAGGCCGGATCATCAACTCGCCAGCCTTTATATAAAAGCACCACCTGTAAAGCAACCAGCACAAGGCCGGTGTAGTAGAACAACCCGCTGCTTGCTGTAAGACCGACCAAAACCAGCAGCACAAAGGCACCTGTATAAAATCCGGCAATCCACTGGCGGCTCTTTTGGCCAAACAACCGTGCGGTCGACTTGACGCCAATCAACGCATCATCTTTAGTATCGGCATGCGCATAGATTGTATCATACGCCAGCGTCCACAGCACACCAGCAGCATACAGCGGCCAGACCCATGCGGGCAATGTGTTGGTGGCAGCGGATGCCCCTATCAACACGCCCCAGTTAAAGGTGAAGCCTAAAAACGCCTGCGGCCACCATGTCACGCGCTTCATCAGCGGATAAGCGACGATCAGGACAAGCGAAAGCGCGCCCAAGCCCACCGTGAGCCAGTTGAACTGCAACAGAATGACCAGCCCGATGAGACACAGCAGCGCTAAAAAAGCCAAAGCCTGTTTGGTACTCACAGCGCCTGAGGCCAAAGGCCGGGCGCGTGTGCGCTCAACCTGCGCATCGATGTCTTTATCCCACAGGTCATTCACCACACAGCCGGCACCACGCATCACCACCGCGCCCACCGCGAACCATATGTAGTAGAGCAACGGTGCCTGCCCGAGGGCCAAGGCCCACCAGCCCGGCAGCAAGAGCAGCCATGTACCAATCGGGCGGTCGAGCCGCATGAGCAGCGCGTAAGGCAACAGTGCTGGCGGCAGGAAGCTGAGCGGCTTGATATCGGTAAAGCTCATGACCACGTCTCCGGCAGGTCCTCATGCCACTTATGGCCATCGAACCACTTCACCTGCTTGCGGTTAGCACCCGCTACATAAGACACATGAATCCAGCGCTCGCTGGCCGAGCGCTCAAGCAGCAACTGGTCATAATCGAGCGTATCCTTCATCCAGTTTACTACCTCCAAGAGGTTAGTGCCGGGCAACTGGAAGTCGACCGCGCAACCCATCATATGCTGCGAGGTGGCGCTACCACCCACGCGCTCGTTAAGAGCAGGACAACGGTAACCACTGGTAATCTGCGGGCGGGTATTGAATTGCGCCAATACAGGCTCGAGCAACAGCTCGGCCAGCCGGGCAAGGCGCGGCACAACTTCGGCCTCATGCGGCACGTTCTCGATATCCATGAGCAGCGCGGTCTCGCTGGCCAGAAAGTCGTAGAGGTTAAAGTGCTTGGTCAGACGCTGGTTTTCCATCATATCCTCTATAGCCTTTTACAAAACGGCAGTCTAATCTTACCCGACGATGGGAGCCTCACTCCGAACACGCCTGTTTGTCGAAACGCCGCTTTTAGCTGGCGCTACCGTTCCCCTGCGGCCTGAACAAGTACATTACCTGCGCAATGTGCTGCGCCTTGCGCCGGGTGTTGAGATTGCTGTGTTCAACGGCAAGGATGGTGAATGGATTGGCCGGATTGACGAGCTGGGCAAAGAGCGCGGCAGCGTGATTGCCGATCGCAAACTGCGCGAGCAGAGCTGCCCGCCAGATGTCTGGCTGCTGTTTGCCCCCATCAAGCGCGATGCAATTGATCTGGTAGCCGAGAAGAGCAGCGAGCTGGGCGCAAGTGTAATCTGGCCCGTACTCACCCGCCATACAGATGTTGCGCGTGTGAACATCGAGCGCCTGCGTGCCAACGCGCATGAAGCGGCCGAACAGTCTGAGCGGTTATGCGTACCTGATGTGCGCGATCCGGTGGATCTTCCCAAGATTCTGGCCGAATGGCCCAAAGACCGCCCCCTTATTGTATGTGCCGAAATTGGCGATGCGCGCCCGATTGCCGATGTGATCAAGGATATCCCTAACGGCCCTGTTGCCATCCTCATCGGGCCTGAAGGCGGCTTTGCCCGCTCCGAGCTTGATATGGTGCTTTCAAAACCATTTGCTAAGCCTGCCCGCCTTGGCCCTCGCATTTTAAGGGCTGAAACCGCGGCCATGGCTGCACTTACTTGTTGGCAAGCGCTAAAAGGCGACTGGGCTTAAGTAGCCCTCAAAAAAACATTACTCGCCACTGGAAAACTCCTCACACCGTGCTAATTCTATGAGAACTGCTCGATATTTCTCAGGCAAACGGGGCAAGTATAATGACTCATCAATCAGCAAAACGTGGCTTCAATCTGGTCGAAGCCGCCATTGTCTTGGGTGTTATCGGTCTTGTTATTGGCGGTATCTGGGTGGCAGCCGCGAGTGTGCAAAGCAATCTGCGCAAAACAAACGCTATGACCGGCCTTATTCAGATTGCTACGAACACCGCCAATCTGCTTAAAAACCACGCCTATCCCGCTGGTCCGCAAATCGATATCACAACGCAGATGATCAGCGCGGGAGCCCTGCCCGGCAACTTTGTAGATGGCACCGCGGGTGTAAATCCATTTGGCGGCGCAGTTTTTGTTTACATACCCAATGCAGCCTCTCCACAAATCCGTGTGCAGTTCCGCTCGGTCCCGCGCGATGCCTGTATTGAGTTTACAACGCGCGCCATTCTAAACGGGCTGGCCAGCCTTACTGTAAACAGCAATCTCTATTCAACCTTTCCTGTAACATTACTTGCCGCGACTAACGCCTGCACCACGGGCCCCAATACACTTTCTTGGAACTTCAATCGCTAACGCCTGATAGCCATAGATGGAGTCGGAGTGCCTATAAAATAGGCGTTTATGGAGTAATTCCAACGGCTTGCATTAACTTCCTGTAAACCAACTAAATATCTGATTTGCCTATAATTTTAGCCGTTTTGGTGGCGATACTTGTTGGCATGTGCCGCAACGCTGGCTAGGGTTTGCTCAGTCCTCACCAACCCCAATCAAGGAGTTTTCAAATGAGCGCGACCAAGACACAGAACAAGCAAGCCAAAGCCCCCGCCGCCAAGGCAACTGCAGCTGCAGCACCTGTAGCCACAGCCCCTAAGGCCAAGGCTCCTGCTAACGCTTAAGCTTATTGCTTACTGCTGAGAAAGGCCCTCACTTTGGGGGCCTTTCTTTTTGGCTTTTCGCGGGTAGACGCTTGCATGCAATCAGCTTAAATCTTTTAGCATGTCAGTTGTAAGCTCTGTCCCCGCCACTCCCGTTACCCATAAGCGTCAGCTGGTCAGCTGGCTCGAGACTGGTGGCCGCACGCCGGACCGCTGGCGCATTGGCACCGAGCACGAGAAATTCCTGTTCGACCGCGAGACCCTGCGCCCCCTGCCTTATGAAGGCGAAAGTGGTATCAAAGCCCTGATGGAAGAACTGCAGGCATTCAAATGGCAGCCGGTTATGGAAGGCGAGACCCTTATTGGTCTCAAGCGTAACGATGAAGCCATTTCGCTCGAGCCGGGTGGCCAGTTCGAGCTGTCTGGCGCGCCGCTGCTTAACCTGCACGAAACCGCGATGGAGTTTCACCATCACCTTGACGAAGTAAGCAGCGTTGGCCGCGTACTGGGCTTTGCGGCCATGGGTATGGGCTTCCAGCCCAAATGGACACGCGATGACATGCCATGGATGCCCAAGGGCCGCTACAAGATCATGCGCGAGTATATGCCTAAAGTAGGCACCCTTGGCCTTGATATGATGAAGCGCAGCTGCACCGTACAGGTAAACCTCGATTTTGCCGATGAAGCCGACATGGTGCGCAAGATGCAGGTCAGCCTCGCCCTGCAGCCGATTGTGGGCGCGCTGTTTGCTACATCACCGTTCAAAGAGGGTGTGCCGACCGGCGATCACAGCTACCGCAACCGCATCTGGCAGGATACCGATAATCAGCGCTCCGGCCCGCTCGACTTTGCCTTCACCAGCTTTGGCTTTGAGCAGTATGTCGATTGGGCACTGCAGGTGCCCATGTACTTCGTTTACCGTAATGGCGGCTACATCGATGTAAGCGGCGCTTCGTTCCTCGACTTCATGAACGGCAAGCTTGAGCAGTTGCCCGGCGAAGTGGCGACCATGGCCGATTGGGCCGATCACCTGACCACCCTGTTCCCCATGGTGCGCCTGAAGCGTTATATCGAAATGCGCGGCGCCGATATGGGCGATGCCGAAATGGCCATGGCCCTGCCTGCACTATGGACCGGCTTGCTGTACGATTCAGTTTCGCTCGACCAAGCGGCACAGCTGGTGCGTGAGTGGACTGCGCCCGAGCGTGCTTATATGTATCTGCACAGCCCGCGTCTTGGCATACGCGATGAGATCAAGCCCGGCCGCAGCCTGCGCGCGGTAGCAGCCGATATGGTGAAAATTGCCTCGCAGGGCCTCAAGCGCCGCGCGATTGCCAGCTACTCCGGTGGCGATGAGAGCATTTACCTGCAGCCGCTGCATAACATTCTCGACTATGGCGTAACCCATGCCGAAGACATGCTACGCCGCTATTTCGATGAATGGGACCGCGATATCAATCGCGTTTTCGCCCACGCCCGAATTGCCTAAGTCTTAAATTTTAAAGGCAAATTCGCCCCTCATTCCCAAGCGGAATTATATGGAAATGGCTTTGGCGACTATGCTATTTTCACGCCTATGACCAATCCCGACACTCTGAGCCGTCTTGCCGCCCGCCAGCGCAAGGAGCAGGTTTTTGCCCAGGCCAAGCGCGAACAACTCGCCCCTATGCAGGCCGAGCGCGCAGGCCTCATCAAGACCCTCGAGACCACGCTTGAGCATTTCATGGCTGGCGCGATGCCCGACCTTTCAGAAGCGTCACTCGCCCCGTTCGAGCAAGCGGTAAAGGATAACATGCTTGAGGTTGGGCCAACGGCCCTCGCCGAAAAGCTCAAGCGCCAGAGCGAACACGCCAACAAGCTGTGCCAACGCTATGAGCGCGAGTTCAACATCTACCAGATGGCCGAATATCTGCCGGATGAAGAAAAGCGCCTGAGCCAAGCCCGCAGCAAGCTGGCAGATGCCCAGCGCAGCTACGAGCGCGCCGAGATGGAGCTTGAGCCGCTGGCCGCGCTTAACGACAAGCTCTCATCCCTCAACCTCATGCCGGTTACGCCGGAAACTGCCGCACAATTCACTCGCAGTGCCGGTACCAGCCATTACCTGCGCCTGCTGCGTGATAAAGCCTACCGCACTGCCTGGCCGGTGATCTCGGCCATCGAGAGCAACGGCACCAGCATCACCGATATGATGCAGCAGCGCCTTTCCATGATGCAGGATCTGCTGGTGCAGGAACAGCAGGTTGAGCTGCAGGATATGGAAGTGACCCGCCAGCGTGGCTGGGTTGAGGCTTTTGTCATCGCCTGGACCAGCCGCCTTTCGGAGAAGCAGATTCTCGCCGAAGTACGTCAGGCTATGGCCGACTATATGCACGAAGCTGGCTTCCGTACCAATATCGCTGCGCACTTTGAGCGCCGCTACCCGGCTACGCTTGAATCACTCTTCGATAAAATCGATGAACTGAACAAGAGCACCCGCCGCTTCCTGCTGGGCTTTGATGCCAATTACGAAGTCGGCCGTATTGAAGTGGCCGACGAGCTGGCCAGCCGCCAGCGCACGGCTTGAGCTTTATCTAAGCGTAAGCGGTACTGTAAACATCAGACTTGCAATTGAAACGCTGCCGTTTGCCGTGCATGCGCCATTGATCATGTCATGCGTGACAATCCAGATACCATTGACCTGAACAAACGTATCCTTACGGCCTAAAATCATTTTGGAAACAACATTGATGCATAAAGCAGGCGAAAACTTGCTGGTTGGCCCGGCATTAAATGAAATCGCCGCAGCCGGACCACTGGCACCGGTCACAGCATTCACCTCAACTGCCTGACCGGTAGGCAGAATTATCGCATCATCTCCGCGCACCCAGTTTTTAGGGAAAAGGCCCATTTTAGCGGCCACTGTCACAGAGGCGCCGAACTAGAGCGTCACGCCTGAGCCGGTTACTACATGCGATGGCACCTTGTTTTCAATCTCGGTCATCGCACTTAGGAAACCTTTTGACAGCTCAGAGGCGGTCATATTCTCGCTCACCTGACTGGCCGCAATCCATATACCACCGATAATAAGCCCGATAACACCCAGCACAATTGCGGCCTCAACCAGATTGAAGCCACGGCATTTTTCGGGCCGCATAAAAATTCTATAAAAGATAGAATGGGATGTTGTGTGAGCTGGATATAACATCAGTTAACCTAACACCGGTGCAGCTGCCGTCTACCTGCATAATTGTAATATCAGCTGACTGCACTGTCATAAATAGTTCATCTGCCTGTCATCAGCCTGTCACCAGTGCCGAGTAGGGTTCCCTTGCGAAGACCAATCAAGGTCGGAAAATAAGGGAAACGAAATGACAGAGAAGTTTACCATCAAGCAGATCAAGGAAGCCCTGGAGAAGCGCCAGGGCGTATATAAAGAGCTCGGTGGAGCTCTCGCTGAAGAAGCAAAATTAGCCCGGGCCGAATCTAATTCGGCCCGTAGCATTTTGGAGGGCAAAATCGCTGGTTTTGTAGCCCAGCAGCTCCCCTCGCTCGAGGCTCCGGCCCTTGGCCAGCTCAACCAGATCGCCATAGAGCATAACCACCCGCAGCGCCCCATGGGCTTGCGTGATGCGCTACTGCAGAAAACCGCTATCGCCAAGGGCGAGCAGGCCGAGCTTGAAGCCAGGCATGGTACCGCCGAGGCTGTAGGCACACATAAACGCGAGTTGAACGACGCGATTGAGCGCAACGCCACCACACGTAGCGACCTGCGCGATAGTGTTGAGGCCAGCAGCCGTACCCTGCGCATGCTGGACCGCCTCAACATATCGCTCGAGAGCATGGAGGCCACACGCATCACGCCCGAAACACTGGCGCAGTATGACCGCCCGCAAGGCCTCCTCGCCAAGGTCTGGCGCTACATCACCGATAGTGCCTACCGCGAAGCCCGCCCGGTGCTGGATGGTTATGCCAAAGACGGCATCGACCTGACAAAAGAAATGGAAGATCGCACAGCCTTTAAGGCCACGCTTAACGCCGCAGAATTGCTGCAGCAAAGCTTAAGTGCCAAACACACGCTGGCCGAACAGGCCGAGCGCGCGATTGCCAAAGCCAAAGGTGAGCAGAAGACCGACCGCGAAATCCTCAACGAGGTACGGATTGCTACCACCAACATGATCCTCTCCGACCCCGCCATCTTCAGTGCGGTGGATAAGGCCTTCCCCAACGCGCTGGATGCCGAAACCAAAGCCATGCACACCCGCATGCAGCTGTTCGGTCAGCTGGCCACCAACATCGGCCAGCAGAAGAGCGAGATGGAAGATGTTGCCAGCAACCTCGATAAGCCGGTAAAAGACCTGAAAAAAGCCGTGAGCAACGGTAATGGCAGCAAGAAGGTGGCCTTCGACCTTGATGGCAAAACTGCCAAGCTCGACAAGCATCAGCTGATCATGACCCAGCGGATAGCAGCGGCCAGAGACATCCGCCACACCAGCCACAGCTACGCGGCGACCTCGAGTTCAAGCAGTTCGAGCAACGACAGCACCAACTGGCTGCTGTGGTACCTCATCCTCTCGGATAACAACCACGCCAACGCAACCCCTGCAAATGCCTTCAACAGCGGCATGGGTGGCGACTTTGGGGGCGGCGGTGCCAGCGGCGACTGGAGCAAGAGCGACAACAGCTTCTTCAAGGCCGAGTTGCTGGGCGTAACGCCCGAGAATGCTGCACACTTCGGGATTGATGCGAAAAGCCTGAACATCCCTGCGGATGTTGCCCGCGAGCTTGGCAGCAGCACAAGCACGGGAGACTTCAGCAACCTTGGGAGCAGCGATGATAACCGCGGTGCGGGCCTTGCCGGTGCCGCACTCGGTGGTGCGGCCTTCACTGAGTTCAACGATCTCTCGAAGGGCATGGACCTTGGTACACAGAGCCTTGATATGAGCAGCATCAGCCGCGATATCAGCAGCCTCTCGAGCGAGCTGTCATCCAGCGCCAGCAGCAGCGACTGGGGCTCGAGTAGCTCAAGCTACAGTTCAAGCAGCTACAGCTCGAGTGATAGCGGCAGCTCCTACAGCTCAAGCTCATACGATAGCGGAAGCAGCAGCTCATCGAGCAGCTTCGACTAAGACTTAACCCCTAGCCTCTGGTAAACTGCACCGGCCCCAAAAGGGCCGGTTCTTTTTTAGGCAGCTGTACCACCCACCGTAAGCCCATCGATACGCAAGGTGGGCTGGCCTACGCCAACCGGAACGCCCTGCCCCTGCTTGCCGCAGGTGCCAGTGCCTTCATCCATCTTGGTATCGTTGCCGATCATGGTGACGCGTGTAAGCGCATCTGGCCCGTTACCGATCAGCGTGGCGCCCTTCAGCGCGGGGCCGATCTTGCCGTCTTCAATCAGGTAAGCTTCTGAGGCTTCGAATACGAACTTGCCCGAGGTGATATCGACCTGACCACCGCCGAAGTTAGGCGCGTATACCCCCTTCTTGACCGAGGCAATGATATCGCCCTTGGTATGCTCACCATTCATCATGATGGTATTGGTCATGCGCGGCATGGGCATATGCGCATAGCTCTGGCGGCGGCCGTTACCGGTAGCCTTCATGCCCATGAGGCGGGCATTGAGGCGGTCCTGCATGTAGCCCTTTAAAATACCATCTTCAATCAGCACGGTGCTGTTGGTGGGGGTGCCTTCGTCATCCACGGTCAATGAACCACGACGATCCTGCAGGGTTCCATCATCCACCACGGTTACACCCTTTGATGCCACGCGCTCGCCCATCAGGCCGGCGAAGGCCGACGTTTTCTTGCGGTTGAAATCACCCTCAAGGCCATGGCCAATCGCTTCGTGCAGCAAAATACCCGGCCAGCCGTTACCCAACACCACCACCATTTCGCCCGCAGGCGCGGCGATGGCCGAAAGATTGACTGAACCCATGCGGATGGCTTCATCCACCGCGTGCTGCCATGTGGCTGGCTCAAAATATTTATCGAGCGGCACGCGCCCACCGCCGGACCACACGCCCGTTTCCTGCCGTTCGCCCTGCCCCATGATGACCGAAACCGAAAAGCGTACCAGCGGGCGCACATCCGCAATGCGCTGGCCATCCGCTCTTATAATCTGCACGGCGGTCCATTCGGTCGCCAAGCTGATGCTCACCTGACGGATCCGTTCATCCTTGGAGCGGGCATATTTATCGATTCCGGCCAGAAGCGCGGTTTTGGCTGCCATGTCATGCGCCTGCATGGGGTTGGCGGCGGTATAAAGCTGGCGGTTGGTGCCAATCGGGCCTAACGCAACGGAACCGTTATGACCGGCCAGAACTGCCCTAACGGTACCGGAAGCGCGCTTGATCGCGCTTTCCTCAAGGCTGGAGGCATGGGCATAGCCGGTGGCCTCACCCGCCACAGCGCGCAGGCCAAATCCCTGTGAGGTGTCAAATCCGGCACTCTTAATTCGCCCGTCATCCCACACCAAGTGGTCGGATTCGGTGTATTCGAGGTATAATTCACCGTCATCCGCCCCCTGCAGGCTCTCTTTTACAATGCCCTCAAGGCGCTGGCGGTCGAGCCCGCCTTCCTGGAAAAACAGGCCGTCGGTGATGGATAAATGGGTCATAAAAGCTCCTCCACCTATTATAATGGCGCAGAATGGTGTGGCTGACCAGTGCCCGCGCAAAAAACTCCTTACGTTACGGGTGCTTGTCCCCTGTTGCACTACCCGAAGGAGAGGTATAGTTTGGCGCCAAATTTATTACTCCAAAGGTGCCTCCTTATGCGTTTCGCCCCCCTTTTCTGGTCATTCACTTCTCTGGTTCTCGCTGCCCCTGCATTGGCCACCGGCCTGCAGCCCGAGGCTGGCGTAGGTCAACCTGTGCCTGAGGGTATTGGCTTCCAGCAGCCAGCCTCACCGATCAAAGAAGCGATGCAGGAATTCCATAACGGCCTGCCCTTTGGCTTGTTACCCATTACCACCGCCATCACCGTATTTGTGATGCTGCTGCTGTTGTGGGTGATGGTGCGTTACAACCACCGCGTTAACCCCACACCGAGCAAGACCACGCACCATACCCTGCTTGAAGTTGTATGGACCGTGGTGCCTATTCTGATTCTCGTAGTCATCGTCGTGCCGTCGATCAAGCTGCTGTACTACACAGAGCGCGCTCCTGAAGCGACTGAAATGACCCTCAAGGTTACCGGTTACCAGTGGTACTGGGGCTACGAATACCCCGATGCCAACGGTATTAACTTCAACGCCTACATGAAGAAGCGTGAAGACCTGCAGCCGGGCGAACCCCGCCTCTTGGAGACCGACCGCCGCGTTGTGCTGCCGGTTGATACCAACATCAAGATCGTGATTACCGCTAATGACGTATTGCACGCATGGACCGTGCCCGCCTTTGGTGTAAAGCGCGATGCCGTGCCGGGCCGCCTGAATGAAACATGGGTGCGCATCGACCGTCCGGGCGTTTACTACGGCCAGTGCTCAGAGCTATGCGGTACCGACCATGCCTTCATGCCGATTGCGGTTGAAGCTGTAAGCAAGGAAGCCTTCGCCGCCTGGGTTGCCAAAGAGCAGGTTGCACAAAACCTTGTGCCCGCCCCGGCTACCGAAGCTCCCGCCGAAACACCTGCTGCTGCAGAAACCACCCCTGCTCCAGCCGCTAACTAATTCTATTTAGACAGACACTAAGGACACATCATTATGACCGCAGCTACTCACGATCATGCACATGACCACCATGTTCCGGGCTTCTTCAAGCGCTGGTTCTGCTCAACCAACCATAAGGACATCGGCACGCTCTATCTGCTGTTCGCTATCTGTGCAGGCCTGATTGGCGGCGCTTTCTCGGTTATGATGCGGGCCGAGCTGCAGGAGCCGGGCGTGCAGTACTTGCTGCAGGCTGATGAAACCAAAGGTATTGAAGGCGGCCTGCTGGGCGCAGCTGGCCGTATGGCTGGCGATGTGGTTGCCAGCGCCACCGGCGAGCAGACCACCGTTGAAAAGCACGGTGCTGGCGTTGATGCGGGCGACCGCAACGGCCAGCTGTGGAACGTGATGATCTCGGCCCACGGCCTGATCATGGTGTTCTTCGTGGTTATGCCAGCTCTCATTGGCGGGTTCGGTAACTGGTTTGTGCCGCTCATGATCGGCGCACCAGATATGGCCTTCCCGCGCCTTAACAATATTTCGTTCTGGCTGCTTATACCTGCGTTCCTGCTGTTGCTGGCTTCGGCGATGGTAGGCGTAGGTGCCGGTACCGGTTGGACCGTCTATCCGCCACTGTCATCAGCCGCTTATGGTCATGACGGCCTGTCGGTGGATATGGCGATTTTTGCGCTTCATCTCGCCGGTATCTCGTCGATCCTTGGTGCAGCCAACTTCATCACCACCATCTTCAACATGCGCGCACCGGGCATGACCCTGCACCGCATGCCGCTGTTTGTGTGGGCCATGCTGGTCACCGCCTTCCTGCTGCTGCTGGCTGTACCGGTACTCGGCGGCGCGATCACCATGCTGCTGACCGACCGTAACTTCGGCACTGCCTTCTTTAATCCTGAAGGTGGTGGCGACCCGATCCTGTTCCAGCATCTGTTCTGGTTCTTCGGTCACCCTGAAGTGTACATCATGATCTTGCCGGCCTTCGGCATCATCAGCCACATCGTATCAACCTTCTCGAAGAAGCCGGTATTCGGCTACCTCGGCATGGCCTACGCCATGGTTGCGATTGGCGTGGTTGGCTTCGTTGTTTGGGCGCACCACATGTACACCGTGGGTATGAGCGTTGATACCCGCGCCTACTTCACCATCGCCACGCTGATCATCGCGGTGCCGACTGGCGTCAAGATCTTCTCGTGGGTTGCTACCATGTGGGGTGGTTCGATTGAGTTCAAAACCCCCATGCTGTGGGCTATTGGCTTCATCTTCCTGTTCACCCTCGGTGGTGTAACCGGTGTGGTTCTGGCCAACGCGGGTATGGATATTGCCCTGCACGACACCTACTACGTTGTGGCGCACTTCCATTACGTGCTGTCGCTGGGTGCGGTCTTCGCCATCTTCGCCGGTTTCTACTACTGGTTTGGCAAGATGAGCGGCCGCCAGTACCCGGAGTGGGCTGGTCAGCTGCACTTCTACCTCACTTTCGTGGGTGTGAACCTGACCTTCTTCCCCCAGCACTTCCTGGGTCTGCAGGGCATGCCGCGTCGTTATGTCGACTATCCGGATGCCTTTGCTTACTGGAATTATATTTCATCGCTAGGCTCGTACCTCAGCTTCGCGGGTTCGGTCTTCTTCGTCTTCGTGGTGCTCTACACCCTGAAGTTCGGCAAGAAGGTTGAAGCCAACTACTGGGGCGTAGGCGCAACCACGCTGGAGTGGACCGTATCGTCACCTCCGCCGTTCCATGCCTTCGAAACCCAGCCGGTTATCGGCCCGGATAAAGGCCACTAAGAAAGAAAGGCCCGCATGATGCGTGCGCCACTGGTTCTCACAGCTGCCGTTGCCCTGCTTGCAGGCGCAATGGTCATGCCTGCCCGTGCAACAGAGGGGGTGGCGGATGCTGTGTTCAAGTACTCCTGCGCGCCAACTGATGAGCTGGCACTGCAGGTGAACATGCCTGCACCAGACGGCCGTAGTTTTGAAATGCGGATCTGGGGCGAAGCACTTGAAACACTCAGCACCGGCCAGATGCTGATGCTCTCGATGAACCCCAATGAATTACGTGCGAACAAGGATATCGCCATCTGCAGCGAGCTGGGATGCGACCCAACCAAAGGCCAGCTGCGTATTGGTATTTACCGCGCCAGTGATTTTCTGGATGGCGAGCTGATCTGGCACAATAACGGCGAGGTCATGAGCCTGCCGTTCACCGCCCGTTTTGACAACACCCCAACCCCCTGTGGATGACATGACTGACATGGCATTCTCACAATCACCGGCCGCTACCGGCACGGTCAAGGACTACTGGTCCCTGCTCAAGCCGCGCGTCATGTCGCTGGTTGTTTTCACCGGTATCTGCGGTTTGCTGCTGGCCCCCGGTCAGTTGCACCCGCTTCTGGGCCTTGCTGCCATTCTCGCCATCTCGGTCGGTGCTGGCGCTTCGGGTGCCATTAACATGTGGTACGAGCGCGATATCGACAGCCTCATGAAGCGTACGCAAAGCCGTCCGCTGCCACAGGGCAAGGTTGCGCCTGAAGAAGCGCTGACTTTTGGCGTTGTCCTCACCATTATGGCGGTGGTGCTGCTGGCACTGGCCACCAATTATATCGCGGCTTTCTGGCTGGCCATCGCCTCCGCCTTCTATGTGTTTGTCTACACCATCTGGCTCAAGCGCCGTACGCCGCAGAATATTGTTATAGGCGGTGCTGCAGGTGCCTTCCCGCCGGTTATCGGCTGGGCAGCGGTGACCGGCACCACGCCGGTTGAGGCCTGGCTTTTGTTCGCGCTTATCTTCTTCTGGACTCCACCGCACTTCTGGGCGCTGGCACTGTTCAGCAATGCTGATTATGCGCGCGCCGGTGTGCCGATGCTGCCGGTGGTTAAAGGCCGCCGCCACACCCAGTGGCAGATGCTGGCTTATACCCTGCTTATGCTGCCGCTCAGCGTTGCGCCGACCTATATCGGTATGGCCTCAAATTATTATGCTTATGCCGCAGCCGGACTCAGCCTCATCTTCATCGGCCATGCAGTACGTGTGCTGAAGACCGATAGCGACAAGCATGCGCGCAGCATGTTCACCTATTCCATCCTTTACCTTTTCCTGCTGTTCGCAGGGCTGCTGGTTGACCACATCCTGCCCAAGGTCATGTCATGACCCAGCCGCTCGACCCCAAAGCCAACCTCAAGCGCCGTAACCGCGCAGTTCTGCTGGTTATTGTGGCATTCATTACGCTGATCTACTTCGTCAACATGGTGAAGCTGAGCGCTCTATGAACCAGAAGAAAAACCTTCGCACCCTGTCTCTCATGCTTGGCCTTGCTGTGGGCATGGTAGGTTTGGCCTACGCCAGCGTGCCGCTCTACCGCCTGTTTTGCCAGATCACCGGTTTTGGTGGCACCCCGCAGATGCAGCTGGGCGCAAACGGCCCCGGCGCGATTGGCAACCAGCAGTTCAAGATTTTCTTTAACGCCGATATCAGTGCGCATCTGGGCTGGGAGTTCAAACCCCACCAGCGCAGCGTTAGCGTACGCGCAGGCGAAGACAAACTCATTGCCTATGAGGCGCGCAACCTCACCTCAGCCCCGCTCACCGGTACCGCCACCTTTAATGTAACGCCTGAGGGTGCTGCCCAATATTTCGTCAAAACCCAGTGTTTCTGCTTCGAGCGCCAGACACTTACCCCCGGTCAGAATATGGATTTTCCGGTGATGTTCTACCTCGATCCGCAGATTCTGCAGGATCCAGACGTCGATAACCTGCGCGAAATCACACTCTCGTATACTTTTTATCCGGCTGAGGCTGAAACCGCCGCCGAAACTATTGAGCCAAAACGCACAAGCGCGTATTAATATCAGTGACTTCAAGGAGCTAGAGTTATGGCAAAGCAAGAACACGGCAAAGCAGGCCACCCCTTCCATCTGGTCGACCCCAGCGCATGGCCGCTGGTCGGTTCGCTTGCTGCTGGTCTGCTGGCCATGGGCGCTGTGTGGGGCTTCCACGGCACTGAGCTATCGTTTGCTGGTTTCAAGTTTACCCCCGGTTATACCTTTGCCGCACTTGGCCTGCTCTCGGTGCTGGCGGTTATGTGGCTGTGGTGGCGTGATGTGATCATTGAGGCAGTCGTGCAAAAGGCGCATTCGCCGGTCACCAAAATCGGCCTGCGTTATGGTATGGCGCTGTTTATTGCGTCTGAAGTCATGTTCTTCGTGGCGTTCTTCTGGGCCTATTTCACCGCTGCCTTCTACCCCATGCCGGTAACCGGTGGCGTATGGCCACCAGAAGGCATCCACCCGTTCAACCCGTTTGATGTTCCCTTCATCATGACCCTCATCCTGCTGCTCTCCGGCACCACAGTGACCTGGGCGCATCATGCGATTATGGAAGGCAAGAACTCGGAGGCCGCCCGCGCGCTGCGTTACACCATCGGTCTGGCTGTGCTGTTTACCTGCTTCCAGGCTTATGAATATGCCCATGCCAAATTCGGCTGGATGGATGGCACGATTGATGGCCGCGATATCTATTCATCGACGTTCTTCATGGCCACCGGTTTCCACGGTCTGCACGTGATCATCGGTACCATCTTCCTGGCGGTTTGCTACTTCCGCACCGTGAAGGGTCATTTCACACCCAAGAGCCACTTCGGTTTTGAAGCGGCCGCCTGGTACTGGCACTTTGTTGACGTTGTATGGCTGTTCCTGTTCTGCGCCATTTACTGGTGGGGCAGCGCGGGCGCTGTTGTTGGCCACTAAAACCAACACCATTTACTGAACAACGCCGGGCTAAAAACCCGGCGTTTTTCTTACCTTTTACGGCTAAACGGCTTATTATCAGGGTATGGAACATACCGTCTCGCCTTATCACGCAGCTCTTACCCTTACCTGCCCGCATTGTGGCAAGGGCAAGCTGTTCCGTGCCTATCTGAAAATTGCGCCAGTCTGCAACGCCTGCGGTTTTGACCTGTCAGCCGAAGACACGGCAGATGGCCCCGCAGTGTTTGTCATCTTCATTCTCGGCTTCACCATCGCGCCGCTAGCTGTGTGGTTCGGGCTGGTGACTGACTGGTCGCCGGTTGAGCAAGCCCTGCTCTGGACTGTTGTGACCACTGTGTTTACCGCGCTGCTGCTGCCCCCGCTCAAAGCCTATACGGTAGCGCTGCAGTACAAACACCTGCGCGAAGGACGCGACAAGCTGTGACGCAGCGTCTCCCCCTCATCCCGACAGTCTTTTTCATCCTCATCCTGTGCGGTCTAGGTACATGGCAGCTACACCGGCTTGAATGGAAAAAGGGTATTCTGGCTGGTATCGAAGCAGCCCAGAAGGCTGAGCCGATTAACCTGAACCAGCAGTACCTGCGCAACCTCACCATCAATGACTATCAGCGCGTTACAGTGCTGGGCCGGTTTGACCATACGCATGAGTTCTATATGCCCTCGCGCGTTCATAAAGGCGATGTGGGCTTTCATATCGTCACGCCGCTCACCACGCCCATGGGCCAGACCTACCTGATTAACCGTGGCTGGGTACCGCATGCGCAGGAGCTGCCCGCCACCCGCGCTGCGGGACAGGTCAGTGGCGAAGTGCAGATTACGGGCATCGCCCGCCTGCCGGCTAAACCTACACGCTGGCAGCCGCCTAACGATATTCCGCGCAACCGCTGGTATGGCTACGACCTGACGCTTATGTATTTGGGCGCCGAAATCAAAACCGACGCACCGCAATTTTATATCGAGGCGGATGATGCCCCCAACCCCGGCGGCTTACCGATTGGCGGGGTGACAAAGCTCGAGATCCCCAATAATCACCTGCAATATGCCCTCACGTGGTACAGTCTGGCTGTGCTGATCGGGCTTATTTTCGCTGTTAACCGCTTCAAGCGCGCAGCGTAACATAGTATAAAGAAAGCTACCTGCAGGTAAGCAGGTTGGGAGACAGCATTGCGTTACATCTCCACCCGCGGGGCGGCACAGCCGCTCGAGTTCGAAGACGTGCTGCTGGCAGGCCTCGCCGCAGACGGCGGGCTTTATGTACCCATGGTCTGGCCGCAGTTGGATGAAGAACAACTGCGCAACCTGCGCGGCCTGTCGTATCAGGAAGTAGCGCAGCGGGTAATCACCCCGTTCGTCGAGGGCTCGATCCCGGATGCCGACCTCAAGGCGATTATCGAAAAATCATACAGCAGTTTTAACCACCACTGCGTTACTCCTCTCACGCAAATCGATAGCCAGCTGTGGCTGCTCGAGCTGTTCCACGGCCCCACACTGGCGTTCAAGGATGTAGCCCTGCAGATGATGGGGCATTTGTTTGATTATGTATTAGCCAAACGCAAACAGCGCCTCACGATTGTGGGGGCCACCTCGGGCGATACCGGCTCGGCGGCTATTCATGCCTGCAAAGGCCGCGAGAATGTTGATATCTTCATTCTGCACCCCAAAGACCGCACCTCTGAGGTCCAGCGCAAGCAGATGACCTGCGTGCCGGATTCAAACGTCTTCAACATTGCCATTAATGGCACGTTTGATGATTGCCAAGAGCTGGTGAAAGGCATGTTCAACGATGAGAACATGAAGCGCGACCTCAACCTCGGCGCCATCAACTCGATCAACTGGGCGCGCCTGATGGCGCAGATTGTCTATTATATCTACGCAGGTGTGGCGCTGGGTGCGCCTGACCGTGCGGTTGGCTTTAGCGTACCGACCGGTAATTTCGGAAACATCTTTGCCGCCTATGGTGCGCGGCAAATGGGCCTGCCGGTAGCGCGCCTCATTTGCGGCAGCAACTCGAACGACATCCTCACGCGCTTTTACGAAACCGGCATCATGAAGCTGGAGGGCGTGAAACCCACCCTCTCGCCGAGTATGGATATCCAGATCAGCTCCAATTTCGAACGTCTGCTGTTTGATATCTGCGAGCGCCGGGCGGGCGATGTAATCCGCAGCCTTGCCACCTTCAGGGCCAGTGGTGCCTATGACATCAACCCCGGCCAGCACCGCAAATTCCGTATGCTGTTTGCTGGCCACCGGGCGGATGACGAGCTGACCCTCAAAACTATGCGCCGCGTGTATGACGAAACCGGCGTGGTCGTTGACCCGCATACCGCTGTGGGTCTGGCAGCTGTTTATGCCGGGCAGTATCACAAGCAATTCCCTGTGGTCAGCCTTGCCTGTGCGCACCCTGCCAAGTTCCCGGATGCTGTGATGCGCGGCAGCAGCACGCGCCCCACATTACCGCCCAAGATTTTGCAGCAGTTTGCCCTGCCTGAGCGCGTTACCGTGATGAATAAAGACTACGAGACCGTCTCCCGCTTCGTGCGCGATAACGCAAGGCGTGCTACCTAAAAGCTCATGAAACCAGAAATTACCACTCTGCCTTCGGGCCTTCGGATTGTAACCGACCCCATGCCGGATGTAGCCTCAGCCAGCATCGGCCTGTGGTTTGGTGTCGGCACGCGTTTTGAAAAAGCCAATGAAGGCGGACTGAGCCATCTGCTTGAGCATATGTTCTTCAAAGGCACACGCAACCGCAATGCACAGATGCTGAACCAGAGTATCGAGAACGTGGGCGGCGCGCTGAACGCCTATACCTCGCGTGAGCAGACGGCCTATCACGCCCGCATTCTGGCCGAAGATGCGCCCCTCGCGCTTGAGCTGCTGGCCGACATGATGCTGCACTCAAAGTTTGATGAAGGCGATCTGGGCCGCGAGAAAAGCGTTATCGCCGCCGAAATCGGCGAAGCGTATGACGCGCCGGATGACTGGATTTTCGACCTGCTGCAGCTGACAGCATATCCCGATCAACCCCTTGGCCTGCCGGTATTGGGTAACGAGAAATCGCTCGAGACGATCACCCGCCAGCAGCTCATTCAATACGTAAAGACCAATTACCGCGCCAGCCGGTGCATTCTGGCAGGCGCAGGTGCGCTTAAGCATGCTGAGGTTGTAGCGCTAGCTGAAAAGCTTTTCAGCCCGCTAGAGGCAGGCGAGCCCGATAATATGACTGCTGCCCGCTACATTGGAGGCAGCGTGGCCGAAGCGCGCGACATCGAGCAGCTGCACCTTTGCATCGGCCATCGTGGCGTCACCTACGGCCATGAGCTGTTTCATGCACAAACGCTGTTCACCATGGCACTGGGCGGAGGCACATCGTCCCGTCTGTTCCACCAGATCCGCGAAGAGCGTGCTTTGGCCTATACCGTCAGCGCCTTCATCCAGCCATTTATCGACGATGGCCTCCTGGTGATCTATCTCGCGGCCGACCCTGAGCGCGCGAATGAGGCTTACGATATTGCCATGCGTGAGTTGCAAACCTTGGGCAGCAACATGACACAGGAAGAGCTCGACCGCGCCCGCGCCCTCACCCGTGCCAGCCTGCTCATGGGCCTTGAGAGCACCGAAAACCGCGCCGAGCGCTTAGCTGCCCAATTGCTACAATACAACCGCCTGATTCCGCTCGAAGAAACTTTAGCCGCACTGGCAAGCGTGACATTGGCCGATATCAAGCGTTATGCTGATCTCATGCTGGCAAGCCCGCTTACGCGGGTAGCTGTAGGACCCACAGAGGACTTAAGCTGGTCATGATCAACCTGTTCGAGAACAGCTTTAACCCGCCACCCCCGCTGCAACTTTCGGGCAAGAAGACATGGCTGCGTGCTCCGCATCACGACGACTGGCAGCAATGGGCCGAGCTGCGCGGTACCAGCCGCGAGTTTTTGCAGAAGTGGGAACCCACATGGCCGGTTGACTGCCTGACCAAAGGCGCGTGGCAGCGGCGCCTGAAGCGCCAGTATGATGAGTGGCGCCATGACATTGCCTATAACCTGTTGGCCTTCCGTGTGGGCGATAATGCTTTGGTGGGGGGCCTCTCCCTTACCAATGTGCGCCGGGGCGTCACACAAACCGCTACACTGGGTTACTGGTGCGGCCAGCCTTTTGCGCGCCAAGGCCATATGAGCGAGGCGGTAAAACTACTGCTCGACCACTCGTTCGGGGCATTGGCCCTGCACCGTGTTGATGCTGGTTGTCTGCCCGCAAATGTACCCAGCCGCGGATTGCTGCAAAAAGTAGGCATGCGTGAAGAAGGCTATGCCCGTGGGTACCTGCGTATTAACGGTAATTGGGAAGATCATGTACTGTTCGGCACCACCCGCGAAGAGTGGCTGAAGCAACAGTAGATCACTGCATTAATATAACCAGATGATAGATTATGACCAAGATTTTCCTTCTTACCATCTTCAGCTTCATGGTTTTATCACATGCGGCCAGTGCACAAGAAATCACTCATAGCAGAGAAAGGTTAGGTTACCTTTTCTCTATAACTTGTAATAATATCGACTCGCACGAGCTGCTTAAAAAGTACGTAATCACAAGGTATCCGCAACTGAGAAACATAATAGTTTCGCTTCTTGATGTCACTCAAAGTGAGCGCGAAAAGCTTTTACAGCGAGACGTGATTAAGAGCTTTAGTTTTAGTGATGTGGAGCAAGTTGGCGTATTACCAATCGTGGAAGGCGAGTGCCCTGCAAGCCGCAAAATTACCGCACAGCTTAGAGTTCGAACAACAGTACCGCCTGGGCCAGGCCTTTTTATATTAAATAGCCAAAGTGGAGGGAATTTGGGACGTTACGATCCTAAACTAATTCATTGGCGTATTATTCCGACTCCGGGCTGGCTCGATCCAGATGTAAGGCATAATAATAATGGCTATAGCGCCCCAATTAAATTATCCCTTATTCCTGATCTTGAGAATACCGCATCTGTGACTATGAAAGTCTATGAGGATATAGCTGTTTTTCCCGTGGCTGATCTTAGCAAGCCCTATGATCAATTTATTGCCGATAATCAGGAATATGAACAAGTTTCGCGGTTTGTTTGGGGTGTCTATCACGCCCTGATAGAGGACACATATCTTGCGATGCAGAAAATGCCTCGCGAAGATGATTTAAGAAATCCTACGGCATTTGTGCAATTTACTCGCCATTTTTATTCCTCCCCTAATCAAGTGATTAAAGTTATTCAGCGCTCCTCGCATAAGGTAGGTAACAACCCTCCGATTTCATACTCGCCTGATGAACTCAGTATGACGCTTAACGGCGCTGGTTCGATTGAGTTTAACGTATCAGATCAGCGTGCAGTGGTTATGACACTTAGCGATGTGCACCTAAAAATGTGCAATTATTTAGTTAAGACAGTTGCTCAGTGGAACGATAAAAGTGGTCCATATGCTAACTTTGACTCTTCTTTTATCTGTGCTTCAAGCGGCAGCACAATTAGCTGGCGTTACCTTTACACAGATTAAAAGATAACCATTATTTTCCTAAGCATGCCCGGCTTCGCTTGAAAGCATGGCGGGTTTGATGCCGAGGCCTTCGAGCACGCTGTCCCATTTATGGTCGACCTCGGGGTCGAACAGCAGGTCGGCATTACCCGGCGCATGCAGCCAGCCATTGGCCTGCAACTCGGCGTCCAGCTGCCCAGGCGCCCAGCCAGCATACCCTAATGCGAGGAAGCAGCGCTTTGGCCCTTTGCCTTCGGCCAGCGCCTTGAGGATATCAACCGTGGCGGTGAGGGAGACGTCTTTATCGACCTTCATGGTGCCATCGCCATCATAGTCGGACGAGTGCAGCACAAAGCCGCGACCGGCCTCAACCGGGCCGCCGAAGTGCACACGGATATCGCGCGTTGCGCCATCGACCGAGATATCGAGCTGGCCAAGCAGGTCTTTAAAGGTAAGGGGGTCGAACAGGCGGTTAATCACCAGCCCCATGGCCCCATCGGCGTTATGGGCGCACAGATAAACCACGGCGCGCGAGAAGCGCGGGTCGGGCATGCTGGGCATGGCGACAAGGAAGTGCCCCGAAAGGTAAGACGGCTGTGTCATACTTGTTCCAATAAATAAATCAAACACATCGCCGCAGGTGTTTCGCCTGCCTTGGCTTTGTTCTATGATACCCTATATTTGGCAGGAACAAATGCATAAACTTTTCCTTATCCTTACCGCTTTGTTAGCCCTTTTCCCGCAGCTGGCGGGGGCGCAGGACGCCGCTGCAAGCGGTGCGAGCGCGTGGGGAGAAGCCGCCGAAGTGAAAGTGCGCCTGATTGGCGGCACCACAGGTGTGGGCGATGCTGCCAGCGTGCCGCTGGGGCTTGAAATTCAGCTTATTCCGCACTGGAAAACCTATTGGCGCACACCGGGTACGGCGGGCTTCCCCATCAGTATCGACTGGACGGGCTCGACCAACCTCGCCAGCGCCAAACTGAGCTGGCCAGCGCCTGCGCGATTCGATTACGCGGGTATCGAGACTTTCGGTTACACCGACAGGGTAGTGCTGCCCATAACAGCCGACCTCACCACACCCGGCCAGCCGCTGGCGCTTAAAGCCCGTGTAGACATGATGGCCTGCGCCGAGCTGTGCATCCCCTTCAACTTTGAGCTGAGCTATGATGTGCCCGCAGGCGCAGCCAGCAGCACCGCCTTTGCCAGTGACCTCGCCACATGGCAGCAGCGCGTGCCGCAAACCACGCATACGCAAATTGGCATCAATGATGTTCGCCGCACCGAGAAGGGCTATAGCGTTACCGTAACGGCTGACCCGCCGCTGAGCAGCACGCCAGAGCTGATTGTGGAATCCCCCTCCGGCCTCATGTATGCCGCGCCCACCCTGCCTGCTGGCACAGCCTCGCCGGTTACGCTGTTCGTGAACCAGATTGGCAACGAAGTGGCTAATCCACCAGATGATAAAATCACCCTCACGCTGATTGACGGCGACCGCGCAGTCGAAAAGACCTCTACTATTATTGCTTTGCCTGATCCGGCACCTGCCGAATCTATCGGCTTGCTCTCAGCACTCATCGCGGCATTCATCGGCGGGCTCATCCTCAACCTCATGCCCTGCGTATTGCCGGTGCTATCGCTCAAGCTGCTATCGGTAGTCAGTCATGGCGGCAGCCCGCCGCGCCACGTGCGTTACTCGTTCTTAGCATCTGCGGCTGGTATCATCACCTCCTTCCTCGTGCTGGCGGCGATTGCCATCGGCTTCAAGCAGGCAGGTTATGCGATTGGCTGGGGTTTACAGTTCCAGCATCCGGTCTTCATCACCACCATGTCGGTACTCATCACCCTGTTTGCGGCCAGCCTGTGGAACCTCATTCACATTCCACTGCCGCGCTTTATGGCAGATGCGATTAACGATAACCTGCCCGCACCCGGCCAGCACGACCGCACCCTTCTGGGTAACTTCGTGACCGGTGCGTTTGCAACGCTGCTGGCAACCCCCTGCTCGGCCCCGTTTGTAGGCACTGCACTTGGGTTTGCGCTGGCGGGTACATCGGTTGACATCATCCTGACCGCGCTCGTTATGGGGCTGGGCCTTGCCACGCCGTATTTACTGGTAGCCGCCTTCCCCAAACTCGCCAACAAGCTGCCCCGACCGGGTAAGTGGATGGAATGGCTCAAAACCGCCATGGGCTTTGCCCTGCTGATTACTGCAATCTGGCTGGCGAGCACTGCCCGGCAGCAGCTGGATGAGAAAATGGCCATGTATGTGGTGGGTGCGCCGCTGTTCATACTCATTCTTTTGGTGGTACGGGCAAGCTTCAAACGGCCGATCATTCTGCTCAAGGCTTTCATCGGGCTCGTAGCGATGCTGGCTGCCGCACAGGCCTATGATGCAGTGACAAGAACCCCTGCTACAGCACAAATCGACTGGCAGGTATTTGACCAGAGCCGCATCGCGCAGCTGGTGAGCGAAGGCAAGGTTGTATTTGTCGATGTCACCGCCGACTGGTGCCTCACCTGCCTTGCCAATAAAAAGCTGGTACTGACGGCGGAGCCTACCCTCTCCCTCCTGCGCGGCGAGAATATTGTAGCCATGAAGGCGGACTGGACCCGCCCGGATGCCGAAATTGCAGCCTATCTCAAGAGCTTCGGGCGTTATGGTATTCCGTTTAACGTGGTCTATGGCCCCAACGCACCGCAAGGCCTGCCCTTAAGCGAGTTGCTGAGTGCGGAGTCTGTAGCGCAAGCTGTTGAAGCCGCCGCAATCAAAGCACCGCTTTAACTATTGAAGTAGCGCCCGAACCTGTGCTGCACTCTGCCTAATAGCTTGGGGAGAGCAACATGGGCATCAGGATTACAAATGGTGACTGGGGCGTGCCGGGTTTGGCCAGTCCCGACAAGCAGCATCTGCACCTGCCGTTCTGGTACGACCTGAAGATTGAGAATACACCACCCTCTCCGCTCGAAGCCTGGATGCAGCTGGGTATGTTCTGGATGATGCCGTTTGCACCGCGCAAGGATTTAGCTGCCGAGTGGCGCGCCGATTTGCAGCGCGCGTCCGAATTCATCGCCCGCCGCACCGGTCTTAAGATGGGTAGCAATTTCAAGCTCATGCAGAAAGGCGAACACGGGCTACGCTATGCCTTTGCCACGCTGGGCGGCATGCACCGTTTAAACGCCGGAATGGGCAGGCTGCATCACGGCAATACGCCGCCCGCCAGCAATGATCCGGATAAAGACGCGCCGGTTTCAACCCTCAGTCTGCTTCCCAATGCGGCAATTCCGCGTGAGCCGGATTACGCAAAATTTACACCGACCAGCGTTGGCACATTAAAAACCTTCGCGGTCAAAGGCCTGCGTGCTGCGAATAATCGCCACGCCAAACCCAAGGCACCGGTACTGGCCATCAAGCCTTAAATCGCCTATCAATTAGCCTCTATTTCAGGAGGCATTTCATGATCAAGATCGGCGAGCCTATTCCGGCTGTTACGCTTAAAGGCTTTATTGGTGGCGCGATGCAGGACATCGATACGGCCAAGCTGTTTGCGGGTAAAACCAGCGTGCTGTTTGCCATTCCCGGCTGCTATACACCCACCTGTTCGCTACAGCATCTGCCCAGCTACCTGCGTAATCTGGAAGCTTTCAAGAAAAAAGGTGTCGACCAGCTGGTCTGCCTTGCCGTGAACGACCCCTTCGTGATGACGCAGTGGCTGAAAGACTATAAAGCCGATGGCCTTGTGATTGGCCTGCCAGATGGCAATGCGCTGTTCACCAAGTCTCTGGGCCTTGATATGGACGGCTCCGGCTATGGCCTTGGCATTCGTACCCAGCGCTTTGCCATGATCATTCGCGATGGTAAAGTGGCCATGCTCAATGTCGAGCAGCCCGGCGAGTTTGATGTGTCATCAGGCGATGCAGTGCTGCAGGCCCTGAACGCATGAGCCTGACCACGCCACTGCTTGGCGAGATCCTCACCAGCTACCTCAAGGTCTTTCCGCATGAGAAAGACGAACTTTTACTCTTGGCCGAGCAGATCAAGGATAATGACGATCAGCTTTTCAACCGCAAAAACATGCGCGGTCATGTGTGCGCCTCGGCACTGGTGCTGAACGAAGCGCAGGATAAAGTCCTGTTCATTCACCACAAGGCCATGAACTTCTGGATGCAACCGGGCGGGCATTTTGATGCAACCGACCCCAGCCTGCTCGATGCGGCCGAACGTGAAGTGCGCGAAGAAACCGGCCTTACCCAACTGCAGCTACACCCGTGGCATCTGGTACGCGCCGTGCCGTTCGATATCCATACCCACCCCATCGCAGCGCGGCCCGAGAAGGATGAGGGCGAGCACTTCCATCACGACCACATTTTCCTGCTCATCAGCAAGGACAACGATACCAGCCTGCAGGCTGAAGAGATTGAGGATGCACGCTGGATTCCGCTGACCGAGCTGCACACTTACCCCGGCCTGCGCCTGCGCGACCGCTTCCTGCCCAAGCTGAAGATGCTGAATTTGATAAAGTAAAACGGGGCCGGATTGCTCCAGCCCCGTTTACTCATGCGCACAGCTTAAGCCTTGATAAAGGCCAGCAGGTCGGCATTGAACTTGTCCTGATGGGTCTGCGTTAGGCCATGGTCAGCACCGGCATAGACCTTCAACTCAGCCTTGGGCGCCAGCTTGGCCGAGAGCAGGCCTGAAGCACCAATCGGCACCACCTGATCATCATCGCCATGCACAATCAGCGTGGGTACATCGATTTTCTTCAGATCCTCGGTAAAGTCACTTTCCGAGAACTGCTTGATGCTGTCGAGCTGAGCCTTCAGGCCACCCATCATCCCCTGCAGCCAGAAGCTGTCGCGGATACCTTCAGATAGTTTGGCGCCATCGCGGTTATAACCATAGAACGGTACCACAATGTCCTTGAAGAACTGCGAGCGGTTATCAAAGGTTGCCTTACGGATGCCATCGAACACTTCCATAGGCAGGCCGCCGGGGTTTTTCTCGGTCTTGAGCATGAGCGGGGGCACAGCACCCACCAGCACGACCTTGGCCACACGTGAGGTGCCATGGCGGCCTACATAGCGGGTCACTTCGCCGCCACCGGTTGAGTGACCAACCAGGATCACATCCTTCAGATCGAGCTGCTCGATCAGCTGAGCCAGATCATCAGCATATTGATCCATGGTGTTGTTCTCGAAGCTCTGGGTCGAGCGGCCATGGCCACGGCGGTCGTGTGCAATCACACGGTAGCCACGCTCAAGCAGGTAGACCATCTGGCCTTCCCATGCATCGGCGCTCAGCGGCCAACCATGGGAGAATACAACCGGCTGGCCCCGGCCCAGGTCCTTGTAGAAAATCTCGATGCCTTCTTTGGTGGTGATCGTGCTCATAATGATGTTTCCTTCTGTTGGTGATGGAAGCTGGATGCTTCCGACATCCCCACCATCTCAAATATCAGGCTTGACCATAATTGGCGGAATTGACATTATTGGTGCCTAAAATGACAAACGAGGCAGATGACGATGCAAAGCGCTGATAATATTGCCGAAATAGGCATCCTGATATATCCGGCAGCACTACTTTCAGCGGTTTATGGGCTGACCGACCTGTTTATGGTGGCTAACCAGCTAGCCAGCCGACACGAAGGCCTCAAGCGGCCGCTCATGCGCATCAGCCATTGGCAAGAGAACGAGAGCGGCCAGATTATACGCGTGCACGATACGCATGAGGGCCTGCCCAACAAACCCATGTTTGTAATCGCGCCCCCGAGCTTTACCGAACCGATTAGCGCCGAGCGTGCCAAACCTTTTGCGGCTTGGCTGCGTGACCTGCACACCAAAGGCGCAACGCTGTGCTCGGTCTGTGCAGGCTCGTTCGTATTGGGTGCTACAGGTTTGCTTGAAGGACGCGCCTCGACCACCCATTGGTCGTATGCCGAAAGCATGGCCAAGCGCCACCCCGAAAGCCGGATTGAAGGCGATAAGCTGATCATTGATGATGGCGATATCATTACCGCCGGTGGCTTTATGGCATGGACTGATCTGGGCCTGCGTATCGTACACCGCCTGCTCGGCCCCACACTGATGATGGAGCTGGCGCGCTTCATGCTGGTCGACCCGCCGGGGCGCGAGCAGCGTTACTACAGCAGCTTCGCCCCGCGCCTGCATCATGGTGATGAGACGATTTTAAAAGTACAGCACTGGCTGCAAAAGACCGGCGCGCGTGATGTATCCCTTGCGCTGATGGCCAAGCAGGCTGGTATGGAAGAGCGCACCTTCTTAAGGCGCTTTACCAAGGCCACCGGCCTGAAACCGATTGAATATTGCCAGCACCTGCGTGTGGGCAAAGCCCGCGAGATGCTTGAATTCACGCATCAGAATATCGAGCAGATTGCCTATGCCGTTGGCTATGAAGATACAGGCGCTTTCCGCAAGGTGTTTCACAAGGTGGTGGGCCTCACGCCCGGCGATTACCGCAGCCGCTTCAGCCTTGCGCAAAGTGCGGCCTAAACCAAGCCCTGCTCACGCAACTTATCAATCGCTTCGCGCGCCAAGAGGTCGACCCGTTCGTTCTCCACATGGCCAGCATGGCCCTTCACCCAATGGAATTTGACCTGATGGATCTTGAGCTGTTCATCAAGCCGCAGCCAAAGGGTTGAGTTCTTTACCGGCTCTTTGGATGAGTTCTTCCAGCCACGCTTTTTCCAGCCCGCCAGCCACTGCGTTGCACCGTCTGCTACGTATTTGCTGTCGGTATATACATCTACGGCTGATGGCTTTTTAAGGGCCTCAAGGCCCTGAATAACCGCCATCAGTTCCATACGGTTGTTGGTAGTCTCGCGCTCGGCGCCCGAAAGTTCTTTCTCAACACCGTTAAAGCGCAGGAGTGCGCCCCACCCGCCCGGGCCGGGGTTACCGCTACACGCCCCATCGGTATAAAGCTCAATCCGGCTCATGCAGCTAATCCGTACTCCGTAATGCTTTGCACCTGCTGGTGGAACGACAGGCGCTTGAGGTATTCGCGCGGGTCGCGCGGTTTGCCCCCTTTCGGGTGCAGCCAGTCGTATAGCCGTGTGAGCAAAAAGCGCAAGGCCGCACCACGGCACAGCAGCGGCAGGGCCAAGCGCTCTTCAACGCTTAAGGCGCGCACCGAGACATAGCCACGCAACAGCTGCTGCGCTTTGGTGATGTTAAACGCCACATGATCCTCAAAACACCAGGCGTTAAGGCAGATGGCAAGGTCGTAGGCAAAAAAGTCAGTGCACGCAAAATAGAAATCAATCAGCCCGCTCACATGCTCGCCGTTAAAGAACACATTGTCGGGGAACAGGTCGGCATGAATAACGCCGCGCGGCAGGTCTTTGGGCCATGCAGCCTCGAGTACTGTCATTTCCTGATGCAATAGCGCGAGGAGGCCGGGCTTGACCTCATCCGCCTTCTCGCAGCCCTTGAGCAGCTCCTGCCAACCCGCGACCGAAAGTTTGTTTTCGCGCGTGCCTGTAAAATCAGCTGCAGCATTATGCATGGCCGCCAAACTCTGGCCGAGTGAGAAACAGTGAACAGGCTGCCAGCTACGGAGTGAGGCGCCATCTAAAAAACTCGTAATCAACGCGGGGCGATGGCACAGGCGGCCCACCAGCTCGCCGGTTTTATCGGCCACCGGCAAGGGGCAGTTCACGCCCCTGAAGGCCAGATGCTGCATGAGGCTAGCGAAGAACGGCAACTCTAGCGGGTCAGTGCGCTTTTCAAACAGCGTGAGGATGTAAGGCCGGTCAGCTGTGAGCACCTTGTAATTGCTGTTCTCGGTGCCGGCGGTAATGCCCTCGTAACCCACTAGCGCAGGCAGCTCAAAGCCCTGCCAGAAAGCATCGAGGTTATCGCGGGGAACTGGGGTAAATACGGCCATGCATGAGTTTTAGCATGATTCCAAAAAACCTAAATATTCTCATTCTAAGTTATTATGTCAGGAATATTAGAGCTATGACGCCTTACTAAAAAATTTTCTATTCAGTAGAGCCCATAATTTTTAGACAACCTTCTATCAGCTGATTAGATAATTCTATTCTAGAAATAACTTTCTCAGTGCCACCCGACTCATCGGGCTTTAAATACTTATAAATGAGTTGAAAATTATTCCCTTGGTGCTGAGCCCCCAAATCAGGAAACCGAAACTTATTCTTCCCTGAAATCTGATGCTTAGCTAATTCGTTTCGAAGCATCGCAAATTCGGCTTGAATACTTTTAAGCGCTACATCGTTGATTTTTGACGTACGTAAAATTTCATAAACACCAATTATCCAAAGATCAGACAAAGTTCTGATAAAGCTTAGAAAGAAAAAATTATTTGTAATCTCATCTAAATCATTGGGCAGCGGCTCATAAAGCCTAATGAATGAATCGAGCCTACCTAGATTCTGAATTTGACCTGCCAAAAATGGGTCATCCATATACCCGAATAACTTATGAGAAATTTTCACCCAATCATCTGTTGGGTTTTGTGTATACGCTCTTATAAGGAGTCTATTTAAGCCTTCAATATCCTCGTATTTATTAGTCATATCAAGCAGCTTCGCCGTCCCGCAAAATCATCGGCAGGTTGAAGGCCACATTCTCTGTCGCTACGCGCACTTCTTCAACCGTCACGTCAAACCGCTCTTTAAGGGCGGCGATCACTTCTTCAGTCAACACTTCGGGGGCTGATGCACCTGCGGTAATGCCAAGCGTCTTGGGTGTGCCCACCCACTCCCAGTCGATCTCGCTTGCGCGCTGAATGAGGCGCGACTTCTCGCAACCCGCCAGCTTGCCGACTTCGGCCAGACGCATGGAGTTAGATGAGTTGGGCGCACCAATAACAATCAGCACCTCAACTTTGGGCGCGAGTTCTTTCACCGCCGCCTGACGGTTGGTGGTGGCGTAGCAGATATCCTGCTTCTTGGGGCCAGCCATGGTGGGGAAGCGCGCCTGCAACGCGGCCACCACTTTAGCCGTATCATCCACCGACAAAGTGGTTTGGGTGCAATAGGCCAGATTATCAGCGTCTTTCACCTGCAGCGCGGCGACATCCTCAACCGTCTCGACCAGCACGACCGCGCCCTCGGGCAACTGGCCCATGGTGCCCACAACCTCAGGGTGGCCCTTATGGCCGATCAGCACAATCTGGCGGCCATCGGCATAGTGGCGCTCGGCCTCTTTATGTACTTTGCTCACGAGCGGGCAAGTAGCATCAACCGGAATCATGGTGCGGCGCTGCGCTTCAAGCGGAACTGACTTGGGCACGCCGTGGGCCGAGAACACCACTGGTGCACCATCCGGCACATCCGTCAGCTCTTCGACAAACACGGCGCCCTGCGCCTTCAAGCTCTCGACTACATACTTGTTGTGGACGATCTCGTGACGCACATAAACCGGCGCGCCGAACTTCTTGATCGCCACTTCGACGATTTGGATGGCGCGGTCGACACCCGCACAAAAACCGCGCGGGGCGGCAAGGAGGACGCGAAGCTGAGTCTTTTCAAGTGTTTGAGTCATGAGAAGGGTTGTAAGCCCCCCTGTCACGCCTTGGCAACACTTTGTTAGTAAGTGTGAAGATAGCGTCAATTTTAGTTAATGATTTGTTGCTCGTCTCAAGAAGCGGCCATAACGTATTGATTAGACATGGACCGCGACACGATCATCTCTCTGGCTACTCTTCCCGACTCCCGGACACGGGCTGCGGTTTCGAGCTTTTTCTGCGATGCCTCGGGCGCGCTGGAAGTTGTAGCCGTACAGTCCGCTGGTTGCTCGCCGGATGACCGCATTACCCAAGGCCTCGTCACCAAGTTCCTCAATATCGCTGTATGTATCGCTGGCGATAGCGAGTCGGTAGACGATATGTCATTTAACGGCGCGCCTGCCCGCCGCCTTGCTGCCGTAGGCTAGGATTTCACGTACCTTACGTTATGATACCGGCAGACTACCGGAGCCCAGCCCTTGCGCCATCCTTACCTTGCTAAGTTTGCCATCGTGGCAGTAGCAACTTTTGCTCTGCCGGTGATTATCTCCCGGGTGCTGCAGGTTATTGGCGTGGGTACCGCCGAGCTGCTGGCAAAGACCTATTTCCTCATGTCTCCCGCGCTTGATCCGCTGCTTAAGGCTTCAGGCATTCTGACTGTATCGCCTTACCTTGGTGGTATTTACGGCATCCTGGTGATCTTCTATCTGCAGGCGCTGTTTAGCTCGGCCGGGGGTCTGCGCACCCGCCTGCGCCAGAACGAGCTGACCAACACTATTTTGGGCGCAGCCAAACAGGCGACCCGAAGCCGCTGGCTGGCATTGCTGGCCCTGTCAGTCATCGGCACGCTGGGCATCAGCCTGTCACCCGCCATTCCGGTTACCGGGCTTGAGACCTTGCTGATCAACTGCGGTAGATTGGCTGCGTTTGTCGGGCTTAGCGCTACTGCGTTGGTCTCGGCCATGTTCAGCTGGCAGCACTATATATTGAGCAGAAAAGCACGGCACGAAACGATCGAGAACAAGCTCGAGCACCCCATTTATCTGGCTTTTACAGCCGAGCTTATTCACGCGATTGGCACCAATAACCGCATCCCCGAGCCGTATGAGCTGGAAGTAACCCTCAGCGAGCTACGCGACCTGGCCAGCCAGAGCCATAACGACCAGTTCAATCATGGTGATCTTGCGAAGCTGACGGAGCAGGCGCTGGAGCTGTTCCTTTCGGGTGAGCTCAAAACCCTGCCCGATCTTTTCTCTGTCAAAAAACTCTACCACCGGCCCGATCCCTCGGCCCTGTTTGACATAGCAACCGAGCTGCAACAGAGAATCGAAGGCACAAAACCAGAGCCTGACGCGCCTGAGCTGCTGCCCGTACCCCTCATAAAAGACAGTGATACCAGCCTTGCCTGAGTGTGCTTGACTCCCCCCTGCTACCGCCTACCTTGGCTCGGGGAGCAACCAGAATGTCCGACATCGATACGCCAGAAGGCTTGAAGCGCACGCCGCTCACCGCCCGTCACCATTCGCTTGGCGCGAAGATGGCGGCTTTTGCGGGCTACGATATGCCTATTCAATACGAAAACGGCATCATGGCCGAGCACTTGCACACCCGTAGCAAGGCGGGTCTGTTCGATGTCTCACACATGGGCCAGGCTTACCTGATGGGCCATGGCGCGGATGAAGCGCTCGAGGCCCTTGTACCCGGCGATATCAAGGGCCTTGCGATTGGCCAGATGCGTTACACCCTGCTGCTCAACAAGGACGGCGGCGTGATTGATGACCTGATGGTCCTGAAGCTCGCACCCGACCTGCTGTTTTTAGTCGTCAACGCAGGCCGCAAGGATGTGGACTACGCCCTGCTCCGCCGCTCGCTGCCGCGCGATATCACCCTTGAGGTCTTGCAAGAGCGCGCCCTTGTGGCGCTGCAGGGCCCAAGCGCAGTTAAGGTACTGGGCGCCATTCACCCGCAGGCTGCAAAGCTGCGCTTCATGACCGGCTATAAGAGCGAAGATGGCATGATCATCACCCGCTCAGGCTACACCGGAGAAGACGGTTTTGAGATTTCATTGCCGGTAGATGAAGACATGGCGCTGATTACCCAGATCACGCAGCATGCGGATGTGCAGTGGATTGGCCTTGGCGCACGCGACAGTTTAAGGCTCGAAGCGGGCCTGTGCCTTTATGGCCATGAGCTGGATGAAACCATTTCGCCGATTGAGGCCGACCTGAAATGGGTAATCCCCAAGGCACGGCGCGAGAGCCTGAACTTCCCCGGTGGCGCACGTATAGGCCGCGAGCTGAAAGAGGGCACTTCACGTATCAGGGTAGGTATCAAGCCGCAGGGCCGTGCGCCCGCACGCGAGCAAACTGTTATTCAGCATCAGGGCCGCGCAGTTGGCGTCATCACCAGTGGCGGCTATGGCCCGAGCGTGGCGGGCCCGGTGGCGATTGGCTACATCGAGCCTGCGCTGGCTGCAGCTGGCACTGTGGTTGAGCTGCTTATTCGCAACCAGCCACATCCAGCTGAAATCGTGAAACTTCCCTTCGTCCCCCACACATATATTAAGTAGGAGCTGTCATGCGTAAATATACCAAGGAACATGAATGGATTGATGTGGCTGGCGATGAGGCCACCATTGGCATTACCAGCTTTGCCCAGAACGCACTGGGCGATGTTGTGTATGTTGAGCTGCCCGCCGCTGGCAAGCAGCTGAACGCCAAGCAGGAAGCTGCAGTGGTTGAATCCGTCAAGGCGGCATCAGACGTTTATGCGCCGGTGGCTGGCACAGTGACTGCTACCAACGAAAAGCTTTCAGCCGACCCTTCGCTGGTTAACCGCGCGGCTGAGGGTGAAGGCTGGTTCTTCAAGCTCAAGCTGGCAAACCTGAGTGATCTTGACGGCCTGATGGATGAAGACAGCTACAAAGCCCATGTGGGTGAGCTGGGCTGATGCGTTACCTCCCTCATAGCGATGCCGACCGCGCCTCCATGCTCGCCACCATTGGCGCAGCTGAGGTTGACTCCCTCTTTGCCGATGTGCCGGATAGCGCGCACCTGAAAGGCCCCATTGAGGGCCTGCCACGCATGCAAAGTGAAATCGAGGTTGAGCGCCATATGAGCGCGCTGGCGAGCCGCAATACCGGCACCAGTGCTGCAGTCTCGTTCCTGGGCGGCGGTGCTTACCGCCACCATGTGCCTGCTGCAGTTGACCACCTGATCCAGCGCGGTGAGTTCCTGACCTCCTACACGCCCTATCAGCCCGAGATTTCGCAGGGCACGCTGCAGATGCTGTTCGAATTCCAGACCATGGTAAGCATGCTCACCGGTATGGAAGTCGCCAATGCCAGTATGTACGATGGCTCAACCGCTGCAGCCGAAGCCATGTCGATGGCCTGCCGCGTAACCGGCCGCAACAAGAGCATCATTTCGGGCGGGGTGCATGGCCATTACCGCGATATCCTGGCAACCCAAGCCAAATGGACCACGCAGGAAGTGCTGCTCGCGCCGGTCGATGCGCAGGATACTGAAGACCTGACTGCGCTGATTGACGCCAATACCGCCTGCGTGATGGTGCAGAACCCCAGCAGTTTCGGCCATTTGCGCGATCTGTCCAAACTCGCTGAAGCCTGCCAGGCCAAAGGCGCGCTGCTGGTGGTTATCGTGACCGAGGTTGTCTCACTTGGTCTGCTCGCCTCGCCGGGCAGCATGGGTGCTGATATCGTGGTGGCTGAGGGCCAAAGCCTTGGTAACCCGCTGGGGTTTGGCGGGCCTTATGTGGGCCTGTTCGCCACGCGCGAAAAATACATGCGCCAGATGCCGGGCCGCCTGTGCGGCGAAACGGTGGATGCCAATGGCAAACGTGGCTTCGTTCTCACCCTCTCCACCCGCGAACAGCATATTCGCCGCGAGAAAGCGACTTCCAACATCTGCACCAATGCGGGCCTGTGCGCGCTGGCGTTTACCATTCACCTCTCACTGCTCGGCGAGCAGGGCCTTAAAAAACTGGCGCTGCTGAACCATGCCAAAGCCGTGCAAACCGCCGAGAAGCTTGAGGCAGCTGGCCTGCGCGTCATTAATACCGGTTTCTTTAACGAGTTCACGGTTGATCTTGGCAAACCTGCGGCAGCGCTGGTCGATAAACTGGCCGAGAAGAAGATATTGGCAGGCGTACCTGCCTCGCGCCTCTACCCCGAGGCCAAAGAGGTAGAAAACCTCCTGATCATCGCCGCGACCGAGCTGACGACTGACGCCGATATCTACCAGTTAGCCGAGGTGCTGAAATGAGCATGAACACGCAAGGCCGCCCGACAGCGCCCGACCTGAAAGTAGCGAACGTGAACGATTTGCCAGAGACTGTGCTGGGCCATAAGGGTCTGGTATTCGAAGAAAAGCTGCTGTTCGAGCAGAGCAGCCCCGGCACCTGCGGCGTAGACCTGCCGCTCGCCCCAATGGTGAAAAGCCGTCTGCATGTGCTTAAGGCGCGCGAAAGCATTGGCCTGCCCGAGCTGGCCGAGCCGCAGGTAATCCGCCATTACACCCGCCTGTCGCAAAAGAACTATGCGATTGATACCGGCCTTTACCCGCTCGGCTCGTGCACCATGAAGCACAACCCGCGCCTGAACGAAAAAATGACCCGTCTGGCGGGTCTGGCTGACCTGCACCCGCTGCAGCCTGCCAGCACCACGCAGGGCGCCCTGCAGCTTATTCATGAGCTGGCGGACTGGCTGATGAAGCTGACCGGCATGCCCGCCGTGGCCATGTCGCCCGCTGCCGGTGCACATGGCGAGTATTGCGGCATGCTGGCCATTAAAGCCGCAATTGCCGACAAGGGCGAAGCCAAAACCCGCACCAAGGTAATTGTGCCCGAGAGCGCGCATGGCACCAACCCTGCCACGGCAGCATCCCTTGGCTTTACAGTGGTGCCGGTTAAAGCCGAGGCGGATGGCCGCGTGCGTGCTGAGGCTGTTAAAGCCGTACTGGGGCCGGATGTGGCCGCCATCATGCTCACCAACCCCAATACCTGCGGGCTGTTTGAGCGCGATATCATCGATATCGCCATGGCCGTGCGCGCGGCTGGAGCCTACTTCTACTGCGATGGCGCCAACTTCAACGCCATTGTAGGCCGTGTACGCCCGGCTGATCTGGGCGTTGATTGCATGCACATCAACCTGCACAAAACCTTCAGCACACCGCATGGTGGCGGCGGGCCGGGTGCAGGGCCAGTGGTACTGTCCGAGCGCCTCGCGCCTTATGCGCCAGTGCCGTTTGTGGTGAAAACCGGCGAGACCTTGCGCCTTATTGAGCAGACCACTGAAAAAGAAGCTGCCAAGTCGATTGGTCGCCTCAAGGGCTTCCATGGCCAGATGGGTATGTTTATCAGGGCCTTAACCTACTGCCTCTCGCATGGGGCAGATGGCCTGTGGCAGGCCTCGGGCGATGCGGTGCTTAACGCCAACTACATCGCCAGCCAGCTTAAAACCATCATGAGCCAGCCTTATGCCGGCTACTGCATGCACGAAGCCCTGTTCGACGACACCTTCTTGAAGGATACCGGCGTGACCACGCTCGACTTCGCCAAGGCGATGATCGATGAGGGCTACCACCCCATGACCATGTACTTCCCGCTGGTTGTGCATGGCGCCTTCCTGATTGAGCCGACCGAAAGCGAAAGCAAGCAGGCGATTGATGACTTCATCAAGGTCATGATCTCGCTGGCCAAACGCGCCCGCGCTGGTGAGGCCGATCATTTTGCTGCAGCGCCGCGCTTTACCCCGCGCGCGCGCCTTGATGAAACCCGCGCTGCCCGTCAGCCGGTTTTACGCTGGCAGGCATCCACACTTTCAAAAAGCGGTGGATAACCTTCAGCTGAGACAAGCTAGCCGCTAGCTATAAAACGCTACTTTATGTAGAGTGCCGGACATCTTCATTTCATGTTCCGGAGTGCGCCATGCTGCGTCGTCTTCTTCCCGCCTTTGCACTCTTGCTGGCGCTTGCTTTGCCTGCTTATGCTGCAAAAACTGTAGCAACCGCCGTGCCCGAAGCTGCGCCGCAGCCCGAGCAGACCTTCATGCAGCTCGAAGTGCTGGCCGAGCAGGATAGCCCCGGCGCCTGCCTTGTGTTCAGCGGCAGTATCGATGAAGCGCACCGCGATACGCTCTCAAGCCTTGTCACCGTAACGCCTGCTGCCGATGTGGCGATCAAGCTCAACGACAGTCGCATCTGCCTTGAGGGCCTTACCTTTGGCACCAAATATGTGGTGAACGTGAAGCCGGGCCTGACCGGCAACGGCCTTGCCCCCTCTTCCCTCGCGGTTGAGCAGACGATTGATATCCCCAACCGCACACCGGCCATCGCCTTCCGCTCGGGTGGCTACATCCTGCCACGGCTGGGTGCTGAGGGTATTCCCCTGCGCAGTATCAACGTGAGCAAGGCGCTGGTCAGCATCTACCGGATTAATGACCGGAACCTGATTGAGCAGATGAGCACCATCGGCTCGCAGCTGCCAAGCTACCAGCTGAGCAGCATCGAGAACTCAACCGGCGAGAAGGTTTACACTGGCACGCTGACCATTACGCCCAGCAGCAATACATGGGTAAACACCCTGTTGCCGGTGCAGGACGCCCTGAAAGACCGTAAGCCCGGTGTCTATATCGCGGTCGCTGAGAATGCAGATGAAGGCGCAGAAAAGCCGCAATACTGGAGCGATAAACCTACCCAGTGGTTTGTCATCTCCGACCTAGGCCTCAGCGCCTTCCGCTCTAGTACCGATGGTCTGGTGGTAGTTACCCGTGCGCTGGCCAATGCCGCACCCAAGGCTGATATTACCCTTACCCTGCTCTCGCAGAACAACACCGAGCTGGGCACTGCTGTTTCCGGCCGCGATGGTATTGCGCGGTTTGCCCCCGGCCTGTTGCGCGGTGAAGCGGCCAATAGCCCGCGCGCGGTTTATGCGTTCGATAAATCTACCGGCGATTTCAGCTTTATTGATATTGGCGGTGCAGCGCTCGACCTGACCGATCGCGGCGTTGCCGGCCGTTATGCCTCAGGCCCGATGGATGCCTATATGGTAACCGAACGCGGTATCTACCGCCCGGGCGAAACCATTTACGCCACCGCCCTGCTGCGCGATGCAGCGCTTAAGGCCATTACTGGTTTACCGCTTACGCTTAAAGTGCTGCGCCCTGACGGCAAAGAGGCCGAAGTGCGTACACTTAATGAAGTAGCAGATGGTGGCTACAGCTTTACCTACACCACCAACACCAGCGATCAGGGCGGTATGTGGAGCTTGCAGCTTTATACCGATGTAAAACTTGCCCCTATCGGCAGTGTGAGTTTCATGCTGGAGGACTTCCAGCCGCCGCGTCTTGAGCTTGATGTAAAGCCGGACCTGACCGCCGTGAATGCAGATGGCACCGGCCGCATCCTCACTGAAGGGCGTTTCCTTTATGGCGCGCCAGCCTCGGGCCTCTCTGGTCAAGCCGTGGTTACGCTTAAATACGCCACAGCACCATTCGAGCAGTATAAGGACTACCAGTTTGGTCAGGTGGAAGAAAAGTTCCTGCCCGTACGCGCCGAACTGCCCGGTTTTGTAACCGATGATGCAGGCAAGGCCACGCTTGAGCTGACTTTGGGCCAGTTACCGGATACTACGCACCCGCTTGAGGCCAGCATTAATGTAACGCTGTTCGATGTGGGTGGCCGCCCGGTAGCCGAAACCCTGAGCCTGCCAGTGCATAATCTTGCCAGCGCGATTGGTATTAAACCGACAGCAAATGGTTTTGCCGAGAATACCGAAGCCGGGTTTGATGTAGTGATGCTCGATGTAGCCACCGGTGCGCCCAAAGCTGCCAGCAACCTCGTGTGGAATCTCTATAGTGAGGATTACGATTACGTCTGGTACCGCTCGGGCAATAGCTGGAATTATGAAACCACCATTCGCGGCAGCAAGGTTGGCAACGGTACGCTAACCATAACTGAAACCGCTCCCAAGCGCCTTAATGTGACTGTGGCCAGCGGTTACTACCGCCTTGAAGTGCGCGATGACGCCAACAAGCTGGTCAGCTCGGTGCGCTTTAATGCTGGTTGGCGCGCCAACCCCGCAGCGCTTGATAAGCCGGACGCGGTAGCCGTAACGCGTGATGCACAAACACCGGTTAAGCCCGGCGAACGTGTGACCCTTAACATCAAACCACCGTATGATGCCGAGGCCACACTGGTTTCGGCCGACACACGCTTGCGCGATGTTAGCACACAGGCCCTCGCCGCTACCGGTACCGATGTAACCCTGCGCGTGCCGGATGACGCCGCAGGTGGATTCTATGTACTGGTAAGCGCTGTGCAAAAACGCATGCCTAATGCCAATACGCCAGCCCGCCGCGCCATGGGTGTGTTGTGGATCCCGCTTGACCCTGCACCGCACAAGCTGGCTCTCACCATGACAGCGCCTGAGCTGGCGCGCCCCAATACCACGGTAAATGTCGAACTGACTGCCGCTGATATGGGCTCGCAGCAAGTACATGTGGTCTTGGCCGCTGTGGATGATGGCGTACTGGGTATGACCGATTACCAAAGCCCCAACCCGTCTGACTGGTACCTTGGCCAGCGCTGGCTTAATCTCGCCAGCTTTGATGTCTATGCCAACCTGATTGATAGCAGCAATGCTGCGCGCGGCGAGCTGCGCGAGGGCGGCGATAGCGGTATGGCCCGCCAGATGAAGGGCCTGCCGCAGCAGATTACCAAGATTGCAGCGCTCTACTCCGGCATCATCACCATGCAGAATGGCAAGGCCACAGTTCCGTTAGCTCTGCCTGACTTTAATGGTCGCTTGCGCCTTATGGCTTTTGCCTGGACCAGTACCCGCACCGGCCAGACTGACGCGATGATAACTGTACGTGCGCCGCTGGTTGCCGAGCTGATGCTCCCGCGTTTCATGGCCCCCGGCGATGTGGCACAGATTGGCCTGAATGTAGATAACCGCGACGCACCGAAGGGCGATTATGCGATTAAGCTCACCGCCACTGGCCCTGCCACACTTGAGGGTGGCAACGCCACGCTGTCACTCGAGGCTGGCCAGCGCAAGAACATCCCGCTGCGCCTTACTGGTACCGGCATTGGCGACGTGGCGTTCAAGCTTGAGGTAACAGGCCCTGAGGGCTACAAGCTCACACGCGATTTCAACATCTCGGTACGTGCAGGCAACCCCACTATCACCCGCCGTCTTGTAAGCATGCTGACCAAGGGGGCTGAAAACACCATCAACCCCGACCTCCTGACCGGCCTGCTCAGTGGCAGCGAAGAAATGACGCTCGCCTATTCAAGCCTGCCCGAATTTGATGTACCGAGCCTGCTCAAGCACCTCAACCGCTACCCCTATGGCTGCGCCGAGCAGACCACCAGCACGGCCATGCCGCTACTGTATGTCAACCGCGTGGCCGAAAGTCTTGGCCTGGGTCAGGATGCGGCCCTGCGCGGGCGTATTCAGGCTGCCATCGTCAAGCTTAGCGCCATGCAGCGCAAGGACGGTGGTTTTGGCATCTGGAGTGCGGCGGATAGCTATGAAATCTGGCTCACTTCTTACGTGGCCGACTTCCTCTCACGTGCCAAAACGCAAGACTATGTTGTGAGCGATGCTGTGCTGAACAGCCTTTACGAGCGCCTGCGCCTGACGCTGAAGGACAGCTATGTGACTGAGCGCGACATCCATTCACGTGCGTATGTGCTCTATATTCTGGCGCGTAATAGCAGCGTAGATGCCGCAGATGTGCGCTACTTCTACGACACATGGTTTGGCAAGCTCTCTACCCGTCTGGCGCGCACACAAATTGCGGCGGCCCTCAAGCTGGTGGGCGATGAGGTACGTAGCACCGCCGCGATTGCCAAAATCGATGGCCCACGTGTGGTTCAGGCCAATTACGCTTATGACTACGGCTCGGACCTGCGCGACGATGCGGCTGTCATCACCCTCATGGGTGAACACCAGCTGGCAGCAGCCCCGCAGCTGCTAACCCTGAGCGAAACTCTCGCCCGTGTGCGCTCGGACCGCTACTGGATGAGTACACAGGAAAGTGCATGGCTGCTGATGGCCGCCAACGCCATGATGGCCACAGGCCCTGCCGAAATGAAGCTTACCGTAGGCAGCGATGCGATTGCGCAGAAGGAAGCTTACTACCGCAATATCGGGATAAACAACGGCCCACTGCTCGTGAAGAACACTGGCGAGCGGGATGTGTTTCAGGTGATCACCATGAGCGGTGTGCCGGTGGAGCCACAGTCTGCCGAGGCCAACGGCTTTACACTCAAGCGCGCTTACTACCGCCCGGATGGTACGCCCATTACTCTTGAAGGCATCAAGCAGAACGACCTGATTGTCGTGCTACTTGAAGGCAATACCAGCAGCAACTACGCCCAGCAGGTGATGGTGGCAGATATGCTGCCCGCTGGCTTTGAGCTTGAGAATACACGTCTGGCCGGAAACAGCGGTAGCTTGGGTAATCTCGGCTGGCTGGGGGATAATCTTACCTCGGCGGATAACCTCGAGTTCCGTGCCGACCGCTTTTTAGCCGCCATCAATATGGGCGAGTATTACTATAACCGGCAGGACTTCCGTATTGCTTACATCATGCGGGCGGTAACACCGGGTACCTTTGCGGTGCCGGGCAGTTATGTTGAGGATATGTATACCCCGTCACGCTTTGCGCGCACGGCCGCCAGCATGGTTACCATCAGTGCGGCGCAGTAGCCGCTGGCTACTTGTAAGTGTGGCGGTACTCTTTATGGGTGTCGCCATTCTTGATGCTGCACTGCCGCCTAACCTCACCCGTTATAACCAGCGCGCAACCTTGGTGCTGGCCGCAGATGGCAGCGTGCTGGATGCAGATCTGGCGCGCGATGGCCGCTGGCGCTTTGCCATTAGCGCGCATGAGGTAGAACCGCAGTACCTGAGCCTGCTCAAACGGATTGAGGATAAGCGCTTTAGCTACCACCCGGGGGTCGACCCGCTGGCAGCTCTGCGTGCGTTGTGGCAGGTGGCCAGCCAGGGTGAAGTGGTTTCGGGCGCATCTACCCTCACCATGCAAACAGCCCGCCTGCTTGAGCCGCGCCCGCGTACACTTGCCAGCAAGCTGATAGAAATGGCACGCGCAGTGCAGCTGAGCCTGCATTATAGCAAGGCCGATATTCTGGGTATCTACCTCACGCTTGCGCCTTATGGCGGCAATATCGAGGGGCTGCGCGCCGCCAGCCTCATGTGGTTGGGCAAAGAGCCCGCCCAGCTTAATCTGGCTGAAGCGGCGCTACTGGTGGCATTACCACAAAGCCCTGAGCGCTTGCGGCCCGACCGCCACCCTATTGCTGCCAAGGCGGCGCGTAACCGCATCCTCACACTCGCCGCCAATACAGGCCTCATTACGCAGCTACAGGCGGATGAAGCCAAACAGGCGAACCTTCCCACACGCCTAATTCGTTTGCCCGACCTCGCCCCGCATTTCACGGCAAGATTAGTTCAGCGTCAGCGCGGCGCGGTTATTCGCACAACTCTAGACCGCGAACTGCAACAGGGCTTGGCCGAGCTGCTTACCCGCAGTCTGCGCCCGCATGAGCCTGAGGTGACGATGGCGAGTATGGTTATCGAGAGCCGTACCGGCGCGGTACGCGCTTATGTGGGCAATGCTACAGTAAATGATGCGGTAAAACGTGGCATGGTCGATATCATCCCCGCCATCCGCTCGCCGGGATCAACCCTCAAGCCGTTTATCTATGCCATGGGGTTCGACCGTTTGATCGTACACCCCAATACTGTAATAACCGATATGCCCCTGCGCTTTGGCGCTTATGCGCCGGAGAATTTCAGCGGCGGGTTTAATGGTGAAGTCACGGTAACCGAAGCGCTGCAGCGTTCGCTTAACCTGCCTGCTGTGGCCCTGCTCGACCGTATCGGCCCGGTCGCGCTCGATACCGCCTTGAATGACGCTGGCGTGCAATTGAGGTTTGATCGCCGCCTTGGCAAACCAACCCTGCCAATTGCCTTGGGCGGTGTGGGGATCAGCCTTGAAAATCTCGTGCGCCTGTTTGCCAGCATTCCTAACGGCGGACAAACGCCTGTTATAAACTTCACTCCTCAAGAGCCCGCTTCACGCCACCTGATGACACCAGCCAGCGCGTGGTATCTGGCTCGTATTCTTGAAGGTGCGCCACGGCCTGAAGGCTATAACGATGCGCGCATCAGCAACGGCCCGGTTGTGGCTTATAAAACCGGCACGTCTTATGGCTATCGTGATGCCTGGAGTATCGGGTTTAGTGGCGATTATACATTAGGTGTATGGGTTGGCCGTGCGGATGGTACGCCCTGTGCACGCTGCGTTGGCCTGCAGGCAGCCGCACCGGTTTTACTGCAAGCTGCCAATCTGTTACCGGCGCCACAAAATCAAAGCTCAGGCGCAATACCCGAAGGCGTATGGCAAGCCCGCGGTGCCAGACTGCCACCATCGCTGCAGCGTTTCAGCCTCAAGAACGCGGGCAATACACATGCACGCGCTGCCACCATCCTCACCCCGCCGCTGCGTCTTGTCTTCCCGCTTGATGATACAATGGTGGAAATATCAGAAGGCACCACCGAACTACCCTTGCGGGCTGAAGGCGGGCAGCGCCCGCTGCGCTGGTTGGTGAATGGCGAACCTTTGAGCAGCGACAGCATTTCGCGCGAGGCTCGCTGGCCTATAACTGGTAATGGTTTTGCCCGCATCACGGTGCAAGACGCCACCGGCGCAAGTGCCAGCGCCATGGCGTGGCTGCAGGCAGAAGAATAGAAGCCGCACAAAGAAAAACGCCCGCAGGTTAGTGCGGGCGTTCTCCAACAATGTGTGAGGTTGTTTACTGAATGGCGATCCAGACCGCTTCGCGGCCCTTGTCGGAATCAGCCACCTTCATCTTGAGCTTGGCACCAGGCTGCAGCATTTCAGGCATCAGACCTACGCGGCGCAGTGTGCTGCGATGCAGGAAGATGTCGGCGCCGCCGTCTGCTGGGGTAATGAAGCCGAAGCCCTTGTCACCCTTGAACCACTTGAGCGTACCGTCCATCTCTGTGGTCGGGCCGGTGTATTCGGCAACAGGAGCATCGTCGTCGAAGCGACGCGGGCCACCACGAGGTGCACCACCGCCGAAGCGATCGCCACCACGGTCGTTACCGAAACGATCGCCGCCGCCAAAGCGGTCGCCACCACGGTCGTTACCGAAACGGTCACCACCACGGGGAGCGAAACCACGGTCACCGCCGCGATCACCGAAACCACCGCCGCCACCGCCGCCGGCACCAGGGGTACCTTCGGACAGAACTTCAACGATACGTGTAACCTGCGGACCCTTGGCGCCTGGAGCGATTTCGCATACCAGTTCGGCCTCAGGATTCAGCTCGGCCTTACCGGCACGGCTGACAACCGACATATGAAGGAAGGCATCGGGAGTACCGTCTGTCGGCGCTACGAAACCAAAACCCTTCGTGTTGTTGAACCACTTGACCTTAACCTTGACGGGAGCACCAGGCTCCATCGGCATGGCGTTAAATTGATTGAACCTGCTCACTATAAACAACCTTTCCACACGCCCCTCTACGCCGGGGCAAACGCTGTAACACCCACCGTGGGTGCTACAGCCGGGAATGTGACACATGACGAAGCTCATTTCCACAGATTCGAGTCGTATTGTAGCAAGCAGGGCTTGCACAAAATGCCGAGAAAGGAGAAATTAAGAGGGAACCCTTGGCGATAAAGGCAAAAATGCCAACAAAAGCAAGGGGGAGGAAAATACTATGGCCGAGACGACACAGCCCCAGCCGTGGCTAAAAAGCTACCCCCCAGGACTGGAATGGGACGTTAGCATCCCGGTTGCCCCCGCCTACAAGCTACTCGACGACGCCGTACGCGACTTTGGCCCCCGCCCGTTTATCGACTTTTATGGCAAGAAGCTCACCTACAGTCAGGGTGCTGATCAGGTTGACCAGCTGGCTGCCGGTCTGCAGAAGCTCGGCATTGTAAAAGGCGACCGCGTTGGCCTGTTCCTGCCCAACTGCACTTACTTTGTGATCGCCTATTTCGCCATCCTCAAAATTGGCGGCATCGTGGTCAACCTCAACCCGCTGTATGTGGACCGTGAGATTGTGCATCACCTGACAGATGCTGGCCTCAAGACCATCTTCACGCTCGATATGCCGCTGATGCTGGACAAGCTGAATGCCGTTATTGGCCGTACACCGCTCGAGCGCATTATTGTGTGCCCGCTGGCGCAGATCCTGCCCTTCCCCAAGAATATTCTCTACCCGCTGTTCAAGCGCAAAGACGTTGCCAAATGGGTGCCAGACAAAAACCACATGAGCTGGAATGATGTACTGGCCAGCCCCGGCAGCAAGCCGCGCGCGGTGGATATCCAGCCGCTCACCGATCTGGCCGTGCTACAATATACTGGCGGCACTACCGGCGTCTCGAAGGGCGCGATGCTGACACATGCCAATATCTTTGCCAATGCCGAGCAGTCGCGCCGCTGGTTCATGACTGCTACACCGGGGCAGGAGCGTATGTTGGGTGTGATCCCATTATTCCATGTATTCGCCATGACGGTGGTCATGAACATCGCCATGCGGCTGGGTAGCGAGATCATTCTGCTCCCCAAGTTCGATCTGGTTGAAGTGCTCAAAACCATTACAGCCAAAAAGCCCACCATGTTCCCGGCGGTGCCGACCATCTACTCGGCCATCATCAACCACAAGAACCTCGCGAATTTTGATATCTCATCCATTCGCTTGTGCTTCTCGGGCGGTGCGCCCTTACCGGTTGAGGTGAAAATCAAATTCGAGAAACTGACCGGCTGCACCCTGATTGAAGGTTATGGCCTGTCCGAAAGCTCGCCGGTGGCCACAGGCAACCCCATTGTGGGCGAAGCCCGTACGGGTTCAATCGGTCTGCCGATCCCTGCTACTTATATATCCATCCGCTCGCTTGAAGATCCGAATGTTGAAGTGCCGATGGGCGAGCGCGGCGAGGTTTGCATCAAAGGCCCGCAGGTGATGGCGGGTTACTGGAATAAACCAGAAGAAACCGCACGTACCATGCTGCCCGGCGGCTACCTGCGCACCGGCGATGTAGGTATTATGGATAAGGACGGCTACACCGCGATTGTCGACCGTATTAAAGACATGATTATCTGCAGTGGCTTTAATGTATACCCGCGCAATGTGGAAGAAGCGCTGTACCTGCACCCTGCGATTGCCGAAGCGATTGTCGCCGGCCTGCCGGATGAATACCGCGGCCAGACGGTAAAAGCCTATATCGTGCTCAAGCCGGATATGAAGGTGACTGAGGCCGAGCTCTCAGAGTTCCTGAAGGACAAACTCTCGGCCATCGAACGGCCCAAGCTGTTTGAGTTCCGCACCTCGCTGCCCAAAACCATGGTGGGCAAACTCTCGCGCAAAGCCCTGCTCGAAGAAGAGGCTGCCAAGGCCGCCACTGCTAAAGCCTAGATGCCTAACTGCTCAAGTAAAATGAGCGATACCTGAAAACAAACAAAGCCGGACAGTAACGTCCGGCTTTGGCTTTAGGGACTGTTTAGGTCCTGGCGTTACGCGTTGCCCTGCACCTCGCCCATCAGGCTGGCGAGCAGCTCGGCACGGGTTGGGCGATACTGGGCTTGGAACGCGTCCGGGTTCACGCTGCCCATCCAGCTCGGCTTCCACCACGGGCTCTTCTTGGGCTGCGGCGCAGGGGCTGGCTTGGGCTTATCCGCACGGTCCCTGAAGGGTTTGCGTGGAGAGTCGTTACTCGTGCTCCCGCTACCGCATGTGGGGATAATCACCGGCGCACTGCACGATGCTTTAGTTGAGCAGGAAGCAGGCGTTGATGAGCAGCTGCTGCTACTTGAGCAACTACTACCCGAACTACAGCTGCTCCCGCTGCTGCATCCGCCACCGCCGCCGCAATCGGCGAGGTTCATTCCCTCGGGCTCAAGAGAAAGGCCGAAACCTGCGAGGGCTTCGGCCTTTGTCTGCTGGTAGAGGGCTGCCAGCTTATCGGCATCCTCGGCATCCTTCATCCCGAGGTAGGGGTAATGGTGGATATAGCGGCCAAACAGCTTGGCGCAGTCCATCATGTACTTTTGCGTGTCGAGGATATGCGCGTGCCACATTTCATCCACCGCCAGACTGGGCACCCAGTTGGTCTCCGGCCTGGTGGCCAGCAGGAAGAGGTAGGCTTTGTAGTGGGGTTCGGTGGCATCTGCCTGCGAGAGGCTCCAGCCTTTTTCTTTAACCAGTTTGTATTTGATCGCTTCAAGATCGAGGGTCATCACCTTTTTGCCAAGGCGGCCGGGAAGCTTGAAGGTTGCGGGAAGAACAGGTTTAACGCTGGCTACTTCCATTAATGTCATCTTTTCTCTCTCCTTTGGTCATCTTCGATGCCCGCAGTAAGCCTGAGAGAGGCGTTCATTTACAGTGAACTCTAGGTGACAGTTTTATTGCAGAAGTGTGACAGCTATGGACGTGCTACTATAATTAAGCCCGATGAGACACAGCCCGGGCCCGAACTGCGTACCATATCGGCCATCGTGAAGGTACGCTTACGCTCTTCATGCAGGTCTGCAATATCTGCTGTGCCAAGCGGGCTGCCAGATGCTTCACGCAAATCAATACGTGTCTGTATCGCCCCAACAAGACTTTGAATATTGGCATTAAGCTGGCACCTTACCTCGGGCCGCAAATGTGCTGCGCCCTGATCGAGATTCACCAGACTGTTGACCTTGAGTGACATATCCTGCTGCTCTCTGGCGCTGGCTGCATCTACCTGAGCCACAAAAGTTTTCCAGTCCATCCCGAGCGCAGCACGGCTGGCCTCATCCGGATTGGCCTGATCTCTAAGAGCACGATAAACATTGCTGTAACTGGTAGCCGCAACACCTACATGGGGGCTCGAAAAACCGGCAGCATGACGGGCAATATCACTTTGCGCTGAGAGCGGTGTGAAGGCCGAGGCCACCTCAGCGGGCGCTGCAGGAGCTGTAACTGGCAAACCGGCAGCATCTTGCGAAGCAGGAAGAATAGCGCCTGTAGCGCCCCATGAATTATGGGCCTCAAGGCGCTGGTTTACTTCCTGCAGATAACGCGCAAATGGCCCCGGCGGCTCGGCCACAGGTGGCTCGGCCACAGGTGGCTCGGCGGGCTTTGAAAAATAGGCAAAAGCAGCAGCGAGGGAAATAACACCTAAACCAATACCGGCGCGGGCTTTCGTCAGCATTCAAAACTCCGTTTTAAAGATGGCTGACTTTAACAATCAGCATATGCCGCTTCAAGGTTAATATCGGTATTGTGGGTTAACGCTTCAGGCCTAAGCCGCAGCCTGCGACTGCTCACGCGTCTTTTTAAACCTGATTTTGGGGAAATCTTCCTGCGCGCGGTTAAGCGCCCATGAATTACGGGACAGGAACACTGCTGCGCCATCATGGTCTACACCACATGAGCCGCGGTTGGCGTCGATAAATGCCTCAAGCTCTTTATGCGTATCAGCCTCAATCCAGCGGGCAGCTTCGTAGGGCGCCTGCTCGAAGCGCACTTCAAGCTGGTATTCTTCCTTGATGCGCGCGGCCAGTACGTCAAACTGCAGCTGGCCTACCACACCGACAATCAGCTCGGCGCCAATGTTGGGTTTGAACATCTGGCTCGCGCCCTCTTCGGCAAAATGCTCGAGCGCTTTTTGCAGATGCTTGGCACGCAACGGATCGAGCGCGCGCACACGCTGCAGCAGTTCAGGCGCAAAACTTGGCACACCAATGAAGTTCAGCTTCTCGCCCTCGCTCAGCGTATCGCCGATGCGCAGAGTGCCGTGATTGGGAATACCAATGATATCGCCGGGCCAGGCATCTTCAGCCAGCTCGCGGTCGCGCGCGAGGAACATCACGGCGTTATTCACGGCCATATCCTTGCCGGCACGCACATGGCGCAGCTTCTGCCCGCGCTTGAAGTGGCCCGAGCACAGGCGCACGAAGGCAATACGGTCGCGATGGCGCGGGTCCATATTGGCCTGTACTTTAAAGACAAAACCGGTCGTGGGTGCTTCTTCCGGCAAGACCTGACGGTCTTTGGCAGGAGCCGTACGCGGGGCTGGCGCATATTCCGCCAAGCCCTGCAATAACTCGCGCACACCAAAGTTATTGATAGCTGAGCCGAAAAACACCGGTGTGAGGTGACCTTCGAGATAATCCTTATGATTGAACGGCGGGCAGACACCACGCACCATCTCAACCTGTTCGCGCAGCTCTTTGGCGCGCTCGGGGCCAAGGTGCTCATCAATCTTGGGGTCGTCCAGACCGGTGCAGCGCACAGGCTCGGTCACCACTTCGTTTTCGCGACGATCGAACAGCAGCAGCTGGTCGTGGATCAGGTCATAACAACCCTTGAAGTCTGAACCCATACCGATGGGCCAGCTGGCAGGTGTTACTGTAAGGGCGAGGGTCTTTTCAATCTCATCCATCAGCTCAAGCGGATCGCGCGCTTCGCGGTCCATCTTGTTGATGAAGGTAATGATCGGTACATCGCGCAGGCGGCAAACTTCAAACAACTTAAGCGTTTGCGCTTCAATACCCTTGGCAGCGTCGAGCACCATGACGGCGCTGTCGACGGCGGTAAGCGTGCGGTAGGTATCTTCCGAGAAGTCCTGATGGCCCGGCGTATCGAGCAGGTTGAATACGCGGCCGTTAAAATCGAAATTCATCACCGAGGTTGCAACCGAAATACCGCGGTCGCGTTCAATCGCCATCCAGTCAGATTTGGCACGGCGTGCATCGCCTTTGGCTTTTACTGCACCCGCCATCTGGATCGCGCCTCCGAAGAGGAGCAGTTTTTCGGTCAGCGTGGTTTTGCCCGCGTCAGGATGCGCGATGATAGCAAAGGTCCGGCGACGGGAAATTTCCTCAAGAGGCGTCATGATGCGGGCGGTTATAGCGGCCTTATACAGTAGTTTCAAGCAATTAGGTAAATGAGGCCACTATTGCACTTAAAGCCCCGCGCGCTTAGCCTCTAGGCCAAATAGAAGGAGCGCGCATGCCTGTTTTAACCTGTTTACAGTGGAATATTGGCGGCGGGCTTATTCGTGCTGAAGACACAAAGCCTGACGCCGAGTATGATCGGCTTGATATTGGCTATCTTGCTAAGCTCATTCGCCAGCATGAGCCAGATATAGTCACCCTGCAGGAAACCCACGCGGATGCGCAGGGCTCTATCCCGCAGCAGCTGGCAGAAGCGCTTGATTATACTGAATGGCGCAACGACACCCACGGCGAATCTCACCTGACCAAGGGTCAGAACCTTGGCATCGGCGTGCTGAGCCGCCACCCGATTGTGCGGCATGAATTCAGGCCGATTATCGCGCCGGAAAAAATGGTGGTTTTCAGAGGCAGGCCACCTGCACGCCTGCACAATAAAGGTATGACCAGCACCGTGATTGAGTTACCCGGTGCTACGCTACAGCTGGGCAATACCCATCAGTTCTCTTTCCGCATCATGAACGAGAGCCCTTACGAGCCACAGCACGACCTCTTGCGCGAAACCATCTCTGATTTTCTAAAGCCCGGCTCTGGACCTTATGTGTTTCAGGGTGATTTTAATGTGAACGACAGCACGCTGCAAAAATTCCTGCCGCAGCTTTTTGCGGCTGGCGTTCAGGAAGTAGCACGCAGCGGCCCCACCACGCCCGAAAACCATTACTACGACCATGTGCTGTATCGCGGGCTTGATTTAGTAAAAACCGAAATCCGCTCGGATGTGCTAACCGATCACTATCCTGTGATCAGCCAGTTCACCTATACTGCTCAGGTGTAAGCCAGAAGGTATTACTGCCCAGCTGGGCCCTGATAGCGGTAGATAGATTGATCGCCAAGGCGGGCGCGGTTTTCAAGCACATAGAGGGCAGATTCACGCTTTAAATGCTCGCGAACTGTTACTGCAACAGCACCCAAAGTTACTAGAGTGGCAAATGTTTTGGCGGGTTTGCTATCGCTCATCACGCCAAAGGTTACGGCTGCGCCCATGACCACACCCGCCATCATCGAGAACAGGCTGCTGCAGGAGGCGCGATGCACCAGATCTTCGGTGGTTGTTGCGGTTGGCGCAGGGCAAAGGCTGCTGCCAATAACCTCTTGATGCAAAGGGGCGGGAACTCGGAACATGGCGTTACTCCTTGAAAGCTAAGCCAGCTCTAACAAAATTGAGCGGCCAACAACAAGTAAAAATCCAATCATTAACGAACTAATCCGCCAGCATGAGCAACGAGGCATTACCGCCTGCAGCTGTGGTATCGGTCGTTACCACCCGCTCGTTGGTAAAGCGCCGCACGTAATGCGGCCCGCCAGCCTTGGGGCCAGTGCCCGACAGGCCCTCACCACCAAACGGCTGTACACCAGGAATAGCGCCCACAATATTGCGGTTGATATAGAGATTCCCGATTGGCAGCCTGGCTGCCAGCTCACGCACAAAGCCCTCTCGGCGGGAATGAATCCCCCCCGTGAGGCCATAACCGCTCTCAATAATGGACTTCACCACCGCGTCCAGCTCGTCGCGCTGCCAGCGGATGATATGCAGGATGGGCCCAAAAGCCTCGCGCTGCAGCAGGCCCAAATGGCTGATCTCCACCACATGCGGGGCCATGAAAGTGCCAGCCTCCGGCGCCTTGCCAGCGTAGAGGATTTTGCCTTCAACCTGCATACGCGCCAGATGCGCATCGAGCTGCTGCTTGGCCTCAACATCAATCACGGGGCCGATGTCGGTCTCGAGCAAGAGCGGATTACCCACACGCAGGTCCGCCAGCGCGCCAGTGATCATATGAATGACCTTATCGGCGATATCATCCTGCACAAACAGCACACGCAGGCTCGAGCAACGCTGGCCAGCGCTGTCAAACGCGCTGAGCAGCACATCATCGCATACCTGCTCAGGCAGGGCCGTTGAATCAACAATCATGGCATTAAGGCCGCCGGTCTCAGCAATCAGCGGTATAATCGGGCCGGGCCGCAGGCTGAGCTGCTGGTTGATGATACGGCCAACTTCGGTTGAACCTGTGAACACCACACAGTTGACGCGGGCATCAGAAACCAGCTTAGCGCCCACAACTTCGCCCTTACCCGGCAATAAGGCCAGCACACCCTCGGGCACGCCAGCCTGGTGCAGCAGCCCAACACAGCGTTTGGCAATACGCGGAGTCTGCTCGGCGGGCTTGGCCATAACGGCATTACCTGCCAGCAGCGCGGCAGCAATTTGCCCGACGAAGATCGCGAGCGGGAAGTTCCATGGGCTGATAGCCGCCACAATACCGCGCGGTACCAGCATAAGCTCGTTACGCTCGCCAGTATAACCCGGCAGCGCTACCGGCTGCATATCGCGCCGCGCGCAGATGGCGTAGTAACGGCACAAGTCTACCGCCTCGCGCACTTCACTCACCGCATTCTTGATCACGCGGCCAGCCTCTTGGCCAATGAGTGCAATAAACTCACTGCGGTTGGCCTCAATCAAATCAGCCGCTTTTTCAAGCACCTTGGCGCGCTCATTCACGCCCAGGTCGGCCCATAAAGGCTGCGCTGCTACTGCTTTGGCCAATGCAGCATCCACCTGCTCAAGCGTCGCATCCGGCACGGCTGCAGGCAGCGGGAATTTGGCGATTTCGGTCAAGAGCGGCGCGGTTACATTCAGCGCATCGAGGTCGACACCGCTTGAGTTCTTGCGGCCCTCGAGACGGAAGATATCAGCCGGCAAGGGAATGGCGCTATTGCGGCGGGCGGCAAAGCTCATCAGCTCCACCTCGGGGTCATGCAGCAGCGCAGCCACCGGCACATCAGGGTCGCGCAGGCGCTGCACGAATGAGCTATTAGCGCCATTCTCAAGAATGCGGCGCACCAGATAGGCCAGCAAATCCTGATGACCGCCTACGGGTGCGTAGATACGTGATGGTATACCCTGCTTGACCAGCTGATCGTGCAGCTCAGCGCCCATGCCCTGCAGGCGCTGCACCTCGAATTTGGCACCTGCTGGCGCGATGGCAAGAATACTTGCGAGCGTATAGGCATTATGACTGCCAAAAGCGGGATAAATTCGGCCAGCTTCGGCAAACAAGCGGCGGGCGCAGGCGAGGTAGCTGGCATCCGTCGCCATCTTGCGGGTGTAGACGGGGTAGTCACTCATACCGCCCATCTGCGCGCGCTTCACTTCGCTATCCCAGTAAGCGCCCTTTACAAGGCGCACCATCATGCGGCGCTGGCCTTGGCGGCACAGCGTGGCGAGATAGTCGAGTATCTGCGGCGCACGCTTCTGATAGGCCTGTACGGCTACGCCAAAACCTGCCCATGTATCGCACACTGGCGAGGTGAGCACGGCAGCAACCACATCAAGCCACAGCTCCAGCCGCTCGCTTTCCTCGGCATCCACCGTGAGCGGGATATGCGCTTTGGCAGCGGCCTGTGCCAGCGTAGTGAGTTTATCGACCAGCTCCGGCAGGCACTGCGCGCGCTGGCTTTCGGTAAAGCGCGGGTGAATGGCCGAAAGCTTGACCGAAATACCCGGTGCATCCCAGATATCACCACCCTTACTCTCGATAGACTTGCCGATGGCGACAATCGCATCTTCATAAGCTTTAAAGTAACGCGCAGCATCTTCACGTGTACGTGCACCCTCGCCCAGCATGTCATATGACAGGCGATAGCCATTCTTTTGCTGCTGGTGTGCGCCGTTCTCCAGTGCCTCACCAATATTGCGGCCCAGCACGAACTGATCGCCCAAAAGGCCCATAGCCTGCTTCACAGCAGTGCGGATAACCGGCTGACCTGCGCGGCTGACGAGTGACTTAACGCCAGCAAACAGGCCTTTCTTCTCATCTTCCTTTAATAGTGAACCGGTAAGCATCAGGCCCCAGACCGAGGCGTTGGCAAACAAGGTGCCGGTGCGCTTATCATGCGCGGCCCAATCGATATTTGCCAGTTTGTCTTTAATCAGATCATCCGCTGTAGGAGCATCCGGAATACGCAACAGGGCTTCGGCCACACAAAGCAGCGCCACACCCTCAACAGTAGAGAGTTTGAACTCCTGTAAAAAATCAGCCGTGCCACCGATGCGGGTTTTAGTCTCACGGCGGATTTCCTCAATCCAGCTACGGGCCTGCTGCTCGGTCTGGCGGCGCTGTGCATCCGTCAGCTTGGCGGCATGGAGAATTTCCTCGAGCGCTTTGTTGTCTTCAAGCCGGTGGCGGCGGCGCAGCTCGGTGCGGATTTCATCAAGGCTGGCGGGGCGGGTCAGGGTATCGGCAAGGGTCGTCATAAACTGAGTGTAGCACTCTAAACTTTCCCGCCAACGGCCTTTGCACGGCGGTGCAATAAGGTTAGACTCTGGGCATGACCACCCGTGTTGACCACCCGCTCAAGGCGCTGTTCTACCTGCTCACCGCCGTGCTTATGTTCGAGACTGTGGGGGTATGTGCCAAGTCGCTCTCGGGCGATGTAACCCTGTATACCAAGGTGTTTGCGCGTAGCTTTTTTGCTCTAGTGCCCCTCACGCTTATGCTGCTGTGGCTGAATAACAGGGCTCTGCTTAAAACACCGCAGCCCAAGCTGCACCTGCTGCGCGGCGTGATTGGTTTTGCCACGTTGCTTACCAACTTCTACGCCATAAATGCGCTGCCATTGGCAACCGTAACCGCCATTCAGTTCACTATGCCGTTTTTCATGATGATTCTAGCGGCGCTCTGGCTGGGCGAAAAGCTCACGCCCATACGCATGGGAGCGGTGGCGCTCGGTTTTGGTGGCGCGCTGATGATTGTCAATCCAGCTACTGGCGGTATTGGCCTTTCGCTGGCCGCTATCGCCGCTTTTGCCTCAGCCATATTTGGTGGCGCCAGCGGCGTGATTATAAGGCAACTCACGAGCACTGATCACAGCCTGACCATCGCGTTCTATTTCAGCCTCAGTGCGGCCATCTTCTCGGCCTTTTTACTGCCCTTTGGCTTCGTCATGCCCTCCAACTCGGATATGCTGGTGCTGGCGGGTATGGGGGTAGCAGGCGGCTGTGCACAGCTGCTGCTTACCCAGGCTTACCGCTACGGGCAGGTGAGTGTGATCGCACCCTATGAGTATAGCGCCCTGCTGTGGGCCATCGGCTTTGGCTGGCTGTTCTTTAACGACATTCCCACCCTCGCCATGCTGGCTGGGGCGGCCGTTATTGTGGCGGCTGACCTGATTGTGCTGTTTAACGAAAGCCAGAAGCGCAAGGCGATTGCAGCCTAGGCTGCATGCACGCCCTCATCTGCATCTGGCATAAACCCGCCGGCCTGCATGTTCCACAGGCGCGCGAAGGTGCCGTCATGCGCCATCAGCTCGGTAAAGGTGCCATCTTCTACAATCTTGCCCTCTTCCAGCACGATTATGCGGTCCATATGATTGAGTGTTGAAAGACGATGCGCAATGACCATGGTGGTGCGGCCGGTCATGGCGGCTGTCATGGCAGTCTGAATCGACTTCTCGGTCTGGCTATCGAGGGCCGAAGTTGCCTCATCCAGCACCAGAATGGGAGTGTCCTTTAAAATCGCGCGCGCGATGGCCACACGCTGGCGCTGCCCACCCGAGAGCTTCACGCCACGCTCGCCCACCAGTGTATCGTAGGCCAAGGGCAGTGTGTTGATGAAGGCATCTGCCTGCGCTTTTATCGCTGCTTCCTTCACTTCATCCAGCGTAGCCTGCTGCTGGCCATAGCGGATATTCTCGCCGAGTGAGCGGTGGAACAGGGCTGGCTCCTGCGGAATAACCGCAATATTACGGCGCAAACTATCGAGCGTAACATCGGCGATATTCTGCCCATCGATAAATATGCCGCCCTCCTGCACATCATACGCGCGCAGCAGCAGCTGGCAGAGCGTGCTCTTACCCGCGCCTGAAAGACCTACTACGCCGATCCTCTGCCCCGCTGGAATGGTGAGATTGAGGTTATCGAACACACGGCGGCCATCGCCATACATAAACCCGACATTACGGAATTCGATGGCGCCTTTGTGCGCAACAATATCAGGTGCGCCGACTGCGTCCATCACACTCAACGGCATGGCGATGCGGGTGAGCGAATCCTTCAGCACCCCAATATCATCAAACTTCTGACTGATCAGGTTGACTGTATTGGCAATAGCACCAAACATGTTGCTGACCAGACCCACGGTCATCGCCAGTTCGGCGGCGGTAACATCACCCGTCTGGTAGGCATAGGCCACCAGGGCCATGAAACCGCAGTAAAAGAACATCATGGCACCATCGAACCAGCCCCAGAACCAGCTGGCAAAAACACTGCGCTGCCTGAACGAGGTAGTAATCGACTGATGCGCATTGGCCAGCCGCTTATGCTCTTCGGGCCAGCCGGCGTCCTGCTGCACAATCGAGAGGTTGGTGATGCTGTCCACAATTACACCCGTAAGGCGGGATGAGTCCTCAGCATTAAGGGTAGACAGCGAGGTCCACCGGGGCGCGGTTTTAATGGCATAGAGAATGCCTAAAATACCGTAGCCGAAGATCAGGCAGGTCAGCAGCGGGGTAATGGCCCACAGCAGATAACCCACAGTAATAAACCGCATGATGAGAGGCAGGATGTTGAACTGCATTTTTTCGCGCAGGCCGTTCACCACATCTGCCGCACGGCGCACATGGTTAGCCAAGACACCCGCAAAATTAGCCTGCAAAAATGCCTGGCTTTGCTGGATGAGGCGATTGAACAACAAGTTACGCACCATATCCATCAGCTCGGGCACGTAGCGGCGGTCGAAGTACTCACGCAGACGGAAACCGGCACTGCGCAACGTCCAGATAAACGCCAGCAACATCAGCTCATGCGATAGCGGAGCCCATACAGCATCGCCTGCTGTGGTCAGGATAACGCCGATGATGCGGCCCAATACCCATGTGACCAGCACATCGCACACCGTGCCCAGCATTTCGCTGATCATGGCCAGAGCAGCGTTCCGCTTCATTTGCCCCGAGCAGTGACGCACGACATACTTGATAAAAGGCCAGGGCTGGTCGGGAATACGGGGAATGCGCTTCAGACTGCTCATGCACTTGCCTTATGATAACCGGAATGGCGATTTTATAGCATAAGCCATAACCCCAGCGACACCTCGTCCGCTGCGGCATTTTAAAAGGTATGGTATGTATTAAAGTATGGCTCCTCCCAGCTCCATTCATACGCACGACCCCCGCCGCGGTATTATCCTCAAGCTGGTCTCGGTGCTGCTTTTTTGCCTGATGAACCTGCTGATCAAGCTTCTGGAAGGCACCTACCCCACCAGCGAGATTATATTTGCCCGCAGTTTCTTTGCGCTTTTCCCGCTTATTCCGTTAGTGATCATCGCGGGCGGTCTGGCCGCCCTCAAAGTAAAGTCCTGGCAGGGCCAGCTCATTCGCAGTGCCGTAGGCCTGCTGGCAATGGTGTTAACCTTCTATTCCCTGCCGCATGTGCCGATGACCACTTTCACCACCATTTTCTTCACTATGCCGCTGTTCGTGGTGGTGTTGGCCGCGCTTTTCCTGAGGGAAAAGCTCTCCGGCGCCCGCCTCGGCGCAGTACTGATCGGATTTATCGGCGTCCTCATCGTGCTGCGGCCAGATGTGGGCGGCTACGACTATTATGTGCTGATCGCGCTCATCGCGTCGTTCTTTGTAGCCATTGTTACCGTACTGATCCGCAAGCTGACCGCCACCGAAAACAGCATCGCTATTGTGTTCTGGTTTACAGCGTTTTGTACCATTACCAGCGGCGCCATGATGATGACCGAATTTGTGAAGCCCAATCTGCACGATGGCCTGCTACTGATCGGTAGCGGTATTTCCGGCGGTATTGCACAGGTTTTACTCACGCAGGCCTATCGCTACGGTCAGGTCAGTATCCTGACCTCGTTTGAGTATACTGCGATTATCTGGGCCACGCTGTTCGAGGTCTATTTCTGGGATAAATGGCCTGATTTATATGTATTTATCGGAGCGGGCATCATCATCGGCTCGGGCCTTTACCTGCTGCGCCATGCCACCAAAGCAGTAAAGCGCGCTGACCTCTCGTCAGCCGACGGCAAGCCGTGCTAAGACAAAAGCCATGCTAGCAGGCTCTGAAAGTTTCGGCTCTTCCGGCGAGATGAAGTTCGGCGACAAGCTCACCCACCTCAGCTGGGGATTGGTGCTGCTGATATGCTGCATTGGCGGAATTGGCGTGATGCTGCTTTACTCGGCTGGCGGCGGCAACTGGGACCCCTGGGCCGAGCGCCACGCTACCCGTTTTGCCTTCGGCTTCTTCATTATGCTCACTATTGCGCTGGTTGACCTGCGGGTGTGGCTACGCCTTGCTTACCCGCTTTATGCCGCAGTGCTGCTACTGCTGGTAGGGGTTGAAATCATGGGGCAGATGGGTAAAGGCGCCGAGCGCTGGATTAACCTCGGCTTCATCCAGATCCAGCCCTCTGAGCTGATGAAAATTACCCTCACGCTGGCCTTGGCCCGTTATTTCCATGGCCTGCCGCATGAGCAAACCAGCAAGCCGATGCAGCTGATTGCGCCCATTCTGCTCATCCTCATTCCGGTTGGCTTGGTGCTCATGCAGCCTAACCTTGGCACGGCTTTGCTGCTGGTGCTTGCCAGCGCCATGATTTTCTGGAGCACCGGTGTGCCGGTCTGGATGTTTGCAACCGCTGTGGCGCTGAGCATCCCCGCCATGTTTATCGGCTGGGGCTTCCTGCACGACTACCAGAAACAGCGCGTACTCACCTTCCTTAATCCCGAGGCCGACCCGCTGGGCACCGGCTATAACATCATGCAGTCGAAAATCGCTTTCGGCTCGGGCGGGCTGTTTGGTAAGGGCTTCCTCAACGGCTCGCAAAGCCAGCTCAGCTATCTGCCCGAAAAGCATACCGACTTCATCTTCGTGGTACTGGCCGAGGAATTCGGCATGCTCGGCGCGCTCATTCTGCTGGCCTTCTACACCGCCGTGCTTATTTACGGCTTCAGTATTGCCCTCTCGGCCCGCAGCCAGTTTGGCCGCCTTGTGGCCCTTGGCGTAACCGCGATGCTGTTCCTTTACGTCGTGGTCAATATCGCCATGATTACCGGCCTCATTCCGGTAGTGGGCATTCCGTTGCCGCTGGTCTCTTACGGCGGTACTGCCATGCTGACCCTGCTGATCGGTATCGGCCTGCTGCTATGCGTGGCAGTGCACCGCGAAGTGCGTATGTCGAAGAGCGGTCTTGCCGAGTGGTGATTCGTCACAGCCTTAATGGCTAGACAGTTGGCGCAAAGCACCGCAGAATCAGGGGCATGGACCGCCGCCTTTTACTCAAACTCACTGCACTTGGCGCACTCGCCCCGCTGCTGGCGCGTGCCGAATCGATACCGCTGCCGCGCAGCCGCCCTACTCTTGGCAGTGCCGAGCTGCCATTGATCGTCATTGATGCCGGCCACGGCGGGCGCGACCCCGGCGCGATTGGCGTTAACGGCAGCTACGAGAAGAACGTGGTGCTGGATATCGCAACCGAAATGGCTGCCCAGCTGGAGGGCAAGGCCCGCGTTAAGCTCACCCGCGAGACAGACAAGTTTTTGGCCCTGCCCGAGCGCGTAACAATTGCGCGCGAGGCCCAGGCCAACCTGTTTATTTCGATCCACGCTGATAGCGCGCCAGACAGCGCCGCGCGCGGCCTGTCGGCCTATACCCTCTCGCAAACAGCGTCAGACGATTTTGCCCGCAAGCTGGCCGATAGCGAAAACATCGTGGATCAGCGCTATGGCGCGACCATTCATGAGGGAGAGACAGTCGCCAATATCCTCTACGACCTTGCCGCACGCCAGACCATCACCGCCTCGCGCTTTGCCAAAGACGCCCTGGTGCGCGCCGCAGGCCGCAGCATGCGCCTGCTCGACGAGCCCAAACGCTCGGCCAACTTTGCCGTGCTGCGCGCGCCGGATGTGCCGTCACTGCTTATCGAAACCGGCTTCCTCTCGAATGCGGCCGACGAAGAGATCCTCACCAGCGCGGCCGAGCGCCGTAAAATCGCACAAGTATTGGGCCGCGAATTGGCCAATGTCCTCAAAAACCCCATCTTCAGCTAAGGAGCTATCATGTTTATCCGTACCGCCACCGCTCTCTCGATTGTTCTTCTGGCCACCACTGCCTGCGCCCCTGCTATCGTTGCTGGCGGTGCAGGCGCTGTAGCTGCCACAACATCCGAGCGCGGCCTTGGCGGTACGTTTGACGACATCGGCATTAAGGCCGGTATCCAGAAACGCTGGTTCGAGAAAGACGCTGACCTCGTCAAGCGACTAGACCTTGTGGTGCAGGAAGGCCGTGTGCTGATTACAGGTATTGCCCGCACGCCGGAGCAGAAGCTCATGGCCTCGCAGATTGCCTGGGAAGCACAAGGCGTGCGCGAAGTGATCAACGAGACCACGCTGGACGGCAGCGTGACCTTCTCGTCCTATACCAAAGATACATGGATCACCACCAAGCTGCGTACGCTCATGACTTTTGATGGCGATGTAGCAGGCCGCAATTACACCATCGAAACCGTGAATGGTGTGGTCTACCTCATGGGTTATGCACGCTCACAGGACGAGTTGAACCGCGTGACCACCCATGCCAGCGGTATTGATGGCGTGCAGAAGGTTGTTTCTTATGTACGTGTGGGTAACCAAGCCAATGCGTCCGTAGCCAACAGCACCGGCGATGACAACGACAATTCTTACGCCCCGGATAACACAGGCTATACAGCCCCTGCCCGCAGCGGCCCCATCATGATGGAGCCGATCCCCGGTAATCCGGCGCAATAAGCCTTACTTATTTCCAGTAGGTAACCCTACCCTCAGCTGCAGGGCGCGGTTTGCCAGCTTCGGCGGGCGTGCCAACGTAGATAATGCCTACAATGTGATCGCTGGGCTTGATGCCAAGGCCCGCTTTTACATGCTGGCAGAATGAGGCCGCACCTGACTTCCACTGCGCGCCAAACCCCTGCGCATGCAGCGCCAGAATGAGGTTTTGGGTAGCCGCACCAACCGCTAGCAGCTGCTCAACCTCAGGCGCTTTGGGGCTGTCCTGAATTTCGGCCACCACTACAATAGTAAGGGGCGAGCGCAGCGGCTTTTGCGCCTCTTTCTCCAGCATCTCGGCGTTAGCGCTGGCGTCGCGAGCTTTAAGGGCGTCAGCCATCAGCTGGCCAAATTTAATGCGGGCATCGCCCTCAATCACGATAAAGCGCCACGGTTTGAGACGGCCATGGTCGGGCGCAGCCTGGGCGGCGAGTAGCGCCTGCTCGAGCTGCGCAGCACTGGGCGCAGGTTCAGCCAGTTTGGATGGCGTTAGACGGTTGATGATGAGGTCAAGCATGCTAGACTTCTTTGTGAGATGACTATGAGGAGCACAACATGGCCCGAATCCTGCTGATTGACAACGCCAAGGAACAGCGCCGCGCGCTGACACTGGCCCTGCAGGCTAACGGCCATGAAGTGCATGAGGCTGAAGACGGCAAGGACGGCATCGAAAACCTGCGTCAGCGCAGTTACGATCTGGTGATTACCGAGGTTCTGCTGACCGAGCTGGATGGCACCGAAGTCGTGACCTACCTTGAGGCACAGGCGATCAAACCCAAGATCATCGCCTATACAGCCGGCAACAACCAGATTCCGGCCGAACAGGCTTTGCTGCTGGTGAAAAGCCAGGTCGATGCCGCGCTGATTGGCCCGGTTGAGGAAACTGAATTAGCAACGCTGGCCGATAAGCTACTCGCCGCCTAAAAACTCGCGCCAGCGCGCTTTAAGCTGTGCCTTGCCAAATACGGCTGCGTGAATGGTGGCAGATGAAAGCAGCACCACGACAGCCGCGAAGAACACATCGCTCAAGAAATGCGCCCCCATGCCAACCCGCAAAAGGCTGTAGCCTAATCCCACACCTACGCCCGCAATAAAGACCATGCGGCGGCGGCGCTTTGCGACGTAGGCAAATGAATGGAACCAGTAGCCAAAGGCTGCATCCCCACCCACGAACGAGCAGTTGTCGTTGCACTCATCGTCTATCAGCAGCGGGGGGCCGAAGTCATCCTTGCCGCCAAACTCGGTCACCTGCACAGGGCGGGCACGACCCCAGTTATCCTTCAGCAGCGTGTTGGTAATCAGCCCGGGGCCAATAATGAGCGTGAGCAACATAAACAACGCAGGCTTGCTCGATTTCTTCTTGGCCAGACAATAACCGATCATCACCATAAAAATGAATGCAAGGCTCAGCGAGACCGGATGCACCAGATCATGAAAGAAGTTAGGCAGGGCCTGGCTGCGCCACGGGAACACACCACCTGTGAAAAAAGCCTCTGCGGTATTCAGATCAAGCTCGGGCTTTAAAAACAGTATCGCGCCCGCCAGCACCATAAAGGTGCACAACAGGAACAGGCGGGCCGAGAAGCTTTTACACAAACTCATACCCGCCTTGTTACTACAAGCCGCCATCCTTGAAAACAGGTCGTCCATCAACCAATACGTTTTGCGGCAGTGCAGCACCGTCTGGAGCTACCAACACGCGCACAGTCACGCGGTCGCTGGCATTGCGCAACTGCTCAATCGCCAGCCCCTCGCCCTCGGGCACGAGGAACGACTCGATGCCGTACATAATCCCCCGGTAGTTGCTTCTGCCTTTGATAACAACATTACCTGCCGCTGGCTTGATCGGCTCATTTGATGCATAGACTGGCGTCCATACTGGCTCACCGGGCTGCAGTTCGACATACACCATTGCATTAGGCCTGCTGCTGCGCTTGCCTGCAAAAAGCTCATCTTCAAGGCGGCTGATCTTGTAATTCAAGATCACATAGTCGCCCTGAAACAGCGAGCGCGGGTCAACCGGCATGGTCGCCAGCACCACCTGTGTGCCGGTAGCATGAATACGCGCCACCGAGAGGTAAAGGCTACTCAGACCCAGCAGCAGCAACCCGCCGATGATGAGCGTGCGCTGGATATTGGTAAGCTTGTCGATAAAGCTGAGCATGATTATTGACCCTCCTGCATTTTGAGAATGAGCTTGCGGCGCTGGCGGTCGAACACAATGCCAAGGCCAACAATCAGCAAGCCACCCACCACAAAGAAACCTGCACGGCCGTTCAGCCCCCAGGCGTTGTCAAAATACAGCCAGATGAGTTTGACCGCGAACAGTACAAACCCGAGGTTGATGAAGAACTTCTCGTTAGTCTTATAGCCGTGCACGATACTGCCAACCGCAGCCGCCATGGCGATGACCGAGAACAACACCTGCACCCAGAAGTTATACAACCCAAGGCCGGATGAAGAATACTGCGCAGCCAGATAAGTATTGTCTGTCGAGACTATGCCAGTCATGGTGCCAATGATACCGGCAATAAGCATACCCACGCCAATCGGTACAACGAAGCTATACTTGTTATACTGGCGCAGGCCCATAATACTAATAGCCGCGCCCACCAGCAGGGCGACATAATAAACATAGACCGGCATATCCGACCCATATCCAAAGATACCGCGGTACGAATTAGGCACCGAGGTAATGAGCAGCCAGAAGGCAAAGAGCACCCAGATATACTTGCTCACAATACCCGCCCCCGGGCGTGCCACCTGCAGCACATAACCAGCGGCGGTAATAAGGGCGATAAGAATTATAAACGCCAAACCGGCAATCCGGGCTGAATCGTCATCGAACAGCGCAAACATGGTATGCATGCACCAGAAGGCCAGTGTGAGGCCAGCCACATGCAGCGCCTTGGTCCAGTTACGCTTCACGCTATAGGCCGCCAGCGCGCCCCACAGCAGCAGGAACTCGAAATGGAACTCGCGCGGTGAAGCAAATAGCAAATCCCAGATCAAGCCCTGGCGACCCGAAGCCGTAAACCAGCTCCAGATACCAATAAGCACAAATGCCAGCGCCATACTCATCTGGCTGGGCCAGAGCACAGCCACCGCCAGCGCGCCCATGGCCCAGAGCAGCGCACCACCCGGCGGATTGGCCGGCAGCTGATAGATCTGCGCGATGAGCATGATATCGGCACCAAACATGAGTGCGGCTAAAAACGCAAAGCTGTGCGCCAGACCATCTGAGCCCTTGGCGCGCGCATAATGCGCTGCCCACAGGCTGCCCAGCATGGCACCCACCAGCATGACAACGCGGGTGAGGCGCGGTAGGTCATCCCAATTGCCTGCCACCCATGAGATCACGCCCGCGAATACCAGCAAGCCGCCGAGCATCGAAAGGATCATCGGCAGCCTGAACCAGCCTTCTTTCTGGTTGGCCTCGGCATCCTTCACGATCAGCGCCGCATTCGGCTCGCTCACATAGCCAAGCCCTACCCAGCGGGGCAAATCGAGCGTCAGCTGCTTAATGTATTTGGACATGATGGTCTCCGTTACTAGTGAAACAACATGAAAAGGATGACGAAAAGAGCAGGCAATAACATGGCCACAATAAAAGGCAGAATCGTTAAAACAACATATGTAATAAATAAGAGATTCATCACTCGCTTATTTACATAATTGCGATGTTGATTGAGCGCATAAGCCACCCACATACTTATGAAGCTAGCAGCAATCATAACAGCCTTATTCCGCCCATTTATGTGCTCAAAAATTACCTGAAAAGATTTAGGTAAATCTCGTTCACGAAGAAAAAGAGGAAGATTGCTGCAAGCAGTCAATACTGCCAGTGCCGATGCGATAATTAGAAAAGCGATAAAGAAGCTGTACTCTATGCGAGGACGAATAGGCTCAGAGCTATACCCGACAGATCTAGTCATGCTAATCTCTCTTAGACAGGTTCAGTTGTTTTTGAGAAAACAAGAACTACCAGCGCACTAATGGTTGCGAGAGCAGCTACTACAAGGACGAACATAACAATCCAGCCGAACACGCTCGGACCGCACCATCCGTGGCCGCACAGGCCGCCATTCTCGAGCAGGCCCGGCACGCCAATGTAGCTAAGCATATACAGCGCGAACAGCGGCCAGCCAGCGACGGCCACCAGCATCTCTGGCGGATCACCTTTATAAACAGAACCAAAGGCAAACAGCGCTGCATAAAGGCCAGCCAGTACAATAAAAGTGATGATGAAGATACGCATGATCAGGCTCCGCGCTTTCTAACCGAGCATGCCAGCTGCGCCGCTGCAAGGCAGATTGCAACCGCCGCGAGGGCCACCACCACCCAACCCAGCTCGAACCTGCCTTCAAGCGTCAGCATGAGAGTGAGAATGACAGACATAGCTACAGCCGGAAACGCCGTGACCAGTGCCAGCGAGCGCGCCTGCACCGGGGCCAGCAAACCACCAACAAAACTCACGAACGCCAGCAGGCCCGCAGGCAGCAGTATCTCCGGCAGGAGCTGCACCGTTGGCGTGGTGAACATGATGGCGAAAGTGAGGTAGGCCGCCATACAGCCCAGCCACAAAGCCGCAATGATGAGAAGAAGATGTTTGATCATGATGTTATACAAACGTGAGAAGGACGAGAATACCCGGGAGCAAGGCAGCCCAGGCGAGCAAATGATAGGTCCTTACCTTCACCCCTGACTTGGCAACCATGCCACAACCAATAAGCCATAGCAGGAATAGAGCCGGGCCGAAGAAAAGCGCTACAACAGCAAGACCGGGGCTGGGACTGCTCGCTCCTGTCGACACAGCCATAACGCCATAAAGCAGCAGCATGATGGCGGAAAAAAGCATAACCAGCTTGCAGTAGATGTAAGCCGGGAGGGATACGCTCTTCACCGCCGGTAAATCTTCGCCCGTCATGGCCTTGGCCCTTTCATTATTGAAGTTGCATATACATATCATGAACTACGTTCATTATTGTTATACATGAACGATGTTCAGGATATCAAGCCTAATCTTCTTTCAAAAATTACTTATCTATATCAATGTATTGACTATATCAGACTGAAATAATACCGCTCAGCAGTATGCCGCTGGCAGCCATCAGGCCGAGGTAGCCCGCCACCCGCGCAGGCTTTGAGCGCCGCAACCCGATGCCATAAAGGCAAAGAGGCGGTATCAGCACAAGCGCAGCAGCGGGGCCGAATTCGGTTATGGCAAAGAACAGCACCATGCCCATGAAGCCCACAAAGATAAACGGATAAGCCCCTGCCCGCTTGCAGGCCCTCGCCCGCACGGCCTTGATGGCTACCGCGCCCGCTTGCAAACTCAGCGTAAGATTGAAGAACAGCAGCATGAACTCAGCCATTACCAGCGGCGAACTGGTGTAGTTTTGCGTATCAGACAAACCGCTATAGTGTGCGTATGCGGTAAGCGGCAAGAGTAGCGCCAGCGCTGTGTAGCTGCCGATTTGCAGGCTTAATTTCTGCCATAGAATATATCGGCCTATTACAACCGCTGCTGCGATAGTGAGCGCGAAGAGAACAAGACCGACCCAGCTGTACATGCGTGCCCTCTACTATATGAACAATGTTCATATAATTTATACATGAGCAGCGTTCATAAGGTCAACACGAAAGAGTTATTTCGCCTTGTGGTAGTTAAGTGCTTATTTTATAGAGTACTAATGAGTGAAACCAAACAGACAGCGCCCAAAACGCAGAACAGGAAGCCTAGCTGAGCAGTACGGCCTGCTAGAGCATGTGCCACTTGATAAGCTGATTAACCCCGAGCATGAGCGGCTCTACCCGCCTGAGGCATATGGCCGAGCCCAGCCCGTCACTTAAACACTGTTCATTATAGCAAGGGAAATTTGTGCAAAGATTTTGGGCTGTTTATGTCCGCGCTTTCAGGGGGTTAGCGGAACGCCCATAAATCGGGGCAAACTGGCTGATTTTGTTAACATTTTCCTTGCGCTCGCCCCCCTGTTTCGATTAGTTTGCGGCGCACAAAGCAGCCAATTTGTGAGTTGCTAGCAGATCAGCCGTCTCTGCCCTCTTTGGGCATAGCCGAGCCAAGAAAAACGGAACCGTCATGAAGCTTCGTAATATCGCCATTATCGCCCACGTTGACCACGGCAAAACCACCCTTGTTGACCAGATGCTCAAGCAGTCGGGCTCTTTCCGTGAAAACCAGCAGGTCGCCGAGCGCGCCATGGACAGCAACGATCTGGAACGCGAACGCGGTATTACCATTCTCGCCAAGTGCACCTCGGTTCTTTACGATAACCATGGCGACCCGATCCGTATCAATATCGTCGACACCCCGGGCCACGCCGACTTTGGCGGCGAAGTAGAGCGTATTCTCTCGATGGTTGACGGCGTAGTTGTTCTCGTCGACGCCGCCGAAGGCCCGCTGCCGCAGACCAAGTTCGTGGTGGGCAAGGCCATGCGCCTTGGCCTCAAGCCCATGGTTGTTGTGAACAAGATCGACCGTTCAGACGCCCGCGCCGACGAAGTGCATAATGAAATCTTCGATCTCTTCTCGGCGCTCGATGCCGATGAGAGCCAGCTCGACTTCCCCACGCTGTTCGCGTCGGGCCGCCAGGGTTGGGCCGTTGTGAACATGAACGACGAGCGCAAGGACCTGACCCCGCTGTTCGACCTCATCATCAAGCATGTGCCGGAGCCCAAGGTTGAAGAAGGCGAATTCCGCATGCTGGCCACCACCCTTGAAGCCAACCCCTACCTGGGTCGCCTCCTCACCGGCCGCATCCTGTCGGGCAAGGCCAAGTCGAACATGGCCATCAAGTCCATGTCGGGCGACGGCAAGATCCTCGAGCAGGGTCGCATCACCAAGCTGCTGGCCTTCCGCGGTCTCGAGCGCGTAGCGATTGAAGAAGCCGAAGCAGGCGACATCATCGCCATCGCCGGTCTCTCCAAGACCACGGTTGCCGATACCATCTGCGATCCCACCATCGAGCAGCCGATCAAGGCCCAGCCGATTGACCCCCCGACCCTCGCCATGACCTTTGGCGTTAACGACAGCCCGCTGGCTGGCACCGAAGGCACCAAGGTGACAAGCCGCATGATCCGCGACCGCCTGCTGCGTGAAGCCGAAGGTAACGTGGCCATCCGCATCACCGAAGCTGGTGGCGCAACCGATGCGTTTGAAGTAGCCGGCCGTGGCGAATTGCAGCTCGGCATTCTCATTGAGCAGATGCGCCGTGAAGGCTTCGAGCTGTCGATCTCGCGCCCGCGCGTTCTCTTCCGCGAAGAGAATGGCGTGAAGCAGGAGCCGATCGACGAAGTGATCATCGACGTTGACGAAGAGTTCTCGGGCACGGTTGTGCAGAAGATCTCCGAGCGCAAGGGCGACCTTATTGATATGCGCCCCTCGGGTGCCGGCAAGCAGCGTCTGGTGTTCCATGCGCCGTCACGCGGCCTCATTGGCTACCACGGCGAGTTCCTCACCGATACCCGTGGTACCGGCGTGATGAACCGCATCTACCATGGCTATGCCGACTACAAGGGCCACATTCCCGGCCGTCGTAACGGCGCGCTGATTTCGAACGGTCAGGGCGAAGCCGTAACCTATGCCATGTGGAAGCTGGAAGACCGCGGCCCGATGATGATCGTGCCCGGCGAGAAGGTTTATCAGGGCATGCTCATTGGCGAGCACACCCGCGAAAACGATCTCGAAGTGAACGTGCTCGAAGGCAAGAAGCTCACCAACGTGCGCGCTTCAGGCAAGGACGAAGCTGTTCGCCTTACCCCGCCGATCGTGATGACCCTTGAAAAGGCCATCGCCTACATTCAGGACGACGAGCTGATGGAAGTAACCCCTACCTCCATCCGCCTGCGTAAGCGCTACCTCGACCCGAACGAGCGCAAGCGCCACAGCCGCATGAAAGAGTCGGCATAAGCCGCTCCCTCATAGAGACAACAAAGCCCCGGATAACCTCCGGGGCTTTTTGCTGGGGCACGCCGAGAAACGTCATGTTCAGGCACGGCTATTGCCTATATGTTTAAGCCGCCATGCCGCTTGCTCCTGCCCTGCCACGCTACCGCCCGCCCTCGCTTGAGAATGGCGAAAGCCTGATCTGGCTGGTGTCGGCCTGTGTGGCCTTCCTGTGCATGATACCTGCCCTGCTGCTACCGCCCGATGTAACGCAAGGCAGCATCATGGCGTTTGGCGATGCCTCGTGCTTTTATTGTGCCGGTCTGCGCAGTACTGCAGGCCTATCACTTTATGATGAACACTTTTTTGACTGCTTTACCAAAACACCCTTCCTGCATCCACCGGTCAGCCTGCTGATCTTCCAGCCCTGGGCGTTACTGCCGCTTAAAGCGGCGATTGTCATTTATTATATGGCTCAGTTCTGGGCGCTTGGCACCATCGGCACTGCGCTCTGGCGTTATGCCAATGCGGCTACATGGCCGCGCTGGGCCAAGTATGCGCTCATCGCCAGCGTGTCGCTCTCCAACATCATCGCCCATAACCTTATATTGGGTCAGCTCAACCTGCTGGCGCTGGCGTTAGCCCTGACTGCCGCCCGCAAGCTTGAGAACAGACAGGAATATGGAGCCGGCGCCTGCCTGTTGCTTGCAGCTGTGCTCAAGCCCTACTTCATCATCCTCGGGCTCATGCTCTTGCCCGGTCGCTCCTACAAGGCACTGCTTACCGCCTGTGTGGGCGGCATAACATTGTGCCTCATCTCGCTTGCCCTGCACGGCACGCAGCCATGGCTTGAGTACATGGCCTTCAGCACGCAATACATGAGCCTTAAAAACGGTATACTCATTCAGCAGGAATGGGCGCAGCACGGCAATATCTCGCTGCTCGCATTATTCCAACGCCTTGGGTTTGCCTACAGCGACGCGCTTTTCTTGTGGCAGCTGGCGCTGGTACCGCTACTCGGTATAGGTTTATATACCTACCTGCGTTTATGGGCTGCACGGGCGCAACCTATTAGCTGCCTTAACCTTCTGCTCAGCGGTATGGCCGTGATGATGCCGCTCATCTGGCAGCTTTACCTGCCGTGGGTACTGCTGGCCGGTATATGGGCTGCACGCCTGCTACGCTATCAGGTGGCCGTACTAGTAATTAGCCTCATCCCGTGGATCGTTCTTGAAAAACGCATGACGCCCGATCTGCTCACGCCACTGCCATTACTCTTGCTAGCGCTTTATATCGGTGTGATCTACCGCATCCTTAAAGAAGAACGCAGGTAAAAAGCGCAGAGTAAAACGCATGTTTAAGAATGCTCACAAACAAAAACGGCGCCGGTGAGGGCGCCGTTTATGCTTATGTATTGTACCTTACGGGGCGATGGTAACCGAACCTGTGAAGCCACCGGGGAACTCAACCGTGGTTGTGAAGGCGGTACCAGTCAGGAAGCCGATAGCTGCACCAAGGCCAGGGAAGTTGGCGGTGAGCGCCTTCTGAATATTGATGCTACCGTCAGGCTGGATTTGCAGCGGCGCAAGCGCCTTACCGATACCACCCCAGAGTTCGCCGCAGATCATGCTACCGAACTGTGTGTTGAAGTAGCTCTGAATGATACCGAGTACGAGAGCAGCAGGGCTCGAATGGGTCAGTGTGAAACCACCGATGGTGTAACCAAGTGTACCGGTGGGGAAGATAGCGGCGGCCAGCAGCATCGGGTCAATCTTCCAGACGTTGAGCAGGCTCTGCAGGCAGTTGGATGACGCACCAGGTGCAGGCGGGCGGAGGAAAGCTACCGCAACGTCGCTCAGGCGGTTAAAGCCTTGCTGGGCAGCACTCGACATCTGCGAGAGAACGGCAGGGTCACACGGATCAGCTGCCTTTGCCTGTGGGGCACCCACGAGCAATGCAACGGTCAGCGCGATTGCAAACAGTCTTACTTTAAGCATGACGTCCTCCACTTAGCCTCTAATCTTCTAACATATGGCAGATATTTGAGCCATCGAAAATTGTTAAAATTTGCCCCAAAGCCAATGATTTAGGGGAATCGTGCATTTTGTTGAGAGTCGCGTTCCCCACAATTTTCATAAAATTGTAATCCACATCGGTCGGCTTATCCTTTAAAGTGGGTTTAAGGCCAAACCAGACGAGAGCTTGGCCAGAAGGGAGCAGGGAGATGTTTTTCTTACGTCCGAATGCCACTTGGCTACAACAGGGGCAGCAGCAGGGGGTTAAGCCGTTCAGGGCCTCTGCCGAGCAGAAAGGCCCTTTAAGCAGCCTGTTCTTCACCCTGAGCCCACGCCAGAAGGCCCAGCTTTCCAAAAAGAACCGCAGAGCCAGCGATGCCTTGGGTCCGCGTGTCCAGATGGCCGCCAGCAGCGCCAAACCCTTCTTTGTGAGCGCGCCCGAGCAGCCGGCGCAGGGTGGCCGCCTCATATATGAGTATAGCGGTGATGACTGGACCTCGCCTGAGGAAGCCCTGCAGCTGACCGAGCTGAACGACAGCGCCGATAGCGTGATGAGCGAGCTTTCGCAAACCGACCGCGATTTGGCAGCGCTCAGCGCGCAGGCTGGTTCGGGGCAGATTTCAGCCGATTTAAGCCTCACCGCGCAACAGACATTTACCCGTATTGATGCTCTCATGCAGCGCTGGAACCTGCGTGCCGAAGAGATTGAGCGCAACACGAGCGGCACCCAATGGGTGGCGTTTAACCCTGCAACCGGCAGCAGATTCCAGCAGACGCCCCTCGCCCGTCGCGCCGCGCGCCAGGCCTTTGCGCCCACCGCGACCCCGACCCAAAGCCAGCCTGCAGGCCGCAGCGGCGATGCCCGCCGCGCTCATTTAAGACATGAGTTCGGCGCCCGCCCGCAGGCCCCGGCGGTACAGATCAAGCACCGCCGCCTGCGTATTGCCGAGCGATATGCGGTCAGCAACACCGAAAAACTCAGTGGCCTGCGTCAGCAGATGAACCAGCTGGCCGCCAAACCCCAGCACATGACCATTAAGGCAGGTGGCCTGCGCCGTATTGCCCTCGCCCGTCTTGCCAGCTTGCATGGCAGTATCGACCATATGGCGCATGAGCTGCACGACCACCGCGAGCACATCGAGTTCAGCATCAAGCAGCGTATGGACCGCCGCCGCGGACCGCGCGCAGCTGCCTATCCGGCCCCTGTGCTGAAGCCCAAAACCAAAGACGACACGACCACCTGAAACCAGGTCTGTTAACTTCCCCTGCGGAGTGCTGTTCAGGTGACATAGAATCACTGGATTGACGGCGGCTCGAGTCCCGCTAAACTTAGCCCAAGCCAAAAATGGCAAAGCACGATAAACACAACATGTTGGGCACAAGCAGTACAAAACACGCAGTCGGTAGACTTCACCACGTCATTTCAGGGGGACGCGATGGGGCCAGGGAACACGGCAGATAACAAGAACAAGCCAGTTGAATTAGGCCTCTATTTCCAGCCGCGCGGCGGTTGTAATGAAGAGGATGTGGGCAGCAATTGCGGTCAGCTCACTTATGGCTGGCAATCTGACAGCGGCCTGCATGGCGAAACCATTCTGGTCGGTCTTGGTGCGCATCCCGTTCGGCGAGCGCCCGATGGTAGCGGGCCCATGCAGCAAGCGCCCGATATCCTTGATCTGTTGAATCCGAAATCGCCCCAGAAACTGCGGGCTATTTTTTTACCCCACGCACATGGCGATGATGATGACGGCATCATGCGTTACCTTGAACATGGCTATCGCCTGCCACCGATTTTTGCAGATGAGCTAACCATCAACATCCTGAAGGAGAAGCTGAGCGGCCGCATCCATAAGGGTGGCTGGCCAATGCTGGTAATCGTACGTCCCGGCGAGCCGGTGACCATCGGCCCCTTCACGCTTGAAGCCGTGCAGATGGGCCATACGCTTTCAAGCAGCGGCGCTATAATTAAAGCGGGGGGCGTTGCAACCTTCTTCACCGGCGATTTCAAGCTCGACCAGACCACGCTCACCCCCAAGACCGATCTCAACCGCTTGGCGCGCATGGGCGAAAATCAGGAAATCGATGCATTGTTCCTTGATTCAACCCGCGCCGATAAACCCGGCAGCCCCACGCCCGAGGCCGATATACGCGCCAATTTAAAAGCGATTACTGATAAACACCCGCATAAGCGCATCAACATCGTGGTTGAGACCGGTAATGCCGAGGCCCTTGCGCGCGCTGGCTGGGTGGCCGCACAGGACAGCCGCGTTTATGTGCACCATGGCAGCTCGATTGAGCACCGCCTGCGCGCCATGAACCGTAGCGGTATGGACCTGCAAACCCTGACCGGGCATGACGCACTGATTGTTGCCTCCGGCCCTACCAAGCTTGCGGGCAAGCTTAACCCCAGTTATGTGCTGAACGTCATGGCGGGTGTGAATGGCGAAAAGTCATCCGTGCTCAACCGCGTGAGCCGCGGCGAGTACGAGCATTTTAAAGCAGGGCCGGATGATGTGTTCATCTTCTCATCGTCAGTCAAACCATGGAATGCCGTCAAGCTTGAGGAAAACATCCGCTTGCTGCAAAGCCTTGGGGTTGAGCACATATATAGAGACGGACCTAACCAGCCAGCGCTTGATGCCACCGGTCATGAACATGGCGAAGGGATCAAGCAGCTTGCAGCCCTTGTGCAACCCAAAAGCGCAGTTATTGGCGTGCATGGCAGTGCAGGCCAGCGCGATGCCTGCCGCCAGCTGTTCAACCAAATTGGTGAGAAACCGGTTCCCATGGTGGTTGATAACGGTACGATCCTGCGCATTAACTCAGTAGATGCCGCCTTGACCGGCCATGAGGACCGCAGCCTGGTGAACATCCCGGTACGCCCGCACCCCAGCACGCTGGCTAACGCTCCTGCTGGCAAAGCCGAACTCAAGGTCGCCTGATTCCTGCAAATCAGTTATGCTGCTTGCTCTTGAAGGCTTTGGCTTGAGGACGCAGTTATGGAAGCGGTAGTTGATACAATCGGCTGGTTTGGCGGCCTGTGCGGCTTTGTGTTCGGCCTTGTCTTGGGCAGTTTTGTCGGCATGGCCAGTTGGCGCTGGCCGCGCGAAGAAAGCTGGCTTTCCCCCTCGCATTGCACCACCTGCAACAAGAACATCCGCGCTCGCGACCTGGTGCCCGTGCTCAGCTGGCTGTACCGGCGTGGTAAATCGGGTTGCTGTGGCCAACCGATCAGCAGCCGTTATCCGCTCATCGAACTGGCCGTGGCTATCCCTTCGGCAATTGCGGGCTGGCATTTCGGCCTGAGTTTCGAGCTGGCATTACTAACGGGCCTAACCGCCACACTGGTTTTCCTCAGCGTGGTTGATCTCGATACCGGCCTGATTCCTGATGGCAGCCATCTTATTATCTTCGCGCTTGGCTGCGGCTGGGCCTATTTGCACCCGCCCGCCTCATGGGTTGATCCCGCCCTCAGCTTTTTACAGACCGCCGGTGTGGGCGTGCTGCTGGCCGGCGGTTACTCATGGCTGCGCAAACGCGACATGATGGGCTGGGGCGATGTCAAACTGATGGCCGCCAGCGCCATCTGGCTGCAGCCGATGCTTGCACCTGCCTATCTTTTAATCAGCGCTGCCCTTGGAATCGGCTTTGGTGTGTGGTGGACACGTAAAAAAGACAATCCCGAGTTCCCATTTGGCCCTGCCCTTGCGTTTACCCTGCTGGCGTTAATAGGCTGGCAATGTTTCACCCAGTAGTCTGGTCCTCTATCGACGAAACCTGACTTATCAAGTAAATAGAGTATATGAGCGCCAAAGTAAGCCTCGCTAAAAAGGACGCCCCGGCGGCCGCAGCAGCCCCACCGCCCAAAGCGGTGGCAGCGCCAGCTATGGCCCCTGCCGGCTCGGCCGCCCCTGCCAGCACCAAGCCAGACGGCCTGACGCTGATTATGGCGCGTAATCATTTCTACGCCACCAACGTGCAGAGGATGATGATCGTCTTCCTCGGCCAGATTGTACTGATCGTGGCGATGGTTGCAGTCATCTTCAAGCTCGTCGAGTTTACCGACAGCCGTGACTACTTCTTCCCCGCACAGGCAGATAACACCCTTATTCTCGAACGGCCGTTGTCCGAGCCGGTGTTCTCCAACGAGCAGATCCGGGCGTGGGTTGAAAATGCGGTTACCCGCACCATGACCTTCGGCTTCTATGACCACCTCTTGCGTTTGCAGCAGTCGCGCAACTTCTTTACCACCGATGGCTGGGCCTCATTCACCCGCGCGATGGATCAGGCGCAGATGTTCGAGCGTATTGGCGCTGTGCCCAGTCCTACCCTGCGCGCCACGCAGCAGGTTGTGGTTGCGCGCCTGCGCAGCGGCAACCGTGCCGAGATCAAGCAGGCAGGTATTCTGGGCGGCCGTTATACCTGGAAGGTTGAGCTGGATATCGATATCACCTTTACCACCCGCTCGACCCAGACCCGCTTTACCTGGAAGGTGGATGTAACCGTCAGCCGTCTGCCCACCATGGAAAGTCGCGAAGGTATTGGTATCAGCCAGATGGTTGCGGAGGCCGCTTCCTGATGGAGATGCTGAACAAAATTCTTGCGCTAATTGGCTTTGGTGCCAGCAAGGTGCCGGGCGCAGGCGCAGCTTCGGGCGGTAACGAGGTGATGCAGCAGTCCCCAGACCTGCTCATGGCCACGCAGGTCAACTACCAGTATAACCGTAATACCTACCGTACCCTCATAAACTTCGCGATTGTCGAGGCAGGCATCATTCTGGTGCTTATTTTTGTTTCGGGCTGGATTATTGCAACCGCCAACCCGCAGGACCGCTTCTTCATGGCTACGGTTGATGGGCGTATCAGCCGCGTAATTCCGCTCGATACACCGACGGCCAACAACAACGAAATGTATAGCCGTGTAGGCACTTCAGTTGCAGCCGCCCTCACCTTCGGCTTCCTCGATTTCGAGCAACGCAAGATCGAAATGGGCCAGATGTTTGAGCCCGCCGCCTTGAACGATCTGTACGTCAAGTTCTTCGGTGCCAACGGTCTGTCGGAAATGAACCAGAACAACCATGTATTCATCACAGCCGTAGAGCCCTCGCGCCCGGGCGGCGTGATTAGCCAGAATGTACAGGATAATATCTATCGCTGGGTGATTCAGGTTCCCCTGCTGGTCACACGCAAGATCGGCACGAGCGAAGAAGGCCAGGTTGTCAGCCGCTGGACCGCACAGGTATTGGTACAGCGCGCCAAGGCGATTGAAGTTCCACGCGGGTTTATTACCACCAACATCCTTTCCCTTAAGCAAGAGGGCGTGGTGCAACAGGCGCCGACACAGGTTCAGGGAGTAACGCCATGACCGCTACGCCCAAGAAACCAGCTGCCAAGGCAGGTACCGCCGCCAAGCCTGTCGCCAAAAAACCGGCTGCCCTGCCGCCGCCAGCAGACGTTACGGTTGGCCGCTCGGTTGGTGCCACCATTATCGGCCTTATCTTCACTGGCGCGCTCTGCGCGTTTGTGTTCGGCAACCAGCGTAGCGATGTGATGCTGGCCGTCTCGCACGAGGCGCGCGGCGTAACTTCACTGCAGTCATCAAGCACCCCCAATACCAGCAGCGAAGCCCTGCTCAACTGGACCAAACTCGCCATCAGCGAAGTGTTTACCTATAACTTCAATGATATCGGACCGCGTATTATGGGCGCGCAGCGCTTCTTCACGCCTGAGGGCTGGACCGGCTTCCTGCTCGCCATGGGTGAACAGCAAATTCTGGCGCAGGTGGAAAGCCAGCGCCAGTTCGTTTCCACCATTCCGGGGGCCAATACGGTTGTAACCTCTGAGGGCCAGGTGGGCGATACCTACTACTGGACCGTGCAGATGAATACCGTGACCAGCGTTTACACAGGCGCAACCAGCGTGAAGAACGGTGCCATGACCCTGAAGATTGCGCGTATCCCAACGCGTGATTCAGATGCCGGTTATCCGTTCGGCATCGTCCAGATTATCCAATAGGTAGGCGCCATGACTTTCGATTCCGGATCTGCCGCCTCCCGCCCCCGCAAGGTCAGTCTTGCCAAACGCAGTGATAATTCTGGCGTGCGCGGGCCCGTACAGGCCAAAATCGGTGCTGCCTTCCAGCAGGATGCAGCCAAGAGCATTCTTCTGCTCAAATACATGCAGTATGCGGTTATGGCCGGCCTGGTCATTTTGGTTGTCATGCTGGCTAACTTCAGCACCACCAGCTACCGCCTGTTTGCCACCACGGCCGAAGGCAAGCTCACCATCCCCCCGCCAGTAGATCAGGAAATCGGCGATAACGTGGTTGCGCTGTGGCTGGTTGATGCCATGACCAAAACCCTCACCATGGGGTTCCACGACTACCAGCTGCGCCTCTTGGAAATCCGCCCCATCTTCAACGACCGTGGCTGGGACTCCTTCACCCGCTTCCAGCGCACGCCATATGGCACGCGTCCAGCCATCCGCGCCGGGCTTGAAAACAACTACCTGATGATGAAGTGCCGCCCCAGTGCACCGCCACAAATTCTCGAAAAAAGCCTGATCAGTGGCGTTTTCACCTATAAAATTCAGGTCAAGATGTACGTTACACGCTATCTGGATGGCACTGAGTCTTCCGGTAACGAGGTCTTTGAAGTGCTGGTTGAACGCGTAAAACCGGAGATTAACCCAGCCGGTATTGCCATTTCGCAATGGCGTTACACAGGAAACTAGTAACCGGAAAAGCGATTAAAGAAGAACTTTAAGGTGTATTTTAGTCATTTCGATTCTTCTTGGCCTTGCCTTCATGGCGTTTTTACGGGCAGTGTGGCCGAAATCCGTGATGTTGGGCTTGATGAAATTGTGCGAACAGACTAAACGATATGTGTTGCGGGAGTTTATCGGATGCTTATGACCAAATCTCTGTTCCAGTTTGCCTTCGCCGTGGCGATGACCGGCACGTTGTTTATTGCACAGCCTGCGTCTGCGCAATCTAACGACTTCTCTGGCGGTGGCGGCCTTGATGACTTCGTAACGCCGCCTGAAGGCGAAACCGATCCTGCCCGTATGGTCAATGACATGGCCTTCCAGAGCACACTCGATGCTGCCATGCCGCTGCGCCCCGACCAGATCCAGAAGCTGATCGGCCGTATGTCCGAGCTGCAGCGCGTCACCGCTCCATCACTGGCCGACCCTGTGCGCCCCAATCCGGTACTCAAAGTTGAAACCATTTCACTCGACCCGAGCGGTCAGCCCCCAATCATCAAGGTTGCTGCCGGTTATGTCACCAGCGTCATGATGATGGATGCGACCGGCGCGCCCTGGCGTATTGAAGACGCTGCCTTTGCCGGCAAGTTCGAAGTTCGTGTTGTTAACACGGGCGAAGGCAACATCATGCGCATCATTCCGATGAGCCGCTTCTACGAAGGTAACATCACGATCCAGCTCGCTGAGCTGGCCACCCCCATCACCTTCCGTCTGGTGGCCGGTAATGATGAAGTTTACTTCCGTTACGATGTTCGCGTACCCGCCATGGGCCCCAACGCCCGCGCCCCGCGCTTTGTTTCGGCCAACTCGATGGTTGCTGGCGACAGCGTGATGATGGCTGTACTCGATGGCTACCCGCCAGCCAGCGCCAAGCGCCTGTCGGTGAGCGGTCTTGATGATCGTAGCGCCGCCTGGTCGGTCAATGGCCAGACCTATCTGCGCACCCCACACAGCCTGCTCTCGCCGGCCTGGACATCGAGCACCAGCTCGGGCGACGGCACCACTGTTTACGCTATTCCTGAAACACCGGTTCTGCTGCTGTCTGACCAAGGTTTGATGGTGCGCGCACGCATTACCCGCCCTGAAGGTATTACTGCTGGAGACTCGACCAATGGCAACTGATTTTAACGAAACTCCCGGCGCAGCCCGTTACAAGAAGTCGGGCGGCGGTTCTGCCGGCGCTTTGTGGAAGAACCCTATCTTCAAGCTGGCTGCGGTCATCATTGTAGGTGGCGGCGCCGCTTTTGCCGGTATGCAGTTCCTGTCGGAACCTTCCAAGGAAGAGCGCTCGGTTCTGCCGGTTGCGCAAGGTCCTACAGCGGCGACAACCACAACCGAAATTACGCCTGAATACCAGCGTGCCGTGCAGCAGCTCGATGAGCAGCGTGCTGAAGCCGCCCGTGGTCAGGGCGTCAGCGCGATCCCAACGCCGATGCAGAACCCCGTTGCTGCACCGATTGTTGACGATCAGGTCATGACAAACAATACAGAAGACCCCCTCAGGGACTTCGAAAACATCATCTCAAATAGCACCAATGCGCGTGACCGCTCGGCTCCTCAGCCTATACCGCAGCCCGTAGCTCCTGCCGTTTCGCCAGAAGCCGTACAGGCATTGACCCGCACCATGCGTACCCAGATGGATCAGCTGATGGGCCAGTGGGCCCCTGTCTCGATGCAGCAGGTTAGTGGCGCACCGCCCCGTCAGAACGATAGTGCAACCGGTAACTCGGCTGCCTACCGTGGTGATGAAGCTGCAACTGATGGCCGCCTGATTGTGCCTGCCGGTTCGGTTTACTACGCACAGATGCTGATGGAAGCCAACTCAGACATTCCGGGCCCGATCATGGCTCAGGTTCTGACCGGTCCCTTCGCTGGTGGCCGCGCGATCGGTACTTTTGAGACCTATCGCGACCATCTGGCAATTCGTTTCAAGACCGTGGCCATCCGCAACCGTCAGTTCACAGTGGATATTCTGGCCCTTGACCCCGATACCACACTGGGCGGCGTTGTAACCGAGGTTGATCCGCGTTACTTCTCGCGCGTTCTGATGCCGGCTGCTGCCGCTTTCATCAAGGCCTATGGTGAAACCCTTTCTGAGCCTGCCAGCACAACCACTGTAACCGGTGGTACCGGCACATCAGTGACCACCAATGAGCAGGAAGAAAACGACTCACGCGATGCTATGTATGCCGGTATCGGCGAAGCCGCCGACCGTGTAGGCCGTTATGTGGATGAGGAAGCCTCTTCCATCAAGCGTCTGGTCCGCGTGGCCGTTGGTACACCAATTGGCCTGTTCTTCGTTTCGGCTGTTAGAGACAATGAGGATAAATAATGTTCGGTAAGCGCGCAAAAAACCAGAGCCAGGATCAGGACCAGAATTTCGAGGGTGCTGAGGCTGAATTCACCGAAGACTTCGCATCACAGGACCAGCCTGAAGAAGCTGCCTGGGGTGATGACCAGTCAGATGCTGAAGACGGTCTTGAGCCCGAACTGCGCGATCGCCGCCGTTCTCCGCTGTCCAAGGTTCTGCCGTTTGCCGCACTTGGCGTAATCGCCGCCGGTGGTGCTGGTTACTATTATCTCAACTTCATGCAGGCTCCGGCTGGCGAAGCCAGCCCGGTTATCGCTGCTGCGCCCGCTGAGCCCGAAGTTACAGCTACAGCCCCCCTTGGCGAAGCACAGCCTGCCGGCGAAACTGTAGTTGCCGCAACTCCGCTCGATACCCCGACCGAAGCCACAACCGAAACGGCTGTGCCGCTGGTTGCCGGCGCACCGGAAATCGTACCGTCTGACACAGCCATGCTGGAACCAGCTGAGCCTGTCGCTGCCGCGCCAGAGGCTGTTGTCCCTGCCCCCACCGATATCCAGCCTGAGCTGACAGCTGAAACGGCAATCGAAGCCGCTCCGGTTGAAGCTGCGCCCGAGACTGTAGCCGCTATTGAGACTCCGGTCCCTGCCGAGACTGCTCCAGTTGAAGCTGCTCCGGCTGAAGTTGCAGCTGCTGAGCCTGTACTTGAAACGGCGCCAGTTGAAACTGCTGCGATTGAGCCAGCACCGGTGGTTACACCCGAGCCAGCCGTAACCGCCCCGGTTGCTGCAGCGCCTGCCGTAGTTGCTCCGGTTGAAACACCGGTTGCTGCGACAAGCACCAGCCCGGCTGTAACGGCTGCTGCCGAGAATCTGGCCGATGTATCGGGCCGCATGGATGTGCTTGAGCGCCAGATCGAAGATCTGACCAAAGCGGTTGATAATCTGGCCACCCAAGGCGCAGGTACAACCTCTGCAGCTGTAGATGCCGAGCTCAAGAGCACTGTAACCGCGTTGCAGGATCAGGTGCGTAAGCTCCAGTCCGAGCTGTCGTCTGTGCGTACCGCCAGCCCCACTCCGGCTGCTACCGCCTCAAGCGATCCGGCTCCGGCCCGTCCGGTTGCAACCCGCAGCACACCTGCTCCCCGTAGCACCGCCACCGAAACACCGCGCTCGCGGCCTGCAGCTGCCGCTCCGGCACCTGTTCGCTGGGTTTTGCGTGCTGCCCAGTCTAACGAAGCCTGGGTATCGCGCTCGGCCGAAGGCCAGCTGCGTAGCGTATCTGTAGGCGAGAGCCTCGAAGGCATTGGCAGAATTACGGCAATTCGCCAAAACGGTAACGGCGGCTGGGAAGTTATTGGCACACAGGGCAGCCTGCGGCAGTAACTATCAGTAATTAGTCTAAAATTAGCCGCAAGCTCTAGACGAAGGTCATGGGCTTGCGGCTAAGTTTTTGGTAAAGTTTTGTCTGATAAGATGATTCTTGAAGGAATTTTCTATGCATACGCCGATCTTAGCCCGCCCTAAAGGCTGCCACTGGACTGTAGTGATGCTACAGGCCCTGGTCTTTTACTGCATGATGGTGCCGGTCAGCCGCGCCTTCGCATCGGCAACCGTGGGCGATGTGATCACCAAGACGGTACAGAGCTACAATACCCTCCCGATTGTCATGAACTACGCCTCGATCATCGCGGGTCTGGTGGTGATTGTTCTGGGCCTGCAGAAGCTTTACAAGCACGTCGAACGCCCTGATCAGGTGCCCATGTCACATGGCCTGTGGCATCTCGCTGGCGGTACCTTCCTCATTTCGCTGCCAGCCGCCTGGGCCATGATGGTAGCCAGCTTCAACGTGGCAACCGCCTCGGGCTCAACACTTAATGCCAGTAACATCGCCTTCAAGGTTACGGCCACCACGCCGCTTAGCCTCGATGTCATGATGATTCGCCTGATCCAGAACATCCGCGGACCGATGTCCTTCCTGCTATGGACACTCTCAGCAGTGCTCGGCTTGTTCTTCATGATCACTGCTTTCCTGCGCATGGCCCGCGGCGCTGCACAGGATGGTCCACGCGGATCTGTAGGTTCAGGCACACTCGTGCGTGTTTTGATCGGCTCGATCCTGCTTTCCCTGGCAGCAACAGCAGATATCTTCACCACCACCATGTTCAGCGGCAGCATCAAGAAGTTCGACGGCATGGTCATTGCCGGTATCCCCGCTGCCACCCTTGATCAGGCTAATCAGGCCATGTCAGCCATTCTGGTGTTCATCCAGATTCTTGGCTTCATTGCCTTCCTGCGCGGGTTCCTAATGTTGCGTGCACTGGCAGATGGTAATACCAGCGTGAGCTCGGCCGCAGCCTTTACCCATATCCTGGGCGGCGCTGCAGCCATCAATATCTCGCCAGTGCTACTCGCCCTGCAGAACACCTTCTGCGACAAGGCCGCAAGCTGCGCTGTCTTCAACTTCACTTGAATATGGGGCAGCCCTAAAGCTGCCCCTTCCGGATCCAGGAGGCAGCCCAGCGGCTGCCTCTTTGCTTTTGCGCCTAGTCCCCGGAAAAACTGCCGGAAAACCGCAGAAAACTGCCAGATTAATCCCTCTAATTTTATGAATAATTGGCGCTTAGTTTCAACGAAACATGCCTCATAACTGTGCAGTAATCTTGCAGGTTGTGATTGTGGGTGTTACTGTTCGCCCAGAAGCATCAGGCAACTGGCTTGGTGCATTTTTTAGGAGAAACCCCATGAAGAAGATCCTTGGTACAGTAGCAATTGCTGCCGTTGTAGCCCTGGCTGCCAGCCCTGTTATGGCCGGTGCCCAGCTCAGCGACATGATCGACAACACCGGTGCTCAGCTCACCACCCTGCCGATCTACATCAACTACGTATCGTACATTATCGGTATCGCTCTCGCGATTGCCGGTATCGCCAAGCTGAAGGCTCACGCCGACAACCCCGGTCAGACCTCGATGAAGGACGGCCTTGCCCGTCTCTTCGCCGCGACAGCCTTTATTTCGCTGCCGTTCATCCTGACCATGCTCCGCGACTCGACCAGCACCACCAGCGGTACTGCGTCGTTCCAGTCACTGCAGGCTCTGACCCCCTAATCGGTCACCTTCAGTTTTTGTTACAGCAGGGCGCGGATCACTCCGCGCCCTGTTTGTTTACGGGCTTCAAGCGCCCTGTTTGCTTGGCAAACAAAACCTCATGTTTGTTTACGGGCTCTAAGCACCCTCGCTGGATATTTTGGTTTATTTTTCCTTAAAATTACTGGTGGTTTGCGCTTAATTTTCTACAATAAATCCAGGGATTCTGTATCCGTCTTGATTGTTGATTAGTCGTTTGGATGTTATTCTGACTTCAGAAGCGACCGGGATTATCCCGGTGCATAGACTTGTAAGGAAACTACTCATGAAGAAGATCCTTGGTACAGTAGCAATTGCTGCCGTTGTAGCCCTGGCTGCCAGCCCTGTTATGGCCGGTGCCCAGCTCAGCGACATGATCGACAACACCGGTGCTCAGCTCACCACCCTGCCGATCTACATCA
>JBEIQE010000033.1:0-5547 GCA_040376705.1 Micavibrio sp.
ACGGCATTGACTCTTTGGACAGATTCTGGGTATTTCCACCTCCTCTGATTGGCCGGAAGGGTGGCCGAGTGGTTAATGGCAGCAGACTGTAAATCTGCCCGTGCAAGCGTACGAAGGTTCGAATCCTTCCCCTTCCACCAACAGATAAAGGCTCCCGCAAGGGGGCCTTTTCTGTTGAAGCCAGTCATCAGTCCTCGCTATTGTGCGCGCATGAGCCCAGCCAAGAAATTCAATCGTCCCAAACCTGTATGCAAGATCGGGGTTATCTCGAGCATACCCGGGCAGGCAAATGCCATGTTGGCTTATAGAATTGTCGAGCAATGCCTCTCAAGCGAGCCACCCTATGTGCAGAATGTGATGTTCGATGCTATGCTGCGGGCTTGGAGCGCGCAGGCCAAACAAGACCGCAACGGTCCTAAATAATTGAAATATATTGATTTTTTGTAGGTGGGGTTTATATGAGTGGCAGATGGCAGGCGCTTGATCCTGCTCTGGAGGCCATACAATGTCGTTCGATCCCGTAATGCTGGCGCGCATGCAATTTGCTGCCAATATCTCTTTTCATATTCTGTTTCCCACCATTACCATCGCCTTGGGTTGGTTCCTGCTGTTCTTCAAGCTGCGTTATAACCGCACAAACGACAGCAAGTGGATGGATGCCTATTTCTTCTTCACCAAAGTGTTTGCGCTGTGCTTTGCTTTGGGCGTTGTCTCGGGTGTGACCATGTCATTCCAGTTCGGCACCAACTGGCCGGGCTTTATGGAGACCGTGGGCAACATCGCCGGCCCGCTGCTGGCGTATGAAGTGCTCACCGCTTTCTTCCTCGAGGCGACATTCCTCGGTATCATGTTGTTCGGCTTCAAGCGCGTGAGCAACCGCGTGCATACAATTGCGACCGTTATGGTGGCGGCGGGTACCACGGCCTCGGCCTTCTGGATTTTGGTGCTCAACAGCTGGATGCAGACACCAGTTGGTTTTGAGATGATTGATGGCAAAGCCTTTGCGACCGACTGGCTGGCCATTCTCTTCAATCCGTCGCTGCCTTACCGCCTGACACATATGCTGCTGGCCTCTGGCTTGACGGCGGCGTTCCTCATCGCGGGTCTTTCGGCCTATCGCTACAAGCAGGGCGACCGCAGCGCAGGCATGAAGGCCGCCATGAAGGCGGGTGTGTATGCAGCTGCTGTGCTCATCCCCATCCAGATTATGGTGGGTGATTTGCATGGCCTCAATACGCTTGAACACCAGCCGCAGAAGGTGGCTGCCATGGAGGGTCTGTGGCATACCGAGAAGGGCGCACCATTGGTGCTGTTCGGTATACCGGATGCCGAGACGCAGAGTAACAAGTACGCGATTGAAATTCCAAAACTCGCCAGCCTCATTCTGACGCATGAGCTGGATGGTGAGCTTAAGGGGATTAACGAGTTTCCTGATAATCACCCGCCAGTGTCACCAGTATTCTGGGGCTTCCGCATCATGGTGGGTGTGGGCATGCTCATGCTGCTGGTGTCGTGGTGGGGGGCGTATCGTCTGCGCAAATCAGAACCGTCACTGCCGCTCATACGCGCACTGACGCTCATGACCTACTCTGGCTGGCTGGCGACACTGGCTGGCTGGTATGTCACCGAAATCGGCCGCCAACCATGGCTGGTGCAGGGCGTGCTAAGGGTAGCTGATGCTACTTCGAAGGTGCCTGCAGCGCATATCGGTATGACCTTTGTTATGTACCTGACGCTTTATGCCGTGCTGCTGGTCTCGTTCATTCACACACTGCGTTTCATGGCACGTAAAGCGGCCAAAGCCTGAGGAGGCAATGATGGAAATTTTCGCGAATGGGCAATGGCTGCCTCTGGTGTTTGCCCTGCTTATGGGTATCTCGATGCTCACCTATGCGGTACTCGACGGGTATGACCTTGGTGTCGGTATCCTCATGCGTGCAGCAGACGAGGCCGAACAGAACCGCATGATCACCTCTATCGGTCCCTTCTGGGATGCGAACGAGACATGGCTGGTGCTGGGTGTAGGGTTGCTGCTGGTGGCCTTCCCCATGGCGCATGGCATGATCCTTTCAAGCCTCTACCTGCCGGTTGCCATCATGCTGCTGGGGCTTATTCTGCGCGGTGTGGCGTTCGACTTTCGCGTCAAGGCCAAGGACCAGTTCCGGGCTACATGGAACTACACGTTCTTTGCCGGCTCGCTGCTGACCGCCATCGCGCAGGGCTATATGCTGGGTAGTTACATTTTGGGATTTGATAGTAGCTGGATTGCCATGGCTTTCTCGCTGCTGGTCGGCCTTTGCCTTGCGGCTGGTTATGCCCTGATTGGCGCTGCATGGCTGATTATGAAGACCGATGGCGAGCTGCAGAAAAAAGCCGTGCGGTGGGCGCGGCAGGCACTCGTACTGACCTGCTTTGGTATTCTGCTGGTTTCGGCTGCAACGCCGTTTGTCAGCCCGCGTATTTTCGAGAAGTGGTTCAGCATGCCGAACCTGCTCATTCTGGCGCCTATTCCGGTCATCACCTCGGTGCTGGTGGGTTATATGTATTACCTGCTGCACCAGCTGCCTAAAGCGCTGGACCGCCACTGCTGGGTACCCTTTGTGACCACCATCGGCATTTATCTGCTGTGCTTCATGGGGTTGGCTTACAGCTTCTTCCCTTACATCGTGCCCGACCGTCTGCTTATTGTTGATGCAGCCAGTGCACCGGAATCGCTCATGATCATCCTTGTCGGTGCGTTGATCGTGCTGCCGATGATGATTGCCTATACGATATTCGCTTATCGTGTTTTCTGGGGTAAAGCCGGGGATGACCTGAGCTACGATTGAGCTCTTCCGTTTGGCCGCCGCCTGCGATAAACTGTCCGCATGCGGGTGTAGTTCAATGGTAGAACTTCAGCCTTCCAAGCTGATCACGCGGGTTCGATTCCCGTCGCCCGCTCCAAAGCCCTAGAGTCATTTTGGCTCTAGGGCTTTGGATTTTATGGGTACTGTAATCAGCTCGCGCCACTAGGGCGGGGGACCTTCACAGGCGGTAATGCTATCGACAGCAGCTCCTCAGGGACCGGCTTGCAGTTCACATCAAAGAAGCGCTTTTTAAGCGCAGGGCTGCCGGCACGCAGGTCGACCACCACTGCAAACAGCTCGGGTGTTGTAGGCACGCCTAAACGATTAAAGCGCTGCTCTATTGTATGGCGTTCGCTGGGAGAGAGTTTATCAAACGGATTGGTTACGCCCAGCATGCGTTCATCCGGTGTAAGCCTGTTGTTATATACAAAAATCATCGCATCATGCATGCGCTCGGGCAGGCGGGCGGCCAGCTCGGCTAACTGTTTATAGGCATACTCATCGAGGTTGGGGCGTTCCATGCCAATACGCTGAATGCCGGTCATTTTGCCGCCGGGACCTACATATTCCTGTACCGTATGGCCATTCACCATCTTGGTATCGCGCGGGGTAGGTTTGCCAATAAGGGCGATGAGGTCGCGCGTATTACGCTCGGCGTTACTGCGCTCGATCAGCTCTTCGCCCTGCGCAATCAGGCGGCCGAATACATCGTTCACACCATTGCCTTTGGGAGTCTGATTGCCGCTCATGTCGGTCCTCGTGCTGCAAAATTTTTAATAAAATAACTTAGGTACAACTTATTAATAATACGGCATCTCGACTGCAAGGAAATAAAGGCATAAATTGAGCCATTAACGTATTTAGAGCGCTTGAAACGGGGTTTTTCATGATTATCGGGTTTGACCAGCTGCTGCCGCGCGTACGTAAAGGCGAGCTGATTAAAAATCTGGCGCAGCGTGAGCTTGAAAATCCCGAAGGTGCCGGTTTCGATCTGCGCGCAGCCGAGATATATGAAATTACCTCGGGCGGCTTTTTAGGCGTTACCGAGCGTGAGACATCGCAAACCAAATTGCTGGCCACCTATGAAGAAGGCAAGGTTGTTGCCGCCGTGCTTGAGCCTGCGAAATATTATCTGGTCAAGATCATCGAGGAGATTACGCTCGATGCCGATATGCTGGGTATTTATCACCCGCGTAGTACGCTGTTCCGTTCGGGTGTTGTGCTGCAGGTGGGGGTGCATCCGCCAGGTTACTCGGGCGCGCCGACTTTTGGTATTCATAACGCCGGGCCGTATCCGTTCACGCTCGAGATGGGCGCGCGGATTGCGCATATCAACATCATGCGGATTGATGGCGCGAGCAGCGCCTATCGCGGCCAATGGCAGGGTGGGCGGGTTGCGGCCACCACGCGTGAGCAGCAGGTTTAGTTAGGGCCGGATGATGTAGGCGGTTTGGACCGCAGTGCGGCGGCCTGGCCAATATTTACGCTCATGCCTGCATCAATAGTTGCAGCCGCGCGGGCAGGCTCGTTAGCATCAAGCCCGCTGGCGGCTTGGCTAAGTGAGGTCATGCGAATGGCGGGTTCATCCGCCTTCATATCAACACCCAGGTGGCGCAGCGCCGGAATGGCAATCGCGGTAAGCGCTGCAGTAGTGGCCATCATCGCGACGGTGGCAAAGCCACGCGTAGGGCGCGAGCTGCCCATGCTAACGCTCACGCGTTCAACAGCCGGTTTGGCGGGTGCTGCATGCTTGACGGGGCGGGCGCCTTCGTTGCCGTGATTAGCTATAGGGCTATCAACAGTTGGCATTTTGACATGCTTGTAGCGTTGCTGCATTTCAGGAGTCAGTAAGTCGTGCAAGCCATGCTTTATAGCTTCGATTTGTGACGTCAACGGACTGCGCCCATCACCCATAAAACCGGCCTGAGCGAATTTGTAACGATCATTTGCAGCGTCATTACGTGTTGAGGTGCGCTGGTCCTTGGGAATGACGCCGCCATTACCATCGCTCACGTGAACATACGCACGTGCGATTTCAATTACATGCTGTTCCTGCACACGATTGCGGGGTGTCTGTGCTTCTGACTTTTCATACTTCTTGCCCAAATCAGCCTGGATCCTGTTTTTGTCCCCGCCATAAGCGTTCTCGAGCCCGCGCACGAGTTCTATAGCTTGTTCCCTTGGGGTTTTGTTTTCCGTCGCCATTTTTATTCCCGGGCTGAAATCGCTCTAATCTATGAAACTAATTCTAGAATGCAGCAGCTTTTTATTTTGCTAATAAGGCAATTTTCTCATTTAAATCATATAGTTATTATACTCATCGCGCGTGCCTGTTTTCAGGCACCGTAACGGCAGTTTCTGCGCTGTTGTGGGCGTGATCATCGCGCGTCAGTGCATCAGGGCTATGTCTTGTCACACGTTTCGATGCAGCGCTGCGGGATTGCCAGTCATAACAATATGCTGGCAGCTAAAAAACTTCTTGCCCTCAGCGCAAATGGCGCTATTTTCCCGCTCCATGTAGGGCCCCTATGCGGCTCGTCACTGCTAAGGAGCAAACCAAATGGGTAAGGCAAAGTTTGAGCGTACGAAGCCGCACGCAAACATCGGCACGATTGGTCACGTTGACCACGGCAAGACCTCGCTGACAGCAGCGATCACCAAGATTCTGGCCAAGACCGGTGGCGCGACCTTCACCGCTTAC
>JBEIQE010000023.1:0-16982 GCA_040376705.1 Micavibrio sp.
GTAAGCGGTGAAGGTCGCGCCACCGGTCTTGGCCAGAATCTTGGTGATCGCTGCTGTCAGCGAGGTCTTGCCGTGGTCAACGTGACCAATCGTGCCGATGTTTGCGTGCGGCTTCGTACGCTCAAACTTTGCCTTACCCATGATGTACTCTCCTCTTTAGATACTGTTAATCCGAATTTATGACGCCATCTTCTCGCGAACTTCTTCAGCGATGTTCGCCGGAACCGGTTCGTAATGATGGAACTGCATGGTGAACGATGCACGACCCTTCGACATTGAACGCAGTGTCGAGATGTAGCCGAACATTTCCTTGAGCGGAACGAGCGCGCGGATAACAACGGTGGTACCCGAGTTTTCCTGGCTCTGGATCATACCGCGGCGACGGCTTACGTCACCAACGATGTCACCCACATATTCCTGCGGCGAAGTCACTTCCACGTCCATTACTGGCTCGAGGATGATCGGGTCGGCCTTCTTCATACCTTCGCGGAAGCAAGCGCGGCCAGCGATTTCGAAAGCCATGGTCGACGAGTCAACGTCATGGTACTTACCGTCGATCAGCGTGTACTTGAAGTCAACCGTAGGGAAGCCAGCAAGAACACCGGTTTCGCACTGGCTCTTGATGCCCTTTTCAACCGCCGGGATGAATTCCTTGGGAATTGCACCGCCAACAATCTTGTTTTCGAAGGTCACGCCAGCATTACGCTCGGCGGGCTCGAACAGGATCTTCACTTCGGCGTACTGACCCGAACCACCCGACTGCTTCTTGTGGGTATAGGTCTCGGTATGCGCCTTGGAAATCGTCTCACGATAGGCAACCTGAGGTGCACCGATGTTGGCATCAACGCCATATTCGCGCTTCAGACGGTCCACGATGATTTCGAGATGCAGCTCACCCATACCGGAAAGAATGGTCTGGCCACTTTCCTGGTCGGTCTTGAGACGCAGCGACGGGTCTTCGGCAACCAGCTTCTGCAGACCGAGCGACATCTTCTCAATGCCGTCCTTGGTCTTGGGCTCAACTGAAATGTCGATAACCGGAACCGGGAAAGCCATACGCTCAAGAACGATGCCGTCCTTGGCCGAGAGGGTGTCACCGGTCTGGGTGTCCTTGAGACCAACGAAGGCAGCGATATCACCCGCTACAACTTCCTTGATTTCTTCACGCTTGTCGGCGTGCATCTTAAACATGCGGCCGATACGTTCCTTGTTACCACGTGTGGTGTTCATCACGGTGTCGCCCGACTTGAGCGTACCGGCGTAAACACGCACGAAGGTCAACGTACCGTACTTGTCGTTGATGATCTTGAATGCGAGACCAGCAAACGGAGCATCCGGATCGGCCTTGATACGGGGACGATCAGCGCTCTCATCTGCACCCTCTTCCGCAGCAACCTTGATGCCGGGAACGTCGACAGGCGACGGCAGGTAATCAACAACAGCGTCGAGCAGGGGCTGAACGCCCTTGTTCTTGAACGATGTACCGCAGAGAACCGGACGGAATGTACCATCAATCGTGCCACGCTTGATGCAGCGCTTGAGCGTTGCAACGTCGAGATCACCGGTTTCGAAGAATATTTCAGTTGCCTTGTCATCAACACCAGCAGCGGCGTCGAGCAACATCTCACGATATTCCTTGGCCTTGGCCGCGAGTTCGGCAGGGATCGGCTCGTCATGGAAAGCAGCGCCGAGTTCGTCGCCGTCCCAGATGATGGCCTTCATCTCAACCAGATCCACTACACCCTTGAAGTTTTCTTCAACACCGATGGGGAGCTGCAGAACCAGGGTCTTGATGCCAAGCTTCTCAACCAGGGTGCTGGTTGCATAGTAGAAGTCAGCACCGGTACGATCGAGCTTGTTCACGTAGATGATACGCGGAACGTTATAACGATCGGCCAGACGCCAGTTGGTTTCCGACTGCGGCTGTACACCCGACACACCTTCGATGATGAAGATGGCGCCGTCGAGTACACGCAGTGAGCGGTTTACTTCGATGTTGAAGTCGATGTGACCCGGGGTGTCGATAACGTTGATGTTATGATTCTTCCAGATCGCTGTAACAGCGGCTGAAGTGATCGTAATACCACGCTCACGCTCCTGCTCCATGTAGTCCGTGGTGGTGTTACCATCATGAACTTCACCAATGCGGTGCGACTTACCGGTGTAGTACAGAATACGCTCAGTGGTCGTGGTCTTACCCGCATCGATGTGCGCGGTAATACCGATATTACGAATGAGGTTAAGATCAACGGCCATAATATTCTGTTCCTCTTAATTACCAGCGGAAATGAGCGAAAGCGCGGTTGGCTTCGGCCATCTTGTGGGTATCTTCACGCTTCTTCACGGCATTGCCACGGTTCTGGGCAGCGTCGATCAGCTCGGCGGCGATGCGAGCCATCATGCTCTTCTCACCACGCTTGCGCGAAATGTCGATGATCCAGCGAATAGCCAGAGCGCGGCGGCGCTCAGGGCGAACTTCGGTCGGGACCTGATATGTAGCACCACCAACGCGGCGGGACTTCACTTCGAGGTGAGGACCAACGTTGCTGAGGGCTTCATGGAAAACCTTGAGCGGATCGGCCTTGAGCTTAGCACTGACAACGTCAAGCGCGCCATAGACGATCTTCTCAGCTGCTGACTTCTTGCCAGCATACATAACCTTGTTGATGAACTCACCAACGATGGCATCACCGAACTTGGCGTCCGGCATTCTTTCACGGGGTTCGGCGCGACGACGACGCATAGTATTCTATCTCCCTTACTTAGGACGCTTGCAGCCGTACTTGGAACGCTGCTGCTTACGGTCTTTAACACCCTGGCAGTCGAGCGAGCCACGCACGATGTGGTAACGGCAACCGGGAAGATCCTTCACACGGCCACCACGGATCATGACGACCGAGTGCTCCTGGAGGTTATGGCCTTCGCCCGGGATATAGCTGGTAACTTCAAAGCCGTTGGTCAGACGTACACGAGCGACCTTGCGGAGAGCCGAGTTCGGCTTCTTGGGGGTGGTTGTGTATACGCGTGTGCAGACGCCACGCGCCTGCGGAGAATTCTTGAGAGCCGGTGACTTGGTCTTGGTCTTGACCGGTTCACGCGACTTGCGGATCAACTGATTGATCGTTGGCATCTATAGCCCACCCTTATCTAACGTTGCTGATACCAACACCATGCCGATACCAGATTGGCGCCGTTCTCTGCGCCTTAGTGACACCAACGACCCGCTTCGGAGTTGCATTGCGCAACCGCCTCGCAGGCCCTTGTCACCCAGACCGTGCGAAATGCACGGATTTGTTTGACTAACTTTATCTATCCCGAGGTCCGTTTGGCCTAAAACCACCACTACCCCTGAAAAGACGCGCGGATACTATGTATCTGAGGTGGCCGCGTCAAGCACGAAGTTACTTTTTTTTAAGAATCCACTTATATACACGAAATACGCATGAAATCAGGGTTACTTTCACTTACATGAACTACGTTCATTAAGCTTTTTGCTCTGCGGAATCGGTTTTCTGCGCCTCTACCGGGAACCTTTCGGCCCTCCCCCGATTCAAAAAACCAATAGAATCAATTGCCTATTTTTTGGGCTTAAATCACCGTATCAGGAAAGTTAATTACTTAAAAAACCATCTAGTCAGGCCGATTATTTCGCTATAACGTCGACTGCATAAATACTAGGCAGACTTAATGACCTAGTGAACAGGGCAACAGGCAAACCGACGGGCGAAAAGTCCGCGAAACTGGGAGTACGTGACATGAGCGACAACGACGAGCGCAGCTCGCGCCTATTGGGATTCGATCTGACAGATGGACGGCATTACATGCTCGTCGCGCTGAACGGCGGCGATGTGAATGATCCGTCATCACCAAAGATGCTGATTGGTGTAAAGCCCGAATATCTGGGCGGCCCCAAAACACTCAGGCTCAAGAAAGGTGAGATACGCTATCTGCTCAGCGCGGAAGGTGGCGGTATTACACGCCTGACGAAAGATGAGGATGGCGACATCTCCATCACCAAAGCCGGCAACGTGCCTGCGCGCTACGCTGCAATTGTACCGCCCGATGCTGAGGATGAAGAAGAGCCGGATGCGCCAGATGCCTCAGCTGATGAACCAGCCGAGACCACCGCTAAAAAAGCAGAAAGCAGCACAGGCGATTACAAGCTGAAGCCGATTGATGAAGAAGCGCTGACCAAATGCTTTGAAGAACTTGAAGGCATTACAGGGCTTGAAGAAGCCAAAAATTCCATTCTCCAGAAAGTATCTTTAGCACGTGGGCAGCACGAGCGCATGGAGCTCGGCCTGCCGATGGACGATGAGTTCTCGTTGCACCTCGTGCTTACAGGCAATCCGGGCACGGGCAAAACTACTATTGCCCGCATCTATGGCAAGTTCATGAAAGCACTTGGCTTCCTTGAGAAAGGCCATCTGGTTGAATGCAAAGAAGATGATCTGGTAGCCGGATTTGTCGGTCAGACTGCCATTAAAACCAACAAGAAAATCGATGAAGCACTAGATGGCATTCTTTATGTCGATGAAGCCCATAATATGCTGCCAGAAGATGGCGTGGGCGGACAGTACCACCGCCAGTCGCTTGGTGTTATGACGGCACGTCTCGAGAATGACCGCCATCGCTTGATTGGTGTAATGTCTGGCTATCGCCCGCAAATCGAAGAACTGATCAAGAAAACGCCGGGCTTCCCCTCCCGCTTCAAGACCTTCATTCATAATGAGGACTACACAAGCAGCGAGCTTAAAACCATCTTCAACGGCATGGTTGAGAAACGTCAGTATAAACTGACAGAAGATGCTGAGCTTGCCGCGCATGCAGCTATTGATGCGCGCAAGAAGGCTGCTGGCGACCAGTTTGAGAATGGCCGCGAAGTGCGCAACCTCATTGAAGATGCGATTGAGCATATGTTTGCCCGCACCTGCCCTGCTGATGGCACACGCAAAGCAGTGGCGGATATGACTGAGGAGGAGAAAGCCGCCCGCCGCATCGAGCTAACCACATTACTGCCGGAGGACTTCAACCAGCAGTCCAAGGCTTTCAGGCTAAAAGAGAAGCCCAAGCGTGGTATTGGCTTTACAGCTGATATTGGTGGCGATACCCGCCCCACGGCGGCCAGCAGTCCGCCACCTGTGCGCAAGCCCACACGACCGGCTGTTGATGCACTAAATCCTGCGCATTAAGCCCAGCTTCGAGAACATAAGGGCCCGGCTTAGCAACCGGGCCTTTTACATTAACCATGATGTTATGGTTAATGCTGTGTTTAGGATTGGAGTTTGCGGTTTGAAATCCATAAAGTAAAAAGCACGGAGTACGTCATGGCCCATACCCTGCTTGCTGAATTGCCCAATCGCAAATTAACCGTTCTGCATAACGGCGTGAAAGTTGCCAGCTGGCAGGATGATAGTTTGGGCGACCGGGTTTACTTTGGTATTGGTATTGCAGCAGGCAGCAACAGCGACCCTATAGGTAAAGCCGGCCTTACCCATTTTACCGAGCATAACCTTTCCAGCACTACGACAGAGCATGCCATCAGACGCATGGGAGGCTGGATTGATCTAAGTACAAGCCGGAAAGATATGTCAACTACAGCTGGCGTTTTTACATGCCAGTTTATCAGCCAGTTCAAGCAGGTTGTTCAAGACCTGAAAACTCCCGACTTCCGGCAGGCGCGTATGGAAGTTGAGCGCAACCGTATACTACGCGAAATTGCTGAGCGCGGATTTCTTACAAACATGGCCACACTGCAGTTGGCATGCCGGAATATGCCATACAATACACACCCCATTCTTGGCTCGACCGAGAGTGTGAAGAGTATTACCGCACAGGATGTGCGCACACATTGGCAGAATATTTTCCAACCTGAGCGTATTACTGTTGGCATGATAAGTAATGTCTCGCACGCCACTGCCATTGCCCTGGCTGAAGAGCATTTTGGCGGAATGAGCAATACTGGCAGTGTTATACATGAGAATAACTCGCCATTTTATCCTGCAACACTGGTAAGGAATGCCTTCAACCCAGAGGTTCAGGCTAGTGTCATTTTCAAACTACCTGAGACTAACCCCGTTATGGGCACTCTTATCGCCAACCTTCTTGGCAGCATACCTGATCTGAGTATTGTAGAGGAAATAAGCCGCCGCAGAGGATTGGTATACGATAGCAGTGTGCAGGCAAAAACAACAGGCACGCAGCATACACTTAACTTAGACTATTTATTTGAGGCTCGGCATGCCTCTGAGATAGGGGCTGTTGTAAGTGAAAAAACCCGCAATCTGGCGCTACACCTAACGCCGCATCATCTGGCTACCTCTGCCGAATACGATCGCTTCTGCACACTTGAACAAAAACCCTCACCCGCTGTTGCATTACGTACACTTCTCAATTCAGCAATGCTGCGCAGTGAGCTGCCTCTTACACCGGCCGAGGATTTAGCCAGAACCGTGATGCCCAGCTTTGACGAAGTCAGATGTATAGCCAATTACATGTTCAAGCAACCGCCAGCAGTGGCCATCAGCAGCCGTGATGGAATTGGCTTTATGCAGGATCTACGTCCGGATTTTGAGCTGCCACCGTTACCTCAGCGCAAAGGCAGTGCTTTCGGCAACATGATGCGCAAACTCGCACATCGCCTGCCGTGAATTTATTTAAATGGCGAAGCCACGCCCTGCCGCATAAGCTCTTTAATCGCAGCCAGGATCGAGAGACTGTCGCCAAGGCCGGTATGCTCGGTAATCAGCAGCGGCACGCCTAAGGTGCCCGCGAGGCGACCTGAGTTAATACCTTTGGTCTGTGGCGCGTGCTTATGAAACCACGGTGCGAGATTAGTCGCGTCAATGGTCGGCCAATCCACAGGCACTGGTATATTGTTAAGCTGCATATTCTCAGCCAGCACAGATACATCTCCGCCGTAGGACCACGGCGGCAAGCCGCCGGTAAATTGCATAAAGCGCTGCAAGCCAGTTGCAAAATCCAGACCATCCGCATCGAGCTGCTCCTGCCTGATGCTCGTGAGGCCGATGAAATAAGCCGAGAGCTGCGGATTACGTACAGGCTTAGTCAATACCTCGAACGTCCCAATAACCTCTAAACTATCCTCATCAATCTTCACGGCGCCAATCTGCACCAACTCACGATATTCATTAGGCCCGCTCCATTTGCGCGCCATTGCGCCTTCCCACGAAGTGAACTCGGTATCGAAGATGATGGCCTGAGGCATTATGCAGCTACTGCAATTTCAATACGGTTGCGGCCATTCTGTTTGGCGTTATACAGCGCAGCATCCGCCAGATTAATCGCTTGATCAATCGTCATACCTTTAGCAGGCTCCGCCAGAACGGCACCGCTGCTGAGTGTAAAGGCAATATCGCCCTTCTCGCTATTCACTGGCAGTGCTGCCACCAGCTGGCGGATACGTTCGAGCACCTGCACCATCTCATCTTTCTTGCAGCTGGGCAAAACCACCAAAAACTCTTCGCCACCCATACGGCCCACGGTATCCTCTACCCGCAATACCGAGGTCATGCGGCGTGCCAGGCTCTGCAGTACCACATCGCCAGCCGGATGGCCGTAGGTATCATTGATCTTCTTGAAGTGATCGACATCAAGAATAGCCACAACCACTGTGCTGTTCTTGCGTATTGCCTCAGCCCAGGCCCGTTTGAGTGCCTCGCCTGTACCAAGACGGTTAAGCAGATGCGTGAGCGGATCGATCATCGCCAGACGCTGGGATTTAGCCAGTTCTACTTGAAGCTTGGCATTTTCAGCCATAAGTGCATTTGAACGCAGCTCAGTTTCAATCATATCGGCCAGATCGCGCAACACCTGCAATTGCACAGCTGTGAGGTTGCGTGGGCGCGTATCAATGGCACACAAAGTACCCACATTAAAACCATCGGGCGAACGTACAGGCGCACCTGCGTAAAAAGCGACTTTAAGATTGCCTTTAACTGCAGGGTTATCGCGAAAACGCCTATCGTCTCGTGCGTCATTCACTTGCAGTATGTTGTCATCCAAAATCGCATGAGCGCAGAACGACTGGTTACGATCAAGCGAATACCCGGGCAAACCTTGATTAGATTTCTGCCACTGCCGTGTTTCGTCAATCAGACTGAAAGCAGCCATGGGCACACCCAAGGTTGCACAAACCATACGCGTAATACGATCAAACCGCTCTTCCAGGGGGGTATCAACAATATTGAGCTTATCCAGCGCAGCAAGACGCTGAACTTCGTTGGCGGGAATGGCTGGCTCTATCATGCTCGCTCCTGCACGCGATTATACGCAACCATCATAATAAGAATGATTAACGATGCAACCCGCACAAATAAAAACCCCGGCGGTTAGGCCGGGGTTTTTGATCACTATTTTATGCAGTTTATGCAGCGTCGCTCTTCGGCAGCTCGGTCTGCGCCTGTGAGGATGGCAGCAGGCCAGCAGCGCGGTCGCGCTCGGTTGCCACTTCCTTGAGGCGGTTAACCACAGCACCCGTACCAGCCGGGATGAGACGACCAACAATGACGTTCTCTTTGAGACCATCAAGGCTGTCAATCTTGCCGTAAACCGAAGCTTCGGTAAGGACGCGTGTCGTTTCCTGGAACGAAGCGGCCGAGATGAAGCTGCGGGTCTGCAGGGCTGCGCGGGTAATACCCATGAGCAGCGGTACAGACGTCGCGGTCTTGAGACCTTCATCAAAAGCACGCTCGTTTTCACGACGGAAGTCCATACGATCGACTTCTTCGTCCACCAGCAATGTGGTCTGACCCGGATCGATAACCCGAACCTTCTGCATCATCTGGCGCACAATGACTTCGATGTGCTTGTCGTTGATCTTAACGCCCTGCAGACGGTAAACGTCCTGCACTTCGTTGATGAGGTACTGCGCCAGCGCCTCGACACCCATAACCTGGAGAATGTCGTGCGGTGCCTTCGGACCGTCAACCAGCGTATCGCCAACCTGCACAATATCGCCTTCCTGAACCGAAATATGACGGCCCTTCGGAACGAGATATTCGCGTACTTCTTCACCCGAACCTTCGAGCGGATGCAGTACCAGACGGCGCTTGTTCTTGTAGTCCTTGCCGAACTCGATACGACCGGTGGCATCGGCCATGATCGCATGATCCTTCGGCTTGCGGGCTTCGAACAGCTCGGCAACACGCGGCAGACCACCGGTGATGTCGCGGGTCTTGGCACTTTCGCGCGGGATACGGGCAAGAATGTCACCTGCCTTAACCTGCGCACCGTTCTCGTGGTTGATGATCGCATCAGGCGACATGAAGTAACGCGCTTCAAGACCGTTCGCGAGCTTGATGACGTTCTTCTTGTCATCGCGCAGCACGATACGCGGCTTGAGGGTCGCGCCCTTCGGATGCTGACGCCAGTCGAGTACAACGCGGTTCGAGATACCTGTGGCCTCGTCTGTCTTTTCAGTCATCGACACGCCTTCATTGAGGTCCATGTACGCAACATAACCATCACGCTCGGTGATGATCGGCTGGGTGTACGGATCCCATTCGGCGAGCTTCTGGCCACGCTTGATTTCCTTGCCTTCGGTAACGAGCAGCTTCGCACCGTAGGGAATACGGTAACGAGCCTTCTCGCGGCCCTGGGCATCGGTGATAACCATCTCGGTGTTGCGGCCCATAACAATGGTAACGCCTTCGGAGTTGGTAACAACCAGCTTGTTCTTGATGTCGAGCTTGCCATCGGCACCGGCTTCAATTGCAGAAGCTTCAGCACCACGCTGCGCTGCACCACCGATGTGGAACGTACGCATTGTGAGCTGTGTACCCGGCTCACCGATTGACTGAGCGGCCATAACACCAACCGCTTCGCCCATGTTGACCAGTGTACCACGGGCCAGATCGCGGCCGTAGCACTTGGCGCAGACACCATCCTGCAGCGAGCAGGTAAGTACTGAGCGGATCGAGACTTCGTCCACACCGGCCTTATCGATGACTGTAACAGTGTCTTCATCGATGAGGGTACCGGCAACAGCCACAACCTCGCCATTGATGCCCTTGGCATCTTCGGAGAGAACGCGGCCGAGGATACGCTCGGACAACGGCGATACGGTTTCGGCACCGTCCATAACTGCACGTACACGAATACCCTTGTCGGTACCGCAATCATCGGCTGTGATGATGACGTCTGACGACACATCAACCAGACGGCGGGTGAGGTAACCCGAGTTCGCTGTCTTCAAAGCGGTATCGGCCAGACCCTTACGGGCACCGTGGGTCGCGTTGAAGTATTCAAGAACGGTAAGACCTTCCTTGAAGTTCGACTTGATCGGGGTCTCGATGATCTCGCCGTTCGGCTTGGCCATGAGGCCGCGCATACCAGCAAGCTGACGGATCTGGGCAGCCGAACCACGGGCACCCGAGTGAGCCATCATGTAAACCGAGTTGACGCCAAGGCCCGGACGCGGCTGCGAGACGACCTTCATCATCTCCTGCGCAACTTCTTCCGTGCATGACGACCAGACGTCCACAACCTTGTTGTACTTTTCGCCCTGTGTAATCAGGCCGTCCATGTACTGCTGCTCGAACTCCTTGACCTTCTTTTCGGCGGCGGCAACCAGCGTGTACTTGGCAGCCGGAATAACCATGTCGTCCTTACCGAACGAAATGCCAGCCATACAAGCGTGCTTGAAGCCGAGCGTCATCAGACGGTCGGAGAAGATGCAGGTTTCCTTCTGGCCGCAATGACGGTAGACGGCGTCGATGATACCACCGAGGTCCTTCTTGGTCAGAACGCGGTTGATGGTGCTGAACGGAACCTTGGGATGCTTCGGCAGAATTTCCGAAATGAGCATTCGACCCGGTGTGGTTACAACGCGCTCAACGATCTTGTTACCCTTGTCATCAACAGTGTGATAACGGGCAGTGACCTTGGCGTGCAGGCTGACTGTCTTGGTATCAAGCGCCATCTGGATCTCGTTCACGCTGGAGAACAGCATGCCCTCGCCCTTCTCGCCGGGCTGACCTTCCATGGAGAGATAGTAGATACCGAGAACAATATCCTGCTTCGGATCGAGGATCGGCTTGCCGTTCGCGGGGCTGAGGATGTTGTTGGTCGACATCATCAGAACGCGGGCTTCAAGCTGGGCCTCGAGCGACAGCGGAACGTGAACAGCCATCTGGTCACCGTCGAAGTCGGCGTTGAAGGCCGTGCAGACGAGCGGATGCAGCTGGATGGCCTTGCCTTCGATCAGGACTGGCTCAAACGCCTGGATACCGAGACGGTGAAGCGTCGGCGCGCGGTTGAGAAGCACCGGATGCTCACGGATAACCTCTTCGAGGATGTCCCATACTTCCGGACGCTCTTTCTCAACCATACGCTTGGCGGCCTTAACCGTGGACGCCATGCCGTAGAGTTCCATCTTCGCGTAGATGAAAGGCTTGAACAGCTCGAGAGCCATCTTCTTGGGCAGACCGCACTGATGCAGCTTCAGCTCAGGGCCCACAACGATAACCGAACGACCCGAGTAGTCGACGCGCTTACCGAGCAAATTGGCGCGGAAGCGACCCTGCTTACCCTTGAGCATGTCCGACAGCGACTTCAGCGGGCGCTTGTTGGCACCGGTGATGACGCGGCCACGACGGCCGTTATCGAACAGAGCGTCAACCGATTCCTGCAGCATGCGCTTTTCGTTACGCACGATGATGTCCGGCGCGCGCAGCTCCATAAGGCGCTTGAGGCGGTTGTTACGGTTGATCACGCGGCGATACAGATCGTTGAGATCCGAGGTCGCGAAGCGGCCACCGTCGAGCGGAACCAGCGGGCGGAGTTCTGGCGGAATAACCGGAACAACATCGAGCACCATCCACTCAGGGCGGGTACCAGATTCACGGAATGCATCAATCAGCTTCAGGCGCTTGATGATCTTCTTGCGCTTGATTTCCGATGAGGTCTCGATCAGCTCTTCCTTGAGCGTGGTCGATTCCTTGTCGAGATCGATTGCAGCCAGCAGAACCTTGATGGCTTCGGCACCGATGCCGGCCTGGAAGGTATCTTCGCCGTACTCGTCCTGCGCTGTGATCAGCTCGTCTTCAGTCAGAAGCTGGCCAGCTGTCAGGGCGGTCATGCCCGGCTCGAGAACCACATAGTTTTCGAAGTACAGAACACGCTCAAGCTCACGCAGGGTGATGTCAAGCAGCAGGCCTACGCGCGATGGCAGTGACTTGAGGAACCAGATGTGAGCGACTGGTGACGCCAGCTCAATATGGCCCATACGTTCACGACGTACCTTCGAGAGGGTTACTTCAACACCGCACTTTTCGCAGACAATGCCGCGATACTTCATGCGCTTGTACTTACCGCACAAGCACTCGTAGTCCTTGATGGGGCCAAAGATGCGGGCGCAGAACAGACCATCACGCTCAGGCTTGAACGTACGGTAGTTGATGGTTTCCGGCTTCTTGATTTCGCCGTACGACCACGAGCGGATACGCTCAGGCGAGGCGATCGAGATACGGATCTGGTCGAACGCCTGCGGGCCTTGCGGTGCGCCGAAGATGGTCATCAGTTCTTGGTTGCTCATGTTCTTCTCCTAAAACTGTTTCGGCTTACGATACTTCGCGCTGTTCAAGTTCAACATTGAGGCTGAGGGAACGGAGTTCCTTCACCAGAACGTTAAAGCTTTCAGGCACGCCGGCTTCGAAGTTGTTGTCACCGCGAACGATGGCTTCGTAGACCTTCGCACGGCCAGAAACGTCATCCGACTTAACGGTGAGGATTTCCTGCAGTGTGTAGGCGGCGCCGTAAGCTTCAAGAGCCCAGACTTCCATTTCACCGAAGCGCTGACCACCGAACTGGGCCTTACCACCAAGCGGCTGCTGGGTAACAAGGCTGTACGGGCCGATTGAACGAGCATGGATCTTGTCGTCAACCAAATGGTGCAGCTTGATCATGTACATGTAGCCAACGGTAACCTTGCGGTCGAAGGGCTCACCGGTACGACCATCATACAACTGGCTCTGGCCAGAGGTATCGAGACCTGCGTCCGTGAGCATCTGGTTGATATCGGCTTCGCGTGCACCGTCGAATACCGGCGTTGCAAACGGAACACCCGGGGTCAGGTTCTGGCCCAATTCGATCAACTGCTCTTCTGTGAGCTTGCTGATTTCCTCGTCCCACATTTCCTTGCCATAAACATGCTGCAGCTTGGCCTTGAGTTCACCCAGAGCCTTGGCACGTTCAGCTTCCATCGTGTGCTGGTATTGGGCAACGATGCCGCCAATCTGCTTACCGATACCGGCAGCAGCCCAGCCCAGATGTGTTTCAAGGATCTGACCCACGTTCATGCGCGAAGGCACACCGAGCGGGTTGAGAACCATGTCTACCGGTGTACCGTCTTCAAGATGCGGCATGTCTTCGAGCGGAACGATGCGCGAGACCACACCCTTGTTACCGTGACGACCGGCCATCTTGTCACCTGGCTGCAGCTTGCGCTTAACAGCCACGAACACCTTGACCATCTTCATCACGCCGGGTGACAGCTCGTCACCACGCTGGAGCTTTTCAACCTTGTCGTTGAAGCGGGCCTGAAGCTTCTCGATCGATTCATCGAAGACCTTCGAGCTGGCTTCAATCTGGCCCATGATCTTTTCGCTCTCGACCACAATCTGGCGCCACTGGCCGGGTGTGAACTCGGCGAGATCGCCTTCAGTGATCTTGTTACCGATCTTGAAGTTCTTGGGACCCTTCACCGACTTCTGACCGATGAGCAGTTCCTTGAGACCTTCGAAGAACGAGCGGTCGAGAATGGCCTTTTCGTCGTCACGGTCTTTAGCCAGACGTTCGATTTCGGCGCGTTCGATAGCAATCGCACGTTCATCCTTGTCGATACCGCGGCGTGAGAACACGCGCACTTCAACAATGGTGCCTGTTACACCCGGCGGTAGACGCATGGAGGTGTCGCGCACGTCCGAGGCCTTTTCACCGAAGATGGCACGCAGCAGCTTTTCTTCCGGTGTGATCGGGGTTTCGCCCTTGGGCGTTACCTTACCAACCAGAATGTCACCGGGGTTCACTTCGGCACCGATGTAAACGATACCGGCTTCGTCGAGATGCTTGAGGGCTTCTTCGCCGACGTTCGGGATATCGCGGGTGATTTCTTCTTCGCCTAGCTTGGTATCACGAGCCATGACTTCGAATTCTTCGATATGGATCGAAGTGAAAACGTCATCGCGCACAATACGCTCGGAGATGAGGATGGAGTCCTCGAAGTTGTAACCATTCCACGGCATGAACGCCACGAGGGTGTTACGGCCGAGAGCCAGTTCGCCGAGCTGTGTCGACGGACCGTCAGCAATAATGTCGCCCTTCTGAACGATGTCGCCAACCTTCACCAGCGGCTTCTGTGTAATACAGGTGCTCTGGTTTGAACGCTGGAACTTCTTGAGGCTGTAGATGTCTACCGTTGCGCTTTCGGCGGTCAGGTCATCGGTAGCGCGCACAACGATGCGGCGACCGTCGATCTGATCGACAATACCCGAGCGGCGGGCTGCAATCGCAGCGCCTGAATCGCGCGCAACCGTAGCTTCCATACCTGTGCCGACCAGCGGAGCCTGCGACTGCAGGAGCGGTACGGCCTGACGCTGCATGTTCGAACCCATGAGGGCGCGGTTTGCGTCGTCGTTTTCAAGGAACGGAATGAGCGCAGCAGCAACAGACACGAGCTGCTTGGGCGATACGTCGATGAACTCAATCGCTTCCGGCAGAGCCATCACGTAGTCACCGCTCTTGCGGCAGCTGATGAGGTCTTCCTTGAGCTTACCCTTCTCGTCCACGGCTGCGTTAGCCTGAGCGATGGTGTAGCGACCCTCTTCCATAGCCGAGAGGTAGATAACCTCGTCAGTTACGCGGCCATCCTTCACCTTGCGGTACGGGGTTTCAATAAAGCCATACTGGTTGACGCGGGCATAAGTAGCCAGTGATGAGATCAGACCGATGTTCGGACCTTCCGGTGTTTCAATCGGGCAGATACGACCATAATGGGTTGGATGAACGTCGCGGACTTCGAAGCCAGCGCGCTCACGGGTCAGACCACCAGGGCCAAGGGCAGACATACGGCGCTTGTGGGTAATTTCTGACAGCGGGTTGGTCTGGTCCATGAACTGTCTGAGCTGCGATGAACCGAAGAACTCACGCACAGCGGCAGCAGCCGGCTTGGCGTTGATGAGGTCGTGCGGCATCACGGTGTCGATTTCAACACTGCTCATACGCTCGCGGATAGCGCGCTCCATACGGAGCAAACCAACGCGATACTGGTTTTCCATCAGCTCGCCTACCGAGCGAACGCGGCGGTTACCGAGATGATCGATATCGTCGATTTCGCCACGGCCGTCCTTCAGATCGTGCAGGATCTTGAGGATGGCAAGAATGTCCTTCTTGGAGAGAACGCGCTGCTTGTCGTCGAACTCGAAACCGAGGCGGGCGTTCATCTTCACACGACCAACGGCCGAAAGATCATAACGCTCGAGGTCGAAGAACAGGCCCTGCATCAGGAGCTCTGCGCTTTCCAGGGTTGGCGGTTCACCCGGACGCATCACGCGGTAGATATCGATCAGCGCTTCTTCACGGGTGGTGTTGCGGTCAGCCTCAAGTGTATTGCGCATATACGGACCAACATTGCTGTGGTCGATGTGCAGTACGTTGATTTCTTCATGGCCGAGACGAACCAGCTTGTCGAGGTCGCCCTGTGTCAGCTCATGGCCGGCTTCGAACAGCACGAGGCCATTCTTAGTGTCGATGATGTCTTCGCCGAGGTAGCTGCCAACCAGTTCCTCAGGAACCAGCAGACGGTCCTTCAGGCCCTCTTCGGCGTACTTCTTGGCGGTACGCAGGTTAAGCTTGGCGCCCACCTCGGCCACGACCTTACCGGTCTTGGCGTCGATGAGGTCATAGGCCAGCTTGATACCGCGCATACGCTCGGGAATGAAAGCGGTCTTCCAGTTGTCGGCTTCCTTCTTGGCGCCCTTGGCGGTCTTTACGCGCTCAACTGTGTAGGTATCGTAGAAGGCATGCAGGATTTCTTCCTTGCTCATGCCGCGACCTTCGTACGGAACGAGGGTCTTGCCATCGAGCGCACGCTTGGCACGCAGCTTCTCGGTTTCGGTACCATCAAGCGCCATGAGCAGTGTGGTGACCGGCAGCTTGCGGCGACGGTCGATACGCACATTCATGATGTCCTTGGCGTCGAACTCGAAGTCGAGCCACGAACCGCGGTACGGAATAACGCGTGAGGAGAACAGATACTTACCCGATGAGTGGGTCTTGCCGCCGTCATGGTCGAAGAACACACCAGGTGAACGATGCATCTGCGAGACGATAACGCGCTCGGTGCCGTTTACAACGAATGTACCGTTACCGGTCATGAGCGGAATTTCGCCCATGTAAACGTCTTGTTCCTTGATGTCGCGGATCGACTTGAGACCGGTATCCGGATCGATGTCAAAAACCGAAAGGCGCAGGGTTACCTTGAGCGGGGCTGCATAGGTCATGCCGCGCTGCTGGCACTCTTCAACGTCATACTTCGGCTCTTCGAAGTCGTAACGGACGAAATCGAGCACGGCGCGCTCGGCGAAATCCTTGATCGGGAAGATCGATGTGAATACTTCCTGCAGGCCAATGCGCTGACGCTGGCTGGGCAGAACATCCATCTGCAGGAACATGTCGTATGATTGACGCTGAACTTCAATCAGGTTCGGCATCTCAGCCACTTCAGGGATACGCCCGAACGATTTGCGGATACGCTTGCGGCCCGTGAAGGACGATGCGATTGCGGGCTTGATGGCGAGATTGGACTTGACCATGTGGCTATGCTCCAGCGTCAGAAAAACTTGGAATTATTATATCTACAACAAAGAGGGCTCGGTGGCTGGCAGACTTGCCAACCACCGTCCCTTTTACATACGGGTGAAAGATCCCGTGCAAGGTCTTACTTGATCTCGACCTTGGCACCA
>JBEIQE010000049.1:0-1546 GCA_040376705.1 Micavibrio sp.
AGCCCGCAAGAATTGCCACTCTGGCCCAAATAGCTGTTTAGGATTATACAGTTACCTCAATGAATTTACTGCGGCTCCTCTTCGTACTGCTGCTCGGTTGGCTGCTGGCCCGCTGGGTGAAGCTCTATATCGAAAAGCGGAATGCTGGCAGCGCCAAACCTGTTACCAAAAATCAGCCGCATGATGACCTTATCAAGTGCGCCCAATGCGGTACTTATGTTGCCAAAGGCGCTTCACATGTGTGCAGGCCGGGTAACGGCACCACTACAGTTTGGCTGTTGGTGTTTATGACAATGTTTGCGGGGCAGGCGCAGGCAAACATCGGCGGGCGCTATCTGGTTGAGGTGATCGGCAGCCATATCGCCGCCACGGTCGAGGTGAATGGTGTCCGTATTGAAAAGTGGTCGCTCGGCAGCGAAGCCACTGCCGGAGCGTCTTTCAACCACTGGCTCAAGCAGGGCAACAACACGCTGGTGCTTAAGGCTGCCGCCCGTGAAGGCGGGCGAGCACAGATAAAAGCACGCATCTACTTTTTGGGCACAACAGCAGGTGGTGCTGTGAGCGTGGTTAACCTGCTCGAGGTCAATGATCTGGCCAAAGCCACCCGAGGTGCTTCGGTTTCGTTCAATCTGGCATCCGCGCCCAGCCTCTCATTATGGCAGGTAACCGCCGCGCCTGAGCCAATTGCAGCGCAGCAAGCGACGCTTCTAGTTGGCACGCTGCGCAGCGAATTGATTTCTGTTATGGCGGTTGGGGGCGGTTTTGAGGACGTAAAGTCGCTCGAGATGGAACGGGCCGACCTGCAGCGGGCTTTTGGCGGTACCGCGACATCACAACCCCTTGCGATTGCGCCCCAAAGCCCTCAATCTGGACTTGAAGTAAGCGTAGCTCCCGTTGTTACGGAATTATCGGTTGATGCAGTTGGGGCCTCTGGTTTATTGCGTATTTCGCGCAAGGACGGCACCCCGCTGGTAGCTATCAGGCGGAGCGGTCAGGTTGTGGCTGTTCCTGCAGTGCTGGTTGGCTGGATTAATGGTGCATGGCATATTTTACGCCGTGTTAGCTAGGGGAGGTTCTATGTTTCGTTCTATTGGTTTAGCCGTATTGGCCGTACTGATCAGTTTTGGTGCGGCACCAGCCTTTGCCAGCTCTGATGTGCCGACGGCAGTTGATCTCTCGCAAGAGCCCAGCGTTTCCGAAACTTTGCGTACTACAACATCTGACTCGCAGCGTTATGCCATTACCGTTAAGGCTTCTAACGCCCGCATGCAGCTGCGCGTGAATGATATTCCCATCATGTTCAAGGTATTCCGCAACGCCGAGACTGTTGATGTCTCGTTCAACGAATGGCTCAAGCGTGGCTTGAATGTTGTTGATGTTCAGATTGAGCGCTTTAGCGAGCAGGAACCATATGAAGTGGGCTTCAGCGTCTACTTCCAGTCACCTACACAGGTTGTAAGTGGCGAAAAGCGCGTGTTGTTCGCTACGCCTGAACAGGTATCCTTGCCGCTGCGCCAGCCAATTGGTATCCGTGCATCAAGTGTTC
>JBEIQE010000032.1:0-5592 GCA_040376705.1 Micavibrio sp.
GATGTTTACGCCGAGCTGTATAACGGCCAGGTGCCGTGGGAACTACCGCCTACGGGCTAATTCCTGGCCGTCTTCTACAGCGCGAAACCAATTACCAGACCGGTACGTCGATCACGATAACCTCGGCATTCGCCTTGGCGGCCAGTGCAATACTGCTCTGGCCAGTCACTTCGGCGCCGCTGCCTTTGGTCATCAGCTTGCCATCGACCTCGACCTCACCATCCGACACCAGCACATAAGCCTGTGCCCGCACCGGGTGGGTAATGGCCTGTCCGGCCGCCAGTTTGCCGCCATGAATGGTGGCATCCTGGTTGATGTAGAGCGCGCCCTTTTCGGCATCGCCCTCAAAGCCCGAGACCAGCAGCGGCAAGCTGTCGTTCGCGGCCTTGTCGGCAAAAGTACCAGCCTCCCAGCGCGGCTTGACGCCATTGCGTTTGGGCATGATCCAGATCTGGAATAGGGTGGTATCTTCGCTCTCGAGGTTGAACTCGGAATGCAGAATACCCGTGCCTGCGCTCATCACCTGCACATCGCCCGCACCTGTGCGGCCTTTGTTGCCGCGCGAGTCCTGATGCGTAATCGCACCAGAGCGAACGAAGGTGATGATCTCCATGTCGCGATGCGGGTGCATATCAAAGCCGGAACCTGCCTTGATCATATCGTCATTGATCACCCGCAGCGGGCCAAAGCCCATGCGTTCGGGATTATAATACTCAGCAAAGCTGAAGTGAAAGCGACTGTCGAGCCAGCCATGGTTGGCATGGCCCAGATCATTCGGTTCGTATACTTTAATCATGCTGCCCTCCGTGGGTTAAGCGTTGCGATGGTTGTGCGTGCGATTTCAAGCGCAGCATTACGGTTATCGGGGCTGGTGGCAACACCTTCGGCGCGCACCACCGTTACATCTGTAATGCCAAGGAAACCAAGCACGGTTTTAAGGTGCGATTCCTGATGTTCCATGGCCTGCATCGGTGCGTCCTTAAAGAAGCTGCCACGCGATGAGATGATGATGGCGCGCTTACCGCCAGCCAGACCCTGCGGGCCTGCAGCCGTATACTTGAAGGTCTTGCCAGCCACAGCGATGCGGTCGATCCACGATTTGAGCTGGCTCGGCAGGCCGAAGTTATACATAGGTGCGCCAATCACCAAAACATCAGCCGCCAAAAAGTCAGCCAGAATTTTCTCGCTCAAGGCGACATTGGCCTGCTGCTCAGGCGTACGCTGATCGACGGGCAAGCCCTGAGCTGCAAACAGGCCGCTATCGAGGTGTGGCACTGGATTGGCGGCGAGATCGTAATAGGTTACCTCAAGACTCGGGGTGGCGCTCTTCAGCTGTTCAACCGCCTGCTGGCCAAGGCCACGGCTAACCGAGTTGTCGCCCATGATGCTGGAGTCGATGTGGAGGAGTTTCATGATGCTTTTCCTTGTGTGTTCGGGAGTTATTTCCTGAACCCAAATTAGGCTTTGCTGGCTGTATTGATAATCTGCTTGTTTTTACTTATACTCATTCCATTAAGTTGATAATAAATCCAAGGCCTTGATATGGATAATCTTTCTCGCATCGGCATTTTCATCGAAGTGGTGAAGCAGGAGAGTTTTGCCAAGGCCGCGCGCGAGCTGGGCATTACCAGCTCGGCGGTCTCGAAGCAGATCCAGAACCTCGAGCAGGACCTGAAGGTCAAGCTGCTCAACCGCACCACGCGCAAGGTCTCGGTCACTGAAGAGGGCGCGTTGTTCTTTGGCCGCGCCAGCCATGCGCTGGAGGATATCCGCGAAGCCACCGAGCAGATGAATGAGCTGAAGGCCACGCCGCGCGGCACCCTGCGCATTAGCGTACCCTATACTTTCGGCACGCTGTTTCTCACCACGCCGATTGCCGAGTTTGCCGAGCGCTACCCCGAAGTACAGCTGGATGTGCAGTTCGATGACCGGCTGGTGGACATGACCGAAGAGGGGTTTGACCTGATTCTGCGCATAGGTGCGCTTAAGGACTCATCGCTCATCGCCCGGCAGCTGGTGCCCTGCCCTTTCTATGTATGCGCCAGCCCGGCGTATCTCAAGAAATACGGCATGCCTAAAACACCAGATGACCTCGCGCAGCATAATGTACTGGCCTATACGCGTAACCGCGGTGCGCATGAATGGCGCTATACTGATGCAGATGGTCATGAGCGTGTGATCCCGCTTAAGGCCAACTTCAAATGCGATACAGCCGAGATGATGGTAGCTATGGCCAAGCGCGGCCTTGGGATTATCATTTCGCCCATGTTTTTTGTGCAGGATGAAATTGAGAATGGCGGACTTAAAATCATACTGGCTGATTATAAAACCGCCCCCGAGCGCAGCCTTTACGCCATGTTCTCGCCTAACCGCTATCTCTCCACCCGCTTGCGGCTGTTCATCGACCATATTGCCGCTTTCTGCGCCAACAGATTTGACCCCAAACGCTGCACCGAGCATATTGATGCGCTTATAAAGAAGGGAACCACATGAGCAGTATTGAAATGACCATCATTCCCCGCAGTAGTGATATCGGCGGGTTTGAAGTGCGCCGCGCACTGCCGTTTCGTGACCGCCGTATGGTGGGGCCCTTCATCTTCTGGGATCAGATGGGCCCGGGCGAATTCCTCGCCGGCCAGGGAATTGATGTGCGCCCGCACCCGCATATCGGCCTTTCCACCGTGACCTATCTGATTGATGGGCAGATTGACCATCGCGATTCAATCGGTAGCTTCCAGACAATTGCACCCGGCGATATCAACCTCATGCTGGCGGGTAGCGGTATTGTGCACTCGGAGCGTACAGGCGCTGAAGTGCGCCGCACAGGATCACGTATCTATGGCATACAAAGCTGGTTAGCCCAGCCTTTAACAACTGAAAACAACGCTCCAGCCTTTGAGCATACAGGCAAAGGCAGTCTGCCTGTATTTAGCGATACGGGCGTAACGGGCCGTGTGATCATCGGTAACTTTGAAGGGCATGTATCGCCGGTTACAGCCGAGTGGGAAACGCTTTATCTTGATATGCGTCTTGCCGCTGGCGCGCAGTTCAGGCTGCCTGCCGTAACCGAAGAGCGCGCGCTCTATGCCGTGACCGGCCGCATGCGTATTGAAGACATAACCTATGAGCCAATGCAGATGCTGGTGCTCAAGCGTGGGCAAGAGGTGGTGATAACCGCGATTGATGATCTATGCCTGATGGTCCTCGGTGGTGCCACCATGGATGCGCCGCGTTTCATCTACTGGAACTTCGTATCATCAAGCAAAGAGCGGCTGGAACAAGCCAAGGATGACTGGAAAAACCGCCGTTTTGCCAAAGTGGTGGGCGATGAGCACGAATTCATCCCGCTGCCGGAATAACTGTGGCTCTTGAATATCTGCCCGCATCATCTAGGTTACGCTACACACCAAGGAGAGAGATATGACCACAAGCACACTTTTTACCACCAAAGCCAGCGCCACAGGTGGCCGTCAGGGCAAAGCCGTTACGGAAGACGGTACACTTAACCTCGATTTCTCCATGCCCGGTAGCGGCAAGCCCGGCACCAACCCCGAGCAGCTGTTTGCGCTTGGTTATGCGGCCTGCTTTGGCGGTGCTGTTGCTGCGGCGGCCCGCGCCAAAGGTGTTGAAGTTGGCGAAGTAAAGATCAACTCCGAAGTGAGCCTTGTTAAGGGTGATGACGGCTTCTCGATTGCTGTTGTGCTCGATGCCGTACTGACTGGCGTTGATCAGGCTGTTGCAGCTGAGCTGGCCAAGACTGCTCATCATGATATCTGCCCGTACTCAAAGGCAACGCGTAACAACATTCCTGTAACCGTGAAGGCCAATGGCCAGCCGGTTGAGTAATTAGCTCCAGACATGAAAAAGCCCGGGTTGATGAAGATCAGCCCGGGCTTTTTATTATGCAGCACGCTTAGTTAGCGGCGGCCAAAGAACAGGCTGTAAGCCCAGCGCGGGATATAGAAGCGACGCTTATTGAGCACGGCACCAACCAGACGCCCACCTGCAGTTTCAACCTGCTGCTTGAGCTCATCCAGCACCGGTGCGCGGGTGCGCTCGGCCTCAACCACCAGCACAATACCATCCGACAGACCGCCCAGCACGGTAGCCGAGGCTTCAGCCATGCCGGCTTCAGAGGCCAGAACGATGAGATCGAAATGTTCGCGCAGATCGTTGAACAGCGTGCGGATGAAACTGGTGTTAACCGCAGCCAGCTTGCCGGCTTCGGCAGTGCTCAGCTCAGCATAGAACAGCGGAATACCCTGCAGAGCCACCAGCGGCGAAGCCTGCGGGTTATCAGTCTGGAAGAAGGCCTCAAGCGATACCTGAATACGCTGCGAGAGGGCACTGTATGTAGCCTCAGGCGTAGTGTTCAGGTTAAGGAACAAAGTGCGCTTGCCACTCTGGCGGGCAGCTGTAAGCGCGACTTCAAAAGCAATACCGCCGCTGCCTTCGCCCTTATAGGCACTGACAAACTGCACGATAGGGCAGATACGTTCGGATAGCGCATGCTGGATTGAGCCCAAGAGGCTGGCCATCTCGACTGGCGAATGGCGCAGCTTGATCTCGCCATTCAGAATGGCGGGGGAGAACTCGTTGAGACGGCCCAGGGTAGCGCTTCCTGTAACAGGGGTGAGCTGGGTGGTCTTGCGCGGTGTTTCGGCGATCATGTTACGCACCCTTCAGGCTAAGCGTTGCCAGCACCGGCAGGCGCAGGCGGGAAGACAACTGGGCCGGTGTACGTACACGGTCGTCCAGAATTTCGAACAGCACAGCCACAGACAGCGCCAGCAAACCGGCAGTCATGAGAATGGCAATCATCAGCAGCTTGCGCTGACGGTTAGCAGGCTGCATGGGCACAACCGGCGTATCGATAACCGAAATGCGGGTAATGCTCTGCTGGTTGAGGATATCATTGGCACGGGCCTCTTCGCCGCGCTGCTGATAGAACTTGTAATTGGTCTCATCGGTTTTAACGCGCTGGTCAAGCTCGCTGTAGGCAGCACGGTTCTGCTCCAGGTATGACAGACGCTCATCGATCATGCGCAGCTTGGATGAGAGCGATGTCCCCTCCTGACCCATGGAATTCAGATCAGCCTGACGCTGCTCCAGCTCGCTGCGGGCGGCGGCGATGCTCTGCTGCAGAACGCGTACTGCTGGGCTGTTGGCACGGTAAGTAGCGCGCATCTCGGCCTGCTTGGCCTCAAGGGCAGCCAGCTCGGTCTGCGCACGGGTAACTGCCTCATAGGCGATGTTTGACAGATCCGTCTTCTGGCGCATTAGCTGGTTCATCTCTTCATCAAGATTCGAGATGCCGGATGACGCCTTGAACGCCTGCAGGGCAGCCTGCGAAGCGGCAAGCTTCTGCCCTGCTTCATCAATCTGCTGCTGCAGGAAGCTGGTTTGCGGCTTGTTGTAGATTTCGGCCTGACGGCGAATGAAGCTTTCCATCAGCAGATTAGCGAAATCGGCGGCTACCTGCGGGTCCTTGCTGCGAACCGTCAGGTCGATGATGTTGTTACGGCTGCCAGACTGGGCGATGAGATCGCCACCCTGCAGGCGCTTGACTGCGGCACCTTCAGGCGTATCAAC
>JBEIQE010000058.1:0-1355 GCA_040376705.1 Micavibrio sp.
CGAGCCCGGTCTCGAGCCCGTTAAGCAGGTGCAGCGGCATGATGCCAACCAGTAAAAACATCGCCAGAGCATAGGACGCAGCTTTACCGAGGCTCAGGTGTTGCGTTGCCGCCCAAGCGGCTGAGGCATAAACCCAGCACCCGAATATCGCGGCGCAAAGCAAAGCAGGCTCTGTCGCCATGATGTTTGAGAAAGCTGCAACCAGCAGCAGGTGGATGGTGCTGGTCGAGCCGCTGATAGAGGGTATGCCATATAGTGGGTCAAGGCTGATGCCGCTAATCAAGAGCAGTGCATTGCGGCCAGTAATATACGCATCATCGAGAAAAAACGCTGGATGGATAATGCCTGTATAGGCCAGCGCCATAGCTATAAGCGCAGCTAATGCGATGGCAGCCTGCATGGAATACAGACGCAAATTCATGAGGCAGAACGGCGCTTGAACGGATATGCCAGCTGCTGGCCAAAGCCTGCAGGCATGGGATCGCTTATACCGATATCAACCGGCGGCGTGCGGTGCGGGTTGAAGAACGTGCCGAATAGCTGGTCCCACAGCATGATGTTCTCGCCGTAGTTAGTATTACCCTCAGCCACAATTTTGCTGTGGTGCCAGCGGTGCAGGCCGGGCGTGTTGAAGATATATGAGAGCCAGCCAAAACGCATCTCGACGTTACAGTGCGTGAGCATGCCAATAAACGCTGTAATGGCCGAGAGCCATACCAGCACTTCCATCGGTGCACCCAGCGCCACCAGAATAGCAATGCCGATGATGATGCTCATGAGCGAATCGACAAAGTGGAAGCGGCCGGTGTTGATAATCCAAAGGCGGGTTACGCTGTGGTGCACGGCATGAAAGCGCCATAGTAGCGGTATTTCGTGGTTCAGCCTGTGCACCCAATAAAGGCCGAATTCGGCGACATAAATGCCAAGCACCGCCTGCAGGGCAATGGGCCACTCACGCGGCCATATGCTGTAGCCGGGGGCTGAGGCTGGCGTAATATAATCAGCCAAGCCAATCGCAGCACTAAACACCACCAGTAGCTGCACGCTGCCTTTATTGAGGAGCGTATGCGCCAGGTTGGCAAAGGTCTGGCCGTCATTCTCGTTCCATACGCGCTCATGCGGCATGGTCTGCTCAAGGTAATAGAGGCTGATGGCCAGAAACGCATAAGCGATGTTGAAGAACACCACTGGATAGCCAATGCCAAAGCCATATGCGGTAATGAGTGTGCAAAGGGTGAGCAGGCCCGGCCATGCGGCCCAGCTGAGGAAGGTTTTGAAGGTGCCGCTCGGTTTCATGCCTGCAAGTTAGCGGGTGTTGCCGTTTTTTGCAGCCCTTTTTTATCGGCATTTTTACG
>JBEIQE010000007.1:0-128832 GCA_040376705.1 Micavibrio sp.
CGCGCCCACCACATCTTTGGAAATGCATATTGTTTCGCTGCGCTAGCGCAGCTGGCCCTGTCGCGCCCACCACATCTTTGGAAATGCATATTGTTTCGCTGCGCTAGCGCAGCTGGCCCTGTCGCGCCCACCACATCTTTGGAAATGCATATTGTTTCGCTGCGCTAGCGCAGCTGGTCCTGTCGCGCCCACCACTCGCTCATACATTCACACAAAAAAACACGGCCCGTTGCGGGGCCGTGCTGTTCTTTCATATCTACCCTGTCTAGTCGACTGGCGGGTTGTAGAGGTCAATCGTGTTGAAATCTTCATCCGGCGGCGGGGCGAGACTGATGGCCGGTTCAAGCTCGGCAAACTGCAGCTTCTCGCCATTCAGGCCGTAGGTCCATGTAATAACATTCACAGCGCCCGAGCAGGATGTACCGGCGGAGGCCAGTGATACTGTATCTGTATACTCGGTGCCATTGATGGTAGTGCGCGAAAGCCCGTCGTTCTCATCGCTGCCCGACATGTTTACAGCCAGCCTGACGCAAGCTTCTTTGGAAACATTGGTAAACCCGAGGTCGAGCTGGTCATCAGCAACCTCGATAGCCACAGCACCGCCCCAGCGATTGGCATAACCAGCACCACTCATCATGCCAGAGGGGAAGACGCCCATATTCACGAACATGGCAAATACCTCTTCGCCATCATTGGCAATATGGCCGCTGGCGTAGAGGCCGCGCACGTTCTGCACTACCTGCAGGATATCGTCCTGTGCAGCAGAGACTTTCATATTGGTGCGTACGGAAGCAGAGGCCACCCACACACCGCCAATCACAAGGCCAACCACGCCCAGGACGATGGAGGCTTCAATCAGCGAAAAACCGCGTTTGTTAGATGTTGTTTTCTGCATGATCTTTCCGTTCCGAGTAGATCATTCGATCCTTACTCAAACATCAGATTACCATTTGGGTAGTTACGAATTGTAAAACATAAGGTTGCATTTAGCCCAAGTATTACAATGGGCTTAACAGGTTTTGTTCAAAATGCCCAACGATTCCAAACGGAAAGCTTCTGGTTTGTTAAACCAGCCCGTTGCTGCGCGCAGATAAAAGCACCAGACCACGGCCCGTATCAGTTTCTATCGCAAAATCAGGCAGTTTGAGCGCTTGCGGCCCCTTGGCTTCGGCAAGGCGCTCAGCCACCCGCGCGGCTGACGCCACATAGACAAAAGCACTTGAGGCAGGCGGCAGATGCGCCTCGATACTGGTGCCGTCATGCCGGCCAAAATGCCGGGCGCCAAATACAAGTGCAGCACGGCTTTTACCTGACAGGCGCTTGAGGTTATTGGCGCGCTGGCGATCAAGGCTGAAATTATAGTCAGTTTGATAAAGGCCCATGAGCGCATCAAGCTTAAGCAGATTGGTATGTGTGATACGCGGAGGCGCCTTGAGATGATGCATAGCATATTCGCCAAAACGGCCGAACTTCTCGGCCTCTGGCTCATGAATAGCCCGGAAGAACTCTGTGATGCCCAGTATGTTATTCATGCAGTGAACACGCACTGCTTTTTCGCGCGCAAGCGTATAGAGCTGGTAGCTCGCCACATGATCGGCCAGCAGCTTATCCTCATCCCGGATCAAGCATTTCTGGCCCGCACTAGTAATATGTCTAAGGAGCGCCTCGACATCGCGCCCGCTCTTACGCGCGCGGGCAGAAGCAAACTGGAAGGCATCGACCGGGCCCTGCTCACGCTGGCTATCCTGCTCAAGCCCAAGGTGCCTGATGCCGCCCTCACTTAAAATCGGTAGCGCTGCAACTACATTCTCTTTCACGGCTACATCGCTATGGTCGCCATCACCAATCAGCACATACTTTTTCTGGCTCTGGGCAATAAACTGCCAGATATCCGCTGGTGCAATCCGTTTGATGATAACCCGTCCTATCATGCCAGCCCATGTACTGCTGCAGCCGGCATTACAAACGCCCGCCTGTTCGCCGTATCCAGCACAAAATCAGGCGCGCGGCGCGGCTCAGTATGCGGAAAGTTTTCTGCCAGCGTCTCGCACTGCCCGATCAGCACATAAGCTTGTTGCTGTGCAGGCAGATGAGCATCAATCCCGTTTTGTCCCTCACCCCTGAAATGAGCACTGCCGTAAAACACCATCGCCCGCTGCTGGCCTGCAGCTGCAATAATGGAGGCCGCACGGCCTTTATCACTGGCCATATTCACATCAAAGAAGCGGCGCACATATTGCCTGAATAATGGCAGCTCTTCGGGCGGCAACAGGTTTGGCACAGCGCCGCTGGTTGAGAGCGCTACCAGCTGGCGCATATACGCTTCTTGCCGGGCAACAGGCTCGCCAGAAATGAAATCGCCAAAGCTGGGCAACTGATCAAGCGCATGGAGCTGCATGTGCTGATTGCGCGCGGTATAAGCCAGTGCCTTGTTGAGCTGGTTGAACTTATCGCGGAGTGCCGGATTAGCGCGCGCGGCCGCACTGGGGAAGATATCGAATACGATTTGCAGCGCCCGCAGGTCGGCCCCGCAGCTGCGCTCGCGGATATCAGCCCGTATGAAGGCATCAATAGCGGGCTGCAGGGTTTTGCGTGACCACTCAAGCCCAAGATGGGCAAAACCGCCCTGTGCCAATACAGGCAAAGCACCCATAACCGACGCACCGATTTGCCAGATACGGTGATCGCTCTCGCCAATCAGCAGATATTGCTTGGGCGAGGCGGCGAGGCGTTGCCACATCTCGCCGGGTGCGATGGTTGCTAGTGTAGCAGGCGGTGTCCACTCAGGCATGCCATAATCCGTTCTTGATCGCAGGTGGTAGTACCCAAGCCTGTTTAGTATCTGTGGTCACGACAAAATCAGGTACGCTGCCGCGGTGCCACCTGAAGCTGCTGCGCAGATCGCTTTTGATCAGCTCACTCTCGCCCACCTGCACATAGACAGCGCTATTGGCTGGCAGATGCTTATCCATACCCTCGGTCTTGCTGCGATGGAAATGGCCAGCACCATAATATATAACCGCCCGCTGCCTACCAGCCGCCTTGCGCATCAGGCGCATGCGCTTGCCATCGGCCTGTAGATTTCTGGCATCAAGCCGATCATCAATCACCGCTATAATCTGCCGCTGCCTGGCTGTGGTCCCGCGGGGCAGGCGCCCAAATTCGTCCCGATAATCCAACAGACTGTTATACTCAAGCGCCTTAGAAGGTGAGTAATGCAAATTGATATAATCCTCTGGCTCTATGAGATAACGGATGAAATGTGGCGTCATACCTGCAGCACGGATAGCTGTGTGTAATCTAACGTCTGCTATGGCAGCATCCAGAAATCTGTCTTCATCGCCGCCAACATGTGGGTTTTCAGTATCGCATAAAAAGTCGAGCAACTCTCCCTGCCCGGTTTTGCTCTTCTGCTCTTTTGCAGCAGCATGAAAAGCCCGATAGGCATTACCCATCAGGTCAGCCTCGCGCTCAAGCCCGATGTGGGCGAAACCGCCCTTGCCCAAAGCCGGAAGGGCACGCGTGACTGCTTTGGCGATACGGCAATCACCATGATCTATCTCACCGATCAAAAGATATTGTTTCTCGCTCTTGGCGATATGGTTCCAGACCTGATGCGGCCTGAGGGTCGCAATAACCTGAGTGGCTTTTTCAAACGGCGTCATGCGCAGCAGACTAGCCAAAGCCAAGCAGCTAAAGCAACTCTGCAGAACTTAATTTATGAGATGAAAAGCTCAGGCAATGATATCCGGCAGCAGCATGTTCTCAAGCCGCAGGATTTCGTCCTTCAGGGCCAGCTTGCGCTTTTTAAGACGCTGCAGCTGCAGCTGGTCGACCGGCACACGCTCGCCAAGGCGCGCGATCACATCATCGAGGTCGCGGTGCTCGCTCTGCAATTCAGCAAGCTTATGCTGCATTTGGGTCTGGCCGACGGAGTCGCTGCTCATTATTAGGGTCCGCTGTTAACTTTTCAGGCCGCTTTTATAACACAAACGCTGGCGCTTTTCTCGGGTTTCATTATGGTGGTTACAAATATTAATCTTTGGGGTGGATTGAAATGGCTAACGCAATAAAGAAACTCGGCATTTTGACTTCGGGCGGCGACTGCGCCGGTCTGAACGCAGCCATCCGCGGCGTGGTGCACAGAGCCCGCATGACCTATGGCTGGGAAGTTTACGGCATTCATGACGGCACCAACGGCCTGTTCGAGCGCCCCGTGCGCGCCACCAAGCTGGATCTGGCCGATGTCACCCCCACCATGATGCGTCAGGGCGGCACCATTTTAGGCACCACCAACAAGGGCAACCCGTTTGCTTACCTTATGCCCGATGGCACCATTCGCGACCGTAGTCCGGATATTATTGAAGGTATCAAGATGCTGGGTCTTGATGCCCTCATCGGCATTGGCGGCGATGGCTCGTTCGGTATCATGACCAAGCTGCTGGCGCAGGGCGACTTCCCCTTTGTCGGTATTCCCAAGACCATCGATAACGATGTGGCTAAAACCGAATTCTCCATCGGCTTCCATACCGCCGTGGCGGTAGCGACTGAAGCACTCGACCGCCTACAGCCAACCGCCGCCAGCCATGCGCGCGTGATGGTGCTTGAGGTGATGGGACGTGATGCCGGCCATATTGCGCTTGAGTCAGGTATTGCAGGTGGTGCCGATGTCATTCTGGTGCCTGAGCTGCCATGGAGCATTGAGGCTGTAGCCAAAAAGATTGAAGCGGTACGCCAGAGCGGGCGCAACTTCGCGCTGGTGGTTGTGTCAGAGGCGGTTAAGACGCTTGAAGGCGGCGATGTGAAGAAGGCGCTGTCACAGGGCGAGCGCCGCTATGGCGGCATTGGCGAATATGTGGCCACCCTGATTGCCGATAAGACTGGCGCTGAAACGCGCGTCACCGTGCTTGGGCATGTACAGCGTGGCTGTCAGCCCTCGGCCACCGACCGCCTGATTGCACAGGCCTTTGGCGTACATGCGGTTGACCTGATTGCCAGCGGCAAGTTCAGCCGCATGGTGGCGTGGAACGACCGCGCTGTGATTGACGTGCCCATTGCTGAAGCGATTGCCACCTACCACGCGATTGAGCCTGCCAGCTCGATGGTGCATACCGCCGAAGCGCTAGGCATTTGCCTTGGTCAATAATGCATAAAGCTTATCTTGCTGCACTCATGAGTCTGCTGCCCTTTGCGGCACAGGCAAATGAAGGCTGCATGCTGGTGATGAGCTACCCACAAGCCGCAGTGCTGCATGAAAGCGGCGATTGCACAACGCGCCACCCGCCCGCCTCGACCTTTAAAATACCCCTCGCGCTGATGGGGTTCGATGCGGGCATTCTGCAGGATGCGCATACACCACGCTGGCCACCCACCCTCAAGTACGGCCCCATCACCCAGCGCGAACAGCAAGAGGCTGATGCCACCATCTGGCTGAAGGACTCGATCATCTGGTTTTCGCGCCGTATTACCGAACAGCTGGGTGCAATGAAGTTTCAGGACTATATAACGCGCTTTGACTACGGCAATAAGGATGTAACAGGCACCAAAGGCACAAACGATGGCCTGCTGAATGCCTGGTTGTTTACGTCGCTCACCATCTGCGCGCGCGAGCAGGCGGGCTTCATCCATAAACTGCTCAGCCGTGAGCTACGCGTTACGGATACAGCGTATGACATGACCATCGCCAGCATGCCACGCTTTATGGCTGGCGACTGGCAGGTGCTGGGTAAAACCGGCAGCGGCACTACTGAGCAAGGCGCGCAGCAAGGCTGGTTTGTGGGTTGGGCACAGCGCGGCACACAGCAAATTATCTTCACCAAACTCATGTTCCCTCCAGCAGGGACCCAGCAAGCAGCTGGCCCTTACACGCGCGATACGTTTTTGCGTGAATTGCCTAACCTCATGGCGCAGAGTAATGACGCGCCATAACGCTTAGTTAGCTCGATATTATTTGCTGTTTGCGCAACTTTTTTCGTTAAGACGCACAACGGTTTTTACTCGGCAATTGGCTTGCGTATTAGCGCAACTTCCGTAGCTGCATCATCTATCTATGGTGTTAGTCCTGTGGATAACTTCATGGTTAATCCATCTATTGATATGCCGTGCATTTTATCAAATAGACGGATTTTTTAACCCGATTGAAACCGCAATCTGAAAAGATAAATAATCATCTGTACCAAGCAGCGTAGAGCGCCGGTCCTTATCGAAGGAGCCACCGACCGGGCCCTGATCACCGCCGCGGGCAATGAAACCGTAGAAGTGAAAAGGAGTGGATGTAATGGCAGTTGCACAACGCATTGAGTCTCTGGAAGCCCGTCATGCCAGTTTAGAGCAGGCCCTCGGGAATGAGGAAAGTCGCTCCTGGCATAACGAACAGAAAATTGTTCGTCTGAAGCAGGACAAATTACGAATTAAGGACGAGATCACACGATTGCGCCTCATCGTCGGGGGCTCCGATCCGCCTCAAACGGGTCGGGTAGATTCGGGTTAACTCTCGGGTCTAACTGTCTCGACAAACGGCAGGCCTGATTGGCCTTCACCGTCAGAGGCACTGAAGCGACGGACCCCTTTGCGGGCCCGTCGTTTTCGTTTGTGTGATTTAAATTTACATTCCAGCGCAAGCCGAATGAGAGGCTTCCGAATAGTCCTACTTCTTGTACGCGCGCGTAGAGTACCAGAAAATGCCAATCGCAATTCCCTGAATGATGAAGCCCGAGAACATGAGGCCGAACATCAGAAAGATGGTACCAGCCTCGGCCACGTCAAACAGCTTGGCAGCATCATCAGCCTGAGCACGCATGAAAATCATGAGAATGGCAAAAGGCACAAACGACAGCAGCATGGCTGGTATGCTGAAGAATGTCTGCGCCTTGCTGTGTGTGATGGTCGCCGCCTTCAGGCGGACAATGAGGTGCAAACCCCATTCATAGAGAGCATAAAGCCCGAACAACATAACCACGGCTTCAATACCATAGAAAACGATTTGCTGCTGTTCGGGCGTCATGGCTTTACTCTTCTTCGGCTGTTTTCTTGTCGCCAAATACGCTCTCAACCGTCGGTTCATTATAAACCTTCTTCTGCGCGGCGGTAGCGTAAGCGGCCAGAGCAGCAGCGAACGGGTTGGCGCCGGTGCCGGCTTCGGCTTCTTCGCCTTCAACCACTTCGCCTTCGCCCTCTTCACCGATGACCGGATTCTGCTTCGACTTACGGATCTTGCTGACTTCAAGCTCCATATCGCGCTGGCTGCACAGACCCATCAGCACCGGATTGTTGGGCTTGATGTTGGCAATGTTCCAGTGCGTACGATCGCGAATGCTCTTGATGGTATCCTTGGTGGTGGCCAGCAGACGACCAATAGCTGCGTCCGACATGCCGGGGTAGTTCTTGATGATCCAGGCAATAGCATCCGGCTTTTCAACACGCTTGGTCATTGGCGTGTAGCGCGGCCCCTTGGCACGCACCTGCACTTCGGGCAGATCGCGCACGATGATCTGCAGGGTTGCGCTTTCGTCCGCTTCGCAGCGCTTGATTTCTTCAGCTGTAAGCTGACCGCTCTGAATGGGGCTGAGGCCCAGAACACCAGCAGCCACATCGCCATCGGCGATGCCCTTTACTTCGAGCTTGTGCAGGCCGGTGAAGGTCGAAATCTGGTCGAAGGTGAGTGTGGTATTCTCAACCAGCCATACAGCGGTGGCCTTGGGCATCAGCAGCGTGGTCATAACTTGTCTCCTTAAGACAAAACAAATCTCATGGTCTCCCGCCGCGATTGCGGCGAGACCTCACGTAAAACAGATTGACGGGAGGGCCATCCTTATGGCGGATGACTAAATGTGATATAGCCAAGAGCAGGCCGGATGACAACCTAAACCTTAAGCTATTGATTCTATGGAGCTATAAGATGGATTGGGACGAACTGGAGCCAAAAAAGAAGCCAAAACCCCGGGATCTGTCGGTTCTGGGCGTTAACGAGCTGAACGATTATATCGGCGAATTGCGCGAAGAGATTACCCGTGCCGAGGCCGAAATCTTAAAACGCGGCAGCCACAAAGATGCTGCCGAAGCGTTTTTCCGTAAACCGTAACCGCTTTAACCATAAGCTCTTTTTGACATTAACCGCTCATTACCTGTAGCTTTGCGGCATGGATGATGCGGTTGCAAAACCAGACAGCCCTTTAAATGTTTTAACCGCAGCTGATAAAGCGCGGCGCTTAGCCATGTTTGGTATAAATGCCCTGGGCTTGGGCCTGATGGCCACCCTCATCGCCCCTTATGCAGCTGCAAATACAGCTTTGTTCATAGGAACGGCTATTGCCTATACCATGGTGAGAGTAAACAGAAAGATATTTACAAGATACAACGAGCCAACAGACAGGCACGACCAGTGCCGTGATGTGCCCGAACATGCAAAACGCGCAGTTACCCATTTTGCAGAGCTGGCTGGCATCCGTCTGCCCGATGTTATACGGCTCGAGGCACCGAACACACTCGCCCAAGCAACTGCTAACGTCGGCTACACGACGGCATATGTCGGTTTTACAACTGCGCTCGAACGCGAATACGACAAGTTGGCCTTCACTGCGTTTCTGGCTCATGAAGTTGGCCACATATCGCATGATGACCAGAAGCTCGATGCAACAAACGCAATGATGCTGTTTTCAGGCCGCACGCTACGCTAGGCCATGGTTGCGGGCGTGGCTGTTGGCACAATTCCCCTTACACCCGTGATTGCGGGTGCAGCTGTTTTAACCCCGATCCTGATGCATATGGCTCATAAATCGAACTCACGGCAGAATGAGCTGATTAACGACCGCTTTGCTGCAATAGCCATGGGCACACCTGTGCCTGTTGCGCGCGCCTTTGCACTACATAGCCGCGGTGTTAAGCAAGGGAGGCTCGTGGGTAAATTTGCCCCGCCTCTGCCCGATGAGTCCGGTATTAAAGAGAATAACTTTGAACGTGCCCTGCGCTGGCTGGAGGCTGTAGAAAATTTTGGCCCCATCGCAACACACCCCTCAGGCAGAACACGCCGCAAGAAACTGGCAGAGCTGCGCAAGAAGGGGCTGCTCAAGCCGCAAGAAAGTAAAACCAAAATACTTCGCGCTATGCTCGGCTAAGCCTTGCCTTTAAGATAATCAGCCTGATAACTTGCCACCATGTTTGGTGGCATCAACGCGCATAACTTCATCTCTGACCACAGCTATATCAGCCCGGCTGATGGCTTGCTGCGTTTTGAGTTTTCAGATGCTGCCGCCAGCCTGACCGGCCTGTTCAACGCAAAAGGCAAACGGGTTATCGGCCAGTGCCGTAACGGCCTATTAGGCCATATTCTCCAGCATGATGAGCTGTACAAGCACTACCCAGAAGTTGCAGCAATACCCTTCGAGCTGTATTGGCGACGACAGCGGGGCGAAGACTCAGTTCTTAATAGCCAGCTTATCAAGCTACAGCCTGCTATTGATGATCCACCTAACAAAACCCTCAGCAGCCTGTGCCATGAAGTGCAGCATGTCATCCAGCTGATTGAAGGCTTTAGCGATGGTGGCGATCCCGACCATATTTATGCCGTACTCCGCCGCCAGCACTTGAAGCTGAGTGGCGAACGCTACTTAACCGGCGAAGAAAGCCGCCGCCTAAGCCAACAGGCGGATGACGCCTATTATAACCTGCCCGGTGAGAAGGAAGCGCGTGATGTAAGCAAGCGCCTGAACTGGAACCTGGAGCAGCGCCGTGCTGAACCACCGGTTAACGCCAGACTGGCGGACGACAAAACCTGCGTTACCTATGCTCCGCGCGAAACCTTAACAGTGAAAGAGCGGCTGGCGTTGGCCTTTTTAGCACGTAAACGCCGCCAGCTTTTAGGCAGCACCCCTCAATAGGCATTGCCTTGGCAAGGCCGAATTTATTAGGCTGCCTCATGCTTATCGACCCGCATGCCCAGACCTTCAGCCCACAGGCCATTTCGGGTATGGCCCGCAGGATGCCCTGCCGCGTAACGAAATATCAGATGACACGAGCATTCTCACTCTACCAGCTGGCTTGATCGACAGCCTGCAGCCAGTTAAACAGGCTGGTGGTAGTTATAAGTTCATGCAGTATAAAACGTACGCAAATACCACCGCCGCATCTGGTATTCAAAGAACTGGCCGAGCCGCGCGAACGTAGTCATGAGCAGATTGTAGCTCTTGAGGCTTATCAAAGCAGGGCGCGGAAAGTTAAAGTAGCGGATACATTTAACCGCCTGCTGGCAAAACTCAGGCTGCGCCCTGCAACTGCGCCAGCACATAAACCCTGATTTCACTAGCCAGATTGCGTGTGCGCTGTGCGTCTAGTGTGGCGATCAAATCTGGCAGGCTTTGCTTTTTTGCCTTTGCCAGTGCTTCAAACGCCAGCCAGAACTCGGGCTCTAGCGCGATGGAAGTGGCATGGCCCGCAAGGCGGAACGAGCGCTTCTCCAGCTTTTTCATTCGGGTGCGCCCTGTTGGCCCTGTTGGCTCGCATACTGGCCCTGCTCGAGATCATCGATAATCGCCTTGCAGTCACGCAGACTTATACCGGTACGCCGCGTGAGGTAACGGATGGCCTCGAGCTTTTTACCCTGCGCCACCAGCGCATGCGCCTCAGCCATGACAGCATCCGTCAGCGGCATTTCGTTGGGCAGTAAATAGGCCTCAGGCTCAGGAATGGAGCGCGGGGGGTCGATATCATAATTCAGCCGCAGCTTATCGAGCGCAAAGGCGAGTGTTGGAAGATTGGTTTTGAACATGAGACGCAAGGTGCGCTCATCTTTTTCAATACGTACCGGCTCGTGGTTATGGCGGCCTCGTAAAAAGCCGTTGCCCTCGAGGCGGGTATTTTCATCCATCAGGATATCGATCATCTCATGCGGAATTTTATCATTCAGCTTGATCGCCATTTGCGGCTCGCTGTTGCGGGGGATTTTTACCCCGAAAATGCTATCGATGTCACTGCGCTCGAGGGCAAACACCGTGGGGTCAGTCCGTGGCCATTGGTAATGTTTATACGAGCGGAACTGCACCCACATACGGTCACGCGAGGCCGCCAATAACCAGCTGGCAGGCGCGCGAGCCGACTTGAGATCGGACGATATATAATAGGAATAGGCAAACAACAGCACTGCCGCGAACACAGCATAGGCGTAGGAGATATCGCGTATCACCGGCACATCTGGCCGCCAGAGCGGCAGCAGTACCAAAAGGGCAATAGTGGTATAGCTGCAAAACAGTGCGATATCGCTCTTCAGGTTGCGGTCTTCGCGCACCACCATCATGTCGCCAGCCCATTCGCGGCGCGCTACCGATTCTGTTATTAGGCGCAGGGCCATCAGCTCCTCCGAATACGGGAGCCGAGCGTGCGCTCAACCCCGTTTTCAATTACATCTTTGCTCTCTTTAAGCGAGAGGCTGGTGTATTGCCGCAGCATTTGTATAGCACCAATTTTATCGCCGCTGGCCGCCAGGCTTTCTATCGTACGTACACGCTCGGGCGTCAGCTCTGGCTTACTGTCCAGCATGGGTGCTGCTGCCTCAACCTCGCCTATGGGGCGTATACGGTAACGCTCGCCCAGCTTGGTTACCGTTTGCATGAAGTTGGGGCTGGTGCGGCCACTAAAATCAAGCGACAGCACGAAGCCATCTGCACTCACACGCAGTGGCTTATGGCTACTGCGTGAACGTATGCCCTTGCTCGTGGGCATACGCACGTTCTCACTCAAAATAACATCGATCTGATCTTGCGTAAGTGCATCGCGCAGGAAAATTTCGAGCAAGCCTACACGCTTGCGCATCGGCTCAGTCTTCCAAAGTGGATTAGCCCCCCTAGCCTCTGCAACAATCAGGCTTTCGCGCGGCTGGATATATTCAACATCATGCGGCGAGAGGCGCAGTACGGTTTTATCGTCAACAGGCCACTTCCAGTGACGGAACGAGCGGAAGTGGATATTCAGCTGATTAACAGTGAGCATCAGTAACCAGTTATGCGACTGACGTACCGCCTTGAGCTCACCGCCCATAAGGGCCGCAAACAACCAACAGAACAAGCCAGCGAACACCGCCATGCCAGAGGGCAAATCAGCCTCAGGCAACAGGTACACGCGCCAGAACGGGTAAGAGAGAGCAGCAATCGCGCCAGCCAAAAAGACCAGCCAGAGGATATAATCACCCACCCCGCGGCTCTCGCGCACGATGAATGCATCAGCCGTAACAAGCTGCCGCGCCTGAGGTTCGGTGATCAGGTCGGCAGACAATTAAGCAGCCCCGAGCATGTCCTGCGGGCGTACCCATTCATCAAACTGCTCGGGCGTGAGGAAGCCAAGCTCCACAGCAGCGGCCTTGAGGGTCTTGTTCTCGGCCAGTGCTTTTTTGGCGACCTTGGCAGCTTTATCGTAACCGATATGCGGGTTAAGCGAAGTGACCAGCATGAGGCAGCGATCGAGCGCGTCCTTGATGACCTCTTCATTCGCCTCGATACCCACAACGCAGTTATCGCTGAAGCTGCGGCAGGCATCAGCCAGCAGGCGAATGCTTTGCAGCACGTTGAAGATGATAACCGGCTTGAATACGTTAAGCTCGAAGTGGCCCGTTGCGCCAGCGATGCTTACCGTAGTGTGGTTGCCCATCACCTGTGCGCACACCATGGTCATGGCCTCACTCTGTGTGGGGTTTACCTTACCCGGCATGATGGAACTGCCCGGCTCGTTCTCAGGCAAGTGAATTTCGCCAATACCGCAACGCGGGCCAGAGCCCAGCATGCGAATGTCGTTGGCAATCTTCATGAGTGAGCAGGCGATGGTGTTAAGCGCGCCCGAGAGCTCGACCAGTGCGTCATGCGCGGCCAGGGCTTCGAACTTGTTTTCAGCAGTTACAAAGGCCAGGCCTGTAATGCGCGCAGCTTCGGCAGCAAACTTTTCGGCAAAACCGGGCTTGCAGTTAATGCCGGTACCTACAGCTGTGCCGCCTTGGGCCAACTGCAGCACGCGCGGCAGTGTGGCCTTAACGCGCTCAATCGCATACTTTATTTGCGTGGCGTAGCCCGAGAATTCCTGACCCAATGTTACCGGCGTAGCATCCTGCAAATGCGTACGGCCCACCTTGATGATCTTGGCAAACTCTTTGCTCTTGCCGCTGAGCGATGCATGGAGATGCTCAAGCGCGGGGATAAGCTCATGATGCAGCTGTTCGGCGGCAGCAATATGCATGGCTGTGGGGAAGCTGTCGTTGCTCGACTGGCCGTAGTTAACATGGTCATTCGGGTGCACCGGCTTTTTGCTGCCGATGACGCCGCCCAGAATTTCAATCGCGCGGTTGGCAATCACTTCGTTCACGTTCATGTTGGTTTGTGTGCCCGAGCCGGTTTGCCATACCACCAGCGGGAAGTGGTCATTCAGGCGGCCATCAATCACTTCGTCAGCAGCTGTAATTAGCGCTTCGCCCACGCTTTTATCGAGCGCATTGAGCGCCATGTTGGAGAGTGCAGCAGCTTTTTTGACAATACCAAAGGCGCGGATGAGCGGCAGCGGCATGCGTTCGCCACCGATCTTGAAGTTCTGGACCGAGCGCTGGGTCTGGGCGCCCCAGTACTTATTGGCGGGAACGGCGACCTCGCCCATCGAGTCGGTCTCGATACGGGTGGCGGGTTCTTCTTTGGCTTTAGGCTGTGCAGTCATGTTTGTTTATCTCCAGTGGAAGGTTTTTAGCATCTCAAAGGTTAACGAACAACTCGCCAAAAGCACTTTATCTGTCCCCCACGACCACTCGTTAACCTGTTGTACTTTGGCCAAGCAAAAACTGCTAATTGGACCATAATTCCTTATCCCAGTCGGGGTCAAAATCGGCGCCCTTACTTCCAAGATCGGGCGGGACATCGGCTGCATCGAGATACCGCCAGCCCTGAAAAGCCCGCCGCGGGCGCGGCAGCACTTTCACCAGCTTTGCATCATACACGATAGCGCAATGTGTTATGCCGCCCCGCACAACCGGGCGCAGGTCCAGAATGCGCTGGCGTACGCAGATAAGTCCACCAATGACCCAATAAAGCGAACCGCCCTCAAGCACCTCCAACCGCCGTTTAGGCATATGCCGCGTAATATGCATAAGCTCGGCTGGCTGATGGGCCTGTTTCATTTCTTTAAGGAATTGTTTTTGCCAGACAGTCAACTCACCAAGGCTATCACAACCTACGCATAATTTTACAATATGCTGCGGGGCGCCTGCGTCGCTTTTTGTTATAACTTTTCTCATATCAGGCAAAGAGAGGCGCATGCTGCAGTGTGATGCCGTTTTCACTGGCGCTCAGGTTGGCGACGACACCTAAGGGCAGCACGGTACGGTGAATGCCATGTCCGCAGGGGAAGTTCCAGATAACCGGCACATCGAGCGGTACAAGGTGCTCAGCCACAATCTGCTTGGCTGTCTGGCCGAAGGCAGGCTCGCCCACATCCGCCACATCGACCAGCTCACCCATGATGACACCGCGCACCGAGCGGAACACGCCCGCCCGCGCAAACTGCCACATCATGCGGTCGAACCTGTACAGGTCCTCCCCCACTTCCTCGAGCACCAAAATCGTATCGCGATAGTCGGGCTGGGTAGGTGTATCGAAACACGCCTGCAGCACGGCCATATTACCCCCCACCAGCTTGCCAGCCGCTTCACCGGCAGCCATTACCTCGGCCTGCTTGGCGGCGGGATGGTCAGTCGGCTGCACCTCATCGCCCCGCAGCAGCTTCCAGAGATGTTCCCAGCTTTCGGGCGAGCGCATGGGGTCTTTATGAAAATCATTGAGCATGGGCCCGAGCAGCGCAGGCTGGCCGGTACGGGCAGCAATAGGGTTAAGCAGACCGGTTGCATCGCTAAAGCCAATCATCGGCTTGGGGTTTTTCTTGAGCAGTGCGAAGTCGATGCCATCTACAATACGTAATGCACCATAACCACCGCGCGCACAGATAATGGCTTTAACATCTGCATTTGTGTAAGTTTCGTGCAGGGCGGCGAGGCGCTGGGCATCATCCCCTGCAAAGCGGCCATACTGGTTATACGTATGCGGGTGCACAAACGGCACATAGCCTGCCCGCTTGATTTCATCGAGGCTGCGCTCAAGCCATACGCTATCTATTTTATTAGAGGGCGCCAACACGCCAACAGCATCACCCGGTTTTAACGCAGCAAACATCTAGCGTGGTCTCTTTCTTGGCTTGCCCGGCTGGGCGTTTTTGGATGCACCTTTGCGGCCCGAGAGCGCGTCCTTAAACGCAGCATCGGCCCATTTGCACAGGGCATCGCTGTCTTCGAGCAATTCGGCAGTTATGGCGGCATAGCTGAGCGAGACTTTTTTAGTCTTGGGCTCTTCGCCCTTCTTTTTGACCGGCTCTTTTTTCTCGTAGGTGAACAGCGTCAGCTCTTCGCCATTAGCCAGCTCACGCAGGTGATCGCCGCACTTGAGGTAGAGCACATCATCCGACACCAACGCGAACATCAGTGCGCCGCGGTACAGGCCCCAGCTGCCGAACATGCGGCGCGGGCTGATGGCGCCCCACGGCCCCAGCAGCTCGCTCACATGTGTTACGAAGGCATCATCTATCTGACCCATGGGCGGATATTGGCCCATGGGAGATAAAACGCCAAGAAGATTAGGAGGCCCGTAACGCCGCCATCATGGCGCGGCGCTTCTCGTAAAGGCCTTCTTCCAGACCGACCACATACTTATGCGGGTTAATCAGACGCTTGTGCGAGGTATCGAGGCGCGCCAGTTCCTCAAAACCACGCGCACGGGCATCATGCACCGTCTCGGGCGGGCTCACCAGCTGGCCAAAGGCAAACATGGGTCGTAGCGGTTCATACGCGCGGCTCCCCGCACGGAAAACCTTGGTCAGGCTCGGGTCGTCCTTGCGCACCGACACCACATCACGCGTGAGGCGGCCGGTAGTGGGGTCAATCGGGCTCACACCGAGATAGGGCATCAGCACACTACCGTTAAACTTGCCGTCCTCGGTCAGCATGCGCACAACCGTCAGCTCACCGGGAATGGTGCTCTTGGCGGCCTGTTCCGACAGCTTGATCTTCTCGACCAGTACTGTGGGGTCGAGCGGAATTTTACCTGCGCGCACATCCTCACGGATCTGGTTGAAGCTGGCCACATCGAGCCCCTTGCCTACGCTGGCGAGCTTATACACCGCGCCAAGAGAGGCCTGCGAGGGGCCATTATCAAGGTCAGTGGTAGTCAGGCGTGTGCCCAAAGCCCAGAGTTCAATCGCACCATTCTCGCGGTTCTTGATCTGATCGACCTTGAACTCATCGAGGTTGTTCGAGCCGATGATCTGGGTTTTGGCAAAACCTGCCTCATCGAGAATGCCTCGTACTTCACGCGAGAGATAGGCCAGATCACCAGAATCAAGTCGCACAGCCTTGAGCGGTGTGTTCAGCTCTTTCGCCACCTTGATGGCATTCCTTACACCCTTGAGCGTATCGAATGTATCGATCAGCAGTACCGAGTTTTGCGGCATAGCCTTGAGGTAGGCGCGGAAAGATTCTTCCTCATTATCAAAGAACATCACAAACGCATGTGCCATGGTGCCCGAGGCCGGGATTTTATAGTAGAACGCCGCCTGATCATTGGAGCTGCCAGCAGCACCACCCACGTAAGACGCGCGGCTTTCAGCCAAGCCGCCAATCGAGTGCGCACGGCGCAGGCCGTATTCAACCACCGGCTGGCCGTTGGTGACATTGGTTACACGCGAGGTGAGTGTCGCCAGCAGGGCCTGCGAGTTGAGCGAGTTGGTTACTGCCGTTTCAATCCACAATGCCTGCCAGGCCGGGCCAGAGACGCGGTAAATCGGCTCATCTGGAAACGCCAGTGCGCCTTCGGGCAGGGCATCGATGCTCAACTCGAGCTTGCTGTCTTTGACCATGTCGAGGAATTCATCAGTGAACACGCGCTTGGGCTCTTTGGTGACCGGGTCGGGCACGGTTTCTTCGCGCAGGAACTCGATGTGTTCTTTGGCAAACTCCCACTGCTGCGAGAGCCACTCAGCCACGATGTTCTGACCCGCACTCATGGTATAGCCGCCCTCAAACGGGTTCTTGCGGATGTAAGAGTGGAAAGTGGCCGGCGTATTGTGCAGGCCTGCCGTGAACAGTGCCTGACCCATGGTACGGGCGTAACGGTCGCCCCACAGCACATTCTGCTGACGGGCCAAAATTTCGGTATACGGACGGGGCATAGTGACTAACTCCTGCTCTTATCGCTCTATGGCATCACGCCGGGCGATAGATGGTTTCGGTATGTGAAGCGCATAATCAACATAACGTCAATTTGCTTTCACGCTCTTAATAAAGCGCAGGCGCGCTGCCAAAGCAAGCGCAACCTGCGTATTATTTACGACAAATATTAAGGTGCCGGATTACCCTTGTTCGCCCGTGGTTTAGAAGAGCGCAACAAGTTATTAAGCCTGCGTGCGGCATCGGCATAGGGATACTCATGACTGCCGCCGCTTTCATCCGTATGCAGTACGTTTTTGGCATGATCGCGCGCCAGCTTGATAGAGGCTCCACGTGCCACAAGACGGCGAGCAATATCCATACGGTCCATCTGCGCTACATGCACGAGCAACCCGCAATTGCGCGCGTTGATATCCGCACCATCTTTAACAAGTGCATCGACCACCTCAAGCACAGCATCATCCTTGGCGGGGTTGAGTTTATCCTCATGCCAGAAGGCACGCGATACATATTCGCCAAGGATATAGCCACCCAGGGCCTGTTTGTTAAAGGCTGTCGTCGCCTCATAAATCGGCAGCACCAGCTGCGGGTGAGTTCCAATAACCGCATTTACAAACTCAAGGCATTGGCTTGGTCGCAGCACTTTACCGTTAAAGGCAGCGCGCATCGCACCTTCATCGTTGGCGATACGGGCATCATGAAAAGACTTGCGCATCTGCTCAAGCGGGCTGCCTTCCGGCCATATCTTGTAGCCATATTCTGGCGTTACCGGATCGCCCATAAAACCATGCATGCGCTGGAAAACCAGATCGTCGTAAAATGCCAGCTCATGGCGTTGGTGGCGATCACTCGTATCGAGCTCAAGCCACTCCTGCCCCTTATGGTCGCACTCAAATGCCTGCGGGAACGCGCGCTGCAGTACAGCCGCTAATGCAAAGTTACTCTGCAATACAGCTATACTTGAGCTGAAGGCCAGCTCAGGATCAACCCCCAAGGCCTCGGCTTTAGGAATGATTTTTTTGATGGCAACTTCCATATTTGCCACCGCCTCGGCTTCGGTAATACGTTTGCGGCCATCGCGGTGGCGATACTCCGGCTCTGTTACATTATTCATGCCATGCGAAAGGCCGTCGATTAGGTGGCGGATGCCCTCAGTTTCGGGCAAGGATGGCGTACCCGCCCTGAATATATTAGCCCGATACGTGCCAGCTTTAATGTTTTCAGCCTTACGGTTTGCCAGATCGGCAATCACCACATCCACAACCATGTCATGCGACTTGGTCATGCCATAAGCAGCGAGATGGGCAAAGTAGGTGTCGATAGCCAGAACTTCTGCAGGCTGCGATTTTAAATATGCAGCGATCTGATCGTCGCTCGCACCTTGAGCCACCATCTGCATGGCATGCTTTCCACTCTCTTGAGCGGCATCAATAAGGTCATGGATTTCTTGGAAGGGATTACTCATTTATAGCTCCTGTCTTATCGCCAGTGGCTTTACGCCGAGCGATAGATCTTTGGTTGCGGTTATCAGCATAATCGGCAGAACCAATTTGCTTTCATGCGGATACTAGAGCGCAGTCGCGGGCTGCTGACAAGTGGCTACGTTATGTTGATATACCTAGGGTTTTACAACCGGGGTGAGGCACGGCAGGCCGTAGGTGGCTTTATTGAGTGCTGCCTCTTCACCTACAGGGTTAGAGACGGCACGCATCTTGAAGCGCTGCCAGCTGGCATCCACATTATAGCCAAGCCGCATGGTGAAAGGCATATTCATGTAGCTATCGCCGCGCACCCGCTCCATATGCGCATGCGTGTTATACATCAGCGCAACGCCATAGGCGCTTGTGGCTGAGACGAGGGCACTGGCAGCTGCGAGTGCTGTAAACTTGCTGATCATGTTCATTCCCTGTCGCATTGAAACAAGCAACAAGCCTAGGACTCTGCCCCCTGCCAGTGCAAGAGAGAATCAACCGTAAAAATGCTTAACAAGGGTGATCAGGTCGCCCTTGCCCTTATCGCCATCTGCCAGCTTTTGCAGGAGCTCGGCGGGAGTAAGCCAGAAGAACTCGGTGAAATCAGCCGTATTATACTGCGGCACAGCTTCGGCCTCTATTTCGTAAACCGTCATAAAGGCCGACACGCCATGCTGCGGCGGCGTGAGCTTGCCCAAGGCACGCCACTTCACATCGGTAATTTTAATGCCGGTCTCTTCCTCGGTCTCGCGCTCGAACGCCAGATCATACGGCTCACCTGCGCCCACATGCCCACCCACACTCATATCAAGGCACAGCGGGAAAATGCGCTTGGTGGCGGCGCGGCGCGGGGTCCAGATCTGGCCCTTGCTGTTGATGATGAAGGCATTGATAACGCGAAAATGGCTAAGCTTTTTCGCCATGGTCTCGGAGCGCAAGACGGTGCCGATCACATTATCGGCATCATCCACCAGATCGAGTAATTCATCTTCTGTTGTCATCTTCATCTCCTCCAAAAAAAACAACGCCCCGGTTTATGGCCGGGGCGTTGCAATTAGCATGCGCTAAAAGCTTACTCTGCAACCTTCTTGGGTTCTGCAGCCACAGCCTTGTTCTTCTTCGAGACGCGAACTTCAACGTCATGACCGGTTGTACGCTCAACGATACGTGCCGACTTACCGCGACGATCACGCAGGTAGTACAGCTTGGCGCGACGCACGTCACCACGACGGATCAGCTCAATGCTCTCAATACGGGGGCTGTAGAGCGGGAAAATACGCTCAACGCCTTCGCCGTAAGAAATCTTGCGGACGGTGAATGACGAGTTGATGCCAGCGTTCTTGCGGGCAATGCAAACGCCTTCGTAGGCCTGCACACGCTCGCGGTCGCCTTCAACAACCTTTACGTTCACCTTCACGGTGTCGCCAGGTGAAAACACCGGGACTTTTTTGCCTTCTGACAGCTTGGCTACCAGCTCGGCTTCAATCTTCTGAATGGTATTCATACTACGTTCTCTCTTCTCTAAAGTTGGTGCCGCTTTACCCGCATGCTGCACATGGTAATTATTGCTCTTAGTTCTTCTTTCCTCTTGCGAGGTATTTCTCCCACAAATCAGGACGGCGTTCTCGGGTAACCGCCTCTGCCTGTGCGCGGCGCCAGGCCGCGATATTACTGTGATGCCCGGAGATCAGCACCGCAGGAACCTCATGTTCGCGCCACACTGGGGGCCGCGTATAATGCGGGTACTCAAGTAGCCCGCCACTAAAACTCTCTTCGGCGACCGTCTCTTCGTTGCCCATCACACCCGGTAACAGCCGGATACAGGCATCGAGCAGAACCAGCGCCGCAGGCTCACCGCCCGACAACACATAATCACCCACGCTGACTTCCTCGACCGCATGATGGTCCAGCACACGCTGGTCAACCCCTTCATACCGGCCGCAGAGCAGCACCATACCAGGACCCTGGGCCAGCTCGCTCGCCAATTGCTGGTCGAGAACCCGGCCACGCGGAGAGAGATAGATCACCCTGCCCGCAAAATCCTGCTTCGCTGCTGCCAGCGCCTGACTTTCTTTTGCGGCCGTCAGTGCCGCGTCAACAACATCCGGTTTAAGCACAAGGCCTGCCCCGCCCCCATAGGGGGTGTCATCAACAGAGGCGTGTTTATCGCTACTAAAGGCCCGAATGTCCAGTGTTTCGAGCTCCCATTTACCCTCATTCAGGGCTTTTCCGGCCAAAGACAGCCCAAGCGGCCCCGGGAACATCGCCGGAAAAAGGGTCAAGACTTTGACTTTAAAGGACAATTTACCAAAAACCTTAACAGGGATAACACTGTGCAGGGTTTGTAACCGTTTAGACGCCAAAAAGCGAGTCAGACCAGTGGGTTAACGCAGGCGTATTAACAATCAAACTTGAGCTTACCCAGCGCCCGCTTCCCGGCCACGCGGGGGTGGATGCGCCAGTCGGCCAGACCGGTCAACTGCTCGGGCGCTAATTTAGGTAGCAGGTCAAGCGTGCGATCGGTGCCTAAGTCGAGCGCATCGGCAAACGGCTGATAGCGCTGCGCTGTAGCCCGCAAGGCCAGATCGCGCTGATTGGCAAACATGTTCAGCGGCAGCTCGGCTGGCGCAAAGAACTGCAGCAGGGTGCCTTCATGGCCCAAAGAATAAGCCTCACCCGCATAAGGCAAATAGAACAACGTGGCGCTGATATGCGAGCTGTTGTAGGGCTGGTAGAATTTATAGCTGGCAACATGTGTGAGCCGCTCGGGCACCAGCTTGAGGTTCAGCTCTTCCTCCACCTCACGGCACACGTTCTGCAACGGAGTCTCGGCGCCTTCGGCAAAACCGCCCGGCAGGCACCAGATGGGGGCATCATCGCGCAGCTTGAGCAACAGGCGGCCCTCAGCATCCACCAGCAATAAAACCGCGCCGCGGCGCAGAAGAGTAGAAGTCATTTCGCAAAATCCCGCCAAAAACAAACCCGCCACACTTGAGCAACAAGGGGAGCGGGTTGTTTACTTAACAGGAAGGCGGGCTTTAGACCAGCCAGGCCACGATAAGGCCGACAAACAAGCCTGAAATCGCCACGATGGCGTAACCCAGCGCAATACCGGGGTTACCCTCGTTATGATCTTGTGCAGCGTGCTCGTGAGTGGTCATGACGTTTGCTCCCTTATGAACCAGTTATGTATCCGGTTCTGTTAAGAATGCTGCCTTTATATAGTTAACTTGGCAATTCACATTCGTTGCTGCAACGCAGTAGGATACGACAGAAAATTACTGCTCGCATGCGTTGTAGTGATTACTCTGGCGATGGAGACGGCGACGGAGCTGCACATTCGTAGGATGATGTGTCTGCTGCCGGTGCAGATGGTGGCGGTGCACAGGTTGGCTCGGCAACGGACGGCGTGTGATGAGTTTGGGCGGAGAGAATCTGATAACCAACCATCGCGCCCAGTATCTGTGTATTGGCATCGTCAACCGGGCGCGGCGCTGGGGCCGGATCGGGCATGATATGGCGGGCAACGCGTGTAGGAGCTGGCGCAGGCTTAAGCGCTGCGCGGGTAGAGCCGGTTGGGCGGGGCGGCAGGCTGCGCACTGTTTCGCGCAGACGTGCAGTGGTAGCCGGGTCGCGATGCGGAGCCGCCTCAGGTGCTTTACCCAATAAACGAGCGAGCCACTTAAAACCGGGAAGCGCCATGTCTGAACTCCGTATTGCCAGTCACCGCCATTAAAGCGCTACCGCAAGGTGAAGTCCAAAACAAAGCGCAGCTATTAACCTTAATGCTCTTCAAGGTCGACCAGAATAGGCGGGTCGATGATGAGATAGCCCTTATTAACCTGCACTTCAGGCACAACCTCTTTATTAAACGGCAACAGCTCGGTGCCGCCAGCGGCCTTGGCAATTTCAATGATATCGCCTGCGCCGTAGTTTTTCATATCCAGCACTTTGCCGTAGACCGCACCACTGGCAAGACGGGCCTCAAGACCGATCAGGTCGGCATAATAATATTCACCCGCGCCGACCTTGGGCAGCTTGCTGCGCTCGACATAAAGCTTGGTGCCCTTCATGGCCTCCACCTCTTCGCGAGTAGACAGGCCCGAGATGGTGCAGATGAAATGCGACTTGTTCCATACACCCAGCTTGACGGTAAAGCTGCGCTTGCCTTTTTCATCGGTCAGCGGGCCATAGTTGCCCACGTCTTCTGCATTATCAGTAAAGCTGGCGAGCTTGGCCTGCCCCTTCACGCCATGCGCACCAAGAATTTGCCCGACGCAGATTTTGCGGCTCTCGCTCATGCTGCGCCTTCTTTAAAATCTTCCAGACGTTCACGCAGGCTCATCAGACGCGAGCAGAACTCTTCTTCGGTCAGCAGCGTTTCGGCAGGATTACTGCCGCCATTCTTATGCGTGAGGACCGCCGTGCCGGTAGCGGCCAGTGCTGTCCTGAAACCGGCATTCTGCATGAACAGGGCGCTATAAGCGCGGTCGAGCAGACTTTGGTAATTGCCACTCTCGCGGTCAAAAATCTTGCCCTGCCAGTGCAGGGTCTTGTCGGTGCGCCAGCCAGGATTAGCGGCTTCTTTGGCGGTTATACCTGCCAGCGCGCAAACCTCGCGCTGCCTTGCAGGGTCGGCGTGGGTCAATGCCTGCAAAAAGCCTTCCATCGAGGCGCAGGGAATGGTCTCGAACACAAAGGCATGCGCAGTGAAGTTAGACAGCGCGCCAGCGGGGCCTTCGTTCTTTGAATAGATGTCGATAGAGTCGGTCATTTGATCTTTCGCGCAACCCCTCTCCTGCATCAGCAGGAGAGGGAGGCGTAACATAGTTTACTAAGCGACTGAATTAAGCAGCAGGTGCTTCTTCAGCTGGCTTTTCAGCGGCAGCGGCGGCCTTCTCGGCATTTGCCTTGGCGCGCTCAACAGCCTTGGCCTTGGGAGCCGACTTCTTGGGGGTATCGTTCCACTTCGGCATTTCCATCAGCTTGGCTTCGCCAAGGAAACGGGCCACGCGGTCCGACGGCTGCGCGCCAACGGCCAGCCAATGCTTGATGCGCTCTTCGTTGAGCTTCACGCGGTCGGCATGGGTCTTGTCAACCATCGGGTTGTATGTACCCAGACGCTCGATGAAACGGCCATCACGCGGCGAGCGGCTGTCGGCGGCTACGATGTGATAGAACGGGTGCTTCTTGGCGCCCTGACGGGCCATACGAATTACTACTGCCATTTTACTCTCCTACTAAAGTTAAACAAACAACGGGATAAAACAAGTGACGCCAACCTTCCCGTATCAAAGGCGGGCGAAAGATTCAGCGGAAGGGGAAACCTCCGCCGGGTAATTTGGGCATGCCGCCACCAAGGCCACCGAGCAGCGAGCCAAGCCCGCCCTTGCCCTGCAGCTTCTGCATCTGCTTCATCATGGTGCGCATCTGCTCAAACTGCTTGAGCAGCTTGTTGACATCCTGGACATCGGTGCCTGAGCCCGCCGCAATACGCAACTTACGCTTGGCCTTGATGATATCCGGGTCGCGGCGTTCGCGCTTGGTCATCGAGAGGATGATGGCTTCCTGCTTTTTCAGCACGCCTTCATCCAGCTTGCCTTCGGCCATCTTCTCTTTGATTTTGCCCACACCGGGCAGGAAGTTCATGAGACCACTCATGCCGCCCATTTTCTTGAGCTGGCGCAGCTGGCTGAGCAGGTCATCGAGCGTAAATGCACCGCCCGCCTGCATTTTGGCAGCCATTTTCTCGGCTTCAGCATGATCGATGGTTTCCATCGCGCGCTCAACCAGCGAAACCACATCGCCCATACCGAGGATACGGCCAGCAAGGCGGTCAGGATGGAAGGGCTCGAGACCATCGAGCTTTTCGCCGGTACCCAGCAGCTTGATCGGGCAGCCGGTAACAGCGCGCATGGAGAGTGCAGCACCGCCGCGCGCATCGCCATCAACGCGCGTGAGGACAATACCTGTAACCGTTACCCGCTCATGGAAGGCCTTGGCCACATTCACCGCGTCCTGACCGGTCATGGCATCCGCCACCAGCAGCACTTCATGCGGCTGGGCCAAGGCGCGCACAGCGGCCACTTCGGTCATCAGCTCATCATCAATCGCCAGACGACCTGCTGTATCTAATATAAGGACATCGTAGCCCTCTTTACGCGCAGCTTCTAAGGCGCGCTTGGTAATTTCAAGCGGAGCCTGACCTGCAATGATCGGCAGGCTACCCGCATTTACCTGACCAGCCAGAATTCCCAACTGCTCCTGCGCTGCCGGGCGGCGGGTATCGAGGCTGGCTAACAGAACCTTCTTGCGCTCTTTCTCGATCAGGCGCTTGGCGATTTTGCCCGAGGTGGTGGTTTTGCCTGAGCCCTGCAGACCCACCATGAGGATGATGGCCGGCGGCGCGACCGCAATATTAAGAGGAGCCTCAGCGCCGCCCAGCGTCGCAACCAGCTCATCATGCACCAGCTTGACGACCTGCTGGCCGGGGGTAACCGACTTGAGCACTTCAGCGCCCACAGCCTTTTCCTGTACCTTGGCGATAAAGTCCTTCGCCACTGAGAGAGAGACGTCAGCCTCGAGCAGGGCCACGCGCACTTCGCGCATGGCGGCGGCGACATCAGCCTCGGTCAGCGCACCGCGCCCCCGAAGCTTGTCGAAGATCCCGCCCATTTTGCTGCTTAGTGACTCAAACACTCAAAAACCTCAAATAGCACTTTAACCCCCGTGCGCGACACTCGCGGACGAAGGGACCCAGAGGGCGGGCTTTTGCCGCTGTTCTGAAATCGGGCGGAAACTACTGCAGACACAGGCACAGAGTCAAGCGCAGCCGCAGTGCCTGACCGCCTGTTTTACCCTAAGTCATATAAGCGCGCCTGATTGCCCCTCATTTGCATCATCATCGAGTTTTTCAGGCCGGCCTGATTTTTTTACTTGCATTCAACTGCTTGCGCACCATATAAGGCCTGCAGGAACGTAGTCGCACGAGCGATGGCCCCTTTGGCACAGCAACGGCTTCACGCGTACTTTTTGGGTGGGTCGGTTGAGACGGGTAACCGTTAAGACCGCATCCTTTTGGTAAACGTAGCAGTTGCGCTGACGAAGCGGGGGCCTCCCCCAAATCAAAGCGCAGAAAAACAGTAGGTAACGACCAAATATGATTTGGCCGAAATCCTGCACCCCAGGCAAAACAGGCGGTCTGTTTTGCCGCCAACCGGCTACAAAAAACGGCGTGCTATTCCGTTTTTGGGCCCTTGAGCACCGTATGGCACACGCGTCATACGGGCGGAGGAAGAAAATATGATCCACGGTCTCCACACCATGACAGACCTTTATGGTTGCACAGGCGATGCAGGTTTGCTGCTCGACCGTCAAACACTCGAAACCTACTGCGTTGATGCCTGCAAGGATGCCGGCCTCACCCCTGTTGGTGCCTATTTCCACCAGTTTACTAATGAAGACGGCTCACAGGCTGGCGTAACCGGCACTGTTGTGCTGGCTGAATCGCACCTCGCCATCCACACATGGCCCGAAAGCGGCGATGTGACCGTGGACGTTTACGTGTGCAACTACAGCCGCGATAACTCGACCCGCGCCCAGGCTATTATGCGCGAGCTGGTTACCCGCCTGAAGCCCAGCGATATGCTGGAGCACAACGTGATGCGCGGCGAAGTTAACCGCTCTGGCCCGCGCAAGCTGCTCGCAGCCTAACGTTTTAAGGATAGTCTCATGACCACCACCTCATCCCCCAAGGCTGAGCTTGCCGAGCTGTTGGCTGAAGACAGCGGCTTTTTCATCAAGGGCAGCCAGCTGCTTGAGGAAGGCCATACCGGCTTCCAGAGCTTTGAGGTGTGGGACACGCTGCGTTTTGGCAAGCTGTTCCGTCTTGACGGCTTCCTGATGCTGACCGAGCGCGATGAGTTCTTGTACCACGAGAACATCGTGCATCTGGCCGGTCTGGCGCATGAAGGCCCCAAGACTGCGCTGGTCATTGGCGGCGGTGATGGCGGTACGGTTGAGGAGATTCTGAAGTACCCCACCATGCAGCGCGCGGTAATGGTTGAGCTCGACGGCAAGGTGATTGATATCGCGCGCGACCATCTGGCCTCCGTGCACCGCGGCGCGCTCGACGACAAGCGGCTGGAGCTGAAGGTTCAGGACGGCTTGGCCTATGTGCGTGAGGACGCGATAAAGGCGGGCGAGAAGTTTGACCTGATCTGCCTTGACCTGACCGACCCCGTCGGCCCCTCGGTTGAGTTGTATACCGAGCAGTACTTTAGAGAGTGCAAAGCCCTGCTCACGCCCACCGGCGCCCTTACACTGCATCTGGGCCCTGCCCTGTTCCAGCCCGAGCGCGTGGCCGAGCTGTACCAGCGCCTTACCCGCGTGTTTGTCAATGTAACGCCCTACTCGGTCTACATTCCGTTCTACGGCAGCCAGTGGAGCATGGCGGTGGCATCTGACGCGCTCAAGCCCGCCAGCCTTACAGAGGCGGATGTAGAGGCCCGTATTGCCGAACGCGGTATCACCCACCTGCAGTACATCAACGGCGCTACCTACCGCGCTGTGCAGGCTCTGCCGCCGTTCATGAAAAAGATTCTTGCCTAGTAACCAACCTGGCCAGCAACATCCTTAGGCAATCTTTAAGGCGCTCTTAACTCAGGCGCTTGATAGTTGTCACATGAGAATTCAAACTTCGTGCAAACAGAAGTCTGCGCAGCGTGGCTTCAATCTGGTTGAGGCTGCCATTGTGCTTGGAATTGTCGGGCTGGTAATTGGCGGCATCTGGGTTGCGGCCAGCGCTATCAACTTCCGGCAGTCAGTTTCAACCCTCACTTCGTTTGTAGTTCAAGTCGCACAATCGGTTAAGGGTTATGGCCCCGGTAGCGAAGACTGGGGGCCTATCCTCAATATCTCGGGGCTAACGCCACCCGGCTATACCTACACTTCCGGTGAATTCAGAGCGCAACATATCAGCTATCTGAGGTTCTACAGGAACGGTGAAATTCTGGAAGGTAGTTTCCAGCCAGAGTCGACGCAGAACGGCGTTGCCCTGTGCACAGAGTTTCTTATGCGGCTGTTCGGGCAAGCCAAGCAGAGTATTGTTGTGCTCGACTTCAACGATGCCAGTAACAATATGTATCTACCCGGTAACCCCAACTTCAACGACCTCAGCTCGCTCGAGGTAGTGCAGAACGAGTGTCAGCAGGTAGCCGATACCGGCAATCCGATGTCGTTCCAGCTGCAGTAACCCCAATCACTTAACAAGCGTTAAGGTTGCCATGGTGCGCCATGGTCCCAGCAACACACCGCACCAGGTTTTTTTGGGTGCGGTGATTTTGTCCTTTATTTTGCACGCGCGAATACCCATTATACTTTCATACGGCGGCCGTTAGTTACCCCGGAGCCGAGTAGAGCCAGCGTTGGTCTTCATGACTTGCCGAGCAGCTCTGCCACCAACCGGGCCCCTTGAGGGATTTGTGACTTTACATGGAGATGCTTATGCACGCCGTATCGCCCACACTCGTCAACGAAAAGCTCCGCCGATTTGTTGAGGAAAATCAGCCCGCAACGCCGTGCCTTGTGCTCGATGTCGATCGGGTTGAGCATAACTACCGCGCCCTGAAAGCGGCCCTGCCTGAGGCGTCAATCTTCTACGCCATCAAGAGCAACCCTGCCCAACCAGTGCTGCAGCGTCTGGCCAAGCTCGGCTCGAACTTCGACTGCGCTGGCATCAACGAGATCGACATGGCGCTGGCCGCTGGCGGCACGCCCGAACGCATCTCCTACGGCAACACCATTAAAAAGCAGCGCGATATTACCGCTGCTTACGCGCGCGGTATCCGTATCTTCGCCTTCGATTCAAGCGAAGAGCTGCAGAAACTGGCCGAAAGTGCGCCGGGCAGCAAAGTGTTCTGCCGCATCCTGACATCTGGTGAAGGTGCCGACTGGCCCCTCTCGCGCAAGTTTGGCTGCGAAGTGGACATGGCCTACGACCTGATGGTGGAGGCCCACGCGCTGGGCCTGCAGCCCTGGGGCATTTCGTTCCACGTCGGCTCGCAGCAAAAGAACCCCAAGATGTGGGATGAGGCCGTGCGCAGCTCAGCCAAACTGTTCAAGAAGCTGGAGAAGAAGGGCATCGACCTCTCGATGATCAACCTCGGCGGCGGCTTTCCCACCATTTATAAAAAGGCTGTACCGACAGCTAATGAGTATGGCCGCGCCATCCATAGCTCGCTGACCAAGCACTTTGGCAATGCCATTCCCAAAACCGTGATCATCGAGCCGGGCCGCGGCATGGTGGGCGATGCCGGTATTGTGCTTTCGGAAGTCGTGCTGGTCTCGACCAAAAGCAAGACCGACCCCGTGCGCTGGGTGTACCTCGATATCGGCAAGTATGGCGGCATGCAGGAAACCATGGACGAAGCCATTCAATACCCCATCGCCACCACCCGCGATGCAGAGGGTGCGAGCTGCTCACGCGTGATCATCGCAGGCCCAACCTGCGATAGTACCGATGTGATGTACGAGAAAACCGAATATCTGCTGCCGGATACGCTGAAAGCGGGTGACTTCCTCACCTTCCACAGTGCAGGCGCCTATACCACCACCTACGCGGCGCAGAGCTTTAACGGCTTTAAGCCGCTAGCCGAACATTACATTTAGGCTTCAGGCAAGGCTGGGCGGCGGGTTTGCTGGCTTGTGTGTTTGTAGGTACTGGTTGCGCTGTTATAGAATGACAAGCGCACCGCCTGCGTGCATGCCAAGGTAATACCCGCCGCCAGTGCTGATTTTTATATTGGTATATTGAATGTGATTGCTAGCTTTGGCTTCATCAGAAAATAAGGTGCCATCCCCGCGAAAGCGGGAATGACAAGACGGAGACTTAAGGGCAAACCTTGGTGACTTGCGCTACCTTATGCACACGGCCAGAACCATCGGTAATAGTTGAGTTCGCGAGCGCATAATCGCCATCAGTAATACCAACACTAAAACAGGGCTTGCCTGCCGCCGGCTCATCGCGGCCCATCAGCTCAAACCGGCCCTTGGTGCCTGTAAGCGTATTCTTGAATTCAGCCACACCACCGACCAGCTGAGTTTCAGGCTTCTGGTCAACTTTGGCGGCTTTAATCTGCTGGCTAACGCCCTCGAGCGCGCCCTCGGAACGCAAATGGAAGAAGGTGCTGAGCGATGCAACAGCCAGTACGGCTGAACCTACAACAGCCGACAGACCCTTGTTCTTGGAAAGAACTTCAAATGCGGCTCTGGGGCTGGGCATGCAGGTATCCTTTGTATTGGTACCTTTTTTATAAGTTATAAACCATGTTGGAGTCAGCTCATATCGTCGGTGATATAACTAAAATTGCGCCATTTACGTTTGCCCCGCGGTCCTGCCGCAGCACTACATCCTGCTGCGAAACAACCATAAGCCCAGCGGCAGAACAGGCCGATTTTATATAGCTTATACTGTGTGCGTGGCGCTTGCTCTCCTGCAATACGTAACCGCTTTCAAGCCCGTTCACCTCAACCGACATGGCCAATACGCCGTGCGGGAGCAGCGCTTTTGCCGCAGCCTGCAGCAACGGGGCGAGGTCGCCTATATACACTACAGCATCGGCCGCCACGATAAGATCCCACTGCTCCTTCAGTGCAGCAACCATGTCATCTGCAATCAATTCATCATAAAGGCCGCGCTTGGCAGCAATGGCCAGCATCTTCTCGGCGATATCTACCCCCACAAGCTTGGCTGCATACGGCTTGAGATAAGGCGCCATGAGGCCGGTGCCGCACCCAAGGTCGATAATGCGCTGGCCGGTTTTATAATAAGGCTGCAAAGCCGTATTGATAAGCTGTGGCGCCTGATAGCCGAGGCGCGCCAATGCTTCTTCAAATTTGGGGGCATAGTCATTAAATAGGTGGCGCGCATAAGTGCCACCCAGCGTGCCGCGTTCACGTGCGAGCTGCTGCAAGGCGGCCTCTGTATCGTCATCATCTGGGGCTTGCTGTAGGGCACGCTCGGCTTTGTCCCATTCGCCCAACTCCAGCCACACGCGGCCCAATTGATAATAAGCAGGTCCATAGTCAGGATTTTTTCGCAACAAGCCCTGCAATCCTTCGATGGCAGCTTTAACCTCACCGCATGCGGCAAGGCCTGCCAATGCTTCAAGATCATCCGGTCTTAACCATAAGAGCTCACGCCATGCTGTCACAGCCTCGGTCAGGCGACCTTCAGCTTGTGCAGCAATTGCAGCGGTTTTCCACTCATTCGGCGTGTTCATATCATTCATCATTCTACTCAATAGCATACCGTAGCGAGAGTTTAAAACTGTTGACAAACACCCCCGAACTTCGACATAGTCCGCGAACTTCATGACAGCCCACACTCAGATTTTTGGAGACCAGCCTTGAACACGTCGCTGACGGGTCAGACCATTGTTATGGTCATTGCAAACGGATTTAACGAAATTGAATTTACCGAAGCGCAGCGCGCTTTGATGAAGACCGGCGCCACCATTAAAGTTGTTTCACCCGAGAAGTCGGTTGCGAATGGCTGGCACGGTACTGGCTGGGGTCACTACTTCCCCGTTGATTCAAACATCGGCGATGCCCTGGGTTCGGATTACGACCTGATGGTTCTCGTTGGTGGTGAGCGCGGCATTGCCAAGCTCAACCAGAACCCCCACACCAAGCGTATGGTTGGTCACTTCCTCGATGCGCAAAAGCCCATCGTGGCGATGAACGAGGCCGTATCGCTGCTCGCCATGCCCGGCAAACTTGAGGGCCGCTCGATTGCTGCCGACCAGACCGACCCCGCCCTCGCCGCTACCGGCGCTGTGCTGTCGCAAGAGTCGGTTGTCGTTGATGCCAACCTGATGACCCTGCGCGGCGAAGATATGACAGCTCTGGTTGCTGCCATGCTCTCGCACTTTGCAGAAGCACAGCAGCTGGCTGCTGCCTGATTAACGACCGCGCAGCTCACCCGTGCGCCGCGTTAGCGGCCACGTAATTCATAAGTTAGCGCGGTCATTATACCTACAAGTATAAGTGCACCACCCTGATGGGCAACCGCGGGGTGGATATGCACGTTTGTCAGCAGGGTCACAATACCAAGCGTTACCTGCACACCCACCATGGCCATGACAGCCCAGCCAAGCTTGCGCGCACGCACTGAGACATTGGGGTTACGCAAGACCTCAATACCCAGCAGCAAGACAAAGAAGGCAGTGCCCATGGCCAGCCAGCGGTGCGTGAACTGCACGGTGGCGTGGTTCTCGATGAAGTTGCGCCATACCGGCTTGATATCCAGCCCCTCAGCCGGGAACAGCGTAGCGCCCATGCGCGGGAACTCGTTGTAAATCAGGCCGGCATCGAGCCCTGCTACAAACGCGCCCCACACAATGGTGCAGGCCAGCAGCGCGAAGGTAAAGCGCAGCTGCCCGCGCAAGCCCGGCGCTGCCGCCGGTATGCGGCCTACAGGGCGGGTATCACCAACGCTAAGTGCCATGAACACCAACAGCGCCATCAGGAAAATCGCAAAGCTTAAATGTAACGCCAAGCGGTAATGGCTCACATTCGGCTGGTCAACCAGGCCCGAGGCCACCATGAACCAGCCAATACCGCCCTGCAAACCACCCAGCAGCAGCAAGCCGCAAAGCTTGAGCAGTAATGTGCCCTGCACGCGGCGGGTAACCGCAAACCACAGCAGCGGCAGCGCAAAGGCTATACCGATGAGGCGGCCCCAGAAACGGTGGATCCACTCCCACCAGAAGATGCCCTTGAATTCGGCCAGCGTCATGCCCTGATTGATCTGCTGGTACTGCGGGGTTTGCTGGTAGTCGGCAAACAGGCGCTGCCACTCGGCTGCGTTCATGGGCGGCAGAGCACCGCCGATGGGGGCCCATTCCACGATCGAAAGGCCGGATTCAGTAAGGCGCGTAATCGCGCCGATAATCGCCATGGTAAAGACCATGCCCGCGCAAAACCACAGCCAGCGCGCCACCGGTACGAGAGAGAGAACCGGACGGACAGAGGTTACGGGCGCGTCAGCCGCTTTACGGGTAAAGGCCATTTACAGCTCACTGCAGCCAACGGGGGGTTGAAGCGCAGTAGTTTTTATACATCTCGCCAAACTTGCCCATAAGATATGCCTCTTCGCGCAATACAATACCAAAGTGCAGAACACCAAGCACTGGCAGCAGCAGGACCAATCCCGCGCCCGAACCCAACATAATAACCAAGCCCACATAAACAAGCACCATACCGATATAAATTGGGTTGCGGCTGAATTTGAACGGGCCGGTGGTGACGATCTGGCGGGTCGACATCCACGGGAGAATGGCGGTATTGGCCTGATTAAGGGTATAGAGTGCCGCCGCAACAGGCACAGCACCAATACCGATGAGGATAATCGCCAGCAGCGAGCGCGCAAACAGCGGCATCGGCAGGTGCCAGCCAAACAGCCAGTCAATAATAAGGCCAAGCAACAGCGCGCCGCCAAACAGGGCAGGCGGCGGCAGTAACACATTAGCGTGGTCAGCTACTTGTTTGCTCATACGCCCTTTCTAGCCCAACACCTTTTCTGCTACAACCGGACGGAAATGACACTCTCGCTTAAATACGGCCTCAGCTTTGCCGATCTTTACACCCGTCAGGGCCTGCTGCGGATTGACGCTGCGTTTACCTCATGCCTGCCGCCTGAGCTGGCTGAACAGGTTAACGCGGCGCGCAGTACGCCGCCCGCAGGCAAAGCCGAAAGCGAATTCCTGCTCACCCTCGCGCCGTATGTAGACGACTTCATCGCTGGGCTTTTTGGTATAACAACCGAAGTTAACGCGCTAAGCCAAGCCCACCACGCATTAGCCCCATTATATTTGGTAAAACGCCAATTGGTGCAACGCCGTGCCGCCAAGGCCTACATGCCGGATCAGGCAGCTGCCTTTAAATTTACCCCGCGCGAAGAGCTGGAGTTTGCCACGCAGGTAGCAGGCTGGCTGGCAGATGAAAAAGCCAACGCCGCGCAATTAGAAGACGCCACACAATACGCTGCCTGGGCGCTGCTCACACCCGAAGGCCGCAAGGCCCACGGCAAGGGCATGTTGTTCCAGCTGCCGCATAAACTCGATGCCAACAACCTTGTCCCCCTACAGCGCGACTTCTCCGGCTGTATTACCGGCCTGCCCGAGCATCTGCGCGACCGCCGCGGGTTTGATCTGACCGATAACGGCACCGATCTTAAAGGTGCGCTGGATGAAACCAATTACTGCATCTGGTGTGCGCATCAGGGTAAGGATAGCTGCAGCAAAGGTCTGAAGGACCGCACCACCGGTGCCTATCAGAAGAACGCCAGCGGCACGACGTTAGCTGGCTGCCCGCTTGAAGAGAAAATCTCCGAGTTCCAGGAGGCCAAAAGCAAAGGTATCGCTATTGGCGCGCTGGCGATTATCACGATCGATAACCCCATGTGCGCTGCTACGGGCCACCGTATTTGTAACGACTGCATGAAGTCCTGCATCTACCAGAAGCAGGAGCCGGTGGATATTCCGCAGGCCGAAACCCGAACCCTCAAGGATGTACTGGGCCTGCCGTGGGGCTTTGAGATTTACTCGCTGCTCACACGCTGGAACCCTCTGAACTTCAAGCGCCCGCTGCCGCTTGAAAGCACCGGCAAGAGTGTGTTGATTGCAGGCCTCGGCCCGGCTGGCTTTACCCTCGCCCACCACCTGATGAACGATGGCCACCATGTATTCGCCATCGACGGTCTCAAGATCGAGCCGCTGCCCGAAGCGTTCATGTTCGAGCCTGTGCGCGATGTGAATGATCTTTATGAAAACCTTGGCAGCCGCATTATGGCAGGCTTTGGTGGCGTAGCCGAATACGGCATTACCGTGCGCTGGAACAAAAACTACTTAAAGCTCATTCGCCTGCTACTCGAGCGCCGCGCCCAGTTTGCCTATGCGGGTGGCGTGCGTTTAGGCGGTACCCTCACGCTGGAAGATGCCTTCTCCAAGGGGTTTGACCACGTTGCCTTGTGCATGGGTGCAGGCCGGCCAACCGTTATTGATATGCCGAACAAACTGGCGCTGGGCGTGCGGCAGGCATCTGACTTTTTAATGGCCCTGCAGCTCACGGGGGCCGCCAAAACCGAATCGCTCGCCAACCTTGAACTTGAGCTGCCAGTCGTGGTGATTGGTGGCGGTCTCACCGCAATTGATACCGCAACCGAGGCATTGGCTTATTACCCGGTACAGGTAGAAAAATTCCTGCAACGGCATGAGCAATTAGGTAAAGCCCTTAACCTGAATGCGCGTGAGCAGCAGGTGGCCGATACATTCATTAGCCATGCCAAAGACCTGCGGAATGCCAAGGATGTGCACGAGCGCTTGGCGCTGCTCAACAGCTGGGGCGGCGTGACGCTGGCCTACCGCAAGAGCCTAACCGAAGCCCCAAGCTATACCCTGAACCACGAAGAGGTTGAGCTGGCCCTGCAGGAAGGTATCCGTATTCTCGATAACGCAGTGCCCGAAGCAGTTGAGGTTGATGCGCATGGCCATGCCATAGCCCTTAAGATTAGCGGTGGCCGCAGCCTGCCCGCGCGCAGCATCTTGGTGGCAGCCGGCACCCAGCCCAATACGGTGCTGGCGCGCGAGAGTGACGGCATCGAGCTGGATGGCAAGTACTTTAGAGCTGTCGACGCGCAAGGTAATACCGTAAAGCCCGATAAGCTGAGCAAGCCCGAGCATGCTTATGTGCTGATGGATAAGGCCGTGAGCTTCTTTGGTGATTTACACCCCAGCTTTGCCGGTAATGTTGTAAAGGCCATGGGCAGCGCCAAGCAGGGCTACCCGGTTATCAGCGCGCAGCTGGCCAAACTACCAGCGCATACGGATGCGCTGTTCCTGCAGGCATCGCTCAAGGAAGAGCTGTCGGCTCATGTAGTGGCAGTTAACCGCCTTACTCCTACGATTATCGAGATCATCGTGCGCGCACCGCAAGCGGTATCAAAGTTCGAGCCCGGGCAGTTCTACCGCCTGCAGAACTTTGAGAGCTTTGCACCCATCAAGCACAATACCCGTTTGGCTATGGAGGGCCTCGCGCTCACCGGTGCATCGGTTGATAAAGCACGCGGCGAGATCAGCCTGATTGTGCTTGAGATGGGCGGGTCGAGCAACCTGTGCGACAAGCTCACTCCGGGAGAGCCAGTCGTGCTGATGGGCCCCACTGGCGAGCCTACGCATATACCGGAGAACGAAACCGTGCTGCTCATCGGCGGTGGCCTGGGCAATGCGGTGCTGTTCTCCATCGGTGCAGCATGCCGGGCCAAGGGCAACAAGGTTTTGTATTTCGCTGGTTATAAGAAACTGCAGGACCGCTACAAAGTGGCCGAAATTGAAGCCGCAGCAGATGAAATCATCTGGTGCTGTGATGAGGCACCGGGATTTGCCCCCTCACGCCCGCAAGACAGCACCTTTGTAGGCAATATGCTGCAGGCGATGGTGGCGCATGGCGAGAAGCTGAAGTCGGTTGACCGGATCATCTGCATCGGCTCGGACCGCCTGATGGCTGCAGTAGCGGATGCACGCAACAATGTGCTTAAGCCCTATCTTAAAACCAATCACCTTGCCATCGGCTCCATCAACTCCCCCATGCAGTGCATGATGAAAGAGATTTGTGCACAGTGCCTGCAACGGCAGGTCGACCCGGTAACGGGTGAGGAAACCATTGTGTTCTCGTGCTTTAATCAGGATATGCCGCTGGAGAAGGTTGACTTCAAATGCCTCTCGGAGCGCCTGTCACAAAACAGCTTGAGCGAGAAGATGAGCGCTGCATGGCTGCAGCACTGCCTGTCTGATTAACCCTGCCTGATTAGCGGCGGCGATCGCCCGGTGCATCGATAATATTAGTCACCGCCATATAGCGCGTACGCGTATGCCCACCATGGGTAGGCTCGCGGTAAGCAATAACCGCAGCAACGACCGAGTCATTCCCGCGCGGCTTCATGAAACCGCTGGCAAAGCGATAGCCGGTCGCACAACCGCGATTACGCGGCACCATGCGGTCGTCATGAATAACACTCACTTCGGTCGGGCGCTGCAGCGTAAGATGGAAGCCTGCGAGCGTACCCTTTTCAACCGGCACACTTACAGGGCACCCGGGCGCAGCCAGACCAACACGCGTGGTCATGCGCAGCAGGGCGCGCTCGCCCCACGGCAGATCGAGATAAAGCTCGCTACGGTCGCGCGGTACATAGGCAACGCCCGCAAACGCACGACCGAGGCCAAGGCGGCGCACCATACGGCTCGACTGTACATCAAGCAGGGCGCGCACATCCTTAAGGCTGCTCTCATTAGCGGGGCGGCGTACCTTGATGGGGGTACCCTGCACCGGCTTGTCGGTAATGGTATCGAGAATAGTCAGATCAGCGAAATGCACATTACCGATATCAATACCCGACTGGCGATAAGCAAAGAAGCGGCCATCCGGGGAAAAACCCAGCACCTCAAGGCGCGGACGCGGAATATCAATCGCCACTGCAGGAGCCGCCATCAACTGGGTGCCCAGCAGCGCAAAAGCCAAAATCATAAAAATCCGGAGCATGCGTCATTGTAACGGCACACAAAGATATTGCAACCTGCTAGGCCGAACTATCGCGAACGACCAGCCTTTTGGTTAAATATCGAATACGGGCGAAGGTGGTGAACGGCCGCGTAAGATTGACCATGATGAAGTTGACGTTGTAGGAAACCGTTGTGAGCAGGAACAGGCTGGCAACGCCTGTATCGATATCGGCATTCAGATGACCAATTTTGACATTATGGGCCAGATGCTGCAGCCACTTGGCCTCATACAGGGCGAGGCAGAACTGCCGCCATGTCATCCATACCGGCCACGCAAGGCCAACACTAAACAGGGCGTTGATCTTTTTGGTCATACTGGCGGCCATGGCATCGGGATCACTCATGCCATCCATTCCGGGTATACCCAGACCGCCACCGTAAAAATCAGCCTGCGGTTGGCCAGCGGCTGCCTGTGCCATCTGGCTGGCACCGCTTACCATGGGGCTGAGCATTTCGGTCCAGACATAAATGGCGTCTTCGCGCACCCACAGCCAGATGCAATAAAGGCCGATGGTGCTGAAAACCCAGCCGGGGATGAAATACATCAGCAGCGGCTTGGCCGAAACCGTACATTCGGCCCTGGTACGGCCATAATACAGCCCGCCATAGTCGCGCCGCGCCAGCCAAAGCCGCCGCCACAAGCTAGTGAGCCCCAATGTGAACAACCCGGCAAACTGAAAGCCCAGCGAGTGCCACATGCTTTTATAAGCACTGCCGGTCATGGTGAAGGACTGCCCGCGCCAGCTGATCTGGCTTAGTTCATACTGGCGCTCGAGAAAACCGCGATAGTGGTAAAAGGCAATCACCAGCACCAGCTGGGCAACACCAATCGCGACTGCCGCCTTAAGACTGACCATAAACTGCAGCACACTCGGTACAATCAGCAGAAACAGGAAAGCGAGTGAGGGGTAGAAACTGACCTGCGACAGGCTCTTGGCATCGCCGGTATAATCCAGTGCATCGCCGTTGATATAGATGTTTTTATAAAGTGCCTTGTGGATGCGCGTGAGGCCGTAAGGCTTATATAAACCTGCCGTAAAGAGATTGAGCAGGGAGACGCCAAAGGCAAGCCCCGCATAGCCAGCCCATGAGCGATCGAAACTGACGAAGAGGGTTTTTGGCTTGTTCACTATACCTGATGAATAACAGGCTTATACCCACGCGGCAAGCGGGCGCGCTTAGGCCCTGCCACAAACTCGAAGTGCTTGAACAGCTCAATCGGGCTTTGCTGCAGCACAATGTCGGATGAAATCTTGCCGGCAGAAGCCTTGCCGACTTTCTCTTCTTCAAAATGCGCATCGGTATAGAAACTCACTTTAGGCATGAAGTCGCTATAGGTATTGGTGCGGCTATAATCGCCATAAAACGCATGCGCATGGTGACAGCCCACCTGCTGCGCCATCCACACGTCTTTCCAGAGATGATCACCAAACACGAGCACTTCCTGGGGTCTGAGCTTATGCTCATCGAGAATGCGCATCAGCAACTCAGGATTGGGCTTCTTGCTGCCAGACGGCAGAGCGCGATGCTGGGTATGCGCAAGCTTGTAGTATTCAGGCGGGTTGCTGCGCTCTTGTGCCAGCACAATGCCTGCTGGCAAGGCGCTATCAGGCGGGGTATAGAGCACATCGATCTGATGATCGAGCCCGGTCTTTTTAAAGCGCGAGAAAGTATAGAAGGCCTGCGCCTCAGTGAAGGCCATACGCAGAGTGTTCTGCGCCCCCAGCTTGTTGAAGAAGGAGGAAACACCGGGGTAAAGCGCAAGGCGGCTGTCGCGTTCTTCGCAATAGGCCTCAATTGCGGGTTTATAGATTTCAGTTAGCGGGCGTGGATCGCACGCTTGGTCCTTCAGGCGCTGCAGGGTTGGCATTTCCTCAAGCACCCAGCCGTATTCAGAGGTTCCATGGCGCTGGTGAATGGCGCGGATCTCGGGATACAGCGCCTCGGGCGTGGTACCGGCAATCTCGGCAACCTTATCGATGAACCTGCCCATGGCAGGGATGTAAAACCCCATCCAGTCCCAGCAGGTGTTATCGAGATCAGCCACGACAGCGCGGATTTGCGGTTTGCCCATTTCTGCCCCCTTTTATTTTCGGCAAAACTAGCAGAGCACCCCTATAAATCCAGTACTTATGTGTTAACTGCCGTAATACTGCTTGTCGCGCGGCTCGGTATACCCGCGGCGGGCAGGCGCAGGGCCCTGACTGGCCCCCTCAAGCGGCACGACCGGCAGGTTATTGGCGAGCAGACGGTGCTCGGGCAGACATACCTGCACCTCGCCACTGGCGATGAATTTACCCGCAGCAGTTTTGCTCACGAAGTTATAATCGTGGCAAAGCATGGTGTTGTTGGTGATCATCCCGGTATCCACGCGCCGCGCCAGCTGCTGCATTTCAAACTGTGTGCCTTTATAGGTAAAAGCAAAATCACTCTTGGCGGTGCCGGTACGCTGTAACTGGTCAATGACATGTGCGGGCGCCAGCTGTGCGGTGAGATAGGCCAGGTGACCCGCAGTCTCCTGCGCCGGTACGGGGTCGGCAATACAATTCACATTGCCCACTGCAATCGCCATCATGCCGGGGCGCTTGGGGTCGTTCGAGGGTATGGCTACACCCGCCCTGAACGGCATATCGCCATCGCAGCTTTTGGCGACATTCTCGGTTTGTTTGAGAATGGAAATGCGCGCATCGGGTTTGGGTTGTGCGATTGCCGCAAAGGCGGCTGTGGCACAAAGTGCCACGAGTGTTGATTTCAGCATAATTGCCCCCTGTTATAGTGCCCTTTATTTGGGCACAGGTTGGCAGGAAGCTAGAGGCTTGGCAACCCCGCAATCAGCTCGGCAGCCGAAACGCCCTCTGCCCGTAAATCGCGCAAAGTGGCCGAACCCGCGCGCTTGGCCATGCGCTCGCCGCCCTCATCCTTGATCAACTCGTGGTGCCAGTATTCCGGCACCGGATAATCAAACAGCGCCTGCAGCAGGCGGTGAATATGGGTTGAGCCGAACAGGTCTGCCCCGCGGGTGACCAGCGTAATTTCCTGCAATGCATCGTCATGCGTTACGCATAGGTGGTAAGAGGCGGGCATCAAGGCCATCTCATCGCTCACGCCGCGCAGCGTACGGGCCAATACCACATCGCCATGCAGCTGTGGCTGCGCTTGCTGCTTGCCCTGCTTGCGGTCATGCCAGAACAGCTGGCCGGTTTGCGCAATAGCGACATCAACCTTCAGGCGCAAAGCATAAGGCATATGCGCGCGCTGGCGCTTATCCACTTCTTCGGCGGTTAAGTGCCTACAGGTGCCGGGATAAAGCGGGCCATAGTCGCCCTGCGGTGCCCCACCCGCGCGCGCGATATCCTGCCGGGTGCAGAAACACGGATAGAGCAGATTGCGCTCATGCAGAATATCGAGCGCGGCATGATACTCGTTAAAATGGCGGGACTGTTTGCGCACCGGCTGCTCCCACTCCAGCCCCAGCCAGATCAAATCTTCATAAAGCGCCTGTTCGTAAATTGGTTTACAGCGCTGCTGGTCGATGTCCTCGATCCGGAGCAGGAAGCGATGGCCATGGCGAGCCGCAAACAGGGCGGAAAAGGCATTGCCAACATGGAGATAGCCGGTCGGGCTGGGGGCAAAACGGGTCACATTCATGCCCTGACATTACATGACCGGTGCGGAACTGCAGATATATAAAATGCCCATTAACTTTGATTCATTTTGACGGCCCCGGAGGCAAAGGCATAAAGTGCCTCCATATTCAAAGTCACTTTGGAGAGACAGATGAGCAAGCTACATCAGATCGCAGGCGCACTTATGACCACAGTTGGTTTACACGGTGCAGCTATGGCAACTGGCGCTGTTCCGGCACCGCTGCCCCCTTCCTCCAACCAGACAGTCATCAGTGCTGTAAACGGTCAGATGCAAACGAATGCAAACAAGGACTTGGGCACTCATTCGACTACACTTACCGAAGTGAACTCTGCCAGCCCCGCGCAGCTGGTTTTAACCTGCAAAACACAAGGCATGTGGAAGAGCATCCCGAGCGAAGATTTTTCGGCTATGGGCCAGCTCGGCAAGAGCCTGTGCACTGATCAGGACTTCCAGACTGCGCTGCCGATTGCTGGCGCAACCCGCGATAAGTATTTCACCCAGCTGAGCCTGGCCCACCGCCAGTTAGCGCAGCTCGCCCAGCTCGGCCGTGCCGTACAGGGCGGCGACCTGACCGATATCAACCTGCCCAATATGTTTGTGGTGGAAAAGCCCAATGCCTCGGCCAAGGGCGGTATCGTCTACCAGTTCGAATTAACCATTCGCCAGCCGCTAAGCGAAGGCGGCACCCCGCTAAGCGAAGAACAAAACGATGGCACCACCCGCACCGGCAAGCTGAAAGGCTTGTTGGAAGTAGCCCCGGCTGCTAAAGCACTGGCACGTTCCACACTTCAATAAGCTGGTGACATGTCTGATCAAAACCTGTGGCACGGCGCACGCCGTGTTACACCCTCTGCTACTCCCAAAAGTGCTGTTCTGTTACTCCACGGGCTTGGCTCGAGCGCGGATGACCTGATTGAACTCGCGCCCTATATGGCGCCTGCCTTGCCTCGTACTGTTTTCATTTCGCCCAACGCTCCGCAGCCCTGCGATATGGCCCCGATGGGATATCAGTGGTTCAGCCTGCAGCAGCGCTCGCCTGAGAGCATGTGGCAAGGCGCACAGCAAAGTACCCGGCAGCTCATGCAGATGATTGAGGACGTGAAGGCCGAATTCGGCCTGCCCGCAAATAAAATCGCTCTGCTCGGGTTTTCGCAGGGCACCATGATGTCGCTGCATATTGCACCGCGGCTGACCGAGCCTTTGGCTGCTGTTGTTGGTATCGCGGGCGCACTGGTTGGGCCCGAGCATCTGGCCACCGATATCCGCAGCAGACCGCCGGTTTTGCTGGTGCATGGGCAGATGGATAATGTTGTGCCCTATGAGGCGATGCAGCTGGCGCAAAGCGTATTGCAGCGCAATAACGTTGCGGTTGAAACCCTCACTCGCCCGCGCATGGCGCATAACGTGGACGATGAAACCTTAACAAGAGCCACCGAATTCCTCGCGCAGCATCTGGGCGAGGGCTAGATTTTGCGGCTGTCTTTCGTTACTGTGGCAGCAATAAAAAAACACAAACCGGACAGGGACCCGGTGACCAAGGGATTGATCGACACACCGCCGGCCGTGCATGCACGGCCTATCTCACCGCTATGGCGTCGCTATGGTGGCTGGCGCAGCTTGCAAACAAAAGTGCATGTACGCGAACCACAGGACCGCCCGGTCGATAGCGTGGTGATTGTGCTGCATGGCCTGTCGCAGAACGGTGCCTGCATGATGCTCAAGAGCCGCGAGCTGATCCGCCAGATGCTGCCCGGTGCTGCAATCATTGCGCCAGACGGCCCGTATGGCGCCGACCCCGACCAGCACCTGCGCGCCCGCCGCGCCCGCGCGCGCGATAAGAGCTTCTCTTGGTTCGAGCTACCAGCTGGCCGCTTCCGCCCGCAGGAAGAACTGCGCAGCCAGATCCGCCCGAGTGTTGACCGCGTGCATGAAGTGATCGATGAAGCCCTCGCCCGTTACGGAATTGATGAAAGCAAACTCTATATCGTTGGCTTTTCGCAGGGCGGTGCAATTGCGGTACAGGCTGCCATTGAACGCAAGAAAGAATGCGCAGGCGTGGCTAATCTCTGCGGTCCGTATTTCGACCCCATCATCTTCGGGATGAAAGAGCCGGTCAGCCGCCCGCCGGTATTCTACGGATTTGATCTGGGCGATGAAATTACGCCAGCCGGTCTTGCCTATCACGCCATGACGGCGATGAAGCGTCTGAAGCTGCCGGTGACCATGCATATTACTCAGGCTGGCCCGTCGGTTGATGTCATGCATTATGACCATCGCGGCCATCCGTATATGGCGCCCAAACCGCAGCCGGGTGCGCCATTATTCATTCAGCACAAGCACTACAAGCGCGATGCAGATGGCAAGCTGAGCCTCTCCACCAGCATCGAGAAGACCGGCCATTGGGTGAACCACCGCATGCGCGACGGGTTGCTTTATACCTTCATGCACCGTGAGGATGACCCCTCGCCAGTGGTACCTGAGCTGGGGCTGGATCAGCTTTCGCAGGCACTAACCCCGCGCATCACCTCTAACCGCCTGGCGCTGTGGTGGGCGCTTAACCCCACCATCCTGACCAGCCGCCAGCCGCTGACCATGCGCCCCATGAACATGTGGAACCGTTTGGCCTACCGTGGGCGCAAACAACTGACGCATGTATTTGCCTCGCTGGCCCGCACCGCCATTAAATGGCTCTCGCCCATCCTGTTCGACTTCCCCGAAAAAGTGGACAAGGCACTCGACAGCAGCTCGAGCAACGAGGAAATCGTTAAATCACGCGACCTCGACAAGCTCATGGGCAAACCGGAAAAGCCAGGTATTTTCGACCCTTAGAGCCCGCTCTTCAGATTTAACACTTTGTTAACCTTTTCACTGTTGAATCGGATTTAAGAGACCGGCTGGCTGGTGTCGGTCATAGTGATGGTGGTTTAAGGTGGCTACAGCCCCCGAACAATGCCCCGCTCTGGTTCTGAACGCGGATTTCAGGCCGCTCAGTTACCTCCCTCTTTCTCTTTGGTCCTGGCAGGACGCCATCAAGGCCGTATTCCTCGACCGCGTCTCCATCCTCTCGCATTACGATACCGAAGTGCACTCGCCCACCTTCCGCATGAAGCTGCCGAGCGTAATTGCGCTGAAGGACTATATCCCGATGGACCGGCGTCCGGCCTTCACCCGCTTCAACGTGTTCCTGCGCGACAGCTTCTCCTGCCAGTATTGCGGCGAAGATTATTCGGCACATCACCTGACGTTCGATCATGTCATTCCACGCTCTAAGGGTGGCGATACATCGTGGGAAAATGTGGTCGCCGCCTGTGGCGACTGCAACACCGCCAAAGGCAACAAACTGCCGCGCCAATGCGGTATGTTCCCGCTCCGCGCGCCCTATGCCCCTACGCAATGGGAGCTGCAGGAAAACGGCCGCCTGTTCCCGCCCGGGCATTTGCACCAGAGCTGGCGCGATTACCTGTACTGGGATAGCGAGCTTGAGGCTTAAGCGCCCGTCTTAAATGCCCGCAGCGATTTTTTCCATCAAGGCGCGGTCAGCATCAAAGCGAATAGACTCGCCACTGTCCGTCTCTTTAAAACCAAACCGGCGATAAACCGCCAGTGTTGACGTATTATCCTTCTCGCAGTTGATGCGGAATTTCTGGCAGCCAGCCGCCAAACCATTCCTGATTGAGGCCGCAATCAGCTGGCGGCCAGCGCCCTGCCCGCGTGCAGCTTCATTCACATAGAGTAAATGTAAAATCATGTTGCGGATGGCAAACGGATAATCGATCCGGAAGGCATATTGGCTAAAGCCAAGCGGTACCCCGTTTTGTTCAGCGATGATGAAAAAGCCATAAGGGTTAGAGCCAAAAGCGTGTTCCTGCAAAAACGCATCGCTCATCGGCGAGACATCGCCATGATAGAGTGAAAGATTGCGGATCATCCCGGCCAGCACTGGTACATCAGCAACTTGCGCAGGCCTGATCAGCATTACACCCGCTCAGCCACTTTAATAGCGATTTTGCAGGTGGTTTTAATCGCGCGGTAGAGCACGCGGTAGCCCGGCGTTTCTTCAGCACCGTTAGCCAAGCCGGTATCGCGGTGCTCCAGCTCTTCCTGCCTGAATTTTTCGATCGTGCGCTTAAGCGGCTTTTCATCATCGCGCCCCCATTGCTCGAGCTCAGCCACCTGCGCGGCGTAATGCTCGTCAATCGCATCTTCAACCGCAACCGTGCAGGCCATGGCCGCCTTGGGGCCGAGGGCTGCAGTGCCTGCACCCAGCAGCCACCCACCTACGTGCCAGAGCGGATTGAGCAGGGTTGGCCGCACGCGGCGCTCAGTCAGGAGTTTTGAGAAGGTAGCTAAATGCACCTCCTCCTGCTCGGCCATATGGCGGATGGTATCTTCATGTTCAGTGCCCTTAAGCACCGCGAGCTGGCCTGCGTAAATGCGCTTGGCACCATACTCGCCCGCATGATCAACCCTGATGATCTGCTCAAGACGCTGGCGCTTGGTCATATCGCCGGGGAGTTTACGCGCGGCTTTCTTCATGATGATTTCCTGCTGCGGTAGGCACCCAGCGATGCCCAAACGGCCATGCCGAGCGAGATGAGGCCGTTCCAGCCAGCCATGGAGATGCCGAGGAACACCCAGCCCGGCTGATCGCACGGCACGACGGTTGAGTTGAAGATGAGGTTGCGCGCCTCTTCAAGCGTGGTGGCCACTGCCGTAGGGGCCGAACAGCCCGCCAGACCCGGCCACCATTTATGCTCCACACCAACATGGAAAATCGAGATACCCATATTACCCAGAGCCGCTAGGGCGATAAGCACTAACAGCCCCGCGCGCAGCTTGTGGTTTTTAAGCGCGAAGGCCAGCAAGCCCAGCGGAATGATGGCGAAATGCGGTTTACGTTGCCAGAAGCACAGCTCGCATGGCAAAATTTTGAGCACATACTCGAAATAGTAAACGGTGGCGAGCAGGGCGGTGCTGAGCAGCGCCAGCTCCAAAGCCGCCAAGCGGCCATCCCCCAAGAGGCGATTTAATAGCTTAATCATGCATTACAGGTAAAAGCCTTTACCCGTCTTGGCAAGTGCACCTGCTGGCGCAGGTGGAAATCTTTTGAAATTCCGAGTTAATGCGGCTATAGAAAAGCCAGTGTGCCTGAGTGGCGAAATTGGTAAACGCACCTGACTCAAAATCAGACGTCGCAAGACTTGTCGGTTCAAGTCCGACCTCAGGCACCACTACTCTTTACCCCCGCAAACCGAAGTAAAAATCGAGCCGATTGAGCGCGGTGCAGTCATTGGCAGCGGCTATGGGTGAATAACCACCTATTTTAAAGCCCTTCGAAGAAGATGACTATACTAACATTAGCAGATGCTCCGCAAAAATTAGATATCTGCGTATCTGTTAATCCGGCCTCTATTTCCTGTATGGTCAACGTAACAGAACCTGCCGTCATACGTGATGATTTTTTCTGTGAAAGTTGAGCTGCTGAAAATCTTCTAAAAATATTCAGGCATGAACTTTTTGGGATAGTTGATAGTACTTGAGCCATAATATTGGCACCAAAGCTCAAAGTATAAACAGAAAAGGTACTTGAGGATCCCCAAGGGCCGGTAAACCCGGTAGGGTCCGTTGTACGTGTGAAACCATCCATCGGTACAGAGAGGGCCAACAGATCATTCCAGAAAGCAACGCCTGCTGGAACTTGCCTCCCACTTGAAACATAACTTGTGTAGAAAAAATCAATGCTTGCCATTAGCCCAAGATAATATTGGTTTTGCCTGTTACGCTCTGTTAAAGCGGCAGCTGTTACCCAAATTCCACCAATAACAAGCCCAATTACGCCAAGAACTATTGCGGCTTCAACCAGATTAAAACCTGATCTATTTCTATAATCCTCGCTTTTTAGCTGATGCATTATTCCACCCTACCAGAAAACATGTACTTATTATACCTGAGCTCTAGCTCTACACTGGCGTTAACTGGCTGGTTATTGCGCAAAAAGACTAAAAAACCACAATCCGCGCTTGCACTGCACAGGCACATCGCTTATGCGAATAGGCCATTCATTTAAGGTTATATCTGCCCATGTCCGGTTCGCTGGCCAATGTTCATGTCCTGATTGTCGACGACAGCAAACACATCTGCCGTCTGGTGGCCACGATGCTGCGCAGCTATGGCTGCAAGAATCTGGTCGAAGCCAAAACAGCACAGCAGGCGCTTGATATCCTTAATCGTCAGCATATTGATATCGCGCTGGTCGACTGGATGCTGGATGAACGCGCGCATACCGGGCTCGACCTCATTCGGCAAATCCGCCGCTCGCCACATGAGAACCTCACCTACCTGCCTATCATCATGATGACGGGGCACACCGAGCGCGACAACATCGAGCGCGCACGTGATGCCGGCATGACCGAATTTCTGGCCAAGCCCTTTACCGCCAAGAACCTGCATAGCCGTCTGGTAGCGCTGATCGAGCAGCCGCGCCCGTTTGTAAAAACCCGCAGCTTTTTTGGGCCGGATCGCCGCCGCCGTAACGAAGACATACCGCCCGAGAACGACCGCCGGTTCAAACCCGCCAAGCGTGAGAAAAATACATGAGCGAACAGCAACCCTCTATCGAGCCCGTCATCATCGAGCGGCCCAATGTGCTGAAGGCCAAGGTTGGCGGCAGTCTGGATGCCTCTCTTGCGACTAAAGCCGAGCAGTCGGTACAGCTGCTGGCCAAAGACTTTAAGGTATGGCTGGAAGAAATGATTGCCACCATGCAGGCGCAGCGCCAGCAGCTGGGCCAGAGCGTGCTGACCAAACATGCAACCGAAGAGCTGTATACGCAGGTGCTTGAGGTAAAAAGCCTGGGCGAGACCTATGGCTACGCGCTGATTACCCGCTTTGCGCACTCACTGTGCCGTCTACTCATCAAACTCAAGGATAATCAGGCAGCGCCGCCAGCGCTGGTTGATGCGCATATCGACGCCATTAAAGCAGCGCTGCGCAGCGATATGAAGGCGGCCGACCACCCGGTAGGCAGCGTGCTGGCGAGCGAGCTGGAGCTGCAGGTCGAGAAGTTTACTCAAGCCTAGGCAACATCCGTTTTAAGGCCCTCGACCAGCGCCCGTACAAACTGCCGATAGTTCTGAAAACCCTGCACATCCTGCCAGCTCAAGGCGGGCATCTGTTGTACGGCATCTTCCCACAGGCGGATACGCGCTTCTATGGTGGTGAAGCTCAGCAACTCATCGCGCGACTGGCCATTCGGCATATCCACCGTAAACAGGGCCAGTGTGGGCGCATCGCCCTTGGCTGCGTGAATCTCGCGGAACTCATACCTTTCGCGGGTTACATGCACCTTGCTCATGTTTCCAGCTTGCCCATGTTTATTGCGACAGACGCAGCTGCGCCAGATCTACACCAATGGTCTGGAACGCCTGTTCCAGCTGCGCTGCATCAACCACGTTAAAGAAGCGGGCCGGGTCGCCAACGCAATTCTCAAACAGGGTGCGGGTTGTCGAGGCACCTGCCGGCAGATCGAACATCACCGCGTAAATACGCGTGGGGTTCTCGTCGGTATCGGCATTACGGATATTCTGGCAGATGGTCGTTACCTTGTTATTGATAGCAGTGACAGCCGTAGCACTGTCACTGGAGCCCAAACGGCCATCCGGCAGATAGCCATAAGGCGTAACGGCGCCGCGGCAGCTGATATCGCTGTTACAGCTCTGGAACACATTTTCACCATCAGTGAGAATGATCACCGCCTTATAGTTATTGAGGTCGTTGTAGGGTTTGGGCCGCTCGGCCTCAACGCCAGTCCACAAGTTCTGCCAATTGGGGCTAATGGTGCGCCAGGCCCAGATCAGGCCCATACTGGTCATGGTACCGCCGTAACCGTTAGACGGCAGCAGCGCATCAACTGTAGCCTTGGCTGTCAGGCGGTTCGTGGTGAGCGGTACCAGTGGCGTACCGCAGCCCGAGTTATAGCCGCCGCCATACTGGCCGCCAGCTGTGTCCTGCTCGGTCACATCGCTCTGGTAACGCCACTGCAGGGTACCAGTGGTTACCGTACCGCTGCGATGGGTGGGCGGTGTCGTACCGGTGGTAATGCCGGTAGTACGCGGGTCATAATCCATGAACCAGGCATTGGTACGCATATTGTTGGTGCCAGTATAATAAACACGCTGGTCGCCCATCCACATCCGGTTATAGAGACGCCATGTAACACTACCATCCGAGAAGTCGGTGCCATAACGGCTCATGATGGGCGGAATGTTACCGGTGGTACCGTTGGTGGTGGCGTAATAGATATTCTGCACCAGGTCAGAGGGCTGGTAGCTGTTGTTATAAATCCAGCTGATACCGCCTGAGGTGGTAGTACCACTGGTATGAGTGGGACCGCTCGCGCCCGAGGTTGTACCAGCGCTATTGGCGACATAAGTACGCGCACCTGAGCGGCGGCAATCGCCCACCGCAATGGTCTGGCCGGTAGCCCAGGGGAAGCAGCTGTAGTTGCTGAGCTGCCATGTGATGCCACCAACAGAGGCTGTGCCCGATGTATGCGATGCCTGTGTGTTATTCGACTTGGTGGCAGAGGTAGTAGCTATATAAGTCCGGAACGGGCTGGTGGTACTGCGGCGGCAATCGCCAGCGGTAATAACTGTGCCGTTATTCCAGCTACCGCTGCACAGGTCGGTGCGGAAAGCCCAGTTGATACCGCCACTTGTCGTACTACCGCTTGAATGCGAGGGGCCGACATGACCCGAGGTGGTGCCACCTGATACAGCCGTATAAGTGCGGCCGTTGCTGGTGCGGCACTCGTTGGCAGATATCGTGGAGCCTGTGGTCCAGTCAGGGCAAGGGGTGGCAAAGCGGCAGTCATTGGCAACAACTGCCTGCCCCGGTGCCCAGCGCGGGCAGTTAAACGGTACATTACCCGGCGTTGAGGGGTAGGCTGTGCGCACCATGCTCCAGGTCACGCCGCCATCACTGCCGGTACCGGTTGTATGTGTAGGTGCAGTATTGCCGGTGGTGCCAACAGTGGTAGCGGTATAAACATAACCCGCATTCTGGCGGCAGGTGCCAACCACCATGCCATCTTCATTCGAGAGCCACTGCGGGCAGCTGGGGCCGAAGTGATGATCAACCGTTGGCAAAAAGCGCTGGGTGACGGGGGTTTCGTCGGTGGTGTCGTAGTGCACAACGCCGGCATCATCAAGACGTTCTTGCATACAACCGCGCCAGGTGGTGGTGCTGAACGGGCTGGTGGCCCAGGTTATGGCATCCGTTGAGCCAGTTGCCAGCCAGCTCGAGTAGTCGCTGCCCACGTTTACATTCTGTACAAATGGCACGACGCTGACGAACACATGGTCGTCCTCATCCTGATAGTTATACAGAATATTCAGCAGCAGATTGGCAGCGTTACGTGCACCCAGCATTTTCTGTACGCCTGAATCATCATTGCTGTTCATCGAGCCGGTGGTGTCAATCGCAATGGCCACCTCAAGCGTGGTCTCGTTCTTGATGGCCTGCACCGAAGCCGCTACCGTCAGATTATCAATACCTAGGAATTTGACAAAGAGCGCAGGGAAAGTTGCCGTCACGCTGATGGTGAGTGTGCCAGCTGCGTTATCCGCCACAATGACAAGCGGAGAGGCTGTAGCGCCAAAACGGTCGGCCTGCCAGTTGGAGGCAAAGTAATCGCGGATCACCTGATCGCGGCTGCTCAGACCATAAAGACGGCCACCTGCCAGAGCGGCGGCATCAAGCCCGCTTTGCAGCTGCTGCTTAACCGCATACGCGCGTGAGGTATCTACCGCCAGACCCACCATGCCAAGGATGGGGAAGAGCAAAAGCCCGAAGAGAATGCCCATGTTACCGGCTTTATGGCGCAATACTCTGAGAATAAGATTCATGGTCTTTTGCCTTCTGCTGCTCATCCACCATAATTAATTGAACCTAAAAGAGCGTTTAGAACAGGCATGACAACTAGGGGGCCACTTTAACCCCTCAGATAGAATCAGATTGTCACAATTATATCGCCTGCAATTACAGTAGCTTAGCCGGTTTCGCCGCGTTTGGCCCGTCCGCCGGGCCTGCCCGCGGTTAACGGACGCGTCAATGGCCCGCCCACACGCACAGGACGCTCGGCAAACTTACCGAGGCTGATCATGCGGTCGTAGAGCGTGACAACGCCCGCCATACCCACGTTAATGCAAAAGCTCGTGGGAATACGCACCGTGTAGGCACATTTCTCGAGCATGGCAGGGGAGAGCGAGCCCATTTCCGGCCCAAACACATAAGCCGCCTTTAGCGGATGCCGAAAACTGGGCAGCTCGATTGCGTCTTCAGTCAGCTCGATACCAACCAAGGTACAGTCCTTGGGCAGCACCAGCTTATCAACTGACGGGTAGACATACTGCGGCACATGCCCGCCCGACTTCGAGGTATCGGAAACCTTGGTTTCATTGACTGAAACCTGCGGGTTAACGAAGAAAACAAAGCTGGCGCCAAACGCATGCGCCGAGCGCACCAGATTGCCCACGTTACCGGGCTTGCTGATTTCTTCGACGCCAACGCCGAAATATCCGCGGGTCATGCTCATGCTGAAACTGGATTAAGAGTCGAGACCGCCAGCTGCACCTTCATCGTTCAGATCATTCTCGATCTGGGTGATCAGGTCCTGCAGGATGGAGATAACGTCTTCACCGCTGGTTGCCTCTACGGCACGGTTAACCGACGCCTCGATCATGGCCACAGCCACGTAAGGGGCCAAATCGCCAGCCTCGGTTAAGGCCTTATCGAGATGGATATCGGCAAGATCGAGAGCTTTTTCAAACAGTTCCTCGGTATCGACGTCATCTTCGGCCATCACTGAACTCCTTTGCGTTCGGCATATCTGTCTGGTATCTAGCACGAGAGAAAGCATTACGCCATGGCCAGTCCAGCTCAAATTCCTGCCCCCGATCGCTCCAGCGCTGCCTATGGCCACTGGAGCCATGATCACATCCGCTATGCCGATCTGGACGCGGTTGGTCATGCCAATAATAACGCCATCGGCGTACTGTTCGAGCATGCCCGCGTTGAAATGCTTAAAGACATGGGCATTGAGCAGGCTGGTGGCGACCCGCTATGCGTGCTGGCCACCCTGAACCTCGAGTTCATCGCCGAGCTGCAGCTGTTCGATAAAGTACGCATTGGCCAGAAGGTCGCCCGCATCGGCAACACATCATTCACCCTGCAGAGCGCATTGTTTGTAACTCGCGATACCAGCGAGATCTGCGCCGCCACCTGCCAGGCTGTTATTGTTGTCGTCGACGGCAAACTCCACCGCCCTACCCCCATACCGGACCATGCCAGAAGCACCCTCGAAAAACATTCGTGAAGGCCAGGTGGTCGACGCAATCGTGCAGCGCCTTGGCGGACAGGGTGATGGCATAGCGCTGGCCGATACCAAGCTTTTGTATGTGCCGCTGGTCCTGCCGGGCGAGAAGATCAAGGTCAAGCTCGGCAAACCCATGGGCGATAGTTACTCAGCACAGCTGCTTGAGGTGATTACCCCCAGCCCCGACCGTGTGCCGCCTCCCTGCCCGCATTTCTCGCGGTGTGGGGGCTGCAGCCTGCAACATATCGCTAGCGCACCTTATAAAGCACATAAGCGCAGTGTCATTATGGGCGCGCTGCACCAGCACCGCCTGACCGATATTGACGTGCGCGAAACACTGGTCGTCCCTGCTGCTGCGCGCCGCCGCATCACCATGGCAGCTGTGCACACCAAAGATACCGACTTTATTGGCTTTAACGCCCGCGCCAGCCACACGGTTGTGAATATCGAGACCTGCAGCATCGCGCGGCCCGAGCTGTTAGCTCTTGTGCCCAAACTGCGTTTTGCCTTGGCGCATTGGCTCTCAAAAGCCAAATCGCTTGATCTGAACATGACCGTTACCCCCAGCGGTATTGACCTGCTGATAACGGGTGCCGAGCCTGATATGGAAGCGCGCGAGAACATCGCCGTACTTGGCAATATCCAGAACCTCGCTCGCATCAGCTGGCGTGCGAATGACCGCGCCCCGGCCGAGCCCATGCTGCAGCAGCGTCAGCCCATCGTGACTTTTGGCGGCATCGGTGTGCCCTTCCCGGCTGGTGGTTTTTTGCAGGCCTCGCTACAGGGCGAAGCAATTCTCACCCAGCTGGTTAAAGGCGCTGTACGCGATGTAACCGGCGAGATTGCCGACCTTTTCTGTGGCCTTGGTACTTTTGCCCTGCCACTGGCAGAGCAAACCAACGTATTGGCGGTTGAGAGCGACCGTAACGCCGTAGCCGCGCTTAAAAGCGCAGTGGCGCAATACCCCAAGGTGAAAGTCGAGTCACGCGACCTGATGCGCGAGCCACTAAGCACAGAAGAGCTGAACCAGTTTGGCGCAGTCGTGTTCGACCCCCCGCGCGCAGGCGCGCAGGCGCAGGTTGCGCAGCTGGCCGAATCTGACATGCCGGTTGTTGTAGCTGTCTCGTGCAACCCCGGCACTTTCGCGCGTGATGCCGAAGTACTGATTAATGGCGGTTATGAGTGCGAGTGGATTCAGCCGGTTGACCAGTTCATCTGGTCATCGCATATCGAGCTGGTAGCACGCTTTATCAAAAAGGCTTAATTCGCCTTCTCTGCCGTGAATAAAGCCAGGTCGTCTGCACGTGTATGTCCGGCCTCATCCCAGATGCGCTCGAGTTTGAACACATTGGCATAACCAAGCTGGGCAGCTTGCGGCAGCGCGATGTCAGTAAGCGAAATCATACGCGTACGCATGAGTGAATTACTGCAATAAAACAGCAGGCTTGTACCTTTATCTGGCGCAATAGCTGCCAGCGCCTCGGCTGTTACATCCGGCCCCAGCCACTTGGCACCTTTGTAATGGCCTGCATCATAGGCCTCACGGCTACGTAGGTCGATCACTACACCGCCGCTCTCGGCCAGCTCGTTTAAGCGCTCAAGCTTGATGGTATGCGCCGCATAATCAAACTGCCCCACGCTTTGCGCATATTCAGCAGGCTGCATAACAGTAACAGGCGGGGCATCTGCCGCCAGCGCGGGTAAAGCAGTAAGCACCAAAGTAAAAGCAAGACGCAGCATGAAGGTATCTCCTTAATCGAGCGCGAATACCTGACACTTTAAATAAGCGCTCTCTGGCAGCAAGGGGTGAACCGGATGGTCAGGCCCTGCAGCTGATGTTCGCAACAATCTTGCACTACGGCCTGCTTCATAAATGCCGCGCGCTACTTCTACGCTCCATTCGGCCAGATCGGCATGGTGCGAGCAGGTGCAGATGGCGAGAATACCGCCCGGGGCCGTGGCTGCAGCCGCCAAGCGCGCGAGCTTGCGGTAGCCCTTGAGGCCAGCCGCCATATCTTTCTTGTTCTTGATGAAGGCGGGCGGATCGACAATCATTACGCCATACTTCTCAGTAGTAGCTGCCAGCTCTTCGAGCACATCCGCCTTCTTGAAGCTGCATTTATCAGCCAAGCCATTAGCACTGGCAGAGTTTCTGGCCAGATCAAGCGCGCCCTGCGAGGCATCAACAAAGGTAACTGCCTTCGCGCCCATTTTTGCCGTGAGCAAACCAAAGCCGCCTGCATAGCAATAGCCGTCGAACACGCTTTGGCCTTTTGCAAGACCCGCAATATAGGCGCGGTTATCGCGCTGGTCATAAAACCAGCCGGTCTTTTGCCCGTTCACGGGATCGACCTTATAGGTCACACCATTTTCGATAATGCTCACCTCAGCCGGCATATCACCCGCCAGCACGCGGGTTTCTTCCTTAAGGCCTTCTTGTGCCACCGCAGCACCTGCACGATTGAGCACTATGCACTTGGCCTTGGTCACGTTTTGCAAGGCCGGCACGATGAACTCAAGCAGCTTATCCATACCTGCGGTATTAGCCTGTACGGTCAGTACATCGCCGTAGCGATCAACGATTAAACCCGGTAGGCCATCTGCCTCGGCATGCACCAAGCGGTAATAGGGCTCGGCATAAAAACGCGCACGCACGGCAAGGGCTGCTTTTAAGCGCGCCTCAAACCATGCGGTGTTGATCTCTACTACATCCTTATCAAGCCTGCGCACGGCAATCAGCGTATGCGGGTTGAAGATACCGGTGCCCAGCACCGCACCACCTTCGAGCTGCAGCTTGACCACACTGCCCGGCGCAATAGCCTTGGCATGCGCATCCATCTGGATCTCGTTAGAGAAGATCCAAGGGTAACCGGAGCGTACGCGTTTATCGCGACCGGCCAGAACCGTAACAACTGGCAATTTCATGTTTTACTTCTTCAGGCTCTGGTTGTGCGACTGTGCAATAGGTGTTGCGTAGGTCGTGGCCTGCTCCCACGGGAAGTGCACCCAGGTATCCTGGCTGATTTCCATGACATAACTGTCGACCACACTCTTGCCTGAGGGCTTGGCATAAATAGAGGCGTAATGTGCCTTGGGCAGGTACTTGCGCACACAGGCAAAGGTCTCGCCGGTATCGACCAGATCATCGATGACCAAACAACCATCGCCATCGCCTGCCACCATCTTGATGACCTTGGGCTCAGGCAGCACCACCAGCTCTTCGTAATGCGCGATGCAGACAGTATCGACCACCCGCACCCCCAACTCGCGCGCAATGATGGTGGCCGGAATGAGACCGCCGCGCGCCACACCAATAACCGCGCGCCACGGGCCCTTATCTACCAAACGCCAAGCCAGTGACCTTGCGTTACGGTGCAGCTCTTCCCAGCTGACGGGGAAATCGTGAGGGGAGGGTATGGGCGCAGTCATGCTAATGAACTCCTTGAAATTATGGGAGTTATAACGGTTCTCCCCAGCTTAATCCATCAGTTAGATGGGCCTTTACCAGCTCTTTAAGTTTTTTCGTGCAGTATGACCTCATTAAGAACTTAAAATTTTTGAGGGATTTCATGGCCCGTATCTGTCTTGCTGAAGATGACGCCTCGATGCGCAGCTTTTTGACCACCGCCCTGCAGCGCGCAGGCCACGAGGTCTATGCCTGCGAAAACGGCGAGCAGGCGCTGGCCGCGATTGGCGGTCGCAAGTACGAGCTGCTGCTGTCAGACATCGTGATGCCGGGTATGGATGGCATCACACTGGCACGCCATGCGGTACAGGAATCGCCAGACACCAAAATCATGTTCATCACCGGCTTTGCGGCCATCGCCATGACCCAGCTGCACGACCTGAAGCATAAAGCGGCGGTCTACACCAAACCGTTCCACCTTAAAGATCTCGTCAATCAGGTGGACAGCTTCCTTAACCGCGCAGCTTAAAATCTATGGGTTCACCTGACGCGGCAAGGCAGACACAATCTGCTGCAAGTCCTGCCGCATACGGCCCGTGCCTTTTTCTTCAATTGATTTCACAATACCGTTATAAAAATCGGCCTGCTTGCCGCGCTTAAGCCCACGCGCAAAAGCAATCGCGCCAAAGGCTGCGGTTGCACTGCCTCTGGCGGGCTGGCCGTGCCAGAAGTCGTAGGCAGACATCACACCAAACAGCAAACCAGCTCCGCACAGCAGATGGCGCGCACCACTGGCCATGCTGGCCATAGCGCTGGCGAAACGCTTTTGCCCATCCTCACTCTGATTAATCGGTGTAGCCTTGAGAAACTGCGCGGCTTCAGCCTGCTGGTTGAATACGAAAAACGCCTTGAACATGATGCTCCCTGTCTTCTTTATTGTGTGCAAATCTAGACGCAGGAAACAGCCGCGCGCAACAAAAAAGGCCGCTCTATACGAGCGGCCTTTTGTAAAACGACTGGATATTACTTAACGGTGATAACGCGCATGCCAGCACTACGCTGGAAGCGGTCTTCATTCACATGGTCCCAGCGGCCCGAAGGCTCGGCATAAATGGTCATGTCAGGGCCTGAGATGACCAGCGGGCTGATACCGGCACTGGTGGTGATCTGCTCATCCAGCTGCTTCATGATGTCATCCACCATCTGGGCAACCATACCCTGTACCAGACGCTGACGATCCGACACGGTGGCATTGGTCACTTCAAGGGTGCGCTTGGCTTCAGCCTGCACATAACCACGGTTACGGCGCGATGCACCTTCCGAGGTGGTTTCAACTTCAAGGCGGCCATCGTAACGGAAGTTACCGGCGTTGTTGAAGTTACGGGCGAAGAAGTCGGTCGACTCGCCAAGGTTCTGCTCAACTACCGAAGCATCCTTGATGGTGAAGCGCAGGGTCATGAGACCCTGTGCACCCGGGCGGGCGGGCGAGAAATGCTGCATGAGGGCGGTGCGCAGTGCGTCTTCAGGCTGGGGCACCAGCTGATGCTCAACATTGGGGGCCATGGTGGTGGACTTGAAGGCGCTATCGACCAGCACCTGACCGATGTTCATACGCACAGGCGCTACTGCACCATAGTCGATGCCCTGATAGGCGCTCTGGGTATTGGAGCAGCCCGCGAGGAGCAGCACAGAAAGGGCAACAACAGCGATACGCGACATGGAACACCTCAAAGGGGTTAAAAGCGGGCACAGATTAAGCGGCCTGAGCGATTATCGCAAGGCCTGACGCGCTAAATATAGTTAAATTACGCGGCTTTACCCTTGCCTGTTGCAGTACCAGTCGAGCCAAAACCACCTGCGCCGCGGGCGGTTTCGGGCAGGCTGTCGACCTCATGCCACACAGCTACCTCGTGACGGGCAATCACGAACTGAGCAATACGCATGCCGCGCTCGATGGTCACCGGCTCGGCCGAGAGGTTGATCATGAGCACGCCAATTTCACCGCGATAATCGGCATCAATCGTGCCGATGCCATTTACAAGGCTGATGCCGTGCTTGGCCGCAAGGCCGGAGCGCGCACGCACTTGGCCTTCATAACCAGGCGGCAGCGCGATGCTGATACCGGTTGGCACAATCTTGCGCTCGAGGCTCTTGAGCGTAATGGGCTCAGGGATAGCTGCCAGAAGGTCCATGGCCGCAGCGGCCTCAGTGGCGTAACTGGGCAGCGGCAGGTCGGCCGCATGAGCCAGTTTAACAACGGGGATGGTGAGTGTGGTCATGGTGATACTCCCTATTTGATGCCCTGGTGAACGGCGCAGATACCGCCGGAAAAATTGGTATATTTCACGTTCTTGAAGCCAGCCTTTTTCATGCGCGCAGCAAGGTCATCTTGGCCGGGGAACTGGCGGATGCTCTCGGCGAGGTACTGATATGAGGCCTCATCATTGGCAATATATTTGCCCAATAGCGGCAGCAAAGTGAATGAGTAGAGGTCATATACCGGCTTGAGTGGCTCCATGACCTGACTGAACTCAAGGCAGAAGAAACGCCCACCGGGCTTTAATACACGGTGTGCATCCTTAAGCGCCTTATCGATATGCGTCACGTTCCGCAGGCCGAAAGAGATGGTGTAAACATCCATGCTGTTGGGCTTGAACGGCAGCTGCTCGGCATCGCCCTCGGTGAACCGGATGGATTTGATGATGCCGCGGTCTATCGCGCGGGCGCGGCCCACCTCGAGCATGGCGGGATTGATATCGCACACTGTAATCTTGGCGCTGGGTGCACGCCCGTGCATGAGGAAAGCAATATCGCCAGTACCGCCCGCAACATCGAGGATCGACTCGCCTGCTTTGGGTTTAACAATGTTCAGCAAGCGGCGTTTCCAGAGACGATGGATGCCAAGCGACATCAGATCGTTCATCAGATCATAACTTGGGGCAACATTTTCAAAGACTTGCCTAACGAGACCTGCCTTTTTGGCGGGCTCGACCTTCTGGTAGCCGAACCATTCCGATTCCCGAGCTGATTCAGGTGTTTTAGGGCGTTTTGTCGAGGTCTTGCGCATGATGCTTGTGTTAGCACAGCCGCCGGTATTATAAAGGGAAAGTTCCAGACAGGATAAAACATGAAGCTCTCCTCGGGCAGCACCGTTACGTTTTTCCGCAACCTGCGTCGTCGCCCACGCAACACAGGTGCAATCCTCCCTTCTGGCCCGATTTTGGCCAAGACGATGGCCAAGGCGATCGATCCCACCATTGACGGCCCCATACTTGAGCTGGGCCCCGGTACCGGCGTTTTCACCAAAGCGCTGATCGAGCGCGGTATTGCGCCCGAACGCCTGATCCTGATCGAATTCAATGCCGATTTCGTGCGTTTCCTCAAAAAGCGCTTCCCGAATGTGACAGTCATTCACGCCAGTGCCTTCGACCTGCCCAAGCTGTGGAAAGAGCGCAACCTGCCCGCTATTGCCGGTATCGTCTCAGGCCTGCCGCTGCTTAACTTCCCTAAAGAGCTTGGCCGACAGCTGATTGCCGATAGCCTTGAGCTGCTGCAACCCAACGGTCAGTATGTGCAGTTCACCTATTCGCAGCGCCCGTCTGTGCCCGCGCCATCAGGTGCTGTTGTAAATCTGCTCAAGCGCGTATGGCTGAACATGCCGCCCGCGAGTGTCTGGATTTACCAAAAAAAAGCTGAGCGGCAGTCAGTCGCCGCCTAGCCCTTAAATGCCGGAACTTCCCGAAGTTGAAACCACTGGCCGCGGTATTGCGGCCAAGCTGCTTGGTTTGCGTATAACCAGACTTGAGCAGCGGCGCCGCGACCTGCGCTTTCCCATGCCTGCCAATTTGCCTGCTCTGCTTGAGGGCCGCAAACTGATAGCGGTAACGCGCAGGGCCAAATACCTGCTGCTGCAGCTGGATGATGGACACAGCATTCTCCTTCACCTTGGCATGAGTGGCCGCATGGTGATTAGTGAGGCTGATGACGGCACCCGCGATACGCACGATCATGTGGTATTCACTTTCAATAACGGCGCGGTGATGCGCTTTAACGATGCACGCCGTTTTGGCATGCTCGATGTTGTGAAAACCGGCGAAGAGCATAAACACAAACTGCTCAAACACATCGGGCCAGAGCCTTTGGGCAAGGAGTTTACCCCGCAGGTTTTGGCCGAGCGTATTAAAGGCAAGAAAGCTGCAATTAAACTTGCACTGCTCGACCAGAGAATTGTGGCAGGCATTGGCAATATCTATGCCTGTGAAGCGCTGTATGATGCAGGCATCAACCCCAATAAAGAAGCCGGCAAGGTAAGCGCTGACAAACTGGCGCTGCTGGTACCCGCCATCAAGAAGGTACTCAATGCGGCACTGAAGGATGGTGGCTCAAGCTTGCGCGATTACGTGCAGGCCTCAGGCGAGCTTGGCTACTTCCAGACCAAATTTGCAGTGTATGACCGTGAAGGGCAGCCCTGCCCCAAATGCACGGCCTGCAAGGGCGTACTACGCTTTACCCAAGGTGGCCGCTCGACCTTCTGGTGCAAAATTCAGCAAAAGTAATTTTATTACCCGCGCAAAGTCAGCGCTGCGGCAAATTTTCAAAACCCACCAAATTAACCGATTTTATGGGGACAACTGCGCTGTCCACCAGTACTCATCAGGCCTGTCCACATTAAAAACCGAGAACGGGAGCACCAACTCTTGCCTAAAGTCGTCAATCATTTTTCAGCCAGCATCATCAGCACGCCAGCGGATCTGATGAACGGCTACAAGCTGCGTCACAAGATTTTCAGTGAAGCTCTGGGATTTGAACCCAAAGCCGAAAGCGGCATGGAAAGTGACCAGTATGATATACGCTCTATTCACCTGGGCCTGAGCAAATATACAGCTCCTCATACTGCAGAATTTCCTATTGCCTATGCGCGCATGATCTTGCCCAGCAAGAACGGCCAAAGCGGCCCGCTGCCGTTTGAGGTGGTTTATGCCAAGGATGCCGGCCCGCTTAAAGCCTTTGCCCGTCTTGGCAAGGCCAAACCTTTTGAGGTGTCGCGGATCTGCAAGCTGCCCTCAACCCCACCGACCGGCATTCTCTACCTGCAGTTCTGTACGATAGCCTTGGCGCAAAAGCTGGGCCTGACAGGCGCTGTCATCATGGTACAGCCCAAATTTGCAGGCAGGCTGCAAGATGCCGGCCTGCAGGTAAAACAGATTGGCCCCAAGGTTGACTACCATGGTGAGCGCGCCGGTTACTGGGTACCATCAGTACAACGCAGTTTTGCCAGACGCCACCCGGATTTGATGCGCGCTGCCAACCGCGATATGGAGCGCTCGCTCGAGACCATTTTACTACCCGCTTAATTGATTGCCTCACTTTGGCAGCAGTACTAGCATCCTGCCCAGAGGATGGCACCATGACCTATGAAAACATTATTGCCGAAGTTAAAGACGGCACCGTCGGGCTGATTACGCTTAACCGCCCCAAGGCCCTGAATGCCCTTAACAGCGCGCTGATGCGCGATGTGGCAACAGCCTTGGCCGAATTCGAAATTGATAAAGCGATTGGCTGTATTGTGATTACCGGCAGCGAAAAAGCCTTTGCTGCGGGTGCCGATATCAAAGAGATGGCGGCTAAAGACTTCTCGGATGTTTATACCGAAAACTTTGTAACCGATGGATGGGAAGCAGTCGCCCAGTGCCGCAAGCCGGTAATTGCCGCTGTAGCAGGTTATGCATTAGGCGGCGGCTGCGAGTTTGCCATGATGGCCGATTTCATTATTGCGGCAGACACCGCTAAATTCGGCCAGCCTGAAGTAACCCTTGGCACCCTGCCCGGTATTGGTGGCAGCCAGCGCCTCACACGCGCTGTGGGCAAGGCCTTGGCGATGGACCTGTGCCTCACCGGCCGCCAGCTGGGCGCTGAAGAAGCGCTGCGCGCTGGCCTTGTGGCCCGCGTAGTACCTGCAGCAGATTTGCTGCAGGTGGCTCTTGAAGCTGCCCGCAAGATCGCCAGCTATTCCACCCCCGCTACCATGATGGTGAAGGAAGCCGTGAATGCTGCTTTTGAGACCACACTGGCCGAGGGTGTGCGCTTTGAGCGCCGCCTGTTCCATGCCTCCTTCGCACTTGAAGACCGCAAAGAGGGCATGAGCGCCTTTACCGAAAAACGCGAACCCAAGTTCAGAGGTAGATAATGACCCAGCATTTTGATGTCAGCGAAGAAGATCGTATATTGCTTGTGCCGTGCCACCGGGCTTTTCAGGCTACCGTTGGCCAGCGTGCAAATGAAGCACTGGGTCTTAATTACCCGGTTCAGGGCACCGAGCTTTATCAGGGTGGGCTGACGGTAAATGGCAAACCGCTGGTGATTAATCCCAACAACGTCTCGCAATATCGGCTCTCAAGCAGTGACCCCACGCCTGAGGAAATTGCTGTCGCCACCGCTATTACCCGCGTGGTAGCCGATTTCAAACGGCTGGGCCGCAAAGCCCTGATTGAGCCGCCCAGTACTGGCCTGCAAGACCCGCTACGCTGGTTCTTTGAAGGCCCAGGTGGCAACAAAGGTATCAAGCTTCAATAAGCTTGCCTGTTAATACGCTATCGCCCACCGCATCCATATTAGCCATACGCACCTTAAGCGCTGCGTCATCATACATGAAGGGCAGGAACGCATAGCGCGTACCACGCGTAACCGGCGTTGCCTCATGCAGCAGGCTGCATGAGAAAATAACAGCGCCGCCTGTAGGGGCACGATAAGTACGTGAGCCAAACTCCGGGAAGCGCAGATCGCCACCATCGTACTCCTCAGCATTGAGATTAAGCGTACAGGCAAAGCGGCGGTGCAGCGTGCCGCGGGTGGTATCATCACGATGCGGCTTGAAGAAACCGCCCGAAGTTGCATCGTAGCAGGCCACCAGATAGCGCTCGAGCTGCGTGACCTCAAACTGGAAGACCTTTTTGATTTGGGGCAGCAGGCGCGTCCAGATGCGCTCTTTCACAGCACCAGCCAATGCAGGATCGGTAATCAGGCTGTCGCGGCGGCGCTTGAAGTCAGGCACCTCAACGTTCTGGGTTTTACCATCGATATCGCGGCTGATGCCGGATTCCTTATTCCCCGCCTCATGATAGTAACGGATGAGCCGTTGGCAGAACTCGGGCTCAAACACGCGTGGAACCACCAGCACCGGTGCATGCAGCGGCACCCCAGCATACTCATCCGGCTTAGGCAGAGTGGCGAAGGCGGCCAGCGCATCTTTATAATTGCTCAGGCTCCAGCTGTTCACTACCCGCAGGTTGGGGTCGAGCAGTATGAAGCCCAGCATCAGCTCATCCCCTGCAGGGGTTTGGCGCACAAGGCCCCAAGCGCCTACCGCCTCACGCGTAAAGTCCCATATAACCAAGGCTTTTTGCGCAATTTCCCTTACCAGCACATGATCGCTATCAGCCGGATCGCAGCTCACGGCCACCAGCGCGCGGTGGTCCCAGTTATGCTGCGGCAGGGTTTTAACCACAGCAACCAAAGCCTCATGCGCGACTGGCACACTCGCCTTGCCATGCACACACAGCAGGATGTAACGGCCTGCCAGCGTGCCAAAGGCCGATTCCGGCCCGAAGCTGGTGGTAACACCAATATGCGGCATCGCCTCGCCGGGCAGAATGGGCGTCTTGCGGGTCATGCTCATGCGGGCCTCCAAGAGCTGAAGGATACAACAGACAAACGCCGCAAAACACCCTGTTTTAGAGACAATCGCGTAGTTTTTGGTAGTCCTGCGGCTGGTTATAGGCAAAGGCCGACAGGCGCATCACCCATTTGTCAGGAACAGGCCAGTTACCGGACCACAACATGATGTTGTGCGCGCGCAGCAACCGCACCCGCAGATCAGCCCCGCTGCCTTGGCTCCAGACCGTGCTGACCAGCGTGCCGATCATATCCACCGGCGCATACTGCCAGCCCAAAATCTCGCGCGCCTCAAGGGCTAGTGCATGGTTACGCGCCATCACCCCTTCATGCCCTTCAGGGTGCAGGCTGCTGAAGAACGCAAACACCTCCGGCATGCATAAAACGCCTGTAAAATCAGCTGTTCCTGTCCAGTCGAACAGCTTATGCAGGCGGGAGCGCTGTTCTGATTTATCGTTATATCCGTGGCTGATCACCAGCGGGTCAATCCGCTCGCGCCAGCGCTCGCTTACCCATAAGAACGCGGTACCCGGTGGAGCGCAGAGCCATTTGTGGCAATTACCGGTGTAAAAATCAGCCCCCAGCGCTTCAATATCCAGCGCGATTTGCCCGGGTGCATGTGCACCATCGACCAATACATCCACCCCGCGCTGCTTCAGTTCGCGCACCAGCTTGTGCAGCGGCAAGATCAGGCCTGTGGGGCTGGTGATATGGTCAAGCAGCGCCAGCCTGGTGCGCGGTGTTACGGCTGCCAATACAGCTTCAACTACCTCATCACTATGACTGAGCGGGAACGGCACATTGGCCGCCACCACACGCGCGCCCTTGGCACTGCCCCACTTCTGTGCGGCGTTAATGCAGGCGTTATACCCATGGCTGGTCACCAGCACTTCATCGTTAGCCTTGAACGGGTATGAGGCAAGCACCGTGTTAACACCTTCAGTGGCGTTACGCACAAACACCAAGCCTGCCGAGTCGGCCTTGATAAACGCCGCAAGATGATTGCGCGCCGCCTCAAACGCAGCATCAAGCTCATTATAGATAAAGCCTGTGGGATTGGCCTGAAAACGCGCACGCCATGCGTTTTGCGCCGCCAGTACAGGTGCAGGACATGCACCGAAAGAGCCATGATTCAACTGGCTTAGACCTGCCGCGGCGAAAGGCCAATGCGTCTGCCATGACAAACTTTGCGAGGAAGAAAAATGACTCATACGCACGTCTCCACTTGCGCTTAAATATTAGGCAGCGCTAGGATGAGCGTGACATGAGTCGGGCCCTTCTGCAGGGGGTGATAAGAGTCAAGTCAGTTTGGTAGTCACACCAGTTAATGCTTAGTAAAAATTCGAGTCGGGAATCGCTTGACGAGTCTGTTTCGCGAAGGTTATAACGCCCGCCTCGCTGCTGTGGATAACTATTGCAGCCAACACCAGTAGGACCCCTTGGAGTAAACAATGGCCAATCATAAATCCGCCGTTAAGCGCGCACGTCAGACCATTAAGAAGACCGAAGTGAATCGTGCCCGCACGAGCCGCGTTCGTACCTTCGTGCGCAAGGTGGAAGAAGCGATTGCCAGTGGTGATGAAGCAGCTGCCAAGCTCGCGCTCAAGGCTGCACAGCCTGAGATGGCCCGCGCCGCCCAGAAGGGTCTGACCAAGAAGAATACCGTTTCGCGCAAGCTGTCGCGTCTCTCGAGCCGTATCAAGAAGCTCAAGGATGCGCCGAAGGCTGAAGCACCTGCCAAGGCTGCCCCTAAGAAGGCTGCCCCCAAGAAGGCCGCTGCCAAGTAAGCTAGCCAGTCTAGTCTCAATACCAGTACGACCAAATTTGCGAGCAGCGCCTCGCCACGGGAGAGCTATGTCTATGCGTCACCTCGAGTCATTTCTTTGCGTAGTTGGTCAGGCTTCTAGTTCTTCATTGCACGGCGTCATGCAGCGCCCTAGAGTTACGATACTCAAGTATCGTAAAGACATGGGTTTAAACGTGCAGCCGTATTCACTTCATAAATACAATAACGATAATCGTGAATACTGTAATCACCCCCAGCGGCGACATTAAACCCAAGTAAAACAGGGTTTAGTGCAGTCCTCAGGATGGATCTGGTAGTTCAAAACGCGCCTCAGGCGCGGTGCAGGGAGCGGATGATGGGTGAGAGCGGGAAACTCGAAGAGCAATGGGCACGCGTAAAAGTGCGCCTGAAGGAAGAAGTGGGCGAAGCCGCTTATAAAAACTGGCTCCGTGCACTTACCCTTATCGGCCTTGAAGGCTCAGAGCTGGTTTTAGGCGTTCCAAGCCGTGTCTCGCGCGACTGGGTACGTGCCAATTACGCCGACCGTCTGCGCTCGCTCTGGAGTGCCGAGAATTCGGCCGTCAAATCCGTCGAGGTGATGCTCTCGGCTACACTTACACCGGCTCTTGCTGATACAGGCATCAGCGCACCCGCCAACGATCTGGCCCCCACCATCGGGCTTATTGCGGCTAATCCTTCTATTGAATCGGCCTTCAAAGACCCGCGCGATGATATGTCGACCACGCTCGACCCGCGCTATACCTTCGACAGCTTCATTGTGGGTAAACCGAACGAGCTGGCACATGCCGCCGCCCGCCGCGTGGCCGAAGCCAGCACTGTAACCTTCAACCCGCTGTTCCTTTACGGTGGCGTAGGCTTGGGTAAAACCCATTTGATGCACGCCATTGCCAACCACATTCGCGCCAAGCACCCCGAGCGCAAGGTACTCTACCTCTCGGCCGAGAAGTTCATGTACCAGTTCATCAAGGCCGTTCGGTATAAAGATACGCACGCGTTCAAGGACCAGTTCCGCTCGGTCGATGTGCTGATGATCGATGACGTGCAGTTCATTATCGGCCGCGATGCCACGCAGGAAGAGTTCTTCCACACCTTTAACGCACTGGTCGACCAGAACCGTCAGGTCATCATCTCGGCTGACAAGTCGCCGTCCGATCTCGAAGGCATGGAAGAGCGCCTGCGCTCACGCCTCGGCTGGGGCCTGGTAGCCGACCTGCACCCCACCACGTATGAGCTGCGCCTTGGCATCTTGCAGAGCAAGGCCGAGCGCATGAACCGCGCGGTACCGCCCAAGGTGCTTGAGTTCCTGGCGCACAAGATTACATCCAACGTGCGTGAGCTTGAGGGCGCGCTGAACCGCATAATTGCGCATGCCGAGCTGGTGGGCCGCCCGATTGGCCTTGAAGCCGCGCAGGATGTACTGCAGGACCTGCTGCGCGCGCACGACCGTCGCATCACGATTGATGAAATCCAGCGTCAGGTAGCGGCGCATTACAATATCCGCCTGGCCGATATGTCATCGGCCCGCCGTTCGCGCACCATCGCCCGCCCGCGCCAGATTGCCATGTATCTGGCCAAGCAGCTCACCCCGCGCTCACTGCCCGAAATCGGCCGCAAGTTCGGTGGCCGCGATCACACCACCGTGATGCACGCTGTTAAGGTGATTGAGCAGATGAAGGGCGTTGACCCCAACTTTGCCGAAGACCTCGACCTCTTGAAGCGTATGCTTGAGGGTTAGGCTGTGAAGCACCCCAAGGATAACGAGATACAAGTTTTCTCATTTATCCTTGGAGCATTCACTACATGCCTTATCTTTTTACTTCTTGCGGCCAACTTTTACTGGAGCACGGTAAAAGAATGGCAAGATCTAATTGGCGCCGCCATCGGTGTTTTAGGCGCATATGCGATTGCTTCATGGCAAATTCAACATGATAAAAAGAAAAGCAATTTGCATGAACTTGATGCAACTCGCTCAGCCTATATTTTCTTTTTTAACAAAATTCTTCAAACAATAAGAGGTGTAGATGTTGCTGCACTTAAATTATCAGAAAAATTTATTCCCGGATTTTATGAGGATAACTTCAATGTCGATGCTGACGTTAGAAAAGTTTTTTTAGAAGAAACAGAGAAATTCCCGACTCCATATGACATTGAGAACTCTATATCTGGGAGACTTACACCCAAGCATTATATGAAATTTTGCTCACTTAATCGCACGTACGAGCTAGCACTCAGCTCGACATCATCAATAAAACGTTACGCTAACGAAGAAGAGAAAATTCTTTCGTTCTTTGAGGAGGTTGCTGAATATTTACACCGTATGTTAGCGCTAAAAAATGAAGTTGAAATCAAATTGAGCGACCTAAAGGTAGAGAAAGAAGAGATTGTTTATATTAATTACGTTGCACTGATTACAATACTGAATACTAAAAAACCAAATTGGTTACAGAGACGCCAAGAAAAAAGAAAAGCCGCAAAGTAGACTGAATAATATCCTGCATATGAGATTAAACAAAAGTTGAGCTGCTTAATGCCTGAAACACTCCACATCCCCCACCCGCTTAACCTCGTTCTACGTCCATGGCGGGGCAGCGATCTGGCGCAGCTCATTACCGCCGCCAACCACCCGCAGCTGGCCAAGCTGTTGCCGCACCCTTATAGCGAGGCAGATGCGCTGTTGTGGCTGCACGAAGCCGCCACCACGCAGCATGATTTATTCTGGGCCATAACGGTGGATGATGCGCCAGTAGGCGGCATCGGGTTTCGTGCCATGCAATGGAGCCACGCGGGTGTTGGGGTTGTGGGTTACTGGCTCACGCCTGCTTACTGGCAGCAAGGGATTGTACCCGCCTGCCTGAATGTTGCCGCCAAACATGCCCTTGAAAACACACCACTGCGCCGCCTTGAGGCGGGCGTATACTCAAGCAACCCCGCCTCCATGCGGGTGCTGGAGAAGGCGGGCTTTACCCGTGAAGCCGAATTGAAACGCCGCATCATCGCCAAGGGCGATGTGCTGGATGAAATCATCTATGCGCGGTTTAGGCCTGAAGCTTAAGGCCAAACTTAAGGCTTGAAGTTCCAGCTGCCATCGGCGTTCTGGCTGAAGAAGCCCTTATGGTCTTTCGACATTTCCTGATTGTTGATCTTCATGGTCATACTAAAGCTGCAGTTATAACCTGCCACCGGCGCTTCAACCGCTGTGCACTCGCCGCGGGTGAACTTCGAGAAGCCCTGGAAGCCCGGCATGCTCTGGCCAGCATGCTGGCTGGCGCGCGCCAGACCGCGCTCAACGTCAGCCTTGATGTTGGCGCCGACCACCGCCTGCATTTCCTCAGCCGTGGGGCCGTTTGATTTGGCATCATCGCCGCATGCCGCGAGCAATGTAAGGGCACCAACCATAACCAGAGATGAGATACGCATACTTATTCTCCTGAAGTTCCGAGTTCAACCACCCAGCCCTGCTCGGTCTGGTAAAAACGCCCTGTCTCTTCATCGCTTTCGGTTTTGCCCGCGATGGTGGCTGTATACGCAAACTTGCAGCTATACCCGCGGTCATCCGCCAGCTCGGCACAGGCAATTTTGCTAAAGCCGTCAAATCCCTCAAAGTCCTTCACCTGCACTGGCGTACCTTCAGTACCGGTTTGGCGCGTAAGGGCAATGGTCTCGGAGATCAAGCGGTCGACCGCCTTTTCCATATCCTTTGCGCTCGGCTCGCCGGAACAACCGGTCAGCGCCAGCAGAAGGGGAAAAAGTAAAAACGCGCGCAGCATTAGGGCTCCAAAAATTCACCCACAGTGTAGGAAAACTTCCATCTTGCGCCAAGGCGTAATCTGGCCATTATGGGGGCTGGTTTTATCTTTTGTGCCGATGGAGACATGTATGCCCTGGACCCGTGATGACCTTGCCAAGCGCGCTGCCCTTGAACTGCGTGATGGCTATTACGTGAACCTTGGTATCGGCATCCCCACGCTGGTAGCCAATTTCATTCCTGACGGCATGGACGTAACCCTGCAGAGCGAAAACGGCATGCTGGGTATCGGCCCCTTCCCGTTTGAAGGTGAGGAAGACCCCGATCTGATTAACGCTGGCAAACAGACCATTACCGCCCTGCCGCGCTCGAGCTACTTCAGCAGTGCTGACAGCTTTGCCATGATCCGCGGGGGTCATATCGATCTTTCAATCCTTGGCGCCATGCAGGTGTCTGAGTTCGGTGATCTCGCCAACTGGATGGTACCCGGCAAGATGGTGAAGGGCATGGGCGGCGCCATGGACCTCGTGGCTGGCGTAAAGAACGTGGTTGTGGTGATGGAGCACACCACCAAAGAGGGTGAGAGCAAGTTCCTCAAGAGCTGCAACCTGCCACTCACAGGCAAGGGCGTGGTCGACCTGCTGATTACCGATCTGGCCGTGTTCCAGATTGACGCCAAGGCTGGCGCCACCCTGATCGAGATGGCGCCGGGCGTAACCTTGGACGAAGTGAAGGCCAAGACCGAGGCTCCGTTCAAAGTAGCAGCGCAGCTAAAAGCGGCTTAATAGGCGTATTACTCGGGCCGCGCACCACTTGGGCGCACTGCGGGCTTTTTGTCGGCAAGGCTTGCAGGCAGATTTTGTGCATATGCGTCGAATACAGCGGCAATAGCCTCAACATGACCTTGCAGTTGGCCTTCGGGGCGCGTGAAATCTGGATCTGTAGGCCCGCGGTAATCGATACCCAGCTTAATTGAAGGTGTGCCCCCGCTTGTTGCGCGTTGTATATCGTCCTGATACTCACGCACAACATCAACAAAGTTCTGAGTGAAAAAGGTTTTTACAGCCTGCTCATTACCAGCTGCAGGTATTCCCGATAGCGGATCGATATATGCGGGGTTAAGCATCGGCGTAACTACCCGCGTTTGTAAGTTAGTACGTAGACGATCAATCGCGCTCATCTGATCTGAAAAAGCGCCCATATCTGCTCCGCGAAGAGTAATTCTCATATCACCCATCTCAGACCCTATCATGCCCCAAAAAATATGCTGTTCTCTCGAACCAATCATACGAGCCTGCATTTGTTCCATTATACTACGCGTTATCTCGGCTGGTGTACCGCTTGAAGGCATACTCATGGGGGGAGCAGAATTATCAATATGCCTGACTACAGCAGGTGGATAAGCACCATTAAGAGTTTGCATGTTGAGAATATTTTGCACACTCACTCGTGACTCGCTTTGCAGCATTGCTCGCGCCATGGCGAAACCATCGGTCACATCGATTTTTTGAATGGTTGAGGCACTCAGCTCGGTAAAAGCGCGGGTCGGGTCGGTCATGAAGGCACTCCTTGGGCAAGAAAGCCAGCATGGCTGATAACGCTTAGGGAAGGCCTAATTGCATATTAAGCCACTGAATTATAATGATAAAATATATTGCTTACACGCAACTGAAAGCACCTCGATATGCACAAATTTTAGCCATATTTAGCAAACATTTTACTAAGTTATTGTTTTTGTTATGATTTATGCTACGTCGACCTGAATTTTGCCACAATTGGGTGTTAGCTTTAAAACTGAGTTCGGGATTTTCCCCCTGTTTTCCTCCCGACCTCCGCACTTTTCGGAACGACCAGTCCTCCTGGGGTTCCGACCAGTCTGCCCCGACTGGCAACATTTCAACGGTCGCACTCCGGTGCGGCCGTTCTTTTTTGTGTATAACTTGCAGCAACTATAGAGAAAGTAACGAAAAAATGCCCGAGTTCGTTGACTTCGCCGGGCGCTAACCATACGATAAGAGCAGGCTACAAGTTCAGATATCTGAACATGATTTGAGCCCGATTTCAGGATGAAATGCGCCTCTGACGAGAGGCAGAAGGATACGATTACAATGGGTATCTTATCATGCATCAAGCGCTTGATGCGCACGCAAGCTGGCAATACGGCCCTTATATTTGCCCTTATGCTGCTGCCCCTGATCGGTGCCGTAGGCATCGCGGTGGATACCTCGCGCGCCTACTCGGTGAAAATCCGTCTGCAGGAAGCCATCGACAGCGCCGCACTGGTGGGCGCGAAAAACGTTGCGATGGACGCAACCCAGCGCGATGAAATGATTGAAAACTATTTCTGGGCCAACTGGCGCGGGAATTACATGGATACCGATACACCGATCTTCACTTCGGTTGCCGATCCTGATACCCGCACAGTTACTGCAACAGCTCAGGTCCAGATGCCAACCGTTTTCATGCGTTTGTTTGGCACGCCTTATGTAACCGTTGGTACGCTCACCTCATCTGTGAGCGGTAACAACTTCCTTGAAGTGGCGATTGCACTCGACAACACGGCCTCAATGCGCACCCTGAGTGGTGGTACGCGCCGTATCGACCTGATGAAGACGGCGGCGACCAACTTCGTCAATAACCTCTACACGGTGAATGGCACACTCGAGAACACGCTCGATAACATGCGCGTCAGCCTGATTCCGTTCACCAGCATGGTGAACGTTGGCTCACAGCACACCAACTTCCTTGTTCCCAACTCGCTTAATGGCTTGGTGTGGGACTATCCAGCCAACACAACCACCCAGAACAGCTGGCGTGGCTGCGTATTCGAACGCTCGTTCTATAGCGATGGTACCTATGGCGGCCGCGACATGACTGACCATAGTCCTTCTGTTGAAGCGTTCTTCCCTTATCATGTCGCTTACCCGCAGATTGTTGCCAGCACCTCTTGTGCCAGCGCCCCTTCGTGCTGGCCGGCTAGTTCATGCCCGGGCGGCCTGCAGGCGAACTGCCCAGATCCGACTATTGCCATCTGCACCGTCGGTGGTGCCTGCAGCACTTCAGCTGGCGCCTGTACATCAGGTACACCTGCAACCGATAACGGCCTGACCGCATGCGATACGACCCGCACATGGCAGTGTGTCGGTGCGTTTGGCGGCGGCACCTCCAACTGCTCACGCTTTAACGGCGCCTGTAACGTAAATGGTGTTTGCGGTACGACTCGCGGCACCTGTACTTCGGGTACGCCTGCTAATAACAATGGCGCTACCGCTTGTGGCACCACCACGACATGGGAGTGCACAGGCAACGGCACCGGTACAACAGCCAGCTGCTCTTTCACCAACCCCTCATGCACCGTAAATGGTAGCTGTGGTGCAGGTGCTGGCGCCTGCTCATCGGGTACCAAGATCAACGACAGCAATACAACTGCTTGCGAAACCACCCGTACCTGGCAATGCCAGGGTGCTGGCCCAGGTGCTACGACAGCCGACTGCTCGTTCACCAATGGCTCATGCTCGGTTAATGGTAGCTGTGGTACCTCTGGTAACTGCTCGGCTGGTAGCAAGATCAACGACAACGGCCTTACTGCTTGCGGTACCACCCGCAGCTGGCAGTGCACCGGTACCGGCAGCGGCACTACCGCCAACTGCTCGACCAACAACCCGGCCTGCTCGATCTGCTTTGATAACGATGGTCAGCCACGCCCCTGCAAGGTGCTTGGCCCCGTTAAGCCGATTACCCTGCCGCGCTCGGAAAACTTCATCGATGTAGCCGTACCCCCAGGCTGCCGCTGGGGTAATGCCGGTGTGAACACAGGCGATACGGTTAAACGTCCGGCCTACAGCTACCGCAGTAACGACGGTATTACTGTTCAGTACTTCGGTCTGGACGGTAACCTCAGTAATACCTACGGCTACAATGCAAGCATCGTCCCGCTGCAAAGTGGCTCATCCAACCCGTCAGTAAACCTCAGCGGTAACTCGGCGTGCTGTGGTTATGGCATTTATGGCTCGAACAGCGATGTGCTGAGCGATAACATGTATGCCTATGCGTGGGAGCCATGGCGCGCCTACACCATGAACGGCCGTATCATCAGCCCGTGGCCCACAACCGGTACAGTCAAGATCGGTGGTTGGGGCAACTCAGGTTGCGGTCTGCCGCTTATCCCGCTCACGGATAGCCGTACCGACATCATCAACCGCATCAACGATATGGATACGCCAGCCGCTGCCAACCCTGAACTGGGTTATGGCGGTACGCTCATCAACCAAGGTCTGGTCTGGGCCTGGCGCACCATTTCGCCTAACTGGCGCGGTTTCTGGAAGTACTCAAACGGTAGCGATATCGACAGCACGCTGCCGCTCGATTACTCACCCGGCGATACGGCCAAGGCTGTGATTGTGATGACCGACGGCCTCAACTTCCTGCCCGATCGCCGCGCGCGTCAGGGCGGTGGTGGACCGTTCTTCTTCGCCCAGCGTCCGGCTCAGTACTTCACTGTCAACGACCCCAACCTGTCGGGTGGCGTCAAGTATGCCATGCAGCCTAATGCACAATTCAACGATGTGGACAGCTCGGCCTATGGCCTGCTGCGCCACAACTTTGATGTAAGCAACACCGGCTTGTATGGTCGCCGCAACCCCATGTCGTTCTGCCGCCAGCGTGAGCTGATTGGCAACGTCAGCTACAAGGAGCCACATCTGGCTGCTTGGGGCTGCCGCGAGTACGACTGCATGTTGCGCGATAGCAGCGGTAACTGTCTGCGTTCAGGTTCGCCTGTTTCAGGCAGTGAGGGTACACCTACAGGTACCTTCAACTTCCTGGAAGCGATTGCCGGCCCGTATTACGACGAGCTGACAAACCGCCTGCTCACGACATGCTCAAACATGCGTGCCAACAATATCCGCATTTACTTCATTCTCTTTGCGATTGATGACAATCCGCAAAAGACTGCAGCTCTTGCGGCATTCAATACCTGTGTAGGTGCCGATGGTGCCGTGTATGACGCAGCCGATGGAACCGCGCTGAATAACGCGTTCAACTCGATTGCTGCTACACTGCGCGAACTGCGCCTGCGCGAATAAGAGAAAAGCTGCCACGGGTGGTTGCACGGCGACCACCCGAAAGCAGCCCTAATACAAAAAGCGCAGCCCTTAAAAGCTGCGCTTTTTTGTTACCTGCATTCAGGGAAAAGTATTAGCGCGCACCCACGGCAGCGGCACCCGCTGGCGCTGTACCTGCATTGGTGTAAAGGCCGCGCTGGCCATCCATAGGCTTGAAGGCCTGGGTAATACCCAGCACCGTCTCGGCACCGCCAAGGTAGAGCACACCATCATTCGGCATCTGGCGGCTCATGTTCTCGAGCACGCGGGTTTTGGTTGGCTGATCGAAGTAAATGAGCACGTTACGGCAGAAGATAATGTCAAACTGACCCATGGCCGTCATGCTCTCAAGCAGGTTGAACGGCTGGTACTTAATCTTGCTCTGCATGGCCTTGCTGATTTGCCACTTGTCGCCTACCTGCGTGAAGTGCTTCACCAGCATCTGAATCGGTAGACCACGCTGTACTTCAAACTGGGTGTAAAGGCCCTGTTTGGCTTTCTCGAGCACATCACGGCACAGGTCGGTCGCGATGATCTCGACATTCCAGCCCGGCATCTTGCTGGCTTCCTCATCAAGGATCATGGCGAGCGAATAAGGCTCCTGACCATTCGAACAGGCGGCTGACCAGATACGCAGACGCTTGTTAGCTGCGCGGGCAGCAATAAACTTGGGCAGCACGATTTGACGGAACTGGTCAAACGGGCGCTGATCGCGGAAGAAGGACGACTCATTGGTGGTCATCGCATCGGTAATATCGGCGAGTAAGGCTTCGTCCATGCGCTGGCGCAAGACAGCTGCCAGCTCATCCAGACCAGCGAGATTCCAGCGGCGCGCTACCGGCATGAGGCGGCTGTCGAGCAGATAGGCCTTCTCTTTCGTCAGCACCAGACCCGAACGCTGGTAGACGATTTTGACGAAGAGATCGAAATCTTCTACTTTCATGTCAGTGACCCCGTTGCTTTACGGCGCAGCCACGGCCCGATTTCGGCTATCGGCAAAACAGCCGAACAAATTCCATGTGTCGCAACTGCGCCGGGCATACCCCAGACTACGCTGGTGGGCTGGTCCTGCCCGATGCACATACCGCCCGCATTGACCACCTGCTCAGCCCCGCGCATACCATCGGCTCCCATGCCGGTAAGGATGGTGACGAGAATACGCTTGGGGTCGATAACGGCCATGAGGCTGCGCAACATGGGGTCGACCGCCGGGCGGCAGAAGTTTTCGGGTGCGCCTTGATCAAGCTTGGCGACAAGACCATGCGGCTTTTTCTCGAACAACAGATGATTATCGCCAGCTGCCAGTATCGCGCGGCCGGGGGTAAGCATCGCGCCATCCTTGGCTTCATCGCACGGCAGGCCGGTTTGCTTGGTAATATGATCGGCCAGAATGGTCGTGAAGGTCTTGGGCATGTGCTGCGTAATCACAATCGGCTGCTTTAGACCCTTGAGATGCGGTAGCACTGCAAACAGCGCCTGCGGCCCGCCGGTGGATGAGCCGATGGCCAGCACTTCGGGCATATTGGTAGTAACCGGGCGCAGCTTGACCTCACCATTCTCGTAAAGGCGGGTACGAATGGGCGCAGCCACGGCAACAGCACCTGATGGGCTGCTGGTGACTGGTGTGCTTGTGCGTGCAAGCGCGCTGGCTGGCAACGGGCCGGTTTTGCCAAGGCGCTGGCGCTCACGCCAGGCAGCGTTGCCAAGAGCAGTGACTTTCTCAAGTAGGTCGCGCTTCCACTCGGTGGTAGCATCGTGTTCGCGCGTTGATGTGGGCTTGGCCACATAGTCTGATGCACCGAGCGCCATGGCCTTGATACTAACTTCGGCACCTGCCAGTGTGAGCGTAGATGACATGACAACACGCGACCACGGCGAGGCAGCCACCATTTGCGGCAAGGCCGTAAGCCCGTCCATAATCGGCATTTCGATATCGAGGATCACAACATCCACCAGCTCGCGCTTGATGGCGTTGACGCCCGCCTGACCATCTGGCACCGACGCGACAATCGCCAGCTCGGGAATATCGCCGAGGGCGCGCGTCACAAATCCGCGAATGACTGCCGAATCATCGACAATCAGCACACGGATAGGGTCAGTTGGTGTGGGAGCGCTCATAAATCTCTGCTTGAATAAACGGGTGAACTAGAAAGTAGACTGACCAAAGCCAACCTGCGCCAGCTTGGTCTGGATGATTTCGCTATCGAACGGCTTCATGATGTACTCATTGGCTCCGGCCATCAGCGCTTCTTTAATATGATTCAGGTCGGCCTCGGTGGTGCAGAACAGAACCTTGGGTTTATCACCGCCCGGCAGCTTGCGCAGGCTGCGCAGGAACTCGATACCATTCATGTTCGGCATGTTCCAGTCGAGCAGCACCACATCCGGCAGCGCGACGTTGCAGGCATCAAGCGCCTTCTTGCCGTCCTCGGCTTCAGTGCAGGTGAACTTGAGCTCTTCGAAGATCTTGCGCGCAATCTGACGGACCACGCGGCTGTCATCTACCAGTAAACAGGATGCCATTGTTACTCCCCCGGCCTAATCGCTAACGGGACAGTATCAGGCTGCCACCGAGCGCGAAAGATTGAGCAGCTGGTTGATGTCGATCACAACCATCAATTGCTCTTTCAAACGGTATATACCTCTCGAGACCTCACGCCAACGGGGATCGAGCGTCGGGGGGTTGGCTTCGAAGTTTTCTTTATCCATTGTGAGAACTTCGCCAACCTGATCGATCAGCAGGCTGTACAGCTCGCCGCCCAGGTCAACCACCACGCTCATGCCGGTCATGCCCTCAGGGCGCGGCGGCATACCGAGTCGGGTACGCACATCAATAGCGGTTACAATACGCCCGCGCAGGTTCAGCGACCCTGCTACCTCCGGCGGCGCCAACGGCACCTTGGTAAGGCGCTGCGGACCCAGCACGTCCTGCACCTGCAGAACCGAGATGCCGAACAGCTGACCGGCGATGGTCATGGTCACAAAACCATTAGCGGCGGGGTGGTTCGACTCGAGCGCCGTTACCATTGTAGGGGTACTCATGCTGCACCTCGTGCTGTGTGAAGGGTTTGCGACAGGGTGCTGAGCAGAGCCTCGCGGTCAAATTTGGCGACATGGTTGGCAAAACCTGCTTTGCGGCCACGGTCAAGGTCAACCGGGGTGGCATGCGATGACAGGGCGATCACCGGCACATTCGACCACTTGCCGGTCTTCTTCAGCGTTTCGACAAACTCGAACCCGCTCATACCCGGCATTTCGATATCGCTGACGATGATGTCGAACTGGTTGTCACCCTCTTCGCACAGCTTGAGTGCGGCGAGTGCGCTGTCAACCGTTGTCACTTCATAGCCCGAGACGTTGAGCAGCGGAGTGAGCATGTTGCGGAAGAACGAGCTGTCGTCGACCAGCAGCACGCGCTGGGTATGCGACTTGCCTTCGCCAAAGCTCTCGGTTGAACCGAAGAAGTCCTTGAAGGTACGGGTAAGGTAGTAACCAGCGTCCACCACATCGGTGCTGCGGCCCGAGATAATGGCCGAACCCATGAGACCCGGACGCTCGCTGCCAATCTGGATGCTGAGATGCTCTTCAACAATGTCGATGATCTCGTCAACCACCAGACCCATCGAACGGTCATGATCGCTGAACACCAGCACCGGCTGGTTGCCTTCCTTGCGGATGGCAACCTTGTCCGAGAGCGGAATGAGCGGCATCAGGCGGCCACGATACTGCACAACGGTCTGGCCGCCAGTGTGTTCGATGGTGCTGACGTCGATATCTTCGAGGCGCGCAACCAGCGACAGCGGTACCGCCTTGGGCGAGTCTTCGCCGGCACGGAACAGCAGCATGGAGAGCTTTTCGCCTTCGCGCGACTTGGCCTTGGTTTCCTGCTGACCATGCGCTTCTTCGCCGAGGCTGACCTGACCGGTAGCCGAGGCAATGCCGTTTGGATCGAGGATCATGATGACGCTACCATCGCCAAGAATTGTGTTACCCGAGAACATCTCGATATCGCGTAGGATCGGCGCGACCGGTTTGACCACGATTTCTTCGGTATCGAACACGCGGTCGACCAGAATACCAAGAGTCTGATTGCCAACCTGTGTTACCACGATGGTGGATTCGATATCGCCCTTGTCCGACTTGGGCAGCTTGAGCAGCTGCTGCAACGTTACCAGCGGCAGCAAGCGGTTGCGCAGGCGCAGTACCGGCGAGCCGTTGATGCGCTCAATTGCATGCTCGGTGTTCTTGCCGCCAGCGCGAACCAGCTCGAGAACGCTGATCTGCGGAATGGCGAAACGCTCGCAGGCACTTTCCACAATCAGTGCCGAGACGATGGCGAGGGTGAGCGGGATCTTGATGGTGAAGGTCATACCCTTGCCTTCAACCGACTTCATATCGATGGTGCCACCGATTTTTTCGATATTGGTGCGCACCACATCCATGCCTACGCCACGGCCCGAGACCGAGGTTACGGCAGCGGCGGTCGAGAAGCCCGCCTTGAAGATGTGCATATGCACCTGCTGGTCGCTCATTGCTGCAACTTCGGCAGCCGAGGCCAGACCCTGCTTGATGATCTTGTCCTTGATCTTTTCGGTCGGCAGACCGCGGCCATCATCGCTAATTTCGATGATGATGTGGCCACCTTCATGGAAGGCGTTGAGCGTGACGCGGCCCACTTCCTTCTTGCCGGCCTTCAAACGCTCGGCTGGAATTTCGAGACCATGATCGGCAGAGTTGCGCACCATATGGGTGAGCGGGTCCTTGATCATCTCGAGGACCTGACGGTCGAGCTCGGTATCGGCACCCAGCATCTGCAGGTCGATCTTCTTGCCCAATTCGTTCGACAGATCGCGGATGATGCGTGGCAACTTGGACCAGGCATTGCCAATCGGCTGCATGCGGGTCTTCATGACCTGCTCTTGCAGATCGGACGTTACATGGTTGAGGCGCTGCAGTGGCGGCGCAAACTCGGTATCTTTCTGGGTGCGCAGGATCTGCAGCATCTGGTTGCGGATCAGCACCAGCTCGGAGACCATGGTCATCAGGTTTTCGAGCACATCGACGTTCACACGCAATGACTGTGCCGCCAGGGCTGAGTCAGCAGCTGGCGCCGCCTCCTTGGCGGGTGCGCTGGCAGCAAGGCTAACCGGTGCTGCTGGTGTTTCAACATTCTGGCCGGTGAGATGCGCTGGCACAGGGCTGAAGCCATGTTCATCCGGCTCAACTGCAGCAGGGGCAGCATTCTGGCCGGTAAGATGTGCAGGCACGGGGGTAAAGCCATGCTCGTCGGGCTCTTGTGCCGAAGTAATTTCAACAATCTTGGGTTTGGCCGGTGCAGGTGCAGCAGCAGGGGCGCCGCCATCCTTGCCATCGGCATGGGCGTTGAGCTGGGCGATCAGCTCGGCATCGGCACCTTCAGGTTCGGTGCCGTTTTCTTCGAGCGCGCCAAGCAGGGTCTTGATGCGGTCGAGCGCAGCTAAAATGAGGGTAACGGAATAAGGGGTAACCGGCAGGATCTGATCGCGGAACTTGCCGAGGATGTTCTCGCCAGCATGCGCAACTGATTCAAGGCGGGGCAAGCCGAGGAAGCCGCATGTACCTTTAATGGTATGAACGGTGCGGAAGATGTTTCCCAGCAGCTGCGGATCGTTGGGGTTTTGCTCAAGCTTGATCAGCTCGTTATCGAGAACTGCGAGGTTTTCATTTGTTTCAGTCAAAAACTCGCGTAACAGGTCGTCCATGTTTTCCCCCAACTTTATGGTGCCTCTGTTGGATGCATCCGGAACCGGCACATCCTCCCCCTAAGGCACTTATATAAAGCGCAGAAAGACCTTAATAAGCTGTTACTTAAAGCAGGAACGTTGAGAGAATAACCTATTGATAATTATCAATAAGTGGAACTAAACGTGTCCGGTTTACAACGCGGCAGGCTTATAATCCAAACTCATCAACAACTTGTCGTCCGGCTCCTGCTGATAGGAGGGGGTTACGCCATAATGGCGGGCCAGCTGGCCGGTGACGTAAGGGTGAACGCTTTTGGCAGTCAGCTCGGAAATCTGGATTTCGCCCTTGAGCGGTGCCCAGGACTCATCGCGCACGCCAGCCCCACGGCCAGTAGCTATGATATTGATTTTATTTGTATTTTCACCGCCATGCACGACTTCGATGCTGCCGCCATGCACCATCGACTCATAAGCGATAATAACCATATTTAACAATACCTTAGCAGCACCCTGCGGCAGGCCGGGCACGTTCTTGAGCTTTTCCGGCAGCCAGCTGATGGAAACCCGGCTACCCGACACATAATCGCGCATGGTGGTGAGCACGTCATCGCACGACTGGTTGTCGCCAGCCGCGCCATAGCACACACGGAACAGGCGCAAACGGCGCGAGGCCATATCAGCTGAATGGCCGATGAGCTTGATGGCCTCTTCGCCGACCTGAGCACCCATTTCTTCGAGCAGCTCAACACCATTATTGATGGCACCCACCGGGCTGATCAGGTCGTGGCAGATGCGCGATGCCAATAGTTCGGTCACGCGCAGGTCGAGGTTAACGCTCATCAGATACTCTCCATATGTCTTATCTAAATACTTTACGGCACACCATTACAGCGCCCGCAGTTTTTGGCAACTGGCCAGACCAAAAAATTGGTGGGGCCAACAGCATAAGCGTGGCTGTTATGCGACAGTTGCCACAGAGGCGCGCTAACTTTGCGCTGCAGTAACAAATATTAGCAATTGCATGCTTTGCTCAAGACTGGAGCATCCATGAGCAGCGATTCCCTTTTCATTCCCGATAACGCCGAGCAGGACCTCGGGCTGGGTCTGCTCGACCAGCTGGTGACCGGCAGCAATACCCTGATTGATGGCGCGCAGCCGCTGCGCAGCGTGATTCAGCAGATGCTGGCGGTTTACAGCTCGGCCATTCTGGTCATCGCCGGGTTTGTAGTGATCTACTACCTCATCCTCACCGTGGCGGATGCCGCGCAAACCGGTAAAGCCTTCCGCCGCATCAACCCCTTATGGGGACCGATACGGCTTTGTATTGCTATTGGCCTCTTGGTGCCTTTGCCCATGGGCGGCTCAGCCGGGCTTAACGCGGGACAATATATTGTCGTGCAGTTTGCCGAATGGGGCTCGGGCCTCGCCTCGCGCATCTGGGCGATTGCGACAGAAGACATCACCACCATCAAGCCGATGATTGCCATTCCCAAGCCCGTGCCTACGCTGGCGCTGGTGCGGGCGATTGTCCTGAAAGATGCCTGCATTGGCCTGACTAATCTGCTGGCGCAGCAGGCCGCCGAGGAACAAAAGCGTGCCGAGGCCGAAGCCCGCCGCAACGAGCAGGAACCACCACCTGCCCGCCCCCTGCCGCTACAACCGGTTACAGCGCTAACCGATGTAAGTAACGCCGATGGCTCGACCACCACGCCCTATGGCTGGATGGAACGGCCTTACTTCTGTGGTGCTATTACGGTTTTCCCGACCAGTTCAGATATCGACCAGCCGCTGTTTCATATGATCAAACAGGCGCATATCGATGCACTGGCAGATCTGGCGCAGCACAGCCGCCTTTATGCCGATAGCTATGTGAACCTGAGCCTTGGTGTGACCAATCAGGAAGAAAACCAGATTACCCCTCGGCGCAACCCCACAGCCATGGCCGAGCGCTATCAGGCCACATTGGCCGAGGCGATGGGCAACAAGTTTGCCGAACGGCTGGATGCCCAGCTTGAGCGCAGCCGCACACAGCTGGGTAACCTTGGCTGGGTCGGTGCACCCGGTTATCTTGATACAGTGCTGCGCCTAAACCTGCGCCTGCTATCGCTTAATGCCTCGCTGCCGCAAATCGACCCGCCGGAATTACTCCTGAGCCCACCTAACCGCCCGCTCGACGGCTCGACGATTACAACACCCGAATACCGCGTCTATCGCCTGCTCATGAGCATCAGCCAGTCGTGGGGCTCAGCCCCCAGTGTACCACCGCTCAGTGCGGCTGGTCTTTCGGGCCTATCCACACTACTCAGCCACTCGGTTACACTTTCGCGCGAAATTGTGGGCCCCGGTGCTACCGGCCACCAGCTGCGCGCCGCGCGCGATATGCTGCGCACCAATGATTATAACTGGACCAACTTTGGCAAGGGTAACCCGCTGGTCTCGCTGGCCGAGCTGGGGGCTTATCTGACTGGCAAATCGATTGAGCTGCTGGCGGGTGCGGGCGTACTCAACAACGTAGGGCCGGTTACTGCGCCGACTGTGAGCATGCTAACCGTATTAGGCATCATCGCCTTCTTTACGAGTATTGCACTGCTGCTTTTACTACCGCTGATTCCGCTCGTGCGGTTCTTTATTGGTATTGCCGTATGGCTGGTGCAGGTATTTGAAGCTCTCATCGCCATACCGCTGGTAGCACTTGCACATTTGCGTATTGATGAGGATGGCCTCGCCGGCCGCAGCGCCGTGCTGTGTTATGTGATGATTTTACAGGTCGCCCTGCGCCCGGTGCTCATGGTATTTGGCCTTTTAGGCGGGCTGGTCGTACTGCTGCTAATGCTTTCAGCCCTCAATATCATGTTCGCAACCATCATTCCGGCGGTGCTAGATAGCGGCCAGATTGCCAGCCTGTGGTTTGTGCTGATGAGCGCGGTCTATGCCGTGATGGTGCTGGGCTTGGCTAATGCTTCGTTTAAACTGATCGACTGGCTGCCGGAGCGCACACTGACCTGGCTCTCAGGCATCCTGCAGCCCTCGACCGGTCATGCCAATGCAACTGCTGACGGACAGGCCAAGTCGCAAAACAGCACAACATGATAATATCTAGCAGGCGTTGTATAATTTGCTTACTGCGACCTCTATAGATTGCAGCGTTTTGACTTTAGGTAATTGACTTGGCAGCTGTACCCGCTATACGCTGAATTCATAAGACAACAATAAAGTACTGTAAAAGTACTATTTTAAGAAAATCCAAGACATGCCGAGCAGAACACTCCAGCACCGAGCCCGCAGCCTCAAACGCGGCTTTTCGCTTCTGGAAGTGACTATTGCCCTTAGCATCTCGGGCCTGTTGTTCAGCTCGCTCTGGCAGCTCACGGCGGTTGCCGGACAGCAGCGCGAGGTAACCATCATCGCCGATCAGGTGATCTCCATCTCGACGGCAGCCAAACGCTATATCTCGAATGAAGCAGCCACCCTGCTGGCATTACCACAGCTGACCAACCTAAATAGCGTGGCCCGTATCAAGATTACAGATTCCGATTCAGGCGATACGGCCACCAGCCTGCTGGGGCTCGCCTATCTGCCCGAGGGGTTTGTAAACCTCACCGGCTATAACCAGAACTATGCGCTCTTTGTACGGCGCGAAGATTCGGGCACCCCCCGGTGTGGCGGATGCAAACGACCGCCTGATTGGACTTCTGATTACAACCGGTGGCTCAACCCTGACTGACCAGGTGGGCGCCAAGCTTGCCAGCAGCATCGGCGCTGCAGGCGGCTTTATGTACGCCGACAGCAACCCGGCCTCGCCCGCTGCTGCCACAACCGTAGTTGGTGCTGCAGGCGGCTGGCGAATTGACCTCACGGCGGCAGGCTGGTCGACCCTGGGAACGCTTGCCAAGGCAGGTCATATAGGTGTTCTCGTAAGTCTGGTGCCCAGTGGTACCGGTATTGGCGGCGGTGGCGGCACCAGCATCAAACTGGATGACCTGACTGATGCGCGTACCAATTACACGGCGGGTAACCTGTTTGCCGGCGAGTATGCAGGCGATGGGAATACCACAGGGTCAGGCAATACGGGTGTTGGCCCCAGCGCACTACGGGCGGTAACAGGCTCAATCGGTAATGCTGCTTTTGGTACTGGCGCGCTTGACCGCCATACATTAGCAGCATCTGTTTATGGCTATCACACTGCTATTGGCGCAGATGCGCTTGGCAACCTACTTACAGGTTTTAATTTCCATACAGCTATAGGCGCACGAGCCATGGCTTCGCAAAACGGCGGCCGTGGTAGTATGGGTATTGGCTACGAAGCTCTATACTCATCCGGGGGGCTTGATGGCACCACTGCCGTAGGGCACCGCGCCCTGCGCACAGTCACAGGGCAACATGGAAATACCTGCATTGGTGCTTTTTGTATGTATACCGTCAATAATAGTGGCAATAACACTGCGATTGGCGCCTATGCACTCTATAACTTCAATGTCTGGAATACCGGCAGCAACGTCGCCATCGGCGCTTATGTAGGTTCAAGTCTGTATAGCCCACACTCGGGCGGCGCCAAGTTCAATACCTTGATCGGTTATCAGGCTGGCAGCAACCTCACGACCGGCGAGAATAACATCATCATCGGTGCCAGCATTAACGCCACCAGCGCCACCACCTCAAACCAGATCAACATCGGCAATACGATATATGGCAACAGCAGCACCAAGACCGTGAGCCTTGGCACCACCGCTTCAAGCCCTGATATCGCATTTGATACCAACAGCACTAATAGCAGCCGTCTTTCATCCGGTACATCGGCCCAACGTCCAGCCTGCACAGCAAGCCTAGTAGGTGCGCAGCGCTGGAACAGAATTGTACAAAGCCTTGAATTCTGCGATGGCTCGAGCTGGCTGCAGCTACCGCTAACCTATGGCAGCGGCACACCGCCCGAGCCACCTGTGGGTAGTGGTTTTGTAGTGCTTACGCAGTCACGCTGGAACGGCAATTTAGGGGGGCAGTCGGGCGCGAACAGCAAGTGCTATAACGAACTGACATCTAATACCAACTGGATGTATTATAACCTTGCCCTTAGCCGCGGTCAGCTGACACCTGCCAAAGTAGTCGCCAAGCTGGTTACAACCCCCGGTGCAGCCAGCGGGGTTTATTACTTCTCGCGTGTGGGAGATATTACCATTGGCGGCGGGGCTATCGAGCTTGATAGTACCGGCGACTACTCAGGTAGTAATGCGGGCGCATGGTCGGGCAAGAACTACTTCGGCGGCAGCTTTAATTACTGGACCGGCAATCATTACGGCAATACATGGCGCAGCTACCAGAATAACCAGAGCAAGTGTGATCCCATGTTTACCAGTAACAGCAGCTCGCTTTACGGCAGCATTGGTGCCAGCACCGCAAACGGGCAAGGTCGCTGGTGGAATAGCGCTGCAACCTGCGACAACCTGTTGCCCATTATGTGTCTGGTGAACCCATGACACAGCATAATTATTCAGGAGAGACGATCATGGCCTTACCGCTTGCAGGTACTTACAAGAAGGGCTTTTCGCTGCTTGAGGTCACAATTGCTCTTGGCATATCCGGTATCCTGTTCAGTGCCATCTGGCAGCTCACCTCCACCTCAAGCCAGCAGCGTGAATCGGCTGGCCTTGGCAGTCAGGCGCTGATTATTACCTCGGCCACCAAGGATTATATCAGCGGGCAGGTTTCTAACCTGCTGTCACTGCCGCAACTGGCCAATCTGGGGGATGTTGCGCGCGTTAAAATTACAAACAGCGATACCGGCCATACAACCAATAGCGTACAGGGCACCGGCTACCTGCCGCAGAGCTTTACCAACATCAACAGCTATGGCCAGTCTTATGCCCTGTTCGTACGGCGTGAAGACGCTGGCACCGCGGGCGTCGCCGATATGGGCGACCGGGTGATCGGACTGCTCGTGACAACCGGCGGATCGGCTATCTCTGACCAGATGGGCGCGCGTATCGCTGGCTCGCTTGGTGCACCGGGCGGCTTTATGTATAGCTCGGATAATCCGGCCAATCCGGCGGCTGCCACTACTGCAAGCGGTGCCTCGGGTGGCTGGCGGATTGATCTGACAGCAGCTGGCTGGTCCACCATCGGTAGCGTGGCACAGGCGGGCAGGCTGGCCATGCTGGTCAACCTCGTACCTAATGGCGGCGGTATTAACAGCGGCGGTACCGGCGCCAGCACCATCAACGATCTTGATGACGGCAAGACCAGCTATACAACCGGCAACATGTTTATCGGGCAGGAGGCTGGTAGCAGCCTGACCAGCGGCACCAATAATACCGGTGTGGGCCTCAATGCCCTGCGGCTTCTCACAAGTTCTGTTGGTAATACGGCTTTAGGTACCAATGCCTTGAGGCTGTTTACCGTCGATGCCTCTGGCAACGATGGCTACCACACTGCGATTGGTTATAACGCTTTGGCCAGTTATGTAGCCGGAACAGGCCCGCAAACAGCGATTGGCGCGCTGGCTCTGGCCTCGCAGACAGGTGGCAAATGGAATACGGCTGTAGGTAGCAGCGCGGCTGCAGCGCAAACAACTGCCGAAGGCACAACAGCGATTGGTAGCTACGCCCTGCGCCTGAATACTGCCAATAACAATACCTGCTTGGGTAACAACTGCATGTATAGCAACGTAACCAGCGCAAACAATGTAGCGGTTGGTTCAAGCGCGCTTTACAGTCTTAATGCAACCGGCGGCAACAACGTGGCAGTTGGTGTGAGTGCTGGCTATAACCTGAATGCTGTTAGCGTGAGTGATGCTATGAACAACACTCTTGTTGGCGGCAGCGCAGGCAGCAACCTGACTACAGCCTCAAACAGCATCATGATTGGTTATAATACCGCTGGTGGCAGCGCCACGGCAGCCAACCAGCTGAACATTGGTAATACCATTTATGGCGACCTGGTGACCAAGCAGGTAAGCATCAATAACCCCACACTAGTACCTGATATCGCTTTTGATGCGGGCAGCACGACCACCAGCAGCCGCCTGGCAGTAGGTACTACGGCACAGCGCCCCAACTGCACGGCAGCACTGGTTGGTGCCCAGCGCTGGAATACTACCTTTAACGGGCTTGAGGTTTGCGATGGCGTGAACTGGAAGACCATTCAGCTGATTGATGCCAGCGCCGCCCCGCCTGAGCCTAACCCCGGCCACGGCTATCTGGTGCTGACCGAAAGCACTTGGCAGGGCAACCTCGGCGGGCAGCTTGGCGCAGATGCAAAGTGCTATACCGAGCTGACCACCAAAACCAACTGGATGGGTTATGCCGATGCACTGGCCAACGGCCAGCTGGTGCCGTCCAACATCTACGCCAAGCTGGTCACCACTCCCGGCCTTTCTTATGCCACTTATCATTTTGCCCGCGTGGGCGACCCCACGGTTGGTGGTGCCAGCATTCAGGTTGATGAAACGGGTAATTACCCGGGCGGTAGCGGTGTTGCATGGTCCGGCCTCAACTACTTTGGCGGTGCCTTTAACTACTGGACCGGCAACCAGTACGGGAACACCTGGCTGAGCTACCAGAACAACCAGAGCAAATGCGACCCGATGTTTACCGACAACAGCAACACATTGGTTGGCAGCATCGGCTCGAGCGGCTCGACCGGACAGGGGCGCTGGTGGTCAAGCGCTGTCGCATGCGACAATTACCTGCCGATTATGTGCCTGGTGCACCCGTAACCCGGTTATTTGGACGTAAAATTAACGACTTGGCGCCCAAACAGGGGCCCAACCGCCGTTGTCGCAGGCGAGGGCTTGTCTTGACCCCCTCGCCAGCCTCCGCTAAACCTCTGGCATGACTGATAATACTGCCTTCTTCCGTGAAGTTGATGAAGATGTTCGCCGCGAGCGGATGGAACGTCTTTGGAAAAAACATGGCCCCGTCCTCATTGGCGTTGCGCTGCTGGTGGTGCTTGGCACTGCTACCGCTACCTATATGCGCAGCCAGCAGAACCAGAAGTTCGAAGCTGCGACCACGCAGGTGGCCGAAGTGCTGCAGACACTGAAGGCCGAGAACTCGGCCGAAGTGCAGGATAAGCTGGTTACCCTGGCGCCTACGCTGCCCGAAGGCCAGTCGGCCATCGCCCGGCTTTATGTAGCTGGCCTTGCCAGTGAGGGTAACAACCGCGAGAAGGCTCTGACCCAGCTGGCCGAAATCGCCAACGATACCCGCATTCAGCCGCTTTATCGCGATCTGGCGCGCCTGACCTCAATTCAGCTGCGCATCGATAGCGATGATACTGCCAAGCTGCGTGCCGAGCTTGACCCGCTGATGGCCGCCGGCCAGCCGTGGCGCTTCTCGGCCCGCGAAGCGGCGGCGCTACTCGCGATCAAGTCGGGCGATACTGCTTCGGCCCGCGATCTCTACGAGCAGCTGAAAAACGATGCTGATGCGCCAGTAAGCATCAAGGATCGTGCCAGCAAGCTCGCCAGCATCTTCAACTGAACCCTCCCGCCGGAGATAGCCACCATGCGCTGTGCCAAGTATACCTTGCCGCTAATCGCCCTCTTCGCCCTTACCAGCTGCAGCAGCTGGATGGGCGAGAAGGAACCGCCACCGTTGGCGGGCGAGCGCATTTCAGTTCTGAGCTTTGACCAGCGCCTGCAGGCCGACCCCGCACTCGCACAAACCACACTGGCCTTACCGGCTGCCCAAACCAATGCAGAATGGGCTTTTGCTGGTGGCAGCTCGAGCCATAGTGGCGGTGTTTACGCCCTTGCTGACGCCCCGCGCAAAGCCTGGGACGAAGGCGTGGGCGAAGGCGTGGATAGCGATAACCCCATCATCAACACGCCGATCGTTTCGAACGGCGTGGTCTTTACAACCGACAGCACCGCTAACGTCACCGCTACAAATGCCGAGACCGGCAAAGAACTCTGGTCGCAGCGCATTTCCCCCAGCTCAATGGCCGATAAAGCCACCGGCAGCGGCCTGGCGCTGGCTGGCGGCCGCCTGTTTGCCACCGTTGGCTATGGCGAAGTGGTCGCGCTCGACCCCAGCAACGGCGCGCAGCTTTGGCGTGCAGCTGTAGGCACCCCCCTGCGCAGCGCCCCTACATCTGACGGCCAGCGTGTTTATATTGTCTCCATCGACAATCAGCTGCTCACCCTTGCGGCTGATGATGGCCGCCTGCTGTGGAAGCATAGCGGTATTGTTGAATCAACCGGCCTGTTGGGCGCGCCCAGCCCCGCTGTTGGCCCCGGCTATGTGCTGGTGGCTTATTCATCGGGCGAATTATACGCACTTAACGCCGAGAACGGCCGCGAGCTGTGGTCGGACAGCCTTTCAGGCACCCGCCGCGACAGTGGCGTAATGGCAATTGCCGCTATCCGGGGTATGCCCGCGCTTACAGCAGATGGCTCAACTGCGGTTGCCATCAGCAACTCGGGCCGCATGGTAGCGATTGATGTTCGCAGCGGCCAGCGCATGTGGGACCAGCGCATCGGCGGCAATCAGATGCCATGGATTGCAGGCGACAGCGTTTTCATCATCGATAATCTGGCGCAGCTGACCGCGATTAACCTGCGTGATGGCCGTATCCGCTGGATCAACCAGCTGCCGCAATGGAAAGAGAACGACCAGAAAGAAGGCCTGATTGCCTGGTATGGTCCGGTTCTGGCTGGCGGCAAGTTGTGGCTCACCAATAATCTCGGCCGTATGCTGGCATATAACCCTGCTAATGGTACTGAAGCTGGGCTTTACAAGCTCGATGACCCGATTAACCGCCCGCCTGTTGTAGCGGGTGCCACCCTTTACACTCTTGATGACGGTGCACAACTCACCGCCTGGCGGTAACTAAACATGCTTCGTCTTGCCCTTGTTGGCCGTCCTAACGTCGGCAAGTCGACCCTGTTTAACCGCCTTGTCGGCAAGAAACTGGCGATTGTGCATGACCAGCCGGGCGTGACCCGCGACTGGAAGGAAGCACCTGCACGCCTCTCGGACCTGCACTTTATTGCTATCGATACAGCAGGTCTTGAAGACGTCGCGACTGATGTGATTGCCAAGGGCATGCGCCAGCAGACCGAAGCCGCGCTGCAGCGGGCCGATGTTGTGCTGTTCGTGATTGATGGCCGCGAAGGCCTGACCACCATGGATAAGGCACTGGCCAAGTGGCTGCGCCGCCAGGGCCGCCCTGTTTTGCTGTGCGCCAACAAGTGTGAAAGCAAGGTTGACCTTTCCGACGCCTACGACCTTGGCCTTGGCAACCCGATTGCCATTTCGGCAGCTCATGGCGATGGCATGGCTGATCTCTATTCAGCCCTCTCCCCGCACGTCGATGCCGCCAAAGAAGAAGGCGAAGAAGTTGATCTGGATGACGACGACAAGCCAATTCGCCTCGCGCTGGTCGGCCGCCCGAATGTGGGTAAATCAACCCTGCTCAACGCCTTTTTAGGCGAAGAACGCGCCATGGTAAGCCCGATTGCAGGCACCACGCGCGATACGATTGCCGAGCGTTGGGACTACAAGGGCAAGAGCTTCAGGCTGGTTGATACCGCTGGTTTGCGCCGCAAAGCCAAGATCGAGGAAAGCCTCGAGCAGCTGGCAGTAAACGAGACCCTGCGTATCATCCGTTTGGCTGAAATTGTGGTGCTGGTGCTTGATGCCAACGCGCCGCTTGAGGCGCAGGAACTGACGATTGCCGACCTCGTGCTGCGCGAAGGCCGTGCACTCGTGATTGCACTGAACAAGTGGGACACGGTGCAAAACCAGTCGGAAGTAATCAAGGCTGTTGAGAAAAAACTGTTCGACAGCTTGCAGCAGGCCAAGGGTATTGCCGTTGTACCCATCTCGGCGCTTAAAAAGCGCAAGCTGGACAAGCTGATTGAGGCCGTGATTGAAACCCACAACGTGTGGGATACCCGCGTGACCACCGGCCAGCTCAACCGCTGGCTCGAAGCCATGCTTGAGGCCAACCAGCCACCCATGGTAAAGGCCCGCCGCATCAAGATCCGCTATGCCACGCAGCGCAAAGCGCGGCCGCCAACCTTTGTACTGTTCTGCGGCACCCATGCCGTACCGCCCGAGAGTTATATCCGCTATCTGGTGAATGGCCTGCGCGAGCGCTTCTCGATCTGGGGCGTGCCCATTCGCATGGAAGTGAAGAAGGGCCGCAACCCCTACGAAGAGAAAAAAGAAGAATAATCAGTCACTTATATGTAATGACATTTCCGCAGGTTCTTGTGCATAATATGCCTGACCTTAGGAGACCTACATGACTGTGCCTGTCCGTTTGGGCGACATTCTCATCCGCAACAAGCACATTGCCCCGCATCAGCTGGGTATTGCTTTAGCCGTACAGCGCAAGTCGCGCCTGCCTTTGGGACAGATCCTGATACAAACCCGCATCATCAACCGTGTGCAGCTGCTCCTCGCACTGCTGCAGCAGAAGCTGGGCCGTACGTTTGGCGGCGGCAAGCAGCAGGTTGGCAAATATGGCCACGAGATGGTGAGCTGGGGCCGCGCCCTGCTTGAGCTGCATGTAAAACAGGCGGTAGCGACCGAGAACAAGTCAGCCGCACTCAACGAGACTATTCGCCTGCGCAGCGAGTTGGCCAATCTGCCAGCCAACCGCGCTGGCCGGATTGTCGAGAACGATAAGGCGCTTAAAGAGCGCATCCTCACCGGTAATTTCTAGTTACACAGCTCAGCCCGCTTAAGCATACCGATATATTGCTCGCTGGCACCAGTGCACAGCTCGGGCGTTGCCATGACACGCGCCTCGGTTTCGCGTAGCTGCATGAGCAGGGATATAACCAGCATGGCCTGCATATCATAGCGCAGTTGCGGCTTGAAGTTGAACTGCAGTACACGCTCGAAGCTCAGCGCCTTGCGGAACATTGCCTCGGCCTCACGCCCCTCCTGCGCATCGAGCAGCACCAGACCCTGCATCATGTAAAGGCGCGGATCATCAGGGTACTGCGCAATCAACTTATTGGCGTTGGTAAAGCTGCTGGCATCCTCATACGCGCTATCAGGCGCAAGACTGGCGGCAAAGCGCGAGCCCTGCGCCAGATGCTGCTGCACCTGCAGGCCACCATAAACGCACAGCAGAATGCCAATACCGGCAAGCACATGCATAACCGGCTGCAATGAGGGGCGCTTTTGTTGCCGCGGCCAGACTGCATAGGCCAGCCAGCCGAGCAAGCCGCCCATAAGGGCGCCGCCAATATGGCTGTAAAAATCAATCCCCTGCCCGCTGAGGAAGAAAATTGGCACAATCGAAAGCGCCAGCACCTGCCCCATGTTCATTTGCACGCCGCTGCGCGCGTGGCCATGCGGCAGGCGGTAACTACAGGCAAACGCTGCCGCCACCACGCCCATAACAGCGCCTGATGCACCAACAGCCGTCATATCCGCAACATTAAACGCCAGCGAAAAAGCCGAGCCTGCAATACCGCTCAGCACAAGAATGGTAGTGAACCACGCCCAGCCCAGCATGCGCTCGAGCACATTACCCGCCATATACAGCACCAGCGCATTCATGAAGATATGCAGCAACCCGCCGTGCAGGAACATCATGGTCAGCAGACGCCACCATTCTCCCTCTGCAACCAGCTGGCGGTTAAGCGCGCCGATATCGAGCAGCTGCGGCACGCTTAGCCCATTCACGGGACTGCCGAAAGCAACCGCACCCGCGATGTAAATGCCAATGATAATCGCCATAAGGCCATAGGTGGCCACAGGCGGCCGATTCATTTCAAGCGCCGGAGGCTGGAAGCTTTCGGCTGTGAAGGGCACACGCGGGCCACGTAGCAGCCTGCGGTAATCGCGCCCCCAGCTGGACAGGCTGGTGAGGCGACCGGGGCTATAGACCTCGCGTTGATTGACATCAATAGCGCTGGCCTGAATATGCACCACACTACCCACACGCTTGCGGTAGGTGGTCAGGCGCTGCTTTTGCTCGGCCGTAACTGGCATCAGCCCGCACTCGATGAGCTGCAGTACCACCGGCATTTTGGTGCCTTGTACCTGACCGCCATACTTCTGGCAGGCGCCTGCAATCTCGATCATCTGCTCGCGCGTGAGGGTGAAGATACGGTTAGGTGTACGCTCGCCATCAATAATCGCTGTCAGGGTAAGCGCATATCCATCCATGCGGGTGAGCAGATAATCGCAATCAGCCGCAAGGGCCGCAGCTTCAGGCGGATGGCCAGGCTGGAAGCCATGATTGGCGATTAAATGTTTGGTGAGATAGACAGCAAAGCTCTCTGCCGTCATTGAGCAGCTTTCTGCACCACAGGCACAGCACGAACCCGCCCACCTGAGGGGAGCAGGTTATTGCCCATCGCCATTTCGATAAACGTATCGGTAATCGCTTCGGGCGGGGGGAGCAGTGCTTCATCCTCGCCGGGGAAGGCTTCGGCCCGCAGATTGGTGCGCACAGCGCCGGGGTCGATGATATGCACCTTGATGTTGGTCTTGGCGGTTTCGGCCGCATAATGTTGCGCCATATGCTCGAGTGCGAGCTTGGAGACTGAATAAGCACCCCAGAACGGCATGACCGCGCGGGCAACACCGGAGGTTACAAAAATCGCCGCGCCAGATTCGCTCACGCGCAGCAACGGGTCCATGGCACGAATGAGGTGGTAATTGGCGGTGAGGTTAAGCGCGATGGTGCGCTCGAACTTTTTGGCCTCAGACTGCGCCAAGGGACCCAGCACGCCCAGCGTGGCGGCATTAGCCACCATCACATCAAGGCGTTTGAACTTCTCGAAAATCGCTGCGCCCAGCTGATTGATGCTCTCGCTCTTGAGCAGGTCGAGCGGCACCACCATCGGCTCAAGGCCACCAGCTTTGGTAATTTCATCTGCCACTTCCTGCAAGCCGCCAATGGTTCGGGCCGCAAGAATGAGCTGCGCACCTTCAGCCGCAAACGCTTTTGAAACAGCAGCGCCGATACCGCGGCTGGCTCCGGTCACGAGCACGATGCGGCCATGCAGACGCTTGTTCATGATGGTTATTCCTGCGTAGTGCGGTTGATGACATCATTGAGGCTGTCGCGCGCGGGCGCACTGTAGCCACGGTTTTCATCGCTTGGCGTCTCGCGGTCTTCCGGCTTGGGCTGAATCAGCTCTTTGATCGGGTCGATCTTGGTGAGGTCATCCAGCGTCAGGCCCTTATCCGGCGCGAAAGAAGTGATGATGCGGGCACCCGCAGCCAGCGCGGGTGTGGTGCGCGCTTCCTTGAGCACAACCTGCATGCTGCCCGGCACTACGGCCTCGCCCTCCTTAGGCTGAGGGAAGACAAATGAAACACACATGAACAAGAGCGAGACGATAATGGCACCGCGCACAAGGCCGAACAGGAAGCCGAGCGAGCGGTCAATTGCGCTGAGATTGGTTTTCTGGATCCGGCGCGATACCACATAGCTGATGGCAGAGGTGACAACCAGTGCCCCCAAAAACAACACCGTAGCCGATACGCCCTGCGCCACCAGCGTGACGGTTTTGGAATTGGTATCAAGAATGGTTTTCATGTAGGGCTCAACATACGGCATCATGTGCGGCATGCCATAAAGCGCAGCGGCAACAGCGGCGATAAGCCCGACAATGGTGAGCACCTCGGCCACAAAGCCGCGCACCAGCGCCAGCAGGCCAGAGATGAGAACGATAATCAGAACAACGATATCGACCGGGTTGGCACCGTAAATATCCACCATAAACTCCATAAAAAAGGGCTGGCGTTTATTAACACGCGATGCCCCCGGTGTCACCTACAGGATATATCAGTAACGCTGGGGTTAGTGCCGCTGCGCGTGGCTGCGGATCAGCTCGGCCACCGCCTGATGGCCCAGTATTTCGGCCATTTGTTGCGGGGTTTTATTAAACAGGCGGCTGGTGATATCAAGCGGTGCACCGGCCTCGATCAGATAACGGGCCGACAGCATATCGCCCGCGGCGGCAGCATAATGCAGTGCGGTCTGGTTTATTCTGTCCACCACATCTACTTTCGCGCCGAGCGAAAGCAGCTGGCGCACTGCCTCATGCTGCTTTTTATAGGCGGCCTGCATCAGCGGCGTGCCACTGCTACCCGCAACGGCATTTATATCGGCCCCTTGCCCGACCAGCTGATGAATGGTTGATATATCGCCCGCCTGCGCAGCCCGGTGCAGCGGGGTTACCTTGTGGCGCAGGTAAGTGCGCCGCGCCCTGAAGGCGACGAACCCCGAGAACAGTGCAATAGCGGCGTAGACAAGCAACTCATCCATACGCGCAAAACTAAATGAATTTCTACGAGGCTGCAACCTTGCGGCGCTTGGCCAGATCATTCGCGAACAGCGGCACAAGGTCGGAGAGGCGGCCGATTTCGCTGCGGGCAATCTCAGCGCCACCCTTGGCCTTGCTACGCGCAGGCGGCGTAAAGGCTTTGCCAAAACCAAGCTTGGCTGCTTCCTTGAGGCGTAACTCGGTTTGGCCAACTGCCCGCACTTCACCCGAAAGGCCGATTTCGCCAAAGAAGACCGCCTCGGTAGGTGCAGGCTCACCAGTAAGGGCGGAGAGCAAGGCTGCTGCTACGGCCATATCCGCCGCTGGCTCGGAAATGCGCAGGCCGCCTGCTACGTTGAGGTAAATATCGTTCATACCGATTTGCACACCACAGCGCGCCTCGAGCACGGCCATGATCATGGAGAGGCGGGCAGAATCCCACCCCACCACCGCACGGCGCGGGGTACCAAGGGTTGACGGGCTGACCAGCGCCTGAATTTCAACCAGCACAGGGCGCGTGCCCTCAATACCCGCAAACACCACTGCGCCGGATATGTCGCCCTTACGCTCGGAGAGGAATAAGGCCGATGGATTGGGCACTTCCTGCAGGCCGCTGTCAGTCATTTCAAACACGCCGATTTCATCGGTTGGGCCATACCGGTTTTTGACTGTGCGCAGAATACGGAACTGGTGGCCGCGTTCGCCCTCGAAATACAATACGGCATCGACCATATGCTCAAGCACGCGTGGGCCCGCAAGCGTACCCTCTTTGGTCACATGGCCCACCAACACCACCACGGTGCCGGTACGCTTGGCAGTGCGGATCAGCTCATGCGCACAGGCGCGCACCTGCGCCACGGTACCGGGCGCGCTATCGAGCTGATCGAGATACATGGTCTGGATGGAATCGATAATCGCGAGATCGGGCGAGGTGGCCTCAATTGCGGCCACGATATCGCGCACAGATGTAGCTGAGGCAAGATCGACCTGCGCTCCTGCAAGGCCCAGCCGCTCGGCGCGCAATTGCACCTGCGCTACCGCTTCTTCGCCTGACACATACATGCACTTGGAGTTAGCGGCGAGCTTACCCACCACCTGCAGCAAGAGTGTGGACTTACCAATGCCCGGATCGCCACCCACCAGCAGCACCGAGCCAGCGACAAGACCGCCACCGGTCACGCGGTCAAATTCACTAATCCCGGTAACCTTGCGCGGCACAGGCTTACCCTCGCCCTTCAGGCCAGTAAACTCAAGCCGACGTGCACCCTTTGTGGGGGTCAGACCTTTGGGAATAGCCTGCGGCAAAGCCTCTTCCACCATGGTGTTCCAGCCACCACAGCCCTCGCACTTGCCCGCCCACTTGGGCGCAGCCGAGCCGCAGGATTGGCAGACAAAGTGAGCAGTATTCTTGGCCATAGTGGACTTACGCTAACTCATGTTCCCGTTTTGTTCAAGGCGGTATTTTTAGCACTCTAGCTAACCCCACCCTCAAGAATACTGAAGCGCTGGGTGGCGCTATCGATTTCGGCGAGGGCGCCGTAAGGCAGCACGAACATGGGGTCGGTATGGCCAAAGTCCATATGGCTTAGAATGGGCATATCGGGCCGCGCGTATTCACGCCCTACCACCTGCCGCAGTACATCATCATACTCGGCAAACTTATCAGGCGAGAGCAAATGCCCGCCAGGCCTGCCGAAGATAATGCCAGCGAGGTTTTGCAGAATGCCAGTTGCACCATAATTGCGCAGCCAGTATTTGAGGTAAGTTGGCGAGGGCATGTCCTCTGAATTCTCTAAAAACAGTATCGCGCCCTTCCATGCATCCGCTGCTGGCCAGAGCGATGTGCCTTTTAAAAACTCGAGCACCTCGGAACAGCCACCGATAAGGCGGCCCTGCACGGTGCCTTTGCCCTGCACCAGCTTGGGGCCGGTGGTGGGTGTGAGCTTGCGCTTCTGCTTCTGGAAGTCAGGATTCTCCCACGGCAAATGCTCAACCGTCCAGCCTGTGCGGTTAGGCTGCACTTCGCCTATAATATCCGATGAGAATAAGGTGCGGCGTATTGACTGCACCATGTAATCGAACATTCCGCCGTTCTCGGCAAAGCCCGCCATAATCGCGGGGCCATAGAAGCTGGAAAGGCCGGCTGCGTAACAGGCGAAATGCGAAACTGTGGTGTCCGAATAGCCCATGAACACTTTGGGGTTTTGGCGGATGATGTTGAGGTCGAGGTATGGCAGCAGCCGGATTGAATCATCCCCGCCGATGGTGGAGATAATGCCCTTGATGCTGGGATCGGCAAAGGCCTGCATCAGGTCATCCGCGCGCGCTTTAGGGTTAGCTGATATATAAGTAGCATCGCTGCGTGTATGCGGCATCTCGATGAGCTCTACGCCAAACTCATCCATCAGCTGTTTTTTGCCTGCCTCGTAACGGGCAGGCACAGTACCCGGCCCGCCCCATGAGAGCGTTACGGCAGCCAGCTTATCGCCTGCTTTAAGCTTGGGGGGTTTGATCATTTGAGCCTCACTTTGTGAGCAGGAATATACCGATACATGCAAATACAAACCCTGCGGCGCGCGTAAGTGTAACGGCTTCACCAAAGTAAAACACACCAATCGCCGCGCTAATGGCCAAAGCCATGGTTGAAAATAGCGGCGCATAAGTAGAAAGCGCAGGGCCAAGACCTAAGCCGCGCACGAAACAATAATCGACCAGTGCAATAGAAATGCCCGCGGCAGCAAGCGCGAGCAGTAAACTATGATCGCCAGTAACAGCAGCAAAACTAACCGGCTTGCGTGTTAAAACCAGCAGGGCCAGCACTGTAGGAATGGCAAAAAGGTAGAAGAAGAAAACGATTTGTACCGGCGGCAGGCGCTCACCCGCAATTTTAAGTGCTGCCATATGGAGGGCCCACAAACCTGCCGATAGCGTGAGCCAGACGAACCACATTATCCGGCTCTTACCTGCATCTGGATCGGCCCATCGGCACGGCCGTGGATGAACTGCTCAACGAACGGGTTACCGCAATGGTCCATCTCGCCCACGGGGCCGCACCAGATGATTTTACCTTCGTGCAGCATCGCCACGCGGTCGGCAATTTTACGCACGCTGGCCATATCATGCGTAATGGTGAGCGCTGTGGCGCCAATCTGGCGGACGCACTTGAGAATGAGGTTGTTGATGACATCGGACATAATGGGGTCGAGCCCCGTGGTCGGCTCATCAAAGAAGATGATCTCGGGTTGAGCTGCAATGGCGCGCGCAAGGCCTACACGCTTTTGCATACCGCCCGAAAGCTCGGCCGGATAGAGCATCGCCACTTCAGGCGGCAGGCCGACCTGCGCCAGTTTTTCGAGCGCTATTTCACGCGCCTGGGCACGCTGCATGCGTTTGCCCTGAATCAGGCCGAAGGCGACATTCTCCCACACCAATTGGCTATCGAAGAGTGCCCCGCCCTGGAACAACATGCCGGTACGTGCGGTGGCAGCAGCGCGGGCTGACCCGCGCAGACCGATAGTCTCATGCCCATCAACCTTGATGGAACCCTGCTCAGGCTCAACGATGCCGAGTATGCTCTTGATGAGAACCGACTTGCCGGTACCCGAGCCACCGATGACGACGAGTGATTCTGACTTATGCACGTCGAGGTCAACACCCCGCAGCACCTTCTTGGGACCGAAGGTTTTATGCAGATCGCGGATGGCGATTTTGATGTCTTTATTAACCGGCAAAGAAAATTCCCGTCAGCAGGTAGTTGAAGAGGAGAATAAGGATGGAGGCAGAGACTACCGCGTTGGTGGTGGCCTTACCAACGCCCGCCGCACCGCGGTCGCTGTTAAAGCCGTGGTAGCAACCCATGAGGGTGATGATGAAACCGAATACAGCTGCCTTCACGAGGCCCGAGACCACATCCATATACTCGAGGTACTTCCAGCTTTGCTGCAGGTAGTTGGCGGCATTAAAGTCGAGGCGATACACCGCCACAATATAACCACCGAATACACCGATGATATCGCCCAGCAGCACCAGCAGTGGCAGCATGAGCGTGCCAGCGAGAATCCGGGGAGTGACGAGATATTTGAACGGGTTGGTTGAGAGCGTGGTGAGTGCGTCGATCTGCTCGGTCACGCGCATAGTGCCCAGCTCAGCCGCCATGGCAGCGCCGACACGGCCCGCCACCATAAGACCAGCCATCACCGGGCCCAGCTCGCGGGTAATGGAAAGCACCACAATAGTGGCCACAGCCCCCTCGGCATTAAAACGGGCAAAACCGGTATGGCTTTGCAGCGCCAGCACCATGCCTGCAAACAGGGTAGTGAGGCCCACAACGGGGAGAGAGTAGTAACCAACCTCGATCATCTGCCGCCCGAGCAGCCGGAAGTAGATAGGCGGGCGCACGCAATGGCTCACCGCCTCGGTGGTGAACAGCGCAAAGCGCCCGACACTGGAGAGGAAGGCTAAAAACGTATGGCCGATGAGCGCAACTGAATTCATGCCGGTTGTTATACACAGCACTTGCGGGGGGCTCAACCAGTAGCGAGCCAGTTTTTGACGGTTTTAAGATAATGTGTGGCCACATCGTAACCGGTGGCCTGTTCAAACGCCTTGAAGCCCGGACGGCGGTTAGCCTCTAAAATATAAGGAATGCCGCGGCAAATACGGATATCGACACCCGAGAAACCCCGCCCCAGCAGCTTGGCGGCGGCCTGCGCGGTTTGCACCATCTGAGGGTGCGCTGCTGCGTCATGCGCGATGGCTTTCTCGTTCAGCTCGGAGTTTGTACGGAAATCGCCGGGCAGCGGTATACGCTCAACCAGCTGCGGCAGGGCAATGCCATCGATCACCAGCACGCGATAGTCAGACTTGGCATCGAGATATTCCTGCACCATCAGCCAGCCGGGCTCATGCTGTGACCAGATGGTTTTAAACTCGGTCTCATCGCGCGCCAGAAATACATACTTACCGCGCGCGCCATGTACGCCCTTCAGCACTACCGGCCAACCGTAGTCATGCGCTACTTCAAGGGCGCGCTGCAGCTCATAGGTCTGTTCCGTGCGCGGCACCGGCAGGCCTGCTTTAGCCAGCAGCAAGTAGTCATGCATCTTGCTCATGGCGTAGCCCTCGGTGGTGAGGTTACGGTCGATCACACGCTTGCCCGCATCAGCAAACAGTTTGGATATAGTGAGCACTTCGGAGATATAGGGCGCAAAACTGCGGATGATGACTGCATCATGCGTTGCACATAAGTCGCGCCCGTCAGGCCCATAAACACCCTCGAGCGTAAAGCGCAGCTCAGTCACGCCCAAGCAAGTGAGGTTGATTCCCAAAGCCTTAGCCGCCTGTGCCGCCCGCTCTGCGCCATAGTGTTGCAGGCTCTCGATCCAGAGTAAATCCATAGTGGCAAATCTCCTGTCTCTCTATAAGCTCTGACCTGAAATTTGACTATGGAGGTTTTTATGCGTTCACTGTTCCTGTTGGCCCCCATCGTACTTCTCTCGGGCTGTGCCACACCTGAAACCGCCTTTTCGGTTGCCCTGCCTGATGCGGTGGCGCAGGAAGCGCAGCATCAGGAACAGATGATTAATGCTGGCAAACAGTCGCGTTATCAAAACCGCGCACCCGCCTCGTCCTCCAATAACTATCCTATCGAGCATCGCATCTTCTCTGTGGCCGAGCGTGTGCTGATTGCTGCCGCTCCCTATTGCGGCAACCACGTTACACCCGCTTATGCCGTAAGCGTGGCCGCGCCTGACTACGGCCCGCCGGTGGTGCTCAACTCAAGCGGCAGCCTGCGCGAGGGCGACCGTGTGCTCACTATTAATGGCGAAGAGGTGCCGGGCGGGCAGAATGGCTGGGCTATGCTCAACCAGTATGGCGCACAGCTGGCCCGCAGCGGCCAGCCGATTACCCTGACCGCCACCCGTGGCCGCCAGAAGATCACTGCGCAATACCCAGTGGTGCAGGCCTGCGCTTATAACGTAGCAGTGCAGAACAATAACCAGTGGAACGCCTTTGCCGATGGCGAGACAGTACATATTGAGGCCAAGCTGGCGCAGGACGTGACCAATGACGATGACCTCGCGTTTGTAGTCGCGCATGAGCTGGCGCATAACGTGCTGACGCATGTAAGCAAGCAGCAGCAGAATGTGATGACCGGCGCTGTCGCAGGCCTCGCGGTGGAAGCACTGATCGCTGGCCTTGGCGGCGGCTCGATGAACGGCGAGATCGCACAGATGGGTGGTGGCCTGGGCGGCATGCAATACAGCCAGGACTTTGAGCGCGAGGCGGATTATGTAGGCCTCTATATTCTGGCTGGTACGGGTTACGACCTTGAGGCCGGCCCGCGCATTGCCCGCCGTATTGCCGAGCAGAACCCGCAGACCATTCGCTATGGTACCAGCCACCCGAGCAGCGCCGAGCGTGCAGCCTCGCTGCAGGCGACCATTCGCGAAATTCAGCAGAAAATGAGCGCCGGCCAGCCGCTTGTGCCCAATATGGCACCCAAGGGCTGATTTGAGGTGGGCCTAACTCCCTGATTTTACGGATACATTAATATTATCAGGGATTTAGGCTTTACTTAGGGGTGTTTCAACACTTAAGCTCTACTCTCAATTTACAAAATCTTATGAAAAGGAAGTGCCATGAGCCAGGGCCCCGGTCATAAATTCCGTATTCTTGCAGGTGCTGCCAGTGCCGCAGTTGTTACCTTCCTTGCAGGCTGCGCCAGCACCACAGCCACCCAGCATAACGCGCCCAAGAAGGAAGACGTAGAGCGTCAGGCGCAGGAACAGAAGCAGATGGCCGCCGCCAAGATTGTGCCCGCCGGCCCTGACTCACCCTTTATCAACTGGGACCCCAAGCAGCGTCTCGGTAATGTCGCTTCGCGCGTGATGATTGCTGCCGCTCCTTATTGCGAGGGTAAAACCAAAACCACATACAACCTGCAGGCAGGCACGCCCGATAACGGTACACCGGTGGTCATGGGTGGCGATGCGCCGCTACAACCCGGCGATCGCATTATGAAGTTGGGCGGTCGCGCTTTACCTTCTGGCGCATCAAGCCTTGGCACTCTGTTCCAGATCCGTAACGATGCGGCTGCCGCCAAGGTTCCGCTGAGTATTGAGGTACTGCGCAACGGCAAGCCGCTCACGGCATCACTCAACCCTGTTGCTGCGTGTAACTACAACGTCACACTGGTCGATAACAAGGTATGGAACGCTTTTGCCACCGGCGACGCTGTCTTCATTGAAAAGAGACTGCAGGACACGGTTCGCAATGATGCTGACCTTGCATTCGTACTCAGCCATGAAGTTGCACATAACGCTGCCAAACATATCGATAACAAGATGACCAACGTGCGCATTGGTGCTGTGGTTGGTATTTTAGCCGACGTGGCCGCCGCCGCCGCCGGTATTAAAACTGATGGTCTTGGCACCAAAGCCGGTATCCAGATGGGTGCTGGCGCTTACAGCAAACAATTCGAGTATGATGCCGATAAACTGGGTATGTATATCCAGTATCGCACCGGCTACGGGCTTGAAGCAGGCCCGCGTGTAGCGCAAATGATGGGCGCACGCACACCGCAGGCCATTGAGCGTGAGTCCAGCCACCCTGCTACGGCCAACCGCGCCGCAACGCTTGAGGGCGTACAGCAAGAAATTGAAGCCAAGGTACGTTCAGGCCAACCCGTGCGTCCGAACGGAATGAAGCCTAACTAAATAAGCGGCTGCTAAGTCAAAAGCATGCATACTGAAGTTCGATGCGACAAGAATAATCGCGGATTCAACCTCGTTGAGGCCGCGATTGTTCTTGGCGTTATCGGGCTGGTTATTGGCGGCATCTGGGTGGCAGCTGCGAGTGTAACCGAGAACAGAAAGCTGGCACGCACTGTTGAGCAGATTCTGTATATCAGTAACTCGATTTCACGCCTGTTTCCTGCAAATGTACCCTTCACTATCGGCAATACTACTTTTGGCCAGATCCAGTTCATGGATACAGATTGCGGTGGTGGATGTATGCCCAAATCAGGCTGGACGGGTATCATTCCGGAAGACATGGTTACCAATGCCACCACCCCAATTGATTTATGGGGGAGAAACGTTGAGGTTCAACCGCAAGCGGGTGGACGAACTTACATCGGTTTTTATATTAACCGACGCAATCATTGTATCCAGCTAGCGCCGCGCATAGCAGCTGCAGCGAGTGGTACCCTTATTAGTATCGATTGGTTTAGTGGCACTGCTCTTCAGGTAAATACACCCGAGCTTGCGGCTGCCAATTGTACCTCTAGTGGCTACCTGCGTATGTTTTTCAGGCGCTAAACCGCTGTTGAAAAACTAAAACAATCTGGCCTTCAGATTGGTCAGAACTTCGTATCCAATAGTGCCGGCGGCGTGTGCAACGTCATCGGCACTGATGTTCTGGCCGATCAATTCCACTGTATCGCCCACCTTCACAGGGGGTGCGTCCGTCACATCCAACACGATCATATCCATCGAAACGCGGCCCGCGAAAGGCACGCGTGTGCCGCCAACATAAGCATAACCACGCCCGCTCAGGCTGCGTAGCAGGCCATCGGCATAACCGCATTCAATCGTCGCCAGCTTGGTCGGGCGCTCGGCTATCCAGCTGGCGCCATACCCTACTGTTTCACCCTCGGCTATCTGGCGGGTTTGCAGGACAGTGGCGCTTACATTCACTACGCGCTGCATGGGGTTTGCTTCATCCGGCGTCGGGTTGACGCCGTAAAGCGCAACACCCGGACGCACGACATCAAAATGGTAGGCCTCGCCCAGAAAGATGCCGGATGAATTGCACAGGCTGGCTTTGGCCGTGGGGAACCTGGCGCGCACAGCCCTGAACTTCTTGAGCTGATCGTTATTCATATGGCTCATACGCTCATCTGAACAGGCAAAATGGCTCATCACACCGAGTGTGTGTGGATAGTCAGGCACGTCGTGAACATCAAACCCCAAACGGTTCATGCCGGTATCCACATGCAGCCACGCAGGCGCCTGCCATTCTTTCAGGTCTTCATGACTCTTGAGCGCAGGGGTGAGGTTGAATTCTTTAAACAGCGCAGCCTGTCCGGCCTGTATGCCGTGCATGACAATAATGGTGGCTTCGCGCGCCAGCGGACGCACAGCTGCGGCCTCTTTGGCATGTGCAACAAAAAATGTTTGGCAGCCAGCCTTGGCAAGAACCGGCACAACGTTTTCAATGCCCAAGCCATAACCATTTGCCTTTACAGCCGCGCCGCACTCGCCCTTGACCTTGTCTTGCAGCAGCTGCCAGTTAGCAGCCAGTGATGCAGCATCAATCTTGATCATGCCAGAACCTACGCGCACCTGATAACGCAAACACGTCGTCGCACATGTAGCATGTGCTCAGGGTTTGCTGCTTATTCAACGTAATGGTCATTATACGCCGCGTGGCTTTCATCAAGGTCGGAGAAGCGGGTGAACTGGCCATCAAAGAACAGCTTGATGGCACCAATCGGACCGTGACGCTGCTTTGCCACAATCACCTCGGCAGTATTATACACCTTCTCAAGGCGGGCCTGCCAGGCGGCATAGCGCTCGTTATACTTCTCGTCGCTCTCGTTAGCATGACGGCCGGGCTCACCGCGCTTGAGGTAATATTCTTCGCGGTAAATGAACATGACCATATCGGCGTCCTGCTCAATCGAGCCTGATTCACGCAAGTCGGCGAGCTGTGGGCGTTTGTCATCGCGCTCTTCAACCTTACGGCTGAGCTGCGAGAGCGCAATAATAGGCACCTCCAGCTCTTTGGCGAGGCCCTTGAGGCTACGGGTAATTTCCGAAACTTCCTGCACGCGGTTGGTTTCGCTCTTTTTGCTGCCGCTACCTGTCATCAGCTGCAGGTAGTCGATCACGATGAGGTCGAGACCGCCTGTACGCTTGAGACGGCGCGCACGCGCACGCATACCCATAACCGAGAGGCCTGGTGTTTCGTCGATATGCATGGGCAGACGCTGCAGCTCCTGCGTGAGCTGCACAAACTTGGGGAAATCGCTTTCACGGATTTCGCCGCGGCGGATTTTCTCCGACGGAATTTCAGTCTGCTCGGAGAGAATACGCAAAGCCAGCTGTTCGGCCGACATTTCGAGCGAGAAGAAGGCTACACGGCCGCCCTCTTTACCGTTGCTCTTGAGATAAGCGCGCGCGGCATTAAACGCGATGTTGGTGGCAAACGCGGTTTTACCCATCGAGGGTCGCGCTGCGAGAATGATAAGATCGGATGGATGCAAGCCGCCCAGCAGCTTGTTCATGTCTTTAAACCCGGTGGTAATACCGGTCATGCCGCCGCCGCGCTTGGCGGCTGCCTCGGCAGTGTGAATAGCCTGCTTGAGCGAGTCTACGAAGGTGAGGAAGCCGCTGCTCGAGACGCCCTTGGTGGCGAGGTTGAACAGCTTCTGCTCGGCCTGCTCGATCTGGCCGCGGGCGGGGTCTTCAAGCTCAGGGTTAGAAGCCGAGGTGATGATATCGGTGCCGATTTCCATCAGCTCACGGCGCAGGTAGCTCTCGAACACCGCTTCGCCATAGTCAGCCGCGCCAATAAAGCTGGCTACACTGCCCTCAAGGCGCGCGAGATACTCGGCGCCGCCAACGGCCTTCAGGGCCTCGTCCTGCATGAAGTATTGTTTGAGGGTTACTGCATTGGCCATCTGGCCGCGCTCGATCAGGCGCTCTACCGCAGCGTAAATACGGCCATGCACAGGGTCGGCAAAATGCTCGGCCCGCAAGAACTCGGTCACCTTCTCGTAAATGCGGTTATTGGCCAGAATGGCGCCCAGAAGAGCCTGTTCGGCCTCGATATTCTGGGGCATGAGGGGTTTGTTGGGCAATGTCGTCGAGATTTCCATGCCAGCACCCTAAACAATCTGGGGGCCGAGTTGCCACTTATTTCAGGGAGATACTGGGGATAAATTTTATCCACAGGCTGTTAACAACGGGAATCGTGACTCTAACCCTTTGAGTATGTTAGACACGGCCCCCAAGGAATAAACTATGAAAAAGCCCGCAAAAGCCCCGGCCGCCCAAAATGCAGCCAAGAGCGCCCACGAAGGTGAGCGAATCGCCAAACGCTTGGCCCGCTCCGGAGTCGCATCCCGCCGCGAGATTGAACGCATGATTGAAGCCGGCCGCGTGAAGGTGAATGGCCGCGTGCTCGATTCGCCCGCCCTGAACGTGACCGACTCGGACACCATTGTGGTAGATGGCAACATCATCAGCGAAAAGCCGCCCACCCAGCTGTGGCGCTACCACAAGCCAGCTGGCCTGGTAACTAGTGCCAGCGACCCGCAGGGCCGCCCCACGGTGTTTGAGCAGCTGCCCAAGGAGATGGGCCGCGTGATTTCGGTTGGCCGCCTCGATCTCAATTCTGAAGGCCTGCTGCTGCTGACCAACGATGGCGAACTCTCGCGCCACCTTGAACTGCCCTCAACCGGCTGGACCCGCCGCTACAGTGTGCGTGTGCATGGCATGGTCGACCAGAAGAAGCTCGACCTGCTGGCCAAGGGTGTTGAATATGAGGGTGTGAAATACGGCCCGATCATTGCCACCATTGAGCAGTCGCAGGATCGCGCCAACGTATGGATTGATGTTGCCCTTAAAGAAGGCAAGAACCGCGAAATCCGTAACGTGATGCGCGCAATTGACCTGCATGTTAACCGCCTGATCCGTGTGTCTTATGGCCCGTTCCAGCTGGGCAACCTGCCGCGCGGCGTGGTGGAAGCTGTGCCGAACCGCGTCATGAAAGAGCAGTTTGGTAAAGACTTCTTCGACAAGAAAAAATAAGGGCCCTACGCACCATGATGCGCATCATCGCCGGTACGCACCGCTCGCGTAAACTGATTGTCCCGCAGAGCGATGATATTCGCCCAACCACCGATAAAGTGCGTGAGGCGCTATTCAGCATGCTTTCGCACCAGCTGGGGAGCTGGGATGGTGCCCGCGTGCTCGACGCCTGCTGTGGTAGCGGTGCCTGCGGGCTTGAAGCTATTTCACGTGGTGCCGAAACAGCCTACTTCATTGATCAGTCATCACAGTCTCTTAGCCTTGCGCGCCAGAACGCCGAAGTTCTGAAAGAGCAGGCCAATTGCCGCTTTTATGCCTGTGATGTAACCCACCCCGTTGCGCCCGAAAGCGCCTGCGATGTAATCATCATGGACGCGCCCTACAATAAAGGCCTGAGCGAAAGCGGCCTTGCTGCTCTCACCACAGCTGGTTGGGCCAAGCCCGCAGCGCTGGCAGCGGTTGAAGTTGCGCGTGATGAAGCCTTCACCCCACCTGCAGGCTGGAAGCTACTGCGCGAGCGCGGCCACGGCCCTGCCCGCTTGTTGCTGCTCGAGCGCGTTTAAGCAGGCTTATAGCGCTTGGCTGCGGCCATGGCCTCGGCAGCGCGTATCCAGGCAGATGGAAACTTTGCGCCCACAATAAGTGAGGTCAGCCTTGAATGCACAGGGTCAGCGCACAGCTCCTGTTCGAGTTTGACCTGCCCTACTGCATCCCAATGCAGCTCGTGCCGCAGTGTACTGAACATCCGCGTGGGACTCTCGCGCCAACGCACCACCTCAAACGGAATACGGTTGGCCTTATCGAGATACATCTGGCGCGAAAAGCACGCATGGCCTTTGGCGTCCAGCCCGTCAAAACGGATCTGGCTCTGGTAGGTACCATCGGCATAGGGATTGGCGCAGCACTGCGCCTCAAACTCATCATCAATATAGAGTGCCGCCAGCTTGCAAAATGCAGCAGCGCGCATGCCGCGCGTGGTCATAGCCCAACTCCTGTTTACCTATTTATTTTTCTTGAGGAAAATTCTGCGACTCTCAGCGGATCAAGTCAAGCCGCACCGCAAACCAGCGTACATCGGCCTTACCGAGCAGGTCTTTCTGCTCTTCCTGATGCGCAAGCTTAAGGCCTGCAGCCGGCGCATATTCGCTAAACTCAGCCGCAGTAAACGGATAGACCGTGCGGCCCGGGCGCGTTTGCCCGGTGCCATCAAAAGCCTTGATGTAAATGCGACCCCACGGCCTGAGCAGCTTGGCCATCGCCCCTAGCGCTGTGCGGCGCTGCTGATTATCAAGATGCATCCAGACGCCGTTGCACAACATGAAGTCATACTGCTGCGGGTAGCTGCTAAGGTTATATAAATCGGGCAAAGTATCATCTGCCCAAATGACATTGCTGTTTTTGGTATGTGCCTGCCCGCGCGCCCGCAAACCCGCACTCGGCTCAACCGCCATGACATAATGGCCCATTTGCGCCAGCGCCAAGGCATCGCGCCCCGCACCCGCACCAATATCGGCAATCGCCATCGGCTGCTTATGCGGAAAATGGCTGGCGATATCCGGATGCGTTTGGGCAAAAGTAAGGCTTAAGAACTTGTCAGCCATTTCATTGGCTTTTTGTTCGTAGCAATCGATAATATCCTGCATGACTTAAGGCTTTAGCACGCTGCGCAGCTCAAGCGCATGCGACCAATCGAACTGTGGCTTGGCATCGCGGTAACGCTTGGCGACTGATACCGTAATCTCGCTGAAATTAACATTGGCAAAAGCCGAGCTGGGCGCACGCGGCATAATCGCGGCCTCAAGTGTTTCGCCCGGATACTTTGCGGCTAGCGCCACAGCCTGCGGGCTCATCGTATCGTCGCGATATTCATCAACCGTATGAATATCGATCACATCTTTTTCGTAATAGGTATCCGCACCCTTGTAGCGCCCCTGCGCATCAATAGCCTGCACCGCGGAGATACGCGCGAGGAACGGCACATCGGGAATACTATCGATCAACTGCGTGGCATGGGTTGCACAGATACGGGCAAAATCTTCGGTCGCGCTCAAACCGTAACGGCCATCGCAGGCGAAGTAGCGGTCGTGCTGAACTTGCGGAATGCCGCCACCCATCTCGTCTTCAATATACACCCGCATGAAAACCATGGCGGGCTGGGCACCTTCAAACGGCAGATTAAGCCGTTGGCGGGTTTCCTGCTCGGGGGTAAGTGGGGCTGTGGCCATGGGTAAACTTTATCGACTCCGCTATTGCTGAGTCAACACAACTGCCCTCAATTAACCTATTAATCTTGGCTAATAGCTGGTTTTTAGCGGCGGCCGAACAGCTTTTCGATATCCGCAAGACTGAGCGTGATATGCGTGGGCCGGCCATGATTACAGGTGCCCGAAAGCGGGGTGGCTTCCATCTCGCGCAGCAGCTGGTTCATCTCGGCGATGTTGAGCGGGCGGCCCGCACGTACCGAGCCGTGGCAGGCCATGCTTGAGAGCACATCGTCTATACGCTGCTTCAGCGTGGTCACGCCGCCACCTTCGGCCAGCTCGGCGGCTACATCACGCAGCAGGGCTTTTATATCTGCCTTGGCCAGCAGCGCCGGCACTTCACGCACCACAAGCGCGCCTGCGCCAAAGCTATCGATGATCAGGCCCATATCGGCCAGCTGGTCGGCTGCCTGTATCAGCCTGTCAGCATCGCGCGGATCGATGTCGATCACTTCAGGGATAAGCAGCGGCTGGCGTGCAACACCGGTCTCAGCCATTTGCGCCTTGAGCTTTTCCCATGTGAGGCGCTCGTGTGCGGCATGCTGGTCGACCAGCACCATACCGTTCTGGCTTTGCGCGAGAATATAGGTGGCGTGAATTTGCGCCACTGCAGCCCCCAGCGGGTAAATCTGCTCGCTTACCTCGGCCACTTCGGCCCGCGCTGCGGGTTGCTGCACAAACTGCGGCAACTCGGCTGTAGAGGGCTGATAAAGCATGCGCGATGTATCGGCCAACTGCGTACCACTGTAAGCTGGTGCCTGATAGGATGATCCGCCCTGATAGGCAGGCTGCAAGCGCTGCACCAGATCATTCGCCACGTTTAGCGACGTGCGCTGGCCGCCTGCTGCAAGCGCATGGCGCAAACCGCTGACAATAAGCCCACGTACCAGCTGCGGATCTCTAAACCGCACTTCGGTTTTGGCAGGATGTACATTCACATCCACCTCTTCTGGCGGAATGGTAAAGAACAGCGCAACGCGCGCGTGCCTGTCATGCGCCAGCACATCCATATATGCGGCTCTGATGGCGCCCAGCAAAACACGGTCGCGCACCGGGCGGCCATTCACGAACAGATATTGATGCCGCTGGGTTGAATCATTGAGTGTCGGCAAGCTGATGCGGCCCTGCAGGGTGATATCGGCCCGCGCCATATCAACCGGGAGCGAGCTTTGGCCAAAGTCCTCACCCAGCACAGCTGCCAAGCGCTCAGGCAGTTCAGTAGGCCCCGGCCAGCGGCCCGGCGCGCGGCCGTCTTCGGTATAGCTAAAACCAACCTCAGGATGCGCCATGGCCAAGCGCTCGAGCACATCGCGCACATGATCGCCCTCGGTGCGTGGCGATTTCAAAAACTTGAGGCGCGCGGGTGTGGCAAAAAACAAATCGCGCACTTCAACCCGCGTACCTAGCGCACCTGCACTTGGCGCGACAGGCGTTTTAACCCCGCCTTCGACCTTGATGATATGCGCCTGCTCAGCCGTAGCTGTGCGCGATAGTATGGAGAGACGCGCCACTGCACCGATGGATGGCAGGGCTTCGCCCCTGAAGCCAAGCGTACGGATGTTGACTAGATCATCAGTCGGCAGCTTGCTGGTTGCATGGCGCTCTATGGCCAGCTCCAGCTCATCAGCCGTCATGCCGCGGCCATTATCGGTTATCTGGATCAGTGAGGCGCCGCCATCACGCAACACGACATCAATACGGGTTGAGCCAGCGTCAATGGCGTTTTCAACCAGCTCTTTGACCACCGCAGCAGGCCGCTCGATGACTTCGCCTGCAGCAATCTGATTGACCAGATGATCGGGCAGCCGCCTGATGACAGGCTGACTCATGACTTGGTACTCGGCAGAATAGCGCCTTCGATATGCGCGCCATCAAGATCGGCGCCATCGAGTGTCGCGCCGGTAAGGTCAACCTCACGCAGGTTAGCATCCTTCAGGATAGCGCCGGTCAGGTCAGCATCGCGCAGAACGACTTTCTGCAGGTTGCAGCGGGTGAGATCGGTATGGCGTAAACGCGCAAGGCTTAAATCCGCTGCCAGTTTATGGCCGCCCGCCAGCTGCAGGGGGCTGAAGTTGGCATCGACCAGCGACGCGCCCGAGAAATCGGCCACCATGGCGCGCACACCGCGCAGATCGCCGCGCTCAAGCCGGGCAGAGCGGAAGTCGGCCCCGTTCAGCTGTGCTGCCTGCAGCTCAACCGCAAACATATCGAGCCCCACAAAAATGGCTTTTTCGGCTTTAGCAGCGGAGAGACGCGCGTTGGCAAGGCTCACCACGCTACGCAGGTCGACGTTGGTGATATCAATCTGCTCGCCCTCGCCGCCATGGGTATCGGCCCAGCGGCGATGATCGCGCAGCATGAACTCGAACGGACGCGGCAGGTCTTTAATCTCAACACCACGCGGGGCATCATCCAGTACTTCATCGAGCAGGGTACCTTCAGTGCGGGCACCTTCAAGGCGGGTACCCAGCATCACAGCGCCGGTAAAGTTAGCCTGACGCAAATCGCACTGGCTCAGGTCGGCCCCGCTGAGGTCGCTATGCAGGAACTTGGCGCCGCGCAGATTGGCTTTGGCCATCTTCACATTCTTGAGCGATGCGCCCGAGAAATCGGTCTGCATAGCCATGAGACCCCCAAGGCGTGCACCTTCAAGGTTAGCTGCCACGAGATGAGCGGAGGTGGCATCAGCTGCCGTTTTTTCAAACGTAATCGGGCGTAGCTCACCATTGGCATCGCGCTCGGCACGGTTGCCATCACGCAGGTCGGCTTCCGATAGGTCAGCCCCGTTGAGGAAGGCGTTACGCAACAAGGCGCCGCGCAGGTCGGCTTTGCTGAGGTTGGCCTGCCCCAGTTTAGCGCCGCGCAGGTCGGCCCCGAAGAGGCTGGCACCTGAGAGCTTGGCGCCAGTCATATCGGCATTATGCAGGCAGGCGCCATAAAGGTCGGCCTGCGAGAGGTCGGCCCCCGCCATTTTGAGGTGATTGAGGTTGGCATGCGCCAGCACAGCGCGCGCACCACCGGGTTTGCCCACCATGAACAAGGCGTGTTTATGCAAAACCTCGTTAAGCTGGGCCTGCGTATAGGGCTGAAGCAGCGGCGGAACTGAGTCTGTCATGCGTTATGAAACTAACACAAAATGCCTAGTTATCCAGCCGCGCAAACAGGGCCTGGGTGGATGAATCGAACCCGTCCAGCTTACCAGCCAGCAGATTTTTGGCCATTTCCTTGCCCAGCTCGACGCCGAACTGGTCAAAAGAATTAATACCCCACAGCCAGCCCTGCACCGCCACCTTATGCTCGTAAAGCGCAAGCAGACGGCCCAAATTGGTAGGCGTGAGCTGATCAATCACAATAGTTGTACTGGCGCGATTACCGGCAAAGCGGCGGTGCCAGTCGGCACTCTCGCGGCCATGCATAAGAGCAGCGCCTTGGGCAAAGGCGTTGGCGGCGAGCAGCTTCTGCTGGCCGGGAGCAATCGCCTCATCCGCCGCATGCGCCTTGAGCACGGCAATAAAATCGCACGGCACCGGCTCGGTGCCCTGATGCAGCTGCTGATAAAACGCATGCTGGCCGTTGGTGCCGGCAGAGCCGAAGACTGCGGGGCAAGTCATGTGATGCACCTGCTCACCTGCACGGTCTACACTCTTGCCGTTGCTCTCCATCTCCAGCTGCTGCAGGAAGGCTGGCAGGAAGGCCAGATCCTGTGCATAAGGCAATACCGCCAAACAGCTGCGGCCCATGAAATTGCGGTTCCACAAACCAACCAGCGCCATGATGACTGGCAGGTTCTGGTGCAACGGCGTGCGCTTGAAATGCTCGTCCATATCTCGTGCGCCCGCCAGCAGCTCATCGAAATGCTTGGGGCCGACCGCGAGCAGGATTGGCAAACCGATAGCTGACCATAACGAATAACGTCCACCCACCCAGTCACGGAACGGGAACATGTTATCGGGGTTAATGCCAAAGGCTGCTACGGCTTCGGTATTGGTGGAAGCGGCTACAAAGTGCTTGGCCACTGCGGCATCGCCCAGCGCCTTGACCAACCACACGCGCGCGGCATTGGCATTGGCCATGGTTTCTTGCGTGGTGAAGGTTTTTGACGCGACAATAAATAGCGTGGTCGCAGGATCAAGCCCGCTGAGATTGGCCGAGAGATCAGCCGGGTCAACATTCACGACAAAGCGCACAGCCGGGCCATCGTGATACGGGCGCAGTGCCTTAACCGCCAGCTCGGGGCCGAGGTGTGAGCCGCCAATACCGATATGCACAATCGTGCTGATTTTCTTACCCGTAGCACCCTGCCACTTACCACTGCGCACGGCATCAGCAAACTCATCCATACGGCCGCGAATGGCCGAAACTTCGGGCACGACATTCTCGTCCCCGATCATGATTTTTTCATCGGCATGGGCACGCAAGGCGATGTGGCCAACTGCGCGACCTTCGCTGCGATTAATGGCTTCACCGGCGAACATGGCATTACGCCAGCGCTCTACTTCCTGCTGGCGGGCAAGGCCCATGAGTACGGCCATGATATCAGCGGTTATAGGCTGCTTGGAGAAATCGATACTGAAGCTGTCATCAAGGCTGAAAGTCCATTTAGCCGCGCGGTGAGGCTCCTGAGCAAACAGGCTCTTGAGGTCAGGAATGGCACGGGCCAGCGCGGCAAGCGCTTTCCATGCGGGCGAATAGATGAGGCTCATGAACGGGTACTCAGGGTTGGATGCTTAGCGTATGTGTTGGGGTAATACCCTGCGGGCGGCCAACCATGACCACAGACAGCGCATCAGGCTTGAGAAGCTGCTCGCCAAGGCGGGCAACATCGCCCTGCGATACATCATTGATCAGCTTCGCGCGCTCAGCCAGATAGCTGGCAGGCAGGCCAATGCGCTGCACTTCGAGCAGCACATCTGAAATGTTATCGCTCGAGGAGAAACGCAGCGCGAATGAGCCAGTCAGGTAAGTTTTGGCTTCCGAAAGCTCCTGCTCGGTAACGCCAGCCATGGCCATCTTGCGCATTTCTTCGCGCAGCTGATCCATGAGCTCAACCACTTTGGTGTTATCGGCTGAAGCCATGGCATAGAGCGTGCCGCCAGCTTTGTAAGGTACAAGCGCGGTGCTGATGCCGTAGGTAAGGCTGCGCTTGATGCGGATTTCGCTCATCAGACGCGACTGGAAATCGCCGCCCAATACATAGTTCATCACCAGAGCTGCAAACCAGTCAGGGTCTTCGCGCTTGATGCCGGGCAGGCCGGCCATGATAACCGTTTGCGGCTGGTCGCGCTCAACCAGTGCAATTTCGCCTGCACCAGCAACCTTCATTTGCGGCAGGTTCACACTTTCGGCACCTTGCGGCAGATCACCAAACAGCTGGTCAAGTGCTACGGCCAGCTCAGCCGGGCTGATATCGCCTACCACAGATACCTTAAGGCGGTTACGCACCAGATGCTGCGGTACTGCAGCCACGAGGTCGTCACGCGTAATCGCGCGCAGGCTGGCAACCGTACCGCCAGCGGGACGGCCATACGGGTGGTTGGCCATGGCGAGCAGCTCAAAGCCCTGGCTGGCGAGCCAGTTGGGGTCAGACATACCATATTGACGGCGCGCAATGAGCGCATCCTTCATGCGGTCAATCGCTTCGGCATCAAACCTTGCCGAATGCATGGCGAGACGCAACAACGCAAAGGCATTATCTTTTTCGCGGGTCAGGGTTTTCAGGCCGCCGAATAGCGCATCTTCATCGGCCGAGAAACCAAGGCTGATTGAGCGATCAGACAGGGCGGCCTGAAACGCGCGGCTATCAAGATCGCCAGCGCCTTCATCGAGCAGCGAGCTGAGCAGCGTTGAAAGCCCCTCTTTGCCCACCGGGTCAATTGCAGCGCCGCCCTCAAACGCAAAGCTCATGGTAATAAGCGGCAGGGTGTGATCCTCAATCAGCCAGGCGCGCACGCCCGAGCGGCTGATCACTTCCTTTACCTGCGCCATGGCCGTTACCGGCAACAGCAAAACCAGACAGAGTGTAATGGCAAAGCGGAGTTTCATTTAGTGCACTCCCTCAGGCGCTGCAGGTGTGAGCATGCTGCCGGCGCCAGCACCGGCGGCAGGGGCCGATGTTACCGGCGCATCAGGGTCGGGCTGTAGAATACCAGTGACATAACCCTTCTGGCCAAACAGCGCACGCGCGGCGACCATCACGTCTTCGGCCTTCACGGCCATCACGTTGCTGGGCCATTTTTCGATATCCGATACATCACCGCCCGAGGCCAGCGTCATACCAAACAGATAGGCCGGAGCCTGTACTGAATCGCGCGCGAAGACCGCGCCATCAATCAGACGCTTTTTGGCGCGGGCCAGTTCAGCCTCAGAAATACCGTTGAGCAGCAGATCTTTGAGGACGGCATCAAGCGCGGTTTCGGTAAGGGCCAGATCGCGGCCCGGCGCAGGCGAAACCGAGAGGTCAGCGGTTGAAAGATCAAACGCGATAGGGTCGTAATTAAAGCGCACGCCGGTTACAACGCGCAGGTCCATCACCAAGCGGCGGTAAAGGCGGCTGGTGGGCCCACCGCCCAAAATCTCAGCCAGTACCTGTAGCGGTACGACATGCGCACGCTCGCCTTCACGGTATGATGGTGCGAGGTATGAACGCATAAGGATGGGCTGCGCCACTGTGGCATCGCGTAATACAACACGGCGTTCGGCATCAAGCGTTGGCTCGGCCAGGCGGTTACGCTGCGGGGTCGCGCGCGCTGGCAGGCGGCCATATGTTTCTTCAGCCATGGGGCGCACTTCTTCGGCCGTCACATCGCCAGAGATCACCACAATCGCGTTAGCGGGCGAATACCAGGTGCGGTAAAACGCCAAGGCATCTTCGCGCTGCAGTTTCTGGATTTCGCTGCCCCAACCAATAACCGGGCGGCCATAGGGATGATGCACAAACAAGGCCGCGCGCATGGCTTCGCGCAAACGGCCCATGGGGTCGTTATCAACATTTTGCTGGCGCTCGGCTGCTACAACAGCGCGCTCGGAAGTGACCTGCTCTTCAGTCAGGCCCAGATTGGCCATACGATCGGCTTCCATTTTCATGAGCAGCGGCAAACGGTCTTTCGCCACATTCTGGAAATAGGCTGTGTAATCCCAGCTGGTAAAGGCGTTATCATTACCGCCATTAGCTGCAATCGTGCGCGAGAAAGCGCCATCAGGCACTTCGGGCGTGCCCTTGAACATGAGGTGCTCGAGCAGATGCGCAAGACCTGACTTGCCCTGCGGCTCATCCGCCGCGCCCACCTGATACCACACCATATGCGAGACAATCGGCGCCCGGCGATTAGGAATAACCACAACAGCCAGACCGTTGGGCAGTGTAAATGTTTCTGGCTTGAAAACGCCGGCATCGGCCTCGACCACCGGCTCGGTTGCGGGCGTGAGACGGAAAGCGGGGGGCACTGTGGGCGTCATGACCTCTGGCTGCTTGATGCGATCAGGCACACGGCCCAGCGGCAGGTCGGTACCTTCGCCATTACCTGTATTGGTACCTATGCCAGCTGAAGCTGAACTGGCAAAGGCGGGCGTACCGGCAGGCATTGTGGTTACCAGCACCAGGACAAGAGCCGCAGTTGAGAGCAGGTATCTCATTGAATCTCCTTAGGCGCGCCCAAGCGACCGCTATCTTCTATAACCGGAGTCGGGGTACTTGTCGCGGATTGTCCGGCAGCTCTGGCGCGCGCCAAGCGCTCGGCCTCGGCCTGTGCATCAACCGCTACACCCGGCTGGGCCTTACTGCGCCAGAACAGCGCCCAGTCAAGCGGACCGCTCTGCACGTCAGCATCTTTCTCGGCCTCGCGGTTTACCGCGGTACGCACATTGGCATCAATCGGGCCAGCCTGCTGCAACAAGGCCTGCTCGGCTGCGCTGGGTGCTGCTGAGGTTATGGCGGTACCGCTTGAATTAAACACAGCACTGCGGGCAGTTTGCTGCACACTGATTTCCTGCGGGCGGGCCCTGCCGGGCTGCGGCGGGGGCAGCTGGCTGTTGAGGTTTTGCGGCACGGCGAGCGGTGCATGCGTGCTGACAGCGAAAGCATCTGGCCCTTCACGATCAAGACCCAGCACCTGACGGGCCGAGCCATTGTCGCCGCCACAGCCCGAGAGCAAAAGCAGGCAGGTTGCCGCCACAGCCAGAGATCCGTTACCGATAAAACGCATTATGAACCACTCCGCTTACGCAAAAACATAGGCCGGTTCTCCCAGAGCAGGAGGGCCACACCGACAAAAATGGCCGAATCAGCCAGATTGAACGACGGCCAGTAATATCTATCAAGGTGAAATTGCAGGAAATCGAAGACCGCACCATGCACCACGCGGTCGCAGATGTTGCCAAAAGCACCGCCCAGAATAAGCCCGTATGACAATGCTTCAAGCCGGTTCGCTGCACTCCTGAGCCACCATGCCACCACCGCTGATAAGGCCAGCGCCATTGCGATCAGCATATAACGGCGCATATCGCCGCCACCCGCCATCATGCTGAAGCTCACGCCGTAGTTCCACGCATGATTAATGTTAAATATAGGCAGCACATAAATGACATCCCAGTCCTGCGGCACGACCTTGGTACGGATGATGTATTTGGAGAGCTGGTCGAGCACAAACACCACCAACCCCACGACCACGCCCAGCAGAATATGGCTCTCAAGCTTGGGCAGCTTGAGGGCTTTGGTATAGTTGCGCTGGGTGTTGTTATGCGACAAAGCAGGGATAATCCTTAGAATACAGGACTATTAAATAGCGGGTTTTACGCTGCGCCCCAAGAGCTTTTCGGTCGCGACCAGGTCGCCCGCCGCAAGCGCCGCCCGGATGCGGGTAGATGAGTAGGCTTGTCCGCTCTCATCACAGAATGGCGCAAAGACATGAACTGTGATGTGTTTTTTCATTAATTCGACATCGCCGCTGCGCTTGGCACCAAACCTGAAGTCGGCCCCCACCGCCACAACATCCGCCCCCAGCTGCGCTTTGAGAATACGCTCGATGAACGCTTCGGCACTATGCGCCGCAAAGGCCGCATCAAACGTACGCACCACCATGACCTCAACCCCCAGCGCCGCAAGCAATGCCTGTTTTTCAGGCAGGGTTGTGAGCTGCTGCACCGCCGCACCAAAAAACGCGCGGGGATGCGGGTTGAAGGTAAGCACGTTAACGCGCGGGTAAAGCGCCTTGAGCGCGGCCACCATGGCCTGATGGCCTTTGTGCATGCCGTCAAAATTACCGATCAACCACGCGCCACCACGGCACTCAGGGGGCAGCGGGGTATCATCGGCAAGGGCTAAAATGCGCATAACGCAAGTTTATTAGCGCTTTTGTTAAGACAAAACAACTTGGCTTCGGCTGCTCTCGAAGCGTAACGTCAGCGCGATTTAACTCGGAGCCATTCATGACCACTTCGCCTGTAACTGCCCAAGTAGCCGCCGCCCTCAAGAGCCGTCGCTCTGCCGAGATGTATCAGGTAGGACAGGATATTATGTTCAAAGCTCCCTTGCGCGAAACGGGCCCGCTCTCATTGAAGCTTGCGAACGCGCTTTTGAGCCGAGGCAGCAACGCTATGGCGATTAGCCTGACAGAATATGTAGGCGAGGTCGCACAAACGCTAAAAGAACCAGTTATAAGACAACAAGCGCTAGTACAGGCACGCGATACCTTTAACAAACTGGCTGGCACCAACCATGCGCCGCACGCGGCTATGGCTGTTTTCAGCCTGAGCGCCCCCAACTCCAAAAAGTTCTGGCAACCCACTACTGCAGCTCTCGTGCAAGTTCATGAGGCAGCGATTCAAGCACGCAATCCGCGTACAGCGCTTGAGGCAGCGATTGCGCTCACCACCAATACTGGACGTTATTCACACAATACCCGCATGGCCTTGCCACTGGTTGAGAAGGCTACCTGGGCTGCAAACGGCGTTAGTGACTACCAAACCTGTATAGAGGGCAATGTGGCGCTGGTCATGCTCGACCCGTCACCGCAGCGCCGTGAACAGGCTGCGCATAACCTTGCAACCACCGGGTATGCTGCAGGGTATAAGAAGAAATATGATGTTGCACTGACGGCTTTTGAGAACGCAATGGAGATTGCCGATAATGACCCTGATGCGCAGATCATTGTGCTACTGCATGCCAACACCCTGATTGAGCGGATGGCCAAAGGCAGAAAACCCGATACCGCGCGCGCCCTGTGCGAATCAATGACGGTTTACGCACGCGACATGAGCACCAAGCCTGCCTTTAAGGCCTATTTGCACGAGCTTAAGCCCGAGAGTGCACTGATGACCAACAATGCCCTTGGCTTTGCCGAAAAAGCCCTCGCTAAGCTGAATGAGCGCCATCAGCGCATGCATGGCGAGTCTGTGGGCGGCGCCAAAATGGCCTAAAGCCATTAACCTACTGATTTTACTGGACTAGATAGTCTACCCTCGGTTAGTTTTATTAATGGCCATTCGCACCTACACCGAGCTCGCAGAGCAGTCCAAAAACTGGCAGCACAATTCTGCGCCTTTGCAGTCGGGTGCACGCGCCAGCTTTGCTTTCTGGCAGGTCAGCCAGCCGCGTGGACATGTGCTGATTGTACCCGGCCGTAACGAACGCCCGATGAAGTATACCGAAGTCGCGAGCGAATGGGCAGATCGCGGTATTCAGGCACTATGCCTGAGCCCCGAGCCCGAGATTACCGACTTCAAAAACTACCTCGATGAATTCAAGCATGTGTTCCATAACGTATGGCTGCCGCATGTGAAGGATGAGTTTGCGCTGGTGCAGGGCCATTCAACCGGCGCGCAAACCGCAGCACGCTGCCTGGCCACCGGCCACAGGAACATCAAAGGCGCGGATGCGCTGATCATGTCAGCCCCGTTTGCGGGCATGAACTACCGCGTGCCGTATATTCCAAACGCAGTGGCTGCGATGGTTACCTCTTTCATGGGTACCTGGTCGCCACACGAATTTGCCCTCGGCCAAAAGGCCTATGACCGCGATAAATGGCAGTTTGAGGGCAACCGCTGGACCAGCGATAAAGAGCGCTACCAATGGATGCAGGATATGTTCGACCATCACCCCGAGTTCGCCCCGCATGGCGCCAAATGGGGTTGGGTATTGGCAGCACAGCGCAGCTGCACCCTGCTCGAGCGCGTGATTGATAAACTGGCCATACCACACCTTGTGCTGGCCACGCCCAATGACCGGGCGGTAGACGGGCCATCACAGCGCAAATTCACGCAGGCTACGCGCGTCGATTTCCCTGATTCAGGGCATGAAATCTTCATGGAATGCGATGAAATCCGCAACCGCGCCTGGGCGGCGATGGATGATTTCATCTTCAAGGTTAGACAGAACAAATCTCTGTCGCTATAAACCTCTCATGTCCGAAAAAATCCAGCTAATCAGCCCCCGCACCCCCTCTGGCGTTATGGAACTTCTGCCCGCACAGCAGATTGCTTTCCAGCGTTTCATGACCACCATTCAAACCGCTTACGAGCGTTTTGGCTTCGTACCGGTTGAAACACCGGTATTCGAAACCACGGCCGTGCTGCTGACCAAAGAAGGCGGCGAAACCGAGAAGCAGGTTTACTTCGTGCAATCAACCGGTGCGCGCCAGCAGGGCCACGAGCCGGATATGGCACTGCGGTTTGACCTTACTGTACCCTTGGCACGGTACGTAGCCCAGCACGAGCACCAGCTGAACTTCCCGTTCCGCCGTTACCAGATGCAGAAGGTGTATCGTGGCGAGCGCCCGCAGAAGGGCCGCGAGCGCGAGTTCTACCAGTGCGATATCGATGTGATTGGCAAAGACGACCTCTCGATCAATTACGATGCCGAGCTGCCCGCCATCATCTCTACCATCTTTACCGAGCTGGGTGTGGGCAAGTTCCAGATCCAGATCAACAACCGCAAGCTGCTCAAGGGCCTGCTCGAGAGCTTCGGCCTCGCTGATAATGAGAAGCAGACCCCCGCCCTGCGTGAGATTGATAAGCTTGATAAAATCGGCCTTAAGGAAGTTATCGCCCGCCTGCAGAGCCCTGAGGTTGCACTGGATGAAGCCACGGCTACCAAACTGCTCGACCTGATGGGGGGTGTGCGGAGTAATGAAGAAACCTTAGCGCTACTCGATAGTATTAACGACAAGCCCGAACAACTCGCACTTGGCTTGACCGAACTGCGTAGCGTTTATAACGGCATCAAAGCCCTCGGTGTTCGGGAAGAGCATGTGCGCCTCAACCTCACAACTGTGCGCGGGCTCGATTACTATACCGGCACGGTATATGAGACCCTGATGCTCGATCACCCCGAATGGGGCAGTATCTGCTCAGGTGGCCGTTACGAAAATCTGGCGGGTCACTACACCAAGAGCAAGCTGCCGGGTGTGGGTATCTCAATTGGGGCTACGCGCCTGTTCCAGCTACTGCTCGAGTTCGGTATGCTCAAGACCGAGAACACCAGCCTGACGGATGTCATCATCCTGCAGCTCGACCCCGAGCTGATGGCTGATTACCTGAAGCTGGCCAGTGAACTGCGCAGCCATGGTTTAAATGTGGAGGTCTATATGGACCCGCATAAACTGGGCAAACAGCTGAAGTACGCCGACCGCGCGGGCGCACCCTACGCGATTATCATGGGTAGCGATGAAAAGGCCAATGGCACCGCCACGCTCAAGCACCTGAAGGTCGCCAGCCAGGAGGAAGTAAAGCTGAGCGATGTTGCCGGCCACATCCAGCGCGCGATGAAGGCTTAAGGCTTACACCGCAGGGGTATCGCCTCTTTTACCCGGCCTTACGTGGCAGATATCACCATTCGCTGCATCTACTGTCAGGCGCGTAACGGCGCGCGTGGCACTGTCCCATACTGTGCCATAAAGGCCGGCGACTGACTCGATATCGTAATTCTTTTTAGGCTCAATGACGGGCGCCATGGCTTTACCCAGCTCACTGTTCCATTGGCGCATATCGAGCGTGGCAAGCACGACCTCGGAGAGGTCTATGATATGCGGATAGGTACCGATACTGCGCATACGCTCAAACGCGGCGCGTAACGGCTCGACATCTGCCTTCAACACCCCGCCATGTGCTGCATGCGGCAAACAGATATTGGCAAAATGCAGCATGAGATGCGCGCCATCCTGCGCGCGGCGGAATTCATCGGGGGTTCTGGCAATCTCGAACTCATCCTGCAAGCGCTCGCCAATCATGCGCATGGCAATGGCGACCGAGCCCAGCTCATGGCGCTCGTTACCGGCTAGATAACCAATCTCATCAAATACCACACCGGTGCCGAACATGATTTCGGCTTTCTCACTAGCGCTGAGCTTGGGCATATCAGCTGGTGGCTGCGCACCTGTTGCGTAGTTCATGTCGAGATCAGACAGCAGGTGCTTGAGTGTATAAGCCCCTTCCGGCTTTTGCGGCGGGAACAGACGATCGAGATAGTCAAATACATTAAGTACCGTCGGCGCATCTCGGCAGGTGGCTACATGCTCGAACATATCGGTAAGGGTGGCGAGCGTCTGCTCGCGGCGAGCATCCGTCACCATGTGGCGGAACTGATCAACCGGCAAGCTCATCATCGCAATTGCTCCTAATGCATGTGCCGCTGCAGCGTGCGCTGTGCGACACGCGCCAGTGCATCGAGGTGCGGGGCGCCTTTAACCAAGGGCCTGCGCCTACCTTCGGGCATATTCAGGCGTGCTTGCAAAAGCGCAGTCGACTGATTGACCAGCTCCTCAACCTGCGGATCGGGCTGGGTATCAAGCAGGCGCAGTGCGGTGTCGATAATCGGGTCGGCATATACGTCCTGAATACGTCCATCGCGTCCACGCGGCGCGGCGGTTTCGGCATAAACCAGCAACACGCAGGCATCATGCTGCAATACCTGACGATACGGGCCACTGCTTTGCGCTGCATTGACGATTACCAGCTCGGCCATTTCGGTAAAGGCACGCGAGACAGCGCCATACTCGGGGTTGTTGCTACCCGCCGCCAGCGCCACATGCGTGAGGGTTGCATGCATATCGTCGTTCAGCTCGAGCTGGGTACTCAGCTCGCCGATATCTTCCTGCAGGTTTTCCAGCCGCTGTGCACCGGGCTCGGCAAAACGTGCGAACATGTGGTTGAAGATACTGGAGACTTCGGCCTCTTGAACAATTGCCATGATCACCCCTACTTCAGGCCATTGGTCATAACGCCCAACGCTTTGGCCGCGCGGTTGGCAATATGGCCGTAGTAATTGAGCTGCTGGTGCTCGGTACGCAGGCAGGTCATGCCGGAGGCTGTGCGGCAGGCCTCAATAAGCGGGCGGCCACCCTCCGGGCTCATGTTTAAAAGCGGCTGATAGAGACCATCGACCATGCTGCGCGTCAGCTCAAGCGGCTGCCCGCTTGCATCGCGTGGTTGGCTCATGCCGGCCATGCTGGCCATAGTCAGCGCATTTGCAATTGTCTCGCCGCGCTCAAACCCTTTCAGCTTATCTGCTTTTTGCGAAAGGGCGACACTCACCTGCGCAAAGGCAATCGAGACATACGCAAAGCGCCGATCGGCCTGACCGGCAAAAGTGCTGATGCCGAACAGCAGCGAAGCGATACCCTGCGGGCCTTGCGCATCAGGACGTATCATCTCGCCAAACAGCGGCGCATAGGCGCGCGCACTATCAACGGGTGAATTGAATCGCGCGAGGTACTCGAAGAAGTTTGAAACAACGCCCGCCGATGAATTCTCCTCGGGCACCGTACCTGCCGGATCTGTTTGTGCTGCCATTTTATACCCCTGTTCTATTTTTATAGGGGTACGCTAGACCTCACGCAGGGCCTATGGCAAGCGCCGATTTACTCGATCAGCTGGCGACGGAACGGATGGCCCGCATAGGTACCCAAAATCTTAACCTCTGACGCAAAGAAGTTAAGCTCCTCAAGCGCGAGTTGTAGCGGGCGCTCTTCGGGGTGGCCTTCAACATCGATATAAAATTGCGCAGCATCGAACCGGCCGCCCACAAGATAGCTCTCGATTTTGGTAATGTTCACGCCGCAGGTCGCAAAGCCACCCAAAGCTTTATATAACGCAGCCGGTACCGAGCGTACCTTAAACAGCAGCGATGTGATGCAGAAAGTACCCGGGCGCGGCAAGTGTGGCTCACGCGCCAAAATGAGAAAGCGCGTGGTATTATCCGGCATATCGGCAATATCCGCCGCCAGCGAATGCAGGCCGTAGATATCACCCGCGAGGGAAGAGGCAATACCGCCTACCGTCTTGTCGCCTTTAATCGCCACCTCTTTACTGCCGCCAGCGGTGTCGCTGGTGGGTATGCCTTTAATGCCATGTTTGGCCATGAACTTGCGGCACTGGGTAAGTGCCTGAATATGGCTTTTTACGGTTTTGATATCCTCGAGCTTGGCCTCTTTAAGACCGAGCAGATGGTGCAGCACACGCTGGTAATGCTCGCCCACAATCACCAAACCGCCTTCAGGCAGAATGTGGTGGATATCAGCTACGCGCCCAGCAATCGAGTTTTCAACCGGAATCATCGCGTATTTGGCGCGGTGATCACGCACAGCGGCAAAGGCCTCTTCAAAGCTGGGACACGAGAGCGTGTCCATGGCCGGATAGACCGAGCGGCACGCCAGGTCAGCATAAGCGCCGGGCACACCCTGAAACGCGATTAAATTATCGGTCATATTTTCTCCTCTTTCGCAAACACGTCGTCGCGGGCTTATGCCCGCTCGGGGTTTGCTAGTAATTTCCTTTAGCAACCATCTCGCGTGCCAGTGCCAGCTCGGCGGGTGTATCTACACCCAGCGGCACTTCGGCCACAACTGCGGCGTCTATACGCATGCCGGCGGCCAAGGCGCGCAACTGCTCGAGCTTCTCGCGCTTTTCAAGTTCAGCAGGGGGCAGCTTCACAAAATTCTCGAGAGCATCGCGGCGGTAGCCATACAGGCCAATATGATGCCAGTAAGGACCCTCATGTGCGGGCACGACATTACGGCTGAAGTACAGCGCGCGGCCACCCGTGCCACCTTCCTTGATCTCAACCACTGCCTTCACGATGGCAGGGTTGTTACGGTCGGCTGCATGCATAATCGGGGCGATGGCGGTTGCAATATCCACATCCGGGTTGATCAGCGCGCGGTACACTGCCTTGATGGTGTCGGGCTCAACGGTCGGCAGGTCGCCCTGCACGTTAATAATGGCATCGTACTGGCCGGTGGGGTCACATTTGGTCAGCGCTTCGTAAATCCGGTCGGAGCCTGAGGGGTGGTTAGGATTGGTCAAAACCGCCTCGCCGCCCGCTTTTTTAACCGCCTCGAGGATTTCAGGCTCGGCACAGGCTACAAAAACCGGACCTAACTGTGCGGCAACCGCACGCTGATACACCCGCACAATCATGGGAAGGCCCATAATATCGGCCAAAGGCTTGTTTGGCAGGCGGGTGGAGGCCATTCGGGCCGGAATGAGGATGACGGGGCGTGAGGGGGCAGTGCGCATGGTGGTAAGCAAACTGCGGCAGCTCCTGCTCGCAGTCAAGTATTTGGGCGGGCTGCTCTCGACAATTCCCAGCCAAGTGAGTATGTTAGCCCCGATTTTATTTATTGGAGACACAAATGGGTGGCATGGAATTCAACAAGATCATGGGCGCAGCCATTATGGCGCTGCTTATTGCCATGCTCGCCGGCTTCTTTGCCGACAAGATTGTCGCCCCGCAGCAGCTGGCCGAGAATGTCTATAAAGTAGAAGGTGTAGCCGCTGCCACCATCTCTGGCGAAGCCGCCGCCCCTGTACTTGCTGCCGATATTTCGGCCCTGTTTGCCACCGCCGATGTAGCCCGCGGCGAAACCCTGGCCAAGGCCTGCGCGGCCTGCCACAGCTTCAACAACGGCGGTCCCAACAAGGTTGGCCCTAATCTGTGGGGTATTGTTGGTAGCCACCATGCACGTTTAGGCGATGCTTATGCCTACTCGGCCGCCATGAAAGCCAGCAGCGACAAAATCTGGAATAACGAAGGTCTGAACCAGTATCTGTTTAACCCGCGTCAGGCCGTGCCGGGTACCAAGATGGCTTTTGCCGGTATCAAGAACGATCAGGACCGCGCCAGCGTTATCGCTTACCTCAACACCCTTAAGTAAAACCCCATGGAATGGTGGCATATCGGCGGCCTGCTCATGGGGCCTGTACAGGCTGCCTATTTCATTCTTAACCAGCACCTGAAAATCGACTCCCGCCTGCTCATGCTATGGCGGGGGTTTGGAACTGTGCTGGTGTTTCTGCCCATCGCCCTGCTGGTGGGCAACTGGCCTACAGCACCGATGTTTTACCTCACCTGCATAACCGCCGGACTTCTGGTGGGTGTTTTCGACCGTATGGTCTTTAGCGCGACCGCTCATTACGGGGCCGGTGTTACATCGCGATTGCTGGCGCTGTGCCTGCCGCTCGCATTCCTGCTGTGGCTGCTGCTCCACCCCGAGCATTTGCAGGTATTGCAGGGAAAACCGCATATCATATGGCTTCCCGTAGCATTGCTCGGCACGCTGGTTTCGGTATTGATGCTCAAACGCGACCCGCTCAGCAAAACCGCCTTCATGGCACTGATACCGCTTTATTTCATTGGCGCGATTCTCGATGTGCTGAACAAAACCGCCATGATGTACGGCAACGGCATGCCCTCTTTCATTACCTACGCCATGATTGTTTCAGGCATGGCGGGTATTGTGAATCTGGCCTGGCCTACAAAGGGGGCACAGCCTCTCAAGCTGCAGCACGTCATCTCGATCTGGCAAGGCGGCCTGCTGATTGTGCTGATTGCGGGTGGCTATATCCTGCTCAAAACGTCCAGCATCAACAGCGCGCCTAACCCCGCCTTCATTACCGCGCTTAACCTCACCGGCCCGTTCTGGGTCATCATCTGGAACAAATGGCAGCAGCACCCCGATAACAGCAACATCTGGGCAGGCATCGGCTGTGTGGCCAGCGCGCTTTTATTGGTTTTTGCGACTATTTAGCCAGCTTGCCGCCGCGCCATGGGCCGCTTAAACTCAGACCCATGATCAAACATCTCCTGCTGGCTGCCAGCCTTCTCTTTGCTCCTCTCTCTGCCCTTGCCGCTGAAGGCGACCAGATTGGTGTACATGCCATCGCCCTGCACGGTGAGCCCAAGTATGCGGCTGACTTCAAGCATTTTGACTACGTAAACCCCAACGCACCCAAGGGTGGGCTGGTGCGTATGGGCGGCTTTGGCAGCTTTGATAACCTCAACCCCTTCATCCTCAAGGGTGAGGCGGCAGATGGTCTGGGCATGATGTACGATACGCTGCTCACCAGCAGCGCAGATGAACCCTTTACCGAATACGGCCTTCTGGCCAAAACCATCGACCTGCCAGCCGAGCGCAGCTGGGTGGCGTTTGACCTGCGCCCTGAAGCCAAATTCAGCGATGGCAAGCCGGTAACGGCGGCTGATGTGGTATGGAGCTTCAACACACTTAAGACGCAAGGTGCCCCCTTCTACCGCGCCTATTATGCCGAGGTTGTTAAGGCCGAGGCCGAAAGTCCCACGCGCGTTAAATTCACCTTTGCTTCTGCCGGCAATCGCGAGCTGCCGCTGATTGTGGGGCAAATGCCGGTGCTGCCACAGCACTACTGGGAGGGTAAGGACTTTGCCGCCACCACCCTCACCCCGCCGGTAGGCTCGGGCCCTTACATGATTGCCGACTTCGCGGCTGGCCGCACCATTGCCTACAAACTGCGTAACGACTACTGGGGGCAGGATCTTGCCGTGAACAAGGGCCGCTATAACTTCGGCACCATCCGTTACGATTACTATCGCGACCTCGGTGTGCAGTTTGAAGCTTTTAAAGCAGGTGACCTCGACTTCCGCCTCGAGAACTCGGCGCGTAACTGGGCTACCGGTTATAACGTACCCGCAGTTGAAAACGGCCGATTGGTGAAAGAGACCATTGCGCATGAAGATCCGCAGGGCATGCAGGGGTTCATGTTCAATACCCGCCGCGAGATTTTTGCCGATGTGCGCGTGCGCAAGGCGATTGCCCTGCTGATGGACTTTGAGTGGATGAACGCCAACCTGTTCTATGGCCAGTACAAGCGCTCGGAGAGCTATTTTGCCAACTCCGAGCTGGCCTCGAGCGGTCTGCCTGAGGGTCAGGAAATGGCTATTCTCGAGCCCTTCCGTGCGCAAATTCCGGCCAGCATTTTTGATACCCCTTATGCGCTACCCAAAACCAATGGCGATGGCAACATCCGCCCGCTGCTCGCACAGTCGCTCGCCCTGCTCAAGGAAGCTGGCTATGCACCCAAAAACGGCGTGATGACCAACGCCGCCGGCAAGGCCCTGAACTTTGAGTTCCTGCTGATTCAGGAAGACTTCGTGCGCGTGGTGCAGCCGTTTGTGAAAAACCTCGAACGTATTGGCGTTAAGGCCACTCTGCGTGTGGTGGATAGCGCGCAGTACATCAACCGCCTGAATGACTTCGACTTCGATATGATTGTCACCAGCGTGCCTAATTCGCTCTCGCCGGGCAACGAGCAGCTCAACTTCTGGGGCAGCGAGTTTGCCAGCCAGCCCGGCTCGCGCAACTATGCCGGCGTGAAGGATCCGGTGGTCGATGCACTGATCGCCCAGCTCATCAAGGCGCCCGACCGTGAAACACTCAAGGCTGTTACCCATGCGCTTGACCGCGTCTTGCTGGC
>JBEIQE010000052.1:0-1460 GCA_040376705.1 Micavibrio sp.
ACCTCTGGTGTATCGGTTGTCACGCCAGTGGCATTGCCGAGTAGCTAAGTGTGGAAGAGATAACCGCTGAAAGCATCTAAGCGGGAAACTCGTTTCAAGATGAGATCTGCCGGGGCCTTGAGCCCCCTAAAGAGTCGTTCGAGACCAGGACGTTGATAGGTCAGGTGTGGAAGCGCAGTAATGCGTTAAGCTAACTGATACTAATTGCTCGTGAGGCTTGACCCTATAACTTTGATTGAGAAATCAAGGTGAAGACTGAACGTGAGAGCGTTCAAGTTATGCCAGGCGCAATCAAAAGATAAAAAAGCTGATGAAGACTCTATGAATTCGTTGGATTGAAGGTGGTTTGATTAAGAAGTTAATCGAGCGCCTTGGATCTGACAAAAAGTTTATGCCTGATGACCATAGCGATTTGGTACCACTCCTTCCCATCCCGAACAGGACAGTGAAACGAATTTGCGCCGATGATAGTGCGGGTTCCCGTGTGAAAGTAGGTCATCGTCAGGCTCTTACAGTGAAAACCCCGTAGTCGAAAGGCTGCGGGGTTTTTTTATTGTGGTGGCGAAAGAGCGACCGCAAAAGAGATAGCAATCAGTGCTTGCTGCATAAGTAATGCAGTGATGAAATACCGCAGACCCAATAAAAAGAGAGCGCATGGCGCTCTCTTTTTATTGGGTGAGTGCAGGCGTTATTTAGGCTGAGGCAGTGAGAAGCGCAACACACCTTGCGGATCTTCGCGGCGCTGCAATTGCTGCTTGAACCAGAGGTAATGCAAGTGGGCCAGAGCTTCACCCATGGCAAAGGTGGTCTGGTGGGCATCCAGTTTGCGTTTGAAGAGCAGGGGCAGGATGTCGGCGGCACTGAGCTCCTTGCCCGGCACGGTCTGCAGGATATCGTTCAGATGCTCCTGATGATGGTCGAGCAGCTGTTGTACGCGGGTATGCAGGCCGTTAAAGGGCTTGCCGTGGGACGGCAGCACAAAGGCATCCTCTGGCAAATCAAAGTAGCGCTTGAGCGAATCCATGAACAGCTGCAATGGGTTGGCTTCTGGTTCGCTGGCATGCACGCTGACATTGGCGGAGATGCGGGGCAGCACCATATCGCCGCTGATCAGCAGGTTCAGATCCTGGTTGTACAGAGCGATGTGTTCAGGTGCATGGCCATAACCGGCGATGCATTGCCATGAATGGCCGCCGATGCTCAGTAGATCGCCGTCCATAAGGCGGTGGTATGACTGGGGCAGCTTGTGCACCAAAGAGGAGTAATAGCTGCGGCGACCGCGAACGTGGCCGAGAAAGCCTTCATCACGCAGGCCGTGCAGCTCATAGAACCTGGTGCCTGATTCACCGCCGAAGCCGTCGTGGTCGGTCATGGCAACGCGGGCGACATTGATGTCGGTGGCGCTGATGGAGAGCGGAGCCTGCCAGCGTTCACAAAGCCAGCCGGCCAGGCCAATATGG
>JBEIQE010000080.1:0-1102 GCA_040376705.1 Micavibrio sp.
CGCGTGACCTTATGGCAACAACTTGTTGTCAGCTTCACAAACTTATGAGACAAACGACCCTAGGCCATTGATTCTTATGGCTGCTGTGGTTGAATCACGTGGGCGCGACTATTCTGGACGCGGCCCTGTGTAAGTCTAGGGGTTTATGTATGCTGCTTTCCCGTCTCATTTCTGCATCGCGCCCCTCGCAGCGTTTTGTCTGCCTAACAGGTATGGCTCTGGTAACCTCGCTGGGTCTTGGTGGTTGCTCAAACTCAACAGCCATGCAGACGCAGCCCGATAAACTGGCCTTCCAGTCCTTCACCGAAACTCTCTCGGCCGATATGTATGCCGCTATTGCCCCTGCAGCAGGCGAAGCGCGTGAGCCGCTGATCGAGGCGCTGGCTGGCCTTGCGCCCGAAGGCAAGACCTTCGCTTTTGCCGATGATATCAACATCAACATGCTGGTACCGGTTGCCAAGCCGGGTATGAGCGCAGCCCAGCGCCGTGCCGAAGTTCTGGCCGCAGCAGGCCTTAAGGCGACTGAAGCCGGTAGTGTTCTCTACATTCAGCGCGGCACTCAGGCTGCCGAAATTGTAGCCCCAGTCTCAGCTCCTGCACCGGTTGCATCTGCTGCCCCTGCTGCCCCTGCTGATCGTTATAATGATGCGTATAGCCCGCAGCTTACCTCATCCACCATGATGAGCGCGCCGCTGCTCTCGGGCGGCGAAAGCATTACTTCATCAGCACCTGCGCCAGTTTCAGCTCCTGCTGCAACATCGCCCACACCCGTGCTGCGCTCGGTTGCCACCGGTGAAGAAGTAACCCTTGCCAGCACGGTAACAGCGCCCTCTTCGGTAGTTCAGGCACCAGTGATCGAGCCTGCTGCATCTCCAGTTATGCCTAAGGCCGAAGAGACAATGGCCAGCATCCAGCCTGCTGCAGCCCCTGTTATGCTGACGGCGGATAATGCGCCAGATCCTTTATCTACTGAGCCGCTAGCTGCCGAGCCTGCCAAGGTTGTATCGCTGCCGCGCGATGAGGTTATTATGGTGCCCCAGCTGCCAGTCGTAGAACCTGAAATGTCGCGCTCGGGCGTAACACTCATTCTGCGCGATAACCG
>JBEIQE010000012.1:0-79859 GCA_040376705.1 Micavibrio sp.
GGTATCGTGCTACTGTTCCTCGGCAAGCTGGCGAATGTTTATGCGCCAATCTTTTATAAGCATGCGGTAGATGCGCTTACCATTAGCAGTACCAACCTCACGCTCATTATTCCGTTTGGTATGATTGTCTCGTATGGTTTAGCGCGCGTCAGCACTATGGCGTTCAGTGAATTGCGCGAAGCCTTGTTCAGTAAGGTGCTCTACCGTGCCATGCGTTTGGCAGCAATGGATGTGTTCCGTCACTTGCATAACCTCTCGCTGCGTTTCCACCTCGAGCGCCGCACGGGCGGCCTTAGCCGTGTGATTGAGCGCGGTATTGCGGGTATCGAGCGCTTTTTAAGCCTTACCACATGGTTCATTGGCCCCACGATCCTTGAGATCATCCTCACCTCATGTGTGTTGTTCTACTTCTTTGGCTGGCCGATTGTGCTGGTCACTCTCGCTACTGTGGGCGTTTACATGGTCTATACACTCCGTATTACCGAGTGGCGTTTGCAAATCCGCCGCAGCGTGAACGCGCATAATACAACGTCTAACAGCAAGGCGGTTGATAGCCTGCTGAACTACGAGACGGTAAAGTATTTCAATAACGAAGAGCATGAAGCCAGCCGTTATGACAGCACCATGCGCGAGTATGAAACTTCGCTCATCAAGGCGCGTACGTCGTTATCGCTGCTTAACGTTGGTCAGTCCTTTATTATCTCTGCTGGTCTGGCCATGGTCATGTACCTGGCTGCGCGTGATATTGTTTATAACAACATGACCGTGGGCGACTTTGTACTGGTCAACACCTATCTGCTGCAGCTGTATATGCCGCTTAACTTCCTTGGCTCGGCTTATCGTGAAACCCGCGAAGCCGTGATTGATATGGAAAAGATGTTCGACCTGCTGGAGGTCAACCGCGAGATTCAGGATGCGCCCGATGCAGCTGACCTCAAGGTGAATGGTGGCCGCATTGAGTTCAAGAACGTCTCGTTCAACTACGATGAGCGCCGCCCGATTTTGCAGGACGTCAGCTTTGTGGCAGAACCGGGCCAGACGGTAGCCATCGTCGGCCCCTCGGGCGCAGGCAAGTCCACCATCGCGCGGCTGCTTTATCGCTTCTACGATATTGGCGGTGGCAGCATTACCGTAGACGGGCAGGATATCCGCAAGGTCACCCAGGCTAGCCTGCGCGCTGCCATTGGTATCGTGCCGCAGGATACAGTGCTGTTTAATGATACGATTGAATATAACATTGCGTACGGTCGCCCCAGCGCTACTCAGGCCGAAATCAAGGAAGCCGCCCGCATGGCGCAGATCGACAAGTTCTGCGAAAGCCTGCCCGATGGCTACCAGACGGTGGTCGGCGAGCGCGGCCTCAAGCTCTCGGGCGGCGAGAAGCAGCGCGTGGCGATTGCCCGTACCATCCTCAAGCATCCGCCGTTGCTGATGTTTGATGAGGCAACCTCGGCACTCGATACGCATACCGAAAAAGAGATTCAAAGCAGCCTGCGCGCCGTCAGTAAGGGCCATACGACGCTGGTGATTGCCCATCGTCTCTCAACCATTGCCGATGCCGACCTTATTTTGGTACTCGAGGGCGGTAAGGTGGTGGAGCAGGGCCGTCACGCTGATCTTTTGTCAAGAGATGGGCTTTACGCTGCACTGTGGCGCAGACAGCTCGAGTCAGAATCTCATGCGGTCGTTGCATAAATTACCAATCTGTTAACGAAGCATAGACGTTTTGACGAGTTAATAGGAAGGTTGAGGAAACCTTACTATGCCCGTTGTAACATGGCTCGAACCTGGCGAAGGCGTACAATTTCCTGTGCGCACCAAAACGCGCCTGCGCGCCTGGTGGGAGGGGTATGACCTTTCGGTCCTCAAGCAGATGATCGAAAGCGGCGAGATTGAAGCCGCCGATGCCGCCCCCATTACCCCGCCTGTAACAAGTGAAAACGAGCTGCTCGACCGCCATGGCCGCCCGCTATGGAGCGCCGAGCGCATTAAAGTGGCCGAGACTCTGTGGGGCGAAGACTTCCTCTCGCCCGGCGGGGTTGAGCATACCGCTTATCTGGTCAAGCCATTTGGCATCAACTCCTCCATGAGTATTCTCGACCTCAGCGCGGGTCTGGGGGGCGTGGCCCGCACCATCGCGCGGGATTACAAGGCATGGGTTACCGGGCTCGAGGCTTCGCCACTGCTGGCCACTATCGGTAAAGAGCGATCGGAAAAGCTTAAGCTCAGCAAGCAGGCGCCGGTCATGCAGTATGATCCTGATAACATCCACCTCGACAAGAAGTACGATGGCATCTTCGCCAAAGAAGCCTTCTTCAGTGTGCACAATAAAGACAAGTTGTTCGATGAAATTGCCGCACATATGAAGCCGGGCGGTCAGTTCCTGTTTACCGACTATTGCGCCGAAGAGGCCGACCTCAAGAATTCAGCGATGGTTACCTGGGCCAATACCGAGCCGGTTGAGCCGGCAGTCTGGAGCGCTGAGCGCATCATCAAGGCGCTGAAGGCGCGTAAACTCGACGTACGCATTAATGAAGATATGACACAGATGCAGCGCCAGCTTATTCTACGCGCTCTCTCCGGTTTCCTTGGCCACCTCAACGCCCATGCCATGGATAACCCCACCAAACTCGCGGTGCTCAACGAGGTTGAGCTGTGGGCGCGGCGCATGGCCGCGTTTGATGCTGGCCTTAAAGTATATCGCTTCTATTGCATGAAGCACTAGGCACCATCCCATTTCCAATCCCGCCTAGCGCAATTGCCGAGCTGCCAAGGATGTACTATTGTGCGGCATGACTCGCGGCGTAGCATTTTTCGATTTTGACGGCACCTTGGTGAAAGGCGATAGCCTGATCCCTTACTTGGGCTATGTCGCTGGCTGGCCGAAGATGATTGCCGCCTTTGCCAAATCGATTGCCAGCCCTGAAAAGGGCCATCCGGATACGCGCACCGGTATCAAGTCGGCGCTACTCAAGCGTACTTTAGCTGGCGTGCCGTATGAAGAGGCGCGTGCCGCTGCCAGCAAGCTGGCTCCGCTTAAAATATGGAAGCCTCTGGCGCATAAAGCTCTGCTCAAGCACAAGGCAGATGGTTTTACCATCGTAGTCGCCACCGGCGCGCTTGAGCTTTACATTCATCAGCTGCTCGAGGAACTGCCGGTTGATCTGGTCATCGCCACCGAGATGGAGGTGAAAGACGGCATCCTCACTGGCGCTATTCAGGGTGGTAACTGTGTGCGGCAGGAGAAAGCCCGCCGCGTTGAGGCCTACCTTAAAACTCACGGCCCGTTTGATGTCACCTATGGTTATGGCAACGCACCGCACGATTTGCCGATGCTGGCGCTGCTCGATCACAAAACCGTGATCTAGAAATTCGGCGTGATGACCTGAATGTTTGGTAGTGTTTAAGGCAGCTTGGCCAGGTCGCGTCCGGCTGTAATAAGCGCTGAATCAACCGTACTTATGCTGCGGCCTGAGCGGCGCGCGATGCGGTCCCCCAGCAGTACAGTAGCCAGCCGCAACTTGATCACATCCGGATCGTTGATATCCATCACCTCGCGCCGTGCGATGCGCTGGCGCAGTTCATCATCAATCCTGATCATGCCCAGCTGCTCGGTCATCGCGCCTTGCGGAATGCGGTAATCAGCTCCCACAATACTGTTGAGGGTTATACTCTGGCCTTCAAGCCATTCAGCCTTGCGGGCTGCAAAATGCGAATTAGCCATCAGAACCAACAGGGCTGCCTTCTTGTAAAGCGGATCGCCCCCAAAACTTACCGGATAGGCCCGTGCCAGATTCTGTATGGTTTTGAAATCAAGTGTGAGTGAGGCCCCCACCACCATTTGCCCATCTTTAAGGCCGGGGGCTGAGGCACGTAAAACCTGCTCGGTCTTCTTCATCGCGCCAGCCGCATAAAACTCTTTCATCGCGGCTATGCGCCAGGCTTGCATTGGTGTGCCGTCAAACAGGCGGGTAAGCTTGGGGCCAAGCTTGCTCGGGCGGGTTTCGCCTTCACCAGCATCGCCCAGCGCTTTGCGTATATCAGCCATTTTGGCGACCACGGCTTTGGCGCCTGAGCCCTCCAGCTCCCACTTGCGGGTGGTGCCATCGGCCTGCTGCTCAAAGAAGCCGCCCATCTGCCCGATGATGGCGCCAAACTGGTGCATCACGCGCACTTCATTCAGCGGCCCGGCCCAGGCTGCCGGGCTCAGGTAGCTCGAGCGGGTTGAGGGTTTTTCATCAGCCGGCATGGCATCGGCGAAGCGGTCAATCGCGGCATGATCAAGTGTAACAGAATTGGCGCGACCAAGGCTGGCGAGCGCGAAGTCACAAAACGCGATATAAGCGGATGTGCGATCAATACGCATGGCGATGTGATTAAACGCGTCGACCGTGAAGGGTTTTATCTTGCTCATGCCCGTGTCCCTGTTGTGGCTATAGGTCTAGCGCACAGCAAGCGGCTTACAAGCGATAAAGGGTTAATGCGCGCCGCTGCCAGCCTTGAGGACAAAGCGGTGGTCGCAATAGGTGCAATCGACAAAGCCATCCGCACCGATGGTGAGGTAAACGCGCGGGTGCCCCTGCTTGCCGCCATCGCAGGCGATGCGGCGTTCAGTCACTTCAGAGGTCGCGGGGGCGGGGCGGTTATTGGCGGCGTTGCTCATATTTGCATAATAACGCCTCTACCGAACACTGCAAGGGTCTGGTTTTACTGCCGATTTTTGCTATAGATGGGGCAATTGAAGGAGAACACCATGACTGCGCCTACTCTCGATCAGGCAATCGAAAACATCTACACCTCGTTGCACAATAATAACGACGAGATTGATGCGCATATCGCTGCCCTTAAGGCCGCGCTGGCTGCCGCTGGGCAGAAGGAAGCCGTGTTCGACCCCGCCAAGCTGGTGCAGCCCAACCGCCAGGGTCGCAAGATGATGGAATCCTATTTCAAGAAGCGCGGCGTAGCCATCAGCTTCAAGGCTTAAGTTTAAGGTACAAGACCCATAAAAAGTTTACGCTTCTGGCCGTGGTGCTCGACCAGCTGGTGGTGTACGCCTGCCAGTACCATGGGTGTAGTCGAGCCATCTGTTTCATTCGGCTTTTCGACAAACTGCTGGCGCAGGTGCAGCTCAATCGCGCGGTGGCTTATGGCCATGGCCGAATTTTTATCACCGAACAGTTTACGAATAGTCATTCCGGGTCTGCCTTATGGTTGGTTAGGACGGTAGTAGCCGCTGTTCTCATACGGGCGGGCGATTGCAATGAGGCGGGATTCAGCATCGCGCGAAATCTCTGGCTCGCAGTGAATGAACGGATTGGGGTTCATGTTACCAAGCCAGATGGCTGCGCGCTGGCGGGGTACTTCGCGCAATACCTCGGCAAAGGCCATGCTGGGATAGCCATAAATATCATTGGAAGGATTATCGCCCAGCTCGCGCTGCGGGTTTGCGCCCGGAAGGTTGATTTCGCGGCGTACGCGCTCATGCGCACCAATGGTGCCTTGCCCGCAAATGGTGATAAAACCCTGCAGGTCGACGGTATTATCGCGGTGCAAAGGCCCGCCGCCTTTAGGCAATTTGGCGAGGAAGAAAATCGCAAGATCGCCGGAATAGACAATACCTTCAGGATTCTGACGGCCTTTGATAGCGGTTGAGATATCTTCAAACTGCGCTGTCAGCGTTGCCAGCATTTCGGCCTTACCGCTTGCCTCTGGCAGATGCCTGCCCAGTTCCTGCTGCACAACGCCTGCAATGCCATTGTGCTGCGTCAGCCGGGGGTTGCCGATATTGTAGAGCGGTAATCCGATCTCTCCGGCGGTTATCTGCCTGCCGTGTGTGAGGGCCAGCTGCACCACATCCAGATCATCCGCATATTTTGCTGCAGCGGGACTAAAGGCGCGGGTGCCTATGGCAATACTCACGTTGGGCGTGTTGATGGCTGCCAGATCGCTCGTTTGCGCAAAAGCAAAGGGAGACTGTGCAAGACAGGCAAATTTTAAAAACGGCGGTTCATACGGCATGCCGCGAGGATATGAAATCCAGATAGTTAAAAGCAATACCCGCGTAGCCCGGTCCTGATGAATTAGGTTATTCAGGGAGCAAAATTAACGGTTAGGTGCCGTAGCCGCGGGATTATCGCCAAAACAGCTGTCTTCGCACTGTTTGGCTGCAGCTGGGCACTGCTTCAGGTTGAATTCAAGCTGCTCAGGTGTAAGGCAGTTTTCCGGACTGCTGGAGGCCTGCTCAATCTGGCGCAGAACTTCAGTATGGCAGAAGACCTTATAACTCAGGCAGCGGTTAAGGCAGGCAGTCTGTTCGCGCTCGCTCTTTGCGAAGGCGGGGCTGGCAATAAGGCCGGACAGCAGCACGAAGCTGAGGAACTTAGTCATCGGCAATCTCTCCTTTGGGGTCGAGTGCGTAACCGGCAGCACGCACGGTGCGGATGATATCCGGTTCACCAAGTGACTTGCGCAGGCGGCGGATGTGTACATCGACCGTGCGGTCTTCGACGTGAATGTCGTGGCCCCACACTTCATCCAGCAGCTTCTCGCGGCTATATACGCGGCCGGGGTTCTGCAGGAAGTGGCGCAGCAGGCGGAACTCGGTGGGCCCAAGCTTGAGCTCCACACCATCGCGGTGCGCACGGTGGCCTACGAGGTCCATATCGATACCGGCAACGCTAATCTGGTCGCTGGCATCCTTGCCCGTAGCGCGGCGCAGAACAGCATTAATACGCGCAATCAGCTCGCCGGGCGAGAAGGGCTTGGGCACATAGTCATCCGCACCTGCATTAAGGCCGCGGATACGGTCTACTTCCTCGCCGCGCGCGGTGAGCATGATGATGGGAATTTTGTTGATGAGGTTGCTCTTGCGGATCTGGCGGCACAGGTCAAGGCCGGTGAGGTCGGGCAGCATCCAGTCGAGCAGCATCAGGTCGGGACGCTCTTTCTCGGCTTTGGCCATGCCGCTGGCAGCGTCATCCGCGGCAATTACCCTGAAGCCCTCTTTTTCGAGGTTATAGGTAAGCAGCGTGATGAGGTCGCGCTCATCTTCAACAATCAGGATCAGGGGCTTTTCGGCAGGGGGCATAGGCTTACTTTAGGTAGCAAGGGGTTAAACAACAAGATACTAAATAGCGAGGGGCAAATGCACAGAGAATGTGCTGCCTTGCCCGATTTCGCTCTCAATTAGCAGGGTGCCACGGTGGCGGTTAATGATGTGTTTAACGATAGATAGCCCAAGGCCGGTACCGCCCATACTGCGCGAACGGCCAGAGTCGATACGGTAGAAACGCTCGGTCAGACGGGCCAGATGCTGGCGCTCAATACCCGGGCCATGGTCGCGCACCATGACCAGCATCTTCTTACCCTGCGGCTCAAGCGTCACGTCAATCGCGGTATTCTCGGAAGTATATTTAATCGCGTTATCGATCAGATTCTGCATCAGCTGCATCAGCTGGTCGCTATCGCCAAACACATTCGGCAAAGGCTCTTTCGGCAGGTGCAGGTGCAGGGTTACATTTCGCTCGCCTGCCTTGCGTTCGAGCTGGGCGATGGCCTGCTGCGCAATACTGCCAAGTTCAACCCGGCCGGTTGGGGTAATGTGCTCGTTAAATTCGATACGCGCCAGCGACAGCAGGTCCTGCACCAGACGGGTCATGCGGCTGGCCTGCGAGTGCATGATGGCCAAAAAGCGTTCATGGGCTTCTTTGTCATCCTTGGCGGGGCCCTGCAGGGTTTCGATAAAGCCCAAGAGGCTGGCCAGCGGGGTTTTCAGCTCATGCGAGGCGTTGGATAAAAAGTCGACCCGCAGCTGCTCCGAACGCCGTACATCTGTAATATCATGTAGCGTAATCATGACGCGCGGGGTGCCATGCTCGCTCGAGAAGAACAACGGCGCGACCTTGCAGTTATAGGTGTGGTCGATGTTATCGGGCAGGACCAGCTCGAATGAGTCGGAGCTTTCGCCTTTAAGCGCATGTTCGATGGCCGAGAGGGTATGCGGCGTGCTCAGGATATTCTCGGCATAGTTGCCGATGTGTGCTTCGCCAAAACGTTCCTTGGCGCTGCGGTTCAGCTGAATGATCTTGCCCGCATCATCAAGCAGGATGATGGGGTCTACAAACGCGTCGAACATCGCGCGGATGGTGGCTAGGTCGGTACGGTTCATCAGGACTCTAAAGAGGCTTCAGGGCGGCGAGGTTTTTCAGCCGTGCATTATAACTATAAATAGCCAGCCCAATCCAGACACAGATGAAGGCGGTGAGGCGCAGGGGCGAAATCGGCTCATGGAAGTAAAAAATGCCCGTTAAAAAGGCAATACTGGGGGCTAAATAGCCTACCATGCCCACGGTAGCCATTTTAAGGCCCCGTAGGGCGATGCCATAAAGGGTCATGGGCACCACGGTTAAAACCGCCGTACCGACCATAAGGGCCAGGTCATACGCCCGCTCGGTATGAATAACCTCAGGGTGAAACGCGCTGTAAACGCCGGCTGCCCCCAAGAGCGCGGTGGCCTCTACCGCAAAAGCAAGGGAGGGCTTAACGCTGGTGCGCTTGCGCAGCACACTGTAAGTACTAAAGCTGAGAGCCACCACACCCGCCACCCAAGGGAAGTGATCGCCACCAAAAATGAGAATGCAGAGGCCAAGTACTGCAAAACTGATGGCCAATATCTCGAGCCGATCCAGCCGTTCTTTAAACAGCAGCACGCCACAGGCGGTCATCAGTAGCGGGGCTAAAAAGTTGCCCAGGCTCAGGTCGAGCACATGGTGGTTGGGCACGCCCCAGATGAAGATGAACCAGAAACCGCCGAGTGCAAAGCCGGTGAGGCTGAGGTAGAGCACATCTTTAACTGTAAGCCGGTGCCAGTCGCGCTTAAGTGCCACCAGCAGCCAACCGAGAATGGCTGACCATAAAATTCGCTGCAGCATCACTGTATCAACCGGAATATGATTAAGCAGGTGCAGGTACATGGGGAAAAAACCCCATATCAGCAATGTTATAATGAGGGCCGCAAGCGAGCGGCAGGTCAGCAGGTTCATCCCTGCAATTTAGGAGCTGGAAGTTAGGGCCAAGTTAACGTGGTGGTTACTTGGGGCTAAGGCCCTGCATGCATTTGGCCAGCGCGCGCTGGCAGTTCCAGTGAGCGGCTTTTACGTTGACTTCAATGCGCTGGCCTAGGGTTATCTGCTGGCCGAGGTTGCGGATGCCAAACAGCAGCTGCACACCAATAGCGCCCACACAGGCGAGGCCTGCCCACATAAAAGCAGGGCTGCTTGTAGCTGCCGTAAGGCCAAAGCAAACCAATGCGCCGGTGGTGAGGCGATCTACCCGCTTGCTCTGGCGGTTAAAATCAGCGCGCAGGGCCTGATCTTGTTGTTCGAGTGGATTAGGCGCAAATGACATGGCCGCAGGCTAGCAACTCGCCTGCGGCCATTTCAAGGTATTTAACCATTCTTACCAATCGGCGGCATCATGCGCGGCCAGTGCGGCAGCAGTCACGAGGTCCGATACGGTTGAATCCATGCTGGCAATCTGTACCGGCTTGCTCATACCCATGATCAGCGGGCCGATGACCGTGCCGCCCATCTTCTGCAGCAGCTTGGCACCAATATTGGCGGTATGCAGCGCCGGCATGATCAGCACGTTGGCGGGGCCGGAGAGGCGGCAGAACGGGTAGAGGCGCTTCATCAGGTCATGATCGAGCGCGATGTCGGCTGACATTTCACCATCATACTCAAAGTCGACCGGGCGCTTGTCGAGCAGGGCCACCGCATCGCGAATACGCTTGGCCTTGTCACGCATCGGCTGGCCGAAGTTCGAGAACGAGAGGAAAGCCACACGCGGCTCATGACCCAGCTGGCGGGCCTTGGCTGCCGTGCGAATGGCAATCTCAACCAGCTGCTCCGGCTCGGGCAGTTCGTTGACGGCAGTATCCGACAGGAACACCGTACGGCCACGCATAACGGCAATCGAAAGGCCAAACTGCAGCGTGTCTTCATCTGCTGCAATGATGCGGCTGATTTCATCAAGACTGCGCGAGAACGAGCGGGTGACGCCGGTGACCAGGCCGTCTGCATCGCCCATCTCCACCATCATGGCGGCAAAGGTATTGCGGTCGTTATTCACCATGCGCTGGCAGTCACGCTGTAACCAGCCCTTGCGCTGCATGCGCTTATACATGGCATCGGCATAGCGCTTGTTATGCTGCGAGAGGCGGGCGTTATGCACTTCAAGCCCATGATCTTCCGGCAGCCCTGCATTCTTGATGGCAGCGGCTACACGCTCTTCGCGACCAATCAGTACCGGATCGCCATAACCCGCCGCGCGGTAGGCAATCGCTGCACGAATTACGCGTTCTTCTTCGCCTTCGGCAAAGACAATACGCTTCTGCTTGGCGCGGACGCGCTCGAAGATGAGCTGCAGGCTGTCTGCAGTCGGGTCGAGACGTGCACGTAATTCCTGCTTGTAAGCGCCCATGTCTTTAATCGGCTTGCGGGCTACGCCACTGTCCATAGCGGCCTGCGCAACGGCTACCGGCACGGTAACAATCAGGCGCGGGTCGAATGGCACGGGCACAATATACTCAGGGCCAAAACGCAGGCGGCGGCCGGCATAAGCGCGGTCCACTTCGTCCGGCACGTCTTCACGAGCAAGAGCGGCTAGTGCCTTGGCAGCAGCAATCTTCATCTCATCGTTAATGGTGCTGGCGCGCACATCCAGCGCACCGCGGAAGATATAAGGGAAACCCAATACGTTATTAATCTGGTTGGCGTAGTCCGAGCGGCCGGTGGCGACAATCGCATCCGGGCGTACGGCCTTCACTTCTTCCGGCGTAATTTCAGGATCCGGGTTGGCCATGGCCATGATGATGGGTTTATCGGCCATCAGCATGATCATGTCTTGTGTAACGGCGCCTTTGGCCGAAAGGCCGCAGAAGATGTCGGCACCCTTCAGCGCTTCGGTCAGCGTGCGCGCATCGGTCTTGATTGCATGGGCCGACTTCCACTGGTTCATGCCCTCAGTACGGCCCTGCCAGACAACACCTTTGGTATCGCACAGGGTTACGTTGCTATGCTGTACGCCCATGGCCTTGAACAGCTCGGTGCAGGCAATCGCGGCAGCGCCAGCGCCGTTCACGACCATTTTCACGTCTTTAATATCGCGGCCGGTAATATGCAGTGCGTTGATGAGGCCTGCAGCAGCCACAATGGCGGTACCGTGCTGGTCGTCATGGAAAACTGGAATATCCATAAGCTCGCGCAGGCGCTGCTCGATGATGAAGCACTCAGGCGCTTTAATGTCCTCGAGGTTAATGCCACCAAAGGTGGGGCCCAGGAAGCGCACGCAGTTGACGAACTCATCAACATCCTTGGTATCAACTTCAAGGTCGATTGAATCAACATCGGCAAAGCGCTTGAACAGCACTGCCTTGCCTTCCATGACCGGCTTGCCGGCAAGGGCGCCCAGGTCGCCAAGGCCCAGTACGGCGGTACCATTCGAGATTACAGCGACTAGGTTGCCCTTGGCGGTAAAGTCGTAGGCAGTTGAGGGGTCTTCAGCGATGCGCAGGCAGGGCGCAGCTACGCCGGGCGAATAGGCCAGCGAGAGGTCGCGAGCGGTTGCCAGCGGCTTGGTGGGGGTAATTTCGAGTTTGCCGGGGCGGCCAGAGGAATGCAGGGCCAGTGCATCGGCATCGGTAATTTTCTTGTCGCTGGCACTGCGTGAATGGGTGAGTTCGTCTGACATGGGGGCTCCATTTAAAATGAGCCGCCAATCTAGAGCCTGAATTTATAAAGGCAATCAAGGCTTATGCTGCAATGCAACAGGAGCCTGTAAAAATAAGCAGGGTATGCCTTGGGTAAGTAGCTTACGCGTCGCCCGAGAAACTGCCGCCGAGCTTCTTCTGGCTACTGGTGTAATTGGCCAGCAGCTGGGTGAGAAGATCAGGCGAGCTCTGCGCGCTGCTCTGGTTTTCAGCCGAAAGCGAGTCGAACAGGAACGCAGCGGTTGCTGAATCAAGCTTGGGGCCTTCGACCTGTGCGGGTGCAAAGAAGGCGCTGGCCTCGGTTTCGGTCAGGCTGCCGTCAGCATTGGCGTCCATCTGCTTGAAGCTGGCCACCGCAGCCGCATCGGAAATGCCTGAATTACCGGACTTGCTGGTGAGGAAGCTTTTGTATTCGGCCTGCGAAAGCTTGGCATCGGCATTCGCATCTTTCTTGAACATCTGGGTAACCAGTGCGCCTGCACCTTTACCTACGCCTGACGTGTCCATAAGCCTGCTCCTTCGCTACAAGAAGCCTATTTTAGCACTTTTGGCCTGCTGCGCCAAGTCTTCGCTTAAATAAGATTCCAGTAAAATCAGAAGCTTAGTTGCGTGCAGGTCGGCCAATCGCCTGACCGATAATCTTGTGGCTGGGCTTTTCGGCAGCAGCTTTGGTCTTGGGCAGATCCTTTTTGATCTCGGCGGCATGCTTGCCCACAGCCAGACGCGCACCATTGGCAATCAGCTGTTCGTAATAATAAGCCCCGCCCTCTACGTTATGGCGCTTGAGGTTGTAGGCTGCATCCAGCGGGGTGCCGCGCTCAGGATGGGTAATGCCCTGCGGGCCATGCTGATAAGTGCTGATGACGTTCAGGTTGGTGCGCTGGCTGGTGACGAGAAGGTCGAATACGTCTTTTTGGCCAGCTTCCATGGCGAGGGTAATAAGTTGTGTTTTACGCACAGTCTTATGGTTGGATGACTGCACCTGATAGGGGGCGCTGAGATTGATTTTGAGAATGGAGGCAGCTTTAAGTGCAGCGAGATTACCGTCCAGCACCATGCGCGGCACATCCATATAGGCGCTCACAGCCTTGGTGGCCTTTGGGTTAAATGCCTTTAGCGGCGCCTTGGGGGCGTCGGTTTTTCTCATTTCAAACTCCTGCAAACTGCTTGTGGCGCGAATTTACGCAACCGCTAGGCGCAAATGCAAGGAAAAATGCCTAAAATTGGGGGTTTTAGATCATCTGGCCGCTAGGCGAATTGCCGCGATTGAGCTGGAAGCGGATGTTAATCGGCGGAACCGACTGCGGCAGGATGCGCTGGGCAGCGGCGCAATCAGCCTGTGCGAGGCTAACCGCTACACCCGTAATCATGGTCTGCTGGGTTTGCGGGTGACGGAAAAGCTCGGCCACTTTGGGGTTACGTGCCATCGTCTCTTGAATACCCTGCTGTAAACGCTGCGGAGAAACAGTTGGTGTTGTCTGCACCACGCAGGCACTGAACTGCTGCTTCTCACTCTGGCTGAGGGTGTTGAAGTTACGCAGGGGCGCTGTCTGTTGGCTGGCGCAGCCAACATTGGCAGCGGCGAGCGCCAGAAGGGCGAGTTGGCTACGAACCTGCATTTCAGTCTCCCGATATAAGTTGCAGGGAGACTAATGAACAAAGCCTGCAGTTGGCAAATAAAATCAGGGTTAATGCGCTAAACTGTTAACGCGATTAACCCCATGGCCCGCGCATACCGCCTGCACGGGGCAAAACGCTGGGGGCGACACGCGGGGTCTGGTTCAGGCGCTGGTTCTGGCTGGGGGTGATATCGCCCTCAAGTGCCAGCAGGCGGGTAATACGCTCTTCCATCGGCGGATGGGTGGCAAACATCTGGCTCATACGCCCGAACGACAGTGGATTGGCGATAAAGAGATGCGCAGTTGCAGGGTTGGCATCGGCCATGCGCATGGGAATGGCTCTCGTTGCCTGCGATATATTATTGAGTGCACTGGCCAGGGCGCGTGGTTTGCCGCAGATGAGCGCGCCCATGCGGTCGGCCTCATACTCGCGCGTACGCGAAATGGCCATTTGCACCAGCATGGCGGCCATGGGGCCAACCACCATCAGCAACAGCATGGCGATGGGGGCGAGCGGCGAGCGCTGCTCACCATCATGCTGACGTGAACCCGCAAACATGAACCCGAAGTTGGCGAGATAGCCAAGTGCACCGGCCAGTGTGGCGGCGATGGTCATGGTCAGCATATCGCGGTTTTTGACATGAGCCAGTTCATGCGCCATCACGCCTTCAATCTCATCATGTGAGAGTCGTTGCAGTAAACCGGTAGTCGCTGCAACGGCGGCATGCCTGGGGCTGCGGCCGGTGGCAAAAGCATTCGGTTGGTCAGACTGGATGAGATAGACCTTCGGCATCGGCAAGCCTGCGCGGGTTGAGAGGTCGCGCACAATACGGTAGAGGTTGGGCGCGGTGCGCTCATCCACCGGCTGCGCCTTGTATTGTGCCAGCACCATTTTATCCGACATCCAGTAGGCGCCGATGTTCATGACGGCTGCAAGACCAAGCGCGGTCATGGCACCGTTGTGGCCGCCAATCAGGTAACCGGCGGTCATGAACAGCGCTGTCATGCCAGCGAGCAGCAGGGTGGTGGTAAAGAAAGCCTTCATACCAGATATATGGGCACGAAAGCCCGAGAGCGCAAGCCTGCACCCTGCAACCTGCCTGCAGTCTGCCTGCCGAATTGCCGCAGTTGTTGGCGCGCTAGCGGGCGCGGATGCTCTGGATAAAGCTGTCTACCTGCACGCGCAGCTGGCCAGTCTGGTCCGAGAGCGCGATGGTTTCCTGTTGCAGCTGCAGGCTCGACTTGCCGGTTTCCTGCGCCGAGGTTGAAACATCCGAAATGGTTTGCGTGACCTGACTGGTGCCACGCGCGGCCTGCTGTACGTTGCGTGAAATCTCAGTCGTTGCCGCTTCCTGCTGCTCAACTGCATGGCGAATGGCGCCTGCAATCTGGTTGATTTCTTTAATCGTGCCACTGATCTCGCGGATCGAGGTGACGGTCTTGCCGGTTGCGTTCTGGATATCAGCAATCTGGCTGCTGATGTCTTCGGTCGCCTTGGCGGTTTGTGAGGCAAGGCTCTTTACTTCGCTTGCCACAACGGCAAAGCCTTTGCCCGCTTCACCGGCGCGCGAGGCTTCGATGGTGGCATTGAGCGCTAAAAGGTTAGTCTGGTTGGCAATCTGCGAGATGAGTTTGACCACTTCGCCAATCTTCTGGGCGCTGGCCAGAAGATTGGTCACTTCAGCATCGGTGGCGCTGGCTTTCTGGTTGGCACTTTCGGTAATCTGGCTCGAGCGTTCGGCCTGCACTGCAATTTCCTTGATCGAGGCGCTCAGTTCTTCAGTTGCCGCGGCAACAGTCTGCACGTTCTGTGCGGCCTGTGTGGCGGCGGTTGATACTTCAATCGCCTGCTGCGAGGCAGTATTGGCCTGGCTGCTCAGTGCCTTGGTGGCATTCAGCATATTTTCGGCCGCTTTGGCGGTCGTATCGGCAATGGTTTTTACATTCTGCTCGAACTGGTCGGCCAGTTGCAGGGTAGCAGCGCGTGCTTCCTTCTCGCTGCGGGCGCGGTCATCGGCATGCTGCTCGCGTACGCGTTCGGCATCGCGCTGGGCACGGTCGGTTTCATTAGCCAGACGTTCGGCTTCATTAAACGCGTTCTGAATGGTATGAGCGACAATCGCCAGCACCCCGGTTTGAATAACCACCACAACAGCATGGAACAGTACGCGCGGCAGATCGGCCCCATGTGTGAACAGGAAGTTGGGGAGCAGGAAGTTGAGCAGCAGGTGATGAACGGCAATAAGGCCGGCCCCGAGTATAAGTGCAGGCCACCAGGCATAAGCCGCGAGGGTGGCGAGCGAGGCGAAGAAGTACATATGGCCGTCAATCTGCCATTCTTTACCAGCCAGTACATAAACCAGCAGCATGGGGGCAATCACAACGCCGGCACTGGTGAGAAAGCGCAGGGCAGGGCTGTCGCCGCCTTGTACGCGTTGCATGATGGTTGTAAGGGTGGCAACGAGAAAAGCAGCCAGTGGCCCGCCCATGAGGCTGGCATCAACCGCCACGGCAAATCCGGTAAGGGCAACGGCATTAAACCATAGCAGACCGAGCAGAAAGCGCTGGGCGCCAAGGCGCAGCTTATCGAGTTGATTCATGTTCTTCCCCAATGGCTTTTATATATTATTGCTTTTGATATTCTGTCCGCAGCTACCGCTATATTCGGTTGTCATCGTCATCCAGAGGCCTGCAGGTGTACCATATGGCCGGTCTGTCGGCATGCGGATAACCACCAGATTATCGATTGCGCCAGTTGTGATAACGCTGCCACCTGCTGCATCCACCTCGGCAATAATCTCGCCAAGACTGAGCTGCGGGTTAAACAGCTGCGCTGTCACCAAACTATTTCCCGGCTGCAAATGGGCAAGGCCTATGCCGATAATGGCGGTAAGGCCGAGCGCTGCACCGGGCAGTATGTCTTTCCATTTGAAATCACGCATGTGGTGATGATTAGTTCACAACAGTTAAGCCCGAGTTAAACTTGACATGCGGCAACCTGTGCCTATGTATGACGTATGGATAACAACGACAATAAGCCCGCGCCCCTTCCTTTGGCTGATGCCAAGAAGCTACCAAAAGTCATCTCGCAGCCAGCGGGTGAAATTGGCGGCCCCAAGGGGCTTGAACCCACGCGGTTTGGCGACTGGTCGGACGATAAAGGTCGCTGCACTGATTTCTAGAGATTTTTTATGCTTTTCAAGTGGTTGACTTAAAGTGTCGACGCGGAAGGCGAATCTCGTTAACCCTGAACCTATATAACTAAGAAGAGGCTGCCATAAAGGCGGTCCTGATTTAGGGGTATAACAGTGCTTTATCATCTACACGAACTGCGTATGGCAGCACTCACACCGCTTAATGCGATGGCCGAGGCCACCCGCTTGGCGTTGCAGCACCCGCTCATCCCCGCGTCGTATACACCTGTTGGGCGTGCGATTGCCGCTGGCGCCGAGCTGATTGAGCGCACCACGCGCCGTTACGAAAAACCTGAGTTCGGCTTCAAGCATACCGTGGTGGATGGCAAGAAGGTTACCGTGACCGAGGAAGTGCTGGGCGAAAAGCCGTTCTGCCGCTTGCTGCATTTCGCGCGCGATGTGCCCATCGATCGTCCACCTGATCCGCAAATTCTGGTTGTAGCGCCCATGTCTGGCCACTACGCCACACTGCTGCGCGGCACGGTTGAGGCCTTGCTGCCGGAGCACGATGTTTACATCACCGACTGGCTCGATGCCCGTATGGTGCCGCTGCGCGATGGCGACTTCGGCCTTGATGACTATGTTGATTATGTCATCGACTTCCTGCGCGGCCTTGGCCCTGAGACTAATGTAATTGCCGTTTGCCAGCCAGCTGTACCGGTACTGTGCGCTGTAGCACTCATGGCAGCGGCCGATGATCCGGCCCAGCCACGCTCCATGGCGCTGATGGGTGGCCCGATTGACGTGCGCCGCGCGCCAACAGCTGTTACCAGCTTTGGTGCCAAGCACCCGATTTCGTGGTTCAAGCGGAATGTCGTATCCGAAGTACCGCCGCCTTATCCCGGTGCTGTGCGCAAGGTTTATCCCGGCTTCCTGCAGCTGGCTGGTTTCATGAGCATGAATGTTGAGAGCCATATGAAAGAGCATCTCAACCTCTTCAAGCACCTTATAGAGGGTGATGGCGATAGCGCCGCCCGCCATCGCAAGTTCTACGATGAATATCTGGCAGTAATGGATATTCCCGGCCGTTTCTACCTTGATACGGTAGAACATGTGTTCCAGAACGCCTCGCTGCCCAAGGGCGAGCTGATGATCCGCGGCAAGCTGGTTGACTGCAGCAAGATCAAGCGCACGGCCCTGTTTACCATCGAGGGTGAGTTTGATGATATCTCAGCCCCCGGCCAGACCCGTGTGGCGCATGAGCTGTGCAAGAACCTGCCCAAGCATATGCGTGAGCATCACCTGCAAGAGGGTGTGGGGCATTACGGCATTTTCAACGGCCGCAAGTGGCGTGAAGTGATTATGCCCAAGGTACGCTCGTTCATCCGCAACTTTGACAAGCCCGCCAAGCTGGGCCCCATCACCAAGCGCGGCAAAGAGGCCCCACTGCCCGCCAAGGGCGTGAAGGCCAAGCGCCTTGCTGTAAAGAGCGCAGTTAAAAAGAGCTGATTAGCTTTTGACTGGCGCTATTAACGCGGTGGCTTGGGTATGATGTAGCGCTGCTGCGGGTGCGTGCTGAAGAACTCCCACATCGCAACACTGGCGTTTATCGTCTGGCTGGTATCTTCAGTAGGCGTAATTTTGGAGCCGGGCCAGCCATGGCCTTTGCCCTCAAAGGCAAAGAACAGCACTTCTGTACCTACCAGGCACGAGCTCCAGCCAATAGCCTTGGTATCACCATTCGACATTACTTCGCTGGGGCCGGTGGCGCAGCTGTTGAAGCGCGCCATGCGTTCGGCATAACCCTGCCCGCCGCGCAGCAGCACGCGGCCGCTATAGGGCATCAAGTGGTCTTTGGTGCCATGGAAGACGATAGCCGAGTATGGGCGTGGCACGCAGTCATCCCACTGCGGGTAGTTGCCGGCAACCAGACCTACAGCCGCGAAGGTCTTGGGCAAGATACAACCAAGGCGCGCCGCCATTTGAGCGCCGCTGCCCATGCCCGTAGCAAACAGGTGGCGGGCTGAAAGATGGTGCATCTTGGCGACATAGCTGATCATGTCGGCCACAAACTGGATATCCTGATCCCCGGCTACACCCGGGCGCCAGGCCCAGTTGGGGTTCTCGCCGCGGCCTTCGGGATAAACCACGATAAAGCCTTTTTCATTCGCCAGATCCGAGAAGCCGCTTAGCAGCTCCTGATCGGCAGCGGTCAGACCTGCGGGGTGGAACGAGAAAACCAGCGGCATACGACGGGCAGCCACAGCCTTTGGCACATGTACGAGGAAGCTACGGATCTCGCCACTGGATGAAATATCATGACGGGTTGTGCCAACTGGCAGGTCGGTCGGTAGCGCCAGTTGGTTGAGTCTGAGCATACGTGAGGCCGGACGAGCATTGGCCGGTGCAGGAGCGTTATCCGGTGCTTCTGTTTCGCTTGCCGCTGTTGTGGGCGCAGTCGTTTCAGGTGCGGCTGTTTCGGTTGTTACTTCAGTAGTTGTTTCTGTTGTGGCCTCGGTGGTGGTTTGAGTGGTTGTCTCGGTTGGGGCTATCGCTGCGGGCACAGCAGCAGGGGCGGCAGCGGGAGCTGCAGGAGCAGGAGTTGGCACTGCAGTTTCCTGCGCCTGCGCGGGCAGGGTCAGTAACAGCATGAGGCAGAGCGCAGGTGCATAGAGTGCGGATGTACGGTTGGACAGGCGCATAAAAATCTCCTTGAATGACAATTCAAGTCAACGCGAGAAAATAGTTTCTGTCCAGCGCTCTTAAGCGCGCAGCTGGTTTTAATTCCGGTGCAGCAGCCGCTTCACCACAGCAGGATGCTGTTTGTATACCGGTACACCGGGCTTATACAGCCTGCCTACCTGACTCGCGGTCAGCTGCGGGCGGCGGTGCGGGGCGGCTGCATCGGGCGTGTTGGCCACAGACGCGGCATCTGCGGTTGTGGCGCGTGTACGCACGGCCTGTGCAGCTGGTGCGCTAATAGCTACAGCTGGGGTAGTCGCTGACTTGATGAGATGAACCGATGGGCCGAAGAAATGTTCCCAGGTGCTGGCTGCAGCGCAGGCATAAAACGCAGCACCAATCGGGTAAGCACCAACGATATTCTTATTGATGACGTCCTTGGTCATGGTGAAGGTGAGTTTATGGTCATCATCCATATAGTCGGACATCAGGTTCAGCTCATGCGTGGCGCTTGCGCCCATGCCGCCCTTGCGTACCATTTGGTTCCACATGTCTTTCAGGTTGGTCTGGGGCTTGCCGCTTACGGCAATCTCGGGCAGGCCATTGGTTTCGCGCCCACCTAAAAGGGCGCAAAGCAGCAGGCTGCGGGCGCAAAGCGGAATCTGCGCAAAGAGTGACTCATGCTTCAGCATGTTCCAGAAGTTCTCATTCTGGGCGCTGTCCGGCCAGGTGCGCATGGCAATCGCGGTTGAGCCTGCGGGCAGCTTATGAATGTGCCGGTGCACAAAAGTCGGGTCATCTGCAGTTAAAACAAAAACATCGAGCGGGCCGCTGCGCTGCGGCGCATGGCTGGCAAGGCGCTGCATCATCTCGAGCAGGTCGTTAGTACCACCATGGAGCAATAGCGGTTTGTGGGTATTGCTATCGCGCCCGTTGGCTACAACAAAAGCTAAGCCACTGCCAGACTGCATGCCAATCCTATCAATTACATTTTGTGTGGCAAGCATCAGCTGCGGGTCACTATCGCAAACGGTAGTAACAACGCGCGCACCGGTGCTTTGCAACACGGGCGTGAGGGTGTGTGGATAGGTTTGATTGGCGCTAATTGCCTGCTCGCCGAAGATGAGGCTGATGTTATCCATATTCAGCCCCTGTGTAGCAGACGTTTGATAACAGCCGGATGCTGCTGGTGCAGAGGCTTGCCCGGTTTATAGAGGCTCCCCACCTGACTGCTGGAGAGGCGCGGCTTTTTATGTGCGCTGCCTGATACCGGAGCAGGCGCAGGTGCAGCTGGTGTGGCGGCTGCCTTACGTACAGCCGGTGCGGGGGTGGGGGCTGCTACCGGTGCGATAACAGCCATGGGGGCTGCAGGGCTGGCAACAAAAAACTGCTGCCACAGGCTGGCCACAGCACAGGCATAATACTGGTTATCCAGCGGCTTTACATGCTGCGGCTGGTTGTTGATGGTGCGAATGGCATGCTCCAGCCCATCTGCCTGCGGCAGTGCCATATACTGGCTGATGCTGCGCAGCTCATCGCGTACGGCATCGCTCACAACCGGTTTGGTGAGTTTGGGCTTGCCGTTATGCACCAGATCATCCCACACATCGCGGATATCAATACGCGGCTGGCCACTTACCGCTATCTCGGGCATGCCATAGTTTTCATCCGCCCCCAGCATGGTGGCCAGCAACAGGCTGCGTGCAGTTATGTCTTTGCCTTTATGCAGCGCCGGTTGCTGCAGCAGCGCCCACAGATGCCTGCTATCGCGGCTGCGGGCGGTTGTCTCGATTGCGATAATAGTCGAGCCGCGTGGCAGGCTTTGAACATGGCCATGGATAAAACGTGGGGTGCTGGCAAGCAGCAGGAAAACATCAACCGGTTGGCCACTGTCATTGGCGCCCTTGGTTATGCGGTTCATCAGATCATTGAGGTCAGCACCGCCGCCAAACAGATTCTGGCAATAGGAGCCGGGCGGTGGTGTGCGGCCATTTAAAACCCCAAAGATCAGCCTGGGTCCTTGCCGGCGCAACACATCATCGATCGAGCCATTAACCGATTGCCGATTCAGCGCTGAGGGGCCGCCCAAAGCTACCAGCACATCTGCGCCATTCACGCTCAGCGCTTGCGAGAGGGTATTGGGCGCATAGTCATTTGCGCGCGCTGCATCATGACCGAGGATGAGGGCAATCGACTGCGCCATGGCCTACCCCTTATGCAGGAAACGGCGCACCACAGCAGGGTGCTGTTGGTGCAGGGGTTTACCGGGTTTATAAAGACTGCCCACCTGGCTGCTGGTGAGGCGCGGTCTGCGCGCTGGTGCAGTACTGCTGTCTGTTGATGCACTGGCTGCCGCACCTGTAGATGATGTTACATATGTCTTGCGCGTAATGGTTTGCTGCGCGGGCGCAGGTGCAGGTGCTGCAGCAGGCTTGGTCTTAACCCGTGGGGCCGCAACGCTTGCAAACTTAGGGCGGCTATAGCCGCTATGCGGGCCGAACATTTCTTCCCACATGGTTTCAAGCGCCCAGGCCTGACAGGCACCATCAAGCTGCTTCGCCTTGGGGCCGAGGTGGCCAATATACTGGCGGGCGTTGGCAAGGCGCGTATGATCGTGCAGCGATATAAACGGCATCAGCGCATTAAAATGCTGCGTAGCATTTGCAGCTGCCCGGCCTGCCAGTGTGGCGGGATTGTTCTGCACATAATATTCCCACACATCGTTCATGTGGCGTTGCGGCTTGCCACTCACGGCAATATGCGGTGTACCCACCATCGGCCCGTTACAGATGAGGTAGTAATTGAGCAGGCTGCGGGCATCGGGCGCAACCGTGCCATGCAGCATCGGGTCCTGCATCATGTTCCAGAACGACTGATGCCCACGGCTGCTGGGCGGGGTCTGCACTACAATAAGAGTTGAGCCAGCAGGCATCTGCCGGGTATAGCGCTGCAGCTTTTTGGGCCTGCTCGCGGTTAGCAGAAAAATATCGACCGGCTTGTGGTCTTTTTTAGCGCGAAAGACGATATCTTCGAGCAGCTCATCCGTGCTGCCTGAGCGCCCGTTATAAAAACTGGGTTGTGCCGGAATATCGGCACGTTGGTGTTTACCCAGCTGCGCTGCCGAGGCCGAGCTGGCGCGCACATAATTGCGCCCGTTGAGTATGCCAAACACCAGCGGGTGTTGAGAAACATCAAACACATCGCGCAGTGCAATTTTGGTATCGGCCCGATGGCGCAGATGGATGTCGCGCAGCGCTTCGCACACAATCATGTTCGGGTGCGCGAAAGCGTCAATCAACGCCAGCGGGTTGAACGCATTACTCGCAAGGCTGTCGCGCCCGTAGATAAGAGCAATCGCTTTCGTCATAGGCACGGATACTAGGAAGCACCGCGCGCGCCTGCAAGGTTAACCTTTGTTACTAGCTTAATGACTGCGGGTGCGCTCAATCGCATCCTTCCATTTGCTCGCCCATTGCTGCGGCAGCTCACTAGGTTGCGGCGCAAAATGGCGCTGGAGCTGCCAGTTTTCGCTAATCGCCTGGGTAGAGGGCAGCAGGCCAGCCCCCAGTGCCGCAAGATAGGCGGCCCCTAGGGCGGTGGTTTCGGTAATGACCGGCCGGTCGACCGTGAGGCCTGATACATTAGCTAACTGCTGCATTAGCCAGTCGTTCTGGCTCATACCCCCGTCCACACGGATGTTCTTGAGCTCAACCTTGACTGACAGGTCTTTTTGCATGGCGCTGAGCAGGTCTTGCGTCTGGAACGCCTGAGCCTCGAGCGTGGCTCTTGCGATATGCGCCAAGGTACTATCGCGCGTGAGGCCGTAAATCGCGCCGCGCGCTGCAGCATCCCAATAGGGCGCGCCAAGGCCGGTAAAGGCGGGCACCATCACCACGCCGCCGCTATCGCTCACGCTGCGGGCCAAAGCCTCAACCTCGCGTGATACCTTGAATGCATGTAACCCATCGCGCAGCCATTTCACCGCAGCACCTGCCACAAAGATGGAGCCCTCAAGCGCGTAGGTCACTTCGCCCTGCAGACGCAAAGCCACAGTTGTCAGCAGGCGGTTGGTGGATTTTACAGGTGTGGTGCCCGTATTAAGCAAGGCAAAGCAGCCGGTGCCATAGGTGCTTTTGAGCATCCCTGGCTCAAGGCAGGCCTGGCCCACAGCGGCAGCCTGCTGATCGCCCGCCACACCCCTGATGGGAATCGCCGCGCCAAACAGCGCTGCATCGCACAGGCCATAATCAGCTGCACTATCGAGCACTTGCGGCAGTACGCTAGGCGGTATGGTAAAATACGCCAGCAGGTCGGCATCCCATTTCTGCTCATGGATGTTGAAGAGCAACGTGCGCGAGGCGTTGGTTGCATCGGTTGCGTGCAGCTTGCCGCCAGTGAGTTTGTAAATCAGCCAGCTATCAATGGTGCCAAAGGCCAGTTCGCCCGCTTCGGCGCGTTTACGCAAACCGGGCTGGCGTTCGAGCAGCCAGTAGAGTTTGGTAGCGGAGAAATAGGGGTCGGCCAACAGGCCGGTCTTTTCATTCAGCCATGGCTCATCGCCTTTGGCTTTAAGGGCGTTACAGGCTGCACCGGTGCGGCGGTCCTGCCAGACAATTGCGTTATAAACCGGTGTACCAGTCTTGCGGTCCCATAACACAGTGGTTTCGCGCTGGTTGGTAATACCTATGGCTTTTATCTGTGCGGCGTGCAGCTTGGCTTCCGTTAGGGCGGTCTTGATAACCTCTTGTGTATGCTGCCATATGAGTGCGGCGTCATGCTCAACCCAGCCATCGGCGGGGAAGATCTGCGGCAGTTCGGTTTGTGCTGTCGCTATCAGTTGCGGTTTGCTGCCCTCAAAACCAAAAACCAAGGCGCGGGTTGATGTCGTGCCCTGATCGATACTCAGAATATAATTCATATCTCTTTACCTCCAGCCCCGAATAGGACTATGCCGATTCATATGCAGTCAGGCAATCCCACCCATCTCGTTCGTCTTGTGCGTAATCCACGCGCAAGGCGCTTGCGTTTGCGGGTGGACCTCACGAGTGGCGAGGTCATTCTCACCATGCCGCTGCGGGCCTCGCGTACACAGGCGCTGGCATTCTTGGCCGCGCAGCAAGACTGGGTAACAGCCCAGCGTGCGCGCATGACGCCTGCCATTCCGTTTGTGCCCGGTACGGTACTCGATATTTTTGGCGAGCGCATGACGCTGACCCATGCCCCCGGCCAGCGTGGCGGCGCGGTATGGACGCAGGATGCGCTGGTGCTTGGTGGTGGGCGCGAGCATTTTGCGCGGCGTGTGCAAAGTGCCATCAAGGCCAAGGCCCTTGCCCGCTTTACCGAGGCAGCCGCGCAGTACTCGGCTCAGCTGGGGTTGGGCGCACCGCGCCTGCAGCTGCGCGACACCCGCTCGCGCTGGGGTAGCTGCACGGCCGACGGCCATATCCAGCTTAGCTGGCGGCTGGCTTTCGCACCGGTGGCGGTAGCACGATATGTGATCGCCCATGAGGTAGCGCACCGCCGCGAGATGAACCATTCCCCCCGCTTCTGGAAGCTGGTGGATCAGCTGGTAGGCAATCATGACGCCGAGCGGTTGTGGCTGTCCCGCCAAGGCTATACTTTATTGCGACTCGGTGTGGCAGAGCTGCCGCAGGCTCCAGAATTAGCGGTAGATATGCCTGTTTTTCATACGCTTGCGGGCTAGCGGCCCTTCATTTGTTAACATTTATGTGTTTTCCTGTCGGCTGCTAAAGGTGGCGGGCGGACGCTGCTTTTAGGGCAGCGGCCCAGTATCTCCATTCATCCGCGGAGGGAACATCATGAAGAAGCATTATGGTATGATCATGGCAGCAGCACTGGTAGCTGGTTGCGCCGGTTTCACAGGTCAGGGTCATGTAGATGACCTCAACGCAGCCGATCTGAGCGGCAGCGGCTTCTCAACCGCCCTCGCACGCGAATATCGCGATCTTTCGAATTTTGAGTGGAGCAAGATGCTCGACTATCGTGATGGCAAGCATTACGCCGTTAAGGGCCTCGCCGCCGCTGCTGGCGAAGCTGTAGCTCCGGACGAAGTTGGTAGCCGTCATCTGCCCGAGTTCGCTCTGGCCGATATCACCGCCGGTCACGACCGTTTGGCCACCGCTCTTGCAGCTGGTGCTGGCGAGCGTCACCCCGACGTAGCAGCCCGTGCACAGGCCAAGTTCGACTGCTGGATGGAACAGCAGGAAGAAAACCACCAGCCTGACCATATCGCTGAATGCCGCAAGGAATTCGAAGATGCGATGGCCCAGATTGCTGCCAGCAAGTACATGGTGTTCTTCGACTTCGGTTCCTCAACCCTGACACGCGCTGCCCGCCAGATCATCTCGCAGGCCGCAACCGATGCCAAGGCTAACGGTACCCGTCACTTCGAGATCGTTGGTCATACCGATACCGTTGGTGGTAATGCTGCTAACGTGGCGCTCTCACGTGCTCGTGCACAGGCTGTTAAGTCGGCTCTGATTGCCCGTGGTATTCGTGGTGCCAACGTTCACACCAGTGGCGCAGGCGAAAGCGCTCCGATGGTTGCCACCGCCGATGGCGTAAAGCAGCCGGAAAACCGCCGCGCCGAAATCATCAGCTTCAAGTAAGCTGGTTTCAGTAACAAGAAAGGGCTGCAGGAAACTGCAGCCCTTTTTGTTTGTGCGGTATCGGTCAATCAGGGTTTAGCGGCTACGGCGACTGGGCGTACGGTAGGTGTAGGTGCGTCTGGAGCTGTAGCAGCGTTGATGGCAGCGTTAGCTCCCAGAAATACGCCCGTGCCGATGACAGCTGCCTGTAGCCACTTGGGCGGTGTAACCGAGAAGATAACTGGCAAGGCAGTAATCATGCCAAAAACAATGTTGGGGCCGCTTGGGCTCGCCGCATGCAGACCGGTCAGCGCGAGGCCTGATCCTGCACCGGCCACAACCGACTGGGTGTTCTCACTTAATGAGTGCCAGCGGTCACGAATTGTACGTGCGGTATCTGTGAGCGACATGATTTTTTCCCCCGAATTATAAGTCTGATGCGAGATTAGGTGAAATAACCCTGTGACATCAAGGTTATTATGCAGCAGTTGAAGTTGGGCAGCTACCTACCTATATTGAGAGCATGTACCAGCTAACCACCCGCGATATCAGCATTTCCGTCGAGCCGATTTACCTCGAGGAGCAATCACAGCCTGACGACAGCCAGTATGTGTGGGCGTATCACGTCCGCATCGAAAACTCGGGCAAAGAGGTTGTGACCCTGCGCCACCGCTACTGGAAGATTGTAGATGCCAAGGGCCGTGTACAGGAAGTGCGCGGCGCGGGTGTGGTCGGCGAGCAGCCCGAGCTGAAGCCGGGCGAGGTGTTTGAATACACCAGCGGTACACCGCTTAATACCCCGAGCGGTATTATGGCCGGTACCTATGAGATGGAGAATGCCGACGGCGAGATGTTCAATGTCTCGATTCCGGCCTTCTCGCTTGATAGCCCGTATCAGCCCATTCGCCTGCAGTAAATTCAGACCATGCCGGGGTGCGGGCGTAGGCCTGCATCACTGCGTGTATCCAGCCTGTCATGTACACGCTTGGGTCCGCCGGTATTTTGCGCCATATGCACATAACGGTAGCTGACCTGCCCTGCGGATGCGCCCGCACGCTGCTCAGCCCAAAACTGCTCGGTTTCAAGCTTGTGCTTGGCAAACTGTTCGCCATGGCCATAGCGGGCCTGCAGCAGCCCGATATACGAGCTTTCATCCAGCCGCTGGCAGGTGACGTGGCCTTGCTGCTCCAGTGTTTCGAGTATGGTGTAAATACGGCTCATCCCCACGCTGGCAGGAATGCCTGCAATAGCCATCAGTATGCGGGCAGGGCGGGCATAGGGCTGGCGGGCAGTGCGGGCAGCATGCCTTGAGTGCGCCACAATCTCCGAGCCGAACAGCCACGGCGGATTGGCTTTGAGGATATTAAAGACTTGTGTGGGGCCGTCGTCCTGCATGGTGGGCAGAGGCATAGGGACTTATGCCCATCCCTGTCAAGCATAGCTTAGCGCCACGGCATGCCATTGGTGCCGTTGCGCAGGGTGAGGCGGCGGGGCCGGGCTGCCTGTGTGGGGTAGAGGATTTTGCCATACCCATGGCCTGCGCGCGCATGGCCCTCCTCAGTGGCAGCCGCCCTGAAATAGGCCATAATAAACACACGGATAGCAGCAGTAAGGGTGCAATCATCCGGTTTGTTGCTGTTAATCAGGCTGCAAATCTCATGCGCATTGCGCCCTTCACGCCTTACAATATCAAACAGGGCGGCCCACATATCCGGTTCAAGGCGGGCGCTGGTGCGCTTTCCGTCTATCACCAGATTGCGGCTGACCAGGCTGGAGCGGCGGCGTGCATTGCCGGTAGCCGCATCGCCTGCCGGCGGCGTAAACGGGGTGCTGGGGCTGAAGCTTGCGGTCATGGCTGTCTCCTCAGATCAGAAGATCAGCCTAAATCAGGCGTTATATATTTGCAATCAATAGTTGCGTATGCGGGATTGCATACATATGCGTGTAATGCGCAGAAATAAATGGTTATTGGCTGTTAGGGATAATCGTCTCAATGCGCAGGGCGTGAATTTTATCTTTCAACTCAAGCGCGAGTAATGCGTATACTAAACGGTGCTGCTCGAGCTTGCTGCGGTTGCGAAACGCCTCACTTTCGATTTTGACACGAAAGTGAGATTCGCCCCCTTCTTTCGCACCAATATGTCCGGCGTGTTCTGCCGAGAAATCCTCAACTTCCAGCAGGCTGGGGCTAAGTCCTTCTCGGAGCTTGCTTTCTATGGTTTTGAGCATATTTGTCATGAAAGCTATGAGGCACAAACTTCAGCGCAGCACAAGATTGTTTCATTTAGAAAAATTACCCATACTGAGCAGATGCGCCCTTGGTACGACGATCATACGCTCTGGAGCGACAACGCCAATACCGGCCCTCGCAGCTGCGAGCATCAGGGCTGCGCCGAAGAAGGCGTGCATCGTGCGCCTTACTCGCCGCAACAAACCAATAAATACCGCTGGTTCTGCCTCGAGCATGTGCGGGCTTATAACAAGAGCTGGGATTTTGCCAAAGGTCTGGGACCGGAAGAAATCGAGCAGCTCATCCGGTTTGATACCATCTGGCAGCGCGAGACCAAGCCTTTGGGCAACTGGCGTACCAAAGACCGCCTGCTGCGTGCCCGCGCCCGCCATTTTGCTTTTGGTGAAGAGGGCTTTACCCATACCGCCCCGCAGTACACCCCCAAGGTGGCGGCAGCGCTGGCGACCTTCGAGCTTGACGTCATGCCCGCGCCCGAAGTGCTGCGGTCCCGCTACCATGAGCTGGCCAAAAAATACCATCCCGACGCCAATGGCGGGAATAAAGCCGCCGAAGAGCGCCTGAAGGATATCAATCAGGCCTATGCCGCGCTTAAAGAGTTTCTTAAATAGGCCGAATTTCTGCTTTTAAATCAATCCGCAGGTTTGATTTCGTTCCGAAATGCACTAAAACAGGGACATGACTACACTCGCCCCCGTTTCTCCCGACATGCGCCCCGATATTCAGGTTTCGGTGCGCCAGACCTTCGGCATCGATTCCGACCTCATGGTCCCTGCTTTCTCCCAGCCGTGCGAGCATGTGCCCGCGGTTGATGAGACCTATCATTTCGACCGGGATACGACGCTGTCCATCCTCGCTGGCTTTGCCCATAACCGCCGCGTGATGGTGCAGGGCTACCATGGGACGGGTAAGTCCACCCATATCGAGCAGGTGGCCGCGCGCCTTAACTGGCCGCTCATCCGCATCAATCTTGATAGCCACATCAGCCGTATCGACCTGATTGGTAAGGACGCGATTGTACTCAAGAACGGTCAGCAGGTAACCGAATTTAAGGAAGGCCTGCTCCCTTGGGCGCTGCAAAACCCGGTAGCACTGGTGTTTGACGAGTATGACGCTGGCCGTCCGGATGTGATGTTCGTGATCCAGCGCGTGCTCGAAGCCGAAGGCAAGCTCACGCTGCTGGACCAGAACCGCGTACTGCACCCGCACCCGGCTTTCCGTCTGTTTGCGACGGCCAATACCATCGGCCTTGGTGATACCTCGGGCCTATATCACGGCACGCAGCAGATCAACCAGGGGCAGATGGACCGCTGGAACATTGTCACCACGCTTAACTACCTGCCGCATGACGACGAAGCCAAAATCGTACTCGCCAAAATGCCGACCTACAGCAGCACTGACGCTGGCCGCAAGCAGGTGAATGATATGGTGCGTCTGGCCGATCTTACCCGTGCTGGCTTTATTAATGGCGATATTTCAACCGTCATGAGTCCGCGTACCGTTATTACATGGGCGCAGAATACCGAGATTTTCGGCGATCTGGCCTTTGCCTTCAAGGTTACGTTCCTCAACAAGTGCGATGAGATGGAGCGCGCCACTGTGTCCGAATATTACCAGCGTTGCTTTGGCGTCGATCTGCTCAAGCCGCTAAAAGTACAATAAGATTTGGGAAAGATTAGGGGAAGCTCGCCATGATTATCGTCAAGTTTTTTGCCGGTCTCATTATTATCATCACCTTGGGCTTTGCCGTCGCGGGCCAGTTCTACGAGCCTTATAATCCCAATGCCGTCATGGAGCAGACTGATGTGCAGGCGGTTGTCGGTAATAACGATGCGCCCGTGCAGGTCGAGCGCCGCCGTGGTGCGGTAGTCTGCAAGTTTGATCCGGTAACCGATAGTCCGCAGCAGTTTGCGGCCGACTACCTGTTTGGCGAGCTGTATCGTGAAGGTGATATCTATACCTTCAGCGCGCGCGTGGCTGTGCCATCGGGCGGCTATACCGTCAGCTTTGGTACCATGTCGCTGGTGGGCACGCAGGTCATTCTTGAGGCCTTCCTGAATAAGCCTAATGGCATGGCGCTGGAGATGATTGATACTGTTGGTATTCAGCGCAGTGTGCGTCTGCCAGCTGAGGCTTTGACCTTGCGCGTGGTGCTGCGTCGTAACTTTGCCTGGGGCCCTGATTCCATTATCTGCTCGGTCATGCGTCCAGCTGTAATTGCGCCGCCAAGCACACCTGTGCCTGCCCCCACTGCGCCGGTTGCACCTGTTACCACGGCTCCTGTTGCGCCAGCGCCAGCTACTACCACTCCATGACGCTGGAAACGCCGCTCGACCAGTTTAAACGGGCGACCACCAATGCGGTGCGCGCGCTGGCCGAGCGCAAGGATGTGCTGGTGGGCTTCAGTGCCGAACCCTCAGGCGTAGTCGGCGCCCGTGCCAAGGTGCCTTTGCCCAGCCTCGAGATGGACCCTGCCAAGCTTGCTACCCTGCGCGGCGCCGCAGATGCTGCAGCTTTGTGGCTGCGCCATCATGATGATGATATCCATTTAGCCCGTATGCCTGAGGGCACACAAACACAGGCTGCTTTTGAGGCTTTAGAGCAGGCGCGGGTAGAGGCTTTAGGCGCGCGCGATATGGTGGGCGTGGCGCAAAACCTTACCGCTGCGCTTGAGCAGAAGTACCATGTGCAGGGGTACGATCGCTTCATGAACAAAGAAGAGGTACCGCGCGCTGAAGTGCTGCGCTTGCTGCTGCGTGAAGCGCTTACCGGTGCGCCGCCGCCACCCTCTGCCGTTACAGCAGTTGAGTTACTACGAGCCGACCTCACGCCCAAGCTGGCCAGGAAACTCGAGAAATTTGAGGCCGCCCTCACTAATCAGTCAAAATTTGCCAAGCTGGCGCGCGACCTGCTGGCCGAGCTGCGGCTTGATGAAAACACAGCCGAGAAGAGCGAAGAAGAACCGGAAGAAAACAGCGACACGGCTGAAGAAGAGCAGCAGCCACAGGAAGACGAGGGCCAGAGCGATGAAGGCGGTGACGACCAGCCGGATAGCAACGCTACGCAAAAAGCCCCTGCCGAAATGGCCGATATGGACAGTGATGGCGGGCAGGATGCCGAGGGCCAGATGCTGGCTGGTGAAGATGAAGACGAAGAGCCCACCCCCGGCGCCCCGCCGCGCCCGCCCGAAGCTGCAGTCGATATCAATAACCTGCCGGGCTATCATGTATTCAGCCGCGGGTTTGATGAGGTCGTGGGGGCCGAGCAGCTGGCCGAGCCGGATGAAATTACCCGCCTGCGTGAGTTGCTCGATCGCCAGCTCATGCCGCTACAGGGCGCTATTGCCCGCCTTGCCAACAAGCTGCAGCGCCGCCTGTTAGCCAAGCAGCAGCGCAGCTGGCAGTTTGATTTAGAAGAAGGCCTGCTCGACGCTGCCCGCCTTGCCCGCGTGGTGACTAACCCCACCATGTCGCTCTCTTTCAAGCGCGAGCGGGATACAGATTTCAGAGATACCATTGTTACCCTGCTGATTGATAATTCAGGCTCCATGCGCGGCAGGCCTATTACCATTGCGGCGTTGTCGGCTGATATTCTGGCCCGCACGCTCGAGCGCTGTGCAGTAAAGGTCGAGATTCTGGGCTTTACCACGCGTGCCTGGAAGGGTGGCCGTGCGCGCGAGGCCTGGGCGCAGCAGGGCAAGCCGATTAACCCCGGCCGTCTCAATGACCTGCGCCATATTGTTTATAAGCCAGCTGATACACCCTGGCGGCGCACCCGCCGCGCGCTGGGCGTTATGCTGCGCGAAGGTATTTTAAAAGAAAACATCGATGGTGAAGCGCTGGCCTGGGCGCATGAGCGTCTGATGGCGCGGCCTGAGCAGCGCCGCATTCTTATGGTTATTTCAGACGGCGCGCCGGTGGATGATGCCACGCTGTCGGTCAACGCGGGTAATTACCTCGAAATTCACCTGCGCCATGTGATCAATTACATCGAGACTCGATCACCGGTTGAGCTGGTGGCGATTGGTATTGGCCATGATGTAACCCGCTATTATAAGCGGGCGGTAACCATCGTTGACGCCGAGCAGCTGGGCGGTACCATGATGGAAAAGCTCGCAGAATTGTTTGACGACCAGCATTAACCAAATAGCGCTTGCTGGTTTGTAATTTTCGCTCCTATACCTAGTGTAAACAGGGAGCATAAAAAAATGACAGATAAAACTAGAATAGTTACGCTCGATAATGGGGCTGTTATCGTTGCACGCAAGTTTCCCGATAGCCAGACAGCGCATGTGCAATGGTCGATCAGCGCTGGCTCTTATGCCGAGCGCGCGGATGAGCATGGTGTTGCTCACTTCCTTGAACATACGCTGGTTAATCCTGAAATTGTCTATCAGCCCATCAAGCGCCGCGGTGCTGATGTCAACGCTTATACCAGTTATGAGAATATCGCCATGTGGGCGCGCGTCATGCCCGAACATGTGGCTGACACGCAGCAACGCATTTTCGAACATGGCCTGATCAAGCCAGCCATTACCCAAGCCGATTTCGACCGCGAATTTGGCCCGATCAAAATGGAAATTACCAACCGTCTGGCCGATGCTGACCTGCGCCTTCATGTAAAGGCAAACGCGGTGATGTTCGCAGGCGAACCGCGGGCCCATTTTATTACGGGTACGCATGCCGATATGGATACGCATAATCTTGGCAAGCTGCGCAGCTTCTTTGCCCGCACGAGTGCGCCGCGTGGTACTGTGGCTTTGGTGGCAGGCAAGTTTGACCAGCGCGCATTTTTCAGGACAGCCGAAAAACTGCTGCGCGATCTGCCCGATACGCCTGTTGAAACCTCGGTTCCCGGTCATTTCCGCCCAGGAGAGGCCATTTTTGTCGAGCCGCCCAGCAGCGCCGACCTTTCGCCAAACGAGCAGGAGGTTAAGCTGATTGCCCGCTTCAAGGCGGTTTCATCAACCTCATCACAGCGCGTTGCCTTTAGCATTTTGTGCACCATGCTGAGCGATGGTATGGACTCGCCCCTTATGGTTGAGTTGCGTCACAAGCGCGGTCTTGTCTACGGCGTTGGCGCAGGCCTTGAGCTATGGGGTAATGATGGCAATGTTCAGGTAAGTCTTGATACTAGCCGTCAGAATATCGAACAGGCAACTCAGGTTCTGGCCACATCGCTGGCTCAGGCATCAACCTACCTCACGCAAGACCGCTTCCAGCGCGCGCATGACACCATGCGATTTGCATTTGCCGATGCCAGCGAGAGTTCCAAAGGCTGGGCACAGCGGGCTGTAAATGACTTACGCCTGTTTGGCCGTATCCGTGAGCGGAGTGAGCTGATGGCGCTATACGATGCTGTAACGCTGGATGATGTACGCAAAGCAGCCCTTACTGCCTTCACGCAGCCTGCATTCGTGGCTGCCATGGGGCCTGTCGAGGGCTTGAGTTTCAAACCTGTATTCGATAAGGCAATGAAGCTAACTGCGTGAGGGGTAGCCCGCATGATCAGGCAGAGTGTTCTGGCGAATGGCATTACGGTAGTCACTAACCGCTTTAACGAGGCGAATGGTGCCTACCTTCACTGGCATCTGGGTGGTGGGTCCTGTGCCGAGCGCAAGGACTATCACGGGGCTAACCACCTGCTCGAGCATCTGCGCTGTAACCGCCATAACATCAGCATACCGATTGAAGATATCGGTGGTGAAGTTCATGCATTTACCACGAATGATTCAACCGAGATGTTTGCCCATGTATGGCCTGATGCGACACGTGCCACTTTGGATCGGTTACTCACGACCGGCCTCAAGTACCCTATTCTTGCGCCAGCCGAGCTGGAGACCGAGCGCAGGCGTGTGATTGTGGAGGTGATTGAACGCAGTAGTCAGCCACTGGTTGCTTTTGCCGAAGAAACTAATGCTCATATGTTTAAGGGTATGCCACGCGCCCATCCTGTCGGTGGTACTCCCAAAGTAGTAGCAACACATGACTTCAATAAACTCAGCCAGCTGCATCAGCGGCTGCTGGTAGGCCCTAATATCCGCATCATCGCCTCTGGTGCTGTTGAGCATGAGCCGATCGTGCAGCAAGTTAGCGACCTGCTGGGTGACATACCTGCGGGGCCGATGCCTCGGATCAGGCCAAGCCGTTTCAGATCCGGTGGGTTCCGGCTTTATGTGCCGAATGCTGATACAGTAGAGGTGATTTTGCAATATAGGGCTGATGCGCAGAATTCTCCCCGTCGACCAGCGTATATTATGCTGCAGGAGCTGCTGGCGGGTTCGCGCCAATCGGTTTTATTTAAAAATCTCAGCTATACGCGCGGGCTGGTTTATGGTGTGAGTTCTGAATATAACTGCTGGAAGCACGATGGCGCAGTTGCCATCAATCTAACCTGTAAGGCAGATCAGGCGCAGCGTACCATTAATGCACTGGCGCGGTTGATGACCGAGATGCCGGATCACATTACGCAGGTAGATTTTGACCGCGCCCAGCGTGCCTATACATTCAAGCTCGCCAATACAGTAGAGACGCATGAGGGCTGGGGTGCACGGGCCATGAATGATCTTACGCAATATGGGCATATACGCAGTCTGGATGATATCCGTCAGCAGTTCGGGGCAGTTACTTTTGCCGATGTGCAGCAGGTCGCGCGCGACCTGCTCAAGCATAAACCTTTTATATCGGCCATGGGCGAGGTGCAGAAGTTGCGTCTGGTCGAGCCGTTTGATAATGCCGTGGCTAAGTATAATGCTAAAATAAAAGGTCAGCGCGTGCCGTAAAGTCGATCGCCTGCATCGCCAAGACCGGGCACGATGTAGGCGTTGTCGTTCAGCCTCTCATCCAGCGCAGCGGTAAATACTTTTACTTTCGGGTGCTTCTCAAGCAGCACCTTCACGCCTTCAGGCGCAGCGACCAGTGCCATCACGCGAATGCGCTCGGCTGGAATGCCATGGCGCATAATCACCTCAATTGCATGCGCGAGCGAGTGGCCGGTGGCCAGCATGGGGTCGACAATGATGAAGATACGGCCCGGTATATCCTCCGGCAGCTTGGCCATATACTCAACCGGTCGATGGGTTACATGATCGCGATAAAGCCCGATATGGCCAATCGGCGAGCCGGGAATCAGCTGCTCGGCCATGCTGTCAGCCATCACCATACCGGCGCGCAGAATGGGAACAATCGCGGGCATCGGGCCATCCAGCGTTGGAGCATCCATGGGCTGAATGGGTGTCTGTATGCGGCGGGTAGTGAGCGGCAGGTCGCGCGTTACCTCATAAGCCAGCAGCAGCGCAATCTCGCGCATGCGGCCTCTGAAGCCGACCATGGGCCGCTCGGCCTCGCGCATTTCGGTCAGCTTGTGCTGTACCAGCGGATGGTCGACGACGAAAAGGTTGGGCAGGTCAGGCGGCGTAAGCATGCACGCAGCCTAGCTAACGAATCTCACGCCGTGAAGCGGTAATCGGAGCAGGTATTACGATGAATAAAACCAAGGCTTTGGTACATCTGGTTGGTAAAAGGGTGAGTGATATCGGCATTCAGCCCGACACCGAATCCGTTACTTAAAGCCATTTCTGCTGCCTTGCCGGTCAATGCCTTGGCATAGCCATGACCGCGGTGTTCTGGCAATGTGTATACTGCACCAAGGCGTACAAGTGAATTGCCGTGTGGAATCATATTCACCATGGCTGTTACCACGCCCTCATGCTCCCAGAACAATGGTGTATCGGCTTCAATCCAGCCTTGCGCATCGAGCCTTAACTCATCCTGATTACGTGTGATCCCGACCGCCTCTTGCTGGAAATCGGTAATCAACGTGCACAGAAGAGTTAGGTCATTCAGGTTAGCTTTGCGCCAGTTACCTCGTGGTTGTTTAGGTTGCTTGAGCTCGCTCATACGGTACCAGTTCATGTCGAGGTGCAGTTTGGCTTTAGCGCCACGCTTTAAAAAGCTTTCAGCAAAAGTTGCGGTTACGGCTTTATCACCAGTCAGTCCGCCAGGTATGGGTAAATGAGAAAGTGCATCAGCCAGCTCTTTTGCTAGCTTGGCATCGCGTCCGCTCGGTATCCAGCGCTGTTTATCATCCTCACGCAGGAAGATGCGCTGCCCTGTATCAGAAACAAAAAGCAGGTTGGGTTTAGGTGGTATCGCGAGAAGTAATCTCGGATTTGCATCAGGGTCATTTGCCAAATGCGGCGTAAGGGCGGCGCTAAAGCTGGCTTCATCGGGGTAATGCATAAGCTGCATTCCTAAAAGCTAAACGGCTTTGCTGGCCCCCGCAAGCGCCTGCTGTGCCCATGCTGCTGCTTCCTGCACCACGGCATCTTCATGCTGCAAAAGTGGGGTGATTTGTGCGAGTAAGGCTGGCTGCTGGCTGTTACCGGCGGCAATCAGGCAGTTGCGTAAAAAGCGGTTGATGCCGATGCGCTTGATCGGTGAGCCCGCAAAGCGCGCGCGGAAGCCGGCATCGTCAAGTTGCAGTAGTTCAGCCAGAGCGGGCAGTTTGTTTTCATGGCGTGATTTAAGGTCAGGCTGTGCGCCTTCCTGCGCAAACTTATTCCAGGGGCAAACCGACAGGCAGTCATCGCAGCCATAAATGCGGTTCCCCATGGCTTTGCGAAACTCATGCGGTATTGGCCCTTTATTCTCAATGGTGAGGTACGAGATGCAGCGACGGGCATCGAGCTGATAGGGCGCGGTAATTGCGCGCGTGGGGCAAACATCGATGCAACGGGTGCAGGCGCCACAGTGATCGGCTTCGGCTCTATCAGGTGTCAGCTCTAGCGTAGTGAAAATCTCGCCCAAAAACAGCCATGAGCCGAACTCACGCGAGACGAGATTGGTATGCTTACCCTGCCAGCCAAGGCCACCTAGTTGCGCGAGCGGTTTTTCCATCACTGGTGCAGTATCAACAAACAGCTTAACCTCTGCTTTGCTGGCCTCGCCAAGCCAGCGGGCAAGCACGCGGAGCTGCTTCTTCAGCACATCATGATAATCACGCCCGCGTGCGTAAACCGAGATGTTACCGTGCTCGGCATGAGCGAGATTTTCCATCGGGTCGTGGTCAGGCCCGTAGTTCATACCTAACACAATAACTGTTTTGGCCTCAGGCCAGAGCGCATTGGGCGAGCGGCGCTGCTCGGCGCGCTCTGCCAGCCAGCCCATATCACCATGCTTGCCGTCTGCCAGAAAAGCCTGCAACCGTTCACCAGCGAGTGGGGCCAAATCCGCAGGCGCAAAGCCGATGGCCGAAAAGCTCAGCTCGAGCGCCTTGTTGCGGATAGTCTCAATCATAGCGCAGCTATATCCCCGCGTGCCATCTCAAGGCGCATGGCGGCAGCTTCGTCGGCAAAGTTGCCATTCTCGATTGCGGTACGCATGCGCTTCATGATGTGCTGGTAGAAGTAGATGTTGTGCCAGGTCAGCATCATGGGGCCGAGAATTTCTTCGCAGCGGAAGAGATGGTGCAGGTAAGCGCGAGTAACGCCAGCCAGCGCGGGGCATTGCACTTCTTCATCCAGCGGGCGGTGGTCATCCTGATGGCGTGCGTTCTTCATGTTCAGCTTGCCGCGCGAGGTAAAGGCCTGCGCTGTGCGGCCCGAGCGTGTGGGCATGACGCAATCAAACATATCAATGCCGCGCTCAACTGCACCTATCAGGTCTTCGGGTGTGCCAACGCCCATGAGGTAGCGGGGTTTGTCAGTCGGTAGGGCTGGGCAGACATTATCAAGCGCCGCGAACATCTCGTGCTGCGGCTCGCCCACTGCCAGGCCGCCCACGGCGTAACCTTCAAACCCGATTTTTACCAGCTCTTCAGCGCTTTTAAGGCGCAGGTCATTATAGGTGCCGCCCTGGTTGATGCCGAACTGGCCATAGCCTTCGCGTGGTTTGAACGCTGCGCGTGAGCGTGCAGCCCAGCGCATGGAGAGCTCCATCGACTTCTGCACGGTTTCATGCGTGGCAGGTAGGGCCGGGCATTCATCAAACGCCATGGTGATGGTAGCATCTAGAAGATGCTGGATCTCGGTTGAGCGCTCAGGGTTCAGCTCATACGACGCGCCATCGATATGCGATTTAAAGGTCACGCCCTTCTCGGTTATCTTGCGTAGCTTGGCGAGCGACATGACCTGAAAACCACCGCTATCGGTGAGGATGGGCCCGGGCCAGCGCATGAACTTGTGCAGGCCACCCAAGCGGTCGATGCGCTCGGCCGTTGGCCGCAGCATCAGGTGGTAGGTATTGCCCAGCACAATCTGTGTGCCGGTGCTGGCCACGGCTTCCATGGTCATGGCCTTTACGGTAGCAGCAGTACCTACAGCCATGAAGGTGGGGGTCTCTACCGTGCCATGCGCAGTATGCAAACGGCCACGACGGGCACGACCATCGGTCTTCAGCAGGTCAAAAGTCAGTGCCATTATGTTGTCTCCGGAAAGAGCAGCGAGGTATCGCCATAGGAATAGAAGCGGTAGTTGCCATCAATCGCATGATGGTAAATGGCCTGCATGCGCGGCATGCCCACCAGTGCCGCCACCAGCATGAGTAGGGTAGATTTGGGCAGATGGAAGTTGGTCATCAGCCCATCCACCACCTTAAACTGGTAGCCGGGCGTGATGAAAATATCGGTATCGCCCGCAAAAGGCTTACCGGCAGCAGCCTCGAGTGTGCGTAGCGATGTCGTGCCAACCGCAATCACGCGGCCACCACGCGCCTTGCAGGCGGCAATCGCCTGCGCAGCCTCTTCGTTCAGTTCCGCCCATTCGCTGTGCATGACATGGTCTTTGGTATCTTCAACCCGTACCGGCTGGAAGGTGCCCGCGCCAACATGCAATGTCACAAAGGTATGCGGGCAGGGGAGCTGCGCCATCAGTTCGCTGGTAAAATGCAGGCTGGCGGTAGGCGCTGCTACTGCACCATCCTTGGCTGCAAATACAGTCTGGTAGTCGTACCGATCGCCTTTGTCATCTGCGCGTTTGATGTAAGGCGGCAGCGGCATGTGGCCATATTCTTCAAAGCACGCCTGCAGTGTGCGCGCACCTGAATGGAAGCGCAGTACCACGCGGTCTTCTATACGGCCCATCACATCGGCATAAAAATCATCAGCGAAATAAATGCGGTCATTGTTATGCAGGCGCTTCATCGGACGGGCGAAGGATTCCCATAAACCGTCTGGCCGCGCGCGGTGTAGCAGCAGCTCGATTTTGGCCGCACCACGCATGCCATAAAGGCGGGCAGGGATAACGCGGGTGTTGTTGAATACCAGCAGGTCGTTGGTATTTAAAAGACCCGGCAGGTCGGCCACTGTTTTATCAGACAGGCCGTCCGGGGTTGACAGCAGCAGTTTGGCGGCAAGGCGGTTATCCAAAGGACGCAGGGCAATACGCTCTTCCGACAAAACATAATCAAAATCATCAACGCGCATATGAGTTGCTCCAACGGGTAATAGCGATACGGAAAGGGGCGAGCAGCAGCACGGCCATGGCGAGTTTTACGCACAGGTCGCCTGCAGCCAGAGGGAGCCAGGGGATATCAGTACCTGCAAAGGCAAGACTGAAGAACAGCGCGGTATCGATAACCGAGCCAAGCGCTGTGGCGAATAACGGTGCTTTCCACCAGCTTGAGGCACGCAGGCGGTTGAACACGCTAATATCGAGCAGCTGGCCGATGAGGAAAGCACTGCCTGACGCCAGCGCGATGCGCGGCGTGGCGAGGTAAATAGAGAGCGCCACGCCCAAGGCAAATCCCGCATAGACAACCTGCCGCGCGCGCTGGGTGCCGAGCAGGCGGTTGGTCAGGTCGGTCGCCAAAAACGCAAACGGATAGGTGAAGGCACCCCAGGTGAGGTAATCGCCGATCGGGAATTGTACGAGATAGTTAGAGCTGGCCACCACCAGCATCATGGCCGTAATGGCGAGCGCGAGGCTTTTCATTTTCTACACTTCCTGCCGGCTTACGGGCCGACCCTGAACACTCTTAAAAAACAACGGCCTCACAAGGAGGCCGCTGCTAAATCTATAAACCTGAAAGCTTAAGCAGCCTTCTTGGCCTTCTTCTCAGCGGCCTTGGCAATCTGCTTCTTCAGCTTGCGCTCGGTTTCGCCCAGATCGGCAACCTTTGCCTTGGCCATGAAGCTGTCGAGGCCGCCATTGTGCTCAATGGTGCGGATGGCGTTGGTGGTGAGGCGCAGGCTAACCATGCGGTTCAGCGCGTCGCTCATGAGGGCAGTTTCCTGCAGGTTCGGGTTGAACCGGCGACGGGTCTTACGGTTGGAGTGGCTGACGTTGTTACCGAACAGAACGCCCTTACCGGTGATGCCGCACTTGCGTGACATGATATTACCCTCGATTAATTCGTTAATGCCTGCCTCCCAGCGGCTTGGCCGCGTCTCTGGAAACAGTGCAGGCGGGGTTTATAGCGGGGGTCAGACGCAAGAGTCAACCGTATTTGAGAGGGGTTTGTTGCCCTTTTTACGCCGCTGCCTGTGGCTAACAGCTTGAAAACATTAATTAAGCGGCTGCGCGGCAGTTTTTGCGTAAAGCCTTGCACTCTTTAATCCATACTGCCTGCTGGCTGCGATAATGGATTGGCGCCACATCAAGGCGCTTTTGCACCTCGGCCAGAATGCGCTCGGCCTCGTTATTCTGCCCCAGTTTGATGAGCGTTCCTGCAAGGCGGCAGCGTGCCTCTTCGCCGCCCATACGCTCGGCCGCTGCACGATAGCTTTCGCTGGCGGGGGCTATGCGGCCCATCTCTTCGAGCACCCGGCCACGGGCCAGCATCAGCTCGGCCTGCTTACTATCAAGGTTGGCCTGCGCGAGGGCTTCATCAAGCAGGCTCAGTGCGGGGCTGAGCTTGCCTTGAAGGCGCAACGCATCCGCCAGATCAACCAGTACGCGCGGGTCGCGCTCGCCAATTTGTGTGAGTACACCCTGCAGCAGGGCCTCAGCTCCTTGGCCATCGCCGTTGCGCAGCAGCACTTGTGCAAGGCGATGGGCATTATCGGGTGTTGGGGTGGCATTATAAGCGCGGTTAGCCTCGCGCAGGGCGCGCTTGGGGTCGATCAGGTTAATCGCCATCTGCTGCAAACCAATCTTCTGCTTGGCCTGCAGCTCCATGGGCAGATACACCATAAAGAAGTAGAGGGCGGGGCCGACGACCGGAATCATCAGCACGTACAGCACCCAGCGGTCAGCACAGCAGCTCATTTTGGTTGAGGCATGCCAGAAGAAAAATGCCTGCACCATGAGCGAGATGATTGTGATGGCGTATTGCATGATGGCCTCCGGCTGAGCGGATACACAATGGCTTAAACACTACAGCTTTGTCTAGAACTCTAGACGGGGGTCAGGAAGCTGCGGCTGATTTCAACCGCCTCGGCCAGCGTCACGCGCTCAGGCGTAACTCCCGGAAAAGCCGAGGCCAAACGGCTGGGCAGCGGGCTGAGCAGCACGAAAACACCATGATCATCCGCACGCCTGATAAGGCGGCCAAAGGCCTGGCGCAGCTTCTGGCGGGTGAGGCGCTCGGTATAATCAACCCCGCCCATGGCAGCTTTGCGGGCTTTGAGCAGCAGGTCGGTACGCGGCCACGGGATGCGGTCAAATACAATGAGGCGCAGGGCGCGGCCGGGCACATCCACACCATCACGTACGGCATCGGTACCGAGCAAACAGGCGTTGCCTTCGGCTCTGAAGATATCAATCAGCGTATGCGGGTCGAGCCCATCGACATGCTGGGCGTAAAGCGGCAGCTGCGCTGCGGCCAATGGTTTCATAAGTGCGCGGTGTGTGCGTTTCAGGCGCTCAATCGCTGTAAACAAACCCAGTGCACCACCGCCTGAGGCTAGGAACAGCTCACGGTAGGCATTAGCCACCGCCGTATCATCCTTTTGCGGTACATCGGTCACCACCAGCACGCGGGTTTGCTGCGCATAGTTGAACGGTGAGGGGACTTTCGCACGGATTGCGGGTTTATCGAGATGCACGGTGCCGGTTTCGGCCTCGGCAATTTGCCACGCGGCTTCGTTATCGAGCGATGAGTCGGTCAGTGTGGCAGATGTAATAACCATGCCTTTGGCCTGCAGCTGCATGGCGAGAGCAAACGGCTTGGTGGGGTCAAGCCAGCGGCGATAGAAACCAACATCAACATCATTGCCATCAATCCGCTCAATGCCCAGCCAATCAACAAACTCAGGCGGGGTTTGCGTGTGCAGGCCTTCGAGCATGCTGCTCCACGCCTCGATCTGGTCAATCACATAGCTTTGCAGGGTGCGGCCCAAGGGCTCTATCCGGCGGCGGATTTCGCCTTCAAGGTTCTCTTCTTTTTCAAGGCGATTGAGAATAAGCACGCGCAGACGCGTGACCGTTTCGGCCAGTTCTTTAAGTATGGCGCGCAGCTTATCCGCTTCGGCCAGCAGCTCGGGCGGCGGCGCTGTAATATCGGTCTCGATACTGTAGCTGCGGTCTTCTTCACTGTTCTTGGCGTTTACATAGGCACGCAGGCCGAGCAGGAATTGTTCGTATAGCCCGCGCGGCTCGCCTTCCTCAATCCGTTGGCGCCAACCCTCGCCGGGCAAAACCAGTGCCTGCTGTTTGATGGCATCAAGTAACGCCGGGCCTTTATCGCCATCCGGCAGCACAGGTTCGGCGCGTTTGGAGAGGCCGCGCACACGGCCCTTGCTGCGGCCTTCGCCCCCCAGCAGCCAGCGGCGCAGGTCGTAACCTGCAGCGCCGGTCAGGTCACTACCAAAGGCGCTGTCTGCGGCGTGAAATAAGTGGTGGCCTTCATCGAACACAAAGCGTGTGGGCGGGAATTGCTCATCAATACCGCCAGCCGCAGCCGCACTCATGAGCAGGGCGTGATTGGCAATCACCAGCTTGGCGGTACGGGCTTGGCGGACGCTACGCTCAATAAAGCATTTTTTATAATGCACACAGCCACCGTGTAGGCACTCGCCGCGGCGGTCCGCCATAAAGTATGTACGCTGGCGGCCAATCAGGTCGGGCAGCCAGCCGGGCATATCTCCGCCTTTAATATCGCCGTCTTTAGTCGCCTCAAGCCAGCGTGCGATCAGGCCTACGGTAATCAGTGCAGCGTGATTCACAAAGCTGGCGCGCACCGCATCTTCATAGTTCAGCAAGCACAGGTAATTCTCGCGGCCTTTGCGGATAACCACCTGCTGTTTGTTGTCTGGGTATATACGCTGGGTCTCGCTTTCAATCTGGCGCTGTAAATTACGGGTATAGGTCGAGAGCCACACGGCACCGTTATTCCGCTCGGCCCAAACACTTGCGGGCGCGAGGTATCCCAATGTTTTGCCAACGCCGGTGCCTGCTTCGGCCAGCACCGTACCGCCATCATCGCTAAAGGCAGCGCTTAGGGCGCTGGCATAATCGCTCTGCTGCGGGCGCGGCTCGGTCTGTTTGGATTTGCCGAGTACATCGGCCAGTCTCTGCCGTGCTTCGCTGGCATCAATACCTGCACTACCGGCTTCATCTGGCGCAATGTCCTCCCACTCCGGCATCAGGCTCCAGCTGGCTAATGCCTTGAGGGTGTCCTGCTCATGTGGCGGGAAGCCAAGCGCCTGCAGCACATTGCCCGACCAGCGCCAGCCGCCTTTGGCCATCTGGCTGGCTATGGCGGCGGCACGTTCGGTCTGTTCGCGATCAAGCGCCGAGAGTTCGGCCAGTAGTGCCGCCTGTGCTTGCCAGAGAACCAGTGCTTCGCTTTCAGCATCCTCGGGTGCGGGCAGCTCAAGGCTTTGCGCCAAGCCCTTGGGCGTGGGTACGGTAAATTGCGCCGGGCGCACAAAGGCAAACAGCTCGAGAATATCAAGCGCCAGTGCAGGCACAGCGCCCAGGCGTGCGCCGGTCAGGCGGGCATGACACACCAGCATGGGCGTGGTTTCGGCCAGACCTCTGGCTTGCGAAAGCTTAAGGGTTTCAATCTCGCCATCATGCGTAACCACCACAGCGCTCTCGCCGCTCAGCACCAGAGCGCGGGGCGAGGCGGTGGTTATATTGGGCAGGAGGGCTTCATCGCTCATGAGCACAATATAAGAACAAAAACAGAATTTGCATCAGAATATGCAATGTTCTAGTTTTGCCACATGAAAAACGAAGAAGTGGTTCTCGTTCTGCACGGGCTGGGGCGCACGCCCTACAGCATGTTCATGGTCTCGCGCGCACTCAAGCAGCAGGGCTATGCCGTGGCTGATTGGGGCTACCTGAGCGTTAAGGGTGGTATGGAAGCGCAAATCGGCCGCCTGCGTGCACGGTTTAGCGAACTCACCGGCTACAAAAAAGTGCATGGCGTGGGCCACTCGCTAGGCGGGCTCATGCTGCGCGGTGTGCTGGGTAGCGAGCATAATCTGCCACTTGGCCGTTTGGTCATGATGGGCACGCCCAATCAGGGCGCCAGCATGATCAACAAGCATGGCTGGCTGTTTAACCGCGGGCCGCTGAACCAGCCCATCATCCGCGATCTTAAATCCGGCTCGCCGGTTTATGTCAGACTGCCGATCCCGAAGATGGAGATTGGCATTATTGCCGGAGTTGAGAGCTTCAGCCCGTTCAACCCTGTCTCTTGGATCAACCGCAGCACCTTTGGCGATGTGCCGCATGATGGCACGGTTGAGGTCAGCAGCGCCAAGATCGACGGTATGCAGGATTATATGGAAGTTGAGGCCAATCACTCCTTCCTTTCCGTCAATCGCAAGGCTATTAAGGCCACGGTCAACTTCATCAACACAGGTAAATTCACATGAGCGCACAGGCCGCACAGGACGCTATCTCCATTCATGAGATCCATAATCTCGTTAAGGGCCTGCCCAAGATGGACCCCGTAGTCCTGCCGGATACCGCAGGCTATGGCCGCGCGGGTGACTGGCTGTTGTGGCTGGCACGGGCGCAGGGCGGCAAGCCGAATGTCGATCGTATCCGTTTGGCCGTTTACGCTGCCGCGCATGGCTGCTCGCCCACCAGCGGTGCCGATACGCGTGCGCTGATCGCGCCTCTCGCGGGTGCTGATGACGCAGTCGTACGCATCTTGCAGCAGGCGGATGCAGATTTGCGTTTGTATGAGCTCGATCTCGATACACCCACGGCTGATTACACCCAAGGCCCTGCACTGGCGCTTGATGCAGCTGCCCATGCCATGGCTTACGGTATGATGGCAGTTGAGCCCGGCTTGCACCTGCTGGCACTGGCAGGCGTTGGTGCGGGCGGCGAAGCTGCACATAAAGCCCTGCTCGAAGCCTTGCCCAAGAGTGATGACGCGCTGGCGACATTAGCCCAGCACGGCGGGCTTGAGACCTGCGCCATGCTGGGCGCCATTCTTGCGGCGCGGTTGGCTAAGGTGCCGGTGTTGCTTGACGGTTTGGCGGCTGAAGCTGCAGCAGCCGTATTGGCGCGCATGAGCGGTGAGGCAACATTACACTGTGCATCAGCCAGAGCCCTCGAGCCTGACTTGGCCGATAAAGCCGGTCTTGCCGGTGCGCTGGGTCTTGTACGGCTGCGTAGCCTCTCGCTATTGGCTTAAATCAAACTACTCACCCTGCTGCACAAAGCTGGCATTCTTGCGGGCGTAGCTAAGGCTGCGAACCAGAATAACCGCGCTCAGGGCGATAAAGAAAACCGTAAGAGCAGATGCAATAAGCAGATGACTGGAATCGGCCTGCCCGGTGGCCATGATACTGCGCATTGATTCAAATACATGCGTCATCGGTAAGGCCTGTGCAACAGGTTGCAGCCAGTCAGGTAATACGGTTAGCGGGTAATAGGCGCAGCTGAACGGTAAAAGTACAAAGGCAAACATCCACATCAGCCATTCAGCACTGGGGCCATGACGAAGCATCAGGCCCATGTTGATGATGCCAAGAGATGCGCTCATGGCCATTAACAGGCCCCAATGTAAGACCAGCATGGGGCCCATGTTCAGGATCGTACTATCGAAAAATACAATGGTCAGAGCAGTTGCCACCAGCAGGCCCACAAGGCTGCGTAGTGCAGCGACCACCAGTACGCCTAGTGTAAATTCGGTTGCAGTAATCGGGCTCACAAAAACATGGCCGAGGTTGCGTGACCAAATTTCCTCAAGGAACGAGATTAAAATGGTGGCCTGCCCACGGGCAAAAACCATCCATAACGTGGCGCCGGTTAAGGCCATCTGGCCAACTAGCGGCACGTTTGAGCCCAAGCTGGTGAGGTAAAGGCACATAAAGCCCCAGATCATCAGCTCAATAGTAGGCCACATGAAAAGCTCAATCAGGCGCGGGCTGGGCTTGTTGAGCAAATACCAGTGACGCATGACGATGGCGCCAATGCGGCCAAGCGATCCTGTCATGGCGCTGTCTCCCGCAATTCTTCATCTTCGCCGCGGGCGATGGCGAGGAAGACGGCTTCAAGGTTGGCCCGGCCATAGCGGGCTACCAGATCAGTGGGGCTGCCGCTATCCACGATCTTGCCCTGCTTCATCATCAGCACATGATCGCACATGCGCTCAACCTCTTGCATGTTATGCGAGGCCATGAGGATGGACGCCCCTGTGTCACGCCGATATTTCTCCAGCGCGCTGCGCAGCTTATCCCCGGTATCAGGGTCGAGCGAGGCGGTGGGTTCATCAAGCAGTAGCAGCTCAGGCTTGTTCACCAGTGCTTTGGCCAGGCCCAGACGGGTTTTTTGTCCGGCTGAGAGTTTGCCTGCAGTGCGGTCGCGCAGCTTGGCGAGATCAAAAGTTTCGAGCAGCTCTTCAAGATGGGCTTTACGGTTCTTCACGCTATACAGCCGCGCATAAAAATCGAGGTTCTGCCATACAGTGAGACTATGCGGCAGGTCCACATACGGGCTGGTAAAATTCATTTTGGCCAGCGCTGCAAACCGGTCGGTTGCCATATCGTGCCCGAGCATCAGCATCTGGCCTGAGGTGGGTGTTACCAGCCCCAGCATCATGGCCAGCGAGGTGGTTTTACCGGCACCATTACCGCCCAAAAGCGCCCAGCAGCTACCTTTCGGCATGCTTATGGAGATGCCGTCTACTGCGTTAACAGTACCAAACCGCTTCACCAGGTCGCGCACAAGGATGGCTTCATCAGACATGAATTATGTTATACCTGAGGCCGTATTATATGGAAAGACCATGCCTGAAACCGACAATACACTGCTGAGCGCAATCGAGACCGATGCCGCCACCGAAGGCGTAGTCACTGCGCGTTCGCTCATCACCCTGCGCTGGATCAATATTTCCGGACAGTTTATTGCCATTCTGTATTGCTACTACTTTATTCAGGGGAATATTCCATTCGGCGCCTGTATGGCCACCGCCTGTGCCGGGCTTGTGTTGAATATCGCCGCCAACCTGCATCGCCGCGTGCGCAGCCGCCTTTATACGCATGAGGCAGCACTCTATTTCGCGTTCGATATTTTGCAGCTCTCGCTCCTGTTGTTTCTCACCGGCGGTATGGATAATCCGTTTGCCATCTTCCTCATCACGCCGGTGGCCATGGCGGCCAGCATGCTGCGCTTCTGGGCAGTGGCGGGTTTGGCAGCGCTCACGCTGTTCTGCCTTATTCTCAATGCCATCTGGCATCTGCCGTTGCCATGGTCGTTCAACAACGTCATGTTCCTGCCCAAGCAGTATGGCTGGGTGGTGTGCTTTGCGCTTTCACTCTCGGCGCTGTTTATCGCGACTTACTCGTGGAGCGTGGCGCGCGAAGGCCGCCGTATGCGCCGCGCGTTGAACGCCACACAGGCCGAGCTGGCTGGCGCCAACCAGATGACCGCCATGGGGGCTATGGCTGCCGCTGTCGCGCATGAGCTGGGTACACCGCTGGCCACGATCTCGCTGGTCTCAAAAGAGCTGCTGCGTGAAGTGCCCAAAGATTCCGAAATCCGTGAAGACGTCGAGCTGCTGGTCAGCCAGGCCGAGCGCTGCCGCCAGGTGCTGGCCGACTTTTCGCGCAAACCCGCTACCGAGGGTGGCGATCCCTACCGTGTGCTGCCGCTGCTGGCACTGGTGGAGGAGGCGGGTGGTCCGCACTGCCTGATCGGGATTGCGCTAAATGTCACATCCACCCCCTCGCCGGATGGAGCGTTAATGGTGCGCAGGCGCCCTGAACTCATCCATGGCCTAGGTAATTTTATTCAGAATGCGTTCCAGTTTGCGCGTAAGGAAGTGCTTGTTAATGTGGCGTGGGATGCTGAAAAAGTGAGCATTATCATAGAGGATGACGGTCCCGGCTTCTCGGCGGGCTTGCTAACCAAGATCGGCGAGCCCTATATATCGACACGCGATAGTGCTGGCGCTGGCCATATGGGTTTGGGTATCTTCATCGCCAAGACCTTGCTGGAACGCACCGGGGCGCGACTAAATTTCACCAACAGACGTGAGGGTGGCGCGCGTATCACTATGACATGGCCCCGTCGGTCCACATTGTTCGATAAAGGAAATTCACATGAGCATGCCTGAAATGACACCGCCCCCCGCCTCTTCTGCCCCTGCCGAAGAGAAGCTCAGCTTCTCGGGCGATCCTGCGCGCAGCCTGCTGATCGTTGATGACGACACCGTGTTCCGCCAGCGCCTTGCCCGCGCCATGGAAAAGCGCGGTTTCGATGTGGTGGCCGTTGGCACCGTCGCTCAGGGTATCGATGTCGCCAAAAAATCGCCCCCCGTCTTCGCCGTACTCGACTTGCGTCTGACTGATGGCTCGGGCCTTGATGTGGTCGAGGCCGTGCGCAAGGCCAATGCCGCCTGCCGTATTGTCATGCTCACCGGTTACGGCAACATCACCACTGCTGTTGCTGCTGTTAAGGCTGGTGCGGTTGACTATCTGTCGAAGCCTACTGATGCTGATGCCGTAGAGCAGGCCCTGCTGGCCAATGGCAGCACCATGCCGCCGCCGCCTGAGAACCCGATGTCAGCCGACCGTGTCCGCTGGGAGCACATCAACCGTGTGTTCGAGCAGTGCGATCGCAATGTTTCGGAAACTGCGCGCCGCCTTAAAATGCATCGCCGCACGCTGCAGCGTATTCTGGCCAAGCACGCACCCAAGGATAACTCGGAAGGTCTGGAGGACTAATGTCTGCTGCGCTGTATAAAAACTATGATCTGATATTGCTGGCTACTGCCGCAGCCGATGATCTTGGCAGATTTTACAGCGATCGCAGTACACCTGTTCCTGCCGTAACCGAGCTGATGGGGCGCCTTAAAACCGCATCGCTGCCCATCACCCCGCCATCTGAAAGCGCGCCGCTGCTGAATACTCTGCGCCTTTCAACTTTAGGCGGCACTGGTGTTTCAGCCGAGGCCATTCGCGAGTTTGCAGGTTTTACTGCTGAGCGGTTTAATATCGCGCTGCGCTCGCAGCCGCCTAAGAATGAATATAAATATCTGATCAGTCTGTGTCTGCGTGTGGCTGATAACAGCCCCAAAGCGGCTGTTCGTATGGCCCCTGCACTTGCTGCGCAAAGTGCTGCGCGCCTTTAGTTACTTTATTAAAAAGCAGGAATTATCATGGCCGCAACTCGCCCGCAGCAAAACCTAGCCGCTGATTGCATATTGGCAGCTCATGCGGCTGTGGGCCTGGCGGCAGTAACACTCAAGCAGCCGGTGCAAGACCGCCCGGCGCGTGAGTTCAGTCGCATGCTGGCCACAGCTGCGCAAAACTGGCCGGGCAAGCTCACGCCGGCTGATCAGCGTATTCTCTGGGCGGTACCACAGGCCGCCGGTATGGGCTCAACCGCCAAAGAGGCGGCACAATTAGCCCTGATCTGGAGTCAGCGAATTGAAAGTGGCGTCAAAGCCGAATTGCCGCTTGATGACGTACGTGAGGCAAAGATGTTCTGCCTGCGCATGTCAGACGCACTTGGTCTCAAGAGTAAATCACTCAGGTTTTAGCTAGTCGCGTGGCGGCGGTTTGGGCTGGCGGTTGTCGTATACAACCGTGTGGTTGGCGAGGATGTTATCCATCGCGCGGCCCTGGAACATATTGATGCCCATGCTCTGGCCAATCTGGATCGCATCTTCATTATCGCAGCGGGTGAGGATGATGCGGGTTGGCCCGCCAGAGCCCACGTTATCGCGCAGGCGTGCAAAGGTATCGCTGTTCTGCAGGCTCACCAGCTCGGGCGACCAGTACATCTTCATCATATCAAGGCCCAGACGGTCGCGATCCATATAGGGCAGAGTCAAATGGGTAAGACCGTCCATGCATACGCGGTAGCCACGGTCATGCAGGTAGTCGCGCGCAAACAGATAGGCGCCCATATCGGCAAACACATCCATCTTCTGTAACTCGATGACCAAGCGGCCACGCAGGTTGGACGAGATGTTCTGGTCAAACCGGTGGAACTCGGGCGAGAGCACGGTGGCGGTATTAAGGTTGATCGAGAAAGCGCGCTCGAGGTTCTGGTTCTCGCGCTCAAGATGCGTGAGCATGCGCTTATCAAGCGTGAGGGTGAGGTACTGGAACAGCCAGCGGTTTGATGTAAGCGAGATGCCGGGCATCAGCGCTTCCTCAAGCTCGGCAATCGAGACATACATCTCGTGGAAAATCGCTTTGGGCGGAATGCCGATGGCATAAGCGCAAACCGGCTGGTTACGCACAACATTAGCCAGATCGGTATGCATGAGGGCTTCTTCAAGCTTGCCGATTTGGGCGGGTGTTGCGGGCTTGCGCTCGTTCTGCGGCAGGCCGGTTGAAGCTTCCTTCAAACGCTTTTCGGCATTTACGACCATCGAGCGTTCATAATAATGGCGGGCGAGAGCCAGGAAGCGCGGATAGTCGCGCTCGAGCAGATACCAGGTGCAGAAGCCCACATCGCCGGCTTCCTGGTCGGCATATTGCGCCAGTGGGTCTTCGGAGAAGAGATAGCGCAAGCGCAGCACAGCATCGTCGATTTTTTCGACCGGTACATCGCGCGCTACGAAGATGATGTCGTTGTTCTTGAGCACGAACAGCTGGCCGTCAAAGAACTTGACCAGACTCTCGAAGGTATTGGTCGCGATGCGGATGTGGTGTTCGCGGCGGTTATGCGGCTGCAGCTTGGAGAGGTGGATATGAATGGCAACGCGGCCGCGGCGGTGTTTATCAAGGCGCTCGGCATAATCGTACAGGGCATACTCAGCTGAGGGGGCCCGCAGGACGGAATCTGGTTTCTGGGGGTTACTGGCCGATGTATCGCTCATAGAACTTCCTGAGTGCTGACCTTATTTCGTTAGGTTAGAATAGTTTAACACAAGTTAATAAATTCTATAGAGCAAATCCAGCGCATGTCGTGCTGCGGTATAAACTGTCACAAATAGTGAAAGATGAGGGTTTTAGCCAAACGCCATGGCGTTGCGGTAGCCGGTTGGGCGCGGTGTGGCCATGGCAACTGCAGCGGTGGGTGCTGCAGGCGCTGCGGGTGTATTGCCGTTCACCAATTCACTCATGGCATTCCATAAGGTACTCAGGCTGTGGTGTTTGCTCTCGGTCGGTACTGTGGTGGTCTGGCCGCGCAGCGGGCCGAACAGCGCGGCGAAGTCGCTCTCTGAATCGAGGTTCTGGGTGCGCTGCTCAATTTCGGCAGCGGTTACATCCGGTGCTTGTGCATTCACGCTGCGGCGCAGCTCGGAGAGCGGCTCTAGGTCCTTGCGGTACAGGCCGGGGCTGTTGAAGGCCTGAATGTTGTCGGACTGCGCGATCACGCCCACAGCGCGCGCGAGGTAGCCACCCAGCGAGTGGCCTACATATTCAATCTCGGCCATGGGCACGCCATGTGCATCGGCCATGGTGCGGCTAAAGGCGAGGGCGTTGAAGACCTGCCCCGGCAACCCGCCTAGTTTGATGCGGGCGATATCATCAATATCCTTGAGGCCATCAAAGCCGCGGAAGGCGATCATGTATTCAGGATTGTCGCTGACCTGACGCTCATAGACGGCGGCAAACAAACCGCCCTGATTGCCCTGCATGGAGGAGTTATCGAAGCTGCGGCGCCAGCCGCCCGGCAGTTCTTCGGTACTGATGTCTTTGTAAACGTCGAGCGCAACCGCCAGCCTTTGCTGAACATGAGTGGCATAGGTAACGTCGATCTTGGGCATTCAATATCCGTAAATATTAACGCTATAGAAAGCATAACATTTAGGCAGTTATCAAAACGATAAGATTTTATAGTTAAGGAGAATATGTATTTAAAATCAACGGGCTGCGCGATGAAGCCACCAGGAATTTTCGTTGATGGAATAGATGGCTTTGTAGTGCCTGATGCTTGACGCTAGGGCAAGCCCGCTGATCTGGTTGTCGCCAATGAACAGCCCCTCATCCGTATAGGCCGCCAGAATGGCATGGTTCAGGTTGAGCTTGTTATCGCGCACGATGACAATACGCAGTTGGTCGGCGTCCCAGCCCAAAGCGCGCAGGGTGACGTATTTGGCAATCGCATAATCTTCGCAATCGCCGTTCTTGCGGATGAATTCGAACACCGTCTGCCAGTAATCTTCCATACCCCAGTTCACGCGGTCGAGGATGTAGCGGCGCTTGTTCATCTCGTCATTCACGCGAATAAGCTGCTGCTGTGGGGGCAAACCACGCAGACTTTGCACGATTTTCTGCCATTCATCCCATTCGCACAGACCGCCATTGCGGCTGCCGTTGCTGGCGGTTGCGCACATCCCGCTTGCCAGATCTTTGCTCTTGTTGAAGCGGCTCAGCATGCCGGTCCAGTTGGTGAAGCTGGCCAGATTGGGCGAGCGAATTTCGGTGGTGTTGAAAAGCGGTGGGATGGCGCGCGACGCTTGAGTATTCTGGCTGGAAATCTGGGTAGGCTCCGCCCATGCCGGAGTGAATCCGGCCAGCAGAGCTAGCCACAGGGCTATGGCAGGTAGGACACGGGCCATACCCCATTCTCGCTCTGCGGCCTTAAGCCTTGGTTTACAATAGGCCGAAAAAGCCGCATCCTCAGGCCTGCCGCAAACTCTGTGCAGGATAAAACCCGGCTGTGCCAGATTTGCGTTAAATGTGTTGCAATATTGACGAGGCTCTCATGACTTTCTCTCTGGCTCCTGAAGACGTTCTGAAAAGCACGGAAGTGCCCAAGAAGCCTTACGCCATTGGCCTTGCAGTGCTCATCAGCGTTGCCATTGTCGGTTTCCTCCTCATCGTCAATTACTGGGTCAGCCAGCGTCAGAACACCCTGCTCACCTGGCAGCAAACCCTGGGCGGTGTGGCGCAGGTACGCGCGGGCGCTATTGCAGGTTGGGTGCAGCAGCAGCAAATGCCGCTCTCGCGTTTTGCGGCTGATACCGATGTGCGCCTGTCCGTAACCCAAATTCTCGAACCCTCGGCCGACCTCGACCTTGGCAGCCGCGGTTACCTGCGTAACTGGATGGCCAGCCTCGCGCGGGATAATGGCTACCTGCCGCCCGAGCCGGTGAGCAGCGATGTGCCCGCCAATCTGCCCCCTACCAGCCAAAGCGGTGTAGCGATTGTCAGCAAGTCGGGTGAAGTGCTGGTGTCAGCCGGCCTCTATCCCGCTACGCAGCCCGAGCTGGTCAATTATGTACAGAATTACAAAGTCGGTGGTGACCGCCTGATCGACCTGTTCAAGGGCCAAGACGGCAATGTTTATATCGGTTTCGCCCAGCCGGTGTTTGGCTTGAATGGTGCCGAAGATGAAGACAGCCGTATTGGTTTGGTCATTGGCGTTAAGCCGGTTGCGCTTGAGCTGTGGCCATTACTGGAACAGCCGGGCGCCATGCTTACCAGTGGCGAGTCTGTGCTGCTGCGCAAGAATGAGGGCGCGGTGCAGGTGCTTTCGCCGGTTGAAGGAAAAGGCGCGCTCGAGCCCAGCCTTGGTCTTGATAGCAAGGGTCTGGTCGAAGCCATGGCCATGAGCGCCCCCGGCACCTATGCCGAGGGCAAGAATTATGCGGATGTAGCTACCATCGCCGTGAGCCGCCGGGTTGAGGGCACGCCTTGGGTACTTTCATATCAGGCTGGCCATAAGGAAGCGCTGTCGGATAGTGATCGCCGTCTGACCTATCAGGTTGCCATCTTCGCGGCCCTGCTGTTCCTCGTGCTCGGCTTCTTGTATGCCGCCTGGCGCCATGGTGCGGCGCGTATTGCTGCCCAGAAGGCTATTGAGTATGCAGGCCTCGCTCGTCGTTTCGAGTTCCAGAGCAAGCTGCTGCGCATGGTGACCGACAGCCAGCGCAACCATATTCTGATTTCGGATACTGAAGGCCGCGTGCGCTTTGCCAATGCCACGCTGGCCAAGGATATGGAAACTACCAGCGATGACCTTATCGGCAAGCCGCTCGCCGCTGCAGTTGGGCCGGATACCGCCCGCCGCTTTGCCAAGCGCGCGCAGGAAGCCAGCCTTTCAAACAAGGCGGTTATTACAGTCGATCGCGTATTGCTTGATGAAGAGGGTGAACGCTTCAAGGTGGTGCAGACCCAGCACATCCCGCTTGAAGATCATAGCGCTGGCCCCGGCCAGGCCCCTACACGCGGTACGCTGATTGTGGAGGAAGATATCACCGATGTGGTGATGGAGCGCGAGAAGCGCGAGCGTACCCTGCGCGGTATCGTCGATGCACTGGTAGCAGTGGTTGATCGGCGCGATCCTTATGCCGCCGAGCACTCAAGCCGCGTGGCCCGCCTTTCGCGCCAGATTGCCGAAGAGATGAATCTTTCAGATATCGACAGCGATGCGGCTGAAATGTCGGGCGCGCTGCTCAACCTCGGTAAGCTCCTGGTGCCTGCGAATATCCTGACCAAGCAGGGTGCACTGGATGAGGCCGAGCTTAAGATCGTGCGCGATTCTCTGCTCACCTCGGCCGAGATCGTCAGCCGTATCGAGTTCGAGGGTCCGGTGGTCGAGGCGCTCAAGCAGTCTCTTGAACGCGTAGACGGTACCGGCTTCCCGGATGGCCGTGTGGGCGATGACATCATCCTTAACGCGCGTATCTTGGCTGTGGCTAACGCCTTTGTAGCGCTCATCAGTCCGCGTGCTCATCGCTCGGGCATGAGTGTGGACGAGGCCGTGCGTGTAATCATGGGCCAGACTGACAAGGCCTACGACCGCGGCGTAGTCGCCGCCATGGTCAGCTACCTCGAGAACAAGGGCGGCCGTGAGGTATGGGAGCTGGCAGCACCGCCAGCGCCGGACGACACAGCCTCAGTCGAGGATAATCCTTGGCAGCGTTAAGGCTTAATCTACAACAGGTAAGCACTTATGATTACGTATAGTAAAATATCAGCTTTAGCTGTTGTTTTATTATTTCTGGCTTATGTCGGCCTATTAACAGGGGTAATACCTAGCCCTTTGCCAGACTCGAATTTATTTATCCGTATCACAGCTGATTTAAAGTATCAGGGTGCTCCGATTAAACTGAGCGCAGTCATAAAATGTGAGCCAAAGACCGTGGGAAACGAGGTAAGGCGGATGGTTCGAATTGACTATACTGCATCGCCTGCGGTGTATGGCGTACCTTTAGCCGACGGGTCTGGCTTATTTCTAAAAACCAACACGATGTGTAACTGGGCTCATAACGCGTCTAAAGGGCAAGCTCCAAGCCATGTAACTGGTGTGCCTTATGTTTATTGGGCCGATACATTTGAATTACAGCAATATGCAGAGTTCTACTTCTCATCACGCTCTTATGAGGGCAACTCTCCCGTTGGCCTCGTGCAGGCTAATGCCGAAATGGCATCAGAGAATGACTACAAATTGTTCATGTCCGATAAATCCGCTGACTCTAAACAGTTCGGTATTCAAACTACATTTATAGGAAACAAGACGCTCAATTTCTGGGCTATGGCCTGTAAGTTCGGGATTGTTTATCCACAGAACCTTTTGCAGGATGATTCATCGAATCCAGCGCTGCCCATAAAGCCTAGCTTGGAACATATTTCTTCTATTTGGCGTTTTCTAAAAGAGGAAGCTGGGATGCCTATCTCGCTCGGCTCTATGATTAGGCCTCATGTCACCCAGAATGGACTTGCTCCATCTGATCATAAGATTAACCGGATTGCCGATAGAGTGGTTCCTGTAGCCATGGTGCAGAAGGCTTCCGGCGTAGTATATGAGGTAGACACCAGACGCAGAGCCATTATGAGCTGTAATCAAAGAAGCAGGCAGTCTCCCAGGGTCGTAACGATTCAGATAGACGGGACTGTGCATAAAGATTTGGTTCTACAGGATTATCTAAATCAGCCAGTCTTTCGACTGCCCGCATCAGATGCGATCACATTTTTTATGTTAGGAGAATAGAAGGCTTGGGTTGTTTCTTGACTCCCTATCCCCCCTCCGCCTAGCTTGCTCTGTAAACAATTACAAACTAGGGCGGGCAGAAATGGATGACCAGATTTTAACCGATGCAGATCTTGCGGCGCTCGAGCCAACAGCCGCCAAATACGTTCATCTGCAGCGGGCCGATTTTGCAGCCAAGCAGGTCAAGGTTTCAACTCATCGTATCATGGCCGTTCATGGCGGTAGTGCCGCCGCAGGCGCAACCCCGCAGTTCACGCTCGAGCTGTCCAACCGCGCAGGTAAAGCCAGTGTGGTGGCCTATCGCGGCACCACCGATCAGCTGTTCGAGCAGTTTAACCAGCTTGGTATCCGTAACGACTTTGTAGCGTTCGAGGAAATTCAGAGCCCGCTGCCCAATATGAAGCGCGAGGATGTACAGCCCTCTGCCGTGCGTATCTCGCTCATCAATGCCATTCGCCGCCCACCCGGCTATCGCACGTCGCATGGCTACAAGGTGAAGAGCCTGATCGAGCGTCTCGATGCTGGCCCCCTGCGCGCATTTGAAGAAGTGAGCGTGCTTGGCGAGCGGATTGTGGCGCAGGGCTTTAAGGCAGCACCGGGTTCCGGTATTACCGCTTTTATGTTACACCCCGACCAGCCCAGCCTGCTTAATCCGCAGGGGCAGCGCTTGGCTCAGCCTAAGCCGCCGCGCCGCCGTGTCAACATGAACCAGAAGACGCTTATATGACCGAGCCAGTAAATATTATCTGCATGAAATGGGGTACTAAATACGGCCCCGAGTATGTGAATGTTTTAAAGCGTATGGTCACGCGCAACCTCAAGCGTCCGCATCGCTTTGTATGCTTTACCGAGCGCGCCGAAGGGCTGGATGCGGGTATCGAAGTTTTCCCGTTGCCCGAATGCGCCGTACCCAATCGGCCTGAAATTCAGGCATGGCGCAAAATCTCGCTGTTCCGCCCGGGCATCGGCAATCTGGTCGGCCCCACCCTGTTCCTCGATCTTGATGTGGCAGTGACCGGCTCGCTCGATGAGTTCTTCGATTATCTGCCCGGCCAGTTCTGCATCATCCATAACTGGACACATCCTGACCGCCGCGTAGGCAATTCATCGGTCTTCCGCTTTGAGCCGGGTAAATACAGTTATGTGTTCGATGAGTACAACGCCAACCCCGATAAAGTGGCGGATGAAAACCGTAATGAGCAGATTTATGTAACGGCGCGTATCGATGCCAGAGACGGTGCCAACTGGTGGCCGGCTGACTGGTGCAAGAGCTTTGTAAAGCACGCGATGCCCATTCGTCCGCTGCGCCTGCTGCTGCCCTCCAGACTGCCGGAAGGTTGCCGGGTGCTGGTGTTCCATGGCGACCCCAATCCGCCTGAATCGATCACCAACTGGAATTATGGCCGCCGCAAGTTCTGGACCCCGTTTGGCAAGCTCATGCGCCCCGCTCGCTGGGTGGCGGAGTACTGGCGTTAGTTCTACAGTGTTAAAAACCAGATGGGACGCAAAGGTAGGCGTTGCCTTGCTTTGTCATCAAGCTTGTGGTGATTCTTTACCCAGAGATCAATAAACTTATCGAGATCAATCAGGGTTATTGTCCGATTTTCCTGTTGACGCGCATGCTCTTCCGCATCGCGCGTAAATCCACCCGTACAGAAGAATACGCCAACATCCTTATCGCCAATCAGCGAGATAAATGAGCGTAAGCCATCAACTGCTACCTTTTGGATTTGCCGTTTTACCTGCACTTTAATACGCGGTGGCTTGGTGCCTAATGGGTCGTTGCCCGCCAAAATATCAATACCGCCATCTCGGCCCGGAGGTGCAATCCAGCTTACATGGTAATCCATGGCGCGTAGCAAATCGGCAAACAATTCTTGCACTTCATAGGGCTGCATCGTGGCGAGGTATTTTTCAATTTCCTGCCATGACTGTTCTTCGGCCTGTTCATATGTAATCGCAGCGCTGGTAACTGTAATCTCTTCCTCAGCCGAGAGGGGCGATGCTGTGTCATCTACCTGCTCGCCTTTAGTTGATAGGCGCCATTCTCGATAAATTCTAACTGCCTCTGCATAAAATGCATCAGGATCAGTAAACTTTTTGTGCGCCTCTATGCCCGCATCAGTTACCGACCACACGCCGCGTTGCTTGAGTATCCAGCCAGCTTTGCTGCAATCAACAGTACCCCACCTTACAATCGTTTCAAATCGGCGCGTACCGGTGCTTGGGTAGTTTCCCTGCTCGTATTCACTCATGGTTGAAGAGTCGGCTAGCGTCTTTAAGGCCTCGCTAACAGGCACACCTTCGGGAGCTTTCATTAAGATCGAGAATAGACTGCGTAAGAGTTCGCCTGTGCGGCGGCGTGAGGTTTTCGACATAAGTTTGGCTCCCTTACCGCAAGGTTATCGGCTAACGGGAATTAGGCAACAATTTTCGCGCTAACTACCTACGCCGTTTAAGCAGCACATAATAAGCGCCATCTCCACCATGTTTTTTGGCAGGCGCGATGGCGATGATGAATGGGCGCAGGGCGGCCTCATTCAGCCAGCGTACAGTAGCAGGTTTTAAAATGCCGCTGCGGCCGGTAATAACCAGCACGCAGCGTCGGCCATTATGAAAACTGAAATGGATGAAGCGGGTAATCGCTTCTTCGGCCTCATGCCGGGTCATACCGTGTAAATCAATACGCCCCGCAATCGGCAGCTCGCCACTGCGCAGGCGCTTCATCAGGGCCGCGTCGACATCGGCACTTTGGTGCGCTGTCAGTTCCTTCAGCTGCTGGCGCGGGCGCGGTGCTTCTACAGTGCTGGGCGGAATATAGATATCATCCCCGCGCGGCGGTTTGGGCAGGACCTTGGCTACCTTCTTCTTAAGTGGCGTAATGCCGGTAGCCACCTTGTGCCATAACTCGATGTCTTTCTCGGTGCGGTCGGGGCTCTTGCGTTTCATATGTCCAGTCCTGCCGCTTCGCTACTTGAGGACATCGTCATTAATTTGGGCTTACGCTGGTCGGGAGAAGTACAAAGTAGCGCCCGCGGCTTTTCATCAGGCCGGCGGCATGCTCGGCCTGCTGGCCATGACCCCAGAAGAAATCGCCACGCACCACGCCCTTGATGGCGCCGCCCGTATCCTGCGCGACCAGTAGCCGTTGTAGCTGGCCGCCCAAGGGGTTTTGCGCATCAAACCACACCGGTACATGATAACCGATAAAGCGGTTATCCACGGCTAAGCTGCGCTGCTCGGTCAGCGGTACATTCGCAGCGCCCATCGGCCCGCCGCTATTGGCTGCAGCGCTGAAGAACACGTACGAGCGGTTGGTGTTCATAAGTGCATCGGCCTCAGCCGGATTGGCCTTGAGCCACGCTCTTATGGTTTGCAGCGATACGTTCTCTGGCGTCAGTGCGCCGCGCGCAATCAGGTTTTTGCCGATAGCAGTATAGATATGCCCGTTCTGTCCGTTATAGCCGATACGCAGTTCGCCACCCGTATCAAGTGCTACACGGCCCGAGCCCTGCACCTGCACGAAGAAGGCATCTACCGGGTCATCCAGCCATACCAGCACTTTGCTGTTGATCATGCCGCCGGTAATCGCCGCGCGGTCTTCATACGGCTTGAGCTGGCCGTTCACGTTGCGGCCGGCAATACGCTGGCCTTTAAGCTCTTCCCTGAACTCGCCAAGGTCAACCATGATCAGGTCAGCCGGGCGCTCGTACAGCGGGGTCTGGTACGGCCCCTGCTGCGTGAGGCTGCCGCGCAGCTCGCTCTCGTAATAGCCGGTGAACAGGCCGTCGGTCTTGCCGTTGTCGCTTACGGCCCATGGCTGCAGCTGGCTCTCGAGCAGCTGGCGCAGGCTGGCTTCAGTGGTCACGCTCTTAAGCGCGGTGCAGAAGGGCTGCCAGTCGCGCGCTAGCCCCATGCGGCCATCTGCCCCCAGGCTACGGTCAGGCGGAATGGCGCCAAGGCGCTTGCACGATGCGGTGAGGGCAGGCAATGCCTCGATAACATGGTCGGCATTATAACCCGGCAGGTCACTAAAGCGGGCTTGGGTATAGGTGGCAACGGCGGCTGCGGGGGCTGCGGTCTCGTCATCTTCAAAATACGAGCAGGCAGAAAGCGACAGCAGCAGAGCTAAAGGCAGAAGTTTTTTCATGCCCGCAGCTTATAACAGGTTTGCTGTTTATGGAATCAGGCATAGCGAAACAAGCTTGTGCCCAGATTATGCTTCGCTTCTGGTCTCGGAGAGGTGCCAGTTGGGGTCGAGCGCGCGCATGTTGCGGGTAAAGGTCCACACATCGCGCACTTCACGGCTTTGGGTGGCATCGCCATCTACCACTGTACCGCTGGCGTCCTTGGTGCACTGGATCTGGTCTGACACAATGCGCACGGTAACGCGCGCCGTGTTGATTACAAGGCTGGCCTCGATGATTTCGGCATCCTTGATGCGCACAACCTTGGTCTCAAGCTTTTCCTTAGCAGCCTGACGGGCACGAATGGCAGCAGCAAAGCTGTCATATACATCGTCGCTCAGCAGCGGGCGCAGAGTGGGGGTTTCCTCGGTAGCAAAGGCATTCAAAATAATCTGGAACGCGCCTTTGGCCCCGTTCAGGAATGATTTTTCATTAAAGTTGGCATCAGCCTGCGCAATGAGATCGAGGCGGCCCTGCAGAGAGTCAGGCGCGCTGCTGCTGCGCGGTTTACTCAGAACCGGCGCATCAATTACATCAACCGGCTGGCTGGTCTGCTCGGCAGGCGGGGTTTGCAAAGCATAGGGGTTGGGGCGCTTCTGCTCATCGCCATGGCGCTCGCCCAACACACCGCGCAGACGCAGGGCCAGAAAAATTGCAATCGCGGCAAAAATGATAATATCGAACCAGGCGCTCACGGTGTGGGTACTCCTTTGATAATACTTGCCGAAGTGGCCGGTAATGTCCAGCGAAACTGCCCTGTTGCTGATCTGTTTTTTACCCTGCGGCGGCCTGACGCTTTAAAAGCGGTTTGATATTCCCTACTTAAGGCGCTACCTACTCAGGTATACGAATTCTCCGGAAGTACTTGGCCGAAAGTTCCCAAATGACTTTGCGTCTTTTCATTTTTATCCTGACCCTCGTTGAGGTGGTTACCGTGGTGGCCTGCATCACGCTGCTGGGCTTTTTATCCACCCTTGGACTGTGCTTCCTCTCCATGATCATCGGCACTTTACTTTTGCAGCGTCAGGGCCTTGCCACGGCTGAGCGTTTTGTCACCCGTTTGCAGGCGGGTCAGCCGCCCATGGACGAGGCGTGGGATGGTTTCTGCATTATGGTTGCGGGCATGCTTTTCATTATTCCGGGTCTGGCCACTGATATGCTGGCGCTTATCCTGTTGGTACCGCCCATCCGCCGCCTGTTGCGTCAGGTACTTGTGGCTTCAGGCGCAGTGAAGGGCCATTATTGGTTCGACCGCTCGGCAGTGCTTAATTCACCCCGCAGTAACGTGATTGATGCCACCTACCGCGACGTGACACCTGAACGATGAGCCTCGCCTTAGCGCTTGAAAGCAGCTGCGATGAAACAGCGGCTGCTATTGTTAATTCAGATGGTACGGTTTTAAGCTCGATCATCGCATCGCAGCTTGAGGCGCACCGTCCTTATGGCGGCGTGGTGCCCGAAGTGGCCGCCCGTGCGCATCTCGAGCAGATTGATGTTCTCACCCAGCAGGCGCTTAAAGCCGCCAATGTGCAGTTATCCGAGCTCGACCTGATTGCCTCCACCGCCGGGCCGGGGCTCATCGGCGGGCTGTTGGTGGCTGTTACCTATGGCCGCGCGCTGGCAGCTGCGCTCAATAAGCCTTGGTATGGCATCAACCACCTTGAGGGCCATGCGCTTACTGCACGTCTGACCGACAAAGTGCCTTATCCCTTCTTGCTGCTGCTTGTTTCGGGCGGACATACACAGCTGCTGTGGGTTGAGGGTGTGGGGCAGTATAAGCGCCTTGGCACCACGCTTGATGATGCTGCGGGCGAGTGCTTCGATAAATCGGCCAAACTATTAGGGCTGGGCTACCCCGGTGGCCCAGCGCTCGAACGCGCTGCTAAAACCGGTAACGCCAAGCGCTTTGATTTGCCACAACCCATGTTGGGCCAACCTAATTTCAATTTCTCGTTTTCCGGCCTTAAAACCGCGGTGCGGCATAAGGTGGTCGGTTTGGGCACGCTTACGCCTGAGGATATCAGTGATCTGGCGGCTGGCACGCAAAGCGCGATTGCCAATACTTTGGCCGACCGTACCCGCCGTGCGCTTGATAGCGTTGTGGGCGCTCAAGCCATTGTGGTGGCGGGCGGTGTGGCGGCGAATGGCGCTGTGCGGGCTGCCTTGCAGGAAATTGCGCGTAAACGCGATCTGCCCTTCATCGCCCCGCCGCTGAACTTGTGCGGTGATAATGCCGCGATGATCGCCTGGGCCGCGCTGGAGCGGTTTGAAGCCGGTATCGGTCCTGAGGATGATGGCCACCCGCGCCCGCGCTGGCCGCTCGACCCCACGCAGGCGCATAAGCGCTAGGTTGTTATTCGGTTACGCAATTGGCATCGCACTGCAAGTCCCACTCAGCGCTCCATGGCTTGAAGGTGAGGGCGATATCTGCATTGGCAGGTGCTGGCGTATAGCTATCGCGCCATGCGCCGCTGAGCGGCAGATTTGCGGCATCGGGCGCTGAGCCCACGATAGTATCAGGCAAGGTAATATCGGCTGTTTCAGAGAGGTGAATGCGCTCGCCCGAGGCGGTCATGCCCTCGGTTACCTTGGTAACTGTTACACTGATTCCGGGCAGGGTCAGTCCGCCACGGCGCTGGGCATCGACATGCGCAATGGGATACTGCAAATCGCCGGTCTCACTCGCGGTGCCGCTGGTGGTAATTTTAAACCAGCCACCATCTGACGCGGTGCCAGAGCTTACATAAAGCATACTGGCGTTAGCGCTATAGCGCGAGCCGTTGAGGATATAGGCTACATCGGCGTCATAAACATCTTTCACGCCGCCGAACTCGGCCACGTAATGGTTGCTGGCTTTGGCAGTACCATGCCAGCCAAGGCCAGTGCCTTGCATCGGGGCTGCGTTATCGAGTGGCAGTTCGGGCGCCACATAAGCTGGCGTCTCTGTTTTTTCCGCCTCTGGCGCTGCGGCTGGTGGTGGCGGGAGAGTATCGATAATCTGGGCAGGGGGCGGTGGCGGCAGGTCCGCTTCGCTATTCTTGCAGTTTACTGCTTCGCTGCTATCACCATAACCGGGGAAGAAGAAGCTACGGTTATAGCTCTCGAAGGTGCTGGTAATTACGCCGTTGGCGCTTGAGCCCTCATATGCATCGCAGCCGGCAATTACTTTCAGGCGTACGCTGTTATTCATGCCGGGGCGGGTCGCGCCGGCATGCTGGGCAGCCGAGCAGATATCGGAATCGGCAGTATAAATATCTGTGCCCCAGACATCTGATATCTCATCCGCCGGGCGGGTAAGGCACATACAGTTCAGTGTTTGCCCAGCCGCTGGTACGGGGTCGAACGCCTCAACCGAAGGGGGGCAGGCAGGGACATAATCTTCGGCGAAAGCAGGCATGGAAAGCGGCAAAAGCAGTGCAAAAAAGCGAATACCAGAGCGCATCATAACCTCCCATTGCCGCAAGGCCGCACAACGTCTAAATTGACGACATGGATACGTTACACGCAAGTTCTATCGGTGTCATTGGCGCAGGTGCATGGGGAACCGCTTTGGCGGTTACCGCCAGCAGAGCGGGGCGCAGTGTTGCGCTTTGGGGACGCGATCACGCTGGCCTGATGGACATGGCCTCGCGCGGCGAAAATGCCAAGCATCTGCCCGGCGTACGCCTCGCGCCCATGCCGCATGTGACCGGCGATCTGGGTAAGGTCGCAGCCAATCATGTCATTCTGCTCGTGGTGCCTGCGCAGGAAATTCGCTCGATAGCCCCTTTGCTCGCGCTGCATTTGCGCCCGCAGCAGCCGGTGGTGATTTGCGCCAAAGGTATTGAGCGCGGCAGCAATCGCCTGATGAGCGAGCTGGCACGTGACCTGCTCCCGCAGGCCAAAATTGCCGTACTCTCCGGCCCCACCTTTGCACGCGAAGTGGTACTGGGCTTGCCTACGGCTGTAACACTGGCCTCTGCTGACTTGGCTTTTGCCACCAGCCTGTGCGGGTTGCTCTCGGGTCGCAGTTTCAGGTGTTATGCCAGTAACGATGTGGTGGGGGTTGAGCTTGGCGGCGCAGTTAAAAACGTATTGGCGATTGCCTGCGGTATTGCGATGGGCCGCGGTTTGGGCGAGAACGCGCGCGCAGCACTCATCACCCGCGGTCTGGCCGAGTTGCGTCGCTTGGGCGTAGCCATGGGCGCGCGGCCCGAGACACTTATGGGGTTATCCGGCCTTGGCGATATTACGCTAAGCTGCAACTCGCAGCAGTCGCGCAATTATGCGCTGGGTTTCAAACTGGGTGAGCGCCAGAGCCTGGCCGATATCGAGGCGGGCGGCCATAAACTGGCTGAAGGGCGCTTTACTGCCAGCGGTCTTGTAAAACGGGCTGAAGACATGGGCGTTGATATGCCGATCTGTCAGGCGGTGGATGCGATTTTAAATGATAATGCCGATATCGATCAGCAGATCGCGGGTATTCTCGCGCGTCCGCTGCGTCCAGAGGAGGCGTAGATGGCCTATTGGCTGATGAAGTCAGAGCCTTTTGTCTACAGCTGGCAAAAGCTGGTGAAAGACGGCAAAGGCGGCTGGGACGGTGTGCGCAACCACGTTGCCAAGCGCAACATGATGGACATGAAGATTGGTGATCAGGCGTTCTTCTACCACTCGAACGAGGGGCTGGAGATTGTCGGCATCATGAAAATCATCAAGACCGCCTATCCTGACCCGACCGATGAAACCGGCAAGTTTGTAGAAGTTGGCGTAGCCCCAGTGGCGGATATGCCCAAGCCGGTTACGCTCAAGGCCATCAAGGCCGAGCCGAAGTTAGCCAATATGGCGCTGGTTAAACTCTCGCGCCTATCCGTACAGCCGGTTACAGCTGCCGAATGGGCGCTGGTGTGCAAAATGGGTGGTTATAAAGCCTGATTACTCAGCCGGCTTGAGGTTGGCGTGCGATAGGTTGCCCGGGGTGCTGTCGCTGATAATACCGGACATCAGGGCTGGTACGCCGCTCTCTGATGCATTTGAGGCAATCGCTACGGATGTATCGTGGCCAATTTTCTCGAGATCGCAGCGGCCGCCTTCAAGCTCGCACTCGGCGCGTGCTTCCTGCAGGGCGGCTTCGGCTGTTTCAAAGCCACAGCTGAGGCCGCGCTGGGTTTGTCCCATGGAGCCAACAAAAGCAAAGTAGCCGCTGTTACGGCAGGTTGAGATCACATTCAGCGGCTGGCCAGCGGCAACTTTGGCAGCGGCATAAGCCTCGTTCAGGTTGGCGCCCATGGCCCAGCGGGTAACGGGGGTGCCGCGTTCATTGGTTTCGCTCCACACGAGGGCGGCATGGGCAGGCACGCAGGTGAGGGTAAGCATAGAGACGAGGGCGAGAGAAAAAACGCGCATGACACAAACTCCGGTGAACGAATCGGTTGCAGTATGGCGCAATCAGGCGGGGCTGGGAAGTGTGCCTTTAGGGGGTGTGCGGCCCGGCGTTGCAGGTGGCGGGTCGAGCTCATGGCTCAGTTTCTGCAAGGCGCGCCCAGCCTGTGTGGCGCTGGCCGAAAGCATACGGGTCATATCCGCACCCTGGCCGGGTGTCGCGTGGCCGCAAATCAACTCAAGCCGCTCGAGTGCACTCAGGTGATCACCCTCATACATCGCGCCCATGCGCCTGATCTGCTCGTCCTCTGGCGTTGACATGATATCCTCTTGCCTTACATGATGATTATGCCAGACTGCTCCTTAAATTGCCGTTAAATTTAATAAAAACAATATGTTAGAGGCGAGGAAAAGAGGAAACCATGTCAGCTGACCATCTCATCCCCATTAAACCTGCTGTTCTGGCGAACGCACATATCAAGCCCGACCAGTATAAAGCCATGTATCGCGGCTCGGTCGATGCACCGGATATGTTCTGGGCCGTGCAGGCCAAGCGGGTTGACTGGGTGAAGAAGCCCAACATCATCAGCAATGTCAGTTTCGAAACGCCGGTTAGCATCAAATGGTATGAAGATGGTGAGCTCAATGTCTCTGCCAATTGCCTCGACCGGCACCTCGCCACGCGTGGCGATCAGGTCGCTATCATCTGGGAAGGGGATAATCCGGCCGAGAGCAAAAAAATCACTTACCGCGAATTGCATGCCGATGTGTGCCGTTTGGCAAATGTGCTCAAGGGCCATGGTGTTGATAAGGGTGATTGCGTAACCATTTATATGCCGATGATTCCTGAGGCAGCCGTAGCGATGCTTGCCTGTGCCCGTATTGGCGCTGTACATAGCGTCGTGTTTGGGGGCTTCTCGCCCGGCGCACTTAAAGACCGTATCCTCGACTGCAACAGCAAGCTGGTGATTACAGCAGATGAAGGCGTGCGCGGCGGCAAGCATGTACCGCTTAAGGCGAATGTCGATGAGGCGCTTAAAGGTTGTCCAGATGTGGCCACAGTGCTGGTGGTCAAGCGCACCGGTGGCAAGGTTGAATGGCAGGAGGGCCGCGATCACTGGTACCACGAGGAAGTAGCCGAGATGGATGCCGACTGCCCGGCCGAGGTGATGAACGCCGAGGATCCCTTGTTCATCCTCTACACATCAGGCTCAACCGGCAAGCCCAAGGGCGTGCTGCATACCTCGGGCGGATATCTGGTTTATGCCGCCATGACGCACCAGCTGGTGTTTGATTATCATGATGGAGATATTTACTGGTGCACGGCAGATGTGGGCTGGGTTACAGGCCACAGCTATATCGTCTACGGCCCGCTGGCCAATGGCGCCACAACGCTCATGTTCGAAGGTATTCCAACCTATCCGGATGCTTCGCGCTTCTGGCAGGTTATTGATAAACATCAGGTCAATATTTTCTATACCGCGCCAACTGCCATTCGTGCGCTCATGCGCGAGGGCGAAGCGCCGGTTAAAAAAACCTCGCGCAGCTCACTGCGTCTCATGGGCTCAGTCGGTGAGCCGATTAATCCCGAAGCATGGCTGTGGTATTATCGCGTAGTGGGTGATGAACGCTGCCCGATTGTCGATACCTGGTGGCAGACGGAGACGGGGGGTATTCTCATCAGCCCGCTGGCTGGCGCAATCGATCTCAAGCCTGGCTCGGCCACCAAGCCCTTCTTTGGTGTTGTGCCCGAGGTTGTAGATGCTGAGGGCAAAGTGCTGGAAGGCGCGGTTGAAGGTAACCTTTGCCTTGCCACCAGCTGGCCCGGCCAGTCGCGCACTATTTATGGCGATCATGCGCGCTTTGAGCAGACCTACTTCAGCACCTATAAGGGCAAGTACTTTACTGGCGATGGCGTACGCCGCGATGAAGATGGTTATTACTGGATTACCGGGCGTGTGGACGATGTGATCAACGTCGCTGGTCACCGCCTTGGCACCGCCGAAATTGAAAGTGCGCTCGTAGCGCATGCCAGCGTGGCCGAGGCGGCTGTTGTTGGCTATCCGCACGACATCAAGGGGCAGGGTATCTATGCCTATGTTACCCTCAAGACCGGTATTGTGGCGAGCGATGAGCTGCGCGCTGAGCTGGTTAAATGGGTGCGTAAAGAGATCAGCCCCATTGCCGCACCCGATTTGCTGCAATGGGCGCCGGGCCTGCCGAAAACCCGTTCGGGTAAAATCATGCGCCGTATCCTGCGCAAGATTGCCGCAAGCGAGCATGATTCTCTGGGTGATACCTCAACTCTGGCTGATCCGGCGGTGGTGGATGACCTCGTCAAAAACCGCCTGAATAAGGCGTAGGAGGCGATGGGTTTTTCGCTCGCGTGGCTGGCGGTTAAAGGCAAATCGCCAGCTGATTTGCAGCAGGCTTTAGGTCTTATTCCAACTGGCAAGCATGGGCTTTATGGCGATTACCCTATGGTGGGCGTGATGCTGCCCTCTGGCTGGTATGTGCTGATTGCCAACAGCTGCGATCATGCAATGGTTCTGAGCCCAGCTATCTCAAAAGGGTGTGAGATGGTGGCCGCCACGCTAGAAGAGCACGTTATGTGCTCAGACGTTTATGGCTGGCGCGATGGGCAGGAGATATGGAGCCTCGTGCATGATGCGCAGCAAGGCATGCTGCATCTCGAGGCTAAGGGCAATTTACCGCCTGAGTATGCAGCCATATTCGCGCGCCTGAGCGCCGAGCAGACCAAAGAGGGCAGCGCAGATGCGGATGTTGATTTCTATTTCGATATTCCGCTCGAAACAGCGCAAGCCATTGTTGGCTTCAAACACGATACTGCAACAAATGGCGTTGATGATGCGGCATTCGAAATTTTAAACGATCCCCGCACGCCGTTACAAACTACCAAACCCTGGTGGCGGTTCTGGTAATGCGTTAGGCCGACTTGCCGCTGGCGTTGCCGTTCTGGCTGGCGGCAGCTGCATCTTCCATCGCGCTGATGATGGCATTACGGAAGGCTGTAGGCTGGCGGATGGCCACAAAGCTGGTGGTGGCTTCGCTTACCGTGCGCACAATTACCGTGCCGCCGCCCGTCAGGCGGTCCACAATCCCCTGATCAATCATCACGATATCAATTTTGCTCAAGGGCAGGTCGGTGGTATCGCGGGCAATCAGGCCCATCCGAAGAATAATACGGCGGCTGGTAATCGCCATAATCAGAGTCCAGTTCAGTACAGCAGTCGTCACGGCTGAGAGCGTACCGAGCACAAAGAACAGCACGGCCGCATATTCGGCCAATATACGCTCCGAGCCCGGTGCGGTGACCGAGCTGAACAACACAAACACCGGCCCGTCCGGATGGCGCAGCATGAGCGTCAGGGCAATACCAACAAAGGTGAGGAAGTAGCAGCCAATTGCGCGCTGGTAGCTCAGCCAGTGGCGGCGGCCGGCATAGCGTACGTCTTCGCCGGGCATGAGGAGGCCCTCAATGCGCTTGGCGGTGGTGGCAGCAAATTCAGGCGTGGTCATGAAGGGATGTTAGCAGAGGTCTTGCGGTTTGTAACGCTGCCTGTGCGGCTGGCGTTGATCTTGGCATCACGCATATCCGCCAGTTTCTTGCGCAGCTGGCCACCAGTGGGGGCAACGCCGTTTTCGGGCGATATTGTAAGCGACATGATGGTGGTGGTGAGGTTGATGCCGGGTGTGCTGCGCTTGGGGTCGATGATATCGGCAAAGGTCATTTTCTCATCAAGGCCATCAGGTACAGTGCCGCCATGCTTGCGCAGGAAAGCAGCAACCTTCTGGCCGCGCCATTTATCCATACGCTTGGCCATGCCATCGGTCACCTTGCTCAGCAGTTTGTCATCGAGGGCCTGCAGGCTTTTGCCGGATTTGATGATCGGGCGTATCAGTACCATGAGATTGCCGCCACCTTCATGGCCAATCTCGAGGTTATCGCTGCCTATGTGCTGTGCCTTGAAACTGCCCTTCACCACCTCATCGGTAAAGTGGCGCAACATGATATCGGCATTCTTGCTGCCCAGCAGCTTGTTCACGCCAGCAAGATTATGCAGCGCAGCGGCCATGGCTATGGCTGTGACCTTCTCAGGCTGGGTGCCCAGCTCGATGCATACATCCGGGTCAGAGCGCAGATAATTGCGCAAACGCTCGGCATCACGCGCGAAACGGCCGAACAGGCCGGGCATTACGTCTTTCATCAGCGCGCCGGTGGGCGGGTCGATGGGGCTGAAGCTGGCCAGCATCCGGTGGCAAAGTTTTGTTTGTGGACCTGTCAGGTTGAGGTGGTTTTTCTGCACATTATAGTCGAAACGCATCGCCTCAAGTTCGATCGGCGTTGCGAACAGGATGTTGGGACGGTCGGCCCCACGCTCAACTTCCGGAGCTTTAGGCAGCGGCTGCTGGTATTTGGCATAAGGCTCGCGATTCAGGGTCTCGAGAATTTGATTGATCAGGCGGCCAGCCGTTTCAGGGCTCATGTTATAGGGGGCAAGGTGGCGCTGGTTGGTCGAGCCATATGTATTGGTCTCGGCATCATAAGTCGGTAAATCATAATCAAGCGCCTGCGCTTCGCGCTCGTAGGCGGTGCCATTGGCTTTGGCGAGGGCGTCAAACTCTTTACGGCGGGCGGCAGATTTGCGCACCATTCGGTCGGCCATATCGAGCGCCAGGTTGTTGGTGTCATAAAGCGAGAAAGGCTGGTCGTGTTCGGCCACCAGCTCGTCGCGCAGTTTGGTATTGGCACTTAAATCGTTGAAGCTGCCCATAGGCGCACGGCCACGGCGCTGGATGCCCGCTTCAAGCTTGAGGGACGACAGTGTCTGGTCAGCCGCAGTCAGGTCAATTCCCGGGCGGGTTGCAGCATTAAGCGGCACCACTGTATAGGCCGTGCTGGTACCGGCATAAACGCGGAAATCGCGGTTTTTAATATGTTCGTGTTCATGCAGGCCCAGTCTGGCTGTCAGTTCCTCAACCGCCGGGGTAATACGCTCGTCGATAATCCGCTGCATGTCTGGCGCAGCAACGCCGGTAACCAGATGCAGCTTTTCATCGCCACCGTTGCGGTAGTCGGCATGGCTGGCCATACGGCGGGTTTGCACAATGCCTTCCTGCAGCGCATCGCGCGACACACCAGCCATGGCGCGTAACACACGGTCGGCAATCTCAAAGGCTTCGCTACCCTCTTCGGTCTGGCCGGGGGCGCGGCCATCGCGTGCGGCTAGCAGCTTGTCGATATGCTGGGTCAGACCGCCCAGATTGCTGTCATCCGCCAGCACCAGCGTTACGGCGCGCTTGGTCAGCACACCATATAAATGGCCAAGGCCAACCGTAAGCGGGGCGTGTTCCTTGCGGTCGTAGCGAGTGAGCGGCTCTACCTCGCGGTAGTTGGCCTCGATCTGCTTGTGCAGAATGGTGACGGCCGCTTCGGGCAGGTCAGGGTGGCAGCGGGTAATGAGCTGTTTGGTCAGGTCATCAATCGGCAGGAAACCATCCTGCAGCCAGATCTCTTTAAGATGAGGCAGGACTGATTTGATATTCGCCGGCGTGGTGCAAAACGGTTGCAGATAGGCGGCAACCGTCTGGCTGTGCAGCAGGCTGGCATCATTCTTAAACAGGGCATCAAGCTCGGCGGTAGAAGCTGCTTCGTCCTGCTGGTGCGCCTGCCTGAAGGGGGTGGGCAAAAACACAGGCATAACAACGCCCGCACGGCCAAAACGGGCGTGAATATCGGATAGGGATTGTGTTTTGTCAGCCATGTGTCTTTGGTTGTCGGTCTTTTAAAGCAGTATGTCGCAAAGTGCTTAACAAGCCTTAGGTGCCGGATTATACAGATGCGGCAGGGCGAATGCATGCAAGAAGCGACATATCGCGCAATTCGAACAACATCAATGGGTTAGCCTGTCCGGTTTCCCTTGAATCTGCAGGCAATCGACCTCATATTAAAACTACACCTAGGAGGGTGAAATATGGACAGTCAGTATGGATTTTCTCGAGTAGGCGCCAGCGCACTCCCCACCGTCAGCTTTGACGCGGGTCTGCGCAGCTATATGCTCAGCATCTACAACCTCATGGCTGTGGGTCTGGTGATTACAGGTGTGGTTTCATACCTGTTCGCCAATACCCCGGCCCTGTTGCAAACCATGTATGCGCCCGGCGGTGGCATGACCATCCTTGGCTATATCGTGGTGTTTTCGCCGCTGGCCATGGCTTTCTTCTTTGGCCCTGCGGTAAGCCGTCTGTCGATTAACGGTGGCCGTGCCCTGTTTGCGGCGTTCAGTGCGCTTATGGGTGCCAGCCTGTCGTTTATCTTCCTTGTTTACACGGATGAGTCGATTGCGCGTACCTTCTTCATCACCGCAGGTACCTTTGCCGGTATCAGTCTTTGGGGTTACACCACCAAGCGCGACCTGACCGGTATGGGCCACTTCATGATGATGGGTCTGATCGGCCTGATCATCGCGTCTGTGGTTAATCTCTTCATGCAGTCGAGCGCGATTTACTTCGCGACTTCGGTCATCGGTGTTGTCATCTTCACCGGTCTGACCGCATGGGATACCCAGAAGCTGAAGGAAGCCTATAGCGAAGGCCACGGCCACGAAGGTAATGCCAAGCTGGCTACCATGGGTGCGTTGACGCTCTACATGGACTTCATCAACCTGTTCCTTTATCTGCTGCGTTTCCTCGGTAACCGCAACGAATAACAGGTTCAGCATAAGTACAGACGCCCGGGCAGGAAACTTCCCGGGCGTTTTGTTTGAGGCATGTTTAACAAGGAATTAACCCTCCCGGCGCAGGGTGGTGGGGTTATGCTTAGCAAATACACCAACTTCCAGGGATTTATCGGCCACTCCACCGCCATGCAGGTGGTTTACCGCATGATCGAACAGGCGGCCTCAAGCAAGGCCACTGTGTTTGTGACTGGCGAAAGCGGTACGGGTAAGGAGGTCTGCGCGCAGGCCATTCATAAGCTCAGTCTCAGGGCGCAAAAGCCCTTTATTGCGCTTAACTGCGCGGCTATTCCCAAAGACCTGATCGAAAGCGAAGTCTTCGGCCATGTAAAAGGTGCATTCACCGGCGCCACCAGCGACCGCGAGGGTGCGGCTATGCTGGCCAATGGCGGCACGTTGTTTCTTGATGAAATCTGCGAGATGGATTTGGCCCTGCAGGGCAAGCTGCTGCGCTTTTTGCAGACGGGCGAGTTCAACCGCGTAGGCGGCAGCAAAACCGAGAAGGTGGATGTGCGCATTGTAACCGCCACCAACCGTGATCCGTTGGCCGAGGTTGAGGCCGGGCGTTTTAGGGAAGATTTGTATTATCGCCTGCATGTGGTGCCCATCATGCTGCCTGCTTTGCGTGAACGCGGGGAAGATGTGATCGAGATAGCGCTGGCGCTGCTCACCACTTATTCAGCCGAAGAGAAAAAGGCCTTTACCGGCTTTACGCCCGAAGTCGCGCGCATGCTGCAAAGCTACGACTGGCCGGGCAATGTGCGCCAGTTGCAAAACATCATCCGCAATATCGTGGTGCTGCACGATGGTGAGCGCGTAGCGCCCGAGATGGTACCTGCACCGGTTGGCGGCCGCTGGGCCCGTCCGCATGGCTTTAAAAAGACTGATTTCAGCAATGCCAGCGCGCTGGGCATCAGGCCGCTGGCACAGGTCGAGCGCGAGGCGATAGAGGCGGCCATCACTGCTTGCGATGGCAATGTGCCTAAAGCCGCCGTCATGCTGGGCGTGAGCCCATCCACCATCTACCGTAAACGGCTGGTATGGGACGGCAATGCCTAAGGGGTTGATTTTCTTTAAAACAGCAACTGGTGTATTTTTAATTAATTCATTTTTTGATGTCTAAATATCAATTTTATTGACATTCAGCCTCCAGATAATTGATATTGTGAATATACACAGTCAATTATTGAAAGAGGTTGTTATGCGCCTTTGCCCCTCTTGCCAGTCTTCCCTGCAAAGCAGCCAGCTTAAATGCTCGGGCTGCACCCTCGTACTTGAGGGCAAATTCCGTTTCCCGCGCCTGAGCCGCCTCAAGCCTGCCCATCTGGCGCTGGCTGAAGAGTTCATCCTCTGCGGCGGCAATCTCAAGGACCTCGGCGTCAAGCTTGAGCTCAGCTATCCCACGGTGCGCCGCAGGGTTGATGAGATGATCCTCGAGCTTACCCGCCTGCGTGAGCAGGACGCCAAAGAGGTCGACAGCATTCTGGCCCAGATCGAGCGCCGTGAAGTTTCGGTGGAAGAAGGAACCCGCATCATCAAGGAGATCAATAATGAGTTCTGAAGATCGCATTTCCCGTATGGCCCTGTCGGGCACACTCACACCTGAGCAGGCAGCCGTGCTGCGGCAGGCGGCTAATCCCAGCTCTGCAGCAGCTTATGTGCCGCATCGTCCACTGCCTATGGGCCTGATCGCCGGTACAGTTGTGGCGCTGGCCATAGCGGCTCTCATTTACTCAAGTGGTGGCGATACAGCAGTTGCCACCATTCAGGATGTCAATCAAACCATTAATCAAAGTGAAGGAGTTGGAGCCATGAATCGTGGTGCATCAAATACAATCAGTTTTGTTATCTTCGGACTGCCGCTGGTACTGGGCTTGCTGTTCTTCGTCAGCCTTTATAACGGTCTGGTGAAGGAAGAAGAGGGTGTCTATAGCGCCTGGGCCGATGTTGAAAGCACTTATAAGCGCCGTGCCGATCTGGTGCCCAACCTTATCAATGTGGTCGACAGCTACATGAAGCATGAGCGCGAAACACTGACAGCAGTTACTGATCAGCGTAACGATGTGGGCGAGGCCCTTAAAGAGCTGGCCAGCCAGCAAACCGCTGCTAACCAAGCCATGGCTGCCGCTAAGCCGGATGATGAGCAGGCGATTGCCGCGGTTGAGCGTAGCCAGGGTGCACTCAGCCAGGGCCTGCGTGGGTTTATGGCAACGGTCGAGAACTACCCCGAGCTGCGCTCTGCCGACCAGTTCATGGCGCTGCAGGCCGAGCTTGAGGGTACCGAGAACCGTATCAACGTCGCTCGTATGCGCTTTAACGAGAGCGTAGAGGCGTTCAATAGCAGCATGCGCAAGATGCCGGGCTCACTGGTGGCGGGTCTGGGCGGCTTCCAGCGTAAGGCTTACTTCACTGCCGCAGCAGCGGATGAGCAGCCGGTTCAGGTCAAGCTCGGTCAGTAAGAATAATCGGCTCTCTCCGGTTTAGGCCGGAGAGAGCATTTCTTGAGGGAGGCGAATATGCGTAATCTGCCGGGTATTCTGTTTGCGCTTGTGATGGGCGCTGCGATTGGCCTTTATCACTCATATGAGCGCATGAATACCCAGCAGCCCGTGCGCAACTGCGCTTGTATGGATAAGGCCAATATTCTTGGTGCTGAGCAGATCAATTTCATCAGCCAGTATCGCGCAGCCTTGCTGGCCGATTTCAAGATTGACCTGGTGACCGTTACGCTGCCCGGTCAGGTAGATATTGCCAAAGAAGCGGTACGCGAGTTTGAGGCGGCACAGGTGGGCGATTTCGGTGGCCGCGGGCGCGGCTTGCTTCTGCTGATTGCGCCCGACAGTAACGCTGTGCGTATCGAGGTCAGCCAGGCGCTTGAGGGTATTTTTACCGATACCTTTGTTGCCTATATTCAGCAGCGGCAGATGGCGCCCTTTTTCCAGAGCAAGCGTGTGACCGATGGTATCGTGGCCACGATCGAGCTGATTTATAATCGTGCGGCCAAGGCGCAGGCTGGTGAGGCGTTTGACCCGCGGCAGCAAGAGGGTTTAAGTGCCGGTGGCGGTGCGCAGATGGCCGCCAATATTGGCCGTGGGTATGATGAAGGCCAGTACCAGCGCCGTACGGGTGAAGTGGCCAGTGCAGGCTCGCCTCAGGAGGTAGTGGCAACCTATCTTGCGGCTATGCGCAAACGCGATGCGCGGCCTGATCTGGCCATCTACTCATCTGCCAGCCGCAAGATGATGGCGAACTGGACAGTTACAGCCGCGCAGATGGATAACATCGTGCAAACCTATGCCAGCTGCGGCGCAGCCGAACTTAAAATGGCTGATAACAGCCATGCTGTATTGCGTTATGCAATTCCTGAGCGCACCTGCTCCCCCTGGTTTTTTGTACGTGAAGATGGTGCCTGGCGGCTCGACCTCACCATGATGCAGCGGGCGCTACGTTTTAATAACCGTAACCAGTGGCGTTTCATGCCCGGCGTCAAGCATGAGTATGAAAAAGCTTTTACCGACTGGAAGCTGAACGAGAACGGCTATCCTATGCAGTGAAGAAGTAATACAGCATAGTGAGGTTAAGGGTCACAATCAGGCCTGCCACGCCTATAGCTGTGTATTTCATCCACGTGGGGCTCACAAACTCACCCATCTTGCTCTTTTGCGAAGTGAACATGACCAGCGGAATAACCGCAAACGGCAGCTGCATACTGAGAATGACCTGCGAGAACACCAGCAGGCTGGCTGTGCCGCTTTCGCCATAGCTTATGGTTACAAGCATGGTTGGGACAATGGCCAGCATGCGCGTAATCAGTTGGCGCTTGAACAGGCTTAGCTTGAGCTTGATGAAGCCTTCCATAACAATCTGCCCCGCCAGCGTGGCGGTCAGGGTTGAGTTAAACCCGCATAAAAGCAAAGCCACACCAAAAGCAGTGGCGGCCAGTGCACTGCCGAGCAGTGGCTCGAGCATACCGTGCGCTTCATGAATTTCGGTAATCTCGGTATGGCCGGTGGTATGGAAGGTGGCTGCTGCGACTATAAGAATGGCCGCATTCACAAACAGTGCGAGCATGAGGGCGATGGTTGAATCAATTGTCGCGAACTTGATGGCTTCGCGCTTGCCTTTCGGTGTACGGGCATAACTGCGGGTCTGCACGATGGATGAGTGCAGATAGAGGTTATGCGGCATGACTGTGGCCCCCAGAATACCGATGGCGATATACAGCATCTGCGGGTTCTGGATGATTTCGGGTGTGGGGATAAAGCCAGCTACCAGATCGGCAATCACCGGGTCAGCCAGCGCGATTTGATAGATAAAGCACAGCACAACAATACTCATGAAGCTTACAATAAGCGCCTCAAGGTATCTGAATCCGCGGGTTTGCAGCATAAGTACGGCTAGTGCGGTAAGCACCGAGGCCAAGACGCCTAAGGTAAGCGGTAGGCCAAAGAGCAGGTTTAGCGCTATTGCGGTGCCAATGACCTCGGCCATATCGCAGGCGATGATTGCAATTTCAGCCAGTACCCATAAGGCGATACCAACTGGTTTGCTGAAATGGTCGCGGCAGGCCTGAGCCAGATCGCGCCGTGTAACAATCCCAAGCCGCAGGGCGAGAGCCTGTAGTAAAATAGCCATAAGGTTTGAGAGCACGATAACCGAAAGTAGCGCGTAACCAAAAGCCGAGCCGCCCGCAATATCGGTAGCCCAATTGCCGGGATCCATATACCCAACCGCTACGAGATAGCCGGGTCCCGCAAACGCAAAAAGTTTGCGCAAAAGGCTGCCGCCCGCAGGTATGGCGATGCTGCGGTGTGTTTCAGCCAGTGCAGGCTGGGTGCTATTTTGCCGCCAGTTCAAGAATAATCCCTCATTTATTTCACTTGGTCGAGTTTAACTCATCTGCGCCTGTCAATAAATCAATCAATAACATGTTTTTGATTGATTTTATTTATGGCGGCCATAGGCGGGTTTTGTCAGAACCAGCCGCTGCGCTTGAACCACCACCAAGGCAAGATAGCTGAGACCAGCATAAGGGCAAGGGCTGCAGGGTAAGCCCAGACCTGATTAAGCTCGGGCATATGCACAAAGTTCATACCGTAGATGCTGGCAATCATGGTAGGCGGCATCAGGATGACCGAGACCATCGAAAACACCTTGATCACGTTATTCTGCTCAATTGAAATGGCGCCTACCATAGCATCGAGCAGGAAGGTCGCCTCATTGACCAGACTTTCCGATTGGCTTGCAAGATGTTCCACCTCGGTTTGCAGCAGGGCCAAGCGCTGCAGATTCTCAGCCCCCAGCAGGCTGGCTCCTGTTTGCTGCTGCATGAAGCCGAACATGCGGTCGATACCCGAAAGCGCGGTGAGAATACGGTGGTTAAGGCGCGCTGTACTACCAAGGCCCTGTAACACTTTACGCCACGCATCTGCGGTGCCTTGGCCGGGCGACTTCGAGCGCTGCAGTGATTCAAGGAATACAAGGCGGCTGACCTGCTCCATCTCGTAGCTTACCTTCTCGCCCAGATCGGCCAGACGGTCGATAATCGCATCGGCAAGGCCAATGAATACGCTGCCCGATGAATCAAGCAGCTCAGGATAGGCCTTCAGGCTTTCGGCGAAATTGGCCAACGCCTTGGATTCGGCTTTGCGCAGCGTGACAACAACCTTGGGCGTGATGATGAACATCATGACGCCTGCTGTGGGATTGCCGGTCTGGCTGCCTACCACAATCGGGGTCATGACGAAGACAGCGTTGCGCTCAACATAATACTGCTGGCGCTGGTCGAGCAGGCGCACTTCCCGCAGAGCCGGTATTTTAAGGCGTAGCTGTTTGGCGACATCGGCTATTTCGGTTTCATCGCAGCGGTCGATATCAATCCACACTGCATCGTTTGGCAGGGCGGTATCAGCCTTATGCTGCACTTTACTAACGCCACGTACGCTGCGCGAATAAACGGTAATCATGCGGCCAGTTCCTGTGGGTATTGTTTCTCAGCATACCGATAAGCGCTACGGGCGGTATTGGCCAGCAGCATGGCAACTGTCATGGGGCCAACGCCGCCGGGCACGGGGGTTATAGCGCCGGCCACTGTGCTCACGGCTGCATAATCAACATCGCCCTTCAACTGGCCATTAATGCGGTTGATACCCACATCAATAACCGTGGCGCCGGGCTTTACCCAATCGGCCTTCACCAGCTCAGGCTGGCCAACGGCGGCGACCAGAATATCAGCCTGCCGGGTTACGGCAGAAATATCAGGCGTTTTGCTATGCGCGATGGTGACGGTGCAGTTTTGCTGTAGCAGCAGCTCAGCCATCGGGCGGCCCACGAGGCGCGAGCGCCCCAGTACGACGGCGTGTAACCCGCTCAGCTGTGGACGGACACTTTTAATAAGCGCAAGGCAGCCCAAGGGCGTGCAGGGCACATGCGCGGGCAGGCCGGCTGCCATTAGCCCGTAATTAACCGGGCCAAGGCCATCCACATCCTTGGCAGGATCAATCAGGCTGATGAATTGCTGGGCATCCAGCCGCGCGGGCAGGGGCAGCTGCAAGAGAATACCATGAATACCGGTATCGCGGTTCAGTGTATCGATGCAATCAAACAGCTCGGCCTCACTCACGCTGGCCGGCAGCTTGATCAGCTGGCCGTTAATGCCAACCTCTTTGCAGGCTTTGAGCTTGTTCTGCACATAAACAGCGCTGGCGGCCATATCGCCAATCAGGAGGGTGGCAAGGCCCGGGGCCTGAGCCAACTGATTAACGGCAAGCTTGATGCCTACCCGCAGGCGGGCGGCAATAGCTTTACCGTCAATCAGTGTAGCGCTCATGGATAGCTGGCAACAGCAGGTACAACATACCAGATAATGCAGCGCTGAACGAACCAGATGCCGATGATGAGGATAACCGGTGAGAGGTCGAAACCATTAATCGGTTTGGCAACCTGACGGATATGCTTGAGCACCGGCTCGGTCAGTGACTGGCAGAAACGGTAAACACCCTGCACGAACGGATGGCTGGTGTTGATAACATTAAACGCAATCAACCAGCTGAGGATAACCGCCACAATGACGATGAATTTGTAGATACCGAGCAGCATCAGCAGAAGTTCGATGAATGGCATTGGGCGCTCCAGCAGTTGAATAAGCAGAATCAGGTGCTTAACCTACCAGCGCCAGCGTTTTTGTCTAGCTGCACTGGGAGGGCGCACCATTATCGGTTATAAGTTAGCCGGAGGATAAGAATATGGGAAA